>NZ_BSOW01000011.1 GCF_030160715.1 Bradyrhizobium iriomotense
GAACGGCGACCCAGCTCGGGCCGTCACCCGGGCTGGGCCATTCCTCACGGAACGGCACCATCATAAGCGATCGCGCTAATACAAGGGTGGGTTAGCGAAGCGTAACCCACCGCTTTCGTGGCCGCGTCTACAGACGAGGTGGGTTACGCCTTCGCTAACCCACCCTACGATTCTCGCGAGGACGGGAACAGCTATCCCCCCAGCGCGCCCTGTGTGTTCACATACAGCGCGTAGATCGACTGGCTCGCCGCCATGAACAGGCGGTTGCGCTTCAGCCCGCCGAAGCAGAGGTTGGCGCAGCGTTCGGGCAGGGCGATGCGGCCGATCATGACGCCGTCGGGCGCAAACACCACGACGCCGTCGAGCTCGGGATCGCCCATGCCCCAGCCGCACCAGAGATTGCCGTCGATGTCGCAGCGCATGCCGTCCGGCGTGCCTGGCCCCGCATCGATGAAGACGCGCTTGTTGGAAATCGTGGTGCCGTCGGGCGACACGTCATAGGCGAGGATCTTGCGGTTCGGTTGCCCGCGCGATTCCACGACGTAGAGAATCTTCTCGTCCGGCGAGAAGCACAGCCCGTTCGGGCCGAGCACGCCCTCGGCGACGATGGTCGCCTTGCCGGTCGTCGGATCGAGCCGGTAGACGTTCGGGTCGATCTCCGACTCCGCCTTGTAGCCCTCGTAATTGCCGAGCAGCCCGAACACGGGATCGGTGAACCAGATCGCGCCGTCTGACTTCACGACGATGTCGTTCGGCGAGTTCAACCGCTTGCCGTTGAAGGAGTCCATCAGCACCGTGATCGCGCCGTCATATTCGGTGCGCACCACCCGGCGGCCGCCATGCTCGCAGGTGAGCAGCCGGCCCTGGCGATCCCTCGTGTTGCCGTTGGCGAAATTGGAGGGCTTTCGGAAAACGGAAACCGCGCCGGTCTCCTCCTCCCATTTGATGATCCGCTGGTTGGGGATGTCGCTGCACAGGAGATACCGGCCGTCGCCGAACCACACCGGCCCTTCGGCCCAGCGCAGGCCGGTCGTGAGCCGTTCCACAGCCGAGAGCTTCAGCCAGTATTTCTCAAACCTTGGGTCTAGTGCACTTATCGCCGGATCGGGGTAATAGGTCGCCGGCCGCCAGCCTTGCGAGTATCCTTGGGCAGAGGATCCTTGGGAATGTGACGATGCATCGGACATGTGCAGTTCTCGTTGTTGCGTCCCCTCTGGCCAAGTCTGCTATCATCAGTGCCCTACGACCGCAAACCGGTCGCTACCAACGAGGGAAGAAATGCCGCGTATTTTGATGACGGGAGCTTCGGGCGGAATCGGCAGCGCGATGCGCAAATTGCTGCCGCCGATCTATCCGGATCTCCTGCTCTCCGACATCAAGCCGCCCGCCGATCTCGGCGCCAACGAGACGTTCAAGGCGGCGGATCTGTCCGATCTCGCGCAATGCGAGGCGATCTGCGAGGGCGTCGACGGCATCCTGCATTTCGGCGGCTATTCCGTCGAAGGCCCTTGGAACGATATTCTCCAGGCCAATATCATCGGCGGCTACAATCTGTTCGAGGCGGCGCGCAAGAAGGGCGTCAAGCGCGTGGTGTTCGCCTCGTCCAACCACGCGGTCGGCTTCTATCCGCGCCACCACAAGATCGGCACCGACGTAACCCCGCGCCCCGACGGCCGCTACGGCGTCAGCAAGGTGTTTGGCGAGGCGGTCGGCGCACTCTATGCCGACAAGCACGGGCTGAAGGTGACATGCCTGCGCATAGGCAATTTCGGCGACATGCCGCTCGACCAGCGCCGGCTCTCGATCTGGCTGAAGCCCGACGACCTCGTGCAGCTCTGCCGCATCGGGCTCGAACATCCCGACATCCATTTCGAGGTCTTCTACGGCGCCTCCCTGAACGAGCGCGCCTGGTGGGACAACAGTCGCGCCTACGCGTTCGGCTATCGCCCCACCGGCCGCGCCGAAGATTTCCGCGAGCACGCCATGGCCGAGCAGGCCAAGCTGATGCCGGATCCGGTCGGCGACCATTTCCAGGGCGGCGCGTTCTGCAGCAACGAATTCGATGGCGACGCGAGCCGCATCATCGACTGGAACAAGCGGTAGGGCGTAAGTCCGGGCTACGTTGTGGATATTCCATCAGACGTGCGATCACTCTTTATCGCGGCCGGCTGGCATGCCGGCCGCCGCACCGGCGTAGATGCAAGGGTGCCGCTACGCCACCCGGCGCGCGTTATATTGGAAGAGTTGGGCGGCCTTCATGTTGGTCAGTGCGGGGCTGGCATTGAGTGTGCCGCTTCCGATCTTGAGTTTCGCTCTTGCGAGGTAGACGACGACGTTATTTCGGTTTGGAGCCAATTGCTCAGAAGCAAGCTTGTCGCTGTCGCAGAAGTGCACCATCGTCACGGCTGGTTGCTTGTTGATGAGACCGGTCGATGCTTCGGTGCAAGCCAGATAAACGACTCCTTCTACTACGAAGGCGGCAATTCCGGAGAGGCCATTGAGCGGCTACTGCTCGGGCGAAGGGCGCGACCCATGCTTCGGCCCGATGAGGATGAGGTCGTTCTTTACGGTGAAACGTTCTCCCGTGGACATCCGTCGGTCTTTGCTTACGATTCCTGACGTCCGGTTGGTGCGTTGGCAAACGCCTTTCGAACGGCAGGGAGTCTGTCCGCCAATCCTATGTTTTCGGCGGCCCGCTCCAGATCGCGCCAAAACCCGCTGCGAGCGGAAAGAAGATGACCGAGTTCCTCCAAAACGTCGAAGGCTAACCCAAGTTCGTTGTGCTTCAGGAATTCCTGGTATTGGGCTAACAGCGCTGACCGCTGTTCGTGCGGCACTTCGGGCAAGGCATGTCGCGCGCGTTCGAGCAGCGTTTCGGTTACCTTCCAGCGCTTGATAAGCTCGGGGTCTGGCATCACACCATTTCATCAGTTTTGCGGGCTCGTTGCCACATCGCGATCGTTTTTGCTGACCAACTAGCCTACCGCTCAGCGTCCCCCGCAATCCGCGCCAGATAATCCGACTTGCTGAACTGCATATGGTCCACACACAGCTGCGCCAGCGCCCAGCTGTCGCGGCCCTTCAAGAGCTCGATCATCAGCTCATGCTGCCGCCGCGACTGCGCCAGCCCGTCGCGGTCGGCGAGGTTCTTCGCGCGCATCGGCAGTGTCAGGTTCATATAGTCCTGGAGCGAGCGCACCAGATAGGGATTGCCGCAGGCGGAGAACAGCGCGAGGT
The DNA here is from genome assembly GCF_030160715.1 of Bradyrhizobium iriomotense. Taxonomy (GTDB): domain Bacteria; phylum Pseudomonadota; class Alphaproteobacteria; order Rhizobiales; family Xanthobacteraceae; genus Bradyrhizobium; species Bradyrhizobium iriomotense. The sequence continues at coordinate 3,238 of NZ_BSOW01000011.1, forward strand.
GGAAGGCGTCGTTGGTCTCATGAATGCCGCGCAGGTCCCGCACCTCGGCCTTCGCGCAATAGTCCCGTTGCAGCGCGGTCAGCTCGTCAATCAGGGCCTGCGGCGCGGGCAGGGGGATCATCAGCGCGGCCTGCCGGGTCAGCATCTCCCTGACCTCGTAGATCTGCCGGACCTCCTCGGCCGAATAGAACCGCACGGTGGCGCCGACATTCTTCTCGCGGCGAACGATGCCGCGCCGCTCGGCATCCACCAGCGCCTGTCGCACGAAGTGCCGCGAGGTGCCATAGCGCGACATCAGCGCGTCCTCGGTCAGGCGCGCCGCTGGCGGGAAGCGGCCGAAGATGATGTCCTCCTCGAGCCGCGCGACCACGTCGTCCGGGTCCTCACGCCGAACTGCCGCCGGGCTCGCGCTCAAAGTCTCCGTCATCCCCTTGGCCTCCCGGGCCGGGCCCGTGGTTCGGTCGCTCCTGTGGAGCAGGGAGGGGCTGGATTGTCAATAATATGCCGCATGCGGCAGTGCTGGGATCGGAAAAAGCTTTAATGGTGGCCTCCGTTATTGACAATCAGGGGGTAGCCTGTACGACAATGGCGAGGCGGATGGAGTGGCATCATGACGAGCGGCTTGCGCAAAGGGCTGACGAGCTATGGCGATGCCGGCTTCTCGCTGTTCCTGCGCAAGGCCTTCATCAAGGCCATGGGCTATTCCGACGACGCGCTCGAGCGCCCGATCGTCGGCATCACCAACACTTACAGTGATTACAATCCCTGTCATGGCAACGTGCCGCAGATCATCGAGGCGGCCAAGCGTGGCGTGATGCTGTCGGGCGCGATGCCGTTCGTGTTCCCGACCATCTCGATCGCCGAGAGCTTTGCCCATCCGACCTCGATGTATCTGCGCAACCTGATGGCGATGGACACCGAGGAGATGATCCGGGCGCAGCCGATGGATTCGGTGATCGTGATCGGCGGCTGCGACAAGACTCTTCCCGCGCAGGTGATGGCGGCGATCAGCGCCGATCTGCCGACCGTGGTCATTCCTGTCGGTCCCATGGTGGTCGGCCATCACAAGGGCGAGGTGCTGGGCGCCTGCACCGACTGCCGCCGGCTGTGGGCAAAGTATCGCGCCGGCGACATCGACGACGCCGAGATCGAGGCGGTCAACGGCCGGCTCGCGCCGTCGGTCGGCACCTGCATGGTGATGGGCACGGCCTCGACCATGGCCTGCATGATCGAGGCGATGGGGCTTTCGCTGCCGATGAGCGCAACGATCCCGGCGCCGCACGCCGAGCGCTTCCGACTGGCGGAGGCGAGCGGCAAGGTCGCCGCCGAGATGGCGAAGACGAAGGGGCCGAAGCCGAGCGAATTGCTGACGCAGGCCTCCTTCAAAAATGCGCAGGTCGTGCTTCAGGCGATCGGCGGCTCGACCAACGGCCTGATCCATCTGACCGCGATGGCGCATCGCTCGCCGCACCGGCTCGATCTCGATGCCTTCGACAAGCTCGGCCGCGAAGTGCCGGTGCTGGTCGACCTCAAACCGTCCGGCGAGCACTATATGGAGCATTTCCATCACGCCGGCGGCGTGCCGAAGCTGCTGGCGCAGCTCGGCGATCTCATCGATCTCGACGCCAAGACGATTTCTGGACAGACGCTCCGCGACGTCGTCGCCAGTGCGGAAGCGGTGCCCGGCCAGGACGCCATTCGTCCGCGCGATAATCCGATCAAGCCGGAAGGCGGGCTTGCCGTCCTGCACGGCAATCTCGCGCCACGCGGTGCGGTCATCAAGCAATCGGCCGCAAGCCCCAAACTGTTGCAGCACACCGGGCGCGCCGTGGTGTTCGAATCCGTCGAGGACATGACCTTGCGGGTCGACGATCCCGATCTCGACGTCACTGCGGATGACGTGTTGGTGCTGCGCAATGCGGGTCCGAAGGGCGCGCCCGGAATGCCCGAGGCGGGTTACTTGCCGATCCCGAAGAAGCTCGCGCGTGGCGGCACCAAGGACATGGTGCGCATCTCGGACGCGCGCATGAGCGGCACGGCGTTCGGTACCATCGTCCTCCATATCACGCCGGAATCCGCGGTCGGTGGTCCCTTGGCGCTGGTGAAGAACGGCGACATGATCCGGCTGGACGTTGCCAAGCGCAGCATCGAGCTTCTGGTTGATGATGCGGAGTTGGCGCGGCGGCGCACGGCCTTGAAGCTTCCGGCGACGTCGGACGAAGCCAGGCGTGGCTATGCCTGGCTGTTCAACGAGACCATCTTGCAGGCCGACGAGGGCTGCGACTTCGATTTCATGCAGAGGACCGGACCAAAGACCGAGCAAAGCACTGAAAAAGGGTGAGCGACCACCCGCAAAACTGTTCAGCCGCAAAAGCGGCGAACCATAAAACAGGGGGAGACGATGATTGCACGATCCATGCTTGGGCTGGCGGCAACGGCCGCGATCCTGTTCGTCACGGGCGCGTCGGCACAGGAGGTGAAGCACTATCGCTTCGCCTATGACCAGCCGCGCAACACCGGCTATTCGATCGCTGGGGACCTCTTTGCCGACAAGCTCAAGGAATTGAGCAAGGGTACCATGATCATCGATCAGTATCCCGGTGCGCAGCTCGGCCAGGAGCCGCAGGTGCTCCAGCTCGTGAAGGCGGGCGACATCGAATTCGCTATCATCTCCTCCGCCAACACCGCGACCATCTCGCCGCAGGCCGGCGTGATGTCGTTGCACTTCCTGTTCCGCGACGAAAATCACGTGATCAAGGGATTGGCCGATCCAAAAGTGTTCGATGCACTCAAGACCATGATCGACGAGACCACGCAGGGTCTGCATTTGATTGCGACGGGATCGCAGGGCGTGCGCCACATGTATTCCAAGAGGGAGATCCACAACGTCGGCGACATCAAGGGGCTGAAGGTCCGCGTGCAGGCGACTGCGACAGAGGACACCATGTTCCCGGCCTATGGCGCCCAGACGGTGCACATGCCGTTCGGCAGCGTCTACACCTCGCTCCAGACCGGCGTTGTCGACGTCGCCGAGAACAGCATCAACGTCTATCTCGTCAACAAGCACTACGAGGTGGCGCCGGTCCTCAACATCACCGAGCACGAGGCCAACAACGCGCTGGTGTTCGTCTCCGACAAGCTCTGGCAGAGCCTGTCGGCCGAGCAGAAGCAGTGGGTGCTGACGGCGGCGAACGAGATCAGCTCGAAGGAGCCGCAGAAGGCGTTCGAGCTGGAGCGCAGCGCAGCCGCGAAGCTGAAGAAGATGGGCGTCAAGATCGTCGACAACGTCGACAAGAAGAGCTTTACGACGATCGCCGATCCCTATCTCGACAAGCTCGCCAAGGATCTTGGCCCGCATGCCGAGAAGATCAAGAACCTGATCCGGTCGATCAATTAAGGCGGCGCAGACTGCCATCTCTCCGCGTCGTCCCGGCGAAGGCCGGGACCCATAGTCACAGGATTGAGTTTGGCGAAGACTCGGAGTCGCCAGCTCGCGCAACAACTCCCTTTCGGGGTTATGGGTCCCGGCCTTCGCCGGGACGACGGAGAGGTCAATGGCCATCGCCGACAAGCTCGTCCTGACGCGGCAGCGTCACCTGAAATGGGGCGCGCTCGACTGGCTCGAGCTTGCGCTGATGATGCTTTGCGGCGTGCTCTGCTTCGGCTTCTCGCTGTCGGTGACCGCCGACATCGTCACCCGCACCATCGGTCATCCCTGGCTGTGGCTCCAGGAGGTCACCTCGACGCTGTTCATCTACGCGATCTTCATCGGCACGGCGGTCGCGACCCGGCGCAACGATCATCTCTATCTGACCGCGATCTCGGAGGCGATGCAGGGCACGCCGCGACTGATCGTCGAGATCGTCATCCGCATCGTCGTGCTCGGCGTCGCCGCCTGCCTGATCTGGTATGGCTATCTCAACTATCTCCGCGGCTTCGGCAGCTTTCGCCTGCCGTCGGGCACGCCGATCGCCTCGCTTTATGCCATCATTCCGGTATCGGGCGTCCTGATCGGCCTGTTCACCATCGAGCAGCTTGTCAACGGCATGCGCAACGGTTTTGATCATCCCGAACCGCTGGACGAGAGCGCCGCGCCGATTCCCGATGCCAATACGCAGACGAGGGTGCAGCCGTGAGCGCACCGGTCGTCCTGGCGTTGATGTCGTTCTGCTTCCTGTTCTTCGGCTATCTCGGCGTGCCCGTGCCGTTCTCGCTGATGGCCGGCGTCTTCATCGGCGCGATCCTGTCCGACGTCTCGCTCGCTGCCATCATCCAGAAGATCTTCGACGGCATGGATTCCGAGGCATTGCTGGCGATCCCGTTCTTTCTGCTGGTCGGCGAGCTCATGAGCTCGGCGAACGTGGTCGTAAGAATCGCGAACCTCTCGGTATCGCTGGTCGGCCATATCAGGGGCGGGCTGTCGCAGGTCGTGGTCGTCTTCAGCATGTTCTTCTCGGAAATGTCGGGCTCGACCACGGCCGACGTCGCCGTGATGAGCCGCGCGCTCGGTGGGCCGATGAAGCGCGAGGGCTACGAGCCCGCGTTCATCGCCGCGATCATTGCGTCGGCCTCGACGATTGCGGCGCTGGTGCCGCCGAGCATCACTGCCGTGGTCTATGGCGCCGTCGGCAACGTCTCGATTGCCGGCCTGTTCATGGCGGGCGTGGTGCCGGGCCTGATGATCGGCTTCGGCCTGATGATCTACTGCTACTTCTTCGGCCCCTCGGGCCTGCGCAAGCCACGCGCGCCGCTGCGGCAGGTGGTGTTCGCCGCAGGCGACGCGGCCTTGCCGCTGATGATCCCGGTGATCCTGCTCGGCGGCATCTTGACCGGATGGTTCACGCCGACGGAAGCCGGCGTCGTCGCCGTGGCCTGGATCATCCTGGTCGTGATCCCCGCACTGAACCGCGGCCACTTCAGGAAGATTCCGTACGACTTCTGCCTCGCCGGGCTGATCTTCTCACTGCCGCTGATCACGATCGGCGCCGCCAATGCCTTCGGCTGGATGCTCGCCTATTTGCGCGGCGCGAACTACATCGCGGAATGGATCACCTCCATCGCCGGCAATGATCCGCACCTGATCATGCTCTTGATGGTGCTGCTCTTCACCGTGGTCGGTGACTTCATCGAACCGGTGCCTACCATCATCATCTTCATGCCACTGGTCAACGCGCTGACGGAAGCAGGCGACATCAACGGTGTGCATATGGGCGTGGTGCTGATCGCAACGCTCGCCTTCGGCCTGATCACGCCGCCCTATGGCCTCGTGCTGCTGATGGCCTCGAAATTCGTCGGCATCAGCTTTGCCAAGGCGCTGCGCGCGGCATTGCCGATCTACGTCGTGTTCTTCGCCACGATCGCCTTTGCGATCTATTTCCCGAGCGTGGTGCTGTGGCTGCCGCGGCACGTGCTTCCCGAGTCGGTCGGCTGCTTCAAGTCGCCGGCGGGCACGGGCTACATCTGCCCTCAGTAGCGAACCTCCTCGACGTGCCATCCCTCCCGTAAGGGCACGTAGCAAAAGGGCGTGCCGTGGCGGTTCTGGAAGAAGCTGCCGCACAGCGACCGCGCAAGCGCCTGCATCACGGCATCATGGCAGACGAACAGGATGTGCTCGTCGGGGTGCCGCTCCAGCCACCCCGACACGCAAGCCAGCGACCGTTCGGTGACGACGTCCCAGGCTTCGCCATCGGCCGGCAGAATGGAGGTGAGGCCTTCTGCCGATCTGACGCCGTGCTTCTCCATGGTGGCGCGGACCGAAAGTCCCTCGAAGCTGCCGAAATCGCATTCGATGATGCCGTTGTCGATCGTCAGCGGTGCCGAGATCGCGGCAGCGATGATCTCGGCCGTTTTCGCCGCGCGCACCAGCGGGCTGGTCACGATGCGACTGATGCCGACGCTGCGCAGCATCTCTGCCGCCGCATGGGCCTGCGTGATGCCATCCGCATTCAGCGGATTGTCGGTCCGTCCCTGGAAACGCCCCTCGCGATTCCAGTCGGTCGCGCCATGACGGAGGCCGTAGAACGCGCGTGATGGGGACAGCACGTTCATTTCGACTTGCTGGTAAATTTCTTCACGGCGACGCGAAAATCCTCCGTGTGCATGGCCATGATGATCTTGTGCTCCTCGGCATCGAGCTGCTGCCTCACCGGCGTCGTCGCGGCCTGATAGATCAGCGACTTCGTTCCTGCGATTGCGGCGGGCGGATTTTGCGCGAGGCGCTCTGCGAGCTGCCGTGTGGCGGCCTTCAATTCGGTCGCCGGAACGATCTTGGCGACGAGGCCCCACTCATGGGCCTGCTGCGCGGTAAAGCTGTCTTCCGCGAGGAAGATCTGCAGCGCGCGCCGTGTACCGACGGTTCCGACGATCCCGACCGTGCTGCCGCCGTCCGGCGACACGCCGATCTTGGCGTAGGCCGGCGTGAAGCGGGCGTCTTCCGCGGCGATGCAGAGGTCGGTGACGAAGGCGAGCCCCATGCCGGCGCCGGCGGCCGAGCCGTGCACGCTCGAGAGCGAGAGTTTTGGCATGCGCCTGAGCGTCTCAATGAAGGCATGATAATGCTTCAAAAGCTCGCCCACGACCGGCGTCACCGTGTTGGCTTCGGCCGCGGCACCGATGGTCTGCAAATCGCCGCCGGCGCAAAAGGCGCGGCCTTCGCCTTCGATGACGACGACCCGGATGGCGTCGGAGGCCTCGATCTCAGCGGCGAGCTGCTCGAGCCTCTGCGCGATCGCGAGATTGATCGAGTTGAACGCGGCGGGGCGGTTGAGCGTGATGGTGGCGACGGGGCCGTCGATGCGCAGCAGGGCGGCGTCGTCGGAATGGGAGGCGGTGGATTCGGACATGGCAAAATCCCCGGCAAGAGGTCTTTGGCGCAACTAAATCGCAGAAGGCGAGGGGAGACAATCCCTTCCGCCGGATGCTGCCAGTCGCTCTTGCGTTACCGGGAACGATAGGGTCAAATGGCGGTGCCATCGTTTAGGGACGGACACGAGCGCCGGCTCCTCGACCGACAAGGCCAGCAAGCCAAAATCAGTGAGAGAGAGGAGACGACATGGGTAACGCTCGTGTCCAGAAAGTTGGGCTGTTCCGATGACGGACGGTTCGGTGATCATCGTCGGTGCGGGCCATGGTGGCTACCAGGTCGCTGCCTCCCTGCGTCAATCCGGCTTTGCCGGTCGGGTCTGCCTGATCAATGACGAGGCGCATCTGCCCTATCAGCGGCCGCCTTTGTCCAAGGCCTATATCAAGGGCTCGGCTGGCCCCGAAAGCCTGATGTTCCGGCCGGAGAAATTCTATGCCGACCAGAAGATCGAGCTGATCGCGGGCCGTGCGACCTCGATCGACCGCGCCGCGCGCAAGCTTCATCTCGCGTCCGGCGATACGCTCGATTACGGCCATCTCGTGCTGGCGACCGGTGCGCGCAACCGACTGCTGGATCTGCCCAACGCCAATCTGCCCGACGTGAAATACCTGCGCATCCTCGATGAGAGCGAGGCTCTGCGAAAGATCATCCCGTCGAAGACACGGGTCGTGGTGATCGGCGCGGGCTTTATCGGCCTCGAATTCGCGTCCACCGCGCGGATCAAGGGCCTGGAGGTCGACGTGCTCGAGCTCGCGCCGCGCGTGATGGCGCGGGCGGTGACGGCGGAGGTCTCGGAGTATTTTCAGGCGCGCCATCGCGAGGCCGGCATCCGCATTCATCTCGGCGTGCAGGCGACAAGCATCGAGGCCGAGGGCGGCAAGGTCACCGGCGTCAGCCTGAGCGACGGCCGTCATCTGCCGGCGGATCTCGTCGTGGTCGGCGTCGGCGTCCTGCCGAATATCGAGCTTGCGGCAGAGGCGGGCCTCGCAGTCGCCTCCGGTATCATCGTCGACGAGTATCTTTTGACAGCCGATCCGAACATCACGGCGGTCGGCGATTGCGCGCTGTTCGCAAGCCCGCGCTTCGGCGGCTCGCTGCGGCTGGAGTCCGTGCAGAACGCCACCGACCACGCCCGCTGCGTGGCGGCGCGGCTGACCGGCGACAAGAAGGTCTATGACGGTCAGCCCTGGTTCTGGAGCGATCAGGGCGACGACAAGCTCCAGATTGCGGGGCTCACGACGGGCTACGACCACGTCGTGCTGCGTGGCGATCCCGCGAAGAAGGCGTTCTCCGCCTTCTGCTACAAGGGCGACAAGCTGCTCGGCATCGAGTCCATCAACCGCGCCGGTGATCACATGTTCGGCCGCCGCCTGCTCGGCATGGGTCGCTCGCTCGCGCCCGACAAGGCCGCGGATGAAGGCTTCGACCTGAAGAGCGCGCTGGCTTGATCAGCCTCAGTTGAGGACGGCGGAAACTTCTTCCGCCGTCGGCATCGAAGGGCCGGCGCCCATGCGCTGCACTGAGATCGAGGCGGCGGCGTTGGCAAAGTCGAGCGCCTCGCGCAAGGCTGCGCTGTCCGCGAGTTGCGCGGCAAGCGCGCCGACGAAGCAATCGCCAGCGCCTGTTGTGTCGACCGCCTTCACCACGCGGCCCGGCACCACAATTTCCTCGCGACCGGCGAGCGCGACAACGCCGCGCTTGCCGAGCGTGACGCAGATGGTCTGGTCCGGGCTCGCCTGAAGCCTGCGCGCCACGTCGATGATCCGCGTGACCTCGTCGCCATCGGACAGCTCTGTTCCCGCGAGCAGGCCGAGCTCGGTCTCGTTCAGCACGAGGATGTCGACCAGTTCGAGCAGGTCGCGGCCGAATTTCTGCGCCGGTGCCGGGTTGAGCAGCGTCCTCGCCTGCGCCGCGCGGGCGCGCCGGAAGAAGGCGGCGATGGTGGCTAGGGGAATCTCGAACTGGCTGACGGCGACGTCGCCCTTTACCAGCGGCACGATTCCCACATCCTCGGCACTGACCAGCCCATTGCTGCCGGGAATCACGACGATGGTGTTGTCGGCTTCCGCGACCGTGATGATTGCGGTGCCGGTGTGCGCCTCCGCTGTCTCCTTGATATAGCCGAGATCGATGCCTTGGCCTTCGAGGAATGCCTTCAGCTCCGTGCCGAAGGAGTCCTTGCCGAGGCGGCCGATCAGCGTGGTCCGCGCGCCGAGCCTCGAGGCCGCGACTGCCTGGTTGGCACCTTTGCCGCCGGGGAAATACAGCACCTGCTTGCCGGCGACGGTTTCGCCGACCCTGGGATGGCGATCGGCGGTCGCCACCACATCCATGTTGATGCTGCCGGCGACGAAGACGCGCCCCATGTGAACCCCCCTAGAGCATGATCCGGAAAAGTGTGCAGCGGTTTTCCGAAGAGATCATGCTCGAATAAAAGTCCTAAACCCTGACCTCGAATTCCTGCCTGACTTTGGCGATGTCGACAAGGGTCGGCAGACCGGCCTCGTTGCCGAGGCGCTGGATCTTGTAGGTCGAGGCGGCGCGGGCGAAGTCGAAATGCTCGCGCCAGGTTTTGCCGGGGTGGGCGAGGTAGGAATAGATGTAGGCGCCGTGGAACACGTCGCCGGCGCCGTTGGTGTCGAGCACGCGCTCGCGCGGAATCGGCATTGCCGGCATGATGTCGACCGCCCCGGTTTCGTTGTACCAGAGCAGGCCCTTCTCGCCCATGGTGACGCCGCCGATCTTGCAACCGCGGCCCTTGAGATAATCGAGCATCTTGTCCGGCGTCAGATCCATCTGCTCGCACAGTCGCTCCGCGACGATCGCAACATCGATGAACTCCAGGAGCTCATGCGTGTTGGTGCGCAGGCCGCCGCCGTCGAGCGAGGTCAAGATGCCGGCCTCGCGGCAGACCTTTGCGTAGTGGATCGCGGCGTCCGGCTGGTGGCCGTCGATATGCAGCGCGCGGCAGCTGCCGAGATTGAGGATCGGGAAGGGATGGATGTGGGAGTCGTCGCGGCAGCGGACGATCGCGCGCTTGCCGTCCTTGGGCATGATGAAGGACAGCGAGGACTGGTTGACCTTCCTTCCGTGCAGCGAGATCGCATATTTGGCGCACATGTCCTGGAACATGCGGCCGAGCCAGTCGTTCGCGACGGTCGCGATCAGGTCGGGCACGACTCCCAGCTTGGCGCAGCAGAAAGCTGCGGTCACCGCATTGCCGCCGAAAGAGACCGCGTAGGCGTCCGCCACGTGCTTTTCGTCGCCGGTCGGCATGTGGTCGGTAATGAAGGTGACGTCGATATAGGTCTGTCCGATAAAGAGAGCCTGCATTGGTTGTCCGTGATGCGCTGGGTGGTCCCGGCCGGCGCCATTACATTAGCACCGCTTCCGCGGATGGAACGCGGAAATTATTCGCAAAGACGCCGCCCTGAGCGCTTGAGGTGAGCATAGGGCCGGAATACGACCATCACCGGGCAATGCCAAGCCCGGACAAACGCCGTATTTCAACCCGTGGTTCCGGGTCGGTCAAATAGGGGGGAGTATATGATCACCGGCCTCGATCACGTGGTCGCCCTGGTCAGCGATATCGCCGCCGCCCGGGCCGCCTATCAGACCCTGCTGGCACGGGCGCCGGCCTGGCAGAACTCGGGCGAGGGCGCCGATCGCGTGCTGTTCACCCTCGACAACATGACGCTGGAATTGATGGCGCCGAGCGGCCTCAGCGTCACCGCTGACCGGATGCGTGCGTTGCTGGATGACCATGAGGGCGTACTCGCAAGCCTGTGCTTCCGCGTCGCGGATATCGGCAAAATGCACCGGCGGCTCGACCGGGTGGCGCTGAGGCCGGAGCCGGTCGCGGAGGTCGAGAGCCGCGACGCCGAGAGCGGCGCGGTGCTGCACTGGAAGCGCACCCGCACGGCCACCGAGCTCACGCGCGGCGTGCGCATGTTCTTCCTCGAGCTCGCCGAGCAGCGCCCGATCTCGGCGGCGACCGACGCCGGCCCGATCGAAGGGCTCGACCACGTCGTGGTCGCGACCGAGGATTCCGAGCGGGCCGCGGCGCTCTATGGCGCTCGGCTAGGGCTCGACTTGGCGCTTGACCGCTCGCATCACGACTGGGGCCAGCTGATGTTCTTCCGCTGCGGCGATCTCATCGTCGAAGTGGTGCGCCGGCCGGTCGCGGGCGGTGATCTCAGCCATGACCGGCTCTGGGGCCTGAGCTGGCGTGTCGCCGACATCGAGGCGACCCGCGCCCGCCTGATCGCCGCGGGCGTCGACGTCAGCGATATCCGCAACGGCCGAAAACCGGGCACGCGGGTGATGACGGTGCGCAGCGGCACCTGCGGCATCCAGACGATCCTGCTCGAGCGCGCACCGAAGGCGGGACCGGGTGGCTCCTCGCAATGACGGCGCGCGCGTGATACATGCAATCGGGACAAGCATTGACGGGCAACCGGTTTGGCGAAGGCAAAACGAACTCTCAAGTGGCAGCGCGACCCGGAAGGGATGCGGCTTCGCATCCTCGAGGCGGCGAAGCAGGAGTTTGCGGCCCATGGTCTTGCCGGTGCCCGCGTCGACCGCATCGCGGCCAAGGCCGACGCCAACAAGCGCATGCTCTACTACCACGTCGGCAACAAGGACGATCTCTATCTCGCGGTGCTCGAGGGCGCTTACGACAAGATCCGCAGCGAGGAGCGGGGGCTCGACCTCGAACATCTCGATCCGCCCGAAGCGATCAGGCGGCTCATCGAGTTCACCTGGAACTATTTTCTGCGCAACCCTGAATTCCTGTCGCTGCTCCAGACCGAGAATCTTGCGCGCGCAAGACATCTCAAGCGCTCGACCAAGGTCAAGTCGATGCACTCGCCCTTCGTCGAGATGATCGGTGCCGTGGTCCGCCGCGGTGTCGAGAGCGGCGACTTCCAGGTCGCGGTCGATCCGGTGCAGCTCTACATCTCGATCGCGGGCTTGAGCTTCTTCTACCTCTCCAATAGCGCCACGCTGAGCGTGATCTTCGGCCGCGACCTGCTCGCCAAGGACGCCAAGGACGAGCGCCTCGCGCATATGGTCGGTCTCGTGCTGGCGGCACTGACCGGGCGCTCGGCCGCGCTGTTCGAGATTGCCAAGGCGCCGAAGTCGCGCGCGGCAGTGGCGCAGACGGTTTAGCGCCTGCGGCTTCGCTGCTGCGTTTGATGCGATATCTCCCCCCATGGTCGTCCCGGAAGGCCGGGACCCATACCGCGTGATCTGTCTATTTCCTTCGCCAAATGTCTCCCTGTGGTTATGGGCCTTCGCCGGGACGACATCGAGGTTGTGGCGCGGTCATCGCTCTCTCAACGACGCCAAATTTTCCCGAACCGCCACAAAACGTCACAGGGAAAGCGCTGGACAGTATTTATCCAACGAGTTAATTTCTCCCGAGAACGAAAAAGAATACCGGGAGTGAGCCGTGGCTGAACCGAAGCCGCAGACTGCGCTGTCGAAGCTGCTGAACGCGGCCTGGGTGCGGCCGTTCCTGTTCCTGGTGTTCGTCGTCATTGCCTGGGACCTCGCGATCCGGCTGTTCAGGATCCCGGCCTATCAGATCCCGGCGCCGGCTGACGTCGTCGCGGTGCTGCGCACCGACTGGCCGGAACTGTTGCGGCAGTGCTGGCCGACGACTTATGCGACGGTCTGCGGCTTCCTGCTGTCCGCGCTGTTCGGCATTCCCGTGGCGATGCTGATCGCGGGCTCGAAGACGGTGGAGAGCTACGTCTATCCACTCCTGGTGTTCTCGCAGTCCGTGCCGAAGATTGCGATCGCGCCGCTGTTCGTGGTCTGGTTCGGCTTCGGCATCATTCCAAAAGTGATTTCCGCATTCCTGCTCGGGTTCTTTCCCGTGGTGGTCTCCGCCGTGCAGGGCTTCAAGTCGGTCGATCCTGACATGGTCGATCTCGCCCGCGCCATGCAGGGCAGCCGCTTCCAGGTGTTCCGCGCGGTGAACCTGCCGCATGCCTTGCCGGCGATCTTCTCCGGCCTGAAAGTCTCCGTGACGCTCGCCGTCGTCGGTGCCGTGGTCGGCGAGTTCGTCGGTTCCAATTCCGGCATCGGCTACGTCATGCAGCGCTCGATCGGAACGTTCGACCTGCCGACGATGTTCGCGGCGCTGGTGATCCTGGCACTGCTCGGCGTGGTGCTGTTCTGGATCGTCGACCGGATCGAGCGCCTCGTCATTCCCTGGCATGTCAGCCAGCGCGAGGACGTCATTTTCGCCTCGTGAACCAAGCAAACGAACGGCCAACAACGGCCGAAGCAACAACGACAAGGGAGTAGCGAATGAAGCGGTGGATAGGAGCTGTCTCGGCGGCGCTGATGGCGTTCGCGATCGTGCCGGCGCGGGCCGCCGACAAGGTCGTGCTGATGCTCAACTGGTACGTCTATGGCGAGCACGCGCCGTTCCATTACGGCAAGGCCAAGGGCATCTACGCGGCCGAAGGTATCGATCTCGAGATCCAGGAAGGCCGCGGCTCGGCGGCAACGACGCAGGCCGTTGCGGCCAAGACCGCCGACTTCGGCTATGTCGACGTGCCCACCATGATGCGCGCCGCGATCAAGGGTGCGCCCGTGATCGCGACCGGCGTGCTGCTCCAGACCAGCCCGATGTCGGCGATGGGTTTCATCGACAAGAACATCAGGAAGCCCGAGGATATCAAGGGCAAGACGGTGGCGATAACGCCCGCGGACTCGATGACGCAGATCTGGCCGCTGTTCCTGAAGAAGACAGGCCTGAAGGAAAGCGACTTCCAGACCGTTGCCGGCGACGGCCAGACCAAGCTCAACGCCGTCATCAACGGCCAGGCCGACCTCCTCCTCGGCTATGTCATGGACCAGTCGATGAAGATCAAGGATGCCACCGGCAAGGACGTCTTTCCGATCAAGTTTGCCGACTACGGCATCAACATGGTCTCCTCGGGCATCATCGCCAACCCGGACTACGTGAAAGCCAATGCCGATCTCGTCCGCCGCTTCATGTCGGCAACGACCAAGGCGGTGGAAGCCGCCGAGAAGGAGCCGAAGGCGGCCGCGCAGTCGATCCTCGACGCCAATCCGAAGGGTGGCAAGATCGACACGCTGACTCAGGGCTTTGAGCTGACCATTCCGCTCTACCGCACTGCCGAGACCAAGAACAAGCGCCCGTTCCAGGTTACCGACCAGAACATGACCGATACGGTCAACCTGCTGGTCGAATATGGCGGTCTCGACGCCAAGGCCAAGGAGAACCCGAAGGCGTTCTACACCAACGACTACCTGCCGAAGGGCGACTCGTGAAATCGGCGGCCAGACCAAGCGACGCCGTGCAGCCGGCCGCTCATCTGCGACTGGTGAGTGACCGGGCCGGCACGGGCACATCGGGCATCACACTGTCCGGCGTGTCCAAGACCTACAGATCGCGCGACGGTGATGTGCCGTCGCTGAAGCCGCTCGACTTCCATATCAGCGAGGGCGAATTCTTCGTCGTGGTCGGCCCGTCCGGTTGCGGCAAGTCCACGCTGCTCAAGTTGATCTCCGGGCTCCTGCCGCCGTCGAGCGGCGATATCCTGGTCGACGGCGAGACGGTGACGAGGCCGCACGGTAACGTCGGTATCGTCTTCCAGAACGCGCTGCTGCTGCCCTGGCGCAACATCCTCGCCAACGTGATGCTGCCGATCGACATGCAGCGGCTGCCGCGGGACAAATATCTCGTCCGCGCCAAGCAGCTGTTGAAGCTGGTCGGCCTCGAAGGGTTCGAGAAGAAGTTGCCCTGGCAGCTCTCCGGCGGCATGCAGCAGCGCGCCTCGATCTGTCGCGCGCTGGTGCACGATCCAAAGATCATGCTGATGGACGAGCCGTTCGGCGCGCTCGATGCCTTGACGCGCGAGCGCATGAATGTGGAGCTGATGCGGATCCAGCGCGAGACCGGCAAGACGGTGCTGCTGATCACGCATTCGATTCCCGAAGCCGTGTTCCTCGCCGACCGCGTGCTGGTCATGACCGAGCGGCCCGGCGCGATCGCGGCGATCTACGACGTGCCGCTGCCGCGCCCGCGCTCGCTCGACGTGATGGCCGATCCCGTCTTCACCGAGCTCGTGCAACGCATCCGCAAGCATTTCTTCACGCAAGGGACGTTGGACTGAAACCATGGGAGGCCCTGTGACCAGCCGCACGAACGGTGCGCTCCCTCCCCCGCCTGCGGGGGAGGGTTGGGGAGAGGGTGTCTCCGCTGGCAAGACTCCCCAAGAGGAAAGAACCCTCACCCGGCGCTGCGCGCCGACCTCTCCCGCAAGCGGGAGAGGCGCGTCTCCCGCGGCCGCACCGCTCGCCTCAAGTTCACTTTGCTTCGCTGGAACACCATGCCCCCGCGCCTGAAGCTGCGAGAGATCGCCTTGTTCGAACGTCCCGTGCATTTCGCGCGGCCGTTCCGCTTTGGCGCGGTGACCGTCAACGCGACGCCGCAGCTGTTCGTGCGGGTCGAGATCGAAGTCGAAGGGAAAGGCACTGCGGTTGGTGCCAGCGCCGAGATGATGGTGCCGAAATGGTTCGACAAGCGGCCAGAGCTGTCGCCGGCGCAGACGGTCGACGGCTTGCGGCGGTCGCTTCAGATCGCGCGCGGACTGTATCTGGCACAGACAGGATTTCTGACGGCGTTCGATCGGCACGCCGGATGCGTTGGCGCGCAGGTCGCGGCCTGTGCCAAAGAGAGTATCCCGGCGCTAGCAGCCGCCTTTGGTCCTGCGGAAATCGACAAGGCGATCCTCGATGCGCTGCTGCGTGGCGTGGAGACAAATTTCTTCGATGGCATGGCCAGCAACATCGCCGGCATCGATGCACGGTTGTCACCCGACCTTGATGAGGGCGATATCGAGCGATTTCTTGTTCTCGCCCACCAGCACAGATCGGAACGCGTTGCGATCCGCCACACCGTCGGCCTCGACGACAAGGTCGAGGGAGATGGCGGCGTGGCCGATCCCAAGCAAAATGCCGGCGCGCGCTATTTCAAGCTCAAGCTCGGTGGTGATCCGGAGGCGGACGCCGCGCGACTAATCCGGATTGGCAGCCAGCTTGCGATGTTGCCGCACCATTACAGCGTCACGCTCGACGGAAATGAGCAATACGCCGACTTGAGCGCCCTTGACGCGCTGGTCGATCGACTGGAGCGCGATAGCGCGCTCGAACCCATCATAGGCAGCTTACAATATATCGAGCAGCCGCTGCCGCGCGATATCACTCAGCGAACACCGCTTGGCGCTCTCCGTCGTCGCGACTTCATCATCGACGAGGCCGACGATTCTTATGACGCTTGGCCGACAGCTTACAAGCTGGGCTATAGCGGCGTCTCCTCGAAGTCCTGTAAGGGCCTCTACAAGTCGATCGTGAATGCCGCCCGGATGATCGCGCGCGATATGGACAGAGCCGAGTGTTTCATGACCGGCGAAGACCTGACCTGCCAGCCGGGGCTCGCTCTGCAACAGGATCTGGCGCTTGGCGCGCTGCTCTGCCTCGAACACGCCGAGCGCAACGGCCATCACTATGTCGACGGCTTCGGCGAGGCGCCGGCCGCCGAAGCGCAGGCCTTCGCCGCCGCGCATCCCGATCTCTACGCCGATGCCGGGCAGGGCATTCGCCTTTCCATTCGCGACGGCGATCTCCTGACGGGATCACTCGCCACACCGGGCTTTGCGACGTCGGTCCATCCGAACTGGTCGGCGCTTCGCCCGCTCGAACAGCCAACATCACCCTGGGAGCAATTGGCATGACCATGCAACGCCTCGGCCTCATCATGAACGGCGTCACCGGGCGCATGGGGCTCAACCAGCATCTGATCCGCTCGATCGTCGCGATCCGCGACCAGGGCGGCGTCAAGCTGAAGAACGGCGATCGCGTGATGCCCGATCCGATCCTGGTCGGCCGCAGCGTCGACAAGGTCGAGCGGCTGGCCAAACAGTTCAACGTCAAGCGCTGGACCACCGATCTCGATGCGGCGCTCGCCGACGAGAACAACAGCGTGTTCTTCGACGCCGCGACCACGCAGGCCCGGCCGAACCTGCTGACCCGCGCCATCAATGCCGGCAAGCACGTCTATTGCGAGAAGCCGATCGCGACCAATTTCGAGGAAGCCGTCGAGGTGGTGCGGCTCGCCAACGCGAAGGGCGTCAAGCACGGCACGGTGCAGGACAAGCTGTTCCTGCCGGGATTGAAGAAGCTCGCTTTCCTGCGCGATTCCGGATTCTTCGGCCGCATACTCTCGGTGCGCGGCGAGTTCGGCTATTGGGTGTTCGAAGGCGGCTGGCAGGAGGCGCAGCGGCCATCCTGGAACTATCGCAATGAGGATGGCGGCGGCATCATTCTCGACATGGTCTGCCACTGGCGCTACGTGCTCGACAATCTCTTTGGCGACGTCGAGAGCGTGGTCTGCATCGGCAACACCGACATCCCCGAGCGCTATGACGAGCAGGGACAGCAGTACAAGGCGACCGCCGACGACTCCGCCTACGCCACTTTCCAGCTCAAGGGCGGCATCATCGCCCATATCAATATGTCCTGGGTGACGCGCGTCTATCGCGATGATCTCGTCACCTTCCAGGTCGACGGCACGCTTGGTTCTGCCGTGGCGGGCCTCTCCGACTGCATGATCCAGGCGCGGCAGGCGACGCCCCGGCCGGTGTGGAATCCCGACGAGAAGCGGCTGCACGATTTCTACGGCGACTGGCAGAAGCTGCCGGACAATGTCTCCTACGACAACGGCTTCAAGGAGCAGTGGGAGATGTACATCCGGCACGTCTGCGAGGATGCGCCGTACAAGTTCACGTTGCTCGAAGGCGCCAAGGGCGTACAACTCGCCGAGTGTGCGCTGAAGAGCTGGAAGGAGCGGCGCTGGATCGACGTCGCGCCGATCAAACTCTGAGGAGGGAGCCATGAACAAGCCCATCCCGCCAATGTCGTCATTGTCGCTCAAGCTGCCCAAGGCGGATCGCTCGATCGAGACCTATCGGCTCACCGCCTCGCGCAGCTTTCCCGCAAAGCTCGAGGGCACGCTGAACCGGATTGCGTTCTCGGCCGCGCACATGGTGGCCGATCCGCTCGCCGACAACGATCCCTGGCTCTCGGCTGCCATCGATTGGGACAAGACCATTGCCTTCCGAGAGCACGTCTGGGATCTCGGCCTTGGTGTTGCCGAAGCCATGGACACCGCCCAGCGCGGCATGGGGCTGGATTGGCCGACCTCGCTGGAATTGATCACGCGCTCGGTCACGGCCGCAAAGCGACGCAACGCGCTGGTGTTCTCGGGGGCGGGCACCGATCACCTCGCGGTCGAGGATGCCAAGGGCCTCGACGATGTGATCCGCGCCTATGAGGAACAGATTGCGGCGGTCGAGAAGGTCGGCGGCCGCATCATCCTGATGGCGTCGCGGGCGCTGGCAAAACTCGGCCGCAATGCCGACGACTACGCCAAGGTCTATGACCGCGTGCTGTCGCAGGTCCGCGAGCCCGTGATCATCCACTGGCTTGGCGACATGTTCGATCCGGCCCTGACGGGCTATTGGGGCACCAGGGATCTGGACAATGCGATGGACACCGCCGTCGCGATCATCAACGGCAATGCGGCCAAGGTCGATGGCGTCAAAGTCTCGCTGCTCGACAAGCAGCGCGAAATCGACATGCGCCGACGCCTGGACAAGCGCATCAAGATGTATACCGGCGATGACTTCAACTATGCGGAGCTGATCGTCGGCGACGCGCAAGGTTTTTCGCACGCACTGCTCGGCATCTTCGATGCCATCGCGCCGGCGGCCTCCTATGCGCTGACGCGGCTGGCAGCGGGCGATGAGGCCGGCTTCCACGATGTGCTGGGACCGACCGTCCCACTGTCCCGCCACATCTTCAAGGCGCCGACGCGGTTCTACAAGACGGGTGTGGTGTTCATGGCGTACCTGAATGGTCACCAGGATCATTTCACCATGGTCGGCGGCCAGGAAAGCGCGCGCTCGACGCTGCATCTGGCCGAGTTGTTCCGCCTCGCCGATCAGGCCGGCTTGCTCGCCAACCCCGAGCTTGCGACCCAGCGGATGAAGACCGTGATGGCCTCGCACGGAATCGAAGCCTGATGCGCGATTTCTCGTCCGACCATCGCTGGCTGTCGCTGAATACGGCAACCGTCCGCAAGCAGGGTGATCTCCTTCAGATCATCGACGCCTGTGCCAGGCACGGCATCCGCGCCATCGATCCCTGGCGCGACCAGGTGGCGGCCGTCGGGCTCGATCGCGCGGTTCGCGCGGTGCGCGACGCCGGGCTCGAGCTCTCAGGCTATTGCCGCGGCGGCATGTTCACGTCTGACGCCACGCGCCGCACCGAGGTGCGGGACGACAATCGCCGCTGTGTCGATGAGGCCAAGGCGCTCGGCGCCTCCTGCATCGTGCTGGTCGTCGGCGGCCTGCCGCAATATTCGCGGCCGGGCAGCGGGGCCTCGAAAGATATCGTCGCAGCGCGTGCGCAGGTCGAGGATGCTCTCGCTGAAATGCTCGATTATGCCAGGCAGGCAAAACTGCCGCTTGCGATCGAGCCCCTGCATCCGGCCTATGCCGCGGACCGCGCCTGCGTGAACACGACGAAGCAGGCGCTCGACATCTGCGATCGGCTCGATCCTGATAGCAGCGGCATGCTCGGCGTCGCGCTCGATGTCTATCACATCTGGTGGGATCCGGAGTTGATGACCCAAATCGCGCGCGCGGGCAAAGATCGCCTGCTGGCGTTCCACGTTTGCGACTGGCTGGTGCCGACCAAGGACATCCTCAACGACCGCGGCATGATGGGCGACGGCGTCATCGACATCAAATCGACGCGCGCCGCGGTCGAGGCGCAAGGCTATGCCGGCTATTCCGAGATCGAGATATTCTCCAACGACTGGTGGGAGAAGCCGATCGACGAGGTGCTGCGCACCTGCATCGCTCGGCATCGGAGCGTGGTTTAGGATCGGTACTCAGGCAACGCGGTGGTCGTCACTGGCTTGCTGTCCGGGGCAGCGTGTTGAAGCGTGCCTTCTGCTCGCTGCTGAGCGTCGCATAGAATTCGTCCAAGGCGGGCAGTACCCCATTGGCCGCTTCCAGCATGGCTTGGAGTCGTATCTGCATGGCTTCGAGGCGCCCGACCGGTGTCAGCGGCACTTGATCCGGGCAGGCTGCCTGGAGTGCTTGAACCGCCTGTTTGGTCGCATCGCTCAGGCGGTCGAGTGCTTCCTTTTGCTTGCCAGCCGGCTGTACCGCTGCATCGATCCGTTCGATCGGCAACTGCGTCAGGCTGGATTTCGGATCGCCGCAGCTATCGGGCTGAGCATTTGCCTCCTGCTGCTGGGGCTGCTGTTGCGAGCGCTCGCCGATATTGGGACCGAGCGCATTGAAGCGCGCCTGCTGTTCGTCGCTGAGCGAGCCATAGAACTTCTCGAGCGCCGGCCTCACGATCTTCACCGCCTCGAGCGTGGCGCTGAGGCGGTTCGTCATCGCGCGCAGGCGGCCGGGTGGCGTCAGCGCATAGGAATCATTGCAGGATTGCTTGAATGCATCGGCAGCCCGTCTGGCCGCGGCCTTCAAGTCGTCGAGCAGGCTGCGCTGCTCAGGCGTCGGCCGGACCGCCTGCGTGATCGAGGCGAACGGCCAGGCGGTCACGCCCTTGTCCGGCGCGTCACACAATTGCCGTAGCGCCCGCGGGCTTACGCTCGAGCTCCGCCGCGCGCGGTAGCTGCCACCGGTTTGCGGGTAGTCATACGGGTTGGTGCTGGCATAGGCCGAATAGGCGCCATCGCCGCCCCAGAACACGGTGTCGACGAAGTCGTCGTAGGCATAGGCCCAATAGCCGGGCTCGTACGCGTAGGACCAGAACGTGTAGTCAAAAATGTCGGAATAGGCGTACGGCCAGAACACCGGCCCCAGCCACGCCACGAATACCGCAGGATGGCGGTGCCGCCATGCCTGTCGGGGAGCCCAGCCGCTCTCGCGGGTGATGAGCGCCGCCCGGCTTTGCGCAGTAGCCTGCTCGCGGAAGCGCTCCGCAAATCGCCCGCGCCCGGCGGCCAGCACAGCGGCGGCAGTGGCGGCTCGCCCAACTGCGGCGGGCTCAGGTCCCAATCGCTGCAGGCGCGCCTGATCGCGCTGCTGCATGCCCTGCTCGCGCTGGAGCAGGCGGTTCTGTGTCCGCAGCATCCGCTCCTGTGCATGTTGCGCCCGCAGGCCTTCCGGCTTCTGCGACTGCAATTGCTGCACGCGCTGTTGCAGCCGATCGATGCGGGTCTGCCGTTCCGTGCCCTGACGTGTAAGCATCTCGCGCTGCCGCTGCTGCACCATTTGCTGGCGCTGCTGGATCTGCTGTTGATGCTGTTGCGCGCGCTGTTCTCTCTGCTCCTGTCGCGACGGCCGCGCGCTCACGGTCGGTGGCGTGCTTGGGCGTGAGGGGGCGGCGATATTCGGTGTCGGCCGTGGTGCCATGGCCGGACGTTGTGGTGCCGCCACGTGCGGGGCCGCTCGCGGCGGCGGCGCAGCGATGTGTGGGGTTGGACGCGGCGGGGGTGAGGCGAAGCGAGGCGCAGGGTGCGGCGCCATCGCGGGTCGCTGCGGCATGGCCGGTGGATGGAACGCCGGTGCGGCGGGACGCGCCATGGCTGGCGGCGCCGCCGGGCGGGCCATCGCAGGTGGCGCGGCCGGACGCGCAGCCGGTGCCGGTGGTCCACCCCTTCCGCGGTGGTCCTGAGCGGACGCGCTGAGGCTCGCCGCGATCATCGAGACACCAACCAAAAACGCCGAAAGGCAAGTGCCACGCGGAAGCATGATCGCAACTCCACGCTCGTCCCGGTCGCCCACAACCGTTCAACGCGCAGGTGGCGAAATCGTTCGTTGTCGACAGCCGCCGGCCTTGCGGTCTTCCGACGCAGGCAGCTTCAGGAGAAATCCTGCGTGAGGGTGGTGGCGAACCGCTCCAGCGCCCAGTCGACCTGATCACTGGTGATCACCAGCGGTGGGGCGATGCGGATCGTATACTCATGGGTATCCTTGGCGAGGATGCCCTTTGCCTGCAACGCCTCGCAGTAGCGGCGTGCGCGGCCGGCCTCAGGATGCAACTCGACCGCCAGCATCAGCCCGCGCCCGCGCGCCTCGCGGATCGTGTTGGCGCGGATGTCCTTCAAGCCCTCCAGAAACCGCGCACCCTGCTTGGCCGCGTTCTCGATCATTCCTTCCTCGACCAGCACGCGCATCGCCGCGCGCGCGACCGCACAGGCGAGCGGGTTGCCGCCGAAGGTCGAGCCGTGCTGCCCGGGCCTGAACGTGCCGAGCACCTCCTTGTTCGAAAGCACCGCCGACACCGGATAGAAGCCGCCGGACAACGCCTTGCCGAGCAGCGTCACGTCCGCCTCGATCCCCTCGTGCTGTTCGGCGAGCAACTTGCCGGTGCGGCCGAGCCCAGTCTGGATCTCGTCGAGCACCAGCATCACATTACTGGCGGTGCAGAGCTCGCGCACCTCTGTGAAATAGCCGGCAGGAGGAATGATGACGCCGGCTTCGCCCTGGATCGGCTCGACCAGGAAGGCGACGGTGTTTGGCGTGATCGCTGCCTCCAGTGCCGCGGCGTCGCCGAACGGGATGACCTTGAAGCCCGGTGCGAACGGCCCAAAGTGCTTGCGGGTCTCAATGTCCGTTGAAAAGCCGACGACGCCCAGCGTGCGTCCGTGGAAATTGTTGCTGCAGACGATGATCTCGGCCTGGCCATCCGGCACGCCCTTCACCTCGTAGCCCCATTTGCGCACCGACTTGATCGCGCTTTCGACCGCCTCGGCGCCGCTGTTCATCGGCAACACCTTGTGGGAGCCGGTCAGCGCGGCGATCTCTTCGTAGAACGGGGCGAGTTGGTCGTTGTGGAAGGCGCGTGAGGTCAGCGTCAGCCTGTGCGCCTGTTCCACCATCGCCGCCAGGATCTTGGGGTGACAGTGGCCCTGGCTCACCGCCGAATAGGCGGAGAGGCAATCGAGATAACGGTTGCCTTCGGTATCCCAGACCCAAACACCTTCGCCGCGCGACAGCACGACCCCGATCGGCTCATAGTTGTAGGTGCCAAGGCGCGCTTCCGTTGCCAGGAAATCAGTGACCGACAGGTTCATGCTTGTCACTCCAGCTCGTCTGCCTGAAGCAGTCTAACCGATATTGCGCGAGTCGTTCAAAAATCCGCGAACGGCGCGGCCGCCTTACTCCTTGTCGCGGTGTTCGAGTTCCAGCGTCACCAGCCTCGCCAGCAGGGTCGCGGGATAGAGCTGTCCGAATATGGCTTCGAGATTGCAAAGGCTGCGAACGATTGGATGCACGGGCGAGACGTCGCCGTAGCCGGTCGTCGTCATCGTCGCGAAGCTGAAATAGATCACCTGGCTCGCTAGCGCCGGACTATCTGCCACTTTCATGCCGGAAAATGCTTCCGGCACCAGCGATCCGACGAAGGTGAAAAGGGCTGCGAAGATCACGGCGACCGTGAGGTAGAGCAGTACGGCACCGACGACGCGATGATAGTTGATGCGTCCGGGCCCGAAGGTCGCCCGCGCCACCGCCCAGGCCATGGTGACACCGACGATGAACCATGAGCCGGCGAAGAGGTTGAGGTCCAGCAGCGAGGGCGAGTGGAATCGCAGGACGGCGCCGGTGATGATCATGGCGAGCGCGAGCAGCATGGCCCCAACCGCGATCGGACTCCCCGAGATGATGAAGATGCCGCAAACGAGCAGAAGGGCGAGCACGAGCTCGGACACCTGGAAGGCGAAGATCCCGAGTGCCTGGAGCGGTGCAACGACGAACATCATGACGACGAGGAGTCCCGTCAGCGCCGTCAAGAGGGGATCGGCCCAGCGCTTACGCACGCTCTCGATGCTCATGTGAGTCCTCGCATCAGCCGATCGAGCACGGCACGCGCAGAAATCCGCGGAAGCGGACGCGTCCGCCGCGAAGCGGTTGGCCGCTCAAGGCATAGTTCGGGAAGCGCGCCAGGAAGCGCGAGATCGCGATCGCGCCTTCCAGCCGCGCCAGTGCCATGCCGGCGCACTGATGCGCGCCAGTGGCGAAGGCGAGATGCCGGTTCGGCGTGCGCGCGATGTCGAAGGCTTCAGGATCAGGAAATTGTGCGGGGTCGCGGTTCGCAGCGCCAATGCACAGCGTGATCGAGGTGCCGGCTGACAGCATCACGCCGCCGAGCTCGACCGGCTCGGTGGTCATGCGGTTGCCAAGCTGGTTCGAGCTCTCATAGCGCAGCATCTCCTCGACCGCCGTCTTGATCAGGTCGCCGTTCTGGATCAGCCGCTGCTTCTGGTCCGGATGGCGGTCGAGTGCCACGAGGCCATTGCCGATCAGATTGGTGGTCGTCTCATGGCCGGCATTGAGCAGGAAGATGCAATTGTGCAGCAGCTCGGTCTCGGTCAGCCGTTCGCCATTATCCTCGCCGCCACCTTCTCCTTGGATCAGGCGCGTCAGCACGTCGCGCTCGGGATTGCCGGGCTTCCGGCGGCGCCGTGCGACGAGCGTCGTGAGATAGCCGAGGAAATCCTTCACCGCCTGATTGCCGCGCGCAAAGGCGTCGGGCGAGACCACGGGCTCGAGCGCGCCCAAAATCGCCAGCGACCAGTCGCGCAGCGGCTCGCGCTCATCATGAGGCACGTCGAGCAAATTGCCGATCACCTCCACGGGAATGGCTGAGGCGAAGTCGCCGATCAGCTCGCAGTCGCCCTTCGCCGCGATCGCATCGAGCAGCTTGTCGACGAGTGCAATCAGATCGCCCTCCATGCTGGCGATCGCGCGCGGCGACAGCGCGCCCATGATCAGGCGCCGCACGCGGGTGTGCGCGGGCGGATCGTTGAAGACGAGGCTCGTGGTGTGGTGCTCGTAGAGCAGGGAGGCGCCGTACTTCGGTGCAAACTCCTTCTTCTTGTCCGAGCTGAACGATCTGGTGTTCTTGTAGGTAGTGACGAGATCGTCATAGCGCGTCAGGAACACCGTGCCGTTCGGCAGGCGCTTGACCGGCTCGTTCTCCCGCAGTGCACGATAGGTCGGATAGGGGTTGTCGTAGAATTCAGGCGTCAGCCTCTCCAGGTCGAAGCTCGCCGCCAGCTCTCTCGCCTGTGCGTTCATCCCGCTATACTCACCGGTTAAAGCCGATATGCCGTTATTGTTCTTCGAACGACGCATGCGTCCGTCTAGACTTCTTCCGACTTGCTAGCCGACTGGACACCAAAATGCACGCGCGCACTGATGCTGATGCCCCGCCGTCATGGCCTGACGAGATCTTTGCGGTCCTGGAGCGCTTCGAAGTCCGGCAGGTGCCTTATGTGCCCGATGCCGGACACTCCCAGCTCATCAAGCGCGTGCTCGCATCCTCCGCCATGCGCGGCATTCCGCTGACGACCGAGGAGGAGGGCGTGGCACTGCTCGCCGGCGCCTGGGCCGGCGGACAGCGCGGCGTGCTGCTGATGCAGTCGAGCGGGGTCGGCAATTGCATCAACATGCTGTCGCTGATCCCGATCCTGCGCTTCCCGTTCCTCACCCTAGTGACGATGCGCGGCGAATGGGGCGAGTTCAATCCCTGGCAGGTGCCGATGGGATCGACCACGCAGGGCGTGTTCGAGCTCTCCGGCGTCCATGTGCTGCGTGCATCGCATGCCGCCGAAGTGCCGGCCGTGTTGGAGGCCGCCGCAGCGCAGGCCTACAACGCGTTGACGCCGACCGCCGTTCTCCTGTCGCAGCGCCTGATCGGCGCCAAGGTTTTCACCAAATGAGCAAGACCAATCTCCTCGATCGCCGTCGGGTCGTCGCCGCGCTGCTTGCGAACCGCAAGGATGTGGTCGCGATCGGTGGCTTAGGGGCCTCGACGAACGACATCACGGCCGCGGGTGATCATGCGCGCAACTTCTATCTCTGGGGCGGCATGGGCGGCGCTGCGATGATCGGCCTGGGGCTGGCGCTGGCCCTGCCGAAACTGCCGGTGCTGGTGATCACCGGCGACGGCGAGATGCTGATGGGGATGGGCAGCCTTGCCACCATCGGCCTGCAAAAGCCCGCCAACCTCTCGATCGTGGTGCTGGACAACGAGCGCTATGGCGAGACCGGCGGCCAGACCAGCCACACCTCGGCCGTCGCCGATCTCGTCGGGGTTGCCAAGGCCTGCGGCATCCCCGACAGCCGGGCAATCTCCACCATGGCCGAGGTCGAGGCCTTCGCCGCGTCCGTCCATGACGTGTCGGCCGGACCCCGCTTTGCCAATGTGAAGATCGACAGCGCCGAGCTGACCCGGATTTTGCCCACGCGCGACGGCACCTACATCGTCAACCGGCTGCGCGGCGACCTCGGGTTCCCGCCGATCTAGCCCCATTTTTGGTTGCACCGCAGCATCCCCCTTGACTTTTGCGTGGGTGAGTGCTTACTCACTCTCATGAGCTCATTGCGTATGACGAGCGACCTGAGGAGGCAACTCATCCTCGGTGCCGCTAAACGTTGTTTTGCCCGTCACGGGTATACCGGCACCACGACCAAGAGCGTGGCGGCCGCCGCTGCCATTTCCGAGGCGCTGCTGTTCAAGCATTTCCCCTCCAAGGCGGCGCTTTATGCCGAGATCCTGAGCGAGGAGTGCGAAGCTGATCCGGCGCTGACGGAGCTTCTGGAGCGGGAGCCGTCGACGGCCACTTTGGTTGAGCTGATCCGTGGCATGGTCGAGCACTTCATCCAGATCGCCAACGGCCCCGACCAGGAGGAGGCGCAGCGCCTGCGGCTGATGGTTACGAGCCATCTGGATGATGGCGAGTTCGCCCGCCTGCTCTATGCCAAGATCGAGCATCTGATCGGAGCGGTCTTCGTTGCGTCGCTGGAGCGCGCGGTCGCAGCCGGCGATGCGAGGCCCTGCGCAACGGATCCGCTCAACCTGTTCTGGTTCGCGCATCACGTCGTGATGACGGCTGCGCTGACCAGGCTGCCGGCCGCGCCATGCCTCGCTTACGGCAATGCGGACGATCTGGAGCGGCAGCTCTGTGAATTTCTCCTGAGAGGTATCGGACTTAACGACGCCGCAATTGCTTCGCATCTGGGCCGCGCTTCGGCGCCGGGTGCAGGCGCAACGACGATTGCAGAAAGTGCATGACATGAACATCGTGGCTGAACACAAGATATCGGGCGAACCGATCGACAAGGCGCCCAAGCGCCCGGTCAAGCCGGTGCGCTGGTTCATCATCGTCGGCTTGCTGCTCGGCGCACTCGTCGGCGGCCTCGTCTGGTTCAACTCGTTCCGCGGCCAGATGATCAAGCAGTTCTTCGCCAACAACAAGCCGCCGCCGGTGAGCGTGACCGCGGCCGAGGCGAAGTCCGAGCTGGTGCCGAACCTGTTGACCGCGGTCGGCGAGCTCGCCGCCGTGCATCAGGTCAACGTCACCGCCGACGTCAACGGCCGTGTCACCGAGATCAAGTTCGAGCCGGGCGCGCATGTCGAGCAAGGCACGCAGCTGCTGCAACTGTTCGACGCGCCAGAGCAGGGCGACCTCGCCAACTTCAAGGCGCAGGCGACGGTCGCGCAGCTCTCGCTCGACCGCGCCAAGCAGCTCGCCTTGCGCCAGTTCGGTCCGCAGGCGACCGTCGACCAGGCGCAGGCGACCTACGACCAGGCGCAGGCAGGCATCGCCAAGACCGAGGCGCTGATCTCGCAGAAGCTGGTGCGGGCGCCGTTCTCCGGCGATCTCGGCGTGCGCAAGGTCGAGGTCGGCCAGTATCTCACCGCGGGCACCGCGATCGTCTCGCTGACCGATCTCTCCGAGCTGTGGGCCAACTTCACGGTGACGGAGAAGGACTCCGGCAACCTCAAGGTCGGCCAGGTCGTGCGGCTGAAGGTCGATGCCTATCCGGGCCGCGTCTTCGAGGGCAAGATCACGACCATCGAACCACAGATCGCTTCCGACACCCGCAACATCCGCGTTCAGGCGACGATTGCCAACCCGGAGAAGATCCTCAAGCCGGGCATGTTCGTGACCACCACCGTCGTACTGCCTGATAAGCCGCCGGTGATGACCGTTCCGGAGACGGCGGTCGATTACACGCTCTATGGCGATTCCGTGTTCGTGATCACGGAGAAGCAGGGGGAGGACGGCAAGACCAGCCTGAGCGCGGTGCGCACCTTCGTGCAGACCGGCAACCGGGTCAATGGACGCGCTGAGATTCTCAAGGGTCTGAAGCCGGGCGACAAGGTCGTCGCTGTCGGCCAGCTCAAGCTGCAATCGGGTGCGGCGGTGTCGATCTCGACAGATCCGGCACCGGCCATTCCCGCGCAACCGCCGCGCTACTGAGTAGCGCGCTCGCGTGATCCGGCCTGACGCCGGATCACGCCACTCAAGCAAAACGAATTCGAGATCGCCGCGATGGCCCTTACCGATATCTTCATCAAGCGACCGGTCCTGTCGGTCGTCGTCAGCCTGCTGATCCTCCTGATCGGCCTGCGCGCGGCGATGGTGCTGCCGATCCGGCAATATCCAAAGCTGTCGAACACGGTCGTCAACGTCACAACCGTCTATCCCGGCGCGTCCGCCGACCTGATCCAGGGTTTCATCACGACGCCAATCGAGCAGGCCGTCGCCTCGGCGGAGGGCGTCGACTACATCACGTCGTCGTCCGTGCAGGGTACCTCGACGATCCAGGTCTACATCAAGCTGAACTTCGACCCGAACCAGGCGCTCACCGAGGTGCTCGCCAAGGTGAACTCGGTCAAATATCTGATCCCGAAGGAATCCAACGACCCGATCGTCACCAAGACGACGGGCCAGACCACGGCCGTGATGTATATCGGCTTCTCCTCTGAGGAGTTGTCGGGCTCGGCAATCTCCGACTATCTGACGCGCGTCGTGCAGCCGGTGCTGTCGACCGTCGACGGCGTGGCGTCCGCCGACATCCTCGGCGGCCAGACCTTTGCGATGCGGTTGTGGCTCGATCCCGTGAAGATGGCCGGCCGCAACGTGTCGCCGGGCGACGTCGCGGCTGCGATCACCGCCAACAACTTCCAGTCCGCGGCGGGCCAGACCAAGGGCTACCTCATCGTCTCGAACATCTCGACGAACACGGGCCTGACCGACGTCAACCAGTTCAAGAAGTTGATCGTCAAGGCCAAGGACGGCGGCTTCGTGCGGATGGAGGACATCGCAACCGTCGAGCTTGCCGCCCAGAGCACGGATGCTAGCGTCGCCTTCAACGGCGAGCACGCGATCTTCATCGGCGTGAACGCAACGCCGCAGGGCAACCCGCTGACCCTTGTGAAGGGCGTGCGCGCGCTGTTCCCCGAGCTCGAGCGCAATCTGCCGCCGTCGATGAAGATGAAGGTCGCCTACGACTCGACCAAGTTCATCCAGTCCTCGATCGACGAGGTCGAGAAGACGCTGGGCGAAGCCGTGATCATCGTCATCGTGGTGATCTTCCTGTTCCTGGCTTCATTCCGCTCGGTCATCATCCCGGTCGTCACCATTCCGCTCTCGATGATCGGCGTGTGTACGCTGATGTTGGCGCTCGGCTTCAGCTTCAACCTCCTGACGTTGCTCGCGATGGTGCTCGCGATCGGTCTCGTGGTCGACGATGCCATCGTGGTGGTGGAGAACATCCACCGCCATCTGGAGGAGGGCAAGACGCCGGTTCAGTCGGCGCTGCAAGGCGCGCGCGAGATCGTCGGTCCCGTCATCTCCATGACCATCACGCTCGCCGCAGTGTACGCCCCGATCGGCTTCCTCGGCGGCCTGACCGGCTCGCTGTTCCGCGAGTTCGCCTTCACGCTGGCAGGCTCGGTGATCGTGTCCGGCGTAATCGCGCTGACGCTGTCGCCGATGATGTGCTCGGTGCTGCTGAAGAACACCGAAGAGGGCCGCTTCGCCAAGCTCGTGAACAAGGTGTTCGGCGCCGTGACGCGCTGGTACGGCCGCAGGCTCGACCGCTCGCTCGACTACAAGGCGGTGACCGGTCTCTTTGCGGTGACGATCCTCGGCCTGGTCGGTTTCCTCTACATGCACACCTCGAAGGAGCTCGCGCCGGAGGAAGACCAGGGTATCGTGTTCGCGGTGATCAAGGCGCCGAAATACGCCAACATCGACTATCTCGATTTCTACGGCGAGAAGCTCGACAAGAAGTTTCAAAGCTTCTCCGAGACCGATCTGCGCTTCGCGCTGAACGGCATCAACGGTCCGCAGAACGGCATCGCCGGCATGCTGCTGAAGCCCTGGGATGAGCGCACGCGCTCGTCGATCAAGCTGAAGCCGCTGGTGCAGGCCGAGCTCTCCAAGATCGAGGGCGTGCAGGCTTTCGCCTTCAACCTGCCGCCGCTGCCGGGCGGGCCGGGCGGCCTGCCTGTGCAGATGGTCATCAACTCGACGGCCGGATTCCAGGCCGTCTATGAGCAGATGGAGAAGCTGAAGGACGCCGCGCGCAAGAGCGGCATGTTCATCGTCTCCGACAGCGACCTCGCCTACAACCAGCCGACCGTGAAGGTCAGAGTCGATCGCACCAAGGCCCAGGACCTCGGCGTCAACATGCAGAACGTCGGCGGCGCGCTCGCGGTGCTGCTCGGCGGCAACTACATCAACCGCTTCAACCTGGAGGGACGTTCCTATCAGGTGATCCCGCAGGTCCCGCGCGAGAAGCGACTCTCGCCGGAGTCGCTCGACGGCTACTACGTCACGACCAACAACGGCCAGCAGCTGCCGCTGTCGACGGTGGTGTCGATCGAGACCTCGACCGAACCGAATGCGCTGACGCACTATAATCAGCTGAACTCGGCGACCTTCTCGGCCGTGCCGATGCCCGGCGTGACCGTTGGCGCTGCGGTCGACTTCCTCGAAGGCGAGGCCAAGAAGCTGCCGCAAGGCTTCAGCCACGACTACCTCGCCGACAGCAGGCAGTATGTGCAGGAAGGCAATCAGCTCGCGATCACCTTCGGCTTCGCGCTGATCATCATCTTCCTGGTGCTGGCGGCGCAGTTCGAGAGTTTGCGCGATCCGCTCGTCATCATGATTTCGGTGCCGATGGCGATCGTCGGCGCGCTGATCCCGCTGTTCTTCGGCGCGGCGACGATGAACATCTACACCCAGGTCGGCCTGCTGACGCTTGTTGGCCTGATCACCAAGCACGGCATCCTGATGGTGGAGTTCGCCAACGAGCTGCAGATCAACGAACGGCTCGATCGCCGCTCGGCGATCGAAATGTCGGCCCGCATCCGTCTGCGTCCGATCCTGATGACCACGGCCGCGATGGTCACCGGCCTGATCCCGCTGCTGACCGCGACCGGCGCCGGCGCCGCCAGCCGCTTCTCGATCGGCCTCGTGGTCGTGGCCGGCATGTCGATCGGCACGCTGTTCACGCTGTTCGTGCTGCCGGCAGTCTATGTCGTGCTCGCGACCGATCACCGCGCCAAGACCGAATCCGATCGGACCAAGCAGATCGAGGCGCTGGATGTGGGACCCGGCGCGCTGCGGCCGACCTGAGGCTCGTTCCATCGAAGCTGCAAAGCGGCAATGGCCATCGCCATTGCCGCTTTTTTCTTGTCCCGTGGTAGACTTGCGCGGCGCGCTGTTGCGCCAGAGCAGGGAAGGCATGATGAGGCGGCGCGTATTCCTCGGAGGGCTCGGCTGCGTTTCGCTGTTGTGGCCGGGCTCGGTGGCGGCTCAGGACGGCAGGACCTACCATCTCGGCACGCTGACGCCGATCACGCCGATTACGGAGACGAGTCCGGGCGGCAAGATCCTGATCAGGACACTTGGCGAGCGTGGGTTCAGCCTCGGTCGGAATCTGACGCTTGAGGCGCGAGGTGCGGCTGGCGATGTCGCGAAGCTCCCCGCGCTGGTGGCCGAGCTCAGGTCCAGGAGTGTCGATGCCATTGTGATCATCGGTTATCCGACTGCGATGGCCGCCAAGGCGGCGGGAGTTCCTACGGTCGCGGCCAGCGGCGTCGGCGATCCCGTCGAGACCCGGCTCATCGAGAGCCTCGCCCATCCCGGCGGCAACATCACCGGCATTTCGGACGTCGCTGCAACACTCAGTGCCAAGCGATTGACGTTGCTGAAGGAGATGTCGCCGAAACTGAGCAAGGTCGCCATGCTCTGGAACAAGGACGACCTCGGCATGACCATGCGCTATCAGGCATCGGCGAAGGCCGCCCAGGCGCTTGGGCTGACCGTGCAGGCGCTCGGCGTCCGCGAACCCGACGATTTCGACGAAGCTTTCGCGGTGATGAACGGCGATTTGCCGGACGGCATCCTGATGGTGGCGGACGCGCTCACCATTCTCAACCGCAAGCGGGTGTTCGAGTTCGCTGCCGTACGGAAGCTGCCGGCGATCTACGAAAATGCTGACCTTGCCCGCGACGGCGGGCTGATGTCCTACGGACCGGACGTGTCGGAATCCTTCGAGCGGGCAGCATCGCTGGTCGCCCGCATTTTCAACGGTGCGAACCCCGGCGATCTGCCGTTCGAGCAGCCAACTCGCTATCCCCTTGTGCTCAATCTCAAAACGGCGAAGGCGGCCGGACTCGAGATTCCACCGACCTTGCTGGCGCTCGCCGACGAGGTCATCGAGTAACCTTGTGCACTGCGGCAAGAGACAAGCTCCGGCCTTCTTGCTAGGCTTGGCGGGATGAGCATTTCCCTCCATCCCGACACGCCGCAGGGCCGGTCGCTGCCTGGCAGCGCAGCGGCGGGCGATGCCGCTTCCGGGGAGGGCCCGCGGCCCGGGATCCGGAGCCGGCTGTTCACCAAATATGTCGGGCTGTTCGTGGCCGTGGTGGGCGTTGCGCTGCTCGCCAACGGCCTCTTCGAGGTGTTCTTCTATTACCGTGAGCACAAGACCGCGCTGATCCGGGTCCAGCGCGAGCAGGCCGAGGCGGCCGCCGCCAAGATCGGCCAGTTCGTCAAGGAGATCGAGAGCCAGCTTGGCTGGACCACGCAACTGCCGTGGTCGGCCGGCTCGATCGAGCAGCGCCGCTTCGATGCGCTGCGGCTTCTGCGCCAGGTTCCGGCCATCACCGAACTCGCCCAGGTCGATTCGACCGGCAAGGAGCGCTTGCGCGTCTCGCGCCTGGCGATGGACGTCGTCGATAGCGGGATCGATGTCTCCACGGATGCGAAATTCACCGAGGCCGTCGCCCACAAGGTTTATTATGGGCCGGTCTATTTCCGGCGGGAGTCCGAGCCCTACATGACGCTGGCGCTGGCCGGTACGCGCAAGGACGCCGGCGTCAGCATCGCGGAAGTTAATCTCAAGCTGATCTGGGACGTGGTCTCGCAGATCAAGGTCGGCGAGCACGGCCACGCCTATGTGGTGGGTTCGCAGGGCCGGCTGATCGCGCATCCCGACATCAGCCTCGTGCTGCGCAATACCGACATGTCCAGGCTCGAGCAGGTGCGCGCCGCGCAGGCCGGCGGCGGGACCATGCCCGACTCGTTGCAGGAGGCGACGAATATCCAGGGACAGAAGGTGCTGACCGCGTCCGCGCCGATCGCGCCGCTGGGCTGGACCATGTTCGTGGAGCTTCCGGTCGAGGAGGCCTATGCCTCGCTCTATGCTTCCCTGCAACGTCTCGCCATCGTGCTGCTCGCAGCATCCATCTTCGCGGTGCTCGCAGGGATTTTCCTGGCGCGGCGCATGGTCGGTCCGATCCAGGCCCTGCGCACCGGCGCCGAGCGTATCGGCGGCGGCGACTTCTCGCAGCGCATCTCGATCAAGACTGGCGACGAGTTGGAGGGGCTCGCCAACCAGTTCAACGACATGGGCGCGCGGCTCCAGGAGTCTTACGCGGATTTGGAAAAGAAGGTCGAGCAGCGCACGGCAGAACTGAGCGAATCTCTTCAGCAGCAGACGGCAACGTCGGAGGTTCTGGAGACGATCAGTTCGTCCGCCGGCGAACTGCAGCCGGTCTTCAACAAGATGTTGGAGAATGCAACGCGGGTCTGCGGTGCAAGCTTTGGCGTCATGGACCTCTGGGACGGAGAGCGATACAATCTGGTATCGGATTACAATCTGCCCCCGGAATTTGCGGCCAGGCGGCAGCCCACGATTGCTCCGCATCCCGAGAGCGGCCTTGCCGAGGTCGCGAGGACGCATCAGGTTGCCCAGGTCCTCGACGTTCGCGAAGGCGCTGCCTATCGTGCCGGATCCGAGATGGCTGTCTTGCTTGCCGATGTCGGGGGTGCGCGCACGACGCTCATGGTACCGCTGTTGCGGGAGAACGATCTGGTCGGCGTGATAACGATCTTTCGTCGGGAGGTTCGCGCGTTCACCGACAAGCAGATCGCGTTGGTGGAGAATTTTGCCAATCAGGCGGTCATTGCGATCGAGAACGCGCGATTGCTCAAGCAGCTTCGTGAGCGCACCAAGGAGCTCTCGCAGTCCCTCGACGAGTTGCGCACCGCGCAGGACCGCCTGATCCAGACCGAGAAGCTTGCTTCGCTGGGCCAGCTCACCGCCGGCATCGCCCACGAGATCAAGAACCCGCTCAACTTCGTCAACAATTTCTCCTCGGTGTCGACGGAGTTGATCGACGAGCTCAACGAGGTGCTGCAAGGAGCCGGCCTCGACGACAAGACCAAGGAGGAGGTCGCCGAGCTCACCCACATGCTCAAGGGTAATCTCGAGAAAGTGGTACAGCACGGCAAGCGCGCCGATTCCATCGTCAAGAACATGCTGCTGCATTCGCGCGAGGGCTCGGGCGAGCGGCGGCCGGCGGACATCAACGCGCTCGTCGAGGAGAGCCTCAATCTTGCCTATCACGGCGCGCGTGCCGAAAAGCCGGGCTTCAACATCACGCTCAAGCGCGACCTCGATCCGGCCGCCGGCATGCTCGACATCTATCCGCAGGAGATCACCCGCGTCTTCCTCAACCTGATCTCGAACGGCTTCTATGCCGCGACCAAGCGCAAGGAGAGCGAGGGCGGCGCGTTCGAGCCGACGCTGAGCGCGTCAACCAGGAATCTCGGCGACAACGTCGAGATCAGGATCCGCGACAACGGCACCGGCATCCCGCCCGAGGTGAAGGAGAAAATGTTCAATCCCTTCTTCACCACCAAGCCGGCCGGTGAGGGAACCGGGCTTGGCCTGTCCATGAGTCACGACATCGTGGTGAAACAGCATGGCGGCACGGTCGACGTAAATACTGAGCCGGGTGCATTCACTGAATTCATCATTACGCTGCCGCGCATGCTGGCGGCGCAAGGCAATACCGGAGGCAGGACTTGAACGTCTATATCCTTGTCGTCGACGACGAGCCCGACGTTGAGGCGCTGTTTCGTCAGCAGTTCCGGCGCGACCTGCGCGCGGGCCGTTTCCAGATGGAGTTTGCACCGTCCGCGCCGGTGGCGATCGAGCGCGCCGTCGCGGTGCGCGATCCCTCGCTGATCCTGATTCTGTCGGACATCAACATGCCCGGCATGAGCGGGCTCGACATGCTGCCGAAGGTGCGCGCGGAACGTCCGGATGTGCCGGTGATCATGATCACGGCCTACGGCGATGCGGAAACACGGCGCAAGGCGATCGAGCGCGGCGCGGTCGGACTTCTGACCAAGCCGATCGATTTTGCGGTGCTGCGGCAGGAGATCGACACCAGGCTCGAGCAAGCGGCATGACATCCACGATTCTCGTTGTCGATGATGAGCCCGACCTGGAGGCGCTGGTCCTCCAGAAGTTTCGCAGGCAGATTCGCGAAGGGCTCGTCAGCTTCATGTTCGCCCATGATGGCGTCGAGGCGTTGCAGTCGATCGAGCTGAATCCGCATGTCGATCTGGTGGTGTCCGACATCAACATGCCGCGGATGGACGGGCTGTCGCTGCTCCAGAAGCTCCAGGAGGCCGAGGATAAGAAGTCGACCATCATCGTCTCGGCCTATGGCGACATGAGCAATATCCGCACCGCGATGAACCGCGGCGCCTTCGACTTCCTGACCAAGCCGATCGATTTCGCGGATCTGGAGACCACGATCCAGAAGACCATCCGCCACGTCGAGACGCTGCGCGAGGCGCGGCGCCGGCAGCTGGAAGCCGAGCGCGCCCATGCTTCGCTGTCGCGCTATTTCTCGCCCGAGATCGCCAAGCGTCTGGCGGCGGCGAGCGGCGAGAGCGACGGTATGGAGGTGCAGTGGCGCGACGTCGCGACCATTTTCACCGACATCACCGGCTTCACCACGCTGGTCGAGAGTGCGGCGCCGGAAACGCTGGGCGAGCTTCTCAACGCGTACGTCGGCGGGATGACCGACATCGTGTTCCAGCACGAAGGCACCGTTGCGAAGATCATCGGCGACGCCATCCAGGTGCTGTTCAACGCCCCCGGGGATCAACCCGATTTTGCGACGCGTGCGGTCGCCTGCGCCCACGATCTCGACATATGGGCCGAAGGCTTTCGCCAGCGCTGGAAGGACAAGGGCGTCAATTTCGGCACGACACGCATCGGCGTCCATGCCGGGCCCGCGCTGGTCGGCAATTTCGGCGGCAGCCGCTTCTTCGACTACACCGCCTATGGCGACACCATCAACACCGCGGCGCGGCTGGAAGCCGCCAACAAGCATCTGGGTACGCGCATCTGTGTCAGCGCCAGCGTTGCCAAGGGCGCTGCGAATTTCCAGGGGCGGCCGGTGGGCGACCTCATGCTGCGCGGCCGCAGCGAGCCGCTGCGCGCGTTCGAGCCGCTCCCGCCGGCACGATTCGAAACACCTTTGACGACGCAATACTCCGAAGCCTTCGCCAAGCTGGAAGCCGGTGACATCGCGGCCATGCCGGCCTTCGCCGCGCTGGTCGGCATGCACGCCGACGATGCGCTGGCCGGCTTCCACCTCAAGCGCCTGCTCAACGGCGCCAAGGGTGTTCGCATGCAACTGGAATAGGGATTCGAAAATGACCCGCGAATTCGCCGCCGGCAACTATCGCTTCATTCCCTCCGTGTTCCAGTATTCGGCCGGTGCCACCGCCGATCCCGGCTATGAGATCGAGCGCGTTCGCTTCGATCGCCTGGTGCCGCTGGCAGAAGGGTTTGCGCTCGCCGCAAAATTCATCCGGGAGGCCGGGCGTCCGCTGACGGCGTTCTGCGCCTGCGAGCTGCGCTCGCCGGCCGCTTTCACGGAAGAAGGCTTCCGCAACTTCAACCTGCACTACGTCAAGACGCTGTCCGAGTGGAGCATCTTCGACGGCACCACCAACCCGGTGGCGCGCAGCAATGTCTGTCCCGAGATCGATCCGCCCGCCGAGCCTTCTTTCCATGCGTTCTCCTTCACGCGCCCGACGCGGTCGAGCACACCGAGTTTCGTGATCGCTGGCGGTGCCGAGGCGCGGGAGGGAAGCGGCAGCTATGTCGAGCGCACCGTGCGCTACCGTGACCTCAGCCCGGAAGGCATCACGGAGAAGGTTCGCTTCACCACCTCGCAGATGGAGAGCCGCCTTTCGGCGTTCGGCTTCGGCTGGAAGGAGACGACGGCCGTGCAGGCCTATTCGATCCGCGATTTCCACCACGCGCTGGCCGACGAGCTGGTGCGTCGCGGCGCGCTGCGCTCCGGCCTGACCTGGCACTTCGCCCGGCCGCCGGTGGTCGATCTCGAATTCGAGATGGATTGCCGGCGGGTGATGCGTGAAGTCGTGATCTGAAATCCTCATCCTGAGGAGCGGCCGTGAGGCCGCGTCTCGAAGGATGGCCACGGGCGAAAGTCGGGCTTCATGGTTCGAGACGCGCGCAAGAGCGCGCTCCTCACCATGAGGGACATCTAGCGCTGGCGCGGATCGAGCGCGTCGCGCAGGCCGTCGCCGAGCAGGTTCAGCGACAACACCACCAGGAAAATCGCAAGGCCCGGCCAGATCGCCATCCACGGCGCCTGCGTCAGGAAGCGCTGTGCGGCGTTGAGCATGCTGCCCCAGGACGGCGCCGGCGGCTGCTGGCCGAGGCCGAGGAACGACAATGCGGCCTCTGCGATGATGGCCGCGGCGATCGATAGCGTCGCCTGGACCAGGAGCGCCGGCAGGATGTTCGGCAGGATGTGCGCGAATGCGATCCGCCAGGACGGGTTGCCGAGCGCGCGCGCCGCCTCGACATAGTCCTCGGCCTTGACGCTCAGCACCTGCCCGCGGGTCAGGCGAATGAACACCGGCGTTGCCGAGATGCCGATCGCGATCATGGCGTTGCCGAGGCTGGGGCCCAGGAACGCCGCGAGCGCGATCGCCAGGATCAGGAACGGGCAGGCGAGCATCGCATCCGTGATGCGGCTGATCAGCGCGTCGGTGAAGCCGCCGCGATAGCCGGCGAGCAGGCCGAGCGGCACGCCGATGCCGAGCGCAATCGCGACCGAGATGGCGCCGGCGAGCAGCGAGGCGCGCGCGCCGTAGACGACGCGGCTCAATATGTCGCGGCCGAGCTCATCGGTGCCGAACCAGTGCACCGCGGTAGGCGGCTTGCGCACCAGGCTCCAGCTCGTGGCGATGGGATCATAGGGAACGATCAGCGGCGCCAGCAGGGCCAGCAGGATGAACGCCGTCATCACGACAAGCCCCGCGACCGCGGCCTTGCGCTTGAACAGGCGCCGTCGGGCGCGGCGTGCGGGACTGTCGAGCTCGCTCGTATCGGTGACGGGATTGGCCGAGAGCACGGCGTCGGTCATGGCCTAGCCCCTCAGCCGCGGGTTGACGAGGATGTAGGCGATATCGGCGATCAAATTGAGCGTGATGTAGATCGTCGCGGTGACCAGCACCACGCCCTGGACGACCGCGTAGTCGCGGTTGAATACGGCATCCACGATCAGCTTGCCGAAGCCGGGAATGGAAAAGATCTGCTCGGTCAGCACCGCGCCCGAGAGCAGCGTGCCGAGCTCGAGCGCGCCGAGCGTGATCACCGGCGTCAGCGCATTGCGCATGGCGTGCTTGAGGATGACCGAACGTTCCAGGAGGCCCTTGGCGCGCGCGGTGCGGACATAGTCGCTCTCCAGCACCTGAAGCATGGCGCTCCGCGTATGCCGCATCAGGATCGCGGCGATGGCGTTGCCGAGCACGAAGGCCGGCATGATCGTGGCAGCAAGGCTCGCGCGCCAGTTCTCGGTCAGCGGCACATAGCCGGAGGCCGGCAGCCAGCCGAGCTCGATCGAGAACAGGAAGATCAGCATGATGCCGAGCCAGAAATTCGGTGTCGAGATGCCCCACAGCGCAAACAAATTGGCGCCGTAATCCCAGGCGGTGCCCTTCTTGACCGCCGAGACGATGCCGGCGGGAATGCCGATCAGGAACGCGATCAGGATCGCCATCGATGCGAGCTGGAGCGTCACGGGGAGCTTCTGCGCGATCAGCTCGCGCACCGGCATCTTGTTGCGCAGGGACTCGCCGAAATCGCCGGTCAGAACGCCCTTGACCCAATAGGCGTATTGGACGGGAATCGGCTGATCGAGCCGGTATTGCCGGCGGATCTGTTCGATGACCGCGGGATCACGCTCTTCGCCGGCCATCACCAGCGCCGGATCGCCCGGCAGCAGTTGCTGGAGCGAGAAGATCAGCACCGACACGAAGAACAGCGTCGGCACGATCTGCGCGAGACGGCGGGCGAGGAAGTTCAGCATGCACACTCCCGTGTCCCGGGCGCGGCGCAACATGCAATGCTGCGCTGCTGAACCGGGACCCATGCATCGTCACGAGCGGCCCTGGGTCCCGGCTCAGCGGTGCAGCGCTCGCGCGCTGCGCCGCGTCCGGGACACGAGCAAGGAACCAGTCGCATCACTTCAGCTTAAGGCCGACGACGCGCACGAGGCCGTCCGGCATCTGCTTGTAACCTTCAAGTCTGGTCGTGTGGGCGATGATGATGCGGCGGTGGTAGAGATAGAGGATCGGTTCCTCTTCCTGCGCCAGCTTCGCCAAGCCTTCGTAGATCGCCTTGCGCTTGTCTTGATCGCTGACGAGCCGGGCCTCCTCGAGCGCCTTGTCGGCTTGTGCGTTGTTCCAGGCGCTGTAGTTCTGCGGGGCGTCGCTGTGCAGGAAGATGTAGGTATTGCCGTCGGGATCGACGCGGCCGCTCCAGGCGAGGAAATAAGCCTGATAGTCGCCGGCTTCCGCCTGCTTGAGCCCTGTCGCGAACTCGGTGACGCGGATCTTCATGTCGAATCCGGCCTCCGCGGCCATTGACTGGATCACTTGCGCCGGCGTCTCGTTTTCCGCGCCCTTCGGCACCAGGAAATCGACGCTGACAGGCGGCGTCACGCCGGCCTCTTTCAGGAGCGCCTTGGCTTTCTCGACATTCCGGGCGCGGAGCGGAAAAGCCTTTTGGTAATAGGAATGGTCCGGATTGACCCATTGGTTTCCGGTCTGAAACTCGCCGTTGAACACGACCTGGTTGATGGCGTCGCGGTCGATCGCAAGATCGAGGGCCTGGCGAACCTTGGCGGACTGGCTGAGCGGTCCCTTGGCCTTGTCCTTGCCGATGTTGAGCGTGACGCCCTGATAGCCGAGCTCGATGGCGGTGGCGACCTTCAGCCGCGAGTCGGCCCGCACGTCTTTCAGATCGGTCGCGAGCACGCGTTCGATCAGGTCGAGCCCGCCGGATTTCAGATTGGCAAGCCGCACGGTGGCATCGACGATCGGCTGGAACACGACTCGGTCGATGAAAACATTGTCCTTGTTCCAATAGTCGGCAAACTTCTCGAAGACGATGCGGTCCTGCTGCACGCGCTCGACGAATTTGTACGGGCCGGCGCAGACGGGGCGCAGGCCGAACTTGTCGCCTGCGTCCTTGGCCGCCTTTGGCGAAACCATCATCCCGGCGCGATCGGCAAGCTGCGCGAGCAGCGGCGAGAACGGCGCCTTCAACACCAGCCTGATCGTGAGGGGATCGAGCACCTCGACATGATCGACCGAGGCGAGCTCGGGCTTGCGGAACGAGCCCGGGAAGGTCAGGTGGCGCCCCAGGGAGAACTTTGCGGCCTCCGCGTCGAACGGCTCGCCATCGTGGAATTTCACGCCGGGCCGGAGCTTGATGACGAGCGCCTTGCCGTCGTCGGCGATCTCGCTGGACAGCGCAAGCTGCGGCACGATGTTGAGTTTTTCGTCGATGTCGAACAGCTTGTCGCAGAATGCTGAGAACACGATTCGGCCGACATAGGTGCGCGCCATGGTCGGATCGAGGATATCAGGGTCCTCGGCAAGCCCGATGCGCAGCGTGGTCTGGGCCTGCGCGGCACAGAGCGACATCAGCAACGTGGCGGCGGTCGCCGCGAGGCGGAACATCTTCATTGCATCATCCCCAAGGCTAATCCAAAGGCTAATCCCAAAGGCTTATCTGACATGGCTGGCGGCTATTTCGGTGTTGCCGGTGCATCTTGCATACCAACCCCGGCGTGGCCCGCGCCTTCCGCCTTTCGGCTGAAGGCGGCAACCAATTTCGCAAGCGCCGGCGACAAGGCGTGCGGGGCGGGCAGGATGGCGTCGGCCGGCGGCAGCTCCGCGACGCGGTGACATGCCGTGGCATGGCCGCTGCGATCAGCCAAAAGCTGCGGTACCTCGCTGCGGCAGCGATCGATCACGAACGGGCAACGGGTGTGGAAGCGGCACCCGGCCGGCGGATTGAGCGCGCTCGGCATCTCGCCCTTAAGCAGGATGGTGCTGCGCTTGGCGTGCGGTTGCGGCAGGGGAATCGCTGACAGCAGCGCGCGGCTATAGGGATGGCGCGGCGCGGCGAAGAGCGCGTCGGCCTCGGCCGTCTCGACGATGCGGCCGAGATTCATCACGGCGACGCGGTCGGCGATATGCTTCACCACGGCAAGATCGTGGGAGACGAAGATGTAGGCGAGGTCGAGCCGGTCCTGCAATTCGCGCAGCAGGTTCAGGATCTGCGAGCGGATCGACACGTCGAGCGCCGAGACCGGCTCGTCGCAGATGATCAGCCTGGGCTCGACCGCGAGCGCCCGCGCAATCGCGATGCGCTGGCGCTGCCCACCCGAGAATTCGTGCGGATAGCGGCGCGCCAGCCGTGGCTCCAGCCCGACCAGCCGCAACAGCTCCGCAACGCGCTCGTGCCGGCGGGGTGATGGGACCAGGTCATGCAGCGCCAGCGGCTCGGTCAGAATCTGGCCGACCGTCATCCGCGGGTTGAGCGAGGCGTAAGGGTCCTGAAAGATGATTTGCGCCCTTCGGCGGAAGGCGCGCAGCGCATTGGCGTCGAGCGCGAGCAGATCGCGGCCCTCGAAACGAACGCTGCCTGCATCCGGCTCGATCAGCCGCAGCACCAGCCGGCTGACCGTCGATTTGCCGCAGCCGGATTCGCCGACCAGCGCCAGCGTCTTGCCGGCCTCAAGCGTAAAACTAACTCCGTCTACTGCTTTGACGACAGCCTTGGACCGGCCGAGCAGGGAGCGTTCGGCGACGAAGTGCTTGACCAGATTTTCGACCTCGAGCAGCGCCATCACGACACCAATTGCTCGAGCGGCGCGCGGATACAGCGCGAGAGGTGGCTGGTGCTCACTTCGGCAAGCGGCGGCGGCGCTTTCGTGCAGGCCTCCAGCACGAATGGGCATCTTGCAGCGAAGCGGCAGCCGGCCGGCGGCTGCGCCATGTTCGGCACCATGCCTTCGATGGTCGCAAGCTGCTCGGTGCGGTGGTCGAGGCGCGGGATCGAGCCGAGCAGGCCGACGGTGTAGGGATGCTGCGGCGAGGCA
Source organism: Bradyrhizobium iriomotense (assembly GCF_030160715.1). Classification (GTDB taxonomy): domain Bacteria; phylum Pseudomonadota; class Alphaproteobacteria; order Rhizobiales; family Xanthobacteraceae; genus Bradyrhizobium; species Bradyrhizobium iriomotense. The sequence goes on from NZ_BSOW01000011.1 coordinate 45,791, forward strand.
AACAATTCGTCCACCGGCGCGCGCTCGACGATCTCGCCGGCATACATCACAGCGACCTCGTCGCAGACCTCGGCGACGACGCCGAGATCATGGGTGATCAGGATGATGGCCGCGCCGCTCGCGGCCTTCAATTCGCGCATCAGCTCCAAAATCTGTGCCTGCAAGGTGACGTCGAGCGCCGTGGTCGGCTCGTCGGCGATCAAAAGTCGGGGGTCACAGGCGAGCGCCATCGCGATCATCACGCGCTGGCGCATGCCGCCGGAGAGCTTGTGCGGATATTCGTCGATGCGCCGCTCGGGCGAGGGGATATGGACGCGGCGGAGCAGCTCGATCGCCCGCTCGCGCGCGCTCTTCCTTGAGCCGCCGCGGTGGCGCAGGACCGTCTCGATGATCTGGTCGCCGATGGTGAAGCTCGGATTGAGCGAGGTCATCGGCTCCTGGAAGATCATCGCGAGCCGGTTGCCGCGCAGGTCGCGCAGGGTCTGGTCGGAGGTTTGCAGGAGATCAATGCCATCGAAGCGGATGTTGCCGGTGACCTCGCTGGTCTGCTTCGGCAACAGCCCCATGATCGCAAGCGACGTCACGCTCTTGCCGCAGCCGGATTCGCCAACGAGGCCGAGCGTCGCGCCGTTGGCGACACTGAGATCGACGCTGTCCACCGCGTGGGTGATGCGGCCATCGTCGCCGTGGAAGCGGACGCGCAGGCCCTCGATCTTGATGAGGGGCGCCGCGCTCATTGCTCTGTCGTGCGGGCCGCCGCGACACGGGCATCGATCACGGCGCGGTCGGTGATCCCGGCCGGGTTCCGGCGTGTCGGCAGCGAGCCGCGGAAATGCACCCAGAGTTCGTTGCTGACCTGCTCGAGCCGTGCCAGCTCGGCAAGCGGATCGGGATGATCGTCGACGCGCAGGTCGAGCGCCGACCATTCCTCCTCGCCATGGACGAGCAGCGCGGCAGACTGCTTGCCGCGCTTGTCGCCGCCGGCGGCTTCGCCGGCGCGCATCGCCGCCAGCAGGCGGCGCGGGAAGGGCAGGCTGTCATTGGCGATGTAGGTCTTCGCCGTCTCGCTGAGGACGTCGGGACCGGCAAGCATGTTGCCCGCAATGGAGAAGCCGCTACCCGCCGTGTGTCCGCACCAGTCGACGCAATCGCGGCCGGTGTGCGCCGCGACCTCACCGCTTGCGTCCATGATGTGGACCTGGCGGCTTTCACGGCCATCATCGGTCGCGAGCAGCGCCGCGAGCACGTCATGCGCGTTCAGGCCTTCGCGCAACAGCTTGACGCCGTCGATGCCGTAATAGGGATTGACGAAAGCTTGCGTCGCGATCGCGCCAAGGCCCGCGGCGATGAAGGGCACGCGCGCGCCGACGGCGAAGAAGCGCGTCGCAACCGCAATGCCGAACTGGCCGGTGGCAGGATCTCGCGCGATGATCGACCAGGTCATGTCGTGCTCGTTCGTTCTTCAGCGTCCCACCGCGTAACCCTGCATGCCCCGCGGATTCGCGGCGGCGCGCCGGCGCACCCCGACGCGCGATGCGGCGGTGAGGCGGCCTTCGGACCAGTCGGGACCGACTTCCACGATATGCCCGCGCTCACGCAAATTCTCGATCGTCGCCTTGGGCACGCGGTTCTCGACCACGAGCACGCCGGGACGCGCGGTGCGCGGCCAGAACGAAATCGGGAAATGCTCGGAATGCCAAGCCGGCGCGTCGATCGCCTCCTGGAGATTGAGGTTGCAATGGACATGCCGCAGGAAGAACTGCGTGATCCACTGATCCTGCTGGTCGCCGCCGGGCGATCCCCAGGCGAGATACGGCTCGCCGTCGCGCAGCGCCATGGTCGGCGACAGCGTGGTACGCGGACGCTTGCCCGGCGCGAGCGATGCGGGGTGGCCTTCCTCCAGCCAGAACATCTGGGCGCGGCTGCCCAGGCAGAAGCCGAGCTCCGGGATGACCGGCGAGGATTGCAGCCAGCCGCCCGACGGCGTCGAGGAGACCATGTTGCCGTCCTTGTCGATGATGTCGAAATGCACGGTGTCGCCGCGCACCTCGCCGAAGCGGCCGACCGTCGGCTCGCCCGCGCCGAGCGCGCCGACGGCCTCGCGTTGGCCTTCGGCGCGGCGCAATTTGACGACCCCGCCAAAGCCTTCGACCGAGCCGGGCCGGAAGTCGAGCGAGGCCTTGTCGGTGACCAGCTTGCGGCGCTCGTCGTTATACGCATCCGACAAGAGCGTTGCGATCGGGATCTCGTTGAACTTGGGATCGCCGTAGAACTTCTCGCGGTCCGCGAAAGCGAGCTTTGCGCATTCGATCTGGAGATGGATGAATTCGGGGCCCGTTGGGTCGAGCCCGTCGAGCGCAAAGCCCTTCAACAACGCGAGCTGTTGCAAGGTGACCGGACCCTGGCTCCAGACGCCGGCCTTGCAGACGGTGTAGTGGCCGTAGTCATAGGTCAGCGGCGCCTCGATGGTCGGCTGCCAGCGCGCCATGTCGTCGGCCGAGAGCACGCCGCGATGCGGCGATCCGCTGACGTCCATCACTTCCTGTGTCCGGCAGAATTTGTCGATGGCCTCGGCGACAAAGCCTTGCGACCAGGCTTTTCGCGCGCGCTCGATCTCGGCATCGCGTCCGCCGCCGCCGCTTTCGGCTTCGCTCAGGATGCGTGAATAGGTGGCAGCGAGCGTCTTGTTGGTGAAAAGCGTGCCGGGTTTCGGGACTTCGCCGTTCGGCAGGTAGACCGCGGCCGACGTCGGCCAGTGCTTGCGGAACAGCTGCTCGACGGTCTTGATCGTGGCACAAGCGCGCTCGACCAGCGGATAGCCGTCGCGCGCATAGGCGATCGCGGGTTCCAGCACGTCGCGCACACGCATCGTGCCGTAGTCGCGGAGCAGCAGCATCCAGGATTCGAAGGTGCCGGGGACGCAGGCCGCGAGCAGCCCGGTGCCGGGCACCATGTCGAGCCCTTCGCTCTTGTAATGGGCGATGGTGGCGCGCGCCGGCGCCGGGCCCTGGCCGCAGATCACCTCGGTCCGCCCGCGCTTGACGTCATGCACGATGATGGGCACGTCGCCGCCGGGGCCGTTGAGATGCGGCTCGACCACCTGAAGCGTGAAGGCGGTCGCGACGCCGGCGTCAAACGCGTTGCCGCCTTTTTCGAGGATCGCCATGCCGACGGCGGTCGCGATCCAGTGCGTGCTTGCGACAACGCCAAACGTGCCTTCGATCTCAGGCCTCGTGGTGAAGGGATCCGGATTGACGTTGCTGGCCATGGGAGATCACTTTTCTTGTTTGCGGCGGGCGCAATTGATCACAGGCAAGACCTGCTGCCAATTGCGCGGGCAGCATGGCACGCGCGCGTCACGCCGGTACCGGCGCGGTGTTGACGGCGTGGCAGGCGACGCCGTCGATCAGTTGCGGCGTCTCCTTTCGACAGAGATCGAAGGCGAGGGGGCAGCGCGGATTGAAGGCGCATCCCGGCGGCGGATCGATCGGGTTCGGGATCTCGCCCTTGACCGGAATCCGTTGGCGGCCGGACATCGCGAGATCCGGCACCGCGCCGAGCAGCATCTTGGTGTAGGGCATGCGCGGGCGCGCGAACAGCTCACGGCCTTCGGCGATCTCGACGATGCGGCCGAGATACATTACGCCGACGCGGGTTGCCATGTGGCGGACGACCGCGAGGTTGTGACTGATGAACATGTAGGTGAGGCCGAACTTGTCCTGGAGGTCGCGCATCAGATTGAGGATCTGCGCCTGCACGGACACGTCGAGCGCCGAGGTCGGCTCGTCGCAGACGATGAACTCGGCGTCGGACGCCAGCGCGCGCGCGATCGCGATGCGCTGGCGCTGACCGCCGGAGAACTCGTGCGGATATTTCAGCCGGTCGTCTGGATGCAACCCCACCAGGCTCAACAATTCGCCGACGCGGGCCTGGATGTCGCGCTCGCCCTGGATCAGGTCGAAGGCACGGATCGGCTCGGCGATGATGGCGTCGACCCGGAAGCGCGGATTGAGGGAAGCATAGGGGTCCTGGAAGATCATCTGGATGCGGCGGCGCAGGCGGCGTCGCGCCGGCGCCTGCTTCGGATCGGTCATCGAGACGCCGTCGATCAGGACCTGGCCCGAGCTCGGTGGCAACAGCCCGACGATCATCCGCGCCACCGTCGTCTTTCCGGAACCGGACTCGCCGACCAGCGCAAACGTCTCGCCTTTGTTGATGTCGAAGGTGACGCCGTCGACGGCCTTGAGATATTCGAGATGGCCACCCTCGAGCACCCGGTTCAGCCACGGCTTCGAGACGTCGAAGACGCGGCGCAGATTTTTGGCCTGGACGAAGGGCGCGCTCATGCTGCGCTCTCCGCAGGGGCGTTGTCATAGAGATGGCAGGCGACCGACTGCGCACCTTGGGCAAGCGGCTCAGGCCGCTCGACCCGGCAGCGGTCGAACGCAAACGCGCAGCGCGGATTGAACGAGCAGCCGCGCGGGATCGCCGACAGGCGCGGCATGGAGCCGGGGATCTGCACCAGGCGCTTGTCTTCGCCGGCGAGCGTCGGGATCGCGCCCATCAGGCCCTTGGCGTAGGGGTGCAGCGGATTCTTCACGACGGCCTGTACCGGGCCGATCTCGGCGACGCGGCCGGCATACATCACCGCGACGCGGTCGGAGGCCTCCGCGATCACGCCCATGTCGTGGGTCACCAGCATCACCGCGGTGCCGTGGTCGCGACCGAGCCGCTTGATCAGCGAGATGATCTGCGCTTGCACGGAGACGTCGAGTGCGGTGGTCGGCTCGTCCGCGATGATCAGCTCGGGCTCGGCGCAGATCGCCAGCGCAATCACCACGCGCTGGCGCATGCCGCCGGAGAATTCGTGCGGATAGCCGTCGATGCGTTTCTCCGGCGCGGGGATGCCGACCTCGGCGAGGAGATCGATGGCGCGGCGGCGCGCGGCCAGCTCGGACAGGTTCAGATGCGTGCGGATCGTTTCCACGATCTGGTCGCCGATCTTGTAGAGCGGGTTCAGCGAGGTCAGCGGATCCTGGAAGATCATGCCGATCCGCTTTCCACGCACGCGGCGCATTTCCTCGGGCGGCAAATTGTCGATGCGTGTGCCGGCGAGATGGATCTCGCCACCGGCAATGCGGCCGGGCGGATCGATCAGGCCGATTACCGCGAGCCCGGTGACCGACTTTCCAGCGCCGGACTCGCCGACCACGCCCAGCACCTCGCCCTTGGCAATGTCGAAGGAGACGCCGTCGATCGCGCGCAGCGTGCCGCGGCGCGAGGCGAACTCCACCTGTAGACTACGCACGGAGAGAACTGTGTCGGTCATGGACGAGATGGACTCACCTGAGCTTTGGATTGAGCGCGTCGCGCAGCCAATCGCCCAGCAGGTTGATGGAGAGGATAAGAATTGCGAGCGCGAGGCCCGGGAAGGCGACGATCCACCATTCGCCGGCGAACAGATAGTTGTTGCCGATGCGGATCAGCGTGCCCAGCGAGGGCATGGTCTCGGGCATGCCCGAGCCGAGGAACGACAGCGTCGCCTCGGTGATGATCGCGAGCGCCAGGTTGATCGTGGCGATGACAAGTATCGGGCCCATCGTGTTCGGCAGCACATGGCGCAGCATGATCACGGGCGCGGGCAGGCCGATCAGTTGCGCGGCGGCGACATAATCCTTGTTCTTCTCGACCATCACCGAGCCGCGCACGGTGCGGGCATATTGCACCCAGAAGCTCAGGCCGATCGCGAGCACCAGCACGCCCAGCATGCTCATCTCGTCGAGCTTGTTGCCGAGCAGCGATTTGGCGATGCCGTTGATCAGGAGCGCGATCAGGATCGCAGGGAAGGAGAGCTGCACGTCGGCGACACGCATGATCAGGCCGTCCACGGCGCCGCCGAAATAGCCGGCCGTCAGGCCAAGCAGGATGCCGAGCGCGCCGGAGAGCACGACGCCGAGGATGCCGACGAGGAGAGAAATCCGCAGGCCGTACAGGATTGCGGACAGCACGTCGCGGCCCTGCTCGTCGGTGCCGAGCAGGAACGGGCTTTGACCGTCCGCGGTCCAAAGCGGCGAGATGCGCGAATTCAGCAGCTGGAGCTGCGCCGGATCAAACGGATTCTGTACGGCGAGCAATGAGGCGAAGACCGCCAGCAGGAAGAACAGCAGCGTGATCGCGGCCGCGATCATTGTGATCTTGGAGCGGCGGAAGGAATAGAACAAGTCGCTCTCGACGGCGCGCTTGAACCAGCCGGTTTGGGCCGCGCCGCGCGCGAGGGGCTCTTCGGCTTTGTGTGGGACGACGGCCTCGCTCATCTCAGTGTGCCCGGCTGACCGTCGAGCGCAGACGCGGATCGACGATGGTGTAGAGGATATCGACGACGAGATTGATGGTGACGAAGATCAGGGACACCATCATCAAATAGGCCGCCATGATCGGGATATCGACATTCTGCACGGCCTGGACGAACAACAAACCCATGCCCGGCCACTGGAACACGGTCTCGGTGATGATCGCGAAAGCAATAACCGAGCCAAATTGCAGGCCGGCCACCGTGATCACGGGAACCAGCGTATTCCGCAACGCATGTCCGAAATGGATCGCGCGCGTCGTGAGCCCGCGGGCGCGGGCGAAGCGGATATAGTCGGTGCGCATCACCTCCAGCATCTCGGCGCGCACCAGGCGCATGATCAGCGTCATCTGGAACAGGCCGAGCGTGATCGAGGGCATGATCAGCGCCTTCAATCCGGAGAGCGTGAGCAGGCCCGTCGTCCACCAGCCGATATGCACGACATCGCCGCGGCCGAACGAAGGCAGCCAGCCGAGCGTCACCGAGAACAGGTAGATCAGCAGAATGCCGATCAGGAAGGTCGGCAGCGAGATGCCGATCAACGAGATCGCCTGGAATGCGTGAGCCAGCAAAGTGTCGCGGCGAAGCGCCGAATAGACGCCCATCAGGATGCCGCCGAGCATCGCGAAGATTGTGGCGCAGATCGCTAGCTCCAGCGTCGCCGGCATCCGCTCCATCAACAGGTTCGTGACCGGAAGGCGGAACTGGTAGGAGATGCCGAATTTGAACTGCGCCGCATTTGCGACATAGCGGCCGAACTGCACGATCACGGGATCGTCGAGGCCGAGCGACTGGCGGATCGCGGCGCGTTCGGCGCCGGACGTGTCCATCGACACCATCTGGTTCACAGGATCGCCGGCGAAGCGGAACATCGAGAACGAAATGATGCCGACGGCAATCATGACGCCGATCGCCTGGATTGCCCGGCGAAGAGTGAAAGCGAGCATCGGTTCCTTTCAGGTCTCTTCAGAGGCGCGCATCATCGCGTAGCCTAAACGGCAAGTCCCGGAAGCCGAGGCTTCCGGGACTTCACAACTCGTCAACACTTATTCTTCCTGTTTGTTGGCCCAGTAGAGCAGGACCTGGTTGTCCGCGCGCTGAACCAGTTTCACTTTCTTGGATACGCCCCAGGCCAGCGCCTGCTGGTGCAGCGGGATGTAGGACCAGTCCTTGATCGAGATCTCGTAGGCCTGCTTGATCAGCTGGTTGCGCTTGGCGATGTCGTTCTCGACCAGGACCTTATCCGTGAGCTCATCAAGCTGCTTGTTGCAATAACCGCCGAGATTGGATTCGCCGCGGTTCGGGTCCTTGGGATCGTTGCGGCAACCCATGATGTCATGCAGCACGTTGTGCGAATCCATCGTGCCCGGCGTCCAGCCCAGCATGTAGAACGACGTCTTGTAGCCGCCCGGCTTGAGCACCTTGGCGAAATATTGCGCTTTGGGCTGCGCCAGCAGGGTCACCTTGACGCCGATGCGGGCGAGCATGCCGACCACGGCCTGGCAGATCGCCGCGTCATTGACGTAGCGATCGTTCGGGCAATCCATCGTCACCTCGAAGCCATCAGGATAGCCGGCTTCCGTCAGCAGCTTCTTGGCGCCGTCCGGATCGGCCTTGGGCCGCGTGAAATCCTTCGACAGCTGATAGAGCTCCGGTGCGATCATCAGGGCGGATGGAGTGGAGAGCCCGCGCATGACGCGGTTCTTGATCAGCTCGACGTCGATCGCCTTGTAGAAGGCCTCGCGGACGCGGGTATCCTTGAATGGATTCTTGCCCTTGACGCTGGAGTACAACAACTCGTCGCGCGACTGGTCCATGCCGATGAAGATCGTGCGCAATTCCGGGCCGGAAAGCACCGTCGCATTGGGGCTTGAAGTAATACGCTGGATATCCTGGATCGGAACGGGCTCGATGACGTCGACTTCGCCCGACAGAAGCGCCGCCACGCGTGTCGCATCGGAGGCGATCGGCGTGAACACGATCTCCTTGAGATTATGCTGCGGCTTCTGCCAGTAGTTCGGGTTGACCTTGAAGACGGTCTTCACGCCCGGCTGATGGCTTTCGATCATGAAGGGACCGGTACCATTGGTGTGCAGCGAGGCGTAGCTTGGGGTCGTGGCAGCCACCGGCGTCGGCGCAACCACGTTGTTCGCCTCCGCCCACTTTTTGTCCATGATATACCAGGTGTCCCAACCCGAGAGCAGGATGGGATTGGGAGACGTCAGGATGAAATCGACGGTATAGTCGTCGACCTTCACAACCTTGACGTCGGCAGGGACGCGGGTCAAAAGGTTGGAGCCTTGGGCTCGGACGCGGTCGGCCGAGAACACCACGTCATCGGCGGTGAAGGGATCGCCATTGTGAAATTTGACGCCCTTGCGCAAGTGGAATCGCCAGCGGGTGGGCTCCGGCGTTTCCCAGCTTTCGGCGAGCGCCGGGATGACCTTCAGGTCCTTGTCGAGCTCGATCAGCCCCTCATAGACATGGCCGAGATGGGCGTGGGTGGTGCTTTCATTGAGCGTGTACGGATCGAGCGATTTGAGCTCGCCCTGGTTGGCGTAGCGCAGCGTCTGGCTCGAGGCGGGCGACACCGCCAACGCCAGCGCCGAGGCAAGCGTCATCGCTAGAAGACCGTGACGTACCGACATTCTTGACCCTCTCCACTCTGCCATGCCGTGATTTTTGATTGTTCGGCCGGCTGATTTATCCATGTTGCCCAGAGTTTTTGCACCGTGCAAGCGCCATTCCAGCAAGGAACGCGCCAAGTTGCGCCGCTGTGCAGCAATGCTGACCGATACTCCGACAGATGGCCCGCCCGCGACATTCGACTTTTGATTGACCATATTGACCGAATGCGGGAGGGGGGCAGGCGGCGCCTCGCATCTGGTCGCTTGCGTTGCACCACAACTCGCGGTGATACTGCGGCAAGGCCGCTCGAATCCGATCAGGAGGGGATATGAAAGTTAACGTCGAAATCGACTGCACGCCCCTCGAGGCCCGCCAGTTCTTCGGATTGCCGGACGTGGCGCCGATGCAGACGGCCGTGATGGACAAGTTGCAGCAGCAGGTGCTGAGCAACATCGAAAAGATATCGCCAGAGTCGTTGGTCCAGAGCTGGTTCACCTTCGATCCGAAGATCGCCGAGCGGTTTCAGGACATGTTCGTCGCGATGGCCGGGCTCGGCGGGCCGCGTAGCGGCGACAAGAAGAAGTAATGCCGGTCGATCGGGATGGAGCAGAGGCCTCGCGCCGGCTTCGTCCGCCGGGCCTCGGGCTCCTGCTCGCGGAAGCGCGCGGCCTGTTCGAATTCAACGCCAGCCTGTTCCTGTCGCCGCTTCTGATGCGGGCGCCGAAGGGCGACGGCCATCCGGTGCTGGCGCTGCCTGGCTTTCTCGCCAGCGACCTGTCGATGGCGCCGATGCGCCGCTATCTGCACGAGCTTGGCTATGACGCTCAGGCCTGGCGGATGGGCCGCAATCTCGGCGGCCTGACGCGCGTTCGGGAGACGCTGCGCTCCCGTCTGGCGGAAATTCATGCCGCGACCGGGCGCAAGGTGAGCCTCGTCGGATGGAGCCTCGGCGGGGTCTATGCACGCGACCTGGCACTCCAGGCGCCCGACATGGTCCGCTATGTCGTCACGCTCGGCAGCCCCTTTGCCAATGACGTGCGGGCGACCAATGCGACGCGGCTCTATGAGGCGCTGTCCGGCGAACGGGTCGAGGACTTTTCCGAGCTGCGCGAGGCGATCGCGGGCGACCTGCCGGTCCCCTCCAGCTCGATCTATTCGCGCAGCGACGGCATCGTAAACTGGAAGACCTGCCTGCTGCATCCTTCCGAGCGTGCCGAGAACATCGAGGTCTATTTCGCAAGCCATATCGGGCTCGGGGTCAACCCCGCAGCGCTCTGGGCCGTGGCCGATCGACTGGCGCAACCGGAGGGGGAGTTCTGGCCATTTGACCGGGCGGGCCCGTTTGCCATTGCATATGCCCCGCCGGACCCTACAGTATCGGCCTGACAAGAAGCGCCGATAAGGCGCCTGTCCAAGTGAGTCGGAGGGAACTATGGGTGACGGTAAGAAGCTGTCGTCGCTGGACGCGTCATTTCTCTATCTCGAAACGCCGGAAATGCCGATGCATGTCGGCAGCATGGCGATCTTTCGCCTGCCTGACGACTACAAGGGCGACTTCTTCGAAGACTTCAAGGCGATGATCGCCTCGCGGTTGCACATCGCGCCGATCCTGAAAGCGCGCCTGGAAAAGGCGCCGCTCGACATCGATCATCCCTCCTGGGTCGAGGACGACCAGTTCGACATCGACCGCCACATCTTCCGCGCCAGCCTGCCGGCTCCGCGCGACCGCGCCACCCTCGAGCGCATCGTGGGCTGGATGCATGCCAAGCTGTTGAACCGCGCCCGTCCGCTCTGGGAGTTCTATGTCTTCGAGGGCATGAAGGACAACGAGGTCGGCCTTTATTCCAAGATGCACCATGCCGCCATCGACGGCGGCGCCGGCGCGGCGCTGACCAACATGATCTACGACATCTCGCCGATCCCGCGGCAGGTCGATCCGCCGGTGGGCGGCGCGAAGCCCGGCCAGGAGCCGCGCGATATCGCCGCCAATCTGCTCGATTCCTACCAGCAGCTCTTCACCCAGCCGCTCGAGGCCTCGCAAGCCGCCAAGAACCTGCAACTGCCGCGCACGGGCAAGAGCGATATCGGCTCGATCCTGTTCGACAATGCGATGTACCAGATCGAAAGCGCGGTGCGCTTTGCCGGCAACATCCCGACCGTGCTCAAGAGCGTCTCCGACGTGCTCGGCAAGATCTCCGATCCGAACTCGCGCGAGAGCCTTGCCAACATGGTGTCGCCGCCGACCCTGCTCAACAAGTCGATTTCGTCCGAGCGCAGCTTTGCCGGCGTCTCGATCCCGCTGTCGCGCGCCAAGGCGCTTGCCAAGCAGGCCGGCGGCAAGCTCAACGACGTGGTGCTCGCGCTCGCCTCCGGCGTGGTGCGGCGCTATCTCCAGCAACACGGCGCGCTGCCCGCAAAATCGCTGACCGCGGCGGTGCCGATCTCGCTCCGCGAGGAGGGCAATACCGAGGCCAACAACCAGGTGTTCGGCATGATCTGCTCGATCGCCACCAATATCGACGATCCCAAGGGACGGCTCGAGGCGATCATTGCGCAGTCGACCAAGGCCAAGGAGATGTCGCATCCGCTGCGTGCGCTGATGCCGCAGGTCTCCAACATCTCGATGCTGGGCGCGCCGATGATGGTGCAGATCCTGGCGTTGCTCTACAGCCGCTCGAACCTGTCGGACGTGCTTCCGCCGGCGGCCAACATCACCGTCTCCAACGTGCCGGGGCCGCGGCAGACGCTCTATGCCGCAGGTGCCGAGCTGCTGCACATCTATCCGGTGTCGATCTCCACCCATGGGCAGGCGCTCAACATCACCGTGCAGAGCTATCGCGACCAGCTCGATTTCGGCTTCATCGTCGGCGCCAACATCATCCCGCACGTGCCGGTGATGTGCGACATGCTGCCGGAAGAGTTCGCCGCGCTGGAGGCGGCCTACGCGCCGCCTGCGGCCGACGTCAAAGGCGCTGCCGAGTAGGAATTTTGCAATGATCGAAATGCCGCCACTCAAGTTCGTGCAGACGAACGGAATTCGCATGGGCTATTACGAGGCGGGCCCGAACAGCGACAAGCCGCCGGTGGTGCTGTGCCATGGCTGGCCCGAGCTCGCCTTCTCCTGGCGTCACCAGATCAAGGCGCTGAGCGAGGCCGGCATCCGCGTGATCGCGCCGGACCAGCGCGGCTATGGCGCGACCGACCGGCCCGAGCCGGTCGAGGCCTACGACATGGAACATCTGACCGGCGATCTCGTCGGGCTTCTTGATCATCTGAATATCGAAAAGGCGATCTTCGTCGGCCACGACTGGGGCGGCTTCGTCGTCTGGCAGATGCCGCTGCGCCATCCTTCGCGCGTCGCCGGCGTCGTCGGCGTGAACACGCCGCATTGGGATCGCGCGCCGATGGATCCGATCGAGCTGTTTCGCAAGCGGTTTGGCGATCAGATGTACATCGTGCAGTTCCAGGATCCTGCGCGCGAGCCCGACAGGATTTTTGGCAGCCGCGTCGAACAGACCTTCGATGCCTTCATGCGCAAGCCGGTTGCGCGCCCTCCGGGTGCGCCGGAGGAGCAGCCCATAGCCGGCATCGGTGCCTCGCCCCGGATCAACCTGGCATTTCCGCAGATGATCGCGAATTACGACGCCAGGCATGACCCGCGCACGCCGATCCTGTCGGCGGAAGAGAAGAAGGTGTTCGTCGACACCTTTGCGAAAACCGGCTTCACCGGCGGCATCAACTGGTACCGCAACTTCACCCGCAACTGGCAGAACGCCGAGGGACTGGACCATCACGTCCGCGTACCGTCGCTGATGATCATGGCCGAGAACGACGCGGTGCTGCCGCCCTCGGCCGCCGACGGCATGGAGAAGCTGGTGCCGGATCTCGAAAAGTATCTGGTCAGGGACAGCGGCCATTGGACGCAGCAGGAAAAGCCGGAAGAGGTCAGCGCCAAGCTGATCGAATGGCGTAGAAGGCGGTTTGGGTGACGACGCAGTCGTCATCCCGGGGCGATGCTTAGCATCGAACCCGGGATCTCGAGATTCCGGGTTCGGCTCTGCGAACCGCCCCGGAATGACGCAACTGGGGGAAGCGCACGTCGATGTCATCCAAGAATCGTCTGGACCCGATCCCGCATCCGCCGACCAAGCCCGTGGTCGGCAACATGCTGTCGCTGGATTCGGCCGCACCCGTGCAGCACCTGACGCGCCTCGCCAAGGAGCTCGGCCCGATCTTCTGGCTCGACATGATGGGTTCGCCGATCGTCATCGTCTCCGGCCATGATCTCGTCGACGAGCTCTCCGACGAGAAGCGCTTCGACAAGGTGGTGCGCGGTGCGCTGCGCCGGGTGCGCGCCGTCGGCGGCGATGGCCTTTTCACGGCCGATACCAAGGAACCGAACTGGAGCAAGGCCCACAACATCCTGCTCCAGCCGTTCGGCAACCGCGCCATGCAGTCCTATCACCCGAGCATGGTCGATATCGCCGAGCAGCTCGTCAAGAAATGGGAGCGGCTCAACGCCGACGACGAGATCGACGTCGTCCACGACATGACCGCGCTGACGCTGGACACGATCGGTCTCTGCGGTTTCGACTACCGCTTCAATTCCTTTTACCGGCGCGACTACCATCCCTTCGTCGAGTCGCTGGTGCGTTCGCTCGAAACCATCATGATGACCCGCGGCCTGCCGTTCGAGCAGCTCTGGATGCAGAAGCGGCGCAAGACGCTCGGTGAAGACGTCGCCTTCATGAACAAGATGGTCGACGAGATCATCGCCGAGCGGCGCAAAGCTGCGGAAGGGGTAGACGACAAGAAGGACATGCTCGCGGCCATGATGACCGGTGTCGACCGCTCGACCGGCGAGCAGCTCGACGACGTCAACATCCGCTACCAGATCAACACGTTCCTGATCGCGGGGCACGAGACCACCAGCGGCTTGTTGTCCTACACGATCTATGCGCTGCTCAAGCACCCGGACATTCTCAAGAAGGCCTATGACGAGGTCGATCGGGTCTTCGGTCCCGACGTCAACGCCAGGCCGACCTATCAGCAGGTGACGCAGCTCACCTACATCACGCAGGTCTTGAAAGAGGCGCTGCGGCTGTGGCCGCCGGCGCCCGCCTATGGCGTCTCGCCGCTGAAGGACGAGACCATCGGCGGCGGCAAGTACAAGCTGAAGAAGGGCACCTTCACCACGATCCTGGTGACGGCGCTGCATCGCGACCCCAGCGTCTGGGGCCCCAACCCCGATGCCTTCGATCCCGAGAACTTCAGCCGCGAGGCGGAGGCCAAGCGCCCCGTCAATGCCTGGAAGCCGTTCGGCAATGGCCAGCGCGCCTGCATCGGCCGCGGCTTTGCCATGCACGAGGCTGCGCTTGCGCTCGGCATGATCCTCCAGCGCTTCAGGCTGATCGACCATCAGCGCTACCAGATGCACCTGAAGGAAACGCTGACCATCAAGCCGGAAGGCTTCAAGATCAAGGTCCGTCCACGCGCCGATCGCGAGCGCGGCGCCTATTCCGGCCCTGCCGCGGCGATTGCGAGCGCGGGCGCGGCTGCGCCACGCGCCACCACGCGCCCCGGGCACAACACGCCGCTGCTGGTGCTCTATGGCTCCAATCTCGGCACCGCCGAGGAACTGGCAGCGCGCGTTGCCGATCTTGCGCAGGTCAACGGCTTCGCCAGCAGGCTCGCGCCGCTGGACGACCATGCCGGCAAGCTGCCGGACGAGGGTGGCGTGCTGATCTTCTGCGCCTCCTACAACGGCGCGCCGCCGGACAATGCCACGCAGTTCGTCAAATGGCTGCATGCTGACATGCCGAAGGACGCGCTGTCAAAAGTCCGCTACGCCGTGTTCGGTTGCGGCAACAGCGACTGGGCCGCCACCTATCAATCGGTGCCGCGCTTCATCGACGAGCGGCTGGCTGCCCACGGCGCGCGCAGCCTCTATGCGCGCGGCGAGGGCGACGCGCGCAGCGATCTCGACGGCCAGTTCGAAAAATGGTTCGCCGCAGCCGCGCCCGCGGCCGTGAAGGAGTGGGGGCTGACGGCGGATTTCAGCCGCAACGCCGATGACGAGCCGCTCTACAAGGTCGAGCCCGTCGCACCCGGCGCGGTCAATGCGATCGCTGCGCTCGGCGGCACGGCGGCGATGAAGGTGCTGGTCAACGACGAGCTCCAGAGCAAGAGCGGTCCCAATCCGTCCGAGCGCTCGACCCGCCATGTCGAGGTACAGTTGCCGCAAGGCGTGAGCTACCGCGTCGGCGACCATCTCAGCGTGGTGCCGCGCAACGATCCGGCGCTGGTCGGTGCCGTGGCCCGCCGCTTCGGCTTCCTGCCGGCAGACCAGATCAGGCTGGCGGTAGCTGAAGGCCGCCGCGCGCAATTGCCGGTGGGCGAGGGCGTGTCGGTCGGTCAGCTCCTCACCGATTTCGTCGAGCTTCAGCAGGTCGCGACGCGCAAGCAGATCCAGATCATGTCGGAGCACACGCGCTGCCCGGTGACCAAACCGAAGTTGCTCGCCTTCGTCGGCGACGACGCGGAGGCCGGCGAGCGCTACCGCGCCGAGATCCTGGCCAAGCGCAAGTCGGTATTCGATCTCTTGACCGAATATCCGGCCTGCGAGCTGCCGCTCCATGTCTATCTCGAAATGCTCTCGCTGCTGGCGCCGCGCTATTACTCGATCTCGTCCTCGCCCTCGGTCGATCCTGCGCGCTGCAGCGTCACCGTCGGCGTGGTCGGCGGGCCGGCGGCATCGGGCCGCGGCATCTACAAGGGCATCTGCTCGAACTATATCAGCGATCGCCGCGCCGGCGACACGATCTACGCCACTGTGCGCGAGACCAAGGCCGGCTTCCGCCTGCCGGATGATTCGTCGGTGCCGATCATCATGATCGGTCCGGGAACGGGTCTTGCGCCATTCCGCGGCTTCCTCCAGGAGCGAGCCGCGCGGAAGGCCAAGGGTGCGACGCTCGGGCCTGCGATGCTGTTCTTCGGCTGCCGCCACCCCGACCAGGATTTTCTCTATGCTGATGAATTGAAGGCAATGGCCGCGAGCGGCATCACCGAGCTGTTCACCGCCTTCTCGCGCGCTGACGGACCCAAGACCTATGTGCAGCACGTGCTTGCCCTGCAGAAGGACAAGGTGTGGGGCCTGATCGAGCAGGGCGCGATCATCTATGTATGCGGCGATGGCGGCAAGATGGAGCCCGACGTGAAGGCGGCGCTGGTGGCGATCTATCGCGAGAAGAGCGGCAGCGACGCTGCCGCCGGCGCGCGCTGGATCGAGGAGCTCGGCACAAAGAACCGCTACGTGCTCGATGTCTGGGCGGGCGGGTAGCCGCGGATCGTGGATTGTAGGCTGGGTTAGCGAAGCGTAACCCACCGTTTCTCTCGATGCGGACAGCAAAGAGGTGGGGTACGCCCTTCGGCTAACCCAGCCTACGATTCTCGATTGTGCTAAACCTCGCGCATGATTCCCTGGGAAAAACTCGATACCGCCAAGATTCCCGGCTCCGATGGCGAGCTTCGCCTGATGCGCCGCGGCAAAGAGTTCTCCATCATGCTCGGCACCAACGAGCTGATGAATAGCCGCCTGTCGGGCTCGGAGGCCGCTCTCGCGACGCTCGCGGCCAAACAGATCGAGAAGGTCGCCAAGCCCGTCGTCCTCATCGGCGGATTGGGCATGGGCTTTACGCTACGTGCTGCGCTCGCCGTGTTTGCCGGCAAAGCGCAGATTGTCGTGTCGGAGCTCGTGCCGTCGGTGGTGGCCTGGGCGCGGGGACCCATGGCGCAAGTCTTTGGTGACAGCCTCGATGACCCTCGCGTGAGCGTGCGGGAAACCGATGTTGCCGAAATCATCCGGGCGCACCGATCGGCGTTCGACGCCGTTCTCCTCGACGTCGACAATGGGCCGGAAGGGTTGACCCGGAAGAGCAATGACGCACTCTACAATTCAGCCGGGCTGAAAGCGGCGCGGACGGCGCTGCGGCCGGGAGGCGTGCTCGCCGTTTGGTCGTCGGGACCCAACCCGGCATTCACCAAGCGTCTTGGTAGCGCAGGTTTTGACGTCAACGAAGTCAACCTCCGCGCCACCGGAAAAGGCGGTGGCGCGCGCCATGTGATCTGGATCGCGCGGAAGAGTTAGGCCGCTTTCGCCCCTGCCCCATGCGCGTGCTTGTCGATGGCGTCGACGATTTGCGGCCAGAAGCGCATCGGCAGTGCGTGGCCCATGCCGTCGATCATCAGAAGTTTTGCGTTGGGGATTGATGCCGCAGTGTCCTTGCCGCCTTCGGGGCGAACCAGGGGATCGACGGTACCGTGGATGACCAGCGTCGGCGTCTTGACGCTGTGCAAGCGCTCCTTGCGGCTGCCGGAGGCGAGTACGGCGCGCAACTGCCGTCCGACGCCGGCTGGATTCAGGCCGCGCGCGAACACCCGTTCGGCGCGGCCGGGATCGAGCGCCTCTTCCTCGGGAAAATGGCCGGCGCGCAGCACCTTCCAGGTCTGGCCGTAGCGGACGATGAATTCCTCCTTGCTGCGCGGTGGCGGCGCCATCAGCATGGCGGCGGCCTCGCGCGTCGGCGGCGGCACGCGCGGATTGCCCGTCGTCGACATGATCGAGGTGAGCGAGCGCACGCGCTGCGGAAACGACAGCGTGACTTCCTGCGCGATCATGCCGCCCATCGAGGCGCCGACGAGATGCGCCGACTTGATGCCGAGCGCGTCGATCAGGCCGACCGTATCCCTGGCCATGTCGATCAGTTTGTAGGTTGCGGCCACCGGCATCTTCAGGAAGCGCAGCTTCAACAGCTCGAACGGCGTCAGCCGCTTGCCGCCGGTCAAATGGCTGGACTTGCCGATGTCGCGATTGTCGAAGCGGATCACGCGAAATCCGCGCGCGGCGAGCTGTTCGCAGAATGCGTCGTCCCAGTGGACCATCTGGGCGCCGAGCCCCATGATCAGCAGCAGAGGCTCGGCGTTGTCGTTGCCGAAAATCTCGTAGCAGATGTCGATGCCGTTGGCGCGGACGGTCTGCGGCGGCTGATGGGCGGAGGCATTCACGGGCGTGTTCCCCTTGCTGGCGATCAACGTTGTATCGCACGGTTTGCCACCGCAAAGAAGCCGCGTGCGCGACACCGGGCCGCCGCTCGTGGGTTGACCGGCCCGTCACAACGGTGTGGTATGGCGGAAAAGAAGGGCAACAGAGCCCTCGACCTGGAGGACGCCGATGACCGACAAGATCACCGATCCGGTCGCCTTGTGGCAGAAGATGATTGGCGAGATGGAGAAAGGCTTCAACTCGTTTGCCACCAAGGCGATGGAGACGCCCGAATTCTCGCAGGCCATGAACCGGGCCGGCGGCGTTGCTGCAGGTGCTCAGAGGCAGTTCGGCGACCTCATGGAAAAGTATCTTCTCTCGATGAATCTGCCGAGCCGCGAGCAGATGACCGGCATTGCCGAACGGCTGCAGTCCATCGAAGGCCAACTCGGCGAGATCAAGTCCATGCTCAGCCAGATGTCGGCCGCTTCCAGCGGATCGCAGATTGGCGCTGCGCCGCGGCCGCCGCGCACGAAGCGCCCGCCGCCCGATAGTGGAGAGCCGAAATGAACGCGCCGACGGGACTTGATCTCGCATCGATCCCGGAGCGCATCCAGTCCGAGGTGCAGCGCGCCATCATGCGCAGCATCAAGGGCGTCGAAGATTTCTCGACTTCAGGGCCAACGCTGGGGTCGACGCCGAAGGATGTGCTGCATTCGCGCGGCACGATGAGCCTCTATCACTACCGCCCGATGTCGGACGAGATCTACCGCGTGCCGGTGCTGATCGTCATGGCCACCACCAACCGCGGCTACATCCTTGATCTCGTGCCGGGCCAAAGCTTCATCGAGTTCCTCCTCAAGCGTGGCTACGACGTCTACATGCTCGACTGGTCCGCGCCGCGGCCGGAGGAGAAGAGCCTGGGCATGGAGGACTATGTCCTCGACTTCATCCCGGATTGCGTCCGCCGCGTGCAACAGGATTCCGGCGAGCAGGACGTTTCCGTGATCGGCTATTGCTTCGGCGGCGTGCTGTCGCTGCTGTACGGCTCGATCTTCGGGGACGGGCCGATGAAGAACCTGATCTGCTTCACCACGCCGATCGATTTTCGCGAGATGAAGCTGTTCTCGAATTTCTCCGACCGCCGCTATTTCGACGTTGACCGTCTCGTCGACAGCGTCGGCAACGTGCCGCCGGAGATGATCCTGTCCTCCTTCGAGATGCTGCGACCGGCCTCGCGCACCGTGAGCCAGATCCAGCTCTGGGAGAACATCTGGAACGACGAGTTCGTGAAATCCTACCGGATGTTCGATCGCTGGGCGACCGACACGCTGCCGCTCGCCGGCGAATATTTCCGCGCCATCACCAAGGACCTGATGTGGGACAACAAGCTGTTCAACGACACCATGTCGGTGGGGGGACGCGCGGTAAAGCTCGAAAACATCAAGGTGCCGATCCTGCACGCGGTCGCCGAGCACGATCACATCGTGCCGTATGACGCCGCAAAGCATCTGATCACCAAGATCGGGTCCGAGGACAAGGAAGAGGTGATGCTGAAGGGCGGCCACGTCTCGCTCGTCGCCGGCGCCAACGCGATCAAGCGGCTGTGGCCGAAACTGGACACCTGGCTGGGGAAGAGGTCGACATGAGTGAAGCGCGTTCCTATCCGCGTCACGTCAAGACGGATGCTGGCGACATCGAGATCCGCATGATGTCACCGGCGGACGAAGCTGCCGTGCTCGCCTTCGGCAAGGCGCTGCCGACACATGATCTCTTGTTCCTGCCACGCAACATCAGCGAGCCGAAAGTGCTCTCGGCCTGGGTCAAGGAAATCGAGCGCGGCGCGATCACGAGCCTGCTCGCGGTCAAGGACGGCAAGGTCGTCGGTTGCGGCACGCTGGTGCGTGATCCCCATTCCTGGTCGCCCCATGTCGGCGAGATCCGGATGGTGGTGTCACAGGACGTGCGGGGGAAGGGGGTCGGGCGGGCGCTGTCGCAGGAGACCTTTGCGCTCGCGCTCGGCGCCGGCCTCGAAAAGCTCTCGGTCCAGATGACGGTCGACCAGCAGGCGGCGATCGCTCTGTTCGAGAGCCTCGGCTTCAAGGCCGAGGCGCTGCTGCGCGACCACGTCCGGGATGTCGGCGGCAAGACCCACGACATGGTCGTGCTCGGGCACAACATCGCGCAGGTTCAGGCCCAGATGGAGGCCTACGGGCTGCCGGGCGCTGTCCAGCACTAGAAAGCGCCGCCCAGGATTAGAGGCACGTCCGGCACCAGGCCGCGCCGTCTGGCATTGGTTCCGGCGATGGCCAGGGAGGCATCATGATGCCTCCTG
The DNA here is from genome assembly GCF_030160715.1 of Bradyrhizobium iriomotense. GTDB lineage: Bacteria > Pseudomonadota > Alphaproteobacteria > Rhizobiales > Xanthobacteraceae > Bradyrhizobium > Bradyrhizobium iriomotense. The sequence goes on from NZ_BSOW01000011.1 coordinate 66,143, forward strand.
TTGAGGCTGTTCACGATTTCGTGATATCGCAGTGCAATATGATTATTGCACCGCACAATTAACCGTGCCATATAAGCCGTGCCCCGGGCCAATCCGGACGGGGTGAGCCCATAGCTCAGACAATTGAGGATGGAGAGACCCCCATGACGACCGAAACCAACACCGCTTTCGAGGGCTTCAAGGACGCGTTCAAGAACATCCAGAACCTGGAAGTTCCCGAGGCTGCCCGCGAATTCGTCAAGAAGACCGCCAACACTGCCAAGGACCGCGCTGCCGAAGTGTTCGCTGGCTCCGAGCGGGTGACCGCCGCCATCGAGAACGCGGTTGCCGAATCCGTCACCGAGGCCGGCAAGATCAGCCGCAACATCCAGCAGGCGATCTTCGAGGACGCCGAGGCGTTCTTCTCCGGCATCGACAAGCTCGCTTCGGCCAAGTCGGTCAGCGAAGCCGTCGAGATCCAGTCCGGCCTGCTCCGTGCCCGCGGCGAAGCGTTCGTCTCGCGCGCCAAGGCGACCACCGACTATCTCGGCAAGCTCGCCGCCAATGGCGCGAAGTCCGCTCAGGACAATTTCGCGAAGGTCTACAACAAGACCGCCTGATTGTTGCGTTGAGTTGAAACTGTGTTTTGAGGCCCGCTTCGGCGGGCCTTGTTTTTTGCGCCGCCGTCATTGCGTGGAGCTCGCGACAAAACTGCGAGTATTTTTGCGCTGAAGCGTCCAAGCAATCCAGAGCCTTTCCGCGGAAAGCTTCTGGATTGCTTCGCTTCGCTCGCAATGACGGGTTACTGTGGTGCCGCGATGAAGACAGTCGATACTTTCTCCTTCGACACCCCCGGCGACGCCGAGCGCGCGGCCGAGCTGCGGCGCGTCAAGGCGTTGGCGACGTTCGTGCTGGCCGCGACGCTCGCGTTGTTCGTGGTCGCGAAATGGCTGCTCAACGTGCACCCCGTATTCGGCTTCATCGCGGCCTTCGCGGAAGCCGCGACGATCGGCGGGCTCGCCGACTGGTATGCCGTCGTCGCGCTGTTCAAGCGGCCTCTGGGCTTGCCGATTCCGCACACCGCGATCATCCAGAGCAATCAGGCCCGCATCGCCGACAAGCTCGGCGAATTCATCCAGGTGCATTTCCTCGAGGCGGGGCCGGTCGAGGCCAAGCTGAAGGAGATCGACTTTGGCTCCTTCATCGCCGAGTGGCTGCGCGACCGCAAGCGCAGCGACGATCTCGCGCGCTTTGCCCTGCGGCTGTTGCCGGAAGCTTTCTCTGCGACGGAAAGCTCGGGCCTGATGACCTTCATCATCCGCCGCATGTCCTCGCAACTGCAAGCCATCGACCTCGCACCGCTCGCGGCCGGTACGCTGCGCGGCTTCGTGGCGGAGGGGCGGCACCAGGTGCTGTTCGACGATCTCCTGCGCGTCATGCATGACACGCTGACGGGGAAGGAGACCATGGCGATGATCCGCGAGAAGGTGCGCGCGGAGCTGCCGACATTGCTTCGGCTCTATCGCGCCGACAAGTTCCTGGTGAACAAGATCGTGGCATCCGCCTCCGCCTTCCTTGAGGAGGTGCGCAGCGATCCCAAGCATCCGTTTCGCGGCGAGTTCGATCGCATGGTGCTGACCTTTGTCGACCGGCTCGGCACCGACCAGACCTATATCGATCGCATCGACGGTCTGAAGCGCGATCTGCTGGCGCGGCCCGAGCTAGCTGATCTTGCGCGCACGGTGTGGGCGAACACGCGCGCCTTCATCGAGCGTAGCGCCTCCGGCGAGACGCAGGTGCTCCAGCATCATCTCGCAGGCATGTTCGTCGCGGCCGGCGAGGCGCTGGCGGGTGATGCGGAGCTGCGCGGCGAGATCAACAAGGGCCTGGTCGCGGTGCTGCGCAGCTTCATCGCCGACCAGAAGAGCGGCGTCTCGACCTTCATCTCCGACCAGGTCAAGTCGTGGAATATGACGCAGCTGATTTCGCTGATCGAAATCAACATCGGCCGCGACCTGCAATACATCCGCTTCAACGGCTCGTTGATCGGCGGGCTGGCAGGCCTTGCGCTCTACTCCGTAGAATTCCTGCTTCGATTGCTGTGACTTTTGCGTCACGGCCGTTAGCATTAACGCGCAGGCCTATTGTCGCTCCCGTTGTCACCGGCTTGAATGTCGGGAACCGGCCGCCTAGCTGATTCATGTTGCGCTGCGGAACGATCAAGAAGCCGGCGTCTTGGAATTCGTGCCATTGCCGGCATCGCAGCCGGTGCCTTGCCAGAGGAAACATTGATGACCGCTACTGCCCAGACGCTGCGCCCGCCGTCCCGCACCCTGATGTTTCTGGAGGGGCGGGCGATCCACGAGCTCGGCGCCTTCCTCGGCGCGCTGCCGCTCCTCAGCCTCGCGCCGCGTGGTGACGGCCATCCCGTGCTGGTGCTGCCGGGCCTCGTCGCGTCCGACGCCTCGACGCGCCCGCTGCGCTCGTTCCTGAGGGGCAAGGGCTATGCCGTCAGCGGCTGGCGCCAGGGCCGCAACTATGGCCTGCGCCCGGGCGTACAGCATGCGATGGTCGATCTCGTCCAGGAGCTCAGCGATACCCATGGTCGCAAGATCAGCCTGGTCGGCTGGAGCCTCGGCGGTCTCTATGCGCGCCAGCTCGCCAAGATGATGCCGGAGCGCGTGCGCCAGGTGATCACGCTCGGCAGCCCCTTTGCAGGCGATCCGCGCTCGACCAATGCCTGGCGCGTTTATGAATGGGCGAGCGGTCGGAAGGCCGACGAGGTCGATCCGCGCTTCGGCGGCGAGCTCGCCGTGCCGCCGCCGGTGCCAATCACCGCCATCTTCAGCCGCACCGACGGTGTCTGCGCCTGGCAGGGCTGCATGGAGAAGGCGGGTGCTGAAACCGAGAGCATCGAGGTCGAGAGCAGCCATTGCGGCATGGGTCACCATCCGGCTGCGGTTTATGCGGTGGCCGATCGCCTCGCGCAGAAGGAAGGCCAGTGGAAGCCGTTCGACCGCAGCGGTTGGCGTAGCCTGGCGTATCCCGATCCGCATCGTTAAGCCCGAGCCCTCATGGTTCGAGACGCGCGGCGTTGCCGCGCTCCTCACCATGAGGATTGAGGCTTGAATCCCTCCCGCGGTAGCTGTTGGACCTCATCCTGAGGAGGCGCGAAGCGCCGTCTCGAAGGATGAGGGCCCGGCTGCCGCCTCCGTTGTCCCACCTGCACAAATCGCGCTATGCCATGACGCATGGCGCATCCGCTTTCCCGCATCATCGATCAGCTCAAGCGCGAGCCGTCGCGCACCGGCTCCATCGTCATCACCGTGTTCGGCGATGCCATCGTGCCGCGCGGCGGCTCGGTGTGGCTTGGCACGCTGCTCGAATTCTTTGCAGGCCTCGACATCGACAGCGGCGTCGTTCGCACTGCGATGTCGCGGCTTGCCGCCGACGGCTGGCTGACGCGCGAAAAGGTCGGGCGCAACAGCTTCTATCGGCTCGCCGAAAAAGGCCGCCAGACCTTCGAGGCCGCGACGCGCCACATCTACGATCCGCCGCCGTCCGACTGGACCGGCCGCTTCGAGCTGCTGCTGATCGGCAATGGCGAGGACCGCGACGCCTCGCGCGAGGCGCTGCGCAATGCCGGCTTCGGCAGTCCGCTGCCGGGCGTGTGGGTTGCGCCATCGGGCGTGCCGGTGCCCGAGGAGACCGCCGGCGCGATCCGCCTCGAGGTCTCGGCCGAGGATGACAGCGGCCGCCGTCTGCTCAGCGCGAGCTGGCCGCTCGATCGGACGGCCGATGCCTATCTCAAATTCATGAAGATGTTCGAGCCGCTGCGCGCCGCGATTGCGCGCGGTACGACGCTCTCCGATTCCGACGCATTCACCGCGCGCATCCTCTTGATCCACTACTATCGCCGCGTGGTGCTGCGCGATCCGCTACTGCCGGGCGAATTGCTACCGGTGGACTGGCCGGGCAGGGCGGCTCGCGAGCTCTGCGGCGAGATCTATCGCGCGCTGCTTGCCTCGTCGGAACAATGGCTTGATGACCACGGAACCAACGAAAAAGGGCCGCTGCCCGCGGCGCGAAAGCAGCTCGCGCTGCGGTTCGGCGGTTGAGTTTTTATGTTACAGAAATATCTTGCATGATATAATTTCTGTTATATATTGCCTCCCAATAAATCGGGAGGATGCGCATGTATACCCAGGCGCTGAACACGGCCGAGGCGGATGATCGCGGCCTCGAGGATGCGGCCAAGGCTGCGCAATTCCAAGCGCGCATCGATGCCGAGGAGCGCATCGAGCCGAACGACTGGATGCCGGCGGCCTATCGCAAGACGCTCACCCGCCAGATCTCCCAGCACGCTCATTCCGAAATCGTCGGCATGCTGCCCGAAGGCAACTGGATCACCCGCGCGCCGACGCTGCGTCGCAAGGCGGCGCTACTCGCAAAAGTGCAGGACGAGTGCGGCCACGGGCTCTATCTCTATGCCGCCGCCGAGACGCTCGGCTCATCGCGCGAGGAGTTGGTCGACGCCATGCTCGCCGGCAAGGCCAAATATTCCTCGATCTTCAACTATCCGACGCTGACCTGGGCCGACATCGGCACCATCGGCTGGCTGGTCGACGGCGCGGCGATCATGAACCAGATCCCGCTGTGCCGCTGCTCCTATGGTCCCTACGCGCGCGCGATGATCCGCGTCTGCAAGGAGGAGTCCTTCCACCAGCGCCAGGGCTACGAGATCATGCTGACGCTGTGCCGCGGCTCGGACGAGCAGAAGGCGATGGCGCAGGATGCGCTAAATCGTTGGTGGTGGCCGGTGCTGATGATGTTCGGCCCGCCAGATAGCGCGAGCCAGCACAGCGATGCCTCGACGAAGTGGAAGATCAAGCGCTTCTCGAATGACGAGCTGCGCCAGAAGTTCGTCGATGCCACGGTTCCGCAGGCGCAGTATCTCGGCCTGACCATTCCCGATCCCGGCATGACGCAGGATGCCGACGGGCACTGGCGCTACAGCGAGATCGACTGGACCGAGTTCAAGCAGGTGCTCGCCGGCAACGGCCCCTGCAACCGCGATCGCATCGCCGCGCGCCGCAAGGCGCATGACGAGGGCGCCTGGGTGCGAGAGGCGGCCGCCGCTTATGCGGCAAAGCGCCAGCACCGCCAGACCGCGCAAGCTGCCGAGTAGGGAGATCACGATGGCCACGCCGAACACGCCGCTGTGGGAAGTCTTCATTCGCAGCCGCAACGGGCTCGCGCACAAGCATGTCGGCTCGCTGCATGCGAGCGATGCCACCATGGCGCTGCAAGCTGCGCGCGACATCTACACCCGTCGCGGCGAAGGCCTGTCGATCTGGGTCGTGCCCTCGACCGCGATCACCGCAAGCGATCCCGCCGAGAAGGGTATGATGTTCGAGCCGGCCGAATCCAAGATTTACCGGCATCCGACATTTTACGAGGTGCCCGAAGAAGTGGGGCACATGTAGCGCTCTCTATCCTCATGGTGAGGAGCCGCAAAGCGGCGTCTCGAACCATGAAGGCCCGTGAACTTTTGGTCGAACCCGCGGCCCATCCTTCGAGACGGCGCTTCGCGCCTCCTCAGGATGAGGTCGGAACAAGTGGCAAGATGGATAGGACAGATGCCCGTCGCTAACATCCAGGTGTCCGAGACGCCGCTGGTGCTCTACACCCTGCGCCGCGCCGATGATGCGCTGATCCTCGGGCATCGGCTGTCGGAATGGTGCGGCCACGCGCCGATGCTGGAAGAGGACATGGCGCTGTCCAATATCGCGCTCGACCTCCTCGGCCAGGCCCGCGAGCTCTACACCTATGCGGCCAGGGTTGAAGGCAAGGACAACGACGAGGACAAGTTCGCTTACCTGCGCGACGTGCGTCAGTACCGCAACCTGCTGCTGGTCGAGCAGCCGAACGGCGATTTCGCCCAGACCCTGGTGCGGCAGTTCTTCTATTCCGCCTTCGCCGATCTCTATTGGCGGGCGATGATGACCTCGTGCGATACGACGCTCGCCGCCATTGCCGCCAAGTCCGAGAAGGAGAGCGCCTATCACCTGCGGCATTCCTCGGAATGGATCATCCGCCTCGGCGACGGCACCGAGGAGAGCCACGCGCGTACGCAAGGAGCGATCGATCATCTCTGGGCCTTCACCGGCGAGATGTTTGCCGTCGATGACGGCGAGCGCGGCTTGATCGATGCCGGCATCGCAATCGATCCGGCGACGTTGCGCGATCGCTGGCTGAAGACCCTCTCCAGGGTCGTCAGCGAGGCAACGCTCACGCTGCCCCAAAACAACTGGATGCAGCAGGGCGGCCGCGTGGGCCGGCACAGCGAGCATCTCGGCCATCTCCTGAGCGAGCTGCAATCGATGCAGCGTACCTTCCCGGGGCTGACATGGTGACGGTCCTCGATCGCGACACCGAGCTCCGCCAGCGCGCATGGAACGCGGCGGCAAGCGTGGTCGATCCGGAGATTCCGGTGTTGACCATCGCCGATCTCGGCGTGCTGCGCGACGTCGTGCTTCTAGGCGATCAGGTTGAGGTCGCGATCACCCCGACCTATTCGGGCTGCCCCGCGATGAACATGATCGCGCTCGAGATCGAGATCGCGCTGGAACGCGCCGGCTTCCATCGCCCAAAGGTGCGCACCGTGCTGTCGCCGGCCTGGACCACGGACTGGATGAGCGAGGAGGGCCGCCAGAAGCTGCGCGCCTACGGCATCGCACCGCCGCAAGCCGCGAGCTCGCGCCGCGCGCTGTTCGGCGCGCAGGCGGTGGCATGCCCGCAATGCGGCTCCGAGAATACCGAGCTGTTGTCCGAATTCGGCTCGACCTCCTGCAAGGCGCTCTGGCGCTGCAAGTCCTGCCGCGAACCGTTCGATTATTTCAAGTGTCATTGAGAGTTAGTTGAGCACTATGCCAACCTCACCGTCATTGCGAGGAGCGAAGCGACGAAGCAATCCAGAGTATCTCCGCGGGGGCATTCTGGATTGCTTCGCTTCGCTCGCAATGACGGCACTGGGTTCAACCTAGAGCATTTCTCATGTCAGCAGCAGCTCCACGCTTTCATCGTCTCGCCGTTGGCGACCTTCGTCGCGAGGCCTCGGACGCGGTGTCGATGACCTTCGTCATTCCGGGCGAGCTCGCCAGCGATTATGCCTTCACGCCCGGCCAGTATCTGACGCTCCGCACCATGCTCGATGGTGAGGAGGTGCGCCGCTCCTATTCGATCTGCTCGGGTCCTGACGACGGCGAGATTCGCATCGCCGTGAAGAAGGTCGACGGTGGCGCGTTTTCGAGCTGGGCGGCGGACGAATTGAAGTGCGGCGACGAGCTCGACGTGATGACGCCGACCGGACGCTTCGGCGTCGTCCCGCCTGCCGATGCCGGGCGCGTCCATGTCGGCTTTGCCGCGGGTTCGGGCATCACGCCGATCCTGTCGATTGTGAAAGGCGTGCTGGCGCGCGAGCCCAAGAGCCGCTTCTTCCTGTTCTACGGCAACCGCGCGACCGACAACATCATGTTCCTTGAGGCGCTCGAGGAGCTGAAGGACCGGTTCATCGATCGCCTCTCGATCTTCCACGTCATCTCCGGCGAGGAGCAGGATATCCCGATCCTGCATGGCCGGCTCGACGGCGAGAAGGTGAGGGTGCTGCTGCGCTCGCTGGTGCCGGCCGCAAGCGTCGATCACGTCTTCGTCTGCGGTCCCCTCGGCATGAGCGAGGAGATCGAGGCGACCTGCCGCGACCTCGGCATTGCGGATGATCGCATCCACGTCGAGCGCTTCGTGTCCGAGTTCGGTGGCAAGCCGCGGCCAAAGAAGATAGTCGCGGCCGATGCGCCGCCCAAGGCCATCGCGTCGCTGATCATCGACGGCAAGCGCCGCGATGTTCCGGTCGCCGAGGACGAAGCCATCCTCGATGCCGCGCTGCGCGCCGGCGTCGATTTGCCCTTCGCCTGCAAGGGCGGCATGTGCTCGACCTGTCGCGCCAAGCTGGTCGAGGGCGTGGCGCCGATGGACATCAACTATTCGCTGGAGCCCTGGGAGCTGAAGGCGGGTTTCGTGCTGACCTGCCAGGCAAAACCCTCGTCCGAGCGGGTCTTGGTTGACTACGACCATGTCTGAGCAGGCGCATCAGGCCCCGACGATGCAAATGCGTCGCATTATTTGACAGCCTTGGGCGATCGGCAGAACATCGCGCACAAAAGAACAGGTGGGAGACGCGAGTGAACGTCAAAGCAGCCCTGTCATCGGAAGACATCGCCCGCGCCTGCGCCGAAGCGATGTGGGCGGAGGACGATGCCTCGAAAGGTCTGGGCATGGAGATCGTCGAGATCGGCCCGGGCTTTGCGACGCTGGCGATGACGGTCCGGCCGGACATGGTCAACGGCCAGCGCATCGCCCATGGCGGCTTCATCTTCACGCTCGCCGACTCCGCCTTCGCGTTCGCGTGCAACTCGCACAATGAGCGCGTGGTCGCCGCGCAAGGGCAGATCACCTTCATCAAGCCGGGCAGGCTCGGTGACCGCCTCATCGCAACAGCGCGGGAAGTCGCCCGTGGCGGTCGCTCGGGCATCTATGACGTGCGCGTCACCGCCGGCGACGCCGTCATCGCCGAATTCCGTGGGCATTCGCGTGTCATTCCCGGCACGTGGCTGCCGAAGCAAGATCAGTGAACACAAAAACGAACAAGTGATGTGGGGAAACGAGGATGGCTCTGACCAGGCTGAAGGCAGGTGGCAACGCCTATAGTGCCGAGATGGACGCGCATGAGCGCGCCTCGCGCGACGAGATCATGGCGTTGCAGACGCGGCGCCTAGGCTGGTCGCTGAAGCACGCCTACGACAACGTCGCGCATTATCGCAAGGCTTTCGACAAGGCCGGCGTGCATCCGTCCGATTTTCGCGAGTTGTCCGATCTTGCGAAGTTTCCGTTCACGGTGAAGACGGATCTGCGCGACAACTATCCTTTCAACATGTTCGCGGTCCCTCGCGAGAAGCTGGTGCGCGTGCATGCCTCTTCCGGCACGACGGGCAAGCCGATCGTCGTCGGCTATACGAGAGCTGATATCGAGACGTGGTCGGAGGTGATGGCGCGTTCGATCCGCGCCGCCGGCGGCCGCACCGGCATGATCATCCACAACGCCTATGGCTACGGCCTTTTCACGGGCGGCCTCGGCGTGCATTACGGCGCGGAAAAGCTCGGATGCACGGTGGTGCCGATTTCCGGTGGCATGACCGAGCGGCAGGTGCAGCTCATCAACGATTTCCGGCCCGACATCATCACGGTGACGCCGAGCTACATGCTGGCGATCCTCGACGAGTTCAAGCGGCAAAAACTCGATCCGCGCCAGTGCTCCCTCAAGGTCGGCATTTTCGGCGCCGAGCCCTGGACCAACGCGATGCGCGGCGAGATCGAAGAGGCCTTCGACATGGATGCGACCGACATCTATGGCCTGTCCGAAGTGATCGGCCCGGGCGTCGCGCAGGAATGCATCGAGACAAAGGACGGCCTGCACATCTGGGAGGATCACTTCTATCCCGAGGTGATCGATCCCGAGACAGGCGCGGTGTTGCCGGATGGTGAAAAGGGTGAGCTGGTATTTACCTCGCTCACCAAGGAAGCCTTCCCGGTGATCCGCTACCGTACCCGCGATCTCACGCGCCTCCTGCCCGGCACCGCGCGTCCGGCCATGCGGCGGATGGAGAAGGTGACGGGGCGCTCGGACGACATGATCATCCTGCGCGGCGTCAACCTGTTCCCGACTCAGATCGAGGAGGTGCTGCTCGCGACCGACTGGTGCGGCGGCCATTTCATCCTGGAACTGACCCGCGAGGGCCGCATGGACGAGCTGACCATCATCGCCGAGGCTCGCCCCGAGAGTTGGGACGGCCGCGGGCTCGTCGACCATGCCGAGCGGATATCCACCCACATCAAGAACACCATCGGCATCACCGCCAAGGTGCGGGCGGTCGCGCCGGCCACGCTGGACCGCTCGCTGGGCAAGGCCAAGCGGCTCTACGACAAGCGGCCGAAGGAGTAGTGCCGATCCTCATGGTGAGGAGGCGCGAAGCGCCGTCTCGAACCATGAAGACTCGCCTGCTGCATCCCGGCCTTCATCCTTCGAGACGCCGCTTTGCGGCTCCTCAGGATGAGGGGTGGTGGCGGTTGACTTGACCGGCTCCAAAGGCGACAAGGCCCGCGAGAAATCGTGGGTCTTTCGATGTCAGCAGCCGATAGCAAAACCGTCGACGCGCGCTGCGTGCGCCTCAATGCCAAGGCCGAGAACGCGGCGGCGCTCGCACCTCGCGTCGAGCATCACGGGCTCGCCCGCGGCGCCAACGACGTCCTGATCGAAATGAAGGCCGCAGCCGTCAATCCGTCCGACGTGAAGGCTGCGACGGGGTTGATGCCCTATGCCGTGTTCCCGCGCACGCCCGGCCGCGACTATGCCGGCGTGGTCATCGATGGTCCAGCCGGCACGATCGGCCGCGAGGTGTTCGGCTCCTCCGGCGACCTCGGCATCCGCCGCGACGGCACCCACGCGACCCATCTGGTCGTCGAGGCCGATGCTGTGGTGGAAAAGCCGAAGGCCGTTTCCTGGGAGGAAGCCGCCGGCATCGGCGTGCCTTTCGTAACCGCCATGGAGGGTTTTCGCCGCGCCGGCCTGCCGAAGCCAGGAGAGACCGTGCTGGTGATGGGCGTCAACGGCAAGGTCGGCCAGGCCGCGGTGCAGATCGCGACCTGGCAGGGCGCGCGCGTGATCGGCGTAGTACGCAAGGCGGAGGCGTATGAAGGCCACAGCAACGCGCCGGTCGAGGTGATCGACGCCTCAGCTATCGATATCGCGGCACGTGTGCGCGAGGTGACCGGCGGCAAGGGTGCGGACATTGTATTCAACACGGTCGGCGATCCCTATTTCCAGGCCGCGCACAAGTCGCTGGCCTTGCGCGGCCGCCAGATCCTGATCGCGGCGATCGATCGCATCGTGCAGTTCAACATCCTCGAATTCTACCGCGGCCAGCACACCTATGTCGGCATCGACACGCTCGGCCTGTCGTCGACCGCGACGGGAGCCGTGTTGCGCGATCTCGGCCCCGGCTTTGCCAGCGGGCATTTGAAGCCGTTTCCGATCAAGGAGGGCGCGATCTATGCGCTGGAGCGCGCCAAGGAGGCCTATGTCGCCGTCGCCGGTTCCTCGCGCGATCGCGTGATCCTGAAGCCGTAATTATGGAGTCGTCGGCCCAACTCGTCATCCTCGCAGGCCTCGCCATCGGCCTCGTCTACGGTGCGGTCGGCCTGCTCAGCGGCTTCTGCCTGATGAGCAGCATGCGTGGCTTCCTCGCAGAAGGTGACGGACGGCTGGTCCGAACCTATGCGCTGGCGATGGCGGTCGCGATCGCCGCGAGCCAGTTCCTCGCCGCAAGCGGCACGGTCGATCTCGGCAAGTCGATCTATCTGCAACAAGCTTTCTCGGCGCCGGCGCTGTTCCTCGGCGGCCTCCTGTTCGGCTACGGCATGGTGCTGTCGAACGGCTGCGGCTCGCGCGCGCTCGTGCTGCTCGGCCGCGGCAATCTACGCTCCTTCGTCGTCGTGATCGTTCTTGCCATTGCGGCACAGATGACGCTGAAAGGCCTGATCGCGCCGGCCCGCATCGCGCTGGTGCAGGCCTCGCAGACCACCGTGAGTGCGAATTCGTTGCCGGCGTTGCTCTCTGCATTCGGTCTTGGCGACGCTGCCTCGCGCACGCTCGCCGCTGTCGTGATCGCGACCGCGCTGGCGCTGTTCGCGTTTGCGCACGCGGCATTCCGCCGCTCGCCGGGCCAGATCGCGGCAGGTGCCATCGTCGGTCTCTTGGTCACCGCCGGCTGGTACGTCACGGGCTTCCTCGGCGCTGACGATTTCAATCCGGTGCCGGTGACCTCGCTGACTTTCATCGCGCCGATCGCGGACGCGCTGCAATACGCCATGCTCTCGACTGGCCTGACGCTCAATTTCGGCATCGCGACCGTCGCCGGCGTGTTCGCTGGCAGCCTCGTCACGGCACTCGCGACGGGGCGCTTCCAGCTCGAAGGCTATTCGTCGCCGCGTCACATGCTGCGCTCGGCGGGCGGCGCCGCGCTGATGGGTATCGCTGGCGTGATGGCGTTCGGCTGCTCGATCGGGCAGGGGCTCACCGGCCTCTCGACACTGGCGCTGGCGTCGTCTGTTGCGGTTGCCGGCATTCTGCTCGGCACCAGCGCGGGCCTGCGCGGTGCGCTCCGCGTTCAACCGCTGAAGACGGCCGCTGAAGCAGGTTCTCCGTCTGCTAAGGCTACTCCGCAGCCTTCGTCACGATTCTGATCTCCGACGTCAGGGTGCGATGCACCGGGCACTTGTCGGCGATCTCCATCAGCTTCTTGCGCTGCTCGGCGTCGAGGTTGCCGTCCATCGCGATCACGCGGTCGATCTGGTCGAGCATGCCGTCGCGCGTCTCGCATTCCTCGCAGTCTCTCGCGTGGATTTTGGAATGCTTCAGCGTCACGGTGACGCGATCGAGCGGCAGCGATTTGCGGTCGGCATAGAGCCGCATGGTCATGGAGGTGCAGGCGCCGAGACCAGCGAGCAGGAAATCATAGGGGCCGGGACCGGCGTCCTCGCCGCCGGCTGCGACCGGCTCGTCGGCCACCAGCTGGTGCGGTCCGACGGAGATGATCTGGTTGAACTTGCTCTTGCGGGTCTCCTGGACGACGACTTGGCGCGGTCCCTCGGCGGGGGCTGCCGTCGTCACAGACGTCGCAGTTTCGACATAGCGGCTTACCCAGGCCGCGATCACATCGGCGGCATAGACGGCGTCGAGCGGTTTCGTCAGCAGATGATCAGCGTGATCAAGGGAAACGAAGCTCTTGGGATGCTTGGCCGAGACGAAGATCTTCGTCGCATTGTCTATGCCGACGGTGTCGTCGACCGGCGAATGCATCACCAGCAGCGCCTTTTGAAGGGTGGTAATGTCCTTCATCAGCTCATGCTCGACGATGTCGTCGAGGAATTCGCGCCTGATGCGGAAGGGCCGCCCAGCAAGCGACACCTCGACCTCGCCCTGCTTGCGAATGTCGTCGAGATGCTCCCTGAACAGGCCGGTGACGTGCGCAGGGTCTGATGGCGCCGCAATCGTCACCACCGCCTTGGCCTCCGGAATCTTCCCGGCTGCCGCTAGGATCGCGGCGCCGCCGAGGCTGTGGCCGATCAGGATCGCCGGCGCCTTGCGCGTCGTGCGCAGATGATCGGCGGCACGCACGAGATCGGCGACGTTGGAGGAGAAGGTGGAGTTGGCGAAATCGCCTTCGCTGGAGCCAAGCCCGGTGAAATCGAAGCGCAGCACGGCAATGCCTTTGGCCGCGAGCGCGACCGCGATGCGGCGCGCGGCCAGCACGTCCTTGCCGCAGGTGAAGCAGTGCGCAAACAGCGCGTAGGCCGCGGGCTCACCCTCCGGCAACTCAAGCGCGGCCGCCAGCAGATGGCTGCCTTCACCCGTGAATTGGAAGCGTTCCATCGGCATGGGCGTCTCCGTTCTGCGTGAGGGTCAATCGCCGGAATAGCGCTCTTCGGCCCAGGGGTCGCCACGGTTATGATAGCCGCGGACTTCCCAATAGCCGGGCGCATCCTCGGTCAGAAATTCGATCGCCTGGAGCCATTTGGCGCTCTTCCAGAAATAGAGATGCGGCACGACGAGCCGCACCGGACCACCATGCTGTTCCGTCAGCGGCTGGTCCGACCAGCTATGGGCGAGCAGGGCGTCCTCAGTGGCGAAATCTTCCAGCGACAGATTGGTGGTGTAGCCGTCATAGGAATGCAGCACGACGAAGCGCGCATCGTCGCGCGGCTGGCAGGCCGCCAGCAGCTCGCGCGTCGCAAGCCCCTCCCACTGGTTGTCGTAACGCGACCAGGTTGTCACGCAATGGATGTCGGAGGTGAATTGCACCTGCTTCTGCGCCGTGAACTCCGCAAACGTCCAGAACACCGGGGTCTCGACCGCACCGTAGACGTCGAGCCGCCAGCGCTCACGCGGGATCGACGGCGTCAGCCCGAGGTCGAGCACTGGCCAGTCGCGCGTCAGATGTTGCCCGGGCGGCAGGCGCTGGTCTTCCGGGCGCGTGATCCTGCCGGTGAGGAAGCGGCCCTCGCGCGCCCATTTCTCCTTGGTCCGCGTCAGCTTGCTTTCGGGCGGCGGCTCGTTCTCGTCAGCCATGATCTGCTCGTGACATGTCTACTCGTGACGATGCATCGCGGAGGCATGCTTGGTGTCGCGCATCGTAGCATAGATGATCAGCGAGAGGCAGATGATGCCGCTGAGATAGTAGTAGAACCAGTCCTCGTGCCCGATGGTCTTGAAATAAAGCGCGATCGCCGGCGCCGTGCCGCCGAACAGGGACACCGTAATCGCATAGGGTAGTCCGACGCCGAGCGCGCGAACATTGGTCGGGAACAGCTCGGCCTTCACCACCGCGTTGATCGAGGTGTAGCCGGCGACGAACAGCCAGGCGCAGCAGATCAGCACGAACGCCATGAAGGGCGATTTCGTCTCCTTCAGCGTCATAAGCAGCGGGACGGTTGCAAGCGTGCCGGCGACGCCGAAGAAGATCAACAGCGGCTTGCGTCCGATCTTGTCGGAGATCGCGCCGTAGATCGGCTGCAGGATGGTCGCGAAGATCAACGTGCCGAAAATCACGAAGGTGGTCTGGTCCTCGGTCAGCCCGACCGAGAGTTTGACGAAGGTCTGCATGTAGGTGGTGAAGGTGTAGAATGCCGCGGTACCGCCGGCGGTCAGTCCCACCACCAGCAACAGCTCGCGCGGATATTTCAGGAGGTTGGCGATGGAGCCGGTCGGCTTCACCACCTTCTTGGCTTCCTCGAACGCCTCGGTCTCATGCAGGCCGCGCCGCATCACCGCGGCGAAGATCGCCAGCATCGCACCGATCGCAAACGGAATGCGCCAGCCCCAGTCCTTCAACTCTTCGGGCGTGAGGAACACCTTTTGCAACAGCAGCAGCACGATGATCGCGGTGAGCTGCCCGCCGATCAGGGTGACGTACTGAAAGCTCGAATAGAAGCCGCGATGCCTGGGATCGGCGACCTCGCTCAAGTAAGTGGCGCTGGCGCCATATTCGCCGCCGAGACTCAAGCCCTCGATCACGCGCGCGACCGCCAGGATGGCCGGGGCGGCAAGACCGATCGAGGCATAGGTCGGCGTCACCGCGATGATCAGCGAGCCGAAGCACATGAAGACGACGGAGAGCGTCAGCGAGATCCGGCGCCCGAAATGATCGGCGAGATAGCCGAAGAACCAGCCGCCCAGGGGGCGCATCAGGAAGGTCGCCGCGAACACGACGGCGACGTTCAGTTGCTGGACGACAGGATCGCTGCCGGGGAAGAACGCCGGCGCGAAATACAACGCGAACGCCGTATAGGCGTAGAAATCATACCATTCGACGAGATTGCCGATCGATCCGATGAAGATCGCCTTGATGCGGCGTTCGGCGTCGGCAATGTCGAAGTGTTCGGAGGCCGGCTTGATTGCTTGGTCTGTCATCACCGGCCTCCCAGAACATTGTTCTCTGGAGGCTACATGGCCTTTCCAAGCAGAAATGGCAACTGGCGGGGGCCGCGCACGGTCCCTTGCGACCAGGTCACGGTGCCCGCCGGGTCGAGCCGGAAGTCCGGGATTCGCTTCAACCACTCTTCAATTGCCACCTGCATCTCCATCCTCGCGAGGTTGGAACCGACGCAGCGGTGGATGCCGAGGCCGAAGGCGGCATGGCGGTTCTCCCGGCGGTCGAGCACGACCTTGTCGGCATCGGGGAACATCCTGGGGTCGCGGTTGGCGGCCGGGAAGGACAGCAGCACCATGTTGCCCGGCTTGACCGGGCAGCCGGAGATGGTCGTCTCCTTCACCACCTCACGCGCCATCGTCACCGGCGAATAGGCACGCAAAAGCTCCTCGACCGCGATCGGCATCAACTCGGGTTCGGCGATCAGGCGCTCGCGGTCCGCGGGCGTCCTCGCGAGGTGCCAGAGCGAGGAGCCGATCGCGCTCCAGGTGGTGTCGATACCGGCGATCAGGAGCAGCCGCAGCGAACCGTAGATGTGGGAGTCCTCGAGCGGCTGCCCGTTCTTGTCACGGGCGTTGAGGAGGTAGGAGATCAGGTCGTCGCCCGGCTTCGTCTTGCGGGCCTCGACATGGCCGGCGAAATAATTGGTCATCTCCTCGGCCGCCTGCTTCAGCATCATCTCGTTCTTGATGCTCAGCTCGAGGATCATGTGGATCCATTTGATGAAGAGGTCGCCGTCGCTCTCGGGGATGCCGAGCATGTGGGCGATCGCGCGTACCGGGACGTGCTTGGTGTAGCGAGCGGCGGCATCGACCTTGCCCTCAGTGATGAATTCGTCGATCAGCTCGTTGCAGATGGCGCGGACGCGCGGCTCGAGCTTCTTCATCGCATCCGGCGTGAACGGCGGCAGCAGCAATTGCTTGGCCGGCTTGTGGTCGGGCGGATCGGAGGTGATCGGCGGTGCCGCGTTCTTGGCGACTTCGGGCCGCTCGTCGCGAACGATGATGCGGCGCGAGGAGAAGCTCTCGGTGTCGTTGGCGATCTGCCGCACCGCCTCATAGGTCGTCGGCAGATAGCAGCCGAGAAAGCGCTCGGTGTGCACGACCGGGCTTGCGGCACGCATCTGGTCCCAGATCGGGAAGGGATCATCCGTCCAGCGCGGATCGGTGTGATCGAAATCGTGGAGCCAATCGGTGACGGGCGGATGGGCGGCGGGTTGGCTGACGTCGGACATCTCTGGATCCTTAGGGCTTGTGTTCACGGAAAGAACGCAGGAACGGACGCAACAGCGCGCTATTCCTCGGTCACTTCGATCGCGATTTCCGGACAGTTGGATTTGGCAAGCCAGGCCTTGTCTTCCAGGCCGGCCGGCACCGTGCCGTCGCCGACCTCGTGCGCATTGCCATATTCGTCGAGTTCGAACAGTTCCGGCGCCAAGGCCTTGCAGCGGGCGTGGCCCTGGCACTTGTCGGGATCGACGTGAACCTTCAGTCGTTCTGCCATTTAAGCTCCCTCGGTCGTGCGCATCAGGGCCTCTCGAGGGCCGGGCGCGTTCCTCAATTGATTTTTCTCCGCAGCGGTTCCTGCGCATTAAGTTATAGTATATTACATTGCGGACAGGCTTCCCCTGTCAAGCGCAAACTTATAGGTTTCCGCTCAACATGCCGACACAACTCGCCCGCAAGCCGCAGAACAGCTATCACCATGGCGATCTTCGTGATGCCTTGATCAAGGCCGCCTTGCGTGAGGCCGAGCAGGGCGGGGCGGAGGCCATCAGCATCAAGGCGCTGGCCAAGGAGCTCGGAGTCTCGCAGCCTGCGCCGTATCGGCATTTCGCCGACCGCGAGGCGCTGCTCGCCGCAGTGACGGCGGAAGCCTTCCGGCAATTCACCGCTGTGTTGCGCGAGGCGATGGCAAAGCCGTCGAAGCAGTCGAAACTCTCGCGGTTGGCGCAAGCGACGCTGGATTTCGGCCTGCGCCGCAACGGCATCTACCGACTGATGTTCGCCTCGCGCACCTTCTCCTGCGCGGACGCGGGCAGCGAGCTGCACGTGGCGACGAACGAGACCTTCGCGCTCGTGATCGAGGCGCTGGAGGCGCCGGCCGTGGGATATTTGCGCGAGCGGCATGCCCTGAAGATCTGGGCCGCGCTGCACGGCGTGGTGATGCTAGCGGAGCAGGGCATGCTCACCGGCCGGTCGGCGCACACCACGCGCGAGGAGTTGGTCGAGGACTTTGTGGCCGAGACCAAGCTTGCGCTGGAAGTCGCGATCAAAAACGCGCGCCGCAGCGGCAAAGCCGAGTAAAGCGCGATGAGTTTTGGTTGAATCGCGCGATCCCGAGGATTCACCTCTCCCCGCTGGGGAGAGGGTCCCCAAGCGACTGATCGCACCTAATCTCATCATGCCTTAGCGCGTCGCCGACAACAGCTTCATCAGTTTCAGCACGGCGCTGTCAGGCGTCGTCACCACCGGCTTGCCGGTGGCATCCGCGACCAGCGGCGCGGTGGCTGCGATGCTGAATTGCGCGAGCGCGATCACGTCGCAGTCGCGCAGGTCTTTCGAGGCTTCCGCAATCAGGTGGTCGTGCGTTGCACGGTCACCGCGATCGAGCGCTGCGAGCGCGCCTTCGGCGAGCTTGGGCACGATTTTGACGGATGCGGGAAACTCCGGCGGCATCGATTGCAGCGTTGGCGGGAAGGTCGAGAGGAGGCCGATGCGTCGACCCATCGTCACCGCCTGCTCGATCATCGCCTCGTTCGGCTTCAGAACCGGCATCGGCGCATGCGAGCGCGCAACCGCCTGGATACAGGGCCCGAAGGCCGAGCAGGTGAAAAGGATCGCGTCAGCCCCAGTCGCGACGGCATAATCGCCGAGCGCGAGGAAACGGTCGGTCATGGCATCGGTGAGCGCACCTTCGCGTGCCAGATCCGCCGACAGGCTGTCGTCGAGCAGGTTCATCAGCCGCGCTTCCGGCCACAGGCGCGCGAACGCCGCCTCGATCGGCGCGATCGAATGCTTGAGCGCGTGGATCAGGGTGATGCGAGGGGGAATCGTCATCGAATATGGCTGCCTGGAGAAGGTCTCGTGCCCCGGACGCAGCGCAATGCGCAGTATTGCGCTGCTGAGCCGGGGCCCATTTGTGGCGGCTGGGTCCCGGCTCTGCGCAGCAGCGTTACACGCTGCTGCGCGTCCGGGACACGGGTCATTAGTACCGCAACCGATTACTTGAACGGAATGGCGTACATCAAGCCGCCCTTGCCCCAGAGGCCGTTGAGGCCGCGCTCGAGCTTCAGCGGGCTGCCTTTGCCGACGTTGCGCTCGTAGATCTCGCCGTAATTGCCGGTCGCCTTGATCGCCGTGACCAGCCACTTGTTGTCGAGCCCAAGCCGCGAGCCGAGATCGCCGGAGGCGCCGAGCAGCCGCTGCACCGCTGGTGTCTGCGACTTCGCCATCTCCTCGACATTGGCCTGCGTCACGCCGAGCTCTTCGGCTTCGATCAGCCCGTAATGCAGCCAGGTGATGATGTCGCTCCAGACTTCGTCGCCGTTGCGGGTGAAGGGTCCGAGCGGCTCCTTGCTGATGGTCTGCGGCAGCACGACGTAATCGGCCGGGTTCGGTGAGGCCGTGGTCACTGCGCCGGCGAGCGCCGAAGCATCCTGAGTCATGGCATCGCAGCGGCCGCCGAAGAAGGTCTGGTACATGGTGTCGACGCGGTCGAACACCAGCGGCTTCCAGTCGATGCCGTTGGCGCGGCCGTAATCTCCAAGCGTGACCTCGTGCGTGGTGCCCTGCGCGACGCAGACGGTGGCGCCCTTGAGGTCCTTGAGCTCCTTCACGCCGAGGTCCTTCTTCACGACGAAGCCCTGGCCGTCGTAGAAGTTGATCGGTCCCTGCCGCAAGCCCAGCGTGACGCCGCGCAAATAGGTCTGCGTCGAGTTGCGGTAGAGCACGTCGATCTCGCCCGACTGCAGCGCGGTGAAACGGTTTTGGGCGGTCAGCGCGACGTAGCGCACCTTGTTGGGATCCCCGAGCACGCCGGCGGCGAGCGCGCGGCAATAGTCGACGTCGAGGCCCTTGTAATTGCCTTGCGAGTCCGGCGCGGAGAATCCGGCAAACCCGGCGCTGACGCCGCACACCAGCGTGCCGCGGCTCTTCACCGTGTCCAGCGTCGCAGCCGATGCCACGCTGCTCGAAGCCGCGAGCAAGCCTGCCGCGATAATCACGTTCCTCATCATGCTACTCTCCCCTCAGTGATTGACACTACGCAACACGTTGTCGACGGCCGTGCCGAGCTTGTCGACAATCAGGTCGATCTCGTCGGCCGAGGCGATGTACGGAGGCGCGAGCAACACATGGTCGCCGCGAACGCCATCCACGGTGCCGCCGCCGGGATAGCAGCCGAGCCCCTCGGCGAAGGCGGCCGCCTTGATCTTCTGGTGCAGCTTGAGCGCCGGATCGAACGAGGTGCGCGTCGCGCGATCGGCGACGAGCTCGATCGCCCAGAACAGGCCACGGCCCCTGATGTCGCCGACATGGCGATGATTGCCGAAGCGCTCGGTCAGCCGCTGCTCGAGCTGCTTGCCGCGCTCTTTGATCTGATCAAGCAGACCGTCTTCGCGGATTACGTTTTGCACTGCGAGCGCGGCGGCGCAGGCGAGAGGATGGGCGAGGTACGTGTGGCCATGCTGGAACGCGCCGCTTCCGGCGCGGATGGTGTCGATGATCTTGCCGCTTGCGAGCATCGCGCCGATCGGCTGGTAGCCGCCGCCGAGTCCCTTGGCGATCGCCTGGATGTCGGGCGCGATGCCTTCCTGCTGCCAGGCATGCGTGGTGCCGGTGCGGCCCATGCCGCACATGACTTCATCGAGGATCAGCAGCGCGCCATGGCGGTTGCAGATCTCGCGCACCGCCTTGAAGTAGCCGTCGGGCGCAGTGACGGCACCCGCGGTGGCGCCGACGACCGGCTCGGCGAGGAACGCTGCGACGGTATCGGGACCGAGCCGCTGGAACTCGGCTTCGAGCTCGGCGGCCAGCCGCGCCACGAACGCGGCATCGGACTCGTTGTCGTGCTTCTCGTGATAGGCAAAGGCCGGCGTCACATGGCTGAAGGCGCCGGACAGCAGCGGCGCATAGGGCTCGCGCCGCCAGGCGTTGCCGCCGGCAGCGAGTGCGCCCAGCGTATTGCCGTGATAGCTCTGCCGCCGCGCGATGAAGTGCCGGCGCTGCGGCTCGCCGCGCTCGATGAAGTATTGCCGCGCGAGCTTGATGCTGGCTTCGATCGCCTCCGACCCGCCGCTGACGAAATAGGCGTAGGCGAGCCCGCCGGGTTCACTGCCGACCAGCGTTTCGGCAAGCTGCTCCGCCGCCTCCGAGGAGAAGAAAGCGGTGTGTGCGTAAGCCAAGGTCGAGGCCTGCTCCGCCAGCGCGGCGATCACGCGGGGATGCTGATGGCCGAGACAGGAGACGGCGGCGCCTCCGGAGGCGTCGATCACGCGCCGCCCGTCTTCGGCGAAGAGGTAAACGCCTTCGCCACCGATCGCCTTCGGCGGCGTCTCGCGCAAGGAACGGTGCAACACGCGGCTGGTGCGGGTGCTCATGGGTCAACCTTTCTCTGAGACGTAGATGGAGGTCGCGGTCAATCGTGCCTCGGTGTCCTGAAGGCGCTTTTTCGCAGTCGCGCCGCCGAGCGAGAACGTCACCGCGGCGAGCGACTGCGCGATCGCGATCGCGCCGGTGAGGCTCGGGAAAAAACCGGGCGAGGACGCAGCTTCAAACAGCAGGACATGGTCGGCGCCTTCGGCCATCGGCGCGGCAACGCTGTCGGCGATCGCAATCAGCGTCGCGCCGGCGCGATAGGCGGCCTCGGCAACACGAACACTTGCGCCCGTGTAGGGTGTGAAGCCGATCACCACGACCGCTTCGTCGGCGCGGAACGCGCCGAGGTCGAGATCGTCGGGGCCGGAGCCGCCGACGATCTGCACCTCGTCCGCGCGGAACAGCCGCAGCTCATAATTCAAGAGCTCCGCGACACTGCGGCAGCTGCGAAAACCCGCAATCCAGATGCGCTTTGCGCCGTGCAGTGTCTTCGCGGCATTCGCCACGGAGGAAGCCGAGATCCGTGGCAGGCCGGCGGCCTCCGCTTCGAGCTTGTCGGTGATCAGCGCAACGTCGGCATGGGGACCGTGGCGGCGGCCTTTGGCGCGACCCGAGAAGGGCGAGGTCTGCGACGGCCGTCGCGCCTCGGTCAGCGCCGCGCGCAACGCGTCCCAGCCGGAATAGCCGATGGCCTTGGCGAGCCGCGTGAACGCGGCGGGGTCGGCGCCGGCCTCGGCCGCGAGATCGCGCATCGAGCGGGTGGTGGCGTCGTAGTCATTGGCCGCGACAAAACGCCCGACCTCCTGCAGCCGCATCGGGAGCGATGGCAATGCGCTGCAAAGTTCGTTCAACGGCGAGGATTTCGCGGGCTCGGCCATGAAACATTTGTTGCATATCTAAGAGATTGGTGCAACAGTTGATGCGCGCCGACGAGGCGCATGGCCGGAAATCGCTGCTTTCAAAGCGTTTTGAGGATTTTTGTGCTGTGACGACCGATAGCCCCAGACCACCGCCGCGCCGGACATTCTCGCTCGCGCTGGGAGGCCCGCAGCTCAAGGGGCTGCTGTGGCAGATCCTCGTCGTCGGCATGGCCCTCGCCATCATCGCCTTCCTCTGGTCCAACACCGTTCACAACCTCTCGGCACGGCGCATCTCGACCGGCTTTGCGTTCCTGGGCCGCGAGGCCGGCATGCCGATCGCCGACAGCCTGCTCAGCTACAGTCCGAAGGACACCTATTTCTGGGCCTTCGTCGTCGGCATCGCCAACACCTTGCGCGTCGCCGTCATCGGCATCGTGCTCGCAACGATCCTGGGAACGCTGATCGGCATCTCGCGGCTGTCGGCCAACTGGCTGCTGTCGCGGCTCGCCGCCGTCTATGTCGAGGTGCTGCGCGACATCCCGTTGCTGTTGCAGCTCCTGTTCTGGTACGTGCTGATGCAGGCGCTGCCGGCCGCCCGCGCCGCATGGCGGCCGATCGACGGCATCTTCCTGTCCAATCGCGGACTGATCCTGCCGTCGATCCCGATTGGCGAGGGGCAGCTTGGGGTGCTCGGCGCGGCGGCGCTAGGTGCACTCGTGTTCTACATCATAAGGCGAGCCCTGATTGCGCAGCAGATGCGCGACGGCAAGCCGCGAGCGGCCTGGCCTTTTGCGCTCGGCCTCATCGTCGTGCTGCCGGCGCTGGTGTCGTGGCAGCTCGGTGTGCGCTGGACCATCGCCTGGCCCGAGCTGCGCGGTTTCAACTTCGTCGGCGGCTTGACGCTGGCACCGGAATATTTTGCGCTGCTGATCGCGCTCGTCACCTACACGTCGGCTTTCATCGCCGAGATCGTGCGCAGCGGCATTCAATCGGTGCCGCGGGGACAGTGGGACGCCGCCAACGCGCTCGGCCTGCGCCGCAGCTTCATGTTGCGGCAGATCATCCTGCCGCAGGCGCTGCGCGTCATCGTGCCGCCGATGACGAGCCAGTATCTCAATCTCACCAAGAACTCCTCGCTTGCGGTCGCGATCGGCTACCAGGACGTGGTCTCGATCGCCAACACCACGCTGAACCAGACCGGGCAGGCGATCGAGGCGATCGCGCTGATCATGGCGGTGTTCCTGACCATCAGCCTGTCGATCAGCTTCTTCATGAACTGGTACAATGCGCGGATTGCGCTGGTGGAGCGCTGAGGATGACCGCGATCACCGACATTCCGGACACCGCGCGCGCCCGCCGGCCGCAATCCGGCAACCGCGTGCTGCGCTGGCTGCGCGCCAATCTGTTCTCGTCGATCCCGAATGGAATCATCACGCTCGTGCTGTTCGCAGTGCTCGCCAAGGGCGTGGTCAGCTTCGTGCAATGGGGCATTGCGAACGCGGTCTGGCTGACGCCTGCGAACGATTCCAGCGCCTGCCGCGCGGCGCGCGGGTTGGGTGCCTGCTGGGCCGTCATCCCCGAAAAATACCGCTTCATCCTGTTCGGCACTTATCCCTTCGACGAGCAGTGGCGGCCGGCGCTGGCGGTCGTGCTGTTCATCGCGTTGTTCTACGTCTCGTCCCGCCGCGCGTGGTGGCGGCGCGAGCTCGTCTATCTCTGGATTGCCGCACTGGCGCTGATCAGCGTGCTGATGTGGGGCGGCGTGCTCGGGCTGTCCTTCGTCTCGCAGGACCGCTGGGGCGGATTGCCGGTGACGCTGATCCTGGCGACGTTTGGCCTGGCCTTCGGCTTCCCGCTCGGCATTCTCGTCGCGCTCGGCCGGCGCTCGAAATTGCCGGCGATCCGCTCGCTCTGTGTGCTCTATGTCGAGCTGATCCGCGGCGTGCCGCTGGTGAGCCTGTTGTTCATGGCGAGCGTGATGTTTCCGCTGTTCATGCCGGGTGGCTTCAACATCGACAAGCTGTTGCGTGCGCAGATCGCGATCATCCTGTTCGCCGGCGCCTATCTTGCCGAAGTGATTCGCGGCGGGCTCCAGGCCGTGCCGCGCGGGCAATACGAGGCCGCCGACGCGCTCGGGCTATCCTACTGGCGCAAGCAGCGGCTGATCATCCTGCCGCAGGCCATCCGCCACGTCATTCCGCCGCTGGTCAACACCTTCATCGCCTTCTTCAAGGACACCAGCCTCGTCCTGATCATCGGCATCTTCGACCTGCTGACGACGGCCAAGACCGCGATCATCGATCCCGCGTGGCAGCAGTTTTCTGTCGAGGTCTACATCTTCATCGCCGCGATCTACTTCGCGTTCTGCTTCGCTATGTCGCGGTACAGTCGAAGTTTGGAAGCACAGGCGACGGTGAGTTGAGCTCGTGTCCCGGACAAGGTGCAGCGCGTCAGCGCTGCGCTGCGTCCGGGGCATGAGAGCTACTTCTTCACCCTCGGATCAATCGGCGTGGTCCCGCGCACGCCCAGAATATCCTCCAGCACCTTGGCGCCGGCGAGCACCTCTGCATCGGCGCGCGGAGCGGACACCACCTGCACGCCGACCGGCAGGCCCGATGCGGTGAAGCCGCAGGGCAGCGACAGCGACGGGCAGCAGGCGAGCGTGACGGCGTAGACGATGCCGAGCCACTCGATGTAGTTGTCGAACCGCTTGCCGGCGCATTCGGCGACATAGCGGTTCTCGATCGGGAAGGGTGGCACGATCGTGGTCGGCGTGAGCAGGAGATCGTAGGTTTTGAAGAACTCGACCGCACGTGCGGTCATTGCGACCCGCTGGGTCTCGGCGCGCTCGAGCCGTTCGACCGTGAGCTTGAGGCCTTCCTCGATGTTCCAGATCACCTCGGGCTTGAGCAGGTCGCGCTTGGTGCGGAGCAGGTTGGCCTTGCTGATCGCGAAATCGAACGCGCGCAGGACGTGGAAGCACTCATGCGCCTCGCGCCAATCCGGATGCGCCTCCTCGACGATCACACCGGCCTCGGCAAAACGTTCGGCCGCCTTGCGCGTGATCGCCCTGACCTCGGGATCGACGGGCGTGATGCCGAGATCAGGCGAGTAGGCGATCCGCTTCGGCTTCTTGCCGGAGCGCGCCGCCGAAAGGAACGACGTCGCGGGCGAGGGTAGCGACAGTGGATCGGCGGCATACTCGCCGCTCATGGCATCGAGCAGGAGCGCGAGATCCTCGACGTTGCGGGCCATCGGGCCCTGGACGCCGAGATTGCGATCGACCGCCGACTTAGGCGTATGCGCGACGCGACCGATGCTCGGCCGCATGCCGACGATGCCGCAGAAGCTCGCCGGGCTGCGCAGGCTGCCGCCCATGTCGGAGCCGTGCGCGAGCCATGCCATGCCGGTCGCGAGCGCCACCGCTGCACCGCCGGAGGAGCCGGCCGCCGACTTCGATGTGTCCCAGGGATTGAGTGTTGCGCCGAACACCTCGTTGAACGTGTTGGCGCCGGCGCCGAATTCCGGTGTGTTCGACTTGGCGTAGACGACCGCGCCGTTACCCTCGAGATGTTCGACCAGTATGTCCGACCGCGCCGGGATATTGTCTCTGAAGATCGGCGAGCCCTGCGTGTTCAACACGCCGGCAACGTCGGTCAGATCCTTGATCGGCACCGGTAGCCCTGCGAGCCGCCCGCGCTCGGCAACCGGCTTCTGCATCAGCGCCTTGGCGCTTTTCCGCGCACGATCGAAGCACAGCGTGGGGAGCGCGTTGACTTTGCCGTCGACCTCCGCGATGCGCTTCTCCAGCAACTCGAGAAGATCGAGCGGAGTCACATCACCCGCGCGCAATTTATCGACGACGGCGCAGGCGGTTTCGCGGATCAGGTCTTGAGACAACTAGTTTACTCCTGTGCTTATTCCCGGTGTCGTCATTGCGAGCGCAGCGAAGCAATCCGGTCTGTTACCGCAGGGCATTTCTGGATTGCTTCGCTGCGCTCTCAATGACGGTGTGTGGGGCGTGCAGCGACATCATACCGGACGTAGTCAACCCCAGCCCGCACTTATGCCGCCATCCACCGTATAGATGACCCCCGACGTATAACCGGAGCGATCCGAGGCCAGAAACGCCATCAGGTCGCCGATCTCGCGCGCATGTGCGGGCCGGCCGAGCGGCAGGCCCTTCTGGAATTCCTTGTAGCGGTTCTCGTCGCCGAACTGGTGCATTGCGCGGGTCTTGAGCAGCGTGACGTGGCGGTCGGTGCCGACCGGCCCGGGATTGATGCCGACCACGCGGATGTTGTCGGCGAGGCTCTTGCCTCCGAGCGCGCGAGTGAAGGCCATCAGCGCTGCATTGCCGGCGCTGCCGCAGATATAGTTGGCGTCGAATTTCTCGCCGGCCGCGCCGATGTCGTTGACGATCACGCCGCCGCGCGCCTTCATCTGCGCGTAGATCATGCGCGTGAGGTTGATGTAGCCGAACACTTTCAATTCCCAGGCGTGCCGCCAGGTCGCCTCGTCGATCTTGTCGATGGAGCCGCCGGGAATGTCGCCGGCATTGTTGACGAGGATGTCGATATCGGCGGCTTCCTTCGCGAGCCGCGCGACGTCCTCGGCCTTGCGCAAGTCCACGACGCTCGTTGCCGCGTCGATCTGATGCGCCGAGCGCAACCGGTCAGCCAGCGCCTTGAGTTGGTCGCCGCTGCGGGCGGCGAGCAGGAGGTCGCAGCCTTCCTCGGCGAACGCTTCGGCAGCAGCCGCGCCGATGCCTTTGGACGCGCCGGTGATCATGACGCGCTTGCCACGCAGATGCAGATCCATAGGGATTCTCGCTGACGTCGGGGAACAGGATGAAATCAGTAGGCGGCCGCCCGCGCCATGGTCAACATTGCAGTGCAGCGTTGCACCGCCGGCGAGTTTGGTCCATTGCAGGGTCATCTGTCAGGGCTCATGGTCGGCCCGGCCAGATCAAATCAGGACAATTTCGATGAGCAAGAAACAATACCGGATCGCGGTGATCCCCGGCGACGGCATCGGCAAGGAAGTGATGCCGGAGGGGCTGCGCGTGCTGGAGGTGGCCGCGAAGAAGCATGGCGTCTCCGTGCAGTTCGACCATTTCGACTTCTCGTCCTACGACTATTACGAGAAGCACGGCCAGATGATGCCTGACGACTGGAAGGAGAAGATCGGCAAGCACGACGCGATCTACTTTGGCGCGGTCGGCTGGCCGGCAAAAATTCCGGATCACGTCTCGCTGTGGGGCTCGCTGATCAAGTTCCGCCGCGAGTTCGACCAGTATGTGAACCTGCGACCCGTGCGGCTGATGCCCGGCGTGCCGTCGCCGCTCGCAAACCGCAAGCCCGGCGATATCGATTTCTGGGTGGTGCGCGAGAACACGGAAGGTGAATATTCCTCCGTCGGCGGCCGCATGTTCCCTGACACCGATCGCGAATTCGTCACGCAGCAGACCGTGATGACCCGCATCGGCGTCGACCGCATCCTGAAATTCGCTTTCGAACTCGCGCAGTCGCGGCCGAAGAAGCACCTGACCTCGGCGACGAAGTCCAACGGCATCTCGATCACCATGCCCTATTGGGACGAGCGCGTGGAGGCGATGGCGAAGACGTTTCCGGGCGTGAAGTGGGACAAGTACCACATCGACATCCTGACCGCGAACTTCGTGCTGCATCCGGACTGGTTCGACGTCGTGGTCGGCTCGAACCTGTTCGGCGACATCCTCTCCGATCTCGGCCCCGCTTGCACCGGCACCATCGGCATCGCGCCATCGGGCAACATCAATCCCGAGCGGAATTTCCCCTCGGTGTTCGAGCCGGTGCACGGCTCGGCGCCCGACATCGCGGGGCAGGGCATCGCCAACCCGATCGGCATGATCTGGTCGGGAGCGATGATGTTCGAGCATCTCGGCGAGAAGGAAGCCGGCAAGTCGATCGTCGACGCCATCGAGCGCACGCTCGCCGAACGCACGCTGCGCACGAAGGACCTCGGCGGCAACGCCGATACGACGGCCTGCGGCAAGGCGGTGGCGGAGATGGTGGATTGACGCCGCATGCGTAGGGTGGGTTAGCCGAAGGCGTAACCCACCACTTCTGCGGCCACGAAAGCGGTGGGTTACGCTTCGCTAACCCACCCTACAATTTCTTGCGTCCGGGACGACGACCTTTTTTCGGCGCGCTCGTCCCTCAAGACGCAACGCCGGCGATCGCCAGCACGGTGTGCATCAGCACGTTGGCGCCTGCGGTGCAGTCTGCCTGCGTTGCGTCCTCCAGCTCGTTGTGGCTGATGCCGTCCTTGCAGGGCACGAACACCATCGCGGCCGGCATCACGGTGTTGAGATTGCAGGCGTCGTGACCGGCGCCGGAGGTGATGCGGCGGCTGGAATAGCCGAGCGTGTTGGCGGCGTTCTCGACCGCCGCAATGAGCTTGGGATCGAAATGCGTCGGCGCCTTGCGCCAGACGAGATCAAGCTTCACCTCGACCTTGCGGCGCGTGGCGATCTCGGCAATGGCCGCACGCAGGTCGCGATCGAGCGCGTCCATGATCGTGGCGTCCGCGCTGCGGCAATCCACGGTGAAGGCGATCTCACCGGGGATGACGTTGCGCGAGGGATTTGCGATCACGGCTTCGCCGATGGTGCCGACCGCTTTCGGACCGTGCTTTTTAGCAATGGCCTCCATCGCCAGCACGATCTCCGAGAGCGTCGCCAGCGCATCGCGGCGCAGCGGCATCGGCGTCGAGCCGGCATGGCTTTCGAAGCCGGTGATATAGCCGTCGTACCACAGCACGCCCTGGCCGGAATCGACCACGCCGATCGTTTTGGCTTCCGCCTCCAAAATCGGTCCCTGCTCGATATGGAGCTCGACGAAGCAGCCGAGCTTCTGGAAGCCGACGGGCCTGTCGCCGCGATAGCCGATCGTATCCAGTGCCTGGCCCACCGTGACACCCTCGGCGTCCTTGCGCGACAGGATGTCGTCGGTGGTGAAATCGCCGACATAGGCGGCGGAAGCCATCATCGCGGGTGCAAAGCGCGAGCCTTCTTCGTTGGTCCAGTTGACGACGCAGATCGGTGCCTCGGTCTCGATGCCGGCATCGTTCAGCGTGCGGATCACCTCGAGCGCGCCGAGCGTTCCCAAAATGCCGTCATATTTGCCGCCGGTCGGCTGGGTATCGAGATGCGAGCCGATGCCGACGGGCGGCTTCGACATGTCGCGGCCCTTCCGCAATCCGAACATCGAGCCGAGCGCGTCGATGTGCACCTCGAGGCCGGCATCCTCGCACGCCTTGCGGAACCAGTCGCGCACCTGCTTGTCCTCGGCGCTCAATGTCAGCCGCCGCACGCCGCCCTTCTGCGTCGCGCCGAACTGCGCGGTCTCATGGATGGAGCCCCAGAGGCGGGCGGAATCGATTTGAAGATTGGTGGCGGCTCGGCTCATGCGGTCAGTCTCTTAGTTGTCATTCCGGGTTCGCGCTTCGCGAGCCCCGGAATGACGTTGAAGGTTGTCCGGCTCTCGTTCAATGACGCGCCGCCACCTCCGCGTCAACCACGAGGCTCTGCTGCGCGATCTGCCGCGCGAGCTCGGCGACACGTTCGACGGCGACGACGTCGGGCGAGGCGAGCCAGCTCGCGGTGAACGTCAGCGGCGCGATGTTCAGGTCGGTCTCGAGCAGTTGCAGTCGCCCGTTGGCCAGCTCGTTCTCGACGATCGCGGCGGGGATCACGGCGATCCCGAGCCCCTCGACCGCCATGTGGATCACGGTCGCAAGCGAGGCGGAGGCGTGCAGTCGGATCGGTGGCAG
The DNA here is from genome assembly GCF_030160715.1 of Bradyrhizobium iriomotense. GTDB lineage: Bacteria > Pseudomonadota > Alphaproteobacteria > Rhizobiales > Xanthobacteraceae > Bradyrhizobium > Bradyrhizobium iriomotense. The sequence continues at coordinate 95,996 of NZ_BSOW01000011.1, forward strand.
CTCGGGCCGGTCGAAGACTTCGCGCACCGCCTCATAGGGCCTGGTCTTGCGCGGGAAGGTGATGATCGGAAAGCGCGCCAGGTCATGCCGCGTGACGGGACCGTTGCCGAGGCCGAGCGAAGGACTCGCGAGAAAGCCGATCGGATATTGCGCCAGCACGCGGTTGTGCACACCGGAGGTCGACAGCGGCCCGACCACGAAGGCAAGCTCGATCTCCTGTGCGAGCAGGCGCGCGGTGAGGTTCGGCGTGATGTCGACCTCGATCTCCAGCGACAGATTTGGATAGATCTCGTTGACGCTCTTGACGAGCCGCGGCAGCCAGGTGTGCACGATGGTCTCGGCGATGCCGAGCCGCATCACCCCGCGCATCGCGGAGGCGTTGCCGATCTCGGCCATCATCGCCGCGCGCAGGCCGATCAGCTTCTCTGCATAGACCATCATCTGCCGGCCGCTCGGTGTCGGCGAGGCGATGCGATGATCGCGGTTGAGGAGCTTTACGCCCATCTCGCGCTCGAGCTGGGCGATGCGCTGGGAGATCGCCGGTTGGGTGGTGTTGAGCCGCGCCGCAGCCCCGCGGAAGCTGCCGAGCTTCACGACCCAGAGGAAGGTTTCGATCGACCTGAAGTCCAGCATTGGAAGAAATGCCCCAATCGATAAAGAAGATTTATCGATATCCATTAGAAAGGAAGATTAGACTTTATAGCACGGCTGGTGTTGGCTGTCCTTGTCGAGATTATAGGCAGGTCGATCAAATGACTGTTTTGGTGGCAGCGCAGCAAACTGAAACAACCGACGCCCTTCCGAGCCGTCAGGCCCGGCTCGCCTACCGTGGCGGACAGGTCGGCTCGACCGCCGGCGTCGCCCCCGGCTTCGTGCAGGGCAATCTGGCGATCCTGCCCGAGACGTACGCCAGCGCCTTTCACCGCTTCTGCCAGCTCAATCCAAAACCGTGCCCGATCATCGGCATGTCCGACGTCGGCAGTCCGTACATCCCCTCGCTCGGCGCCGATCTTGACATCCGCAGCGACGTACCGCGCTATCGCGTGTGGCGGGACGGCGAGGTCGTGGAAGAGCCGACCGATATCACAAAGCACTGGCGCGACGACCTCGTGACCTTCGTGCTTGGCTGCTCGTTCTCGTTCGAAGAGGCGCTGCTCGACGAGGGCATGCCGATCCGCCATATCGAGCACAATGTGCGCGTGCCGATGTACCGCACCAGCATCGCGTGCGGCGCCTCCGGTCCGTTCGCCGGTCCCATGGTGGTGTCGATGCGCCCGTTCAAGCCGGCGGATGCGATCCGCGCGGTGCAGATCACCTCGCGCTATCCCGCCGTGCACGGTGCGCCCGTGCATCTCGGTCATCCGCATCTGATCGGCATCAAGGACATCAGCAAGCCCGACTACGGCGATCCCGTGCCGGTCGCCGATGACGAGATCCCGGTGTTCTGGGCCTGCGGCGTGACGCCGCAATCGGTCATCAACGCAGCGAAGCTGCCGTTCGCGATCACGCATTCGCCGGGGCTGATGCTGGTGACGGACCTCAAGAACAGGAATATGGCCGTGATTTAGTGGGCAGCATTTGCTGCTTCTTCGGGCTTTACCGCACGCATCAATCGCTCCATCGATGAGCCGAAATTCGTAACAGGGGGACTGTCATGACGATCACTCGCCGCGATTTATTGCTCGGAGCCACTGCCACTGCGGCGCTGATGCCGCTGGTGGCACGTGCGCAGACGTCCGAAGTGGTCATCGGCGCGACCTATCCGTTGTCGGGCTCCGGCGCGCAGGTGGGTGTCGACGCGCAGCGCGCGTTCGAGACAGCGATCGACATCATCAACAACGACCAGGAGTTCGATCTTCCGCTCGCCAAGGGCGTGGGCCTGCCCGGTCTCGGCGGTGCCAAGATCCGTATCGTCTATGCCGACACCCAGGGCGACCCGCAAAAGGGGCGCGCCGAGGCCGAGCGCCTGATCACGCAGGAAAAGGTCTGCGCCATCCTCGGCTCCTATCAGAGCGCGGTCGCTGTCACGATCAGCCAGATCTGCGAGCGCTACCAGACACCGTTCATGTCGGCGGACAACTCCTCGCCGAGCCTGCATCGCCGCGGTCTCAAGTACTATTTCCGCGCCTCGCCGCATGACGAGATGTTCTCGGCCGGGATGTTCGACTTCCTCGATGCGATGAAGAAGAAGGGCGCCAAGGCCAATACGCTGGCGCTGTTCCACGAAGACACGATCTTCGGCACCGACTCCGCCAACGCACAGACCAAGCTCGCCAACGAGCGCGGCTACAAGATCGTCGCCGATATCAAGTACCGCGCCAACTCGCCGTCGCTCTCGGCCGAGGTGCAGCAGCTCAAGGCTGCCAATGCCGACGTGCTGATGCCCTCGAGCTACACCACCGACGGCATCCTGCTGGTCAAGACCATGGCCGAGCTCGGCTACAAGCCGAACGCCATAGTGGCGCAGGCGGCCGGCTTCTCCGAAAAGGCACTTTACGATGCCGTCGGCGACAAGCTCGAAGGCGCGATCACCCGCGGCAGCTTCTCGCTCGATCTCGCCGCCAAGCGGCCGATGGTCGGCAAGATCAACGATCTGTTCAAGGCGAAGTCGGGCAAGGACCTCAACGACAACACGTCGCGGCAGTTCATGGCCATGATCATCATGGCTGATGCCATCAACCGCGCCAAATCCACGGATGGCGAGAAGATCCGTGACGCGCTGGCCGCGACCGAGATGTCGGGCGAGCAGACCATCATGCCCTGGAAGCGCGTCAAGTTCGACGAGATGGGCCAGAACAACGACGCCGATCCCGTGCTGCTGCAATATATCGGCGGCAAGTTCGTCACCATCTTCCCGACGCAGGCGGCGGTGGCCGATGCGGTCTGGCCAATGAAGTAAGCGGTCAGGTTGCCAGAGCGTTTTCGAGCGAAGTGGGGACCGGTTCGCGTGAAGAAAACGCGCCAAGACAAGAGTCTAGAGCCCCGTTCCGATTCAATCGGAACGGAATAGGCTCTAGCGGGGGACGAACCAACGTGACAGCCGAAACCATTATCCAAAGTCTCGCGAGTGGCCTGCTGATGGGGCTGCTCTACGGACTGATCGCCGTTGGCCTGGCGTTGATCTTCGGCCTGATGGACGTCGTCAACTTCGCCCATGGCGAATTCCTGATGCTCGCGATGTACGTGACGTTCTTCCTGTTCACGTTCTTCGCGATCGATCCGCTGCTGTCGGCGCCACTGGCCGCCGCCGCCTTGTTTGTGCTGGGGGCGGCGGTCTATCTCTTGATCGTGCGGTTTGCAATGCGTGCCAAGGCCAATGTCGGCATGGTGCAGATCTTCGCGACCTTTGGCCTTGCGATCGTGATGCGCGGCCTGGCGCAGCTGCTCTTCACGGCCGACTATCGCAGTGTCCCCCACTCATGGCTCGGCGGCAAGACGGTATCGGTCGCAGGGATCTTCCTGCCGCAGCCGCAGTTGTTCGGCGCGCTGGTCGCGATCGCCGCGTTCGGCGGGCTCTACTTCTTCATCAACCGCACCGATTTCGGCCGTGCGCTGGAAGCGACCCGCGAGGATCCCGGTGCGGTGGCCCTCGTCGGCATCGACAAGAACCGCGTGTTCGCGCTCGGTTGGGGCATTGGCGGCGCGCTCGTCGGGCTTGCCGGCGCCATCATGGCGACCTTCTTCTACATCTATCCCGACGTCGGCGCCTCCTTTGCGCTCATCGCCTATGTCACGGTGGCGCTCGGCGGCTTCGGCAGCGTGTTCGGCGCCTTCGCCGGCGGCATCGTGGTCGGTCTCGTCGAGGCCACCACCGCGCTCGTGCTGCCGCCATCATTGAAGTCGGTCGGCATCTATGCCGTCTATCTCCTCGTGGTCTTCGTTCGCCCACGCGGCCTGTTCGGATCGATGTGAGATGGACAAGAGCTTCACAGAGCGGCGTCGCCGCGAACTCCTCGTTGCGGCCTCTCTTGCGGTCGCCGCGGCGCTGGTGCCGCTGTTCGTCAAGAATCCGAACGTCCAGAACATCATGATCTTGACGCTGATGTTCGGGGCGCTGTCGCAGAGCTGGAACATCCTGTCCGGCTATTGCGGGCAGATATCGCTCGGGCACGCGCTTTATTTCGGCCTGGGGGCCTATGTCACTACGCTCCTGTTCGTGAAGTTCGGCGTGCTGCCCTGGTTCGGCATGATCGCCGGCGGCATCTTCTGTGCCTTGATTGCGATGGCGCTCGGCTATCCCTGCTTCCGCCTCGGCGGCCACTACTTTGCGATCGCCACCATCGTGATCGCCGAGATCGGATTGCTGCTGATCCAGAACTGGGAATGGGCGGGCGCAGCGCTCGGCATCGAGATGCCCGTGCGCGGCGACAGCTGGCTGAAATTCCAGTTTGCCCGCAGCAAGCTGCCGTACTTCTATTTCGCGCTGGCGCTCGCCTGCGTCGCCTGGTTCGTCACCTGGTGGCTGGAAGATTCGAAATGGGGCTATTGGTGGCGCGCGGTGAAGGACAATCCCGATGCAGCCCAGAGCCTCGGCGTGGTCGTGTTCGATTCCAAGATGGGTGCTGCGGCCGTCTCTGCCTTCCTGGTCGCGGTCGGCGGTAGCTTCTATGCCATGTATGTTTCCTATATCGATCCAGGCAGCGTGATGGGCTTCCAGTTCTCGCTGCTGATGGCGTTGCCGGCGGTGCTCGGCGGAATCGGCACGCTGTGGGGGCCGCTGCTCGGCGCCGTCATCCTGATCCCGCTTACCGAGTTGACGCGCTCCTATATCGGCGGCTCCGGTCGCGGCGTCGATCTCATCGTCTACGGCACGCTGATCGTCCTGATCGCGCTGGCGCGGCCGGAGGGGCTGATCGGCCTGTTCTCTCGCAAGGGAGCCACGCGATGACCGCGCTGCTGGAAACCCGCGGCGTCTGGCAGCGCTTCGGCGGCCTCGTCGCCAACAGCGACGTCTCGATCTCGGTCGGGCGCGGCGAGATCGTCGGGCTGATCGGTCCGAACGGCGCCGGCAAGTCGACGCTGTTCAATCTCATCGCCGGCGTTTTGCCGCCGACCCAGGGCTCGATCTGGTTCGACGGCGAGGACGTCACCAAGATGCCGGCGGCCGAACGCTGCCAGCGTGGGGTGGGGCGCACCTTCCAGGTCGTCAAGAGCTTTGAGACCATGAGCGTGATCGACAACGTCATCGTCGGCGCGCTGGTGCGCAACACCGTGATGCGCGAAGCCCGCCGCAAGGCGCATGAGGTGCTGGAGTTCACCGGCCTTGCCGCTCGCGCCGACGTGCTCGCAAGCGATCTCGTGCCGGCCGAGAAGCGCCGCCTCGAAGTCGCCCGCGCACTCGCGACCGAACCGAAGTTGCTCTTGCTCGACGAGGTGCTCACGGGGCTGACCCCGACTGAGGCGCAGACCGGCGTCGCGCTGGTGCGCAAGGTGCGCGAGACCGGCATCACCGTGCTGATGGTCGAGCACGTCATGGAGATCGTGATGCCACTGGTCGACCGGGCCATCGTGCTCGACCTCGGCAAGGTGCTGGTCGAGGGCAAGCCTGCGGACGTCGTTCGCGACCCCAAGGTGATCAGCGCGTATCTGGGAGATCGTCATGCTCAAAGTGCATGAAGTCACGACCGCCTATCAGGGGCTGGTTGCGATCTCCTCCGTGTCGATCGATGTCGAGAAAGGCGAGATCGTCTGCGTTGCCGGCGCCAACGGTGCGGGCAAGTCGACGCTGCTCAAATCCATCGCCGGCGCCGAGCGCCCACGCTCGGGCACCGTCACCTTCGACGGCAAGCGGCTCGACGGCATGGCGCAACATCTGATCACCGCGACCGGCATCGCCTATGTGCCGGAGAACCGCCGCCTGTTCCCGCGTCTGTCGGTGCGCGACAATCTTCGCCTCGGCAGCTATCTCTACCGTGGCGAAGCAGATCGCGAAGGGCCGCTCGACCTCGTGTTCACCCTGTTCCCGCGTCTGTCCGAACGCCTCGAGCAGCGAGCGGAAACGCTCTCCGGGGGCGAGCAGCAGATGCTCGCGATCGGCCGCGCGCTGATGACGCGCCCACGTCTGTTGATGCTGGACGAGCCTTCCCAAGGCATCATGCCGAAACTCGTCGACGAGATTTTCCAGGCCGTCAAACGCATCCGCGATGCCGGCATGACGGTGCTGATCGTCGAGCAGCGCATGGCCGAATGCCTGGAGATCGCCGACCGCGCCTACATCCTGCAAACCGGCCGCGTGCTGATGCAGGGCGCGTCCGCGGAGATCAGGGGCAACCCGGACGTGCGCAAGGCGTATCTGGGGCTGTAGCGGCGGTGCCGTAGCCCGGATGAGCAAAGCGACATCCGGGATATCTGCCCCGCATGTCGCTTTGCTCATGCGGGCTACGATAGCAGGCGTGCGCTAGTGATGCTCCCCATGCTCCGGCAGCGCGATCCCGAACACCTTGACCAGATCCTTCACCTGTTCCGGCGACAGATGCCGCGGGTTCAGCCCGCGCAGCAGCAAATAGAGCTTCGCCGTCTCCTCCAGCTCCTCCGTTGCGAACACTGCGGCTTCCAACGTGTCGCCGGCGACGACCGGGCCGTGATTGGCGAGCAGGACGGATGAATATTTCCCGGCCAACCCCTTGATCGCGTCCGCGACCGCGGGATCGCCCGGGCGGTAATAGGGCACGAGCGCGGTGGCGCCGCATTTCATCAGGTAATAGGCCGTCATCGGCGGCAGTGCGGCGCGGGGGTCGATTTCGGGCAGCATCGAGAGCGCGACCGAATGGGTCGAGTGCAGGTGCACGATCGCGCGCGCCGCGCCCCGCGTCTCGTAGAGCGCGGTGTGCAGCGGAACCTCCTTGGTCGGCGCATCACCTGAGACGAGCCGGCCGGAGGAATCGAGCTGCGACAGCCGCGCCGGGTCGAGGAAGCCGAGCGAGGCGTTGGTTGGCGTTACCAGCCAGCCGCCATCGTCGAGCCTGACGCTGATATTGCCCGAGGAGCCCGGCGTCAGGCCGCGCTCGAACAGCGAGCGGCCGAAGCGGCAGATATCCTCGCGAAGTTTCGTCTCGTTGCTCATGGCCGTCATGTCCGTTTGTCTCACGCTTTGGCAGCGCGGCCAAGCCGTGATATGCGGTTCAAGAGGCCGCCGAGACCGGCCATTGAGGAACGTTCCAAGGGATCAGTCGCATGTCGCCAGCCTCGCAAACACCGCACGTCGCCGTCATCGGGCTCGGCTCGATGGGCTATGGCATGGCCACATCGCTGAAGCGCGCCGGTTTTGCCGTCACCGGTTGCGACGTCTCGGCCGACGCCGTCGCGCGCTTCGTCAAGGACGGCGGCGCGGGCGCGAAGACGCCGGCGGAGGCGGCGAGGGAGGCGGACGTCGTCGTCAGCGTCGTCGTCAACGCTGCGCAGACCGAGGCGATCCTGTTCGGCAAGGATGGCGCCGGCGAAACCATGTCGAAGGACAGCGTGTTCATCTCCTCCGCCACCATGGACCCCGACATCGCCCGGCGCCTTGCCAAGCAGCTCGAGGCAACCGGCCGGCACTACCTGGATGCGCCGATCTCCGGCGGCGCGCAGCGCGCCGCCCAGGGCGAGCTGACGATTCTCGCTTCCGGCAGCGCGGCGGCCTTTGCCAAGGCGCGACCCGCGCTCGACGCCATGGCGGCAAAGCTCTACGAGCTCGGCGATGCCGCCGGCCAGGGCGCCGCCTTCAAGATGATCAACCAGCTCCTGGCCGGCGTGCACATCGCCGCCGCGTCCGAGGCGATCGCCTTTGCCGCCAAGCAAGGCCTCGACATCCGCAAAGTGTACGAGGTGATCACGGCCTCGGCCGGCAATTCCTGGATGTTCGAGAACCGCATGCCGCATGTGCTCGACGGCGACTACACCCCGCGCAGCGCGGTCGAGATTTTCGTAAAGGACCTCGGCATCATCCAGGACATGGCGCGATCGGCAAAATTCCCGGTGCCGGTCTCCGCCGCCGCGCTCCAGATGTTCCTGATGACGGCTGCCGCCGGCATGGGCCGCGATGATGATGCGTCGGTGGCGCGGATGTATGCGCAGGTCACCGGTGTGAAGCTGCCCGGCGATAAATAACAAGAGGATTCCAATGCCCCGTTTTGCCGCCAATCTCTCGATGATGTTCACCGAGGTGCCGTTCCTCGACCGTTTTGATGCCGCCGCACAGGCCGGCTTCACCGCCGTCGAATTCCTGTTTCCCTACGATCACCCAGCGGAGGCCATCGGCGAGCGGTTGAAGCGCAACGGGCTCACGCAGGCGCTGTTCAACCTGCCGCCGGGCAACTGGGACGCCGGCGAGAAGGGCTTTGCGGCGCTCCCGTCGCGCTTTGGCGATCTCAAGCAGAGCCTGGAGACGGCGCTGCCCTATGCCAAGGCGACCGGGGTCAAGCGTCTGCACCTGATGGCCGGCATGGCCAATCGCGGCGATCGCCTCGCAATCGAGGCGTTCTACAAGTCGGTGGCGTGGGCCGCCGAATTCTTCGCGCCGCACGGCATCGACATCGTGATCGAGCCGATCAACCCGCGCAATGTGCCCGGCTACTTCCTCAACGACTTCGGCTTCGCGCGCGACGTGGTGGAGGAGCTGAGGCTCCCGAACCTCAGACTCCAGTTCGACATCTATCACTGCCAGATCATCCATGGTGACGTCACCATGCGCCTGCGCGAGATGATGCCGATCATCGGCCATATCCAGATCGCCAGCATCCCCTCGCGCAACGAGCCTGACAGCGAGGAGCTGAACTATCCCTTCCTGTTCGCCGAGCTCGACCGTCTCGGCTATGCCGGCTTCGTCGGCTGCGAATACAATCCGCGCGGCAAGACCACCGATGGCCTCGCCTGGTTCAAGCCTTACGCTGGAGCAAAGTCGTGACGTCAGCAGCGAAAATGTCTCTTGGCTGCATCGCCGACGACTACACCGGCGCCTCCGATCTCGCCAACACGCTGACGCGCGCGGGCCTGCGCACCGTGCAGACCATCGGCGTGCCGTCCGACGATTTGGCGCTGCCCGAGGTCGACGCGGTCGTGGTGTCGCTGAAGAGCCGCTCGATCGAGGCGGGACTTGCGGTGACGCGCTCGCGCGCGGCGGAGAAATGGCTGCGCGGTCGCGGCGCGGGCCACGTGCTGTTCAAGATCTGCTCGACCTTCGATTCCACCGACGCCGGCAATATCGGGCCGGTGATGGACGTCCTGCGCGACGACTGCGGCGAGTCCATCGTGTTGGTGACCCCGGCTTTCCCCGAGACTGGCCGCACCGTCTACCAGGGCAATCTGTTCGTGGGCATTGTTCCGCTCAACGAGAGCCCGCTGAAGGATCATCCGCTCAACCCGATGCACGATTCCAACCTGGTGCGGGTGCTGGCGCGGCAGAGCAGGACCAAGGTCGGTCTGGTCAATCTCGCAAGCGTGACGCGCGGCGCGGACGCCGTGCGCGCGCAGCTCGCCGAGCTGTCGGCCAAGGGCATGGGCGCGGCGATCATCGACGCGGTGTTCGACCGCGATCTCGAGACCATCGGCCTCGTCGCCGCTGGCCACCGGCTGTCGGTCGGGGCGTCCGGCATAGGCCTTGGGCTGGCGCGCGCCCTGGTCTCCTCGGGGAAGGTCAAGGCCAATGCGGCGAGCGCCGAGGCGAATGCGCCGGTCGGCGGACCGGCGGCGTGCCTCGCGGGAAGCTGCTCGCAAGCGACTCTTCAGCAGATCGCGAACGCCGAACGAGTCATGCCGGTGTTGCATCTCGACCCGGAGCAAATTGTCGCAGGCGGAAGTGAAGCGCAGCGCGCGCTTGCCTGGGCGCGGCCTCGCCTTGCGGATGGTCCCGTGCTGGTCGCTTCGAGCGCCACGCCGGAGGCGGTGGGCGCGGTGCAGGCGCGTCACGGCCGCGATGCCGCCGGTCACGCCATCGAGCAGGCCATGGCCGATATCGCCGAAGGGCTGGTGCAGGCGGGCGTGCGGCGACTGATTGTCGCTGGTGGCGAGACATCAGGCGCCGTCGTCGATCGCCTGAAGATTCCCGGCTTCCTCGTCGGCGCGGAGATCGCTGCGGGAGTCCCGGTGTTGCGCGCAGTCGGCGCCAGGGAAGGCGGCATGCTGCTTGCCCTGAAGTCAGGTAATTTTGGCGGGCCGGAGTTTTTCTCCGATGCGCTTGGGCTCATGCGCTGACCGCAGGGCTCTCTTAGTCCTCTGTTTATTTCTTTCGGGTTCCGTACTCGTACGGAGTCGTAGTTAACATCTGCTCAGCTCGTTTGGTGTTGGATGTCGGCAGCACTCCTTTTGGTTGCAGCTATTTCCCGACGACGAGAGACCCAGCAATGTTCGCGAAGATTTCCATTCGTGCCAAGATCATCAGCGTCGTGGCCTTCCTCCTGGTCGCGATGACCGGCATGGGTCTGCTCGCCGTCATGAAGATGCGAGCGATGAACGCCAATACGGTCGACATCACCACGAGCTGGATGCCCAGCGTGCGCGTCCTTGGCGAGCTGCGGGCCAATGTCATCAACTACCGCAACGTGGTCCGCGAGCACATGCTGGCCGAGACCCTGGACGAAAAGCTCGCCGTGGAAAAGAGCTCCGCGTCCGTGACGGAGGCGTTGGCCAAGTCGCGGAAGGACTATGAGCCGATGATCACGTCGCCCGAGGAGCGGGCGCTCTACAACCAATGGTCCAAGCTGTGGGACGATTACAAGAAGGGCGCCGAAGAGGTCATGGCGCTATCGCGCAAGGAGGCCGGCAAGGTCCCGCACGAGGCTCATGAACTGAACACCAAGACCGTCAACAAGATCAGCCTGCAATCCGACGAGGTTTTGAGGAAGGACATCGATCTTAACAACAAGGGCGGCGACCAGGCCGCCCAGGACGCCGCCGACAGCTATGCCTTCGCCTTCATGCTGGTGTCCGTCATTCTCGGCGCCGCTCTCATCATCGGCATCGGCCTCAGCTTCTACATGATCCGCGACGTCTCCAGCGGCATCAATTCCATTGTCGAGCCGATGCAGGCGCTCGGCAAGGGCGACCTGACCGCCGAGGTGCCGCATCGCGGCGAGAGGACCGAGATCGGCGCCATGGCCGACGTGCTCCAGGTCTTCAAGGAAGCGCTGATCGCCAAGAAGGCGGCCGACGAAGCCGCCGCGCACGATGCGGAGGTCAAGATCGAGCGCGGCCGCCGCGTCGACAACATCACCCGCGAATTCGAATCCATGATCGGTGAGATCGTGCAGACGGTCTCGTCCGCCTCCACCCAGCTCGAAGCCTCCGCCTCGACGCTGACGGCGAGCGCCGATCGCTCGCAGAAGATGGCGACCACGGTCGCGGCGGCGTCGGAGGAAGCCTCCACCAACGTGCAGTCGGTAGCCTCGGCCACCGAGGAGATGGCTTCGTCGGTCGGCGAGATCAGCCGCCAGGTCCAGGAATCGGCTCGGATGGCGGGCGACGCTGTCGGCCAGGCCCGCACCACCAGCGAACGCGTCAGCGAGCTCTCCAAGGCTGCCTCCCGCATCGGCGACGTCGTCGAGCCGATCAACACTATCGCCGGCCAGACCAACCTCCTGGCGCTGAACGCGACCATCGAGGCGGCGCGTGCGGGCGAGGCCGGCCGCGGCTTCGCGGTGGTGGCGTCCGAAGTGAAGGCACTCGCCGAACAGACCGCCAAGGCGACCGGTGAGATCGGCCAGCAGATAACCGGCATCCAGGCCGCCACCAACGACTCCGTCGGCGCGATCAAGGACATCTCCTCGACCATCGAGCGCCTATCGGAGATTTCCTCGGCCATCGCAGCGGCCGTGGAAGAGCAGGGCGCCGCGACCCAGGAGATCGCCCGCAACGTGCAGCAGGCGGCGCAGGGCACCCAGCAGGTCTCTTCCAACATCACCGACGTGCAGCGCGGCGCGACCGAGACCGGCACGGCCTCCTCGCAGGTGCTGTCGGCGGCGCAGATGCTGTCCAACGATTCGAGCCGGCTGAAGACCGAGGTCAGCAAGTTCCTGACCAACGTTCGCGCGGCGTGAGCTCCCTCCCCAACGTCGTCCCGGCCTTCGCCGGGACGACGGCGAGGCGAATTGATTCCGCGCCGCATAGCTGCGATGCCAATTCCGCAGTGCGGTAGCAGGGAAGTGAATGACGCGACCGCGCTTCGCGTTGGCGCTTAGGGCGGCGCTCGGGTAAAGGGAAAGCGGATCCCCGCGGGGCGGCTCCGCTTTCACGCAAGACCTGGAATTGCCTGGCGAATGATTGCTCTGGTCCGCATTGCCCTGAGCCGGCCGTACACGTTTGTCGTGCTCGCGCTCCTGCTTTTGATCATCGGACCGCTCGCAGCGCTGCGGACGCCGACGGACATCTTTCCTGACATCCGCATTCCCGTGATCGGCGTGGTCTGGCAGTACACCGGCCTGCCGCCGGACCAGATGGCCGGCCGCATCACGACGCCATTCCAGCGCGCGCTGACGACAACGGTCAACGACATCGAGCACATCACCGCCAATTCCTACAACGGCTTTGGCATCATCAAGATCTTCTTCCAGCCGAACGTCGACATCCGCACGGCCAACGCCCAGGTGACTGCGATCTCGCAGACGCTGCTCAAGCAGATGCCGCCGGGTGCGACGCCGCCCCTGATCCTGAACTACTCGGCCTCCACTGTGCCGATCATCCAGGTGGCGCTGTCGGGCGAGGGGCTGACCGAGCAGAACCTCGCCGATATCGGCATCAACCAGCTCCGCACGCCGCTGGTCACCGTACCGGGCGCGGCGATTCCCTATCCGTTCGGCGGCAAGCAGCGTCAGGTGCAGATCGATCTCGACCCGACCGCGCTCCAGGCGCGCGGGCTCTCGGGCCAGGACGTCGCCAACGCGCTGGCCGCGCAAAACCTGATCACGCCGGTCGGCACGCAGAAGATCGGCACGTTCGAGTACAACATCCAGCTCAACAACTCGCCCCTGAAGATGGAGGAGCTCGGCAACCTCCCGATCAAGACCGTCAACGGAGCGATGGTCTATGTGCGCGACGTCGCAACCGTACGCGACGGCAATCCGCCGCAGACCAACATCGTCCACGTCGACGGCAACCGCTCGGTGCTGATGATGGTGCTGAAGGCCGGCGCGATCTCGACGCTCGATATCATCGCCGGCATCAAGCAGAAGGTGATCGAGGTCAAGGACCAGCTTCCGGCCGCGCTGAAGATCGGCTTCATCGGCGACCAGTCGGTATTCGTCCGCGGCGCGATCGAAGGCGTCGCCTTCGAAGGCGTGATCGCGGCGCTGCTCACCAGCGTCATGATCCTGCTGTTCCTCGGAAGCTGGCGCTCCACGATCATCATCGCGGTCTCGATTCCGCTCTCCGTGCTGGGCGCAATCATCATGCTGTCGGCGATCGGCGAGACCCTCAACATCATGACGCTCGGCGGCCTTGCGCTCGCAGTCGGGATTCTGGTCGACGATGCGACCGTGACCATCGAGAACATCAACTATCATCTGGAGCAGGGCAAGCCGGTCGAGCAGTCGATTCTCGATGGCGCCAACCAGATCGTGACGCCGGCCTTCGTCTCGCTGCTCTGCATCTGCATCGTCTTCGTGCCGATGTTCTTCCTCACCGGCGTCGCACGCTTCCTGTTCGTGCCGATGGCGGAAGCGGTGATGTTTGCGATGATCTGGTCGTTCATCCTGTCGCGCACGCTGGTGCCGACCATGGCTAACTACCTTTTGCAGGCCCATGTCCATCATGACGGCGCACCGCCGAAGTCGCGCAACCCGCTCGTCTGGTTCCAGCGCGGCTTCGAGGCGCGGTTCGAGCGCATTCGCGGCGGCTACCGCAACCTGCTGTCGCTGGCGCTCGCGCACCGCGCGGTGTTCGTGATCGGTTTCCTCGGCGTGGTCGGCGCGTCGTTCCTGCTGGTGCCGTTCCTGGGCCGCAACTTCTTCCCCGCGGTGGATGCCGGCAACATCCTGATGCATGTCCGCACCCAAGTCGGTACACGCGTCGAGGAGACCGCCAACCAGCTCGCCGACGTGCAGAAGGCGATCCGCAAGCTGATCCCGAGCGAGATCGAAACGCTGACCGACAACATCGGCATGCCGATCTCCGGCATCAACATGACCTACAACAACACCGGCGTGATCGGTCCGCAGGACGGCGATATCCAGATCAAGCTCAGGGAAGGCCACAAGCCGACCGAGGAGCACGTGCGGGTGCTGCGGGAGCAGCTGCCGCGGCTGTTTCCGGGCGTCAGCTTCTCCTTCCTGCCGGCCGACATCGTCAGCCAGATCCTGAATTTCGGCGCGCCGGCGCCGATCGACCTGCAAATCCGTGGCGCCAATAGCGATGCCAATTTTGCTTATGCCAACAAGCTGCTCGCAAAGGTCCGCCGGATTCCCGGCGTGGCGGATGCACGCATCCAGCAGTCGCCGAACAGCCCGACTTTCAACATCGACGTCGACCGCACCCGCGCGCAATATGTCGGCTTGACCGAGCGCGACGTCACCAACAGCCTCGTCGTCAATCTCGCCGGTTCCTCGCAGGTCGCGCCGACCTATTACCTCAATCCCGACAACGGCGTGTCTTATTCGATCGTGATGCAGACGCCGCAGTATCAGATCGACTCGCTCAGCGCGCTCCAGACGCTGCCGATCACGGCGGCCGGCAATGCGCAGTCGCCGATCCTCGGCGGCATCGCCGATATCAAGCGCTCGACCTCGAGCGCGGTGGTGTCGCAATACGACATCCAGTCGTTGGTGCAGATCTTTGCCACCACGCAGGGCCGCGATCTCGGCGCCGTCGCCGCCGACATCCGCCAGGCAATCGCCGACACCGCCAAGGAGGTGCCGAAGGGCTCCTCTGTGGTGCTGCTCGGCCAGGTGCAGACCATGAACAGCGCCTTCACCGGCCTGCTGTTCGGCCTGCTCGGGGCCGTCGTGCTGATCTACTTCCTGATCGTCGTGAACTTCCAGTCCTGGTCCGACCCGTTCGTGATCACCACCGCCCTGCCGGCCGCGCTCGCCGGCATCGTCTGGATGCTGTTTACGACGGAGACCACGCTGTCGGTGCCGGCGCTCACCGGCGCCATCATGTGCATGGGCGTGGCGACGGCGAACAGCGTGCTCGTCATCAGCTTCGCCCGCGAACGCTACGAAGAGCTCGGCGATCCCGTCGCGGCCGCACTGGAGGCGGGCTTCGTCCGGTTCCGTCCGGTGCTGATGACCGCGCTGGCCATGATCATCGGCATGGCGCCGATGGCGCTTGGGCTGGGCGAAGGCGGCGAGCAGAACGCGCCGCTGGGCCGCGCCGTCATCGGGGGCCTGATTTGTGCAACCTTCGCCACGCTGATGTTTGTTCCCGTGGTGTTTAGCATGGTACACAAGAAACAAGGCGCCAAAGCCGCCGCCGCATCGGAGACACCGCATGTCGCCCACTGAACCACGCTCGCCGGTCTCGCGCCGGAAACTGGGCATCTTTGGCGTGGTGGCGCTGATTGCGGCGGGCCTCATTGTCGGCACTGGCATCCGCGCGCGCGAGGAGCAAGGCTCCAAGCTGAAGCAGTGGACCGACGACCAGGCCATTCCGAGCGTCGCCGTGACCCTGCCGAACGCCAAGGCGCTCAACGCCACGATCGACCTGCCGGGCCGGCTCGAGGCCTATTACCGGGCGCCGATCTTCGCTCGCGTCTCGGGCTACCTCAAGAGCTGGAGCGCCGACATCGGCGCCCGCGTCAAGGCCGGTCAGGTGATCGCCGAGATCGAGGCGCCCGATCTCGATCAGCAACTCTTGCAGGCACGCGCGGATCTCGCGAGCCAGCAGGCGAGCGCAAGGCTGTCGGAGGCGACGCTCAACCGGCGCAAGACATTGGTGGCCTCGAACTTCGTCTCCGCGCAGGAGATCGATGAGCGCACCGCCGACCTCTCCAACAAGAAGGCCGCCGTCAATTCCGGCCAGGCCAATGTCGAGCGGCTCGAAGCGCTCGCCGGCTACAAGAAGATCACCGCGCCGTTCGATGGCGTCGTCACCGCGCGCGATACCGACGTCGGCGCACTGATCAACGCGGGCGGCGGCTCGGGCCCGGCGATGTTCGTGATATCGGACATCACCAAGCTGCGTGTCTACGTCAGCGTGCCGCAGAATTACGTGCCTGCGATCAGGATCGGCGCCAAGGCCAGCATCACACTGCCGGAATATCCCAACCGCACCTTCCCGGCGACCGTGGAAGCCTCATCGCAAGCGGTCGACGTCTCCTCCGGGACGACGCGCATGCAACTCGGGCTCGACAATTCCTCAGGCGAGCTGATGCCCGGCGGCTATGCCAGCGTCAAGCTTGGCCTCCAGCGCGACTCCGCGCCACTCAGCATTCCCGCAAGCGCCCTGATCTTCAACGGCAGCGGCTTGCGGGTCGCGACCGTCGGTGTCGACGACAAGGTGCAGTTCAAGACCGTGACGATCGCGCGCGATCTCGGCAAGGAGATCGAGCTCGCATCCGGCATCGCCCCCGACGATCGCGTCATCACCGCGCCGCCGGACGGCCTTGCCGACGGCGACCAGGTCCGCGTGGTCGGCGGCGCCGGCGCGAAGGCCAAACCCGCAACGGCGTCCGAGAAACAGGCCCCGAAGGGCTAGAGCATGATCCGGAAAAGTGCGAAGCGGTTTTCCGAAAAAATCATGCTCAAACAACAACCTAAAGCGCGATGACGATTCATCCCAATCTCATCGCGCTTTAGGGCACTCTCGTGCCCCGGACGCAGCGCAGCACGTCAGTGGTGCGCTGCTGAGCCGGGGCCCAGCCGCTCAGCGTATTCCATCTGTCGGCAATCGGTCCCGGCTCTGCGGAGCAGCACTTCGTGCTGCGCCGCGTCCGGGACACGAGACTTACGCTACCCGCCACTCCGGCACGCCATCCGCCGCCGTCGCGATCTCGCCGAGCGAGCCCACGGGTGTACGATTCAGGTCGAGCAGATGCGTCAGCGTCGCGCTGTCGCTTGCAGGGATGCGCGCCAGCGTCCGCCTGTCGTCTTCCGTGCGCAGCATCACCACGCCGTGCTCGACGTCGCCGTTGCGGCCATAGATCACCGTAAAGCTCTCGACCTTGCCCTTGCCATCAGCCTCGGTGACGAACTCCGGCACCGCACGCTTGTTGCGGTCGGCCTCGGCCTGGACGCTCGGGTCCTGCGCCAGCGCCGCGCGGGGCGGCGTCTTCGAGAGCACGAGCCCGTGATGCTTGGTGACGAAGCCCCCCTGGCCGTAGAGCAGGCCGAGCCTCGCGCCATCGCGCAACTTGCGCACCATCGCGCAAGCCGCATGTGTCATGTAGGTGTTGAGCGGCGCTCCGAAGAAGGTGAGGCCACCGGTCACGGTCGGCTGCACGTCGGCGCCCAGGCCCAGCGTTCGCCGCGCCATCTTCGGCACGCAAGGAAAGCAGCTATAGAGTTCGATCGCGTCGAACTGCTTGCCGTCGCCGCCGGCGAGCTCCATCACCGCTTTCAGCACCGCATTCTGCGGGTGGCTCTCGTGAAACTGGTCGCGCAGCAGATAGTCGCGCGGCTCCTCGGCCGAGGCGCCGCCGAGCGGATAGACCAGTCGGTCTTCGGCAATGCCGGCCGCGCGCGCCTTCGCAAGGCTGGTGAGCAGCAGCGCGCCGCCCATGTTGACCATGGGGTTGGCGACCATCAGTTTGGTATAGGGCCAGGCGACCAGGCGGTTATCCGCCGTCGCCGTCGTGATCTCCTCAGGCGCAAAGCGCCGCTTCAGCCAGGCGTTGGGGTTTTGTGCAGCGGCCTCCGAATAACGCGACCACAGCGTGCCAGATTCCGCCATCGCCTCGCGTGGGCTCTGGCCCCAACGCGCCGAGGACGCGGCCTCGTAGAAGGGATAGACGGTGACGGGGCGGAACACGCCGAGCTTCACGGCCAGCGGCTTCTGGAACGCAGCGCCGCGCTTCGGCTCCTCGACGTCATGTGCAAACGGCGTCCACGGCAGTTTTGCGCCGGCGCGCTCCGCCTTGGTCGCGGTCGACTGCGCCTCCGCGCCGCAGACGGCGGCCACGCTGCATTCGCCGCGCGCGATGCGCTGCGCCGCCTCATGCAGATAGCGGATCGGGCTCTCGCCGCCGACCGGGCCGTAATAGCAATGCGAAGGCTGAATGCCGAGCCGCTGCGCCAGCAGTTTCTCCGGATCGCGATAGCGCCAGCTCAGGAAGTTGACGACGTCGAGCGATTGCACCTCGCCGAGCAGCTTTGCGCCGGCATCCTCTTCGGCACGCCGCAGCGCCTGCTCCAGCAGATCGAGCGGCTCGAGGCCCTCGGTGATCTCCTTGGGTCGGTCGATGATCTCGCCGACGCCGACGACGACGGGAATGCGGTCTGGGGGCATACTGGACTTGCCTGTCATGAATTCCATTTCACGGTAGTTCTGTCGTCATTGCGAGCGCAGCGAAGCAATCCAGGAATGCATCCGCAGTGACAGTCTGGATTGCTTCGTCGCTTCGCTCCTCGCAATGACGAGTGGGTGGGAGGCTACTCCGCCACCAGCGCGTTCATGTGCTCGACGGCTTCGGCGAACTCTTCCTTGAACTCCTGCACCACCGCGCCCGCCGACTTCACGCTGTCGATGAGACCAACGCCCTGGCCGACGAAGTAGCTAACGAGGTCGCGCGCGCGCGTATTGCCGGCGGCGGCCGCGCGGTCGATCGAATCGAAGGCGTCGCGGCTGACGATGCTTTGCAGCGGCATCGGCAGCGCGCCGGGGCTATCCGGTGCGCGGTCCCAGGCATCGGTCCAGACCGAGCGGAGCTGCCGGGCGGGCTTGCCGGTGCGGCCCATCGAGCGCACCGCGTCGCGTGAGGACGCGGCGATCATCTTCTCGCGAAAAATCTCCGTAGTCTCGGATTCAACGGTCGCAAGCCACACCGATCCGGTCCATGCCCCGGCCGCGCCCATCGCCATGCAGGCGGCCATCTGCCGCCCCGTCATGATGCCACCGGCCGCCAGCACCGGCACGTCGCGGATCGGCTTGATCGCCTTGATCACCTCCGGCACCAGCACCATGGTCGAGACCTCGCCGCAATGTCCGCCGGCCTCGGTGCCCTGTGCGACCAGGATGTCGACACCTGCCGCGACATGGCGCAGCGCATGCTCCTTGGCACCGACGAGAGCGGCGACCGGCACGCCGTGCTTTTTGCCCATCTCGATCATCGATTTCGGCGGCACGCCCAGCGCATTGGCGATCAGCCGGATCGGATGACGGAAGGAGACCTCCAGCAGCTCCAGCGCGGTCTTGGCGTCGAACGGCTGCGGCTGGTCGTCGGCGACGGAGGTGCTGGTCAGCTCGATGTCGTATTTCTTCAGCAGGTTGCGCGTGTAGTCGCGATGCGCCTGCGGCACCCGCGCCTCCAGGCTCTTCCAGGTGACGTCCTTCTCGCCCGCGGTCGAGATGTTTTCGGGGATCAGCACATCGACGCCATAGGGCTTGCCGTCGACGTGATCGTCGATCCATTTCAGCTCGCGCTCGAGGGTATCCGGCGTGTGCACCGTGGCCCCTAGGACGCCGAAGCCGCCGGCGCGACTCACGGCGGCAACGACGTCGCGGCAATGGCTGAAGGCGAACAGGGGGAACTCCATACCCAGCATATTGCAGATCGGCGATTTCATCTGTCCCTCCCGGCGGCCGGCTTCGTGTTGCTCTTGCTTTGACGAAACGCTAGCCCAGCCTCGCCGCCATGCAAAGCCGCTTCGCCGCGGGGCTTCTTGCGCGCAGGCGCCATGCGGATTGCCAGGCCGGCCATGACGAAACGGCGAGGGCGCCCATCGGGCAATGCATCCCGGCACCCTTGCCAAATCCACCCGTGTCGCTAGCTAACAGCCCACGCGCCTTCCGCGCTGGAGCTCTTCGCATGACCGACGCCCCCGCCTACGAGCCGCCCAAAGTCTGGACCTGGAATAAAGCCAATGGCGGGCAGTTTGCCAGCATCAACCGGCCGATCGCCGGCCCCACGCATGACAAGGAGCTGCCGGTCGGCCAGCATCCGCTCCAGCTTTATTCGCTGGCGACCCCGAACGGCGTGAAGGTGACCGTGATGCTGGAGGAGCTGCTGGCGCTCGGCCACAAGGGTGCCGAATACGACGCCTGGCTGATCAATATCGGCAAGGGCGACCAGTTCGGCAGCGGCTTCGTCGCCATCAATCCGAACTCGAAGATCCCCGCGCTGCTCGACCGCTCCGGCCCCGAGCCGATCCGCGTGTTCGAGTCCGGCTCCATCCTCGTCTATCTCGCCGAAAAGTTCGGCGCCTTCCTGCCCAAGGACGTCAAGACGCGCACCGAGGCGATGTCCTGGCTGTTCTGGCAGATGGGCAGCGCACCCTATCTCGGTGGCGGCTTCGGCCATTTCTATGCCTATGCGCCGACCAAGATCGAATACGCCATCGACCGCTTCGCGATGGAGACCAAGCGCCAGCTCGACGTGCTCGACCGACGGCTCGCCGAGAGCGAGTACCTCGCCGGTGGTGAGTACACGATCGCCGATATCGCGGTGTGGCCCTGGTACGGCGCGCTCGCCAAGGGGCTGGTCTATGGCGCGGGCGAATTCCTGTCCGTGCAGGACTACAAGAACGTGCAGCGCTGGACCGATCAGATCGCCAAGCGCCCGGCCGTCAAGCGCGGCCGCATGGTCAACCGCGTCTCCGGCGATCCCGCAAGCCAATTGCACGAGCGCCACGATGCGAGCGACTTCGAGACCAAGACACAGGACAAGGTCGCGGTGGCGGCGTCGTAGGCGGCACTCCTCTTACCTCGCCCCGCTTGCGGGGCGAGGGGCGGACCCTTACTTGCCCTTCGCCCCTTCCGCTGCCGGAAACACCACGCGGTCGTCGGTGCGGCAGTAACGGTCGGCGAACATGCGGCCGATCGGGTGATAGCGGTCCATGTGCACCCGCATCGCCTTGTCGTCCCACAGCTCGTCGCGGATGTGGAAGTGAATGCCTTCGCCCATGATGAGCTGGCGGTCGCCGTTGACGTCGATGGTCTTCCAGGTCCTGCACTCCATCGCCCACGGCGTGTCGGCAAGCCGCGGCACCGCGATCGCGGTTGAGGGGGCAAGCTTCAGGCCGAGATAGCCGGGCTCGCCGATCTCGGGCGGGAAGTCGCCGCTGCTCTCATGCATCGCGCGCGCCAGCGGCTCGTCGGCGATATTGACCACGAACTCACCCGTGCGCTGGATGTTGGCAAGCGTGTCCTTGTCCTGCCCGTCCGGCCGGCGGTTCACCGCGATCATGCAGAGCGGCGGATCCTCGCAGAACACGTTGAAGAAGCTGAACGGCGCGGCGTTGACCACGCCGGTCGGCCCGACCGACGTCACCCACGCGATCGGCCGCGGCAGCACGAAGGATGTCAGCACCTTGTAGCGCTCACGCTGCGTGAGATCGCTGGCGGCGTAGTCCATGGGATATCCTGTAAGTGGGGTTCTCGTAGGGTGGATTAGCCGAAGGCGTAATCCACCACCCAGAAGAGCGAGAAGAGGCGGGCTACGCTTGCGCTAACCCGCCCTACAATCCTACGGCATGCTCAATTCATGCCGTCCGACCACCATCCAGTGCACCTCGTCCGGGCCGTCGGCAAAGCGCAGGTGGCGGACGTCCTGATACATCTCGGCGAGCGGCGTCCATTGCGAGATGCCAGTGGCGCCGTGCATCTGGATGGCCTGGTCGATGATGGTGCAGGCGCGCTCCGGCACCATGGCCTTGACCATGGAGACCCAGACGCGCGCCTCCTTGTTGCCGAGCACGTCCATGGCCTTTGCCGCCTTCAGCACCATCAGCCGCATCGCCTCGATCTCGCAGCGCGCCTGCGCGATGATCTGCAAATTGCCGCCGAGATGTGCGATCTTCTTGCCGAAGGCTTCGCGGGTCAGGCCACGCTGCACCATCATGTCGAGCGCCTTCTCGGCCTTGCCGATGGTGCGCATGCAGTGATGGATGCGTCCGGGTCCGAGGCGCAGCTGCGAGATCTCGAAGCCGCGGCCTTCACCGAGCAGGATGTTCTCCTTGGGCACGCGGACATTGTTGAAGCGCATGTGCATATGGCCGCGCGGCGCGTGGTCCTGCCCGAACACGTGCATCGGTCCCAGGATCTCCACGCCGGGCGTGTCCTTCGGCACCAGGATCTGCGACTGCTGCTTGCTCGGCGGCGCATCGGGATTGGTCTTGACCATCACGATCATGATCTTGCAGCGGGGATCGCCAAGGCCCGAGATGTAATACTTCTCGCCGTTGATCACCCATTCGTCGCCGACGAGCTTTGCGGTGGTCGAGATGTTCTTGGCATCGGATGAGGCAACATTCGGTTCGGTCATCGCGTAGGCCGAACGGATCTCGCCGTTCAAAAGCGGCTTCAGCCACTTCTCCTTCTGCGCCTTGGTACCGACACGCTCGAGCACCTCCATGTTGCCGGTGTCGGGCGCCGAGCAGTTCATGGTTTCCGAAGCGAGCGGGCTCTTGCCGAGCTCGACGGCGATATAGGCGTAGTCGAGGTTCTTCAGCCCTTGGCCGGTGTCGTCATCGGGCAGGAAGAAGTTCCAGAGGCCTTCCTCCTTGGCCTTGTTCTTGGCCTTCTCCAGCACCTCGAGCTGACCCGGCGTAAAACTCCAGCGGTCGTCCTTCTTCTCGCCGTGCTTGACGAACTCCATCGTCATCGGCTCGACCGTCTCGCGAATGAATTTCTTCACGTGGTCATAGAGCGGCCTGACCTGGTCCGACATGCGCAGATCATTGAGCTCGTCGCCGGGATTGAGCGTGTAGTTGGTGGTGCGGGGCACATAGGCGTGTTTCATTCTTGTTCCTCCCGATTGAGTGAGCTGCGATTGCGGCGACCATAGACGGGGTGAGCCGAAAGCGCGAGCGTGCTTTTGGGAAGACGTGCCTTGCCACGCTGTGGAATTTTCGCGGCGCGGATCAAACGATGTTTAAAACGCTTGAAATAGAGTGACGTCGCCTCCGCCCGCGTCATTGCGAGCGTAGCGAAGCAATCCAGAATCTTTCCGCGGTGACAGTCTGGATTGCTTCGCTGCGCTCGCAATGACGGGGTTGGGGCATGCGTTCCACGCCCCAGCCGTCATCGCCAGCGAGCCGCTCCTCACACCACCCGGTGCATCGCGCAGATCTTGTTGCCGTCGGGATCGCGCAAGTAAGCGAGGTAGAGCTTGCCGGCCGAACCCTCGCGGACGCCAGGCGGATTTTCGATCGGCGTTCCGCCGGCTGCGACACCGGCCGCATGCCACTTGTCGACCTGCTCCGTCGAATTGCAGGCAAAGCCGATCGTGCCGCCGTTCGCGCAGGTGGCAGGCTCGCCGTTGATCGGCTTGGTCACCGAGAACACGCCGGTCTTGGTCATGTAGAAGATGCGATGGCCGTCGAGCCGCGCAGGGCGGACCTCGAGTGTGCCGAGCAGGGCGTCATAAAACGCCTTGGCCTTGTTCAGATCATTGGTGCCGATCATCACGTGCGAGAACATTGCTCGTTTCCCCCTATGTCGCGTTTTCGTAGCCCGGATGGAGCGCAGCGAAATCCGGGACCAGTCCTTTTTGCACGACCCGGATTGCGCTGCGCTCCATCCGGGCTACGCTGAAAAAAATCAGAAGGCGGTATACCCGCCGTCGATCACGAACGTGTCCGCGGTGTGATAGGACGACGCCTTGCTCATCAAGTATACGGCGATGCCGCCGAAATCCGATGGCTCGCCGAAGCGCCGCTGCGGAATCCGCGGCATCACGTTGGCGACGAATTTCTCGTTGGCCATGAGGCCCGAGGTCATGTCGCTCTTGATCCAGCCCGGCAGGATCGCGTTTGCGGTGACGCCATAGCGCGCCAGCTCCACGCCGAGCGCGCGCACCAGCGCGTTGATCGCAGCCTTGGTCGCGGCGTAATGCTCGTTGCGCGCGGTGCCGAAGATCGAGGCGAGGCTCGAGGTCGCGACCAGCCGGCCGAAGGGATCGCCGGCATTGGCGCGGTCGGTCATGTGCCTGGCGGCGGCCTGGAAGGCGTGGAACACGCCGTCGAGGTTGGTCGAAAACATCGTGCGCCATTCCTCCTCGGTGCGCTCGACGAAGGAACGCCGTCCGCCGCCGCCGATGCCGGCGTTGGCGAAGCAGCCGTCGACCCTGCCGAACGCGTCGAGCGTCGCCTTCATGGCCGCGTTGACCGATGCAGGGTCGGTGACGTCGCAGACGCGGACATCGACCTTGCCGGGCGAGCCTGCCATGCTGGCTGCGGCAGCCTTGTTCTTGTCGGCGTTGCGGCCCCAGATCGAGACGTTGCAGCCTTGCGCGGCGAGCGCCTGCGCGATGCCGAGCCCGATACCGCCATTGCCGCCGGTGATCACGGCGACGCGGCCGGTGAGATCGAAAATGGTCATGGGCGTTTCCCCGCTGCTTTTGGCACTGGTGTTGGCACCGGTCTTGGCATGATGTGCATCAGCCTGTGCGCACAAGATTGTCCGCTATGTCCCGATCACCATGGACAAGCCGCCGGCAAAAATCAAATATGCACTCCGACGAAAAGAAATTCCGGTCTGCGGAACATCGTAAGGCCGCAACCCGACGAGGAAACCATGCAGTTCAAGCACGCCACGCTCGATTTCGACGGTCCGGTCGCTATCCTCAGGCTCGATCACCAGGAGGTCATGAACGCGGTTTCGGTGGACATGTTGGGCGGGCTCGCCGAGGCGCTCGACGAGATCGAGGAGCGGAAGGGCGATGTCCGCTGCGTGGTGCTGACCGGAGCAGGGCGTGCGTTCTGCACCGGCGCGAACTTGCAGGGCCGCAACAATCAGTCGAAGAGGACCAAGGCCGGCCTGGCACTCGAGACCAGCTTTCACCCGTTCTTGCGGCGGATCCGCAATCTGCACTGCCCAATTGTCACCGCGGTCAACGGGCCGGCCGCGGGCGCCGGCATGAGCTTCGCGCTGCTCGGCGACATGATCCTGTGCGCGCGCTCGGCCTATTTCCTGCAAGCCTTCCGCCGCATCGGCCTCGTGCCCGATTGCGGCTCGACCTGGCTCTTGCCGCGCCTGGTCGGCAAGGCGCGCTCGATCGAGCTGTCGCTGATGGGCGAACGGCTGCCGGCCGAGAAGGCGTTGGAATGGGGCCTCGTCAACCGCGTTTACGACGACGGCGTGCTGATGGAGGAGGCGATGAAGCTCGCACATGAGCTCGCCAATGGGCCGACGGTCGCGCTCTCGCTGATCCGCAAGCTTTATTGGGACAGCCCGGAAAACTCCTTCGAGGAGCAGCTCAACCTCGAATTCCAGTGCCAGCTGCGAGCGGGCGACACCGAGGACTTCCGCGAAGGCGTCGGCGCTTTCCTCGAGAAGCGGCCGGCGAAGTTCAAGGGAAAATGATCGAGCCACAACTCGGGCGTATCGTCGCCTCCTGGTACAGGGGCGCCTTCGGAGTGGCCAATTCAAAAATGCTCTCCGGTGGCGCCAGCCAGGAAACCTGGTCGTTCGATATCATGCATCATAACGGCCTGGCCGGTGCGATCCTCCGTCGCGCTCCGACGGGCTACGGGGCGGCACCGACGCGTGCGGCCGGTCTTGCCGCTGAAGCGAGCTTGATGCAACTCGCCTTCGAAGCAGGAATTCCGTCACCGCGCGTGCTGCATGTATTGACGCCGGATGACGATCTCGGTGTCGGCTTCATCATGCAGCGGGTCGAGGGAGAAACCATCGCGCGTAAGATCCTTCGTGACGCCAAATTTGCCAAGGCGCGGCCGAAGCTCACACGTCAGCTCGGGGAAGCGCTGGCCGGTATCCACCAATTGCCGCAGGCGAAACTACCCGAGCTGCGGCGCATGACCGCGGCGAAGGAAATCGACGAGTTCGAGCGCGACTATCGCAGCCTCAACTGGCCCAAGCCCGTGTTCGATTTGGCGCTGCGCTGGCTGCGTGACCACGATCCAGGTCCGTCTGCCGAGATCACGCTGGTGCACGGCGATTTCCGCAACGGCAATCTCGTCATCGGCGCTGACGGCTTGTGCGCAGTGCTGGACTGGGAGCTCGCGCATCTCGGCGATCCCATGGAGGATCTGGGCTGGCTGTGCGTCAACTCCTGGCGGTTTGGCGAGATCGACAAGCCCGTCGGCGGCTTCGGCTCGCGCGAGGAGTTGTTCGCAGGCTACGAGGCCGCGGGTCGCAAGGTCGATGCGGCGCGCGTGAAATTCTGGGAGGTCATGGGTACGCTGCGCTGGGGCATCATGTGCTGCGGCATGATGCAGCGGTTTCGCGCCGGTCCCGATCATTCGATGGAGCGCGCCATGATCGGCCGCCGCGCCTCCGAAACCGAAATCGACCTGTTGCGCCTGCTGGCGCCGCGAGGGAGTTGACCATGCAGGACGAGCCGAGCCCGATCGAGCTGACCAAGGCGGTTGCCGATTTCCTGCGGAGCGATATCGCGCCGCTGATCACCGGCCACCAGGCGTTCAAGCTGCGCGTCGCCATCAACGCCCTCGACCTCGTTGTGCGGCAGTTGACGCTGGAGGAGGGGAGCGATGCGAAGGAGGTGGAACGGCTGCGCGCGCTGCTCGGCATGGACGGCGGGGTGATGGAGCTCAACCGCGCGCTCGCGATGCGCATCGCTAAAGGCGAGGTGGATCTCGCAACG
Source organism: Bradyrhizobium iriomotense (assembly GCF_030160715.1). Taxonomy (GTDB): domain Bacteria; phylum Pseudomonadota; class Alphaproteobacteria; order Rhizobiales; family Xanthobacteraceae; genus Bradyrhizobium; species Bradyrhizobium iriomotense. The sequence goes on from NZ_BSOW01000011.1 coordinate 122,622, forward strand.
CCGGGCCTCGCCGAGCACCTCTGGCAGACGACGATGGACAAGCTCGCGGTAGATCAGCCGAATTACGCGGCGTACAAGCGGGAGCTGTCGAGACAGGGGTAGGGTGACACTCACCAGATTGCCATAGCGTCATCGACTCTCCCTGTCATCGCCCGCGAAAGCGGGCGATCCAGTATTCCAGAGACAACGATGGGATACGGAGAAGCCGCGGCGTACTGGATGCCCGGTCAAGCCTGGGCATGACGGCGGTGATGTTGGCGCGCGCCCCCATTGCGCATTTGCGCAATGGGGAATGACGAGGGGAGAAAGCTTACCTCCCCAGCCACTTCGGCGGCCGCTTCTCGGCAAACGCCTTCGGGCCCTCGACGTAGTCCTGCGAGGCGGCCATCGCCTTCACGGCCGGATACTCCCGCTGCTCCTCGATCGCCTGCTCCAGCGATACGGCGAGCCCCTTCTGGATCGTCTGCTTCGAGGCGCGGATCGACATTGGCGAGTTCTTGGTGATCATCTCCGCCCAGCGCAGCGCGGCGCTCAGCGCCTCGCCCTGCGGCACCACCTCGTTGACGAAGCCGAGCTCGAGACCCTCCTTGGCGCTGACGTGACGCGCGGTGAGGATCATGCCCATGGCGCGCTTCAAACCGATCTGCCGCGGCAACCGGTGCAGGCCGCCGGCGAGCGCGGCAAGGCCGACGCGCGGCTCGGGCAGGGCAAAGGTTGCGTTCTCCGAGGCGATGATCAGGTCACAGGCAAGCGCGATCTCGAAGCCGCCGCCCATCGCGACGCCGTTGACGGCGGCGATGATCGGCTTGTCGCAGTCGAAGCGCGAGGTCAGCCCGGCAAAGCCGCCCTTGTCCCAGCCGCGCTTGCCGCCGGCCGCCTGCCACTTCAGATCGTTGCCGGCGCAGAACGCCTTGTCACCGGCGCCGGTGACGACCGCGATCCACTGCTCGGGATCGGCCGAGAAATCGTCAAACACCTTGTTGAGCTCGAAATGTGCGTCGGTATGCAGCGCGTTATAGACCTCGGGCCGCGACAGCGTGACGATCGTGACCGGTCCCTTGCGTTCCACTTTGGAAAATTTCAGCTCCATGGTCGCTCCCGCATTTTCTGTTGGAAGGAATTGATCCCCATACTAGCGCGCGTCCGGACTTGAGCACCACCCAATTGCGCAAGCGCGCGTTGCGTCACCGGCGCCTCTCGGCTTGCTTGACTTGCCCGCGCTCTTCTCACCTTATTCGAAGCAAGCAACAACGCGCGTAGCGCCTTAACGCAAAACAACAGATTGCTCCGGGAGAGACTGCCGTGGATTTCTCATTGCCTGCCGATCTCGTCGCTTATCTCGGAGAGCTCGACCGTTTCATCGAACGCGAGATCAAGCCTCTGGAGGAGGCCGACGACAACATCCGCTTCTTCGATCACCGCCGCGAATGGGCGCGCACCGATTTCGAGAATGGCGGCCTGCCGCGGCATGAATGGGAGGCGCTGCTGCGCAAGGCGAAGGACCTTGCGGACGCCGCGGGCCATCTGCGCTTCGCGGTGTCAAGGCGATATGGCGGCAAGGACGGTTCCAACCTCTGGATGGCCGTCATCCGCGAACATTTTGCCGCAAAGGGTCTCGGCCTGCACAACGATCTTCAGAACGAGCACTCCATCGTCGGCAACTTCCCCGTCGTCACCATGCTCGACCGCTATGGCCGCGACGACCAGAAGGCGATGATCGACGGCTCGATCAAGGGCAAGTACCGCATCACCTTTGGTCTCACCGAGCCGCACCACGGCTCCGATGCCACCCACATGGAGACGCGCGCGGTGCCCGCGACCCGCGACAACGTCAAGGGCTGGATCATCAGCGGTGAGAAGATGTGGACGACCGGCATGCACGTCGCCACGCACTGCGCGCTGTTCGCGCGCACCAGCGGCAATGACGGCGATGCGCGCGGTATCACCTGCTTCCTGGTACCGGCGAGCAGCCATGGCGTGAAGGTCGAAGAGTATATGTGGACCTTCAACATGCCGACCGACCATCCCCGCGTCAGCTTCACCGATGTGTTCGTGCCGGAGGAGGCGCTGTTCGGCGAGGTCGGCCGCGGCCTGTCGCTCGCGCAGTGCTTCGTGCACCAGAACCGCATCCGGCAGGCGGCGAGTTCACTTGGCGCCGCCGTCTACTGCATCAACGAGAGCGTGAAATACGCGCGCGAACGAAAGCCGTTCGGCAAGGCACTCGCGGAAAACCAGGCGATCCAGTTCCCGCTCGTCGAGCTCGCCACCCAAGCCGAGATGCTGCGCCTGTTGATCCGCAAGACCGCCTGGGAGATGGACAAGCTCACGGAAGAAGAGATCGAGCGCACGCTCTCCGACCGCGTCTCGATGTGCAACTACTGGGCAAACCGGCTCTGCTGCGAAGCCGCCGACCGCGCCATGCAGGTCCATGGCGGCATGGGCTATTCACGCCACAAGCCCTTCGAGCACATCTACCGCCACCACCGCCGCTACCGCATCACCGAAGGCAGCGAGGAAATCCAGATGCGGAAGGTGGCGGGATTTTTGTTCGGGTATATGGGGCCGGGGAAGCATTAGGGCGCGGGCCACGCGCCGCCGCGTCTCACTTACGACGATTTCCTCCTCGGGTCGTCCCGGCGAAGGCCGGGACCCATAACCACAGGGAGGAGTTTGACGCGAGCTGGTAACCACGAGTTTTCGCCAAACCCAATTCTGTGGCTATGGGTCCCGGCCTTCGCCGGGACGACAGCGAGCGCTAATTCACCCTCCGGTCCTTCCCCGCCCAATACGGCTCGCGCAATTGGCGCCGCAAGATCTTGCCTGACGGATTGCGCGGCAGCGCGGGGATGAACTCCACGCTCTTCGGCGTCTTGAAGCCGGCGATGCGTTCGCGGGTGAAGTTGATGATGTCGGTGGCGCTCGCATCTTTGCCAGGCTTCATCACCACGATCGCCTTCACTGCTTCGCCCCATTTGTCGTCGGGCACGCCGATCACGGCGGCTTCGGCCACATCGGGGTGATCGCACAGCGCGCTCTCGACCTCGGCGGGATAGATGTTCTCGCCGCCGGAGATGATCATGTCCTTGATGCGGTCGTGGATGTAGAGGTAGCCGTCCTCGTCCATGTAGCCGGCATCGCCGGTGCGCAGCCAGCCGTCCGTGCGCAGCGTTGCGGCAGTCGCCTCCGGCAGGTTCCAGTAACCTGCCATGTTGGAGCCCGAGCGCGTCGCGATCTCGCCGACCTGACGCGGCGGCTGCGGCTTGCCGTCGGCATCGAGGATCGCGATCTCGACGCCCGGCAGGGCCTTGCCGGCCGAGCGCATCCGCTCCAGCCCCTCGACGTGATCCTCCGGCGGCAGCGCGACGATCGTACCTGTCGTCTCGGTCATGCCGTACATCTGCACGAAGCCGCATTTGAAGACCTCGATGCATTCCTTCAGCAGCGCCGCCGGAATCGGCGAAGCGCCATACAGCATGTATTTCAGCCGCGAGAAATCCACGCGTCTAGCGCGCGGCTGCCGCACCACGAACTGCATCGCCGCCGGCACCATGAAGAGTTTCGTGATCCCGGACTGCTCGAAGAAGTCGAGCACCTTTGTCGGATCGAACTCGCGCGCGATCACACCGCGCGCACCGTGATAGAGCCCCATCACGCCCCAGCCGGAACCGCCAATGTGGAAGATCGGCATCGCGACCAGCGACACATCATCAGTTGACCACCTATTCCACTCTGGCTTGTCGTCGGCATTGCCCGTCTGCACCAGGTTGAGGAAGTTCGCATGCGACAGCATCGCGCCCTTCGGCTTGCCTGTCGTGCCGGAGGTGTAAAGCTGGATCGCGATGTCCTTGGGGCTGATCGCGACCTTCGGATCACCGCCGTCTTGCGCATCGCGCCAGGCGGGGAAATCCGGCCATTCCGGCGCGCCGCCTTCCGTGGTGATCACGCTGCGCACGTTCGGCAGCTTGTCCCTGATCTGGCGCGCGAGCGTGATGAACTCAGGCCCGACGAACAGTACGGGCGCCTTGCAGTCCTCCACGATGAATGCGACTTCCGGCCCCGCGAGCCGCCAGTTCACAGGTGCCATCACGACGCCGGCCTTGATCGCGCCCATCAGCAACTCGAAATAGACATCGCTGTTCTTGCCGAGATAGGCGATGCGGTCGCCATGCCTGACGCCCATCGCCTGAAGCGCATTGGCGACGCGGTTGGTCTTGATGTCGAATTCGGCGAAGCTGGTAAGGCGTCCCTCGAACTCATAGGCGGTGGCGCTGCCGCGGCTCTTCGCGCGCTCGCGCACCATCTCGGCGAGGTTCGCCAATAGCTGTGAAGTGGACATGTCTCTCCCGTGGTGCGTTGTCTTGTTGCGGAGAGTGTGGCGTCATTCGCGCGCAAAGACAATACGGGGAGGGGCGCACTATCGTTTCACAATGTCGTCCCGGCGCAGGCCGGGACGACAGTTGAGGGTTGGGCGACAGCGTCAATCTCCTGACGTCGCTTTCGCCAGGACGACCACTCACCCCCTCGCAGCCCGGTCCTTCTCGTTCTGCGCCATGATGGACTCGCGCGCCTGCTTCCAGTCGTCGTCGCTCCAGTCGCGGAGTTGGTAGAAATTGCCGCCCATCGCCAGTGCCTGCGCGCCGTCCATGGCGATGGTCTCGCCGTTGATCCAGTCGCAGCCGCCGGAGATCAGGAACACCGCGAGGTTTTGGAGTTCCTCCATGGTGCCGACGCGGCCCATCGGGTTCATCGCCTTGGTGCGCGCGCCGGCCTCATCGCCCGGCTTGATGCGCTTGCTCATGCCCTCGGTCGGAATTTCGCCGGGCGCGATGGTGTTGAGGCGAATGCCGTGACGGCCCCATTCGGTCGCGAGCGACATCGTCATGGCATGGATCGCCGACTTGCTCATCGCCGACGGCACCACGTAGGGCGAGCCGTTGCGCACCCATGTCACGGTGATCGAGACGACATTGCCCGGCTGCTTCGCGGCGATCCAGCGCTTGCCGACGGCATGGGTCACGTAGAACGTGCCGTGCATGACGATATTGGCGACTGCGTCGAAGCCGCGCGGCGAGAGCTCTTCGGAGCGCGAGATGAAATTGCCGGCGGCATTGTTGATGAGGTCGGTCAGCGCGCCATCGCGAAAGATGTTCTCGATCATCTCCTCGACCGCGAGCGCGTTGCGGATGTCGACGCCATGGCTGGTGACGCGGCCGCCGTAGAGATCCATCAACTCGGTTGCGGTCTCGTCGCAGACGATCTTGCGCCGGCCGCAGATATGCACCTCGGCGCCGAGCTGGAGAAAGCGCGCCGCCATCGACTTGCCGAGTCCAGTTCCGCCGCCGGTTACCAGGATGCGCCGGCCCGCCAGAAGATTTTCCTTGAACATGGCGTTTCCCCTCGAGCGATTATGAGTTAATTGCTCGATTGACTAAATCCGGCCGCCGCCGTCCTGTAAAGCGGTTGCAGTTCAAGATCAGGGGAGAATTCGTCCATGGAAGAGCGCGTCTCGATCTCGATTTCGGAAGGCGTCGCGGACGTCCGCCTGGTGCGGGCGGACAAGATGAATGCGCTCGATCAAGCGATGTTCGGGGCGTTGGTCGACGCAACCGAGCGGCTTTCCAAAGAGAAAGGCGTGCGCGTCGTCGTGCTGTCGGGCGAAGGGCGGGCGTTCTGCGCCGGCCTCGACATGGGACGTTTTGCCGCCATGAAGGAGAAAGGCGGCAACGGTATTCCGGGTGGCGAAAATCGCGATCTCACCGTGCGCACGCACGGCAAGGCGAATTTCGCGCAGCAGGCGGTGTGGGGCTGGCGCCAACTTCCCGTGCCGGTGATCGCGGCCGTGCACGGTGTTGCCTTCGGCGGCGGCTTCCAGCTCGCGCTCGGCGCGGACATGCGCTTCGTTGCGCCGGATACGCGGATGTCGATCATGGAGATCAAGTGGGGCCTCGTGCCTGACATGGCGGGCACGCCGATCCTGGCCTCGCTCGTGCGCGACGACATTTTGCGCGAGCTCACCTACACGGCGCGCATCTTTTCGGCGCAGGAGGCGATGTCCTACGGCCTCGCCACCCGCATCTGCGACGACCCGCGTACCGCGGCCCTCGACGTCGCGCGGGAGATCGCCGGCAAGAGCCCGGACGCGATCCGCGCGGCAAAGCGCATGCTGAACACGCTCTCCGTCGACCCGGGCCCGGCGCTGCTCGCCGAATCCGTCGAGCAGCAGAAGCTGATCGGCAGCGCGAACCAGACCGAAGCCGTCCGTGCCAATTTGGAAAAGCGCGCACCGAAGTTTGCGGATTAGCGATGACCTCATCCCGAGGAGCCGCGCAAGCGGCGTCTCGAGGGATGGGCCACGGGCTCTCATGGTTCGAGACGGCGCGGAGTTTATCATCGGGCCACGCGTAGCGCGGACCCGGTGGCACCTCCTCACCATGAGGGTCAACTCCAACAATAAAGAAAAAAACAATGAGCGAAACGTCCCAACTCTTCCTCGGCCTCGCCTCCGGCGAGCGCCGTCGCAGCTATGCCGAGGTCGCCGACCGTGCGGACCGCATCGCAAGCGGCCTCGCCAGGCTTGGCGTCAAGCAGGGCGATTGCGTCTGCATGCTCATGCGCAACGACATCGCCTTTCTGGAAGCGGCCTACGCCGCGATGCGGCTCGGCGCCTACGGCGTTCCGATCAACTGGCACTTCAAGCCGGACGAGATCAACTATATCCTGAAAGACTCGGGCACGCGGGTCTTGATCGCGCATGCCGACATGCTGCACGGCCTGCGCGAGGTGATCCCTGAACGTGTCACCGTGCTCAGCGTGCCGACGCCGCCGGAGATCTTGAAGAGCTACAGGATCGATCCGGATCATCTGGCAACGCTGGATTTCGCCATCGATTTCGATCCTTGGCTTGCACAATTCCGGCCCTATGACGGCCCGGTCGTGCCGCAGCCGATGAACATGATCTACACCTCGGGCACCACGGGTCATCCCAAGGGCGTGCGGCGCAGCGCGCCGACGCCGGAGCAGCTGGCTGCCGGCGACCGCATGCGTGCGATGATCTATGGCCTGAAGCCCGGCTCCCGTGCGTTATTGCCGGGGCCGCTTTATCACTCCGCGCCGAATTCGTTCGGCATCCGCGCTGGAAAGCTCGGCGGCGCGCTGGTGCTGATGCCGCGCTTCGAGCCCGAAGAGTTTCTGGCGCTGATCGAGCGTTATCGCATCGACACCATCTTCATGGTGCCGACCATGTTCATCCGCCTGATGAAGCTGGCGGAGATGCTACGCAAGAAATACGACGTCTCCTCGCTGCGCCACGTCATCCACGCCGCAGCACCCTGTCCGCCCGACGTCAAGCGCGCCATGATCGAATGGTGGGGACCGGTGATCTACGAATTTTACGGCTCGACCGAATCCGGTGCCGTCACCTTTGCTACGTCGGAGGATGCGCTGAAGAAGCCCGGCACGGTCGGCAAAATCTCGCCCGGGGCCGAGCTGCGCTTCCTCGGTGAGGACGGCCGTGCGCTGGGCACGGGCGAGATCGGCGAGATCTATTCGCGCATGCGCGAGACCGCCGATTTCACTTATCACAACAAGCCGGAGAAGCGCACCGAGATCGACCGCGACGGCTTCATCACCTCGGGCGACGTCGGCTATATCGACGAGGACGGCTACGTCTTCATCTGCGACCGCAAGCGCGACATGGTGATCTCGGGTGGCGTCAACATCTATCCGGCCGAGATCGAGTCGGTGCTGCATGCCGTTCCCGGCGTGCACGATTGCGCCGTGTTCGGCATCCCCGATGCCGAGTTCGGCGAGGCGCTGATGGCGGTGGTCGAGCCGATAGGGGGTGTCGCGCTCGATGCCGCCGACATCCGCGCGCGGCTGAAGGCCCAGCTCGCCGACTACAAGGTGCCGAAGCACATCGAGATCCGGAGCCAGCTGCCGCGCGAAGATTCCGGCAAGATCTTCAAGCGCCGCCTGCGCGATCCCTATTGGCAACAGGCGGGGCGGAAGATCTAGCGGCTTATTCAGTCTGGTAGCCCAGGTGAGCGAAGCGACACCCGGGGCGATCTGGTGCGGAATCCCGGATGTAGCTTCGCTCATCCGGGCCACAACATCTTGTGTTTCTGGTTTGAGGCGTCGGGCAAGCCCTACTTTGCATGGGGTTGATTTCGATAAAAAAGAAGTCGCTTGTCCCCGCCGGGCAAATCGCGTTGACGACTTTGCCCTTTTGCCTCTCAGTGTGCGCCGCCTCCAAGTTTATCTTGCACCGCGGCAAAAAACTTGCACACTCGCCGAGCCGGACAGCCAAGGGACTTCGAAGGGAATTCAGCCATGTCCCTCCAGACCGTACCATCTGATGCAGCGAGCGACCGTGCCAACCGTGCCGAGGAGGCACAGGCACTGGAGGCCGATGTACGGCTGCGCGACGACATCCGCCTGCTCGGACGCATCCTGGGCGACACGGTGCGGGACCAGGAGGGCGCCGACGTGTTCGACCTGGTCGAGCGCATCCGCCAGACCTCGATCCGGTTCCATCGTGACGAGGACCGGCTTGCCCGCCGCGAGCTCGAGCAGATCCTCGATGGTATGTCGATCCCCGATACTCTGCGCATCGTCCGTGCCTTCAGCTATTTCTCCCACCTCGCCAATATCGCCGAGGACCACAACAACATCCGCCAGATGCGGGCGCGCAGCGCCTCCAAGGGCGCGGGAGCCGGCGTGCTTGCGGAGACGCTGGCGCGCGCGAAGGAAGCGAGCCTGAGTGCCGAAGAGCTTCGGCGCTTCTTCAAGGGGGCCCTCGTCAGCCCGGTGCTGACGGCGCACCCGACCGAGGTCCGCCGCAAGAGCACCATGGACCGTGAGATGGAGGTTGCGGCGCTTCTGGATCGCCGCGAGCGCGTTGCCATGACGGCCGAGGAGGCCGCGGCCAGCGACGAGCAGTTGCGGCGCGAGGTGCTGACGCTGTGGCAGACCAATCTGTTGCGCCGGACCAAGCTCACCGTGCTCGACGAGGTCGCCAACGGCCTGTCGTTCTACGACTACACCTTCCTTCGCGAGGTTCCCCGCCTCGTCAACGTGCTGGAGGACCGGCTGGAGGAGGGCGGCGAGCAGGCGGCAGCCGAGCTCGCCTCGTTCCTGCGCATGGGAAGCTGGATCGGCGGCGACCGCGACGGCAATCCCTTCGTCACCGCCGACGTGATGCGCGGCACGCTGCGGCTGCAATCGAGCCGGGTGATGCAGTTCTATCTGAACGAGCTGCACGTGCTCGGCTCGGAGCTGTCGATCGCGGCGCATCTTGCCGACGTCTCGGAGGAGCTGCGCGCACTCGCGGAGCGTTCGCCCGACACCTCGCCGCACCGGAGCGGCGAGCCTTATCGCCTCGCGGTCTCCGGCATCTATGCGCGTCTGACGGCCACGGCCGAAAAGCTCCAGGTCGAGATCACGCGAAGGCCGGTCGGCAAGGGCGCGCCATACGAGAGCGTCAAGGAATTGCAGGCCGATCTCGACGTGCTGCACCGCTCGCTGATCTCGAACAACGCGCGCGTCATCGCGCGCGGCCGGCTGAGGCTGTTGCGGCGCGCGGTGGACTGTTTCGGCTTCCATCTGGCGCGGCTCGACATCCGCCAGAACTCGGCGGTGCACGAGCGCACCATCGCCGAGCTGATCGACGCGGCGAACCCCGGCATGTCCTATCTCGCGCTCGGCGAGGAGGCGCGCATTGCGCTGCTCACCAACGAATTGCGCAGCACACGCTCGCTGGTCTCGCAATTCGTGAAATACACCGACGAGACGATGGGCGAGCTCAACGTATTCCATGCCGCCGCGGAGGCGCATGCGAAGTTCGGCTCGGACGCCATTCCCCAATGCATCATCTCGATGTGCAAGGGCATGTCGGACATGCTCGAGGTGGCCGTGCTGCTCAAGGAGGTTGGCCTCGTCAACCCGTCGGGCCGCAGCGCCATCAACGTCGTGCCGCTGTTCGAGACCATCGAGGACTTGCAGGCCTCGGGCGGCATCATGGACCGCATGCTGTCCCTGCACGATTACCGGCGGCTGGTCGACAGCCGCGGCAGCGTGCAGGAGGTGATGCTCGGCTATTCCGACAGCAACAAGGATGGCGGCTTCGTCACCTCGGGCTGGGAGCTCTACAAGGCCGAGATCAACCTCGTCGAGGTGTTCGAGCGCCACGGCGTGCGCCTGCGTCTGTTCCACGGCCGCGGCGGTTCGGTCGGCCGCGGTGGCGGCCCGAGCTATGACGCCATCATCGCGCAGCCGGGCGGCGCGGTGAACGGCCAGATCCGCATCACCGAGCAGGGCGAGATCATCTCGTCTAAATATTCCAACGCCGAAGTCGGCCGCAACAATCTGGAGATCCTCGCCGCCGCGACGCTAGAGGCGAGCCTGCTGCATCCGCGCCAGAGCGCGCCTCGCCGCGAATATCTGACCGCGATGGATGAATTGTCGAGCCTCGCATTCAAGGCCTATCGCGGCCTCGTTTACGAGACCGACGGCTTCGTCGACTATTTCTGGTCATCGACCGTGATCAACGAGATCGCGACGCTCAACATCGGCAGCCGACCGGCCTCGCGCAAGAAGACCCGCGCGATCGAGGACCTGCGTGCGATCCCCTGGGTTTTCTCCTGGGCGCAGTGCCGCCTGATGCTGCCCGGCTGGTACGGCTTTGGCAGCGCGGTCGAGACCTGGATCGCGGAACATCCCGACAAGGGCATGCCGTTCCTCAAAGAGCTCTATCGGGAGTGGCCGTTCTTCCGCATGCTGCTGTCGAACATGGACATGGTGCTCGCAAAGAGCTCGATTGCGATCGCCTCGCGCTATGCGGAGCTGGTGCCGGACGAAGCCTTGCGCGAAAAGATCTTTGGCCGCATCCGCCGCGAATGGCATTCATGCATCGAGACGCTGCTCGACATCATGGGGCAGGACCGGCTGCTCCAGGGCAATCCTCTGCTCGAGCGCTCGGTGCGCCACCGCTTCCCTTATCTCGATCCGCTCAACCACGTGCAGGTCGAGCTCTTGAAGGAGCACCGCGCGCAGAACCCGGACGAGCAGGTGCTGCGCGGCATTCAGCTCACCATCAACGGCATCTCGGCGGGCTTGCGGAATACGGGTTAGGTTTACAGCCTGTCATTCCGGGGCGCCCGAAAGGGCGAACCCGGAATCTCGAGATTCCGGGTTCGGCTCTGCGAGTCGCCCCGGAATGACGGCGATGCATCATTACACCGGATCCCAGCTGAAGATGTCGGCCGAGCGATCGAGCTTGTAGAACGAACCCTTGAGCGCCGGCATCGCGTGCTCGGCGATCGACTGCGGTGTCCAGCCGTCGCTGCTCTGCACCGAGCGGATCGGACGCGACTGGCTCATCAGGAAGATCTCGTTCATGCGCACGGCAAAGATTTGTCCCGTAACATCCTTGGCGACGTCGCTGAGAAGATAGGCGACGACAGGAGCGATCAGCTCGGGGCCCATCTTCTGGATTTTCGCCACGCGCGCCTGCTCGGCCTCGGTCTCGGTCGGAACGGTGCCGATCATCCGGCTCCATGCAAACGGCGACACGCAGTTCGATCGCACGTTGAAGCGATTCATGTCGAGCGCGATCGACTTCGACAGGCCGACGATGCCGAGCTTGGCCGCGGCATAGTTGGCCTGTCCAAAATTGCCGATCAGGCCGGAAGTCGAGGTGAAATGCACGAAGGAGCCGCTTTCCTGTTCGCGGAACAGCCGCGCGGCGGCGTGGCTGACATAGAACGAGCCCATCAGGTGCACCTTGATGACGGCTTCGAACGCCTCGACGCTCATGCGGTGGAAGATCATGTCGCGCAAAATGCCGGCATTGTTGACGACGCCGTCGAGCCGGCCGAAATGATCGGTCGCGGTCTTCACGATCCTGCTGGCGGGTATGGCTTCCGCGACGCTCTCGAAATTGGCGACCGCCGTGCCGCCGCGCTTCTTGATTTCCTCGACCACCTCTTCGGCGGGCGCCGCGCTCGTGCCCGAACCATCGGTCGCGCCGCCGGGATCGTTGACCACGACCTTGGCGCCCTCGGCCGCGCAGAGCAGCGCAATCTCCCGTCCGATGCCGCGCCCCGCGCCGGTGACGACGATGACCTTGTCCTGCAGTGATTTTGTCATGTGGGTACTCCTGTTGTCTTCGTCATTCTGGGGTGGAGCGAAGCGACGAGTCCGGAATCCATAACCACGATCGGGAGTATGGATTCCGGGCCTGCGCCCTACGGCGCATCCCGGAACGACAGATGGTTAGCGTTCGTTCGTAAAAACTATCGTGCCCGACGCCGCGAACATGCCGCCGACGCCGTGGCAGACCGAAATCCTTGCGTTGGGCACCTGCGCCGGCGCGATGCCGCGCATCTGGCGCACGCTCTCCTGGAGCGCGTACATGCCGTACATGCCCGAATGCATGTAGGAGAGGCCGCCACCATTGGTGTTCAGCGGCAGCTTGCCGCCGGGCCGCGTGTTGCCGTCGGCAATGAACCTGCCAGTCTCCTCATAGGGCATGAAGCCGAGGTCGCCGAGGCCGAACAGCGGCAGATGCGCGAACGCATCGTAGATCATGAGATGGTCGACATCCCCGTGTGCGATACCGGCCTCCTTGAAGGCAAGAGGGCCCGCGACCTTGAAGGCACGCGAGGAGTTGAACGTCTCCATCTGGCTGACCATCGGCGTCTCGACACTCTCACCGGTGCCCATGATGTAGACGGGCTTGCGCGGAAAATCCCTGGCGCGGTCGGCAGAGGTCAGGATCAGCGCGCCGCCGCCATCGGTGACGAGGCAGCACTGAAGAAGACGGAATGGGTAGGCGATCATACGCGAGTTGAGGACGTCGGCGACCGTGATCGGCTCTTTCATCATCGCGCGCGGGTTCTTCGTGGCCCATTCCCGTTGCACCACCGCAACCGTCGCAAGCTGCTCATGGGTGATGCCGTAGGTCTTCATGAAGCGCAGCACGGGAATCGGGAACATGCTGGGTGGGCCGTAAACGCCGAACGGTGCCTCGAACTGGCCGTTGAGGCTGTCCGGCGCGGTGAAGCGCGGCTGCTTGCCGATCATCGACTTGCCGCTCTCCGCATGGGTGATCAGCACGGTCTTGCACAGGCCGGCCTCGATCGCTGCCGCGGCGTGACGAACGTGCAGCATGAAGGAGCAGCCGCCGACCGAGGTACCGTCGACCCAGGTCGGCTTGATGCCGAGATAATGGCAGACCTGCTGCGGCGTCTCGACCGCGGTGGCGAAGCCGTCGATGTCGGAGAGTTTCAGCCCGGCGTCCGCAATGGCATTGAGCGCCGCATCTGCATGAAGCTGGAGCTGCGACATGGTGGGGATGACGCCGAGCTCGGCGGTCTCGGCCGCGCCCACGACGGCGACCTGGTTCCTGCGCATGGCCTATCCCTTCGCCGGACGGAACACGGGGAGGGTGATGGCGTCGTCGAGCTTCTGGTAGGCGACCTCGAGCTTCATGTCGAGCTCGAGCGCTTCCGGCGTCTGCGGACAGTCGATGATGTTGCTCATCATCCGGGGGCCCTCCGCAAGCTCGACCACCGCGATCGCGTAAGGCGGTGTGAAGCCCGGCGCCGCGGGGCGATGATTGATCACGTAGCTGTAGAGAAAACCCTTGCCGCTCGCCTTGAAGATGCTGACCTTGCGCGAGGCGCAAGACGGGCAGAAAGGACGCGGCGGGAAATAGACATGCGCGCAGGCGTCGCAGCGTTGCAGGCGCAGCTCGCCCGCTTTCGTGCCGTCCCAGAAATGCTGCGTCTCCGGCGTCGGTTTCGGTCGCGCGCGCTGCGGTTCGGCCATTGCGGCGGATCCTCCCAAGTACCCAAGGCACAGGCTGCACGCCCGTTTCGATCTTGATGCGACAATTGACCATTGGCCGTCAACGGTCCAGCGATGCGCGCGCATGGTAAGTATACCGTCGCGCGCACAATGCTTGTGTCGAACTGAGCCAGCGCGATAGATTGCGCGTGCCAATATTCCGTGAGACAGACATGCCCAACTTTCCGACACTGGCGAAATTTGCCGAAGACCTCGAGAGCGGCCGCACGACCTCCCGAAAGCTGGTTGAGGAATGCCTCGCCAGGATCGCCGATCCGGCGGGCGAAGGCCAACGCGTCTTCATCCATGTCGACAAGGCTACTGCGCTCGCCGCGGCCGATGCGATGGATGGCTTGCGCAAGGTCAAGGCGGCGCCATCGCGCTATGCCGGCATTCCGATCTCGATCAAGGATCTCTTCGACATCAGGGGGCAGACGACGCGCGCCGGGTCCCGCGCGCTCGACGATTCCGATCCGGCGGAGCACGACGCGGAGGCGGTGGCGCGGCTGCGCCGTGCCGGCTTCGTCGTGATGGGGCGGACCAACATGACCGAGTTCGCCTATTCCGGCATCGGCATCAATCCGCATTTCGGCACGCCGAAGGGCGCCTGGAACCGGGCCGAAGGTCACGTGCCCGGCGGCTCGTCCTCGGGCGCGGCGGTGTCCGTGCTCGACGGCATGGCGCATGCTGCGCTCGGTACCGATACCGGTGGCTCCTGCCGGATCCCGGCGGCCTTTAACGGCATCGTCGGCTACAAGCCGACGCAGCGTCGCGTGCCGCTCGATGGCTCAGTGCCGCTGTCGTTCTCGCTCGACAGCATCGGACCGTTGGCGCGAACGGTCGGCTGCTGTGCCGTACTCGACGCCGTGCTAGCGAACGAGCCGATCGTTCCGCTCAAGCCGCGCCCCGTGAAGGGCATGCGGCTGGCGGTGCCGACCACCATTGCGCTCGACGACCTCGATGCAGCCGTGGCGCAGACCTTCGAGCGCGCGCTGGAGACGCTTGCCAGTCACGGCGCCACCATCGAGCGCATCGAGATGTCGGAATTCCACGACATCGGCCCGATGAATGCCAAGGGCGGCTTTGCGGCCGCCGAAAGCTTCGCCTGGCACCGCTATCTCATCACGGCCAAGGGCGATGTCTATGACCCCCGCGTCGCGGTGCGGATCATGCGCGGCGAGGCGCAAAGCGCGGCCGATTATATCGACCTCCTCAACGAGCGCCGCTCGCTGATCGCGCGGGTCAATGCACGGATCGCGCCCTATGACGCGCTGGTGCTGCCGACCACCGCCAACACACCGCCGAAGATCGCCGATCTTGCCGACGACAAGGCATTCACCACGGCGAATCTGCGTGCCTTACGCAACTGCACCCTGATCAACATGATCGACGGTTGCGCGATCTCGCTGCCTGCCCATCGCGAGGGCGAGGTTCCCGTCGGCCTGATGCTGGCGGGCGCGGGCGGATCGGACCGTCGCATTTTCGAGCTTGCTGCCGGCATGGAGGCCGTGATCCGTGTTTGACCTGACCTTCACTGTCGATGCCCAGGACACGACAACCCCGCTGACACTTGCGATCGACCAGGCCGTCATTGCCGGCTGGACCGGCCGCGATCCCGTCGCGCGCGACAAGCACATCGCCGAGCTCGAGGCCGTTGGCATCGCGCGGCCGGCATCGACGCCGATCTACTACCGCGTCTCGGCGCGGCGGCTGACGATGGAAGACAGCATCGAGTGCTGCGGCGGCGAGTCCAGCGGTGAGGTCGAGTTCGTGCTGATCGGCTGGCAGGGGCGTATCTTCGTCGGCTGCGGCTCCGACCACACCGACCGCAAGGTCGAGGCCTACAGCGTGACCGTCTCGAAGCAGATGTGCGACAAGGTCGTCGCGCCGGTGTTGTGGGAACTCGAGGAGGTGATCGGCCACTGGGACCGGATGATCCTGCGCTCCTACGCCTGGATCAATGGCGAGCGCGTGCTCTACCAGGAGGGCACGCTGGACGCGATGCTGCCGGTCGACGATCTGATCGCGCGCGGCTTCGACGGCAAGAGGCTGCCCGACGGCTGCGCGATGTTCGGCGGAACCTTCGCCGCCAAAGGCGGCATCCGCCCCGCCGACCGCTTCGAGTTCGAGTTGGAGGACCCCGTGCTGAAGCGCACGATCAAGCATGGGTACGACGTGATCACGTTGCCGGTGCTGGGCTGACAGGGGTTCTCCCGTCATTGCGAGGAGCGAAGCGACGAAGCAATCCAGAATCGTCCCGCGGTGGCAGCCTGGATTGCTTCGCTTCGCTCGCAATGACGGAGGGGCAATCGGAAATCGGGTGGCGGCGTCAGCCCTGGGGTGCGAAGCTGGGCGCCATGAAAATGACCGCACGAAAGCCCGAGCAGCCCTCTTCCATTGCTCCCGCCACCCGCGTCGAAGCCCACGACTGGGCGCAGATCACCGACGAGCTCAACGCCCAAGGCTGTGCCGTCCTGAAGGCCCTGCTTACCCCCGACGAATGCTGCGACATCGCCGCGCTGTATCCCGAAGACGCGCATTTCCGCAGTCGCATCGTGATGGGCCGCCATGGTTTCGGCCGCGGCGAGTACAAGTATTTCTCCTATCCGCTTCCCGACCTGATCGCGCAATTGCGGCCGGCGCTGTATGCGCATCTGCACGGCGTCGCGAATCGCTGGAACGAGGCGATGGGGATCGACATCCGTTATCCCGCGGCGCATGCGGCGTTCCTGAAGCGCTGCCACCAGGCGGGCCAGAGCCGGCCGACGCCGCTGTTGCTGCAATACGAGGCAGGCGACTACAACTGCCTGCACCAGGATCTCTATGGTGAGCACGTGTTCCCGATCCAGGTTGCGATCCTGCTTTCTGAGCCGGGGCGCGATTTCACCGGCGGCGAGTTCGTTCTGACCGAGCAGCGCCCGCGCATGCAGTCGCGTGCCGAGGTCGTGCCGCTCGCGCAGGGCGATGCGGTTGCCTTTGCCGTGCATCATCGCCCGGTGCAGGGGACGCGCGGCACCTATCGCGTTAATCTGCGCCACGGCGTCAGCCGGATCCGGTCCGGACAACGCCATACGCTGGGTGTGATCTTCCATGATGCAAAGTGAGCACGGCCGTTGACGGCGGATTTGTTCGACAGCCTCGCCGAGGCGCAGCCGTCGCGCGAAGATATCGCTGACGGCGCCGTGCTGCTGCGTGGATTTGCTGGGACGATCGAGCACGAGCTGATCGCCGCCGTCCGCGCGATCACGGCACAGTCGTCGTTTCGGCAGATGACGACGCCCGGCGGCTACCAGATGTCGGTGGCGATGACGAATTGCGGCGAGCGCGGCTGGATCACCGATCACACCGGCTATCGTTATGACCCGATCGATCCGCTGTCCGAACAGCCTTGGCCGTCGATGCCACCGCTATTCCGAGATTTGGCGAGACGGGCGGCCGAGGAAGGCGGTTTTCCCAGCTTCGCGCCTGATGCATGCCTCGTCAATCGCTACGAGCCCGGCACACGACTGTCCCTGCATCAGGACAAGGACGAGCTGGATCTCTCGGCGCCGATCGTCTCGGTCTCGCTTGGGCTCCCCGCGACCTTCCTGTTCGGCGGCATGGCGCGGAGCGACAAGCCGCGCCGCTTCCGTCTGGTGCACGGCGACGTCGTCGTCTGGGGCGGTGTGACGCGGCTCGCCTATCACGGCGTCGCGCCGCTCGCCGATGGCGAGCATGCGCTGCTCGGCCGCCAACGGATTAATCTGACCTTCCGCAAGACGCGCTGACCTATCCCCTCATCCTGAGGAGCGCGTTTGCGCGCGTCTCGAAGGATGAAGGCCAGGATGCGAGACCCGGGCCTTCATGGTTCGAGACGGCGCTAACGCGCCTCCTCACCATGAGGAACTACGGCTTCGGCGGATGGATGAACGCCCACGGGCTCACCTCGGAATCCCGAGGCACCTCGATCGACAGCAGATACGGCCCACCATGGGCGAGCGCCTTTTCCAGTGCGGCCTTGAAATGATCCGGTGAGGTCACGCGCGCGGCCGCGACGCCAAAGGACTCCGCGAGCTTGACGAAATCCGGATTGACGAGATCCGACGCCACCACGCGGCCGTCAAAGCGCTCGCGCTGGTCGCGCCGCACGTTGCCGTAGGCATTGTTGTTGAACACCAGCGTCACCACGGCGATGTTGAACTGCACGGCGGTGGCAAGCTCCTGCACGCCGAACATGAAGCCGCCGTCGCCGGTGATGGCGACCACCGGCTTGTCCGGATTGGCGACCTTTGCGCCGAGCGCGGTCGGGAAGCCCGAGCCGAGCGTGCCCTGATAGCCCGAGGTGATGAAGGTGCGTGGCTGGTAGATCGGAAAGCCGTACCAGGAGGCGAAGCCGACCTGCGACAATTCATCCGTGACGATGGCGTTCGCCGGCAGCACCTCGCGCAGGATGTTGAGATACGCCATCTGCGGCTGGATGCGCTGGATCTCCGCTTGTGCGGAAGCAGTCGCCTCGCGGATCGCGGCGCGGCGGCCACTGGTCTTGATGTAGCCAGCCTTGCGCACGGCGGCGGAAAGATCGGCGGTCGCGGCCCTGGCATCGGCAATGACAGCCGTATCGGCCGGATAGCGTCGCATCTCGACCGGATCGATATCAATCCGGATGCATTTCAGGCCATCCGGCCGATAGGGCCAGCGCGACATGGTCGGGAGCTCGAGCCGCGTGCCGATACCGATCATGAGATCAGTGTTCGGCCACAGCTTGTAGGCGGCCGCCATGGTGAGCCCAAGCTCGTGCGCATTGGAGACGATGCCGCGGCCGCTGCGGAAGGCGACGACGGGGGCATCGATCATCTCGGCGAGCTCGAGGATTTCCTCGCGCGCGTCGATCGCGCCGCTGCCCACGAAGATCATCGGTGCCTTGGCAGCCTTGATCAGCGCCGCCGCCTGCTTGATCGCGTCCGGATCGGGCTGCGGTGCGGGCAAGGGCGCGAGCACCTGCGCAGCCGCCGTGTGGGCGCGCTGCGTGAAGACGTCCCAGGGCATCTCGACCGAGGCGGGGCCGCGACGTCCCGACATCATTTCCTGGAACGCGCGCGCGACGACGGTCGGCGCGTTGGCCGGCGCTTCGATCCTGTCAGCCCATTTCACATAGGTGCGCAGGGTCGCGAGCTGATCCGGCATTTCATGCAGATGGCCGCGGCCCTTGCCGAGAAAGGCTGTCGGCACCTGGCCGGTGACGCAGAGCACCGGCTCGTTGCAGCCGAAGGCGGTGAGAAGCGCAGCGCTGGCATTGAGCACGCCGGGGCCGGGCACCACGCTGAACACGCCCGGCCTGCCGCTCGCACGCGCATAGCCGAAGGCCATGTAGGCGCATGCCTGCTCGTGCCGTGCGCCGATCACTTTGAGCTGCGCCTGGTGGAAGGCGTCGAACAGGCCGTAGACCTGCGCGCCCGGCAGGCCGAACACGGTGTCGACGCCGTGGGCGACAAGGCCGCTTACGATCGCTTCGCCGCCGGTGAGGGTGGTCATGGTTGTCTTCCCATCCAGATGTCAGGCTTCGTCGACGACGCCATTGCGCAACAGGCCGATGCCCTCGGCCTCGACGTCGACGACGTCACCGGGCTTGAGATAACGCGGCGGATCAAAGCGCGCGCCGGCGCCGGTCGGCGTGCCCGTGACGATGATGTCGCCGGGGACGAGCGTCGCAAAGGTCGAAATGTAGTTGATGAGGTAGCGGAAGGGGAACATCAGCCGGCTGGTGCGGTCGTCCTGCCGGAGCTCGCCGTTGACGCGCGTGGTCAGCCGCACATCCGCAAGCTGCGATTCCTGCGTGTAGGGCACCAGCCACGGGCCGAGGCTGCCGCTGGAGTCGAAATTCTTGCCCTGTGTGACATTGAACTTGGCGTGCCGCAGCCAGTCGCGCACCGAGCCCTCGTTGCAGAGCGTGATCGCCGCGACGTGGTCGAGTGCGGCACTTTCCGGAATGTGCCGGCCGGCCTTGCCGATCACCAGCACGATCTCGCCTTCATAGTCGAGCTGCGCGGAGGCGCGTGGGCGCACCAGCGGCGTCTCGTGGCCGACGAAGGAACGGGGCGAGCGCATGAACATGCTCGGATAATTCGGCGCATCCTGGCCGTCCCTGTACTCGGCGTTGCGGTCGGGATAGTTGACGCCGATGCAGATGACCTTTTCCGGCGCAGGCACCGGCGGCAGCCAGGTGATGTCGGCGATCGCATGATCTGGCATACGGTCGGCAGCTTCGTCTGCAAGGCTTAGCAGCTTGCCGGCTGCAATCACCTCGCGCAACGTCGGATAGTCCCTGGCGTGGCGCACGGACAGATCGACGATGCCGCCGTCGACGACGGCACCATATCTGGCTGCACCCTTGACGGAATAGGTGGCGAGGCGAGGGAGGCTCATTGGCAGCTCATGATTTGTTGTCGTCCCGGCGAAGGCCGGGACCCATACCGCGTGATCTTTCGTGTAGGCGCAATGACAATCCCGAACGACCGGTCTTCGTCAAACCTCTTGCTGTGGTTATGGGTCCCGGCTTTCGCCGGGACGACGGGGAGAGAGTCTTTGTTAGTCACCGGCATCAATCCGCCACCAGGACGTCGGCCACGAATTTCGGCTCGCGCACGGTCTGGCCCGTGAACGGCGAGCCCTGCTCGAACCAGGAGCGCGGGGCGGGCGCGCCCCACAGCGTCTGCCGGCGCGGATCGCGCAGCGACCAGCGCAGTGGCTCATGGTCGTGATCACCCGTAAAATAATCGCTGGTGTAGAGCTCGAGGCGATGACCGTCGGGATCGCGGACGTAGAGAAAGAACGCATTGGAGATGCCGTGGCGCCCGGGGCCACGCTCGATGTTCTTCACGAATCCCGCCGAAGCCATCACGTCGCAGAGATGGATGATGTTCATCGCCGTCGGCGTCCAGTAGGCGAAATGATGCAGGCGCGGTCCTTTGCCGTTGGTGATGGCGAAGTCGTGGACATTGCCCTTGCGATGCATCCAGGCGGCGGCGATACGGCCATTCGGCCCGTCCTCTTCTGCGTATTCGGTAAGGCGGAAGCCGAGCCGCGCGTAGAAATCGACCGTGTCCTGCACTTCGGCGGCGAAGACGTTGAAATGATCGAGCCGTTGCGGGTGGCATCCCCGGTAGAGATCATAGCGCCGGAGCAGATGCGGCCGCTTCTCCATCGATGCGTAGAGCTCGAGCTGGAAGCCGAAGGGATCGGTGAATTGCAGCGTGCGGCCCTGGAAGGGCTGGTCGACGAACGCGTGCTTGAGACCGTTCTCGGTGAGGAAGGCAGCCGCCTCGTCGAGATCCTTCTCGTTGCCGACCTTGAAGCCGAGGCGGTTGCAGGCCGGCACGGCGGCCTTGCGCAGCACCAGCGAATGATGCTGATGCTCCTCCGCGCCGCGCAGGTACACGACGTTGTTGTCGGCATCCTCGACATGCAGTCCGACGGTGGTCTCGTAAAACTCGCGGCTGAGCTTCAGATCGGTCACGTCAAGCACGGCGTGGCTCGAGCGGATGATGTTGAAGGGTGGCTCGAAGACGTGTTGCGGTGCGGGCATTGCGTTTCCCCTTTGTCATTCCGGGGCGGCTCGAAGAGTCGAACCCGGAATCCATCGCGCAGCAGAGTTGGTGGATAAATGGATTCCGGGCTCGTGCTTCGCACGCCCCGGAATGACGATTAGATTCCCAGTTTCTGAATCTTGTGCGTGCCCCGCGCGAGCGAGACGTGCTTGGTTTCCATGTAGAAGTCGAACGAATAGTCGCCGCCGTCGCGGCCGATGCCTGAGGCCTTCATGCCGCCGAACGGCGTCGGCAGATGGCGGACGTTTTCCGAGTTCAGCCAGATCATGCCGGCTTCGAGCGCGTCTGCGACGCGCATGCCGCGGCCCATGTCGTTGGTCCAGACATAGCCGGTGAGGCCATAGCGGATGTCGTTGGCGATCTCGACGGCTTCGGTCTCGTCGCGGAAGGGCAGCACGGTGAGGAACGGGCCAAACACCTCCTCCTGCGCGACGCGCATCTTGCTGTGCGCACCGGTCACCAGCGTCGGCTGCACGTAGTGCCCGCCGCCGGGGCCGTCATGGGCTTTGCCGCCGGCAGCGATGACTGCGCCGTCCTGCCGTGCAACGTCGAAATAGGAGCAGACCTTGGCGAGATGCCGCTCATGGATGAGCGGTCCGATCTCGGTCGCGGGATCCAGGGGATGGCCGACCTTCAGCGCCTTCACGCGCGCGGTGAGCTTCTCGACGAATTTCTCCGCGATGCTCGCCTGGACCAAAAGGCGGCTGGACGAGGTGCAGCGCTCGCCGTTGAGCGAGTAGATCATGAACACGACCGCATCGAGCGCACGGTCGAGGTCGGCGTCGTCGAACACGATCACCGGATTTTTGCCGCCGAGCTCGAAATGCACGCGCTTCAGGGTCGGCGCGCCCTGCTTCATGATCGCCGAGCCCGTCGCGCTCTCGCCGACGAAGCCGATCGCCTTGATCGCGGGATGCTCGGTCAGCGCCTTGCCGGCTTCTTCGCCAAAACCGTGCACGGTGTTGAGCACGCCGTCGGGAATGCCGGCCTGCTTGGCGAGCTTGGCCAGGAGATCGGCCGTGACCGGCGACCACTCGGCGGGCTTGTGCACGACCGTGCAGCCGGCGGCGAGCGCTGGCGCGATCTTCCAGGTCGAGAGCATGAACGGCGTATTCCACGGCGTGATCACGCCGACGGGGCCGATCGGCACGCGCGTGGAGACGTTCCAATGCTCATCGCTCGGCGTGTTCAGGCCGTCGCGCGCCTCCGCGCATTTATCGGCGAAGAAGCGGAAATTCTCGGCGGCGCGGATCGCGGCCTTCGCCATGAAGCGATAGGCCTGACCCGTATCGATGCATTCGAGCACGGCGATGTCTTCGGCATTGTCCTCGATGGCGTCGGCGACCCGATGCAGCAGCTTGCGCCGCATCGCGGGCCCCATGTCGCGCCAGGGCTTGAAGGCGAGGGCGGCCGCGGTCGCGGCGCGGTCGATATCCTCGGCGTTGCCGCGGGCGACGCTCGCGAGCGTTGCGTTATCGACCGGCGATCTCGTCTCGAAGGTCTCGCCCGAGATCGAAGCCACGATCTTGCCGTCAATCATGTGACCGATGCCGTCGGCGCGCAGCTTTTTCAGCAGTGGTGCGGCGCGCTCGCGGTTGGCCTGGAAGACATCGCCTTTCGGTGTGGGCTTATCCATGGGCGGCCTCCGCTTTCAGCGCATCGTGGATGTTGTTGCGCTTCCAGCTCGTCTCCTTGTCGTTGATCTGCATGTCGAACGACAGGGCGAACTTGCTGGCGGCGAAGATGGGATCGAGATGTCTGGAGAGCGTCTGGAAGACGTGCTCGCCGGCTTTCTTGCGGGTAGCGAGATCGCGGCCTTCGCCGATGCGCAGCACCATGTCGAGAAAGGCAAGGTCCCTGGCTCCATCGGCGATCGCATAGTGCTCGCATTTGATTGCGCGGACGCGGATGCCGCCGAGCGGGAAGATGCCGGTCTCCACCGCCGCCTTGCGCACGACCTCGCACAGCGCGGCCATATCGACGCGGCCGTCGAGATTGGCCGAATATTCGATGGTGAAATGCGGCATGGCGGTTTACTCCCTGTGCTTCTTGTTTGTCAGGCGAAGTAGCAGCTCACCGAGCCGTAGGCGCCATAGTCGGCTTGAATTGTGTCGCCCGTGCGGGTCTCGATCGGACGGATGAAGGAGCCGGCGAGCACGACCTGCCCGGGCTCGAGCGCAAGGGCGAGCGGCGCGATCTTGTTGGCGAGCCAGGCGACTGCGGTCGCGGGATGATTGAGCACGCCGGCGGCAAGGCCGGTCTCTTCGAGCTGGCCGTTCTTGAAACAGAGCGCTCCGATCCAGCGCAGGTCGGCTTCCAGCGGGCGGATCGGTCGGCCGCCGAGCACGATGCCGGCATTGGCCGCATTGTCGGCGATGGTGTCGAATATTTTTCGCGTTGCCTTGGTCTTGGGATCGACGCGCTCGATCCGCGTGTCCAGAATTTCCAGCGCGGGCACCACGAAGTCGGTGGCGTTGAGTACGTCGAACATCGTGCAGTCGGGGCCCGAAAGCCGCTTGCTCATGATGAAGGCAAGCTCGGCTTCCACGCGGGTGCCGATGAAGCGGTCCGTCGGCACCAGCCCGCCATCGGCGAAAAACATGTCGTCGAGCAGGACGCCGGAATCCGGCTCGTCGATGTTGAGCGCGCTCTGCATCGCCTTCGAGGTCAGGCCGATCTTGTGACCTTTGACGATACGGCCCTCGGCGAGCTTGATCTCGATCCAGGCCTTCTGAATAGCGTATGCATCGGCAATAGTGATCGCGGGATAGTCCTGCGAGAGCTGCCTGATTTGCGTACGCGTCTTCTCCGCCTGGTGCAGACGTTTCGCGCAGCTCAAGATATCGTCGTTGGAAAGCGCCATCCGCAATCTTACAAATCGTGGTGCCGAGAGATATTTAACATGTTAAGTGAATTCGTCAAACCCAATTCGGGCGTGTTGCAGTGCAAACATTTTAAGATTTGAGGGCTGGGCGTCATGGCGAAGAAGAAACCGGCCGATCCTGCGAACGGAAGCGCGCCTGCCGCCCGGCAGGTGCCGATGCGCGAGTTTTCGCGGTCGCTACCGATGTCGCTGCTGCGGGCGCGCGAGGCAGTGATGCGACAATTCCGGCCCTCGCTGCGCCAGAATGGTCTCACGGAGCAGCAATGGCGCATCCTGCGCGCGCTCGCGGCCATCGACGCGGTCGAGGTCACGGAACTCGCGCGCACGGCGTTTCTTCTCGGGCCGAGCCTGTCGCGCATCCTGCGCGATCTCGAAGCCCGCCACCTGATCGAGCGGAAAACGGCGAAAGAGGATCAGCGCCGCAGCATGGTGTCGATCTCGGAGAAAGGTGTGAAGCTGATGGCGGTCGTGGCGCCGACGTCGGAAGCGATCTACGCCGAGATCACGCGACGCTTTGGCGCACGAAAGCTCACCGAGCTTCAGGAGATGCTGGGCGAGCTCGAGCAGTGTCTTTCAGGACTTGGAAGTGTGGATGAGGCAATAGCCGAGGAGTGAAACCAGATATGCGCGCGGAAGCGGCAAGAACCATGGACATGGCCGCTTTTTTTCGCTCAAAGTGCCGCCCAAGCCGATCTGCCCAAAATCGGCGCCGCCACTGATGCCGCATCTTCCGCGGCTTCATCCGGCAGGGAACAAGGAAGAGGCAAACAGACCCGTTATGGTCACCATTCACGTTCAGAAGCTGATCGACTTCGTCACGGACGTATTTTCGCATGCGGAGTCGTCTCCGGAGGAAGCCAGACGTATCGCGACCTATCTGACGACAGCCAATCTTACCGGCCATGACAGCCACGGCGTGATCCGCGTGCCCGTCTATATCCGCTGGAAGAAGATCGGCTCGGTGGTGCCGAACCAGAACGCCGAGGTTGTGCTCGATACGCCCTCGCTCGCGGTGGTCGACGGCAAGTTCGGCTATGGCCAGACGGTTGCACCGCAGGCGGTGAAGATCGGCATCGAGAAGTGCAAGAAGGCCGGCCTCGCGGCAGTCGCCCTGCGCAACGCTGGCCATATCGGACGCGTCGGCGACTGGGCCGAGATGGCCGCGGCTGAGGGGCTGGTCTCGGTCTATTTCGTCAACGCTGCCGGCTCGCTGCTGGTTGCGCCGTTCGGTGGCGTCGAGAAGCGGCTGTCGACCGCGCCCTATTGCGTCGGCATCCCGCGCGAGGGCCAGGATCCGATCGTGCTGGATTTCGCGACCTCGATCGTTGCCGAAGGCAAGGTGCTGGTCGCAAGCCGCGGCGGCAAGAAGCTGCCCAAGGGCGCGCTGGTGGATTCCGACGGCACGCTGAGCGAGGAGCCGGTCGTTCTCTATGGGCCCTATACGCCCGGCGGACCGCGCGACCACACTCAGGGAACGGGCGCGATTCGCGCCTTTGGCGAGCACAAGGGCTCAGGCCTTGCGTTCGTTTGCGAGTTGCTCGGCGGCGCGCTGACCGGAACCGGCGCCACCTCCGGCGGCCGCCGCTTCGCCAATGGCATGCTGGCGTTCTTTGTCGATCCCAAGGTGATCGATACCTCAGATGTTTTCGACGCCGAAGTCTCACGCTATGTCGACTTCATCCGCGCCACCAAGCCGATGGCCGGCGTCGAGCAGGTCCTGATCCCCGGCGACCCCGAACGGAAGACCCGGGCCGAGCGCACCAGGAACGGCGTGCCCTTGCCGGATGACACCTGGGCGGCGATAGTGAATACCGCCCGCGACGTCGGCGTCAGCGAGACCAGTATTCAGAGGGCGACGAGCTAGGCTTGGCCGCGCTTCGTCATTGCGAGGCGCGCAAACGACGAAGCAATCCAGAGCATCACCGCGGAGAGATTCTGGATTGCTTCGCTCGCAATGACAGTGAGTGAGAACAACAGGGAAGGAAGGCAACGTGGCGAATAAAGTCAAAGAGATCTGGAAGTCGGGCAAGGCCGTCGTCAATGCGTGGCTCGCGATTCCCTCCGGCTTCTCGGCCGAGGTGATCGCGCAATGCGGCTTCGACAGCGTCACCGTCGACATGCAGCACGGCGTGCAGGACTATCTGTCGATGGTTCAGTGCTTCCAGGCGATGGACAAGCATCCGGTGACGCCGATGGTGCGTGTGCCCTGGAACGAGCCCGGCATCATCGGCAAGGTGCTCGATGGCGGCGCCTATGGCGTGATCTGCCCGATGGTCAACACGCCGGAGGAAGCGAAGAACCTCGTCTCCTATTCGAAATATCCGCCGAAGGGCGTGCGTTCCAACGGGCCGATCCGCGCCGGCATGTACGGCACCGCGGGCACTTACCAGAAGACAGCGAACGACGAGACCGTGCTGCTGCCGATGATGGAGACCAGGACCGCGGTCGAGAACATGGAAGCGATCCTTGACGTCGAGGGCATCGACGGCGTCTATATTGGCCCGTCCGACCTCGGCTTCTCCTATGGGCTCGAGCCGAAGCTCGACCGCACCGAGCCGGAGATCCTCGCGATCTACGAGAAGATCATCAAGGAGTGCGGCAAGCGCGGCCTCAACGCGGGCATCCATTGCAGCGGCGCGGAAGGTGCCGCGCGCGCCATCAACATGGGCTTCAAGCTGGTGACGCTGTCGAACGAGGTTGGTCTCATGTCGACCTATGCCAAGTTGCAGGTGAACCAGACCCGGAAGGATTCCGGCGGTAAGGCGTAGTCACTCGTGTCCCGGACGCGGTGCAGCGCGAAGCGATGCACCGCAGAGCCGGGACCCAGTTGCCGACGTCACGTGTAGGCCCCGGATCAGCAGCGCACCGCTTCGCGCTGCGCAGCATCCGGGGAGCGAGAGTTTCGATATAGGAGAACGATGATGACCCCAGCCCCCGTCATCCGCCTGCATCCCGATGATGGCGTGGTGATCGCGCGTGCCAGCCTGCCGCCCGGAACAACGGTGGCTGACGGCGTAACGACGGTCGACCGCATCCCGTCGGGGCACAAGGTCGCGATCAAGCCGATCGCGGTGGGCGAGCCGGTCAAGCGCTACGGCCAGATCATCGGTTTTGCCACCGCGCCGATCGCGCCCGGCCAGCACGTGCACACGCAGAATTGCGGCATGGGCGATTTCGCCAAGGACTATGCCTATTGCGCCGACGTCAAGCCGACGCCGAATTTCGATCTGCCGGCGACCTTCGAGGGCATCCGCCGCCCCGATGGCCGCGTCGCTACGCGCAACTATATCGGCATCCTCACCTCGGTGAATTGCAGCGCGCATGTCGCTGGCCTCGTCGCCGACGTGTTCAAGAAAAATCCCTTCACCGGTGAAAATCCGCTGGCCGAATTCCCCAACGTCGACGGCGTCGTCGCGCTGACGCACAAGACCGGCTGCGGCATGACGCAGAACGAGCCGCTGGCGTTGCTCCGCCGCACGCTCGGCGGCTATGCGCGGCACGTCAATTTTTCCCACGTGATCGTGCTGGGCCTCGGCTGCGAGGTGAACCAGATCGGTGGCCTGATGGAGGAGCAGAAGCTCGCCGGGCGCCTGCGCGCGATGGACATCCAGGAGGTCGGCGGCACCCGCAAGACGGTCGAGGCCGGCGTTGCCTTCGTGCGCGAGGCGCTCGCTGACGCCAACAACGTGAAGCGCGAAGCGGTCCCGGCGAGCGAGCTGACCGTGGCGCTGCAATGTGGCGGCTCGGACGGCTATTCCGGCGTGTCCGCCAATCCCGCGCTCGGCGCGGCCAGCGATCTCATCGTGCGTCACGGTGGCACGGTGATCCTCTCCGAAACGCCGGAGACCTATGGTGCAGAACATCTGCTCACGCGCCGCGCGGTCAGCCGTGAAGTCGGCGAAAAGCTCGTCGATCTCATGCGCTGGTGGGAAGAGTATACCGAGCGCGAAGGCGCCGAGATGAACGCCAATCCGAGCCCCGGCAACAAGGCGGGCGGCCTCACCACGATCCTCGAGAAATCACTCGGTGCGATGGCCAAGGCGGGCACCACCAATCTCGTCGACGTGCTGCGCTATGCTGAGCCGGTGACGAAGAAGGGCTTTGTGTTCATGGACACGCCCGGCTACGACCCGGTCGCTGCGACCGGCCAGGTCGCAGGCGGCGCCAATCTGGTCTGCTTCACGACGGGGCGCGGCAGTGTGTTCGGCTGCAAGCCCGCGCCGTCGATCAAGCTTGCGACCAACACGCCCATGTACAAGCGCATGGAAGAGGACATGGACGTCAATTGCGGCACCGTCCTCGAAGGCTCCGAGACCGTCGAGCAATGTGGGCAGCGCATCTTCGACCTGATCCTGAAGACGGCCTCGGGCCAGCCCACCAAGAGCGAGAGCTTCGACTTCGGCGGCGCCGAGTTCGCGCCCTGGGTGATCGGCGCCACGATGTAGCTGCGTGCAGCCCGTGCCGTAGGCACGCGCTGCCCGTTGTTAGTGCTTGATCGCGATGACATCAGGTGTTCTGCTCAAAAAAGCTGCTGGAGCACCGCATCCGTGTCGATCTACGTCGCATTACACCACGTCACGCACTACAAATACGACCGTCCGATCGATCTGGGACCGCAGACCATCCGGCTGCGACCGGCGCCGCATACGCGCACGCCGATCCTGAGCTACTCGCTCAAGGTCACCCCGGCCAATCATTTCGTGAACTGGCAGCAGGATCCGCAAGGCAATTGGCTCGCCCGCTACGTCTTTCCGGAGAAGACCACCGAGCTGAAGTTCGAGGTCGATTTCACGGCGCAGATGACCGTGGTCAATCCGTTCGACTTCTTCGTCGAGCCCTATGCGGACAGCTTCCCGTTCGACTATCCAAAGGACTTGAAGACGGAGCTTGCGCCCTATCTCGAGACCATCAAGCCCGATCGCTTGTTCGCGAAATATCTCGACACGATCCCGCACGAAGCTCCGAACACCGTTAACTTCCTGGTCGATCTCAACAGGGAGCTGCAGAAGAAGATTCGCTACATCATCCGGATGGAGCCGGGCGTGCAGACACCGGAGGAGACGCTGTCGTCCAGCGCCGGATCGTGTCGCGACTCCGCCTGGCTTTTGATCCAGACCTTCCGTCATCTCGGCCTCGCGGCGCGCTTCGTTTCCGGCTATCTGATCCAGATCCGTCCCGACATCGATCCGATCGAGGGACCGCCCGAAGTCGAGAACGACTTCACCGATCTGCACGCCTGGGCCGAGGTCTATCTGCCGGGCGCGGGCTGGATCGGTTTCGATGCGACATCCGGGATGCTCGCGGGCGAGGGGCACATCCCGGTAGCCGCGACGCCGCACTACCGCTCTGCCGCGCCAATCTCCGGCGGCGCCGGCTTTGCGGAAGTCGAGTTCGCCTTCGACATGAGCGTCCGGCGCATCCGCGAGGCGCCGCGCATCACAAAGCCGTTTTCCGACGAATCCTGGACGCGGCTCAACGATCTCGGCGAGCAGGTCGACGGCGATCTCGCGGCTCAGGACGTGCGGCTCACCATGGGCGGCGAGCCGACCTTCGTGTCGGTCGACGATCTCGAAGCGCCGGAGTGGAACACCGAGGCCGTCGGTCCCACAAAGCGCGCGCTTGCCGACGATCTGATCCGCCGCCTGCGCACGCGCTTCGGGACGGGCGGCCTGCTGCATTATGGCCAGGGCAAATGGTATCCCGGCGAGAGCCTGCCGCGCTGGGCGTTTGGCCTGTACTGGCGCAAGGACGGCGTGCCGATCTGGAAGAATGCCGACCTGATTGCGAAGATCGAAAATCCACGGCGCGCCGAGGTCAGGGATGCCCAAGCGTTCATCGAGGGCGCGGCGGTGCGGCTTGGGCTCGATTCCGGTTACATCATGCCGGCCTATGAGGACCCTGCTTACTGGTTGCAGAAGGAAGCGGACCTTCCCGTCAATGTCGATCCATCCGACTCCAAGCTCTCCGACCCGGAAGAGCGTGCGCGCATGGCGCGGGTGTTCGATGAGGGGCTGAATACGCCGAAGGGCTTCGTGCTGCCGGTGCAGCGCTGGAATGCGCCGCCGCGCTGGCGGAGCGAGCGCTGGACTCTCCGGCGCAGCCATCTGTTCCTGACGCCGGGCGATTCCCCTCTGGGCCTGCGCTTGCCGATCGGCTCGCTCGGCTACGTTCCACCCAACCAATATCCCTACATCGTCGAGCAGGACCCGATTGAGGCGCGGGGCAAGCTGCCGGTGTTCAGCCTCGCGGCGCGTCCGCAATCGCCGCCGCGGGTCGCGCCCGAGCATCTTAACACGTCCGTCCCGGTCCGCACCGCGATGTCCGTCGAAGTCCGCGACGGCGTGCTCTGCGCGTTCATGCCGCCGGTCGAGCGCATCGAGGATTATCTCGAGCTGATAGCGGCACTTGAAGCCACCGCCGAGGAGATGCAGCTCCAGGTCCATGTCGAGGGCTATCCGCCGCCGTTCGATCCGCGCATCGACGTCATCAAGGTGACGCCGGATCCCGGCGTGATCGAGATCAACATCCAGCCGGCGAAGAACTGGCGCGAGGCGGTCGACATCACCTTCGGTCTGTACGAGGACGCCGCCAAGGTTCGCCTCGGCGCCAACCGCTTCCTGGTCGATGGTCGCCACACCGGCACCGGCGGCGGCAACCACGTCGTGGTCGGCGGTTCCAGCCCGCAGGACTCACCGTTCCTGCGCCGACCCGACCTCCTGAAGAGTCTCGTGCTGTACTGGCAGCGCCACCCGTCGCTGTCCTACTTCTTTTCCGGCCTGTTCATCGGCCCAACCAGCCAGGCGCCGCGAATCGACGAGGCGCGGCATGACAGCATCTACGAGCTCGAGATCGCGCTCTCGCACGTGCCGCCGCCGGGCTATCAGACGCCGCTGTGGCTGGTCGACCGGCTGTTCCGGCATCTGCTCGTCGACATCACCGGTAACACCCATCGCGCCGAGATCTGCATCGACAAGCTCTATTCGCCGGAAGGCCCGACCGGGCGGCTTGGCCTGGTCGAATTCCGCGCGCTCGAAATGCCGCCCGATCCGCGCATGTCGCTGGCGCAGCAGCTTCTGGTCCGCGCGCTGATCGCAAAGCTCTGGCGCGAGCCGCAAGCCGGCAAGTTCGTGCGCTGGGGCACGGCGCTGCATGATCGCTTCATGCTGCCTCACTTCATCTGGGAAGACTTCGTTGACGTGCTTTCTGAGTTGAAGCAATCCGGCTATCCCTTTGAGCCGGAATGGTATCTGGCCCAGCTCGAATTCCGTTTTCCCGCCTTCGGCCGCGTCCACCATGGCGGCGTGACGCTGGAATTGCGCCAGGCGCTGGAGCCCTGGCATGTGCTCGGCGAGGAGGGCTCGGCCGGCGGTACTGTTCGTTATGTTGATAGCTCGGTCGAGCGACTTCAGGTGAAAGCTGAGGGCTTCATCGAGGGCCGGCACGTCGTGACCTGCAACGGCCGTCGCCTGCCGATGACCCCGACCGGCCGGTCAGCGGAGGCGGTCGCTGGCGTCCGCTTCAAGGCCTGGCAGCCGGCCTCCGGCCTGCACCCGACCATCCCGGTCCACGCGCCCCTGACCTTCGACCTGATAGACACCTGGAACGGCCGCTCGCTCGGCGGCTGCGTCTATCACGTCGCCCATCCCGGGGGACGCAGCTACGACACCAAGCCGGTCAACACCTACGAGGCCGAGGCGCGGCGGCTGGCGCGCTTCCAGGACCACGGCCATACGCCGGGCCCCAGCCAGCCGCCGCCGGAGGAACGCACAATTGAGTTTCCGCTAACCCTCGACTTGCGCACGCCGCTCCTGCATTGAGTATGGGGGTGTGGCAAGGAGAGGCGCATGGGCGAGGGCGCAACCGAGGGGACTGGTCAGTCGGGCAGCGGACGCCCCGGCCAGCGCCGTCTCGCGCAATGGGTCCGCGACTATAGCCGGCTGCCCGGCATCCCCGACGAATTCCTCAACCCCGGCGGTGCCCCGCGCGCCGTCTGGAGCCGTTTCTTCGACGCCTTCGGTGCGCTGGCGCCTGACGAGATCGAGCGGCGCTTTGCCATGGCCGACCGCCATTTGCGCGAGGCCGGTGTCACCTACCGGGCGCCCGGCGACAGCGCCGACCGGCCGTGGTCGCTCAGCCACCTGCCGCTCCTGATCGACGAGGCCGATTGGCAGCAGCTTTCAGCCGGCATCAAGCAGCGCGCCCAGCTTCTCGAACTCGTGCTGCGCGACATCTATGGCGAGGGACGGCTGGTCGCCGAGGGCGCGCTCCCTGCCGCCGCGATCGCCGGCAGCCCCGAATATCTGCGGCCCGTCTGCGGCGTGGTGCCGCCCGGCGGGCGGTATCTGTCGATCTATGCCGCGGATGTCGGCCGAGGGCCCGACGGGCGCTGGTGGGTGCTCGGAGACCGCACGCAGGCGCCGTCGGGGGCGGGCTACGCGCTGGAAAACCGCCTCGTGCTGTCGCGCGCCTTCGCCGACCTCTACAAGTCGATGAACGTGCCGCGCGTCGCGCCGTTCTTCGAGGCGTTTCGGGACTCCCTTCGCGCCAGCGCCGACCGCGACGAGCCGCGCATCGGCGTGCTGACGCCCGGCAGCTTCAGCGAGACCTATTTCGAGCACGCGACGCTTGCGCGCTACCTCGGCTTTCTGCTGGTCGAGGGCGACGATCTCGCGGTCAGCGACAACCGCATCCACATCCGCACCGTCGCAGGCCTGAAGCGGCTCGACGTGCTCCTGCGCCGGGTCGATTCCAACTCGCTCGATCCGCTCGAGCTCGAGGCGTCCTCGCGGTTGGGTGTGCCCGGGCTGATCGACGTGTTGCGCAAGGATGGCGTCGTCGTCGCCAACATGCCGGGCTCCGGCGTGCTGGAGGCGAGGGCGCTGCTCGGCTTCCTGCCGGCGCTGAGCCGTCGCCTGCTCGGCGAGGAATTGAAGATGCCGCACATCGCCACCTGGTGGTGCGGCCAGCGCTCGGCGCGTGAGGAGGTCTTGTCGCGGCTCGACGAGGTCGCGATCGAGGGCGCCTATCGCCGCGGCGTTCCCGGCTTCCACGGCACGGGCCCGGTGCTTGCGAGCGAGCTCGACGCATCCGAGCGCCAGCGCCTGATCGACGCGATCGGCGGGCGCGGCATGGACTATGTCGGCCAGGAGGTGGTGCGGCTCTCGACCATGCCGGTGTGGGAACAGGGGCAGCTCACCCCTCGCCCCTTCGTGCTGCGTGTGTTTGCCGCGGCCACACCGGACGGCTGGACCATCATGCCCGGCGGCTTCTGCCGGATCGCCGAGCAGGCGGATGCGCGTGCCGTGTCGATGGGCGATGGCGCGCGTGCCGCCGACGTCTGGGTCGTCTCGGAGAAGCAGGTCTCCACCGCGACGCTGCTGCCCGCGACCGACAAGGTGCGGATCCGCCGCATCGCCGGCGTTCTGCCGAGCCGTGCCGCCGACAATCTGTTCTGGCTCGGCCGCTATCTCGAACGCGCCGAGGCCACGCTGCGGCTGGTGCGCGCGCTCGGCTCGCCGATGCGCGGACCCAACAACAAGGGCGCATCGGCCGCGATGCAGTCAGCCGAGCGCATCCAGCGCATCCTCGTCGCCTGGGGCGCGATCTCGCAAGCCTCGCGCACGGCCCCCGGACGGATCGCGGCCGAAGCACTGCAAAGCCCCGACCGTTTCGGCTCGGCACTGTCGCTGGTGCGCGCGGCGCAACGCACGGCAACCGGTCTGCGTGAGCGGTTGTCGCCCGACGCCTGGCAGGTCATCACCGAGATGGCCGAGCGGCTCGCCTATGAGGTCGAGGACGACGACAGCGTGCTCAGCGCGGCCGAGCTCACCTTGCAGGAGCTCGCGAGCTTCGCCGGCCTTGCGCAGGAGAACATGAACCGCGCCGCCGGCTGGCGCTTCCTCGACATGGGCCGCCGCGCCGAGCGCGCCATCAACACCACGCGCTTTGCGCGGCAGTTCGCCTATGACGAAGCGGGCGACGAGGACCTCGACGTGCTGCTGACGCTGGTCGATTGCCAGATCACCTATCGCTCGCGCTATCTGCTGGCGCCGGTGCTCGCGCCGGTACGCGATCTCGCGGTGCTGGACAGCTTCAATCCCCGCTCGGTCGCTTTCCAGGTCGCAAGCCTGAACGAGCACATTGCAGCTCTGCCGAGCCTGAAGGAGTACGGCCTGATCGAGAAGCCGCAAAGGCTCGCGGTCGCCGTGCAGGCGATGCTCGCCACGGCCGAGGCCGAGAAGCTCGAGGTCAAGACGCTGTTCTCGCTGGAGCAGGACCTGCTCAACCTCGCGGAGGCGATCGGGCTGCATTACTTCCCGCATGGCCCCAACGCCAGCCGGCCGGAAAAGCTGACGGGGCTGGCGTGATCTACGACATCCGTCACGTCACGACCTATTCCTACGAGAGTCCGGTCAGCTTCGCCCGCTGCACGCTGCGCCTGGAGCCGAGGAGCGGCGACGGGCAGGAGCTCATCTCGCACAATGTCGAGATTCGGCCGCGGCCCGCGAGCCGCAACGTGCGGCGCGATTTCTTCGGCACTCTGACCGAGAGTATCTTGATCGAGGCGCCGCACCGCAACTTGCGTATCGATTCCCGCTCCCGCGTGTCGGTGTCGCGAACACCGCCTGCGCGCGATGCCTTCAGCCCGCCCTGGGAAAGCATCCGCGACATCGCGTTCGAGGCGACGAGCCTCGGGCCGTCGTCGCCGGTCGGCTACGTCTTCGCGAGCCCGCTGGTGCCGGTGCTGCGTCCCGTCAGCGCCTACGCTGCGATGAGCTTTGCGCCCGGCGCCGGCATCCTCGCCGGCGCCGTCGATCTGATGCATCGCATCCGCAGCGAATTTCGCTACGACCCGAAGGCGACGGTGATCTCGACGCCGCTCAACGAGGTGTTCGACAAGCGCCACGGCGTCTGCCAGGACTTTGCCCATGTGATGATCGCGGGGCTGCGCGGCCTCGGGCTGCCGGCGGCCTATGTCAGCGGTTACTTGCGCACCATCCCGCCGCCCGGCCAGCCGCGCCTGCAAGGCGCCGATGCCACGCACGCCTGGGTCTCGCTGTGGTGCGGGCCTGAGCTCGGCTGGGTCGGGCTCGATCCGACCAACGATCTTCTGGTCGCCAACGATCACATCGTGCTCGCAATGGGACGCGACTTCTCCGACGTCTCGCCGGTCGATGGCATCATCGTCGGCTCGCCAAAGCAGAAGCTCGGCGTCGCCGTGGACGTGATGCTGGTGGAGTAGGGCGGTGCTCTCACCAGGTTTTCAGCTGTCATTCCTCGCGAAAGCGGGGAATCCACTACGCCGCGGCTTCTCCGTATTCGTGGCGCCTCTGGGATACTGGATCGCGCGCTTTCGCGGGCGATGATGACTGAGTGTGTGATGAGCAGCTCGTACACAATCACCTTTCCAACAATTTTGTTTCCCGATGTTTCTCTTCCGTGTCCAGACGCTCATCATTAATGCGCTGTTAACAGGCCGCTGCGACATTTTGGCTCACCATCATCGTTAACGAAGCGGTAACCGATGTTCGAGGCCGTTGTGTTGCTGACGGAAGCTGCCGAGCAGGCTGCATTGTCGCAGATATTGAGGAGCCGCCGGCAGGACCTGACGATCAGGCCGGTGACCGGGATCACCGAGCTCAGGAGCCTCGATCCATCGCTTCTTCGGCATGCCCGGCTGATCGCCTTTGCCTCCAGCATCATTGTGCCGGGCGAGCTTCTCGCGAGCCTCGGCTATGGCGCCTACAATTTCCATCCGGGGCCGCCGACCTATCCCGGCTGGGCACCCACGCACTTCGCGCTCTATGACCGCGCGAGCGAGTTCGGCGTGACCCTTCACGCCATGGCCGAGCGCGTCGATACCGGCATGATCCTCGACGTCACCTCGTTTCCCATTCCGGAAAACGCCGGCGTCCTCGGTCTCTGCGAACTGACTTATGCGCAGCTCTTGAGCCTGTTCGTGGAATGGGCCGATCGATTGGCCCATCAGCCGTTGCTTCCGGCGCCGCGTCCGGAGATCCAATGGAGCGGTCGGAGAAACTCGCGGCGTAATTACAAGGCCATCTGCGACATTCCGCTGGATATCAGCAAGGACGAGCTGTGGCGCCGGATGCGCATCTTCGGTGCCAATCACTACGGCATCACGCCGACCCTCAATCTGCACGGCGTGACCTTCGCGGCGAGGTTTCCGGCGGAGCACGCATGAGCCTGACGTCGACCGCTTTCTCGCCGCAGGTTCCGACCGGACCGAGCGCCGCCGACCTGCTGCGCAGGGGACGCGAGCATTACAGGCGCGGTGAGCTGAAGGACGCGATCGCGCTCTTTCAGGCCGGTCTCGCGCTGGTGACCATGATGTCGATCGCTACCGCCACTGACATGGCGGCCGATCTTCACGCCGCGCTCGCCAACGCCTTCATGCTCTGCGACGATCTCGATTCCGCGGCCGAGAACTACAAGGCCGCCCTGCGGCTTGCGCCGCATCTCGTCGCCTGCTGGTGCAACCTCGGCAACGTGCATCTGAAGACCGGCATGGCGCAGCAGGCCATCGCGCTCTATCTCGAAGCGCTGCGGCTGAACCCGGCGCATCGTCCGTCGCGGACCAATCTGGTGCAGGCGCTCGTCGCGACCAGGCAATATGTGCTTGCTCAGGTCCTGCTCGGCGAACTCATCGAGGAGGTGCCCGACGACGCGAGCCTTCATGCGGAGCTTGGCAAGGTCTGCTTCGAGCTGAAGCAGATCGAGGATGCGATCGCGCATTTCGAGCGGGCCGCCGTGCTCGCACCCGAGCGGGCCGACAATCTCTACTGGATCGGCGCGATCCGGCAGGCGATCGGCGAGACCGAGGCCGCGGAGACCGCCTATGAGCGAGCCGTCCGGCTTCACCCGGTGCTGCGCCGACCCGCGACGCGGTCGCCGGCCAGCTTCCGCGTGCTCGCTCTGTTCGCGCCCTTCGTCGGCAACACGCCGATCGCGTATCTGTTTCGCGATTGCGCCTACCAGACCGACATCCTCTCGCTGTCGCCCTCGATCCGGCCGGATCTCGCGTCGCTCGCACGTGAGGCCGACGTCGTCGTCAACCTCGTGTGCGATGCTGATCAGGGCGCGGCCATTCTACCGCTCGCCGACGAGATTGCCAGGCGCCTCGGCAAGCCGGTCGTTAACGAACCCGAAAAGATCTTGCGGACGACACGCGATGCGACCGCGGTTGCGCTTGCCGGCATTCCGGGCTGTCGCGTGCCGCGCACATGGCGCATCGCCGCCGGCCAGGTGCTTCCGCTCCCAGGAAGCGAGCTGACGTTTCCGTTGCTGGCGAGGCCGGCGGGGACCCATGGCGGGGACTTCTTCGCCAGGTTCGAGGATCGCGACGCTCTGACGGCATTCCTTGCCGAACGCGCGAGTGAGGATCGCTATCTGATCGAGCCGATCGACTATCGGTCGGCCGACGGCCGTTTCCGCAAGTACCGGTTCATTTTCGTGGGCGAGCAGATGCTGCCCTATCATCTGGCGATCGGAGACGGCTGGAAGCTGCACCGCGATAGCACGGACATGGCAAGCCAGGACTGGATGCAGCGCGAGGAGGAACAATTCCTGCGCGACCCCAAATCGGTTTTTACCGCCCGTCATCATGACGTGTTGCGAACGATCGGGAGCCGCATCGGTCTCGACTATTTCGGCATCGACTGCGCGCTCGACGACCAGGAGAACCTCGTCGTCTTCGAGGTCAACGCCTCCATGCTGGTGCACGACGAGAACCCGGATTTTCCCTACAAGGACCCGTTCGTTCGCAGGATCAAGACCGCGTTCGACGCCATGCTGGCGCGGCGCGCGGGCGCTATGCCCGAGCTTGGGCTGAACTAGCCCCTTGGGCCACCGCGTCTCACGCGATCAGGGACGTCCATGGAGACCTCTGATCAGGTCAGCGATGGCGACCGGCTTCTGCGGCACTGCTTCGCCGACCGGCTACGCGGTGGTCCTCTCGTGAAGGCGATTGGCCGCCGTCATTGCAACATAAATCTTTGTCCCGCGACCTCATCGGAGATTTGGTCCGCGGGGCGGAGATGGGCTATGCTGCCCCAGGGCAACGAGAAACGAGGCGTCAGGAGTTGGCGTGGGAACACCACCGACTGCGGGGCTGCATCCATGATGACGTTATCGAGACTGGCGGCAGATTCCTTGGAGAAGATACTGGGCTCGTTCATGCGTCGCCGGTTCGACGAGTCCTCTGCAAGAATCATCGAGGGCGCGACCCGCACGGCGATGGAATGCATCGGCAACAGCGATGCACTCTATCACAATATCGAGCACACGATGCTGGTGACACTGGCGGGTCATGCCATCCTCAGTGGCCGATATCTCCATACCCATTCGTTGGCGGAGGATTTCATCCACGTCCTGATCGCCTGCCTCGCCCATGACATCGGCTATGTGCGCGGCCTGTTCGAGGAAGATGACGAAGACGGTTTCCTGATCGACGAGGTCGGCACCAAGATCGCGCTGCCGCGCGGTGCATCCGATGCCAGCCTGATGATGTATCACGTCGATCGATCGAAGCTCTACGTGATGCGGCGGCTACAACATATTCCGGGGCTCGATCCCGAACGTATTGCCAGTGCCATCGAAGGCACGCGGTTTCCGGCTCGGGACGGCCAGGACTACGACGCCGACGCCTCGATCCTGCGCGCTGCCGATTTCATCGGCCAGCTCGGCGATCCCAATTACCTGCGCAAGGCCAACGCGCTCTACTATGAATTCGAGGAGGTCGGCATCAATCGGCAGCTCGGTTATGACTCGCCCGCCGACGTCGTCCACCGCTATCCGCAGTTCTATTGGGACAGCGTCGCCCCGCATATCCAGACCGAGATCGGCTATCTCAACAAGACCGACCTCGGACGGCAATGGATCGCCAATCTCTACAGCAATGTTTTCCGCGCCGAGCGCGACATCTCGCTGTCGGGGCCGCAGAGGTAAGGATACGCATCGTTCGTTCGCAAGAGGGTTGTCGCAAGAATGCAACCGAAAACAGTGACCGCCGGCGTCCTCGACGTCGCCTATCTCGAATTCGGCGCGCCGGACGGCTGGCCCTGCATCATGGGCCATGGTTTTCCCTACGACGTCCACGCCTATGCGGAAACTGCGCCGCTCATCGCGCAATCCGGCGCGCGGGTGCTGGTGCCGTGGCTGCGCGGCTATGGTGGGACGCGTTTTTTGTCCGACAAGACGTTGCGCTCGGGCGAGCAGGCGGCGCTCGGCGCTGACCTCCTGGCCTTCATGGATGCTCTGAAGATCGAACGTGCGGTGGT
Source organism: Bradyrhizobium iriomotense (assembly GCF_030160715.1). Lineage (GTDB taxonomy): Bacteria > Pseudomonadota > Alphaproteobacteria > Rhizobiales > Xanthobacteraceae > Bradyrhizobium > Bradyrhizobium iriomotense. The sequence goes on from NZ_BSOW01000011.1 coordinate 162,233, forward strand.
CGGCGGTTATGACTGGGGCGGGCGCGCGGCCTGCGTGGTCTCGGCGCTGTACCCGGAGCGGGTCGTCGGGCTCGTCTCCGGAAATTCCTACAACATCCAGAACATCGCGCGGTCGATGGAGCCGGCCTCGCCGCCGCAAGAAGCCGCGCTCTGGTATCAGTATCTCTTTCATAACGAGCGCGGCCGCCGCGCGCTCGAGCGCAACCGGCGCGGCTTTGCCCGCCAGCTCTGGTCGATGTGGTCGCCGAAATGGACGTTCGACGACGCGACGTTCGACACAAGCGCGGCGGCATTCGACAATGCGGACTTCGTCGACGTCGTGATCCATTCCTACCGGCATCGCTACGCGCTGGTCGCAGGCGATCCCGCCTATGAGGCAATGGAGGCACGGCTGGCGGCGCAGCCGCCAATTCGCGTGCCGACGATTGCCATCGACGGCGACTCCGACGGCGTCCTTCCGGGTACTGCATCCCACAGGCCGAAGTTCGGGGGCGCTTTTGAACTGCGCGTCTTCCGCGACGCCGGCCACAACTTGCCGCAGGAGCGGCCCGCCGAATGGGCGCAGGCCGTGCTCGACCTCCGCAAGGCGGCGGAGCGCTAGGGCATGATCCGGAAAAGTGTAAAGCGGTCTTACGAAAAGATCATGCTCAAACAAGAACCTAAAGCGCGATGACGATTCATCCCAATCTCATCGCGCTTTGGGGGCGTTTCCTGGATCCGTGATTTTTCCCGAGTTTCGGGAACCTTTCGTAGTTGGGGCCGTCCACCCATGCAGCGCGAGACCCGCGCCGGGAGGACTGTGCCATGACCGACGAGAAACAGCCGAGCGGACCCGATCTGACAAGGGGCGTGAACCTCGCCGATTTCAACGACGGTAAGCTGCTCGGCCATGTCGGTGACGAAGACGTTCTCCTGGTGCAGCTCGGCACCGAGGTTGTGGCGATCGAACCCGCTTGCACGCATTATCACGGTCCGCTCGCCGAAGGGCTCGTGGTCGACGACACCATTCGCTGCCCCTGGCACCACGCCTGCTTCTCACTGCGCACCGGCGAGGCGGTCGCGGCGCCGGCGCTGAATGCGCTGGCGGTCTGGGAGGTCGAACGCGAAAAGGACAGGATCGTCGTGCGCCGCAAGCGGGAGGCGCCACCACAGGCCGCGCCGCACCGTTCTGCGCCGACGCCGGACCGGTTCGTCATCATCGGTGGTGGCGCGGCGGGATTTGCCGCAGCCGAAATGCTCCGCCGCGAAGGATTTGCCGGCAGCATCACCATGCTCAGCAACGACAGTGCCTTGCCGGTCGACCGGCCGAACCTGTCCAAGGACTATCTGGCCGGCAATGCGCCGGAGGATTGGCTGCCGCTCCGGCCGGAGGACTATTACGCTGGTGCAGGCATCGATCTCAGGCTCGACACCTCCGTCGCCGCGCTCGATCCGAAGCAACGCCATGTGACGTTGGGCAACGGCGACAAGGTGCCGTTCGACCGGCTCCTGCTGGCGACCGGCGCGGAGCCCGTGAAGCTGAAAATTCCAGGTAGCGACCAGCCGCATGTCCACACCCTGCGATCGGTTGCCGACAGCCGCGCCATCATCGCGGCGGCCGGTAGCGCCAGGCGCGCGCTCGTGATCGGGGCGAGCTTCATCGGCCTGGAGGTCGCCGCGTCGTTGCGGGCGCGCAAGCTCGAGGTGCACGTCGTCGCCCCGGAAGAGCGGCCGATGGAGCGCATCCTGGGAGCCGAGATGGGCGACTTCGTCCGTGCGCTTCATGAAGAGAACGGCGTCCATTTCCACCTCAAGGACACCGTGGAGAAGCTCGACGGCCGCCGCGCTCACCTGAAAGGTGGCGGCGTGATCGAGTCGGACCTCGTGGTGGTCGGCATCGGCGTCAAGCCGCGCCTCGAGCTGGCCGAGCGGGCTGGGCTTGCGATCGATCGCGGCGTGAGCGTGGACGCCTATCTCGAAACCAGCGCGCCCGGCATCTTTGCGGCCGGCGACATCGCGCGCTGGCCGGATCCGCATTCGCAGGCCAGCGTCCGCGTCGAACATTGGGTGGTTGCCGAGCGGCAGGGGCAGACCGCAGCGCGCAATATGCTCGGCCGGCGCGAACGCTACGACGCCGTGCCGTTCTTCTGGAGCCAGCATTATGACGTGCCGATCAACTATGTCGGCCACGCCGAAGGCTGGGACGACATCAAGATCGACGGCAGCATCACGGGCAGGGACTGCCTGCTCCGGTACCGGAAGGGCGGCCGCGTGCGGGCCGTCGCTTCAATTTATCGCGATCTCGAAAGTCTGAAGGCCGAGCTGGATATGGAGCGGTCGCGCGCGTGAGGCGCGCTTTGGCGGTCTTGACCTGAATCAACGGCGGCACCGGTGACGGCTGCTCTTCTGGCTGTCGTCCCCACTGGGCCCATGCTATCCTGACGTGTGCCGTGGGGGTTCGCATGTAGGAGTAGCCGTCATGACAACTGCTTCGGATATGTCACACAGTCTAGGCTTGGGCACAGGCATCGCGGCGCTGCGGCCGAAATGGGGCTGGATCGTCGCGCTCGGCGTCGTCTACGTCATCGCCGGCTTCATTGCGCTCGGCAGCGTGGTGATGGCGACGGTAGCGAGCGTGCTGGTGGTCGGCGTGATGATGATCGTCGCCGGCGTAACCGAGGTCATCGGCGCATTCCAGATGAAGAGCTGGGGCAAGTTCCTGATCTGGGCGCTGCTCGGCGTGCTCTACGTCATCGCGGGCTTTTTGACCTTCGAGAACCCGCTGTTCGCCGCGGTGCTGCTGACCCTGTTCCTGGGTGCCTCGCTGATCGCTTCCGGCGTCGTCAGGCTGTTTCTCGCCTTCAGCATGAAGCGCGAGAGCCCCTGGATCTGGGTCGCGCTCTCGGCCGTCATTACCCTGTTGCTCGGCCTGTTGATCCTGGCGCGCTGGCCGGTCAACAGCGTCTACATCCTCGGCCTGTTCCTCGGCATCGATCTGATCTTTGCCGGTGCGGGCTGGCTGAGCCTTGGTTTCAGCCTGCGGCGCAGCACATAAGGCGCGCGAGGAAGGGTTGATTTTAAGTCGCGGTTGACCGCGCGATCCTCCGCGCGGCCGAAGGGGGGTGCTTCATGCGTTGGGTCTATCTCACCATCATTATCCTGTTCGCGGTCGCAATCGTGGTGTTCGCCGCGCAGAATTTCGAGACCGTCACGGTCTCGTTCCTCAAGGTGAACCTCAGCCTGCCGCTCGCGCTGCTCTCCGTCGTCGTCTATCTGCTTGGCGCTGCGACCGGCGGCAGCCTGTTCGCGCTTCTGCGACGCTCCTATAAAGGCTCCTGGCGCGGCGCCGAATGACGCGTGCGACCGATCATCCCGCACGGCATCGCCGGTCGGACTGTCACCTGAGCTGCGTTCACCAGCGCGCCCGTTGTTCGACGCGGTTCGCCTCGGGCAGACCGCGCCGACGGGCATCTAACGATCAAGCGCGCGAGAGCGCATCGAGCTTTCCGCGAAGCTCATCGATCGTTGGCTTCGCGATGTCCCCAACTCCGGGGGTCGCCAGCACCTTGTCGCACATCTGGTTGATGGTCGGCGTTGCTGCCGCGATCAACTTGGCAAGTGCGCTCTTGCCTTCGGGGGTAAGCTTCGTCGCGAGGTTGCTGACGTCGTTCAATTGGGTCGTCGCTTCCCGAAGCTTGGGAAGCGCCGCCTGCGCGGAGGTGGCGTCCGTAATGGTCGGCAGCACGGATCGCAACGTGCCGACGGACGCGTTGACCTGGTTCGCCAGGTTCACTCCTCCAATTGTCAGATCTGGCGGTGCCAGACCCACGGTTCCGGTCGGGGGCTGCGTTGCGGCGGGACGCGGCAATTCGGCAACCGGTTCGCTCGCCTGACGCCCGGTGGCATACCAGACAAGTCCCCCCAATACGACCAGCGCGACTAACCAATAGGGCCACTGCGACGATGCTGCGCTTGTTGCGGCGTAAGCCGCCCGACTAGCCCCGGCAACTGTACGCTCCGAGGCGTCGGTAATTCGGCTCCCGGCGGCCGAAGCGGCTGCGGCACCGCCGCGCATGGTTCCCGCTGCCCTGTCGATGAGGCCGGCAGCGCTCAACTGATCGGCCAGGCCGGACGGAATCGCCGCGGCGATCTGATCCTTTTGTGAGCCGAGAAGCGACGCCAGCCCGCTTGCATCCAGGCCTGCACTGCGCTGGTGTTGACCCAACACCCCGAGGACCAAGGGGGCGAGCACACCGAGTAGCGACTTGCTGGACCCTTCGTCGAGTCCTGCGAACTTCCCGATCGACTGTGCGATCGTATCCGTCGCTCCGCCACCGAACAGACCAGACAGCAGGCCCGATCCGGTTTCCGTGAGCGCGTTCTGACCCGAACCGCCGATGAGGCTCTTGAAATTCTCCAGCGACCCAGGCAGTTGCTGCGCCAACGTGCCGGAAAGTTGGCGCGCCCCGTTCGGAGTGGAGGCCACATCCGCGAGGCCCGCAAGCAGCGTGGGGACGGCGCCTCCAATGGCCTTTTGCGCGACGCTGCGATCAACGCCCAAGGCAGAAGCGATCTTTGCGATCATGTCTGGGGTGAGGAACTGCATCACAACAGAGATGAGACTGGATGCCATCGCGATCTCTCCATTTTGGTTGTGAGGTGAGTTGTCTCCTTGGCTCCGATGCTGCGGCTTGGTTCACGCTAGCCGCGTCGTCCAGCGATTGCTGCAACAGAAATTTGGTTCAGGATTGTGCAAGTGATGCGATCTGGCAGGCCTAATGTCTCGCCAACAGATTTGCGCTACTCACCGATCGATCCATTACATTGGGATCAAACGGAATGTAGCACGCCCAAATTTCCGGCCTGTCCAGTCACAACACGGAGAGCGGGCGCCACGCCAAGACGTCGCGCACGGTCTCGACTGCGTTGCGGGTCCTGGAATGGATCATGCCGACGTTCTCGCCGATCTCGGCGGTGGCCTTTGCGATCTGACCGGCGGGCGCCCCAACCTCATGGGCGACGACGGCAAAGCCGCGGCCGGCATCGCCGGCGCGCGCCGCCGCCGAAGGTGATATCATGGCCTTGTCGCCAGCTGCCCAGCGTGCCACAGCGCCTCCGTATCGAGCGACCATATGGTGCGCCGATCTGAGCTGACGGGGAGAATTGTCTGTAACGTCGCAAGCAACAACGTCGGGGAGCGTTCAACATGGAAATCAATGGTGTTGCCCATACGTTTATCACGGCTGGAAATTTTGCGGCCGCACGAGCGTTCTACGGACAATTGTTGCCGTTCCTGGGCCTCACGATAGTGGCCGATACCGTGAACACTTTCTATTGTGTCGGTGGTCGTACGGGCTTCGGCATTCATGCCCCGGCTGCGGAGTACGACGGACAACGATTTCGCCAAGGTTCGGTCGGATTGCACCACCACTGCTTCCGTGCTCGCGAGCGAGCCGACGTCGACGAGGCGTACCACTTTCTAGTCAAGATCGGCGCACACATCGTGCACGAACCGCGGGAGGACGGTTTTGCTCCCGGTTACTACTCTGTATTGTTCGAGGATCCGGACGGTACGAGGCTGGAACTCAATCACGTGCCCGGCAAGGGGCTGCTCGCACCGGGAACGCAGATTGGTGGAGGCTATGCCGATGGTACGCAGAACGGCTAGTCTTCGCTCCACCTGAAACGTTCGGCGCGTGAATTCTTGGCCCGCGCCACCAATGTCGTCACGCTACGGGCTGTCAGCCCGCCTTGGAGATCCCGCGCTCAGCGGGTCCCGAGCGCAAATTCTGGAAGAATTTCTCCACCTCGCGCGACAGCGTCTCGGCCGTTGCGGTCAGGCTGCTTGCCGCGGTCAGCACGGACGTTGCTGCGGTGTCCGTCTCGCCGATGGCGTCGCGAAGCGAGGTGATGTTGGCGACCAGCGTTTCGTTGCCTTGCGCGGCGGACTGCGCGTTGGCGGAGATTTCGCGAGTCGCGGAGTCCTGCTGGCCGATGGCACCTGCGATGGCCGAGGTGACGTCGTTGATCTCGCGCACGGCGCCGCCGATCTCGCGCACGGCCTCGACCGCGTTGCGGGTCGAGGACTGGATCGTGCCGACGTTCTCGCTGATCTCGGCGGTCGCCTTCGCGGTCTGCCCCGCGAGCGCCTTGACCTCATGGGCGACGACGGCAAAGCCGCGGCCGGCATCGCCGGCGCGCGCCGCCTCGATGGTGGCGTTGAGCGCAAGCAGATTGGTCTGCTCGGCGATCGCCTGGATCAGATTGAGCACGCCGTCGATGCGCTGCGTGGCGGCGGCCAGGCTCTCGATCTCGGAGATCGATTTCTCGGTGCGCTGGCCGGTCTGCTCGACGGCGCTCGCCGACTGCCGCACCTGACGGCCGATCTCCTCGACGGATGCCGACAGCTCTTCAGCCGCCCCCGCCACCGCCGTGACATTGTGCGAGGCCTGCTCGGTGGCGCTCGCCGCCGCGCCGGCGCGCGTGCTGGCATCTGCCGTGACGCGGGTGATCGTCTGCGCGGTCTCGCGCATCGCCGACGCGTTGTCGGCAAGGCCCCGCATGACGGCGCCGATCGCCTCGCGGAAGGCCTCGACCGAGATCTCGATATGGCGCGCGCGCTCGTTGCGCGCCGCAGAGTCCTGCGAGACCTGCGAGGCCAGATTGCGGTTGCGGTCCATCGCCTCCTGGAAGATCCGGATCGCGCGCGCCAGTGCGCCGATCTCGTCGGCACGCTCGGCATGCGGCACTACGACATTCTCTTCGCCGTCGGCGACCTGCTTGATGGTCGCGGTAATCGTCGAGAGCGGACGGGCGATCGAGCGCGCGATGATGACAATGCCGATCACGACGAGCGCCAGCGCGACGCCGCCAAGGCACGTCAGCACGAAGGAGAGCGTGCGATTGGTCTCGGTCTCCTGCGCAATCTGCCTGGCGCGCTCGGCATAGACCTTCGACAGCGCCTCGAGATCCTTGTTCAGCGCCGAACGGACGCTGCGGTTGGCGTCGTTGTCGCCCCAGTCGCGCCCCGCGGCCGGGCTGACCTCGTTGGCGCGACGCACCAGTTCTTTCCGGAAATCGACGAACTGCTCGATGCGCTTCCTGAAGGTCGCGAACTGCTCGGCATCGTCGGCCTTGACGATGGTCTCCCAGCGCTTGACCACGTCCAGCATCTGCCCGTTGAACTTCAGAAGGCCTTCGCCGTATTTCTTCACCACGGCCGGGTCGGTCGACATGTAGACGCCGCGGGATTCCATCACCACGGCGTAAACCAGCGAGTTGACGCGCTCGACGTTCAGCGCCGCCGCATTCGCGGTTTCGATCGCGGCCGTGAGCTCGGCGCCGCGGCGGCTGTTGTAGTCCGACAGCACCGCGATCCCTGCGGTGAGGAGCGCGAACAGCGCGAAGATCGAATATAGCCTGGTGGCGAGCGTGAAACGGCCCGCCAGGCGCGAGGCATTCCCGGTTTGGTCGGTTGTCATGGTTTTCAGGGCCCGAATGGCCTTTACGTGCGGCCGGTAACGCGGACGGTAAAATTGATACAAAACTATGCAGAATGAAGGTGGATGCAGCGTTAACGCGCCAGGGTTGCATCTCAGACCTTGGTCGTAGAAAATACAAGGAATATCAGTCTCTTGGAGACGCTATCGATTTTCGGCCATGCGCCTCCCGGGATTGGCATGCCATGCTGCGAAGATCAGCATGCGCCGGCGCCGCGAGACACGTACACCTCGGAGCCGGATTGGTTCTGCCTCGGCCATCGGCCGACTGACGCCGGAGGGACCTTTGGTCTATCGCCACACCATCGATGCGACGAGCTATGTTTTCGCCGATCTGCGCGACCTCCTGGCCAAGGCGACCCCGCCGCGCTCCGGTGACCGACTGGCCGGGATTGCCGCTGCCAGCGCCGAGGAGATGATTGCGGCGCGGATGGCGCTCGCCGACGTTCCGCTTGGCCAATTCCTCCAGGAGGCCGTGGTCCCCTATGAGGCCGACGAGGTCACGCGCCTCGTCATCGACACCCACGATGCAAAGGCCTTCGCGCCGGTGGCCGCGCTCACCGTCGGCGGCTTCCGCGACTGGCTGCTCTCGGACACCGCGACGACGGAAGGTTTGCGACGGCTGTCCCGCGGCATCACGCCGGAGATGGCGGCCGCGGTGTCGAAGCTCATGCGCAACCAGGACCTGATCCTCGCGGCGCGCAAATGCGAGGTGATCACGTCGTTCCGCAACACCATCGGCCTGAAGGGGGGGATGAGCACGCGGCTCCAGCCCAACCACCCCTTCGACGATGCCAAGGGCATTACCGCCTCGATCCTCGACGGCATCCTGCTTGGCGCGGGCGATGCCTGCATCGGCATCAACCCGGCGAGCGATGACCCCGCGATCATCGGTCGGTTGCTGCGGCTCTTGGACGAGATCATTGCGCGGCTGAACATCCCGACCCAGGGCTGCGTGCTCACCCATGTGACGACGACGTTGTCGCTGATCGGGCAGGGGGTGCCGGTCGACCTGGTGTTCCAGTCGGTCGCCGGGACTGAGGCTGCCAACCGCAGCTTCGGCATCGATCTCGCTTTGCTCAAGGAAGCGAACGAGGCCGGGCTGTCGCTGAGGCGCGGCACGGTCGGGCAGAACGTGATGTATTTCGAGACCGGCCAGGGCTCGGCGCTGTCGGCCAACGCCCATCACGGCGTCGACCAGCAGACTTGCGAGGCGCGCGCCTATGCGGTCGCCCGCGCGTATCAACCCCTGCTGGTCAACAGCGTGGTCGGCTTCATTGGCCCGGAATATCTCTATGACGGCAAGGAGATCATCCGTGCTGGGCTCGAGGATCATTTCTGCGGCAAGCTGCTCGGCCTGCCGCTCGGAGTCGACATCTGCTACACCAACCATGCCGAGGCGGACCAGGACGACATGGACAATCTCCTGACGCTGCTCGCCGCCGCCGGCGTCACCTTCATCATGGGGGTGCCCGGCGCAGACGACGTCATGCTGAATTATCAGTCGACCTCCTTCCATGACGCGCTCTATGTCCGCGACGTCTTCGGCCTGCACCGCGCGCCGGAGTTCGACGACTGGCTGGAGGACAGCGGGATTGCGGGTGCCGATTTCCGGCTTGCTCGCGATGCGGGGCTGCTACCCGATTTTGCCGCACGCCTGATCGCCTGAAAGCCGGCCCGAATTTCGCATGGTCACGGACGATCTGCGTGAACCTCGGAAACCATTGGTGCGTCTTACGAATTAGGCCCATGCCACAATATTGAGGAATTTGGGGCCCAGCGTTACGTTATGTGTCTTGATGTCTATTCTGCACGGTTTGTAGGAAGTCGTTGGGGGAAGCTCGATGCGCGCTGAAAGCAACGGAACGGTCCGGCATATTCTCTGCGTCTTTCCGCGTTACACGTCGTCTTTCGGCACCTTCGAGCACGCCTATCCCCTGACCGACGGCGTCAAGGCCTTCATGCCACCGCAGGGGCTGCTCCTGATCTCCGCCTATTTGCCGAAGGAATGGCAGGTCAAATTCGTCGACGAGAACCTCCGCCCGACGACGAAGGAAGAGTTCGAATGGGCGGAAGCGGTCTTCGTCAGCGGCATGCACATCCAGCGCCAGCAGATGAACGACATCTGCCGCCGCGCCCATGAGTACGATCTGCCGGTCGCGCTCGGCGGCCCCTCTGTCAGCGCCTGCCCGGATTACTATCCGTCCTTCGACTATCTCCATGTCGGCGAGCTCGGCGATGCCACCAATGAGCTGATCGCGATCCTGTCGCGCGACACCGCGCGCCCGGCGCAGCAGGTGGTGCTGACGACCAACGACCGCGTCCCGATGACGGAGTTTCCGATTCCCGCCTACGAGCTTGCGGAGGTGAAGAAATATTTCCTCGGCAGCATCCAGTATTCCAGCGGCTGTCCCTATCAGTGCGAGTTCTGCGACATCCCCGGTCTCTACGGCCGCAATCCGCGCATCAAGACGCCGCAGCAGATCATCGCCGAGCTCGACCGCCTGCGCGAATGCGGCATGACCGACACGGTGTATTTCGTCGACGACAATTTCATCGGCAACCGCAAGGCGGCGATGGACTTGTTGCCGCACCTGATCGAGTGGCAGAAGAAGACCGGCTATGTGGTGCGCCTCGCCTGCGAGGCGACGCTCAACATCGCCAAGCGCCCAGAGATCCTCGAGAAGATGCGCGAGGCCTATTTCATCACCATCTTCTGCGGCATCGAGACGCCGGATCCCGACGCGCTGCACGCGATGCAGAAGGACCACAACATGATGGTCCCGATCCTGGAGGGCGTGCGCACCATCAACTCCTACGGCATGGAGGTGGTGTCCGGCATCATCATGGGGCTCGACACCGACAAGCCGAACACGTCGGATGCGCTGCTTTCCTTCGTCGAGGAATCCCGCATCCCGCTGCTGACCATCAACCTGCTTCAGGCGCTGCCCAAGACGCCGCTGTGGGACCGGCTCGAACGCGAGGGCCGGTTGATCAACGACGAGGGCCGCGATTCCAACGTCAACTTCCTCTTGCCTTATGACGATGTGGTGGCGTCCTGGAAGTTCTGCATGGAGCGGGCCTATGCGCCCGAGAAGGTCTATGCGCGCTATCAGCACCAGTGCGACTACACCTATGCCAACCGCCTCAAGGTGCCGGTGCCTGCGGAGATGAAGACCTGGCCCAACATCCGGCGCGGTCTCGTCATGCTGCGCAACATCTTCTGGAAGGTCGGTGTGCTCGGCGACTACAGACGCGTGTTCTGGAAGTTCGCGCTGGGCCGGATCAGGCGCGGCGATCTCGAAGGCCTGATCGGCTGCACCATGATCGCGCATCATCTCATCACCTTCGCGCGCGCGGCATCCAGCGGTCAGCAGAACGCATCGAATTACTCGCTGCGGCTGCGCGAGGCATCCGTTCCCGCCGAATGATGCGACATGTCTAGCCCATCCGTTCCGAACCGCCCGACGCTGGACCTGCGGGCGCTAACGCCCGCGCGCGTCGCGCTCGGGCGCAGCGGGGCGAGCCTGCCGACCAGGCCGCTGCTCGACTTCACGCTCGACCACGCGCGCGCCCGCGACGCGGTGCATGCCGCCTTCGATGCCGAGCGCATGATCGCCGAGCTCGCCGGGTTCGGCGTTCCCATCCTTGCGACGAGGAGCCGCGCCGCCGATCGTGGCGACTATCTGCGGCGGCCGGACCTCGGGCGGCAGCTCGAGCCGACCTGCGCCGAGCATCTCGCGGCGTGCGCCGCGGATGCCGGTCGGCTTGCGATCGTGATCGGCGACGGATTGTCGCCGACGGCGGTGCATGCGCATGCGGTCGGACTGTTGCGTGCGCTGCTGCCGATGCTCGCTGAAGCTGCGCCTGTCGCAATTGGCCACATCATTGTCGCCTCAGGCTCCCGCGTCGCGCTGGGCGACGAGATCGGCGCCATTCTGGGATCGTGCATGGTCGTGATGCTGATCGGCGAGCGGCCGGGATTGTCGGCCCCCGACAGCCTTGGGGCCTATTTGACCTTTGCGCCCAGGCCCGGCCGCACCGATGCCGAGCGCAATTGCGTCTCCAACATCCATCGGGCCGGGCTCAGCTATGGAGAGGCGGCCTTCAAGATCGCCTGGCTGGTCCGCGCGGGCCTATCGCGGGGCGTGACCGGCGTGGCGCTGAAGGACGAGAGCGGCGATCTCCCGGCGCGAATCGGCACAGCGCTGCCGGAATGAGCCATCAAGGGCCGAAATTGCCGCATGTTCGTCCAATTTGTTCCCTTGCGCGCGCTTGCGAGGGGGCGTTTGGACCTGCTAAACCCCTCGCGGCAATTTCCCGCGCATTTTCAAAGGGCAAGCCTCCCATCTGTATGGCGTTTTCAAGCCGATATGCGGGGCGCATAAGCTCACCAACCGAGCCGATTTAGGAACTGGACAAGGCATGCTCGAAAAGCACAGCGAGAGTGAGGTTCATGTCGACAAGGTCGAGCAGGGACCTTCGTCCTCCATCGCTTTTGGACTCGAACGCATCGGACTGATCGCCGTCCGTGCGCCGGTCCTGTCCTGCCTGATCCTGATCGCGCTGATCGTCGGCGCCGTCTTCGGCATCGAGCGGATCAAGATCGACGATTCGCTGTCGCAGCTGTTCCGCTCCAACACGCGCGAATTCCGCCAGTACGAGGAAGTTACCAAGAAGTTCCCGGCCGAGGAATTCGACGTCCTCGTCGTGGTCGAGGGCAAGACCCTGCTGGCGCGCGACAATCTGATGAAGCTGCGCGACTTCATCACCGACATGCAGCTCGTCGAAGGCACGCGCGGCCTCGTCTCACTGTTCTCCGCCCGCCAGGCGCCGGCGCCGGGCAAGCTGCCGGCCGCGCTGTTCCCGGCCGAGCTGCCCGAGGGCGCCGCCTACGACAAGTTCATCGAGACCGTCAAAAGCAACGAGATCATCCGCGGCAAGCTGTTGTCGGAAGACGGCACGCTCGCGCTGGTCGTGCTCTCGCTCGATCCGGAAGTCGTCGCCTCGAGCAGGCTCGGCAAGACCGTCGGCGACATCAGGGCGCTGATGAAGGAGGATCTCGGCGACACCGGGCTCAGCGTCCAGCTCTCCGGCGTGCCGGTGATGCAGCTCGAGATCCGCAACGCGGTCGAGCGCGACGGCTTGACCTACAACATTCTCGGCATCCTCGCCGGCTGCGTCATCGCCATCGTCTTCTTCCGAAAAATCTCCTTCATGGTGGTGGCAGCGTTCCCGCCGATGATCGCGATCCTCCTGGCGCTCGGCGCGCTCGGCTGGGCCAACTTCAATCTCAACATGTTCCTGAACGTGATGACCCCGCTCATCATGGTCATCAGCTTCTCGGACTCGATGCAGCTCACCTTCGCCGCGCGCGACCGGCTGATCGCAGGCCAGGACAAGTTCACCGCGTTCAAGAACGCGGTGCTGGTGGTGGGTCCCGCTTGCGTGCTGACGCACGGCACCGCCGGCATTTCCTTCATCGCGCTGCAATTCTCCAACTCCGACCTGATCCGCAAATTCGGCGAGGCGGGCCTCGCCGCCACCATCATCGCGCTGGTCGCGGTGCTGTCGCTGGTGCCGGTGTTCGGCGTGCTGTTCGTGCGCAACGAGAAGGTATTTGCGGTGAAGTTCCAGAGCGCGGATGCCGGCGTCCAGGCGCTGCGCAATTTCTGCTACTGGATCGCGGTGCGCATGGTGGGGCGGCCCGGCCTGTTCAGCCTGATCGCGGTGCTGTTCGTGGCGAGCCTCGGTGTCATCTACGCCAACCTCGAGCCGCGCTACCGCCTTGCCGACCAGGTGCCGGACAAGCGCCAGGCGGTCGCCGCCAGCAACCGGCTTGATGCCAAGCTGACCGGCGCCAATCCGGTCAACGTCCTGATCCAGTTCCCCAAGGGGGAGACGCTCTATTCGCCGGAGACCTTGCAGACGATCGCCGACGTGCACGCGACGGTGGAGAAGGCCGCCGGTGTCGGCAACGTCTGGTCGGTCGAAACGCTGCGTCGCTGGCTGGCCGAAAAAGCGGGTAGCTCGGATGTCGCAACGCTGAAGGAATATGTGAACGTCATCCCCGAGCATCTGGTGCGACGCTTCATCGACGCCGAGCAGGACGCGGTCGTGGTCGCGGGCCGCGTGCCGGACAAGGATTCCAGTCAGCTCCTTCCGATCGTCGACAAGCTCGACCAGGAGCTCGACGCCGTTCGCCAGAAACATCCCGGCTACGAGGTCGCGGTGACAGGTCTTGCCGCCATTGCCGCGCGCAACTCGGCCGGCATGATCGAGAAGCTCAACCGCGGGCTCACCGTCGAATTCGCGCTGGTCGCCATCTTCATCGGCCTTGCCTTCCGTTCCTGGGTCGTGATGTTCGCCTGCATCCTGCCGGGCATCTTCCCGGTGGTGATGTCGGGAACGGTGCTATGGGCGATGGGCGAGGGGTTGCAATTCGCCAGCGTCGTGGCGCTCACCGTCTCGTTCGGCCTGGGCCTCTCCGCGACCATCCACTTCCTCAACCGCCTCAGGCTGGAGAGCAAGCCGGGTGTCGGTTCGGCGCTTGCCGTCGAGCGCGCCACCGTGCTGGTCGGCCCCGCGCTGATCCTGACCACGGTTGTGCTCGCCAGCGGCCTCGTCGTGACCGTGTTCTCCGACCTGCCGTCGCTCAGGCTGTTCGGCTGGCTCAGCGCCTTCTCGATGGTCGCGGCGCTGGTCGCCGACCTCTTCATCCTGCGCCCGACGGCGATGTGGCTGATCAACCTGCACGAGAAGCTGCAAGGGCCAGACAAGCGCGCGATCTGACTGTCGTCATCGCCCGGACATGGAATCGGCTCAGCCTGGATGACCGGGCCGGACTGCCGGCCGGGAGTGGGCCATGCGGCAGCGGCGGCACGACGGCTCCGTCGTGGAGTTCCAAAAGAAACGAGGCGGCGAGGCCGCCGCCTTCTTCCTCCCGTTTCTCGCGCCGGACATGGCCCTTCTTGACGTGGGCTGCGGGCCGGGCACCATCACGTCAGCCATTGCCGGAAGTGTCGGCAAGGCCATCGGCGTCGACATCGAGCCGCATGCGACCGCGGCCGCCAATCAACTCGCGGGGATTTTGGGTCTGACCAATGTCGCCTTTGTCGAGGCGGATATGATCGCCCTTCCCTTCGGGGACGCCACCTTCGATGCGGTCTTCTTCCACGCAGTCCTCTATCACCAGAGCCGAACGACGCTGACGAGGACGCTCGCGGAAGCGCGACGGGTGCTGAAGCCGGGTGGCCTGCTCGGAACGCGCGATGCGGATGTTGGCGGCAACATTCTCTATCCCGAGTTCGAGGGGGTGCATCTCGCGCTCGACCTCTGGCAGCGATGGTACGAGCACGGCGATCCCGCGGCGCTTCGTTTTGGCCGCCGGCAGGGCTGTATTCTTCGCGCGCACGGGTTCACGCCGATCTGGGTCGGCGCCAGCTACGTCAACCACAGCGCCGACGCCGAGGCGCGTCAAGAAGCCGTCGCGGATGCCAGGCGGAGTCTTCTCGGTCTCGGACCGCAACTGGTGAACCAGGCGCTCGCTACGGAGGCAGAAATTCAGGCGGCGCTCGCTGGTTGGGAAGCCTGGGGACGCGATCCGGACGCGGTATATTTCAGATGCCGCTGCGAATGCGTCGCTCGCAAGGATTGATCGCGCCGCCTCTTGATCAGACGTCGATCCGGACGATCCCGTACGGGTTGAACTTGAAGTCGCCCTCGGCGTAGCTCGACTCGTGTGACACCGTGAGCTTGCGGTCCCGCAACGTCGCGTCGATCCCGCTGTTCGCCATTTCGTCGCCGAGCTCGTCCATGCGGCGGACGGCGTCGTGGTCGTTGCCGAACGATTTTGCGATGTATATCTCCGGCAGGCCGACGAGGTGAAGGCCGACCGTCTCGTTATAGCGTTCGCCGGCGAGCGGGCGCTTGGCGAAGGCGAGGCGGCAAATCCGGCTCATGGCCGCCGTCACGGCGAGGCCCTGGTTCGTCTGCGCCGCCGCCTTACAGTCCGCGGCGAGCCGTCGCCACCGCGCAAGGCCATGGGCGACGCCCGCGCTTTCGCCTTTCACGGCGGTCGCGCCGGCCTTGATCATCTCCTCGACGATCCGCAAAGCCGCGGCCGAGCAGGCGACGGCTTTCTGCTGATCCATCGGCGGACTGAGCACGTAGAGTACCGACTTGTGGTTGACCACGGCCGCCTCATCCGCGGCGGACCAGGCATTGGGAAGCACGCGATCCCAGCAGACCCCAAACGACCGCGCCATATGCGGATCGGGCTTTCCTTGCGAATAGGTGCGGTCGACCTCGAAGCCGAAATCCGCGATCGTCTTGACGACGTCCTTCGGCGGCTGCAGCAGACTTTCGTCCTTGCCGAGAAAGCAGAGCACGTGACGCGGCTTGACGGCGGGCTTTTGCATCTCTGTCACCGGTGCGTCACCCGCCCATGCCACGTGCGGGGCGAGGAGGCCAACCGCCTTGAGCAGGGTTCTGCGAACAGGGTTCATCTTATGAAAAACCCCCGGCTCGCGAGAACCAGGGGTCATGTCGTCCGCTCATAAGGTGAGGTGAAGCGCTTCAGCTCTTCACCATGGTGATGTTGACGCCGCGGATCTCGCCCTTGGAGCTGATCTGCACCGTCTGCTTGTTGCCGTTGGTGCGCAGCGTCAGGTTGGCGGCAAAACCGTTGGCCTCGACGAACACGTCGATCTGGCCGCCGCCGGCGGTGCCCTGCAGATTGCCGAAGATGTTGCGGCTCGCCTCGCTCCAGTTGCCGGAGATGCGGTCACCCTGGCTGGTCACGTCGCTGGTGAGGTCGAACTTGTAGCTGTCGCTGGCACAGTGCAGCGCCTGCTTCAGGCCGAGACCGCTGGCCGCGACCTTGTAGTCCGCCTTGCAGCGGATGCGTTCGGTGGACCCGTCGGACAGCGAGACCGTGCCGGTGCCCGCCCACGCGCCGTCGAAGCCGGCAAAGGGTCCGGACGACTGAGCGTGGCTCGCCGAAACCGAGAACAGCAGCGCGGCGCCAATGCCAGCCGCCTTGATCGCCAGTCCAGACCGTCCAAAGAATTTCATGATCGAATATCCCGTTTTCTGAATGACGTTCGCCGTTAACAGAACGTCTCGCCGCATCGAAAGTTTAGTGTCCCCATCCGCTGGCAGGTTCAAACCATAACCTTGCGAGGTGTCAGAACGGCGAACCGTTGCGGCCTTTTTCGCCGTTCCGCACGCGGTTTCAGCTGTGCCTTCTCGATGACGCCTGCAAGGGTTTGCGATGCATGTCTGCAACAGGTCCATGGCAAAACGTCGACTGCCTAAATAATCTCATAGTATCAATCCCTTACATCTGCCAATGAAGGCCATGTAAAGGCGCGATCTGGTGGGTTTGGTGCCAATTTGGCCGCATTTACCAGTGCTTGTGCTGTCTCCACTGCTGCGTGCTCCGCGGCAACGCCATCAGAACAATCCGTTCCGGTCGTCCGCCCTGTGCTGTCCGGGAACGGAGAGATTCTGCCGTCAGAATGAAGGACTACAATGCGTAAATTTCTCCTCGCTCTCACCCTGCTGTCGGCATCCCTTTCGACCGCGGCGTTCGCCCAGCAGCCCCAGCAGGGGCGCGGCACGGCCGAAGAGCAGAAGGCCTGCACGCGCGACGTGCAGAAATTCTGCCGTCCGGTCATCGATCAGGGCGATTTCACGATTCTGGCCTGCCTGAAGGAGAACCGGGCCAAGATCTCGCAGGCCTGCGATCAGGTCCTGAAGACCCACAACCAGTAAGCTTTTGCGCGGCCCGTGGAGCGTTCACGGGCCCGCTTTTGCGGCGGCCTCGATTCATGAGGGCAGGGGACCCGCGAGACAGGTTGGTTTTGCGGGCATATTCCCCTATATGGGGGCCGCGACGGCTCGGCCGGGCGCCTGCAAAAAAGCCTTCCTGTTCAGACGATTGTTAACCAGTCCTCGATGACCTCTGCGAGCGAATTGCGATCCGGCAAGGGTGACCGCGACGAGAATTTTCCCGTCGCGTCGTGGATCATTCATCCGCGTCACCGCGCGCTGATCCTCGCCTTCTACAATTTCGTCCGCACCGCCGACGATATCGCCGACCATGCGACGTTGCCGCCTGAGGAGAAGCTCGCCTATCTCGACCTGCTCGAGGCCGAGCTCAACGGCAAGGGCGACACGCAGGCCGAGGCCGTCATTCTCCGCCGTGCGCTGGCCGAACGTGGCATGCCGCCGCGCCATGCGCTCGACGTGCTGATCGCGTTCCGCATGGACGTGACGAAGCTGCGCTACGAGACCTGGGACGAGGTCATCCACTATTGCCGCTACTCGGCGATGCCGGTCGGCCGCTTCATGCTCGACGTGCACGGCGAGGCGACCTCGACCTGGGTCGCGTCGGATGCGCTCTGCGCCGCCTTGCAGATCAACAATCACCTGCAGGATTGCGGCAAGGATTTTCGCGCGCTCAACCGCGTCTACCTGCCGCGCGATGCACTGGCCGCAAGCGGCGCCTCGGTCGAGCAGCTCGGCGGCGACCATTCACCGCCGCAGATGCTGGCCTGTCTCCAGTCGCTCGCCGCGCGCAACGAGGAGCTCCTGAACGAAAGCAAGTCGCTCTCCGCCGAGGTGCGGGATTTTCGCCTGGGCGTCGATATCTCGGTGATCCAGGCCTATGCCGACCGCATCGTGCGCCTCTTGAAGGTGCGCGATCCCCTGCGCGAGCGCGTGCATCTGAACAAGCTCGAGCTCCTCACCTTCAGCCTCGCCGGCATCGCCGGTGAAATCGGCCGTCGCGCCTTCCACCGCAGGCCAATCTCCAATCCGGGGCCGGCCCATGACGCTTGAGGCGACCTCGCCCGGCGCCAATTATGGCTCGACCGCATCCGGCAGCTCGTTCTACGCCGCGATGCGCATCCTGCCGCGCGACCAGCGCGAGGCGATGTTCCAGATCTACAGCTTCTGCCGCCAGGTCGACGACATCGCCGATTCCCACGGCCCGCGCGATGAACGTCTCGCCGCGCTTCAGGAATGGCGCAATGACATCGACGCGCTCTATCGGGGCCATCCGCCGGCGCGGCTCGCCGACTACGTCGCTTCCGTCAAGACCTTCGGGCTGAAGCGGGAGGATTTCCTCGCCATCGTCGACGGCATGGAGATGGACGTGCCGCAGGACATCCGCGCGCCCGACATGGCGACCCTCGATCTCTACTGCGATCGCGTCGCGAGCGCGGTGGGGCGGCTGTCGGTGCGGGTGTTCGGCATGCCGGAAGAGGATGGCGTGCTGCTCGCCCATCATCTCGGCCGCGCGCTCCAGCTCACCAATATCTTGCGCGACCTCGACGAGGACGCTGGCCTCGGCCGGCTTTATCTTCCGCGCGAGGCGTTGCTGCATGCCGGCATTACCTCCAACGATCCGAGCCGCGTGATTGCCGAGCGCGCGCTGCCGAAGGTCTGCCTGCCGCTCGCCCAGCGCGCGAAAGCGCACTTCGAGAAGTCGGACGAGATCATGGCGCGCAACAAGCGCCGCGCGGTGCGCGCGCCGCGGATCATGTCGAAATATTATCACGCCATTCTGGACCTCTTGCTCGAACGCGGCTTCGCCGCGCCGCGCACGCCGGTGCGTGTGTCCAAGGCCTCACGTATCGCCATCCTTCTCCGCTACGCTTTTTTCTGATGCAAAAGACAGCTCACATCATCGGCGCCGGAATTTCCGGCCTCTCTGCCGCCGTGCGGCTCGCCAATGCCGGCTTCAAGGTTGCCGTGCACGAGGCGACGCAGCAGGCCGGCGGCCGCTGCCGCTCCTATTTCGACGGCGCGACCAATCTCGTCATCGACAACGGCAACCATCTCCTGTTGTCGGGTAACCGCCACGCGCTCGCCTATGCGCGCTCGATCGGCACCGAGGCGGGGCTGGTGGGCCCGGCGCGCGCGCAGTTTCCCTTCGTTGATCTGAAGACCGGGCAGCGCTGGCAGCTCGATCTCGGCGACAGCCGCCTGCCGGGCTGGGTGTTCGACGAGAGCCGTCGTGTCCCCGACACCGGGCTGACCGACTATCTCAAGCTCGCGCCGCTGATCTGGGCGTCGGAGGAGACGCTGGTCGGCAAGTCGATCCCCTGCGAGGGCGTGCTCTATCAGCGCCTGGTGCAGCCGTTGTTGCTCGCAGCGCTCAACGTCGATCCGCCCGAGGGCTCGGCCGGCCTTGCCGGCGCGATCGTGCGCGAGACGCTGCTTGCAGGCGGACAGGCTTGCCGCCCGCTGATCGCGCGCGATGGCCTCAGCGCCGTGCTGATCGAGCCCGCGGTGAAGTTCCTGGCCGAGCGCGGCCACTCCGTGCAGCTCGGCCATGAGCTGCGCTCGTACGCGACCACCGACGGCAAGGTCAGCGCGCTCAATTTCGGCGGCGAGGACGTCGTCGCGATCGGGCCCGACGATGTGATCGTGATGGCTGTGCCGCCGCGTGCCGCCGCTTCGCTGCTGCCCGGCCTGAAAACGCCGACGCAATTCCGCGCCATCGTGAATGCGCATTTCCGCTTTGAGCCACCGCCGGGCTCGGCCCCCATCCTGGGCGTGATCGGTGGTGTCGTGGAGTGGCTGTTCGCGTTCCCGAACCGGCTGTCCGTCACCATCAGCAATGGCGACCGGCTGGTCGAGATGCCGCGCGAAGAACTCGCGCAGACGATCTGGAACGACGTCTGCGAGGCGGGCGGCGTTGCCGGCGAGCTGCCAGTCGAATTGCCCCCTTGGCAGATCGTGCGCGAGCGCCGCGCCACCTTTGCCGCCACGCCCGAGCAGAATGCCCTGCGCCCCGGGCCGGTCACCGCGCTGAAAAACCTGTTTCTCGCCGGCGACTGGACTGCTACGGGATTGCCGGCAACCATTGAGGGATCGGTCCGGTCCGGCGATCGCGCCGCCGATTTGGTCCTGGCCGCACAGCGGACCTGACGGGCTTTGGTCCCGGTCAATTATCCAGGCAACTATCGGAGATATCGAGCGAGATGCATTCCGTGAACAAGAGCGCGACCAACCGCGAAGTCTTGGAATCGAGCATTGCGTCGGCCACGCAAGGGTTGCTCGGCTTCCAGCAATCCGACGGCCATTGGGTGTTCGAGCTCGAGGCCGACTGCACCATTCCGGCCGAATACGTCCTGTTGCGCCACCACCTTGCCGAGCCGGTCGATGCCGTGCTCGAGGCCAAGATCGGCAACTATCTGCGCCGCGTGCAGGGCGCCCATGGCGGCTGGCCGCTGGTGCATGACGGCGCGTTCGACATGAGCGCGAGCGTGAAGGCTTACTTCGCGCTCAAGATGATCGGCGATTCCATCGACGCGCCGCATATGGTGCGGGCGCGCGAGGCGATCCGGTCGCGCGGTGGCGCTATTCATAGCAACGTCTTCACCCGCTTCACGCTCGCGATGTTCGGCGTCGTGACCTGGCGCGCGGTGCCGGTGCTGCCGGTCGAGATCGTGCTGTTGCCGTTCTGGTCGCCATTCCACCTCAACAAGATCTCCTACTGGGCGCGCACCACCATGGTGCCGCTGATGGTGCTCGCCGCCCTGAAGCCGCGCGCGCGAAATCCCAAAGGCGTCGGCATCGACGAACTGTTCCTTGGGGATCCGCGTTCGATCGGCATGACCGCCAAGGCACCGCACCAGAGCATGGCCTGGTTCGTGCTGTTCCGCGCACTCGACAAGATCCTGCGCGTCGTCGAGCCGATGTTTCCCAAGAGCCTGCGCAAGCGCGCGATCGACGCGGCGCTCGCCTTCACCGAGGAGCGGCTCAACGGCGAGGACGGCATGGGCGCGATCTATCCGCCGATGGCCAACATCGTCATGATGTACGATGCGCTCGGCAAGGACGAGAATTTCCTGCCGCGCGCGATCACGCGCCGGGGCATCGACAAGCTGCTCGTGATCCGAGACGACGAGGCCTATTGCCAACCCTGCGTCTCGCCGATCTGGGACACGACGCTGACCGCCCACGCGCTGCTCGAGGCCGGAGGCACGCAAGCCGTGCCCGCCGCCAAGCAGGGCCTCGACTGGCTGATCCCGAGGCAGGAGCTCGAGGTGAAGGGCGACTGGGCGGTGAAGCGGCCCGAGACGCGCCCCGGCGGCTGGGCCTTCCAGTACAACAACGCCCACTATCCCGATCTCGACGACACCGCCGTGGTGGTGATGTCGATGGACCGCATGCGCAGGGAGCACGGCACGGCCGGCTACGACGCCGCGATCGACCGTGGCCGGGAGTGGATCGAAGGCATGCAGAGCGACGACGGTGGCTGGGCTGCCTTCGACGTGAACAACCTTGAATATTATTTAAACAACATCCCGTTCTCCGACCACGGCGCGCTGCTCGATCCGCCGACCGAGGACGTCACCGCGCGCTGCATCTCGATGCTGGCCCAGCTCGGCGAGACCGAGAAGACCAGCAAGCACGTGGCCGACGGGGTCGCCTATCTCCGGCGGACCCAGCACCCGGAGGGTTCCTGGTACGGCCGCTGGGGCATGAATTTCATCTACGGAACCTGGTCCGTGCTGTGCGCGCTGAATGCGGTCGGTGTCACCCATACCGACCCGATGATTCGCAAGGCCGTCGACTGGCTGGTCTCGATCCAGAACAAGGACGGCGGCTGGGGTGAGGACGCCGTCAGCTACCGGCTCGACTACAAGGGCTGGGAGGCCGCCCCCTCGACCGCCTCACAAACGGCATGGGCCTTGCTTGCCCTGATAGCGGCCGGTGAGGTCGATCATCCGGCCGTCGCCCGCGGGGTGGAGTACCTGATTGCAACACAGAACGAAAAAGGACTGTGGGACGAGCAGCGGTATACCGCCACAGGCTTCCCCCGCGTGTTTTATCTACGGTATCATGGTTACCCGAAGTTCTTCCCGCTGTGGGCGCTGGCGCGGTATCGGAACTTGCGGAACACCAACAGCAGGGTGGTAGGGGTCGGAATGTGACTTTGGGGACGGGGGACGGGGGCACCGCGGGTAGTGCAATAGATCTGCGGCCGATACTTATTGTGACCGGTCTGGTTCAGGAGGCCCGCATCGCGGCCGGCCCCGGAATGGCCGTTATCTGCTCTTCAAGCAGCCCGACGCAGTTACGGGCGCTTTTGACGGTCGTCGACCCCGAAAGCATCCGGGGCGTGATCTCGTTCGGCGTGGCCGGAGGGCTCGATCCCACGCTCCGCTCGGGCGACGTCGTGGTCGCGACCGAGGTGCTGGCGGGCGACGCCCGCTGGGCCGCCGGCCTGTCGCTCAGCGACGACCTCATCGACCGCCTGACCTCCGGTCGCCGCCGCGTCGTGCGCGGCAGCCTCGCCGGCGCCGAGGAGGTGGTCACCGGGCGGTCATGCAAGGCGGCGCTCCACTCGGAGACCGGTGCGGCCGCCGTCGACATGGAGAGCCATATCGCGGCCGCCTACGCCGCCGAGGCGGGCCTTCCCTTCGCCGCACTCCGGGTCATCAGCGATCCCGCCCACCGCGCCTTGCCGGCGGTCGCCCGTGCGGCGATCAAGCCGAATGGCCAGATCGACGTGGCAGCCGTTCTGCGCGGGATTGTGCGCAATCCGGGAACGTTGCATGCCCTGGTCTCGACCGGCCTCGACTTCAACCGCGCGCTGCGCTCCCTTCGCGTCAGCCGCGACTTCCTGATCGGCAGCGAGGGGCTCGTCCCCGAGGCGATCTGAGCGGTTTCGAACCGAACAACGAAAAGGCCCGATCGCTATGCGCGTCGGCCCCGTCGATCATGTTCCAATTGTGGACCTACCGTGAGTCAGCTAGCGGCTAGGGTTTGGCGAGCATGCTCTGCGCTCGGCTTGCGGGCCGAGCTAGGGTTTCGGCTCGTGCTGCCGAGCGGTCACGCCGTCGTTACGGTTGCGCGAATTGCAGATCTTGGATCTCCTAACGGAATGCTCTTGTTTCGCGCTTACGACGAAATTCGCGGCCATGTTAAGGAATTGCAGGATGCCGGCTACGGTTTCTCGGTAGTCGACGAGCCCCGGCCGGACGCAGAGTTTGACTTGATAGCATTTCAAGAAATGTTTCGCGATTGGGGGTGGAGCGGCCGGTTGGGAGCCAAGCCTGCTTGGATGCGATAGTCTGAGTCGCGAAGCGACAACAGGAGCTACGGTGACAGGTGCGCCGGGAGACTGGCGAGGAGTAGGTGGTGCAAGTCGCACTACGATGCGGGAGTAGCGATCCGCATCGGC
Organism: Bradyrhizobium iriomotense; assembly: GCF_030160715.1. GTDB lineage: Bacteria > Pseudomonadota > Alphaproteobacteria > Rhizobiales > Xanthobacteraceae > Bradyrhizobium > Bradyrhizobium iriomotense. Next base: position 185,918 of record NZ_BSOW01000011.1, read on the forward strand.
CCCGAGCCGTGCGCTGTCGGCCTGATCGGCAGCGAGGGCCTCGTCCCCGAGGCGATCTGAGCGGTTTCGAATCGGACAAACGAAAAGGCCCGATCGCCATGCGATCGGGCCTTTTTGCTTTCATTGGTGTCCCGCCATTTACGCGGCGGTCGATGCCTTCTGCTCGGCGGCGGCCGCTTCGTCGCGGCGGATCTCCGAGAGCTTCTTCTGGACCTGCTCCGAGAAGATGTACTGCGCCGGACGCTGCTTGGAGAGGTCGATCTCGGGCGCCATCGGACCCGACGTCTTGACGCCACGCATCGCGACCCAGGCCGCCTTGATCGGGTTGGTCAGTGCTGCCGTCGCCGCCGTCGGCTCATAGCCGCAATGGGCCATGCAGTCGGCGCACTTCTCATACTTGCCGGTGCCGTAGGAATCCCAGTCGGTGGTCTCCATCAGCTCCTTGAAGGTCTTGGCATAGCCTTCGCCGAGCAGATAGCAGGGCTTCTGCCAGCCGAAGATGTTGCGCGCGGGCATGCCCCAGGGCGTGCACTCATATTCCTGGTTGCCGGCGAGGAAGTCCAGGAACAGGCCGGAATGCATGAAGTTCCACTTCTTGCCCTTGCCCATCGCGAAGACGTCGCGGAACAGCTTCTTGGTCTTGGTGCGGTTCAGGAAGTGCTCCTGGTCCGGCGCACGCTCATAGGCGTAGCCCGGCGACATCGAAACGCCGACGCCGAGCTCGGTGGTGAAGTCCAGGAACTTTGCGATTTCTTCGGCCGGATGGCCGTCGAAGATGGTGGCGTTGACGTTGACCGTGAAGCCGCGCGCCTTCGCCGCCTTGATCGCGGACACCGCGCGGTCGAACACGCCCTTCTGCGACACTGCCTTGTCGTGGTGATCCTTCAACCCGTCGAGATGCACCGAGAAGAAAAGGTACGGGGAGGGCTCGAACAGGTCGAGCTTCTTCTCGAGCAGAAGCGCGTTGGTGCAGAGCGAGACGAACTTCTTGCGCGCCACGAGGCCGCGCACGATCTCGCCGATCTCCTTGTGGATCAGCGGCTCGCCGCCGGGGATTGCCACCATCGGCGCGCCGCACTCATCGGCGGCGTCCCAGCACTCCTGCGCCGTCATGCGGCGGTTGAGGATCGCATCCGGATAGTCGATCTTGCCGCAGCCGACGCAGGCGAGGTTGCAGCGAAACAACGGCTCCAGCATCAACACGAGCGGGTAGCGTTTGCGGCCAAGCAGTTTCTGTTTGAGCAAATAGCCGCCGATACGCATTTCCTTGAAGAAGGGTATTGCCATCACACGTTTCTTTCTGGGCTTTGAAATTCAGGTAGGTCAGCTTGCGGCGAGTTCCGCCGGAAGCCGGAATTCAATGTTTTCCTCGCGCCCTGGCAGCACCGAGACCGAGACCGGTCCGATCCGTCGCAGGGCTTCGATCACGTCATCCACGAGAACCTCAGGTGCCGAGGCGCCGGCCGTGATGCCGACGGTCTTGGCGTCTTTCAACCATTCCGGATTGAGCACGCTGCCATCGGCGACCAGATAACTCGCCACGCCGGCCTCAGTGCCGATTTCGCGGAGCCGGTTCGAGTTGGAACTGTTGGCGGCGCCCACCACCAAGATCACGTCGACCAGCTTGCTCAAGTCCCTTACCGCAGATTGGCGGTTCTGTGTCGCATAGCAGATATCCCGGATGTCAGGGCCTTGAATATCTGTAAATCGGGCCTGGAGGGCCGCGATAATGTCCCTGGTGTCGTCCACCGACAGCGTGGTCTGGGTGATATAGGCCACTGGCCTGTCCGCCGGCAGGCTCAGGGCTTTGACGTCTTCGACGCTCTGGACCAGCAGCACGGGGCCTGGAACCTGTCCCATGGTTCCCTCGACCTCGGGATGGCCGGCATGGCCGATCAGGATCAGGGTACGGCCCTTTGAGATGTAGCGCTTCCCCTGATTGTGAACTTTCGTGACCAGGGGGCAGGTCGCATTCAGCACGGGAAGGTCGCGGGCGGCAGCCTCTTCCTCCACGCTGCGCGCCACGCCGTGGGCGCTGAAAACAGTCATCGCCTTCGGCGGAACCTCGGACAGCTCCTCGACGAAGATTGCGCCTTTCTTCTTCAGGCTCTCGACGACGTATTTGTTGTGCACGATCTCGTGGCGCACGTAGACGGGCGGGCCGTACTTCTCCAGCGCCCGCTCCACGATCTCGATGGCACGCACCACGCCGGCACAAAAGCCGCGCGGCTGTGCTAAATAAACTTCCATAGGACGCCCATCACGCAAGTTGCACCAAATCCGTTCAGTTGTCCCCGGCGGCACCCAGATACTCGATAGTGCAATATCCGCACCATTGGTTCCGAATCAACGGTAGCCGCCCACCCGTCCGTTTGGCCCCAAGCGCATGGAGGCACACGGCCTTGTGTCAAAAAATCGGCCGCGAGGAAAGGTGGATCGCGCTTTGGGTTCCGTTAACGGTACCATAATACGTAAAAGTTAAGGCGGTCGACCTCACTCCTTCGTCACTTTCCCGCCTCAACTGGCCGGCTATACCGGCCCGCGCCGCGGTCCCGGTCCGGGTTCTTCCGTGATTTGCTCGAACCTTCAGACGGGTCAAACCGCCCAAAACAGCAATAGGTTTCGCCGGGGAACTCCGTTAAACAGCGGGCGTTTCCGGCAAGCTGTTTGAAAGCCAGAAAGAAAAGATGTGCTGCAAAGTATAGTCGTTGCGATCGTTCGAGCCTGCACCCGATTTGCCCCCCTCGTCGTCGTCGCCGGGCTCCTGCTGGCGGTCGGCGCGGGCTACTACACGGCGCGCCATTTCGCCATCAACACCGATATCAACTCGCTGATTGCGCAAAATCTCGACTGGCGGCAGCGCGACCAGGCTTTTGACCGCGCCTTCGATCGTGACGCCACCATTCTGGCCGTCGTTGAGGCGGCGACGCCCGAGATGACGACGGCTGCGGCCGACGCCCTCTACGCCAAGCTGAGGGACGACAAGACCAATTTCGTGTCGATGCAACAGCTCGGCACCGGCGAATTCTTCGAGAAGAACGGGCTGCTGTTCCTGCCGACCGAAGAGGTCGGCAAAATCACCGGCCAGTTCGAATCCGCAGCCCCCCTGATCGAGATCATGGCGGGCGATCCCTCGATCCGCGGCCTGACCGGCGCGCTGGAGACGGGGCTTGCCGGCGTCAAGCGGGGCCAGGTGAAGCTCGACAACACCGAGCGCCCTTTCAATCTGATCGCGCAGACGGTCGAGACAGTCCTGGGCAAGGGCAACGCGATCTTCTCGTGGCGTGAGCTCGTCAGCGACAAGCCGCTGACCGACTCGGACAAGCGCGCCTTCATCGAGTTCAAGCCGGTCCTCGACTACAACGCGCTCGAGCCCGGCAAGGGCGCGACCGACGCGATCCGGAAAGCCGCGGCCGATTTGGATTTCCCGACCAAATTCCAGGCGCGGGTGCGCCTGACCGGTCCGGTCCCGATCGCCAACGAGGAATACGCCACGGTGCAGGAAGGCGCCGTCGTCAACGGTGTCGGCACCGTCATCGTGGTTCTGGTCATCCTGTGGCTCGCGCTGCATTCGGCGAAGATCATCTTCGCCGTCTTCGTGAACCTCTTCATCGGGCTTGCGCTCACGACGGCCGCGGGCCTGATGATGGTCGGCTCGCTCAACCTGCTGTCGATCGCCTTCGCCGTGCTGTTCGTCGGTCTCGGCGTCGATTTCGGCATCCAGTACAGCGTGCGCTACCGCTCGGAGCGCTACAAGGTCGATGATCTCACTGCTGCGCTGGTGCTGGCGGCGAAGCGCTCGGCGATCCCGCTGTCACTCGCGGCGATGGCGACCGCGGCGGGCTTCCTCTGCTTCATGCCGACCGACTACAAAGGCATTTCCGAGCTCGGCCAGATCGCCGGCGTCGGCATGCTGGTGGCGTTCCTCTCCTCGATCACCGTGCTGCCTGCGCTCTTGAAGCTGCTCAACCCGCCCGGCGAGAAGGAGCCGGTCGGCTACGCCTTCCTGGCGCCGCTCGATCACTTCCTGGAGAAGCATCGCGTGCTGATCGTGGGCGGCACGCTGTTGCTCGCCGTCGGCGGCATGCCGCTGCTCTATTACATGAAGTTCGACTTCAACCCGATGAACCTGCGCAACCCCAGGGCGGAGTCGATCGCGACCTTCCTTGACTTGCGCAAGGATCCGAACACCGGCGCGAACGCCATCAACGTGCTGACCAATTCGGAAGAGCAGGCGAGGCAGATCGAGGCAAGGCTCGAGAAGCTCCCGGAGGTGCTGCGGGTGATGTCGCTCGACAGCTTCGTGCCTGAGGATCAGGCGCCGAAGCTGAAGCTGATCGCGCAGGGCGCCAAGGTGATCAATCCCGCGCTCAATCCGGACCAGGTCGACGCTGCGCCGTCGGACCAGGAAAATGTCGACGCGCTCAAATCCTCGGTCGAGGCCTTGCGCAGGACCGCAGGCAACGAGAAGGGACCTGGCTCGGTCGCCTCGCGGCGGCTTGCGGACGCGCTCGAGAAGCTCGCCAACGCGGACGAGGCGACCCGCAACAAGGCACAGGACGTCTTCATTACGCCGATGAAGATCGTGTTCGATCAGCTCAGGAGCGCGATGCAGGCCGAGCCGGTCACGCTGAAGTCGCTGCCCCCTGATCTGGTCAATGCCTGGAAGAGCAAGGACGGCGTGATCCGTGTCGAGGCGCTGCCGCGCGGCGATCCCAACGACAACGACACCTTGCGCAGGTTCGCCGCGGCCGTGCTCGCGGCGGAGCCGATGGCGATCGGTGGTCCGGTATCGATCTTGAAATCGGGTGATACTGTCGTGCGCGCCTTCATCTTGGCCGGCGTCTATGCGCTGGTCGTCATCAGCCTGCTGTTGTGGATCACCTTGCGGCGATTCACCGACGTGCTGATGACGCTGGTGCCGCTCCTGGTTGCGGGCGCGGTGACGCTCGAGATCTGCGTGTTGATCGGATTGCCGCTCAACTTCGCCAATATCGTCGCCTTTCCGTTGCTGCTCGGCGTCGGCGTCGCCTTCAAGATCTACTATGTCGTGGCCTGGCGCTCCGGCAGGACAAATCTGCTGCAGACCAGCCTGACGCGTGCGATCTTTTTCAGCGCGCTGACGACGGCCACCGCGTTCGGCAGCCTGTGGCTGTCGAGCCATCCCGGCACGTCCAGCATGGGCAAGCTGCTCGCGCTGTCGCTGGTGACGACGCTCGCCGCCGTGCTGCTGTTTCAGCCGGCCCTAATGGGCAAACCCCGCAATCTCAGGGAGTAAGCAGATGTCGCCGACGGGATCGGCGGCACCCTTCTGACCGGGTTTTGCGCTCGCACCTGTGCTCTTGGGAGCGGCAGGTACTGGCGTTGCGGCCGTCTTGGGCGCCGCGCCGGTGGTTTTCGGCGCGCCCTTGGCCATGCTGTTGGCGGGGCTCGACGGGATCGGCGGCCCGACCCGGGTCCAGGTCTCGCCGCCGCAGAGGAAGCCGAGCACGCAGCCCTTGATCTCGAGCTCGTCGGCGCCAGTGGGTGTGATGGTCGAGGCGTAAAGCTGGCCGTCCTTGGCGTTGTAGACTTGGCCCTCCCACTGGTCGGCGCCGGCCTTCTTCTTCATGTCGATCAGGATCGCCATGCCGAGGGTTGGCCTGCTCTTTTTTGAGACATCCGGGTTGTTCTCGTCGCGACCGCCGGGGGTCTTCTCCCAGGATACCGCGCCCCACATGCTGCCATTGCATTGTGCCACGCGGATATTGGCGACGCCGTCGGCAACCCGCCAGTCGCCAGTGGGGTCGGCGGCGAGCGCCGGCGTCAGGCAGGTGTAACCGCCAGCCAGTATTATTCCGGAGTAAAGGGCCAAACGCATGATAGTTCCTCGGCAGTGCAACATGATCTAAAGCTGTGCTTGCGAAGATGGTCCGAAAAAGGGCAAAAGGCCGCAACGACCGTTTTCTGTTGACGACACGACCATCAACCGAAGTATGTAGCGGATGCACACTCCAAATCCAGACATGGCTCGGCTCTTTGCTGACCGCGAGGCGCAACGCAGCTCCCTGCATACGCGTCACCTGAACGAGCAGTTCGTTCGGGTGCTCAAGACCATCGGTTATGATGTCGGCTTCCAGAAGGGGCAGGGGCAGTACCTCTACGACCGCGAGGGCGCGCGCTATCTCGACCTCTTGTCCGGCTTTGGTGTGTTCGCGATCGGCCGCAACCATCCGGTGATGCGCGAGGCGCTGAAGAGCGTGCTCGACGCCGATCTGCCCAATCTCGTTCAGTTCGACGTCTCGACGCTGGCCGGCGTGCTCGCCGAGCGGCTGCTCAAATACGTGCCCTATCTCGACAAGGCGTTCTTCGCCAATTCGGGTGCCGAGAGCGTCGAAGCGGCGATCAAGTTCGCGCGCGGTGCCACGGGGCGTCCAGGCATCGTCTATTGCGCCCACGCCTATCACGGCCTGACCTACGGCGCGTTGTCGCTGACGGGGGACTCGAACTTCCGCAGCGGCTTCGAGCCGCTGTTGCCCGGCTGCACCTCGATCCCGTTCAACGATCTCGCAGCGCTGGAAAAGGCGCTGTCCTCGCGCGAGGTCGCGGGCTTCATCGTCGAGCCGATCCAGGGCAAGGGCGTCAACATGCCCACCGACGAGTTCCTGCCGGGCGCGGCCGCGCTCTGCAAGAAATACGGCACGCTGTTCATCGCCGACGAGATTCAGACCGGCCTGGGTCGCACCGGCCGCTTCCTCGCGGTCGAGCACTGGAATGTCGAGCCCGACATGGTGCTGCTGTCGAAGTCGCTCTCGGGCGGCCACGTGCCGGTCGGCGCGGTGCTGACGCGGAAAAGCATCTTCGACAAGATCTTCAACCAGATGGACCGTGCGGTAGTGCACGGCTCGACCTTCTCCAAGAACGACCTCGCGATGGCCGCCGGCATCGCCACGCTCGATGTCATGGAGTCGGAAAAGCTGATCGAGGCTGCCGCCAAGCGCGGCGCCGAGCTCCGCCTTGCGCTGACGCGCATGGTGCCGGGCTACGAGCTGATGAAGGAAGTGCGCGGCAAGGGCCTCATGATCGGCGTCGAGTTCGGCCCGCCGAAATCGCTGCGGCTCCGCGCCTCCTGGAACGTGCTGGAGACGGCCAACAAGGGGCTGTTCTGCCAGCTCATCACCGTGCCGCTGTTCAAGGATCACAAGATCCTGACGCAAGTCGCCGGCCACGGCAGCCACACCATCAAGCTGCTGCCGCCGCTCACCATCACCGAGGAAGACTGCAACTGGATCGAGAAGGCTTTCGACGAGGTCATCGCCGGCAGCCACAAGGTCCCCGGTGCGATCTGGTCGCTGGGCAAGACGCTGGTGGACAACGCGGTGAGAAGGTCGGCGTAGGCTGACGGGGCAATCTCGTCTTACCTCACGGATCTATCGCCCTTGCGCGAGCAGCACCCACGAGGTCGTCCTGGCGAAGGCCACACCATCAACCGCGTGATTTCTCGATAGAACTTCGCTGCCGGTACCGCCCAGAGAACCAAATCCTGTGGTTGGGTCCTGGCTTTCGCCAGGACGACTTTGGGAACGCGTTGTGCCTTCTTCGCCGCGCTCGCAATGACGGTGTTGAGGTAGCTACCCCTCCACATTCGCCTTCATCGCCGTCTCGAACTTGTCGACGAACTCGGCGAGTTCGTCGGCGCCGATATCGCTGACCGCCCAGAAGTTCAGGCCGCGATCGCCCCAGCGGCGGCAGTTGAAGCCTTGCATGGTCTGGGTCTTCGGCGGGCGGTGCTCGGCGCTTGCGGTCTGCGACACGAACAGGTTGATGATGTGCTGCCGGCGCCGGTAGACCACCGCGCCGATCGCGCGGGCGTCGATATAGTCGAGCCGGCCGCCGACCAGCGTGAAGCCTTGCGCGGTCAGGTCGATCACGGGCGGGGCGACGTCGAGTTTGCCGTTGAACCACGGCTTGACCGTGTGCTGGTCGGTGGAGACGACGTCGGTCAGATGGCCGGCCTGAAGCGAGCGCAGATGGGCCGAGACGACCTCGGACAGGATGCGCTGCTGGTCGTCCTGGCGCAGCACGATGGCGACGAGCCCGGTGGCGGCGAGCGCGGAGACCGCAGAGCCCATCGCAAAGCCGCGCAGCACCGCGCGGCGGCTCTGCAGGCGCGGCTGTGGCAGCGAGGCCTCGATGCGGGCACGCAAGGTGCTGGGTGCGGTGTAACGCAGGCTCGCGTCAGCGAGCACGCGCTTCATCTCGCGCTGCGCGGCGAGCTCGGCCGCGCAAGCCGGGCAGGTGGCGATGTGCGCCTCGACCTCGCGCACGTGGCCGGCATCGAGCTCGCCGTCGATCAGTGCGTGAAGCAGAAGCCTTGCCTCGTCGCAGGTCATTTCGGTTGCTCCTCTTCCGCCATCCAGGCTGCGCGCAGCATGGCGCGGGCCCGGGCAAGGCGGGACATCACGGTGCCGATCGGCGCGCCGACCGCATCGGAGATTTCGCGATAGGACAGGTTGTTGATCTCCCGCAGCACAAAGGTTTCCTTGAATGGCTCGGCCAAGGCCTCGATGAGTTTTCGGATCGCCGTCGCGTCGCGCTTGCGCAGCACGTCGGTTTCGGGGGTTGCTTCGGCCTCGCGCCAGATCGGCGGCTGCTCGGCCGCTTCCGGCGTGTCTTCGATCGGGACGTGCGAATGCGCGCGCCGCGCATATTCGGCATTGCAGACGTTGCGCAGGATGGCGAACAGCCACGGCTTCATCGCCGGGCCGCGATAGCTGTCGAAATGCTTGAGGGCGCGCAAATAACACTCCTGCACGGCGTCCTCAGCATCCGAGGCGTCGCGCAGCAGGTAGCGCGCGAGCGTGTAGACGTCGTCCAGATATGGCAGCGCCGCTTCGCGAAAGCGCCGCGCCTTGTCGGGATCGTCGCTGCTGGAGGACATCGCCGCTCGCTTTGCCTTGTCGCCAGTGTCGGCTTTCGACGCGCGTGCCCGGCCAGCGTCAACCCACTGGCCGGGCAGGATGGTGATGCCTTGGTTTGAGCCGTTACTCAACCTTGATCAACCCGGTCATGTGCGGGTGCAGCGAACAAAAATATTTGTAATCGCCGGCCGCTGTAAAGGTGAACGAGAATTGGTTGTCTGTGTCGAGCGTCTTGGAGCGGAATTTGCCGGCCGATACGATGGTGTGGGGGATGTCGTCGCGGTTGGTCCAGGTGACGGTCGTTCCGACCTTTACGGTGAGCTCGGCCGGCTGGAAGGTGAAATTGTCGATATGCACCTCCATGTCGTCGGCACGGGCATGGGTGACGGGCAGCAGCATGGCCGCGGCCACGGCGACACCGAAGTCGCGGCGATTGAGAGTCTTCATGGTCAGCTTCCGTTCAACCCTGGAGCGGCGTGTCGATGATCGCGAGCGGCTGGTTGCCCTGCTTGAAGTTGATGCTGGCGACCCCGAGCATCGAGCGGAGCTTGGCGTCCTCGACCTTCATCGGCCCCGGTGAAGGGGCAGCTCCGGGCGCAGGCTGCGGGAAGGCGGTGGAGCGCGCGGTGTGGAAGGTGACGTTGCCCTCGACCTTCTGCATCACCTGGTGGATGTGGCCGTTCAGCACGGTGACCGAGCCGAAGCCCTTGACGTATTCGAGCGCGCGGGCGCCGTCCTCGGTGCCCCAGCCCCATTGCGGATAGACGGTCCAGAGCGGGATGTGGGCAAACAGCACGACCGGCGTGGACTTCGACTTGCCGCGCAGATCGTCCTCCAGCCATGCGAGCTGCTCGGCGCCGAGGTTGCCGAGCCCGCCGGCCTTGAGGTCGACGACGTTGACGAGGCCGATGAAGTGGACGCCGCCCGCGTCGAACGAATACCAGCCCTGGCCCTTTGTACCGCGGCCGTAGCGATCGCGATAGAACTTCACTTCCTCGTCGAGGAAATCATGCTCGCCCGGCACGTAGTGCACGTCGAGCTTGGTCTGCGAGATGATGCGCTCGGCATTGTCGAACTCGGCGGCCTTCGAGAGGTGCGTGATGTCGCCGGTGTGGATCATGAAGGATGGTTTGGCCGGCATGGCGTTGATCTTGTTGACCGCCTCCTCCAGCGTGCCCAGCGCGTTTGGGTTGGCCGGCTTGTCGAAGCCGACATGGCTGTCGCTGATCTGAAGGAAAGTCATGCCGGGCGCTTCGGCGGCCTGCACGGAATCGACGATCCCGAGCGAGCGCGGCACGCCGCCCGTGATGGTCCAGAGCACCCCGGTTCCGGCCCAGGTCATGCATTCGAGCACCTTGCGGCGGTTGACGCCGTCGTCCCCGTGGTCGTGTCCGCTCATCGCGCCTCTCCTTGCGCCCGGAATTGGGCTTCGGGGGAGGTGATCGGAGGAGGGGCGGGTTTATTCCTGGATGGGATGACGATTTCGTGAGTTGGCCCCGGCTAAGTAGCCTTTAGGTCAGCCACCCAAATGCACGGCGCAAGAATGCGGACGCGTCGGTCTCGACCGGCGTTCCGTGCGCCATGAGCACCCTTTCGACGGGCCACGCGAGAACGCGTTCGAGAGCGGCTCGGGCCCGGCGACGGTCAATAAAGGCAATCCGAAACTTGCGTGGCACCGACGGCTCAGGCCCGATCATGAGATCCAGCTTTGCAACGGCGGATCGCCATCCGGAGAGCAAGTGGGGCGGAATTTGCTGCAGCAGATCGGTGAAGAGTACGGTCCCGCTACTGGCGTGGAAGAACACCACTTCCGTCGTGATCAGGTTGCCGCGTACCAGGACTTGATCGATTTCGCCGGTCCAATCGCTGTTCGGTATATCGCCGAGATCGGCATCGAAGCTGATATGGGGGCGCCTCTTTCGCAGGCCCGGAGGCGCGTAGAGCTTGGCACCGGCATAGACGCGCTTCCACTCGGGAAGAAAGAGATGGTGAAGTGAATTGGGTGCAACGATGTGGCGGACTTCGCCAAAGGCCTCGATTGTTTCCCGCAGAGTTTCGGTGAGCTTCGTTGGCGACCAGATAAGGAGATTTCGTCCCGACAGCCTGATGACCGCCATTCGCGTGGGATAATCAAATCCGGCGACCGCGACGTTTGGGCCGTCTGCGATCCAAATATCTCGACCGAATTCTCTCAGCATTCCTATTTCGCGGCCTCCAAAATCATCGCCGCGCCCTTCTCGGCGATCATCGCGGTTGGGGTATTGGTGTTGCCTGATGTGATCGTCGGCATGATCGAGGCGTCGACGATGCGAAGGCCAGCGAGGCCAAAGAAGCGCAGGCGTTCGTCGACGACCGCCATCGGATCGCTCGCCGTGCCCATCTTCGCGGTGCCGACGGGATGGAAGATGGTGGTGCCGATATCGCCGGCGGCTTTGGCGAGCGAGGCATCGTCGTCGCCGACGGTGGGGCCGGGCAGATATTCGCTCGGATGATATTCTGCCAGCGCCTTCTGCTGCATCAGGCGGCGCGTGGTGCGGATGGCGTCGGCGGCGACCTGGCGGTCGTCGTCGGTCGACAGGTAATTCGGCGCGATGATCGGCTTCTCGTCCGGCGTCGCTGCGCGCAGCCGCACGGTGCCGCGCGAGGTCGGCTGGAGATTGCAGGCGCTGACCGTGATGGCGGGGAAGCGGTGCAGCGGATCGCCGAACTTGTCGAGCGAGAGCGGCTGCACGTGGAATTGGATGTTGGCGCGCGCGCGCGTCGCGTCGGAACGGGTAAAGATGCCGAGTTGCGACGGCGCCATGGTCAACGGACCGCGGCGGCGGAACGCATAGTCGAGCCCCATCAGACCGCGGCGGAACAGATTGTAGTAGGTTTCGTTCAGCGTGCGGACACCCTCGACCTTGTAGATCGCGCGCTGTTGCAGATGGTCCTGCAAATTGCGTCCCACGCCGGGCCGGTCTATCACGATGTCGATGCCGAGCGGCGACAGCCAGTCGGCAGGCCCGATGCCGGTGCGATGCAGGATCTGGATCGAGCCGATCGCGCCAGCCGATAGGATCACCTCGCGCCTCGCGCGCGCCTCGATAGTCTCGCCGTTCTGGATGAAGCGTACGCCGACGGCGCGGCCCTGCTCGATGATGAGGCGGTCGACCAGCACGTGCTTCTCGAGCCGCAGATTGGGTCGCTTCAGCGCGGGTTTGAGGAAGCCGCGCGCCGACGACCAGCGCCGGCCGCGCTTCTGGTTGACGTGGAAATAGCTCGTGCCTTCATTGTCGCCGGTGTTGAAATCCGGGATGCGCTTGATGCCCATCTCTTCCGCAGCGTCGCCGACCGCATCGAGAATGGTCCAGGACAGTCGCGGCGCCTCGATGCGCCAGCCGCCACCGACACCGTGATGCTCGCTCGGCCCAAGAAAGTGATCCTCCAGTCGTTTGAATAGCGGCCGCACGTCGTCATAGTCCCAACCGGTGAGCCCGAGTTGGCGCCAATGGTCGTAATCCGCGGCTTGTCCCCGCATCGAGATCATGGCGTTGATCGCCGAGCAGCCGCCGATCACTTTGCCGCGGGGATAGGCGAGCGCGCGGCCGTTCAGCCCGGGCTCGGCCTCGGTCTTGAACATCCAGTCCGAGCGCGGATTGCCAATGGCGAAGAGATAGCCGACCGGAATGTGGAACCAGATCCAGTTGTCGTCGCCGCCTGCCTCCAGTACGAGGACGCGGTTCTTCGGATCGGCCGAGAGCCGGTTGGCGACGATGCAGCCCGCAGTGCCGGCTCCGACGACGATATAATCAAAGTCACCCTCAAGCCGCCTTGGCATTCTGCTTCCGCCCGATCGTCCTATTGCGCTTCCGGTCCTATTAGTCGGACGTGGATGGCCAAGACAAGCCGGCGACGAGTCCGCCATGACGACTGGTAGGGCCACCTCGATTAGGTGGACCGCCGCTTGCATGGTAGACAGTCCTGTATTCCCAACTGAAAGCTTGAGATCCTCCATGCCCATCGTGAACCGTGTCGCCGACCTTCAACCTGACATCCAGGCCTGGCGGCGGGACATCCATCAGCACCCGGAACTGCTGTATGACGTCCACCGCACCGCAGCATTCGTCGCGGATCGCCTGCGCGAGTTCGGCTGCGATGAGGTGGTGACCGGCCTCGGACAGACCGGCGTGGTCGGGCTGATCAAGGGCAAGAACCCGGCGGGCGAGGGCATCAAGACCATTGGGCTGCGCGCCGACATGGACGCGCTGCCGATCGAGGAGCAGACCAACCTGCCTTACGCCTCGAAGAATCCGGGCAAGATGCACGCCTGCGGCCATGACGGCCACACCGCGATGCTGCTAGGGGCGGCCCGCTATCTCGCCGAGACCCGCAATTTCGCCGGCGATGCCGTCGTGATCTTCCAGCCGGCCGAGGAGGGTGGCGCCGGCGGCGCGGCCATGGTCAAGGACGGGCTGATGGAGCGTTTTGCCATCGACCAGGTCTACGGCATGCACAACGGTCCCGGCATTCCGATCGGCTCGTTCGCGATCCGGCAGGGGCCGATCATGGCGGCGACCGACGAGGTCGACATCAAGATCGAGGGCCTCGGCGGCCACGCCGCGCGCCCTCATAAGTGCATCGATTCCGTTCTGGTCGGCGCGCAGGTGATCACGGCGCTGCAGTCGATCGTCGCGCGCAGCATCGATCCACTTGAGTCGGCCGTGATCTCGATCTGCGAATTCCACGCCGGCAACGCCCGCAACGTCATTCCGCAGACGGCGGAGTTGAAGGGCACGATCCGCACTCTGACGCCGGAGGTGCGGGCCCTCGTCGAGAAGCGCGTGCGCGAAGTGGTGGCGGGCGTGGCGCAGATCACCGGCGCCAAGATTGACCTGCACTACAAGCGCAATTATCCGGTGGTCAACAATCACGCCGCGCAGACCGAGGTTGCGAGGAAGGTGGCGAAACAAGTCGCGGGCGATGCCAATGTGCACGAGATGCCGCCGCTGATGGGCGGCGAGGATTTTGCCTACATGCTGGAAGCGCGCCCCGGCGCCTTCATCTTCTGCGGCAACGGCGACAGCGCGGGGCTGCATCATCCCGCATATAATTTCAACGACGAGGCGATCGTCTACGGCACGTCCTACTGGATCAAGCTCGTGGAGAGCTCTTTGGCGGCGTCGTAAGTACGCAAAGCCCGGTCTAAATGAAAAAGGGCCCACGCGATGCGCGGGCCCTTTGTCGTTGAGTGCCGCTCGCTCAGAAGATCCGCGAGAAGAAGTAGTACAGCGCGCCGGAGATGATCATCGCGGCCGGCAGCGTCAGCACCCAGGCCATCGCGATGTTGCGGATCGTCGCCCATTGCAGACCGGAGCCGTTGGCGGCCATGGTGCCGGCAATGCCTGATGACAGCACGTGCGTGGTCGAGACCGGTAGGCCGTAGACGTCGGCGGCCGCGATGGTGGCAGCCGCGGTGACCTCGGCGCAGGCACCCTGCGCATAGGTGAGGTGCGTCTTGCCGATCTTCTCGCCAACCGTGACGACGATGCGCTTCCAGCCGACCATGGTGCCCAGCCCAAGCGCGATGGCGACCGCGATCTTCACCCAGCCCGGGATGAACTTCGTGGCGCTGTCGAGCGAGCCCTTGTAGGCGTTGAGCACTGCGACGTCGCTGGCGCTGAGTTCGACTTCCTTGTCCTTCATCAGGAAGCGGAGCGCTTCCGAGACGAGGTACATGTCGTTGCGGGTGTTGCCGACGGCTTCCGCCGGTACCTTCGCGAGCGAGCCGTAGGTGGTGACCTGCTTGGCGATCTCGCGCACGAGCACGGCGAGCGACGGGAACGTGCCGCCGTTGACCTCGCGTTGCGCGACATAGTTGGTCACCGCGGGACGCGGATTGCCGATCACGTTGTAGCCGGCAGCCTTGGCCTCGATCACCCTGCTCGCGGCCTCCGAGTTGGCGCTGAAAGCCTCGATCTGGCTCGCAGGCAGCGCGCGGTTGAGCGCATAGGCCGTCGGCACGGTGCCGATCAGGATCAGCATGATCAGGCCCATGCCCTTCTGGCCGTCATTGGAGCCATGGAAGAAGCTCACCAGCGTGCAGGTGAGGATCAGGATGCCGCGGATCCACCACGGCGGCGGCTGGTCGCCCTTCGGCTCGCCGAACAGAGCGGGCGTGGCGCGCAGCAACACGGCGCGCAGGCCCAGGAGCAGGATCGCGGCGAGCGCGAAGCCGAACAACGGCGACAGCAGCAGCGCCTTGCCGATATTGGTCGCCTGCGTCCAGTCGACGCCCGAGGTGCCGCTGCGGCCATGCAGGACCGCGTTCATGATGCCGACGCCCATGATCGAGCCGATCAGCGTGTGCGAGCTCGACGCCGGCAGGCCGAAATACCAGGTGCCGACGTTCCAGATGATCGCCGCGATCAACAGTGCGAACACCATGGCGAAGCCGGCGCTGGAGCCGACCTGGAGGATCAACTCCACCGGCAGCAGCGAGACGATGCCGAACGCGACCGCGCCCGAGGAGAGCAGCACGCCGAACAGGTTGAACATGCCGGACCACACCACGGCGACGTGGGCTGGCAGCGAGCGCGTGTAGATCACGGTTGCGACCGCATTGGCGGTATCGTGGAAACCGTTCACGAACTCGAAGCCGAGCGCGATCAAGAGCGCGACGAACAGCAGGAGAAAGGGTGCGAAAGTCTTGACCTGCGTGCCGGTCGCATCGACATCGACCCAGATGCTGTAGGCGACGAAGAGCAGCGCCGCGGCGATGATCCCCATGTAGATAATGCCGGTCAGCGGATGAAAACCGCGGTCGAGGTCGGGGCCTCTCCGCAAGGCCGGCTCGATGGAGCCGGGCAAAGCAAGGTCACTCATTGAAAATACTCCTGTCCCTGTGCCCCGATTTTGCGCGCGGCATGTGACAGGCAGTTGAAATGACGGCGCTTCTCCGCGGGTATCTGCTGCGGCGCAGTGTGTGCTACATCACGCGGCCCGTGCCGATTTTTCCCGGAATCCAGCCGCGATTTTCAGGTCGTCGACAAAACGCTGGTATTCCAACTCCTTGGCCTTGGGATCCGGCAGCCGCAGCAGATAGGACGGGTGCACCGTCACCAGCGCCTTGCGGCCGTCAGGCAGATCGATCAGCCGGCCACGGTTCTTGCCGATCGGGGTGATCTTGCCGAATACGCTTTGCGCGGCGGTCGCGCCCATCGCGACGACGAGGCTGGGTTGGAGGGCCGCCAGTTCCCGTTCATACCATTGCCGGCACGCGCGGATCTCCGGCGTGTTCGGCTTCTGGTGCAGGCGGATTTTTCCGCGCGGTACAAACTTGAAATGCTTCACCGCATTGGTGACGTAGACCTTCTTGCGATCGACGCCGGCCTCTTGCAGCGCTCGATCGAGCATCTGCCCGGCCGGTCCCACGAAGGGGTGGCCAGCAAGGTCTTCCTTGTCGCCGGGCTGTTCGCCGACCAGCATGATGGTGGCGGACTTCGGGCCCTCGCCGAACACGGTCTGCGTCGCATCCTTGTAGAGAGGGCAGGCGCGGCAATGGGCGGCTTCCTCGCGCAGCGTCTCGAGATCATCGGCGGCGGATTTGCGTGGCATGGGTGCCTCCGGATGCGGGGTGATCCGTCCGCCGGTCCAGCGTTCGGCGTCAGTGAGCAGAGGTTCAAGTATCGAGGCTTCCGGGAGGTTCCTCCCGCGCTTTTGGGGCGCTTCCGGTGCGATCGGCCGATCCGCCTGAAAGTGGCGGCGCCAGGTTTCCTCCAATCGGTTCGGTGCGGGCATCTCCGTCTGGCTGATCCCCGCCGTGAACGAGATCACGTGGCCGTCCCAATGGGCGCAGATGTCGGGCGTGAGGATCGACCATGGCATGTCGGCATAGCGGCGCGCGAAGAAAGATGCGGCGAATTCGACGATGTGATGCTCCGGCACGAACCAGGCGGCGTAATGAGCCTTCTGCTCGCGTCCGATCTCGCGGAAACGGACGACATCGCGCATCCGCTGTACGTCACGATGCACGCTGCTTGCCATCGCGGTGGCCAGCGTCACATCGGGATCGGTCATCTCTGCCAATAGGTCGTGATCGGCCTTCAGCCGCCACAACAGGCGATAGAGCAGCGCAAAGCGTTTGCCGTCGCGATGGAGGATCGCGACGCGCGCAAGCTCGATGAAATTGGCCGGCACGTTGAAGGTGCTTTCGATCTCGAGTGGCGGCAGGCTCGGCGCTTCGGAGAGGCCGGGCGGCATTTGATCCTTGGTCTGGCCTTGCACGCCCCACGTCACGTCCACGGGGGCAATGTGATGCAGTGCCAGCGCGCGTGCGGCTTTGCGCCAGCCGTCGAAATCAGTCTCGCTGTCGAGGGTGATGAGGTACATGACACTTGAATCCTCTTGATTCCGCTCATGAATCCGCGGGCGCGCCAATTCGATTGACTCCGGCGGGGCTGTTAGCTTTATATTAGAACATATCATGAACAAATGAGCCAGCTGGTGGTTTTCTTTTTGAGAGCCTCGGCGATCATCCCGAGAAGGAGCGGCGAGCAATGAGCGGCGCACGCGGAAGCGCGCTTGCGATTTTGCGCGGCCAGATCGAGCGCATCGAGACGTCGGAGGCCGCGCATCGTCGCGATCGCGTGGCGCTCGGCCACCCGGAAGCCGACCTTGCACTCCAAGGTGGCCTCGCGCGCGCGGCGATCCACGAAGTGTTTTGTGCTGGGCCTCAGGGCACGGCCGCGACGGGCTTTGTCACGGGTCTCGCCGGCCGCGTGACCGCGCGCCGGCCGCTGCTGTGGGTGCGGCAGGATTTTTCGGATGTCGAGGCGGGTGCGCTGTCGATGAGCGGGCTTGCCGAGCTCGGTCTCGATCCGCGCCGCGTGGTGATGGTGCGTGCTGCCGATGTCGAGAGCGCGCTGCGGACGTCAGCCGATGCGCTTGCCTGCGATGCGCTGGGCGCCGTCGTGCTCGAGCTCTGGGGCGAGACGAAACAGTTCGATCTCGTGGCGAGCCGCAAGCTGACGCTTGCAGCCCAGGCTTCCGGTGTGACCGGGCTGCTGCTGCGGATGGCGGCAAACCCTCTGCCGTCGACCGCGGAAACCAGATGGATGTTGCGGGCGGCGCATTCGCCGCCGGGACCCGCTTCAATGCCTGCGGCGCTTTGGAGCGCCTGGGGCGCGCCTTGCTTCGATGCCGAGCTCGTTCGCAATCGCCATGGCCCGGTCGGCCGATGGATCATGGAATGGAAATGTGATGAGTGCCTGTTCAGCGAACCGTCGCCGTATCCTCAGCCTGTGGCTGCCGCGCCTGCCCATCGATCGCATCAAGCGGGTGTTCTCGGCGATCGGCGGAGAGCTAGCTAAAGATGAGCCGAGCATCGTCGTTGTGAAGGAAAGCAACGCGCTCGCGATCTACGCGCTCGATGAGGCGGCCGGCCGTTTCGGTCTGCATATCGGCCAGCCGCTCGCCAATGCCCGTGCGATTTGTCCGCAGCTAAAGGTGTTCGACGCCGATATCGCGGCGGATGCCAGGACGCTCGATGATATCGCCGACTGGTGCGACCGCTTCACGCCGCTGGTGGCGCTCGATCCGCCGCATGGCCTCTTCCTCGACATCACCGGCTGCGCGCATCTGTTCGGCGGCGAGGCAAACCTGTTGCAGGCGCTCGTCCGTACGCTGGCGCGGCAGGGTTTTGCGGTCAGCGCGGCGATCGCCTCGACCTCGATCTGCGCGCGCACGCTGACGCGGCAGGCCTCCGGCAGCATCGTTGCCGATGGCGCGGAGGCGGAAGCGATCAACCGCTTCCCGGTCTCCGCGCTCGGTGCCGATGACGCCATCACCACGGGCCTGCGCCGCGCCGGCCTGAAGACCATCGGCGATGTCGCTTTGCGCAGCCCCCATGAGATCACGGCGCGCTTCGGTGCGCGCTTCTCGACGCTGCTCGCGCATGCGCTGGGGCAGGGCGATGCGCCGATCAGCCCGCGAAAACCGCTGCCTGACTACATCGTGGAAAAACGCTTCGCCGAGCCGATCGCGACCGACACCATGATCGCGATGACGCTGTCGCGGCTCGCGGATACGCTTGTCACCTCCATGGAGAAGCAGGGCAAGGGCGCGCGGCGGCTGGAGGCTTCCTTCTTCCGCACCGACGGGGTGGTTCGCGCGATCATGGTCGAAACGGGACGCCCGGTGACGCGAAGCGCAGTCGTCGATCGTCTCTTTCGCGAGCGGCTGGATGCGCTCGCCGATCCCCTCGATCCCGGTTTCGGCTTCGACATGGTCCGTCTCTCGGCGAGCCGTACCGAGATCGTGGTGCAGGAGCAGCGCGATCTCGATGCGCACGTCCATGACAATGACGAACTCGCCGCGCTGATCGACCGCATCGCCGCGAGGATCGGAGGAAAACGCGTCGTCGTGCACCTGCCGCAGGATACGCATATCCCGGAGTGCGCCGTACTGGCTGCGTCCGCGCAGCATCATCTCGCCGCCGCCGTGCAGGCTGAATGGCCATCGCGCGTTGCGAGCGAGCCGCCGCTGCGCCCGTTGCGGCTGTTCGACAGACCGGAACCGATCAAGGTGCCGTTCGCGACCGTGCCTGACGGCGCGCCGCACCAATTCACCTGGCGCCGCGCGCTGCATGCGGTGGTGCGGGTGGAAGGGCCCGAGCGCATCGCGATGGAATGGTGGCGGCAGGACGGCAAGCAGCTCACGCGGGATTACTTTCGCGTCGAGGATGCCGAAGGCCTGCGGTTCTGGATCTTTCGCGATGGTCTCTACGACAGCGAGCTCGTCGACGAGGAGGGCAGGCCCGTTCCCGCCAACTGGTATGTGCATGGTCTCTTCGCATGAATACGCCAGCCTATGCCGAGATCGGCATCACCACCAACTTTTCCTTCCTGCGCGGCGGCTCGGATCCGCGCGCCTATGTGCATCAGGCCGGCATTTTGGGCATTCCCGCGATCGGGATTGCCGATCACAACACGCTTGCCGGCGTGGTGCGTGCCTACAAAGAACTCGACAATGCGGAGGTGCTGCACAAGCCAAAGCTCCTGATCGGCGCGCGCATCGTCTTCATCGACGGCACGCCCGACATCCTGGTCTATCCGCGCGACCGCGCCGCTTACGGCCGGCTGTGCCAGCTTCTCACCAGGGGCAAGCGCGGCGACGACATCACGCGGATCGAGAAGGGCGAGTGCCATCTCACCTTCAATGACCTCCTGGAATTCTCCGAAGGCCAGCTCCTGGTCCTGACGCTGCCGCATCGCTTTGACGCGGCGAAAGTGCTGGACGTTCTCGCACAACTGAAAGCGAGCTCTGCCTATGGCGTGTGGCTGGCGGCGAGCCTGCTCTATCGCGGCGACGACCGGCGCCGCCTCGCGCGGCTCGATGATCTCGCGGTGAAGGCAAAGGTGCCGCTGCTCGCGACCAACGAGGTGCTCTATCACCATCCTGCGCGCCGCCCCTTGCAGGACGTGCTGACCTGCATCCGGGAAAAAACCACGATCGAGGCGATCGGAAAGAAGCTGGAGGCCAATGCCGAACGCTTCCTGAAAACACCCCGGGAAATGGCGCGGCTGTTTCGCGATTTTCCGGCGGCGATCGCGGAGACCATGCGCTTTGCAGACGCAATCGACTTCTCGCTCGACCAGCTCAAATACCAATATCCGGACGAGCCGGTGCCGCCGGGCAAGACCGCGCAAGGGCATTTGGAAGACCTGACCTGGGCGGGCGTGCAGACTTATTTCGGCGGCAAGATCGACGACAAGCTCCGCGCCACCCTGCACAAGGAGCTCGCGCTGATCGCCGAGTTGAAATACGCGCATTATTTTCTCACCGTGCACGACATCGTCCACTATGCGCGCAGCCAGGACATTCTGTGCCAGGGTCGGGGCTCGGCGGCGAATTCGGCCGTGTGCTACGTGCTCGGCATCACCTCGGTCGATCCGACCAAGGTCGATCTGCTGTTCGAGCGCTTCATCTCCAAGGAGCGGCTGGAGCCGCCTGATATCGACGTCGATTTCGAACATTCGCGGCGTGAGGAGGTGATGCAATATGTCTATCGCCGCTACGGCCGCCATCGCGCCGCGATCATCGCCACCATCATCCACTACCGTCCACGCAGCGCCATCCGCGATGTCGGCAAGGCGCTCGGCCTGACGGAGGACGTCACCGCGGCGCTCGCCGATACCGTCTGGGGAAGCTGGGGCAAGGGCCTCAATGACATGCAGGTCAAGCAGGCCGGG
This sequence comes from Bradyrhizobium iriomotense, assembly GCF_030160715.1. Classification (GTDB taxonomy): domain Bacteria; phylum Pseudomonadota; class Alphaproteobacteria; order Rhizobiales; family Xanthobacteraceae; genus Bradyrhizobium; species Bradyrhizobium iriomotense. The sequence goes on from NZ_BSOW01000011.1 coordinate 207,048, forward strand.
CTTGATCCCGACAATCCCATGATCAGCCTCGCGGTCGAGCTTGCGACCGAGCTGATCGAATTCCCGCGTCATCTCTCGCAGCATGTCGGCGGCTATGTGCTGACCCAGGACCGGCTCGACACCTATGTGCCGATCGGCAATGCCGCGATGGACGACCGCACCTTCATCGAATGGGACAAGGACGACGTCGATGCACTCAACATGATGAAGGTCGACGTGCTGGCGCTGGGCATGCTGACCTGCATCCGCAAATGCTTTGACCTGATCGACAAGCACAAAGCTGAGCGGTGGGTTCTGGCGAGCGTCCCGCAGGACGATCCCAGGGTTTACGACATGCTGTGCCTCGGGGAATCGCTCGGCGTGTTCCAGGTCGAGAGCCGCGCGCAGATGAACATGCTGCCGCGCCTGAAGCCGCGGACCTTCTACGATCTCGTCATCGAGGTCGCGATCGTACGCCCGGGGCCGATCCAGGGCGACATGGTGCATCCCTACTTGCGGCGGCGAAACGGCCAGGAAAAAGTGAGCTATCCATCGCCGTCACCGGAGCACGGCGACAAGGACGAGCTCTATAAGGTGCTGCACAAGACGATGGGCGTGCCCCTGTTCCAGGAGCAGGCGATGCGGATCGCGATCGAGGCGGCAAAATTCACCTCCGAGGAGGCCAACGGCCTGCGCCGCTCGATGGCGACCTTCCGTAATGTCGGCACCATCGGCAAATACGAGGACAAACTGATCGGTAACATGGTCGCGCGCGGCTACGCCCTCGACTTCGCCCGAAGCTGTTTCGACCAGATCAAGGGGTTTGGCAGTTACGGCTTTCCGGAGAGCCATGCCGCGAGCTTCGCGCAGCTCGTCTACATCTCCTCCTGGCTGAAATATTATCATCCCGACGCATTTTGCTGCGGGCTTCTCAACTCCCAGCCGATGGGCTTTTACGCGCCGGCGCAAATCGTCGGCGATGCCCGCAAGAACGGCATCGAGGTACGCGAGATCGACGTGTCCTACAGCTTTGCGCAGAACACGCTGGAGAACACCGACGGAAAGTACTGCGCCGTGCGCTTGGGCTTCCGCCAGATCGACGGGTTTCATTGGCTTGACGAGGATGAGGAGGGGCTGAAGAAAGATCAGGCGAAGCGGTGCAACATTCAATACGTCAGTCAGGAAGACTGGGCCGACCGCATCGTCGCCGCGCGCAACCGCCGGCCCTTCACCTTGCTCGAAGACTTCGCCCGCGATACCGGTCTGCCCAAGCGTGCGCTGATCCTGCTGGCGGATGCCGATGCGTTCCGCTCGCTCGGGCTCGATCGCCGCGAGGCGCTGTGGCAGGTGCGGCGACTGCCCGACGACGTGCCGCTGCCGTTGTTCGAGGCGGCGACCGCGCGCGAGCAGCCGGACGAGCACGCCAAGCCGCTGCCGGTGATGCCGCGCCCGGAGCAGGTCGTCGCCGACTACCAGACCATCCGCCTGTCGCTGAAGGGCCATCCGATGGAGTTCTTGCGCGAGATGTTTACGCGCGAGCGCGTCGTCGCCTGCAAGGACGTCAGTCATGAGAACGAGCGGCGCCGCGTCCGCTGCGCCGGCGTGGTGCTGGTCCGGCAGCGGCCGGGCAGTGCCAGCGGCGTCGTGTTCATGACGCTGGAGGACGAAACCGGCATCGCCAATGTCGTGGTGTGGCCGAAGGTGATGGAGCAATACCGCAAGGAGGTGATGGGCGCGCGCCTCATCCTGGTCGAGGGCTACATCCAGAGCAGCCCCGAAAAGGTAACGCATCTCATCGCGCAGCGGATGGTCGACCGCTCATACGATCTGGTCGGACTTGCCAACGACGCGCTGAGCCGCAAGCACCCGGTGCCGAATGGATTTGCGCTCGTCGAACCACTCAACGACGACCGCCGCGACCACCTCGATGCGCCCGCGCAAAAAATCCGCCACCCCCGCGACGTCCGCATCCTGCCGCCGTCGCGGGATTTTCATTGAGCTGGTTCGCTGCGCTCGCAATGACGAGGCAGGCAATCGTGCGCCACATCTTCAGCCGTCATACCCCGCGAAGGCGGGGTATCCAGTACGCCGCGGCGTCTCCGTATCCCACGACCGCCTTTGGAATACTGGATCATCCGCTTTCGCGGATGATGACAGCGTGCAAAGGGCCCAAGCAAGGCTTCAACCTTCACTCCGGCGCCGCACCGACCGGCGGGCCGCCGGGCGGGCGGTGCAGGAAGGTGAGCGACGCGTAGGCGCCGACCCAGGAGCCGATCGCGGCGAAGGCGACATAAGTCGCGTTCTCGGTGTAGCTGATGACGGCGTAGGAGGAGAGCAGGTACCAGATCGCGCTCCAGGTCGCCGCCGGCACGCGCTTGCGCGCCACCACTGCGGAGGTGAACATGACGTAGACCGCGTCGGTGGCGGCGGTCGCGAGCAACACGGCACCCGCGGTGAGGGGATCGATGGCAGCCATTGCAGTCCTTTCCGTGCTAGAGAGCATGATCCGGAAAGTGTGAAGCGGTTTTCCGAAAAGACCATGCTCAAACAAATAACCCATGGCGCGATGAGGTTTCATCCCAATCTCACCGCGCCTTGATGAAAAGCGTCAAGCCAAGCTAACGGGAGCAGGTGGCCATGCAAAGTCCAGCCGATATCCTCCGGAACATCTGGACCTCCGCCGGCGGCGATGCCGCCGCGCTCGCGCGCGTGCGGCTGGGCGGCGAGGAGCCGCAAATCCCGTCCTCATTCCGCGTCGCGGCGGCAGGTCAGGTCAGCATTGCCGCGGCGGGCTTAGCTGCCGCCGAAATCTGGAGGCAGCGCACGGGCGAGGCGCAGGATGTTGCCGTGGACATGCGCCATGCCGTCGTCGAATGCCGCTCCGAACGTTACCTGCGTGTCGACGACAAGCCGCCGCCGCCGGCCTGGGACGCGATCGCCGGCGTCTACAAGACCGGCGACGGCCGCTTCGTTCGCTGCCACACCAACTTTCCCCACCATCGCGACGCCGTCTGCAAGGTGCTCGGTTGCGAGGCTGAGCGCGAAAAGGTGCAGGCCGCACTGATGCAATGGAAGGGCGAGGATTTCGAGACCGCGGCCTATGCTGCGGGCGGCGTCGTTGCGCTGATGCGTTCCCACAGCGAATGGTCCGCACTGCCGCAGGCGCGTGCGCTGGCCGAGTTGCCGCTCGTCTCGATCGAGAAGATCGGCGAGGCGCTGCCAAAGCCTTGGCCGAAAGGCGATCGCCCGCTCGCGGGCCTGCGTGTGCTCGATCTGTCGCGCGTCATCGCAGGGCCTGTTGCTGGCCGCACGCTCGCCGTTCACGGCGCCGATGTGCTGCTGGTGTCCGGCCCCGATCTGCCCGCCATCCCCTGGCTCACCATCGACACCGGGCGCGGCAAGCTCACGACCTTCATCGAGCTGAAGAGCGATGCGGGCCGCAAGCAGCTCCGTGCGCTGCTCGCGGAAGCCGACATCTTCTCGCAGGGCTATCGCCCGCGCTCTCTCGCCGCGCTCGGCTTTGCGCCGGAAGATGCGGCGCGCATCAATCCCGGCATCGTCTATGTCACGCTTTCGGCCTACGGCCATTCCGGCCCCTGGGCGGAGCGGCGCGGCTTCGACTCGCTGGTGCAGACCACGACCGGTTTCAACCATGCGGAGGGGCAGGCCGCGGGCCTCGACGGGCCCAAGGAATTGCCCGCGCAGATGCTCGACCACGCCACCGGCTACCTCATGGCGTTCGGCGCGATGATGGCCAAGGCGCGCCAGGCCCGCGAGGGCGGTAGCTGGCACGTGCGCGTGTCGCTCGCGCAAACCGGGCGCTGGTTGTGGAATCTCGGCCGGCTCGCAGACGGTCTGAAAACCCCGGATCTTACGGGGGCGGCTGTACATCCTGCGTTCATCCAGACCATGCCATCGGGTTTCGGAATGTTGAAAGCGGTGAGCCATTCGGCGATGCTGTCGAAAACCCCGGCCGTGTGGCAACGACCGGCAATGCCGCTCGGCAGCCACCCGCCGGAATGGCCGAGCCGTAGCTGACACGAAGCTGACATAGAACTGACGTCGCAAAATTTTAACGCAAACCCAAAGGCGACCTGCGTTTTTTAGGTTGTCTGAAATCTCAATTCGGCACTATTAGCGCGACCGATGAGGCAGTCATTTTGCTGAATTCATCGCGAGAATGACCGGGCCCCATGTTAGTCAAAAATACCAAGCAATTGCAGGTATTTACGAAGAAGCGGCTGATCGCGTCCGTAGTTTTACTGACGCTCGCCGGCGGCGCTGCCTATGCCTACCTCTATGCGGGGGGCAAGGAAAAGAACCACTCGGAAGTCTCCAGCCAGTCGCGCAAGAACGCGCAGAACTTCATGCCGACGCCGTCCGAATGGGCGACACTGTCGATCGAGCCCGTGAAGCAAAAGACCTTCCGCGCCGAATATGTCACCGAAGGCAAGGTCGCGGTCGACGAGGACCGCTCGACGCCAGTCTTCTCGCCCTATGCGGGCAGGGTCACCAAGCTGCTCGTGAAGCCCGGCGAGAGCGTCAAGCAGGGTCAACCCCTGTTCTTGATCGAGGCTGCCGATACCGTGCAGGCCCAGAACGATTTCATCGCGGCGATGACGTCGCAGAACAAGGCTAAATCGTCGCTCGAGCTCGCCGACATCCAGTTCAAGCGCGCCAAGGATCTCTATGAAGGCCACGCCGTTCCGCTGAAGGATTATCAGCAGGCGGAGGCGACCCAGGTCCAGGCGCAGAACGACATGCGCTCCTCGGTGACGGCGCTGGAGGCCGCGCGCAACAAGCTGCGCATCCTCGGCTTCACCGACGAGTCGATCAAGGCATTCGGGGACAAGGGCAGCATCAATCCGGAGATCACGATTTACGCGCCGATCTCGGGCACGGTCGTGCAGCGCAAGATCGGCCCTGGCCAATATGTCAGCGCGGGCGCCAGCGATCCGGTGTTCGTGATCGGCGATCTCTCGACCGTGTGGCTCACGGCCTTTGTGCGCGAGAGCGATGCCGCCTCAGTCTGCGTCGATCAGGACATTACCGTGAATGTGATGGCGCTGCCGGGCCGCCCCTTCACCGCCAAGATCAATTACGTCGCCGCCGCGATCGACCCCAACACCCGCCGCCTTCTGGTCCGCGCCACCATCGACAACAAGGAAGGCCTGCTCAAGCCCGAGATGTTCGCCAACGTGACGATCTATTCGGCCGGCGGTCGTGGGGCGCCGGCAGTGCCGAAGCAGGCTTTGATCTATGAAGGTGACCAGGTCCGCATCTGGGTCGCGCGCGAGGACAAGTCGGTCGAGCTGCGCCAGATCAAGATCGGGCTCGTCAACGGCGATCTCGTCGAAGTCACAAGCAATCTGAAACCGGGCGAACAGATTGTCACCAAGGGCAGCCTGTTCATCGATCGCGCGGCCTCCGGCAGCTAATCCGCGGCCGGCGCAAAGAAAAACCAATCTGAATGGATCGCCTCGTCGCCCTTGCCGTCAATCGCCGCTACCTGATGGTCGGCATGTTCGTCGCCGTGCTGATCGGCGGCCTGATTGCGTTCAACCAGCTCAACATCGAGGCCTATCCCGATCCGACGCCGCCGATGGTCGACGTGGTGACGCAGAGCCCGGGCTTGTCGGCCGAGGAGATCGAGCGCTACATCACGATCCCGATCGAGACCCAGGTCGCGGGCCTGAAGAACCTCACGACCATCCGCACCATCTCGCTGTACGGCCTCTCCGACGTCAAACTGCAATTCTCCTTCGCCTACACCTATGACGAGGCGTTGCAGCAGGTCTTGAACCGGCTGGCGCAGCTCGCGCCGCTCCCCGGCAACGTGCAGCCGCAGATTTCGCCCTTGAGCCCGATCGGCGAAATCTTCCGCTACCGCCTGGTCGGCCCGCCGAACTACAGCGTGCTCGATCTCAAGACGATCCAGGACTGGATCCTCCAGCGCCGCTTCCGCGCCGTGCCCGGCGTGATCGACGTCACCGGGTGGGGCGGCAAGACCAAGACCTACGAGCTCCAGGTCGACTTCAACAAGCTGATGGCCAACGGCCTTACCTTGCCGCAAGTCCTGCAGGCTGTGAGCAATTCCAACGTCAATGTGGGCGGCAACACCGTCAATATCGGCTCGCAATCGGCCGTGGTGCGCGGCGTCGGCCTGATCCGCTCGATCGACGACCTCGCCAATACCATGATCGCGCAGACCAACGGCAATCCGGTGCTGGTGAAGGATGTCGCCACAGTCACCGTCGGCGAGAAGCCACGGCTCGGCATCGCCGGCCTCGACGATGACGACGACATCGTGCAAGGCATCGTGCTGATGCGCCGCGGCGAGCAGAGCACGCCGACCATCAAGCGCGTCGAGCAGCTCGTCGCGCAGATCAACAACTCGACCATCCTGCCGCCCGGCGTGCGCATCGAGCGCATCTACGATCGCAAGGACCTGATCGACCTCACCACCCACACCGTGCTGCACAACATGGTGGTCGGCATTTTGCTAATTGTGCTGTTGCAGTGGATATTCTTAGGCGATCTGCGCAGCGCGCTGATCGTCGGCGCCACGATTCCATTCGCGCTGTTCTTTGCCGTGATCATCCTGGTGCTGCGCGGCGAGTCGGCAAACCTGCTGTCGGTCGGTGCGATCGATTTCGGCCTGATCGTGGACGCCACCGTCATCATGGTGGAGGCGATCTTCCGTCGCCTGACGCAGACGACGCCGCTTTCCGAGCTCGAGCATGCCTCGCCCGAGACGTTGTTTGGCATGAAGAGCCATGCCATCCTGTCGGCCGCGGCCGACGTGTCGCGCTCGATCTTCTTTGCCGCTGCCATCATCATTGCGGCCTTCATCCCGCTGTTCACGCTGTCCGGTGTCGAGGGCAACATTTTCGGACCGATGGCGCGTACTTACGCCTATGCCCTTGCCGGCGGCCTGCTTGCAACCTTCACGGTGACGCCGGCGCTGTCTGCGATCATCTTGCCCGCGCATGTCGAGGAGACCGAGACCAGGATCATGCTGCTCCTGCACCGGATCTATATGCCGGTGCTGCATTGGGCGGTCAGCAACCGCAACATCGTGCTGGGCGGCGCCATCGGCCTCGTCGTCATGACGCTCGCGATCGGCCGGTTGCTCGGCCTCGAATTCCTGCCGAAGCTCGAGGAAGGCAACCTCTGGATCCGCGCCACGCTGCCGCCGACCATCTCGCTCCAGGAAGGCAACACTTACGTCAACGAGATGCGCAAGGTCATCCGCGCGCGGCCCGAGGTCGAATCCGTTGTGTCGCAGCACGGCCGTCCCGATGACGGCACTGATGCGGCCGGTTTCTTCAACGCCGAGTTCTTCGCGCCGCTGAAGCCCGCGAGCGAGTGGCCTGGCACCCACGACAAGGAAGAGCTGACCGCGCAGCTGCTCAAGCAGCTCGACGACCGCTTCCCGGGCGTCGAGTTCAACTTCTCGCAATATCTCCAGGACAACGTCTCCGAAGCCGTCTCCGGCGTGAAGGGCGAGAACTCGATCAAGCTGTTCGGTAGTGACTTGAAGGCGCTGACCGATACCGCCAACAAGATCAAGTCGGTGCTCTCGACGGTGCAGGGCGTTACCGATCTTGCGGTGTTCACCTCGCTCGGACAGCCGACTATTCAAATCGACATCGACCGCGCCAAGGCCGCGCGCTATGGGCTCGCGCCCGGCGATATCAACGCCACTATCAAGGTCGCGATCGGCGGTGACACAGCGGGCGACCTCTATGAACCCGGAAGCGATCGCCATTTCCCGATCATCGTTCGCCTAGCGCCGGAATATCGCAAGAGCGCCGAGGCGATCCAGAATCTGCGCATCGGCGCGCCCGGGCCGAACGGCACCGTCACCCAGATTCCCTTGAGCGAGGTCGCCTCGATCAACCTCGTTTCGGGTGCGGCCTATATCTATCGCGAGCAGCAGGAGCGCTATCTGCCGATCAAGTTCTCGGTGCGCGAGCGCGACCTCGGCAGCGCGATCCGCGAAGCGCAGCAGAAGATCGCCGAACAGGTGCAACTGCCGCCCGGCTCGCACATGGAATGGGTCGGCGAGTACGGCAATCTCCAGGATGCGATCCGGCGGCTGTCGATCGTGGTGCCGATCTCGCTCGCCCTGATCGGTATCCTGCTCTGGTTCAATTTCGGCTCGATGACCGACACGCTGCTTGCCATGAGCGTGATCCCGATGGCGATCTTCGGCGGCGTGCTCGGGCTCGTCATCACCGGCACTGCCTTCAGCGTCTCGGCGGCGATCGGCTTCATCGCGCTGTTCGGCATCGCCGTGATGGACGGCATCATCATCATCTCGCAGTTCAACCAGCTGATCGACGAAGGCCTCGACCGCATGACCGCGGTGGTGCGTACCGGCGAGTTGCAGCTCCGCCCGGTGCTGATGACCTGCGTGGTCGCCGGTGTCGGCCTGCTGCCGGCCGCGCTGTCCGAAGGCATCGGCTCGCAGGTGCAAAAGCCGCTCGCGGTCGTCGTCGTCACCGGTATGATGCTGGCGCCGGTGGTCATCCTGGTGACGCTGCCGGTCCTGATCTCCTTCTTCTCGCGCCGCGCCCGCTGATCCCTTGTGGGCATATGCCCACAAATCCTGCCCACTCGGTTTGTGGTTGACGAACTGCTCCGGCGTTCCTTGATTAAAGGCAAGGACAACCGCGGGAGAGACGAGCCATGCGGATCGAGGATCACGCGGGCAGGGGAGCTGCCACGGCGGAGCAGATCCTGGGCGAGATCCGGGATTACTGCCGTGCGACCCGGACGGCGGAATCGACCTTTGGCCGGCTCGTCGTCAATGACGGCAAGCTGGTATCCCGCCTGCGCGACGGCGCCAAGATCACGACCGGCACGCTCGACAAGGTGCGCGCCTATCTCAGCGAGCACCGGCCGGAGCCATCGGGTAGCTCAGCGACCGTCGCGGTGAAGGCGGCCAATGGCGTGGCTCCCGCGGTCGAGGCCGCGCCGCCCGGCTTCCGCTTCTTCGACAACCGGCAGAAATATCTCCTGTTCGTCTCGACCTGTAGCGAGAAGACCGAGGTCGCCAATCGCATCTCGCTGGAGATCTCCAATCTCCAGCCGGCCCCGCCGGCGCTCAGGCTGTTCGACGCCGGTTCCGGCGACGGAACCGTGCTGTCACGCGTGATGCGGGCGCTGCATGCGCGTTTCCCCGCGATGCCGCTCTATGTCGTTGCCAAGGAGATCTCCTACGAAGACGTCCGCATGATGCTGGAGAAGATGGCGGACCGCCTGTTCGAGCATCCCGCAACCGTGCTGGTGGTGACCAATCTCTATTACGGCGAAGCGCCCTGGCTGACGCCGCGCTCGGCAACCGCGGCGCAAGGCCTCCTGTGGAAGGACGTCGCACTCTCGGGCAACACCGCGCACGGCTTTGCCGAGCAGATCGGCGAGCTCGAGCCGTTCCTCGCCGAGAACTGGCGCGCCGGCATCAGCCAGAAGACCGGCAATCCCGTCTATATGCGGCCGGTGATCCTGACGCTGAGGCGCGAGGACCATTCCTTCCTGCTCGATCCGATCATGCCGCGGCCCGGCCGCGTGATGGCTGACTACGATCTCGTCATCGCCTCGCAGCCCTATCGGGCGCGTGCCTCCATCGAATTCAAGGCCTCTAAGGTGGTGACGCCGCTGGTGCGCGCTTTGCGTCCCGGCGGGCGGCTGATCGGCATCCATTCCCATGGCCGCGATCCCGGCATGGAGATCATCGACCAGGTCTGGCCTGGCGACGATCCCTTTGACACCGACCGTTACGCCATCCTGCGCCAGGTCAAGCACGAGCTCGGCTCGGCGGCGCGGCACTACAATTTCAACGCCTCGTCGGATGCGCGCGCGATCTTCCGCTATCGCATGCACACGCTGCCCGATGAAGTCTCGGGCCCGATCGGCACCTCGACGCTGTTCGCGGCCTGGAACGCGGCGATCTATGTCGCGCAGATCGAGGACGACAGGCTGTCCGAGGTCGTGCGCGACGGCCGCTATCTCGAGGCGACCGATCGCGTGGTGCGCAAGCACGGCGGGCTCTGGTTCAACGACGAGACCTATGTGATCTCGCGCCGCCGGGCGCCGGCGTGAACGATCGGAGCGCGCGATGACGATAACGCTCCAACAGTCCCTCTCCGGCGATCTCGCCGCACGGCTGCCGCAGGCGTCGGTGGAAATCTCCTCGCGCGGGCATCAGCTCGACGAGCTGCGCGAGCATTTTGCGCCTGACATCGATGTCAGCATCACCTTCCTGCCCGGCGACCACTACCAGCACAATGTCGAGACTGCGGCTGCTCTGCGCCGCGCCGGCTTCAACCCCGTGCCGCACATCGCGGCGCGCGAGATCGCCTCGCGCCAGGCGCTGGACGATTTCTTCCGCAGGCTGCGCGGCGAGGCGGACGTCGACCGCATCCTCCTGATTGCCGGCGACCTCGCCATCGCCAAGGGGCCGTTCAAGTCGAGCCGCGACGTCGCCGCAAGCGGCCTGATCGAGACGCACGGCTTCACGCGCGTCAGCGTCGCCGGCCATCCGGAAGGGCACCCTTACCTCGACGCAGCCCAGACGATGAAGTCGCTTGCGGCCTGGCGCGACTGGGGCAGGGAGCGGCAGGTCGCTGTCGATGTGGTCACGCAGTTTTGCTTTGAAGCCACGCCGATCCTGAACTGGCTGGGCGAGCTTCGCATCGCCGCCATCGATCTTCCCGTGGTGATCGGGCTCGCCGGTCCTGCGAGTCCCGCGACGCTGATGAAGTTTGCACTCCGTTGCGGCGTCGGCAATTCGATCCGCGCCGTGCGCAATCAGATCGGCCGCTACGGCCGGCTGCTCACCGAGACCGGGCCGGACGAGGTCGTGCGCGGGCTCGAGGCTGCACCGAGGGCTGCAACGTCGCCGGTCAGCGGCTTCCATCTGTTCCCGTTCGGCGGTCTCCGCAAATCCGCGCGCTGGCTGAACGAGCACGCCAGCGTGCCCGATGCCCATCAAAACCCGTAAAGCCGCGCTGGATTGTCGACCAGGATCTTCTTGCGAATGTCTGCATCCGGCGCCCAGACCGGGAGCTGGTTGAGCAGCCGGCCGTCGTCGATCTGATAGAGCGGAGCGATGTCGGTGGCCTTTCGTCCCTCCACATGGCCCGAATCCGGATGCGGCCAGTCGGTGCCCCAGACGATACGATCGGCATTGGCCGCGATCAGCGCGCGGGCGAACGGCACCATGTCCTGGTAATCGGGCGCGAGTTTCGACGAGCGATAGGCGCCCGAGATTTTCACATAGGCCTTGCCCGATTTCACGAGCTCGAGGAGGTCGGAGAATCCCGCCTGCTCAAGCCCGAGTGATGCCTCCAGGCCGCCGAAATGATCGAACACCATCGGCACCGGCGCGGCCGCTACGAGATCCTTGATCGCGGAGATCATCGGCAGCGTGGTGTAGAGCTGCACATGCCAGCCGCGCGACTTCATGCGTTCGACGGCGGCCGTGAAGCGCGCGCGTCCCACATTGGGATCGCTGATGCCTCCGGTTGCCAGATTAATGCGGATGCCGCGGAAGCCGTCCGCTTGCATCGCATCGAGCTGGGCTTCCGTCGTCCTGTCGTCGATCACGGCCACGCCGCGTGCGGTGGCGCCGCGGGCCTTCATGCCGAACAGGCTGGACGAATTGTCGGTGCCGTAGACGCTTGGCGTCACAATCACCACGCGCGCGATATGCAGCGCCTTGTGCAGCGCCGCCATCTCCCCCGGCGACGCCGGCTCCGGCGTATAGACGCGACCCGCGAAGAAGGGGAATTTCTCGGGATCGCCGTGGATGTGGGTGTGGCAGTCGCAGGCATCGGCCGGGACATCGAAATTGACTGATGTCGACGGCTGCGACGCCCCACCGTGGGCTTTGCTGGTCATGGTTACTCCTAGTGTTGTGACTCCAAGGTTCATTCCGTCACGCCGGCGCCCGATGCGCCCGTCAGATGATTGCGGCAGCTTTTCATGGTCATGTCCCGAGAATGGCTTGAACCGGGCGGCTGGCGGTTTGACTAATGATCCGCGCTCCCGGATCATCTCTCTCCCACCGGAATCACTTTATGCAAAAATCCTTTGGCAAATTCAAAGCAGGCGTCTCGGCCGCCGCAATCCTCGTCGCGCTGTTCGGCGTTTATGGCTTCCGCAAGCTTCAGGCGCTGGCGGCCGATCCGACCGGTCCGAAGGACTGCCGGGCTGCGGATGACATCGGCGAGCAGGGCAAGATCGACGTCAAGATCGACCTGGAGAAGGTGAGGGCGATCGCGCCGCTTCAGGGCGTGAAGTGGTCGCAGCTCGGCGGCAATATCAATGATGCAAGCTGCCTCAACCGCACCGAGATCTACGGCGTGGTCGAGGTGCACAGCGTCGACGATATCGCAAAAACGCTGGCCTTTGCGCGCGCCAACAAGCTGCCGGTGACGACGGCCGGCGTGCGTCATTCCATGGGTGGCCAGGCGTTCCGCAAGGGCGGCATCGTGCTGGACATGCGGGCGTTCAACCGCATCACGCTCAACGAGGCGGCGCGCAGCGTCACGGTGCAGCCGGGCGCGACCTGGCACGACATCCAGATCGCGCTGCATCCGCGCTTTGCGGTGCGCGCGATGCAGTCGACCGACATCTTCAGCGTCGGCGGTTCGATCTCGGTCAATGCCCACGGCATGGACCACCAGGCCGGCGCGCTGGCCCGATCGATCAAGTCGATGAAGGTGATGCTGGCGGACGGATCGATCCAAAACGTCTCGCCAACGGAGAATGCGGAGCTGTTCAACCTCGTGGTCGGCGGCTACGGCCTGTTCGGCGTCATCGTCGAGGCCGAGCTCGATATCGCCGACAACACGGTCTACCAGACCGGACGGCGCGTGCTCGACTACAAGGCGTTCCCGGCGCTGTTCGCGGACGACATCGAGAAGGACGGCAATATCGGACTGATGTACGGCCATCTGTCGACCGCGCCGAGCAGCTTCCTCCAGGAGATGCTGCTCTACACCTACACCAAGGCCGATGGGACGGACTTCAAGCGGCAGCCGCTCGGCGAGGTCAGCAGCACGAAACTCCGGCGCCTCACCATCAACCTGTCGAAGCAGGGGCCGTTCTTCCAGGAGCTGAAGTGGCTCTCGGAAAAACACATCGAGCACCGCATGGAGAACTGCACGGTGACGCGGGCGCAGGCGATCGCCTCGGGCGAGGCCTGCCTCGTCAGCCGCAACGATCCGATGCACGACTCCGTGCCCTATTTGCGCAACGCGCTGCAGGAGGAGACCGACATCCTCCACGAATACTTCATCCCGCGCAAAAACTTCGTCGCCTTCGTCGACGGCATGCGCAGGATCATGCTCGACAACAAGACCAATCTCCTGAACGCGTCGGTTCGCGTCGTGCACAAGGAAGACAATTTCCTCACCTATTCGCCGGAGCCGGCGTTTTCGCTGGTGCTCTACATCAACCAGCCGACGGACGATGAGGGTAACCGCCGCATGAAGAAGGTAACGGAAGAGCTGATCGACCTCACCATCGCCAATCAGGGGCGCTTCTTCCTGCCGTACCAGCTCTATTACTCGCGCGACCAGCTCAAGAAGTCCTATCCAGAGATCGACGACTTCTTCGCGGCCAAGCGCAAATACGACCCGGTCGGTCTCTTCACCAACACGATGTATCAGAAATACGCATCGTAGAGCCGCAAGAGATTACGCCGCCCATCGAGGCGGCAGCGGACCCATGCTTGGATCATCCCAGTCTCATTGCGGATAGAAGCCTGAAGCTACTAAGCCCGGAACTCCATCTATGGTCACTTTGCTCACATAAGCCCATTTCTGCGACGGCTCGGTTTGCCCGGGCTTGGGAAACATATAGTCGACCCATCCCGACCCCTTCGTTTCAGCCGTCTTGATAATTTCGTTATGGAACAGCTTGCCCTTAGCGTCCTTCTGACCGCTCACGTTGGTCCCTTCGCGCATCGGAAAAGCGGGATTGAGCAACACGTTGCCCTTCAAATCGTAGGCGAACAAATATGTCGTGCCGTGAAACCACTCGCTATCTTTTTTTCTGAACTCGATAAAAGCTGCCTTGCCATCCTTATCGATCAGCGCCGCAGCTTTATCGACCAACGCTTTGGTTTGTTTTGCTTGCTCTGAAAGCGGTGGAGCATCTTGGGAAATTGCCGGCGAAGCAGACGCAAGCAATATGGCAACTATGAAGCCGGTGACTGGAGCCTTCGTGTTCATCGCGATCTCCCGATCATGCTTGGAAAAAAGTTGCCAATTAGAGTTGGACCATCGCCCCTTTCATGACGAATAAAACGATACTACCGAGGAGGCATCTTGAGAAGCCGCTCCAACGCAGCACGGTGCGAGGCAAGCGTTATGTCCGGCCCCTTCGATGAAAACCCCTCTGGCGTGACTTGGGTATCAAGCGTAGCATCCCGCAAACTGTTCGGGCGGGGAGAAGCGAATGATCTCTGCTTGTTGGCTCGCCGTTTGGATTGCTTGCTTCGGCTTCGGAATGGCCGTGGTCTACCGGACAGGGCTCCGCATTGAACGTTGGTCTCGCACTCTTGGCTTGGTCTACCTCGTGCTCATTGGCCCTTCAGTTCCGATCTTGGCTTGGCTCGCGGCCGATCGGATCGTAACTGTAGAGCAGGCCAGTTGCGAGGAGTTGGACCCGGCTGCGGACCGACTGAGCGGCATGTCGCCATCCGAATTTCGCGTGCGCTGTATCGCAACCCAAGACAACTCGGATTGGCTTGCTCGGCGCAAAATATGAAAGCAGGCAGCACGTCGCCATGGGCAACGAGCATTGAGCAAGTCACGGCTAACGTCGTCGATCTGTGCGGCCGGCCGCTTCCGCCCCTAAGGGCCGTTTGCCCGTAATCCGGAAGTTCATGATCGGGGCGATTTTCCAATTCCAAGGCAAGAATCGGAGTTCGATACACGGGGACGACGCCTAGACATTGCAGCGATCGCCAGTCGATCCATGATTCCTGCAAATGAAGGGTGTTTTTCGATGAGCAAGCTGGATGATAACAAGGCCGTCGTTGGTCGTTGGTTCACCGAATTCTGGGGCAAGACCGTCAATCTTGGTGTCATTGATGAGATCGCCGCCCCCGACATGCTGCTCAAATATTCGCTGCATGAGCCCCGGCGCGGCCGGGCCGACATCAAGGCGTTCATGACCGATTTCCGCGCCGCGTTCCCCGATCTCAACTTCTGGGGCACCGCGGACCTGATCGCCGAGGGCGACTATGTCGTCGGTCAATGGGAGGGCGGTGGTACCCACACCGGCCCGGCGTTCAGCGATTTCCTGATCGGCGCACTTCCGGCTGCGACGGGCCGCAAGATGCGCTTCACGGGCACCACGGTGCTCAAGGTCGTGGACGGCAAGATTGTCGAGGAGGTCGGTCTCGATGACGGCGTCACCGCACTGACCCAGCTCGGGTTGCTCAAGGCGGCGGCCTGATCGGAACGCTTCCGCACCATCGGCACATTCGATGTCGTTGAAGAGGCTCGCACGTTGTGCGGGCCTCGTCTGCTTCTACGCGCCGCGCGCATATCATCTCTTTCACGTCGCCAATGTGCATCGCTCGGCCCGCGTCCCGATGCGCCTTCGATCGAACACAAGGACTGGAGGCGCCGTCGGAAATCGGGTGGCGACGTCTCCGGTATCGTGGAGACTGGAGCCTATGACCGCAGCGACCCTTCAGTTCCGAAAGCAGATGCCCTTCCCGGTCGCGGATGACCCGCGATGGGCCCGCGTCCTGGCGCGCGACAAGGCTGCAGATGGCCACTTCTGGTATTCGGTTTCGACGACGGGGGTCTATTGCCGGCCGTCCTGTCCATCGCGTCCGGCAAACCCGAAGAACGTCCAGCTTCACGACAGCCTGGCGAGTGCGAAGGCAACTGGATTTCGGCCCTGCAGGCGTTGCAAGCCGGACGGGCCCTCGGTCGAGGCCGAGAATTCCACGCTGGTCGCCAAGGTTTGTCGCATCATCGAGACCAGCGAGGAGGAGCCGTCGCTGGAGGAGCTGGCCGGGGCGGCCGGCTTGAGCCCCGGCTATTTTCATCGCGTCTTCAAGACCGCCACCGGGCTGACGCCGAAGAGCTATGCCGCCGAGTTCCGTGCCAGGAAGGTTCGTGAAGGTCTGGTTTCCGGCAATTCCGTAACCGAGGCGATGTACGAGGCCGGCTTCAATTCGAGCGGGAGGTTCTACGAAAAGTCGATGGGAATGCTCGGCATGACGCCATCGCGGTATCGCGCCGGAGGAGCGAACGAGGAGATCAGGTTCGCGGTCGGTCAGAGTTCTCTCGGCCCCATTCTGGTCGCATCGAGCAACAAGGGCGTCGTCGCGATTTGTCTTGGGGATGACGCGGAGGGGCTCGTCCACGATCTTCAGGATCGCTTCCCCAAAGCGCATCTGATCGGCGCTGACCGGGACTATGAGGCGATGGTCGCACGAGTGGTCGGCTTCGTGGAAGCGCCGGAGATCGGTCTCGATCTGCCGCTCGACATTCGCGGCACTGCGTTCCAGCAGCGGGTCTGGCAGGCGCTTCGGGAGATTCCCGCAGGTAGGACGGTCTGCTACGCCGAGCTCGCGCAGCGGATCGGGGCTCCGAACGCGGTGCGCGCGGTCGCCGGCGCTTGTGCGGCGAACAAGCTCGCGGTCGCCATTCCGTGCCACCGCGTCATCCGCGCGGATGGCGAGCCCGCGGGCTATCGCTGGGGCATCGAGCGCAAGCGCGACCTGCTTCAGAAGGAGACCGAGGCATGAAGCTCGTTAGAATGGATGGCGACAGAATAGGTCTCTTCGTGTTGCTGCAGAAGGGGCCCTATGCGATCGACATTGCGAACAGTCTCGGCGTCTTTCCTCACGATCCGCTGTCGAACGGCCTGCTCAACGGCGCGCTGAAAGACGGTCACGATTGGTCGATGATCGTCAGGCATTGGGTCCATCTCCGCTGGCCGTTGAAGAAGCTGCTAAGCATCGCCCTGGCAAACCCCGACACGCCTCGTCTCGTCTTGCAGCCCCTGGTCGACGCCACGGGCACAGCGAGCGTGGTCAATCCGATCATCGCCATCGAGGTAACGGATATCGAGAGCGTCGAAGAACATGATCCGACCGGCTGGCGCGCCATGCACGGGCAGTTCGCGCTGCCACCAAGGAATGAAGCTGCGCGGCAGTCTGCGGCGGATGAAACCGTTCAGGTGATCGATTTCACATCTATCGAACAGCGGCGGCGTCCTTCGTAGACGGGCGCGCTTTCCGACGCCGAGGTCGAAGACGAGTGACGACGGCGGGGACAATCGGTGAAAACAATCGCAATCACAATTCTACAGGGAGGCGGAGCTTGCGCTCGACCAGTTTCTGAATCTCGATTTCGATTGTCATGTCGCTTTTCCTCACGCGGCGCGTAGCGCGCCGACGCTTCGTCGGCGCTCCGCGTCTTTGCTTCAAATTCCAGACGGTCATTGTTCGAGCATCACCGTTTGTTGGTGGCTGACGCCGTCATGTTGGCCGCTTCAAGGGCTTGCTGCCAATACAGCTCGATCTGCTGGATCAAGGCAGGCGGCAAGGGAACGTAGTTGAGCATCTCGGCCTGCGACTTTCCGCTTTCCAATGACCAGCGAACGAAGTCGATGGCAGCCGTCGACCTGTCTTGAGACTTCGGCTGCTTGTGCATCAGAACGAATGTCGTGGCCGTGATGGGGTACGCATCCTCACCGGGAGCATTGGTGAGAACGAGATAGAAATCCTTCGTCGTCGTCCAATCCGCACTTGACGCTGCGGCCTGGAAGGACGCGGCATCGGGGACGACGAAATTGCCCGCGCTGTTCTGCACCACTCCGAAAGAAATCCTGTCTAGTCGTTGCAACGCGTAGGTATATTCGAGGTAGCCGATCGAGCCGGAAACGAGACTGACGAGGGAGGCAACGCCATCATTGCCCTTTCCGCCGAGCCCAAGCGGCCATTCGACCGAAGTGCCTTCTCCAATGGTCGCCTTCCATTGGGGGCTGACTTTCGACAGATAGTTCGACCAGTTGAATGTCGTCCCGGACCCGTCAATGCGATGAACGACGGTGATCGGCGTGTTCGGTAGCTTCAGGTCGGGATTTATCGCTTGAATAGCCGGATCGCTCCAGGACCGGAGCTTGCCAAGGTAGATGTCTGCGAGCATTTGCCCCGTGAAGTGGATCTGGCCCGGCTTGACGCCCTCGATATTGACGACCGGAACGACGCCCCCGATCACGATCGGGAATTGCATCAGGCCGAGCTTCTCCAATTCTCGCGGGTCAAGTGGCATATCAGTTGCTCCGAAATCGACGGCGGCCTTCTTGATCAGGCCGACGCCGATGCTCGAGCCCACCGGCTGATAGCTGACGGTATTCCCGGTCTTCGCCTTGTAGGCGTCGACCCATTTCGCCATCACGGGCGATACGAAGGTTGAACCCGCGCCCGTGGTATCGGCAGCCCAGCTTTGCGTTGCGACGACCAGAGCGATGAAGATGATCGATAGCCTGAGATGCTTCATCATGCCTTGACCTATCAGGTTGAGCGAGAAGTCCGTGTGGGCTATTTCACAAAAGTGTAATGGAAGAGTCAGGAAGCGGCTACAGCGATGTTCGGGCGCTTGCACGCTCCGTCGGCAATGGACCGAAGTGAATTGGTAGCGGTTGGCGAGCAGTTGTTCTTCTGAAGCTCTGATGCTCGCTTTGGGTGAAGAAGCCGGTGCGACGGACTACGCGAACTATGTCTGGGTAATCCGAAAGGTGCGGAAGTCACCCACGTTCTGCGGTCCCATTTTCCTGGGAACACACACACTCACCGGTCATTCGGGCAAACCGCCTCTCGAAAGGCGATTGGCATCAGTATTGAAATATGAACTTCTCGGCTCGTGACGCTTCACTGAAGAGCCATCACGCCTTGATCTCATTGCGCACGCCGGAAGACCCTCATGGAGAGGAGCGCGAAGCGCGTCTCTGGATGATGCTTCGCATCGCCAGGCGAGCCATGAAGGCCCGCATCTCACCCGCGGGATGAGGGGCAGAGGACTCGGACACAGTAGAATTAAGCGCGCTCAGCTCCGCTTCGGCGCGAGCCCGTTGCAGCCGCCGGCCTGCTCGGCATCGAGCATCAGCAGGGCACCGGCGGCGTAGAGCCGGCGGCAGCGTTGGAATGTGGAACCCTCCCTTTTTTGCAACCGGCGCTGTCGGAACCAGCTAGTTCGGTGTACGATGGTGTCGCGAAGGAGAATTCACCCACGTATGGGATGAATGAGCCGCGCCATGGAAGAGAAATCTCCTCAAATAAGATTGGCACAGCCACGGGGGACCGTGCTGACGAATATGGCCGTCGCAGCGCTGATAATTGCTGCGCTCTATTTCGGTCGTGAAATTTTTGTTCCCTTCGCGTTGGCAGTTCTGCTGAGTTTCGTTATGGCGCCCTTCGTGATGCGCTTACGTTCCTGGCGAATTCCGCGCACGATTTCTGTGCTGGTGGTCGTCTTCATCGGATTCTCGATCATATTCAGTCTGGGCGGTCTCATGGTTTCGCAGGCGACCCGGCTTGCCGCCAAGCTGCCTGGCTATCAACAAACATTGAGCGACAAGATCGAAAGCCTGCGCGGCTTAATGGGCGGCGGCTCTGGAACATTGGAGCAGGCGTCGACAGTTCTGAAGGAATTGAAGACAGAGTTGCAGCAACGAGATGGGACCGGTCAACCTGCTGACGGCAAACTCACCATACAGCCCTCAGACAAGCCGATACCCATACCCGTTGAGGTTAGGCAGCCCGATCCTGGTGCTCTGTCGACGTTTGGCGCAATCATCCAGCCACTGATTTCACCTTTAACGACGACGGGGATCGTCGTGATCTTTGTTGTCTTTGTCCTGCTGCAACGGGAAGATCTGAGGAATCGGCTTGTCCGACTGGCCGGATCCGCGGATATTCAACGCACGACTGCGGCCCTGGACGACGCCGGCAAGCGTCTGAGCAAACTCTTTCTTACCCAGATCGCGTTCAATGGCGCCTTCGGCCTTGCGATCGGCATAGGTCTTGAATTCATCGGTGTCCCCTCGGCTCCGCTATGGGGTCTGATCGCAATGATCATGCGATTTGTACCGTATATCGGTGCATTGATATCTGCGGTATTCCCTCTCATTCTCGCGGCGGCGGTCGGCTCGGGCTGGCAGATGCTGATACTTACGGCGGCATTGTTCCTCGTGCTTGAGCTGCTCGCAGGACAAGTCCTCGAACCCTTGATTTTTGGGCATAGCTCGGGTCTTTCCCCGATTGCAATTATCCTGTCAGCGTCATTCTGGACGTGGCTTTGGGGGCCGGTCGGATTGGTGTTGGCCACGCCCCTTACAGTTTGTCTCGTCGTCCTTGGGCGGCATGTCGATCGCCTCAGATTCCTTGACGTCATGCTTGGCGACCGACCACCGCTGACGCCGCCGCAACTGGCATATCAACGAATGTTGGCGGGAGATCCCATTGAAGCGGTGGAACAGGCGCATGAATACCTGAACGATTCGTCGCTTGAGAATTATTATGACGACATCCTGTTGAAAGGCCTAAGGCTCGCGGAGGCCGACCGTCAATTGGGGCACCTCGATGAAGGTCGACTAAATCGGGTAGTCTCAACGGTGGAAGAATTGGTCGTTGAGCTGGAGGCACATCATGACGTGGCAGCAACGGGACCCGACTCCCCGGATCTAAGCTCAAGCCCGGGAGCTGCCATCACATTCGAGCGAGCAAGCTCCGAGCACGCTTTGATTCCGGAGCCGTCGACCTCGTCGATTTCGGTCGTTTGCATTCCGGGTGCTGGGCGACTCGACGAGGCGACGGCGCTCGTGCTGGCGCAGCTGCTGCGGTACCGCGGGATTCAGGCGATAGCGGAAAAGGCTGATGCCTCGTCAATGTCGAAATTGCTTTCGCTCGAATTGGCGAACACTGCGCTTGTATGCGTCTGCTACCTAAGTCAGCCGTCCACCACCAAGATTCAGCACGTCGTTCGAGGGCTCAGCAGAAGGATTGAGGCAACCCGTATCCTGTTCGCTTTGCTGGGAACGGGAGCCGCAGAGACGGTGGAAAAGGCTTCCAATGCGCTGGTCGCGAGCGGGTCATTCAGTGCAACCCTGGAAGCAGTCGTTCACGTGACCTCCGCGCAATCGATTGATGCGTCGGGTCGGGCTAAGGCCGCAGCTCCAGTGTAAAAACGACTCAGCTAGGCAATGTCCGCTCTTCCTCGATATCGGCGCCAATGCCAAGGCTCGAGGCAAATCGAACGTCTCGGCTCGCACCGATTCAACCAGAATTCGACCCGCTTCCAAGCGTGCTCAGCTCCGCTTCGGCGCGAGCCCGTTGCAGCCGCCGGCCTGCTCGGCATCGAGCACCAGCAGGGCGCCGGCGGCGTAGAGCCGGCCGACGAAGCCGGCAGCGTTGGAGCGGGCGATGGTGACATAGGCGTTCGAGGCCAGCACGCGGCCGTCGGCCTTGGCGATTGCCGCGATCGCCTGTGCCTGCGGCCCGATCACGGCGAGCGAGCGGCCGGGCGCGGTGCCGAAGGTCAGGGCAACGACGAGCGCAAGCCAGCCCGTGACGACGAGCGTGACCGCAAGCGCGATCCTGCGGAGCGGCCGCGGCATTGTCCGGCTAGTAGTCGTAGAAATGCTCAAGGCTCGCACCTTTCGCCGTCAGCTCGCGCTTGATCTCGACGAGCCGGTCGATCCTAGCCTTAAGGCCGGCCCTGCGGAAGCCGGGTTTGGCGTCCAGATCCAGTGAAAACAGTTCCGTGGTGTCGGGACTATCGAGAGCCGTCCCTTTCGGCGCGATCACCGTGATGAGGATCTCGTGATTGCCGGCGATCTCCGCGAGGCGGTGACCGCCGTCGAGCAGCTTGTTCAGGATCTCGCTCAGCGCCTTGTAGCGCGGAGCCTGCACGAGCTGCCAGTCCGGCGACAGCGTCCGGACCGGGGTGATGCGCGGCTCGGCGCTCAGCACGTCCTGCGGCAGCGTCGCGACCACGAACATGATGTCCCGCGGCTCGTCGTCATCGCTGGCATCGAGCGCCTTCTGGATCGCCGCGGCGTAGCCGATCTTGATGAAGTATTCGGTGCCGAGCGCGAAGTCGCGCTCCCAGGTGCGCAAGGTGCTCGGCGTCGGCGCCGAGATCGCCGTCAGTCCGTTCAGCGTGTCGCCGAACGGATATTTGTACCAGGGGATCGTGTAGAGGAATGCCGCATAGTCCTGCAGCACCGCACGGGCGTATTCATCCTGCGGCGTGAGCTTCTCACCCCTGATCCATTCGAACGCACGCCCGATCGTGTTCTCGTAGAGGCCCTTGATCGCGTATTCGGCGGAGTAGCTGATGCCGATGACGTAGATCATCATCTTCACGTCGAAGCGGGATTCCGCAGCTGCCGGCACCGCGCGGTTGATGGTGCAGAAGCTCTGCCAGAAGCCGAGGATATGGCGCAAATAGCCGAAATGACTTTCGCTGGACTGGTCGAGGAAACGGCCAAAATCCTCGAAGGAATAGACGATGTACCATTCGGGGAAGGTGAAATAGGTGTTGTCGAGCGGCCGGCGATAGCCCTTCTCGCCGATCGGCGGCAGCGCAACTGCGGCGGTTGCCGTCGCCGCGGTTTGCGAGGCGGGCTGGCATGTCCCCTCGATATAGGCGAGCGGCCCCAGGATCGCGACGGCGATCAGGGCGAGCAGCGTAAGGACGACGCGGCGCAAGCGCTTAAGCATGGGCCGGGCGTGTACGCGGTGCGAGGAGATAGCCGATCAGGATTGCAAGCCCGCCAAGGCCGAGATGCGGCGCGTTGGCGAAGATGCGGGTCGACAGCGGCAGGTTCAGCACGCCGTTGATGAGGATGCCGAAATCGAGATAGCCGCTGCCGGTGAGGAGGCCGAGCACGCCATCGGCGAAATAGAACACGCCGAAGAGCTGGAAGAACAGTTCGGACGCGCGGCGCGAGGTCAGCGCCGAGGCGAGCGCCCACAGCGCGGAGACGAGATGCAGCCCGTCGGCGTACCAGGTGCGGCGGAACAGGCCGAAGATCATGTCGTTCTGGTCGATGAAGGCGGGGATGTAACCGGTCAGGATCACGAAACCAAGCAGTGCGGCATAGCCAAGGGCGCACAATCTGATGATGTCCATGAGTCCTCCGGTGAGTTCGAATCTTGGTTGAGTTTAGAGTGTCCCGAGCGCCTTGAGCAGGGCGTCATTGAACTGGCCGGGATCCTCGATCTGCGGAATGTGACCGAGCCGGGGCAGCAGAGTGAGGTGCGCCTGGGGCAACAGAGCGTTCAGATCGCGCGCCTGGGCGAGCGGCGTCACGGTATCCATTTCGCCCCAGAGGATCGCGACGGGCTGCTTCAGCCGCGCGTAGGCGGAGCGGTCGGCGCTGATCGCGCCGCGGTCCGCACCTGTGAAATAATAGAGCCAGTCGGCGATATCTGGCGTCGAGTTCGCCCGCGTCAGTGGCCGTTGCAGGATCTCGACATATTCGGGCAAGGCGCGATCCTTTTTCGCGATCAGCGATTGCAGCAGCAGCTTCGTGGCAAGCGGATTGGTGACCGTCAGCGACACCAGCATTTCACGCAGCCATTTCGGACGCAGCACCGCCGGTGGATCGGACGGTTCAGCCGTCAGCCCCAGCGCGGCGTCGACCAGCACCAGCGCACGGGCGCGCGCCGGGAAGCGCAGCACCAGCTCGGTCGCGGCACCCGCGCCGAAGGAATGGCCGACGATGATCGCGGGCGCCGCATTGAGCTTCTCGAGCACGTCGCTGACGCGCTGCGCCTGATCCTGTCGCGCGTAGCCGCCCGGCCGATCGGAGAAGCCGAACGGCGGCAGATCCAGTGCGATCACGTGATAACCGCCGGCTGCGAGCACCTCGCTCGTCGCCCGCCACAATTCGCTCCAGGCCGCGGTGCCGTGAAACAGCACGATGGGGATTCCGGAAGGCGGCCCCTTCTCCTGAACGAAGACATCACCCGAGCGCGTCGCGATCCAATGCCCGCTCGGCGGCGCGCGATCGGCACGGCCTGCGGTTTCGCGAAAAGCAGCCGCCAGCCGGAATGCCATGACTGTGACGACGATCAGCAGCACGAGGATGAGGCCCAGCCAGGCTGCGCCGCGAAGGATTTTGGAGATCAAGTTGCTCTCGGGAAGCGAGGCTGGCTAACAGCAGATCGGCACTCTAGCCGAGGTAGAGCGATTGGCTATCGTAAAATACGGGCTGCGGCCGACGATTCGGGCGCTGCCACCGATGCTCTTGCAGTCAGAAGAGACGCAAACTCGTCCACACTCCGTCATTGCGAGCGCAGCGAAGCAATCCAGACTGTGGCCGCGGAAAGATTCCTGGATGACATCGCAATGACGATGTGGAGAAATCTCGTAGGATGGGTGGAGCAAAGCGATGCCCATCACCGGCGTAAATGGCCGCGCTCTGCACCTGCGCGATGATCGTTCTTTACCCCTGATTTGCCCGACGCGTCAAGTGATTTCGTAAAATCCGTAGCGCGACGTGCCCGCGATCTTTCCCCTTTGCATGGGGTTGTTTTTCAGTTTTTTGGCGGAGAGCCGAACCGGCTCGGGCTCAATCACTGCCCCGATGGCGTGCGCAGGCCGTGCCAGGCGTCGCGCACCTGCTGATAGTGCACTTCGGGCAGGTAGTCGGGCGTGTTCAGGCTCAAGGTCTTGACGTCGAGGTGGCCGACCGCGCTCAGCAGCGTGTAGGAGGCGATGACGCGGTCGCGCAGTGCGCCGATCAGGCGGGCCTTGGCCTGGATCAGGTCGGCTTGCGAGTTCAGCACGTCGACGGTGGTGCGCTGCCCGCCGGCCGCTTCGCGCTGCACGCCCTGGAGGGCGACGGTCGCCGCCTTCACCTCCGACTCGGAGGCGGAGACCGCGATCTTGGCGCCTTCGTTCGCCACCCATGCGCTGGTCGCGGCGGTGCGCGCCTGGTTGCGCACCTGGTCGAGCACGAGCCGGCTCTGCGCGCTGACCTCCTTGGCCTGACGGGTTTGCGACGCGGCCTGTCCGCCGTCATAGATCGGCGCGGTGACGTTGGCGACGACGGAGGCCTGGTCGGTGCCGAATGTGCCGAGCGTCGGGTCGTTGTCGCGGCTGCGGCTGGCGCTGCCCTGCACGTTGGCGCTCGGCAGCAGCGCGCCTTCGGCGACGCGGATATTGGTCGAGGCGACATCGACGTCGAAGCCTGCGGCCATCACCGCCGGATGCTCGCGGATCGCCATGGCTAGCGCGTCCTCGCGGGTGCGCGGCAGATAGCGGTCGACGACCTCGGCGGGTCGAAGCTGCGACGGCGGGTTGCCGATCACCTGGGCGTAGGTCGCCTGGCTGATGGCAAGCGCGACCTCGGCAGCGTTGAGATCGGCAAGCCCGCGGTTGAGGCGTGCCTCGGCCTGCGCGGTATCGGTCGGCGTGACGTCGCCCGCGTTCAGCCGCCGCTGGGTGACGGCGAGCGTCTCGCGCAAAAACGCGACGTTGGAGCGCTGCGCCTCGACCAGCGACTGGTTGGCAAGCACGTTGGTGTACGCGGTCACTGCGTCAAGCAGCACGCCCTGGCCGACATTGCGCAGGGCCTCGCGGCCAGACTGCACCTGAAGCTCGGCGACGCGCACGCTGTTGGCGGTCCGAAAACCGTTGAAAAGGGTCTGCGTCACGGTGACGCCGATGGTCCAGGGCTTCAGCGCCGCGGTCTGGATGGTGTTGTCCGGAAGCAGGTTGCGCACTGATTGCAGGCCGGCACTCAGGCTCGCCACGATCTGCGGCCGGTAGCCCGCAAGCGCCTGCGGCACGTTCTCGTCGGTGGCGCGCTGGCGCGCCCGTTCGGCATTGAGCTGTGGGTTGGTCTGATAGGCTTTTGCCAGGGCTTCCGGCAGCGCTTCGGCCAGCGCGGCTGCGGGGAGGGCACACGAAACCGTCAGCGCAGCCCATGTGACAAGGACATGACCCACGCCCGATCGGCGCCGCGTCCTCACGCGGCCAGTTCTGGCGGCACGCCCGTTCATCTGATCCCGTAACAACCCCGGCTGTCCGCCCCCGCCGACGGCGGCCCTCTTACCTGTTTAACGAGCGCCGGTCCCACAGGCAAACTGCCGCGGGTGAATGTCCCATGAAATCCGTGCTTGTTGCAGCTACGTCACAGGATTCTACCGGAAGGGATGGGGAGCCTTACACCAGCCTTACCGATTCTTGTTCAGCGGCTTGCGCTTCTCGATGAAGGCGGCCATGCCCTCCGAGCGGTCTTCCAGCGCGAAGGTCGCGTGGAACAGGTTGCGCTCAACCTGCATGCCCTCGGCGAGCGTGGTCTCGAAGGCGCGGTTGACCGCTTCCTTGGCCATGGCGGCCGCAGGCTGCGACATCGCGGCGATCTTCTCGGCGGCCGCGATCACCTCGTCCATCAGCTTGTCGGCGGGGACCACGCGGCTGACGAGGCCGCTTCGCTCGGCTTCCGCCGCATCCATCATGCGGCCGGTGAGGCAGAGATCCATCGCCTTGGACTTGCCGATCGCGCGCGTCAGGCGCTGCGTGCCGCCGATCCCGGGAATGGTGCCGAGCGTGATCTCGGGCTGGCCGAATTTCGCGGTGTCGGCGGCGATGATGATGTCGCACATCATCGCAAGCTCGCAGCCGCCGCCGAGCGCGTAGCCCGCGACCGCCGCAATCGTCGGCTTGCGGCAGCGCGCCACGCGGTCGCCGCCGATCGCGGCGAAATCTTCCGAGAACATGTCGATGAAGCCTTTCGGCTGCATCTCCTTGATGTCGGCGCCTGCGGCGAATGCCTTCTCGCTGCCGGTAACGACGATGCAGCCGATCGCGTCATCGGCCTCGAGATCGTCGACGGCGGCCGCGATCTCGCGGAAGACGCCGAAGGACAGTGCATTGAGCATCTTCGGGCGGTTCAGCTTGATGATGCCGACCGCGCCTTTGCTTTCGACGATGATGTGCTCGAACGTGCTCATGCTCCACCCACGCATTCTTCGATTTCAGCGGGCAATGTGCCCGCTGGCGCGGCGAGCTTCAAGAGGGCGAAAACGCCTCACGGGACGCGCGAGCCGCGCGCCCCGGAACCGGCTCAGATCAAGAATTCAGGCCAAGAATTCAGGAAGCCATGAACATGCGCGCGGCCGAGGCCAGCGTCAGGAGGGCGCCGAAGCCGATGAAGATCTTGCCGATCAGCGAGCTCTGGTCCCAGGCCGAGTTTTCGCTGCTCGCGGCAGCCATCACCGGAGCCGGGCGCGGCTGCGCGTCGGTTGCGGCGATAACGGTCTTCTGCGCGAGCGGGTTGTCCGGCTGCTGGGCGGCATCGCCCGGCTGATCGGACGCCGCCATCTGGCCGTCCGGTGCCGGCGCTGTCGTCGCCTGGTCCGCCGCAGCCTGCAAATTGTCATTGGCCCGCGACGTCATGGCCGTGGCCGCTGCGGCGACTGGTGTATCGGCCGAGGCGAGCTGCGCATTGGCGTTGGCGACCGACGGCGGCATCGTGCTCGAGGCCGGCGCGGCGGTATCATCGGGCGCTGTGCTCGCCGCGTCCTTTGTGGCGCTCTTGTCGGCTTTGTCGTCGGACGACTTCTGCGCTGTCTTGCTGGTGTGGTGACGGGCGGCGTGACGCCGGTGTTTCGTTGGCGTGACGGTCTCGGCCGATTTGGTCGCGCTGTCGGTGTTGTCCGACGTGGACGCGGTCGGTGCCGCCTGCGAGGCGCCCCCGAACAGCAGAAAAAGTCCGGCGCCCAGAACTAACGCGACACGCCCGTTGGCTCTGATCATTTAACGATCTCCCCAATGCGCCCGCCCGATGCGAACAGAGACTCCCGGGGCGTGACCGCAACGGGGCAGAAAATGGGAATCTTCGGGCCTGTGCGGGCGAAAACGGGGCAATCCGGCGCGTTTGGCCGGCTCGGCGGGTGCGAGCCGAACCGAACGGTGTTATGAGCCTCCCGGGCTTGCCGGCTCGGCCGGACCGTGGGGCGATGCGCTGCCCGCCGCTCGATCACGATTTCGTGATCTTGCATGGTCGGTGTAACAAATTGAAAGAGCGGCCGAATTGCCGTGTGAGGGGCGCGCGTGCGCGGACGTGAGGACGAATGGACCGGCCTGATGCGGTCGGCCATGGCAGGGGATGATGCGGCGTATCATCGCCTGCTGAAAGCGGTCACGCCGGTGCTTCGGGCTGCCGCCCGGCGCGGTCTCGCGCGGGCCGGCCAGCCTCCCGATCAAGCCGAGGATATCGTGCAGGACATTTTGCTGGCGGTGCATTTGAAGCGGCATACCTGGGACAGCGAAGCGCCTTTCGCGCCCTGGCTGTTCGCGATCGCCCGCAACAAGCTGATCGACGCGCTGAGGCGACGGGGCAGGCGGATCTTCGTCAATATCGACGATTTCGCCGAGACGCTGCCGGGCGAGGCGCCGCAGGAGACAGCCTCCGCAGGCGAGGTCGCGGCGCAGCTTGCCACGCTGCCGCAGCGCCAGCGCGACGTGTTGCAGTCGATTGCGGTCGACAGCACCTCGATCAAGGACACGGCGTCGAAGTTGTCGATGAGCGAGGGCGCGGTGCGCGTCGCGCTGCATCGGGGGCTGGCCGCGCTTACCGCCAAATTGCGGGACAGGTGAGATGGATACCGATCAACTCATTCGCACGCTCGCGGCCGACAACGCTCATCACGCGCCGAAGGTCGGCGCCGTGCTGGCGCTCTCGCTGCTGGTGGCTGCGCCGCTCACGATCCTGATCTTTGCCACTTTCCTCGGCGTGCGGCCGGACGTGATGAGCGCGATGCACAATCCGTTCTTCGACATGAAGTTCGCAGTCACCCTGTCGCTCGCGATCCCCGCGATCGTGATCAGCCTGCATCTGTCGCGGCCCGAGGCCTTGATGCGCGGCTGGGGCTGGCTGCTGCTGCTCCCCGTGGCCCTGCTTGCGGTGGCGATCGGCGGCGAGATGATGATGGCCCCCGCCATGCCGATGACGATGCGGCTCGTCGGCAAGAATTCCAGGGTGTGCCTGTCGGCGATCCCCGCGATGTCGCTGCCGCTGCTCGCGGGTGCGCTGTTCGGTCTGCGGCACGGCGCACCGTCGCGGCCTGCGCTTGCCGGCGCGCTCGCCGGCCTGTTGTCGGCGGGGCTGGCGGCGACGCTCTACGCCTCGCACTGCACCGACGATTCGCCGTTGTTCGTGGCGACCTGGTACACGCTCGCCGCCGCGCTCGTGACCGCGATCGGCGCGCTCGTCGGGGCGAAAGTGCTGAGATACTAACCCGCGCGGGTTACGCCGGAGCGGTGCTCTGCTGCATGCGATGGAAGCGCAGCACCTGCTGCGCGGTCGAGGTGCGCAGCGCCTCGTAAGTATCCCTTGCGGTCAACAGGTCGGTCGGATCGCCGCCGGACAGCTTGTCGCGCATCGCGATGATCGCGCGCACGCTTCCCCATGACAGGCCGGCGACCTTGGCGAGGATCATCACGCCCTCGGTGCGGCTCTCGATCATCATGTTCTCGGCGATCGCAACCGGGATGCCCGCGAGCGCCGCGAGCCCGGCATTGGCCTCGTCGAACTTGTTCTGTTCGGCGAAGGCCGTGACCTGGTGCTCGGTGAGACGGCCATCCTCGAACAGCGATTTCACCAGCGCGCGCGCCATCTCCGTCTGTCTCGTCATGGTCGCGGTGCGGACGCGCTGGGCTGCCTCCTGGACCGCGCTGAGCACGGCGTCGGCCTGACCGGGATTGGCGGCTTCGAGCTTCCTGCGCACGCTCAAGGAGGCCTTCGCGATCAGCTTCAGATAGTGATGACGCGGCAGGTCGGGACGCAGGCCCACGCACGTTGCGAGGTCGTCGTCGCGTTCGGCGCGGCCGACCAACTCGCTGAGGGTCATCTCCGTGAATTGCGCGCCGGGGTTCTTGACCGTCGACTGCACCACCTCGTCATCGCCGCGCGCCACCAGCACGTCGGTGAGCGCGTCGGACAGGACGCGGCGCAGCGAGATCGCCTTGAGATGCGCCTGGCTCTTGCTGCGTGCGATCTCGATCAGGGTCGCCTCGTCCAGCCGCTCGGACTTCGACAGCACGGGGCCGGCGACCTCGATGACGTCGTCGAGCGCGAGCGTGCGGATGGTCATGAGAGGTGCCATGTTGACCGGCGCAAGACGCCCGGCGAGCAGCACCTTGGCCGAGGTCTCGATATGGTCGATCAGGCACTGGAAGACGTCGTCGAACACGGCGACCTGGTCGTCGGAATAGTCCACCACGCCGCCGATGAAGAGATCTGTGACGCGGCGCAGCGTCTCGACCCGGCGCGCAACCGTGCCGTGGGACAGCGTCGCCTGCAATTCGTCGAGCAGGTTTTCGGAAACCTTGGCGGATTCTTTGGCGGGTTTCGATCTCATGGCCCTGTCCTGGAGCGTTCGGTCCGGCGGTCTTTCAGCGCCGCCGGACAAAAATGGATTGGTCAGCCGGTCGCAATGCGGTTGCGTCCGTGCGCCTTGGCGGAATAGAGCGCGCTGTCGGCGCGCGCGAGAAATGTGTCGGCATTATCATTGTCGCGCAGTGCTGCGACGCCAGCGGAAATCGTTACACGCATGCCGGGCGCGAACGCGCTCCAGTCGAGCTCGGCCACGATCATGCGCAGGCGGTCGAGCATGCGCATGGCGGCTTCGCCCGAGGTGTCCGGCATCAGCAGCAGGAACTCCTCGCCGCCGTAACGGCCGAAGCGGTCGCCCGGGCGGATATTGGCGAAGATGGTGATGGCGAAAGTGCGCAGCACCTCGTCGCCGGTCGGATGGCCGTGAGCGTCGTTGATGCGCTTGAACCAGTCGAGATCGATGAGTGCGGCCGAGCAGGGCGCTTTTGCCTCGCGCGCGCCGGCGATCTCCTCATCGAGCGCGCGCATGATCGAGCGGCGGTTGAGCGAGCCGGTGAGCTCGTCGAGCTCGGCGAGCTCCTCGATACGCTGATAAGCGGCCTTCAGCTCGATGCTGCGCCGGTAAAGGATCTTGCGCAGCGTGCTGCCGAACAGGCCGAGGAAGGCGCACTGCCCGATCACCAGGACGAAGCACAGCATCGATGCGAGCCGCTCGAGCCGGCTCGTCACCGGGATGCCGATCGGCAGGTCGGAAATCAGGAAGATGAAGCCGAGCCCCGCGGTCACGAGCGTCCAGGTCAGCATCGCCTGCTGCGAGGTCATGCGCAGCGTGCCGAATGCGAAAACCAGGAACAGCACACTGATGAACGCGATCCCGATCGTCGGCACTGCCAGCACGAAGATGAGCTGGAGCGTCATATGCGCCGAGATCTGGAAGACCGTGAGATAGTGGTCCTTGTACCGCTCGACGACGCCGGCCTCCGACAGCACCGCGAAGGTTCCGATGATCATCAGCCCGCCGAGCCAGAACAGCGACGGCACGATCATCGGGATCGCGCCGTCATAGGCATAGAGCAACAGGACGGAGGCGCCGAGCGAGTAGCTCGCGACCTGGCCGATATACATCTGGCGCCGCTGCTGCGCGCGGCGCGCGACGGCCTCCGGCGTGGCCTTGTCGGACGACAGGACGAGATCCGCGACCTCTGCTGCATTCCGCTCCGGGATGGATGTCGCGGCCGTGCTCATGAACCTGCCATTGGTGAATGTCAGTGCAAAAATCTACGTGGCAAGCCTTTAGGTTTGGTATCCTTGGGACGCGAATCCGGGCTTGCCGCCCGGGTAAGCGCCTTGATCCGACACGGAAATTAGCGAGCGATTAGGGATTGTCGACGATAGGCCAGGGAATGGGCCAAGCAATGGGCCACGGATAAGGTCAACGGTAAGGTCCGGAGATACAGTCAATTGGCCGGCGAATGCGCTGCACAAGGCTGCGTTATGGATCGAGGCTTGGTAAGATCGGGCCGCGCCTGCGGGCGCTCCGCAAGGAAAAGTTCTAGTACTATGTTACCATTTTCAGCGAGCCCCCGAGGGCTGCAAGAATACGCGCGTATGTGGGGTACATCACACATGTCCCCGTACGACTGCGGTAGGTTGAAGATTCTTGCGCCACCCGTCGAACCGCCTGCCGTTTCGACCCGACCAACTTTGCGAGACGGCCTTTGAGCGTGACACAGGCGGCTTCGGACGAAGTCCTGATCGCCCGGATCGCCCAAGGCGACCGGCTCGCTATGCAGGTGCTGTACGGGCGGCACCATGTCAGGGTCTATCGCTTCGGGCTTAGGCTCGTGCGCGATGAGCAGGTCGCTGAGGACCTGATCAGTGAGGTGTTTCTCGACGTCTGGCGTCAGGCCGGAAAGTTCGAGGGCCGATCCGCTGTTTCCACCTGGCTGCTGGCAATCACCCGATTCAAGGCCCTGTCTGCGCTTCGGCGCAGGAAGGATCTCGAGCTGGACGAAGAGGCCGCCAACGCGATCGAGGATACGTCCGATGATCCCGAAACGGCGGTGCAGAAGAAGGATACCAGTGAAGCGTTGCGAGAGTGTTTGACGGCACTGTCGCCGGAACATCGGGAAATCGTCGATCTCGTCTACTACCACGAGAAATCCGTGGAAGAGGTGGCCGAAATCGTCGGAATACCGGAGAACACCGTGAAGACGCGCTTGTTCTATGCGCGCAAGAAACTTGCCGAGCTGCTCAAGGCGGCCGGTGTTGAACGAGGCTGGCCATGATGGCATTGAGCAAGAAGATGCTGGAGCAAGAGCCCAGTGAAATTGAGATGCTGCTGCCATGGCATGCCGCCGGCACGCTGAACCCGCGCGACGCACGCAAGGTCGAGGACGCGCTCGCACGCGATCCTGAATTGGCCAGGCAGTACGACGCGATCCGCGCCGAATACGAAGAGACCATCCATCTCAACGAGAGCCTCGGTGCTCCGTCGGCCCGCGCGATGCAGAAGTTGTTCGCCGAGATCGACGCGGAACCCGCACGCGGGCCCGTAGCGCTGCCGCTCTCGACACGCATTTCCACGTTCTTCGCGAGCCTGTCGCCGCGCACGCTCGCCTGGTCGGCGAGCCTCGGCGCGATCGCGCTGCTGCTCCAGGCCGGAATCATAGGGGCCGTGCTGGTCAAGAACCAGAGCGCGACCTTCCAGACCGCCTCGCTCTCTACGGACGCGCCGATCACGCGCGAGCTCGGGGCCGCGCCTGCGGCGTCGTCGCATGCGCTGGTGCGGTTCACGCCGGACGCGCGGGTCGCCGACATCACCGCGCTGCTCGACAGCTACCAGGCCTCGATCGTTGACGGCGCCAAGGGCGGCATGTTCCGCCTCCAGTTCAGCAAGGCGATGAACAACGACGAGCTAGCCGCGCTGCTCGGCAGGATGCAGCGCGAGAAGATCGTCAACCTCGCCGTGGCGGCGCCTTAAGCGCCCAAGGGTCATGCAGCGCAAGTCCGAAACCGTGTCGAGAGCGGGTGCCTACGCTTCGTCAGTGGGCGCGGTTCTCTTGCTCGGTGCTTTCGGCGGCGAGGTCGCGCACGCGCAGGCGATCATGCGCACGCCGACGATCAGCATTCCCTCCCGCGTGCCGACCATCAGCCCGACGGTGACGGGGCGCGGCAGTCCCGTCGTCACCGGGCGGGCGGTAACCAGCGTCGATCGCGGACCCAGGGTGACGCCCCGGCTGACGGCGCGGATGGCCCCGACGACGGTGCTGCCTTACGTACGCTATTCGCCCAATCTTTATCCTGCCTGTAGCGCGCCTTATCGCGACGCCGACGGCGAATGCCTGGGCCAGCCGAATGCGGCCGGCGGCGGTTCGGGCAAATCGGGCAAGAAGGGCTCCGGCAATTCGGGCCGCAACGCGGCGCAGGCGAGCACCACATCGCGCAGTGTCACCAATGAGTTCGTGGCCGAGCTCGACAGCAACCTTTCGACGACCGATGCCGATGCGCTTGCGCGCACCCACGGCCTGACCCGCATTGCGTCGGAGAGCTTTCCGCTGATCGGCGCCACCATCGGGCTGTTCCGCATCACCGATGGCCGGCCCTACGACACAGTACGCCGCGAATTCGCCGCTGCGAACGGCGTACGCGCGGTGCAGCCGAATTTCCGTTACGTGCTCCAGGACCAGAAGGCGGGCGCGCCGGCAGAAGGCGACCCCGCGCAATACGTGCTGGCAAAGCTGCGCCTGCCGGAGGCGCATATGCTGGTGCACGGCGCGAACGTCACGGTCGCGGTGATCGATTCCGGGATCGACACCAGCCATCCCGAGCTTGCCAATTCAATCGCCGACAATTTCGACGCGCTCGGCAGCAAGGAAGGGCCGCACGTTCACGGCACCGGCATTGCCGGCGCGATCGTGTCCCATGCACGTCTGATGGGAAGCGCGCCCGAGGCGCGCATCATCGCGATCCGCGCCTTCGGCGGCACCACGGGGGGCGCCGAGAGCTCATCCTACGTGATCCTGAGATCGCTGAACTACGCTGCCGAGCACGGCGCGCAGATCGTCAATATGAGTTTTGCCGGGCCGAAGGACGCGGTAATCGAGCGCGCCATCGCGGCGACCGCCGCGCGCGGGCTGGTGCTGGTTGCGGCGGCCGGAAATGCCGGCGCGAAATCGCCGCCGCTTTATCCCGCGGCCAATCCCAACGTGATCGCGGTCAGCGCGACCGATGCGCAGGACAAGCTGTTCTCCGCCTCTAACCGCGGCAGCCATATCGCGCTCGCCGCGCCCGGCGTCGACATCTTCCTTCCGGCGCCGGATGGCAAATACCAGATGACGTCGGGCACCTCGTTCTCGGCAGCCTACGTCTCCGGCGTCGCCGCGCTGCTTCTGGAGCGCAACTACGCTTTGAAGCCGGAAGCGCTGCGCCTGACGCTTGCAAAGACCGCCCGCGACTTGGGAACACCGGGCCGCGACGATCTGTTCGGCGACGGCGAGGCAGATGCCTACGCCGCGGTCATGGCGGTTGCCGTCGATGGTGCGACGCCGGTTGCGGCGGTGCCGGGGACAACAAAACGTGAAGATGCGTCGGAACGTCGCGAAGAGCCTGGAACACGCGCGCTGGAGCAACCCTCGCTTTCCGGCGTCGCGGATAAATCCACGCTTTCTCAAGTGGATAGACCTGCCGCACGATAGTTGCGCGCGAGCTCGCGCGGGCTGCGAAGGTTAAAAAATCACGGGACGGGTTTTGAACGTTCGTCCCCGTGCCACGACCAAATGATGTGGGAGCGGTCATCCCTCCCCATCAGTCATATCAGGCGCGAGCGCCCATCCACCCCAAGCGCCCATATGGCTTGACCCGTCCGGTTGTCCCCCCGGACGGGTCTTTTCTTTTGGGGCTCTCGATCTCCGAAGCGCTCCCCCATTCAGCTCCGGGTTGAGTCAGGGCAGATGATCGTTTGCGAATCGACTGGCGCAGTGCGCTGCAAGACCGCCATGCTTGCGCGGGGCTTGACGACGAAAGCCTGCGAAATCTCCGCGCGACTACGGAATCCCGTCACGAAATTTGTGTCGCCGCTGGACAAGTCAAAACTTTTCCACAAAATAATAACGTCACGTCTAAATTGATTCGCGTGCGTTGCGTCCCGCGTCGGTGGCTCTCTCCTGACGGACTGGTTCATGACACATCGCCAAGACGTGGCTCGCGGCCGCGACATCGCCGTGCGCTGGTGCGCACTCGCCGAGCAGCGGCTGGAGCATCTCACCGAAATGTTCGAGACCGGACGCTGGCGCCGGTATCACTCCGAAGTCGCCTTTCTCGAAAACATCCAGGAAGCCAAGCGCGCCGTGCAGACCTGGCGGGCGCTCGCTGACGGTGCTGACGTGCCCGCGATGAGCCCCGTCGGGACGGTGGCGTTGGGCTGGTCGCCGGCGGCCTTGTCACGGGAGACGGTGCGGCACGCGCCCGTCCAGACCGTGCAGCCCAAGACACTGCAGCCCAAGACACTGCAGCCCAAGGCCGTGCACATCGTGCCGGAAACGGTCGTGCCGGTCGGCTTCGCCGGCATGCCCGAACGGCTCACCGAGATCACCGAAGCCCCGATCGCCCCCGAGCCACCGCCCGCAATCCCCGAAAGGGTTGTCGAATTCACCTTCAGCCTCGACGGCATCGAAGCGAAATATCCGCTGCTGAGGAATGCGTTTTAGTCTTTAGAGGACGGGGACGCTCGCCAAACATTCCGCCGTCGTCCTGGCGAAAGCTGGGAGAACTTGTGGGGACCCATACCGCGGAATCTCTCAATGAGGCGATGCGGCCAGTACCACGCACTTAACCCAATCCTGTGTTGGGTCCTGGATCTGCGCTTCGCTTGTCCAGGACGACACCGAGTGTGTCTCACCGCCGCACCGCATTCCCGCCCACCATTACCTGTGCAATGCGCTGCGCGCCGTCGGCTGCGAGATCCGTCGTGACGGTTCGCGCGTGGTCGAGGCCAACGACGGCGCCGAGGGGGGTCTCGGAGATCATGTTGTTGTTGACGAGCGCGGTGCCGGCGCCCGGCACGATGGACACGCCGACGCCGGCGAGGGCCTTGCGGATTACGTTGCCCGAGATCGCGACGTCGCGCAGATATTTGCCCCAGCCGGCGACGATGCCGTAGGACGGCGCATTCTCGATCACGTTGCCGGTGACGGAGGTGTCAGCCTCGACATATATGCCGACGCCGGCATCGTCGTCGGGCGCGGTACCGATCGGACGTTTCGGGATCAGGTTGCGGACGATGTTGCCCTGGACCACCGCGATGCGGCCGCCTTCGTTGAAGTTGCAGACGGAGACGCCGACGGCGGCACCATCCACCGTGTTGTTGGCGATCACCGCGGCCTCGAACGAGAACTCCGAATAGAGCGCGACCTCGCGCACGTCGCTGACGCTGTTGCCGGTGATCTGGATGTTGGAGGCCGAATTGCCACGCACCGCCGAGTAGTCGCAATTCCGGATGCGGTTGCCACGCACGATGACGTTGCCGGCGCGGAAGGCGTTGATGGCGTTGCCGTATTGTCCGGAGCCGCCGGGGCCGGCCTTGATGTCCTCGATGCGATTGTCGGCGACCAGCGTGCCGTCGTCGCCAATGGCGGTGCGCAGGATCTCGATGCCGTTGTCGTTGGTGCCGAGAATCGTGTTGCGCGAGACGATGAGTCCCCTGGCATCGAACGAGACTACAGCCGTCACGGCGATGTTGGTGAAGATGTTGCCCGAGATGTCTCCGGCGATCTGCTCGAGCCAGATGCCGCTGCCGCCAGAGCCCGTGATCTCGCAATCGAGAATGCGGACGTCGCGTCCGCCGAGACAGTGGATGAGGCCGCGGCGCGTCGGCAGCGCAATGCCGCCGCCGTCGAAGGTAATGCCCGTAAGGCCGATCGAGCCGGCACCCTCGCTGAGGACCATCGAGGGACCACCGCTGAAGATGAATTTCGTGGCACCGCGCACGCCCACGAGTTGCGAGCCGTTTTGCAGCCGCAACAGCCCGGTGCGGTAGATGCCGGGCGGGAACGCCAGCGGCATTTGCGCGCGTGCGGCGTCATCGATTGCGCGCTGGAGCGCGCGCGTCTGGTCCTCGCTGCTGCCGGGCCGCACGCCATACTGCGTGGCGTCGCGTCCCCGCATGGACGTCAAGGGTGCTGCGCGCGCGGCATCGACGGGCATGGCCAGCGCACCGGCAAGGCCGGCGGTGGAAGCTCCGATGAGATGGCGACGATTGAGGTCCATAACGCGTCCTCCGGCGGACGCGGGACGCATCCGCGCGCGTTAGGTAGCGCAGAAATGGGGCAGGGCGGCCAACCGCCGGACGATTGTTGCGGGTAGGGTTAAATGTTTACCCAGGAAGAGGT
Organism: Bradyrhizobium iriomotense; assembly: GCF_030160715.1. GTDB lineage: Bacteria > Pseudomonadota > Alphaproteobacteria > Rhizobiales > Xanthobacteraceae > Bradyrhizobium > Bradyrhizobium iriomotense. The sequence goes on from NZ_BSOW01000011.1 coordinate 244,814, forward strand.
GCCGTAGGGTGGGTTAGCCGAAGGCGTAACCCACCACCATTTCATCGCGAGTACGGAGCCTTTGGAAGCCAAAGTGGTGGGTTGCGCTAACCCACCTACGCAGCCGCACTGTGCCGCGCCGATCGCACCATTTCCATCAGCATCGCTTCGCCGGCATCGACCAGTTCCTCCAGCGTGATGCGCGGCGCTCCCTTGCGCCGCGACGCGCCACGCCGAGACAGCAGCGGGATGTGGATGAACGCCGCAAGCTTTGGCCCGCCGGCGTTCACGCTCTCGATCGCGCGCCAGCTCAGATAGTTGCAGAGATAGGCGCCGGCATCGCGCGAGGTCCGCGCGTCGATCCCGGTCAGTCGCGCGGCCCGCAGGAGTTTTGCAGTGTGCGGGCCGAACATCATCGCGTCCGCGTTCGCTGCGATCGCGCCTTTGCGGGAACGGGTATTTGCGGCATCGGGCCAGAGCATGGTGACGGCATTGCGCGCGCGGGTCTCGATGCGCAGGTGTGAGGTGCGTGCGGCGAGGCCGAACATCAGAAGCGCATCGGGCCTCACCTTTGCGAGCACCTCCGGCAATTGCCGGTCCACCGCGGCGTAGGTCACCGGGAAGATGTGGGTCGCGAGCTCGACGCCGTCGAACGCCGGACGGCGCAGCCGCGACAGCCGCGCGACCAGCGGCTGCGTCGGATTGTAGGGCGCGCCGGGGAACGTGCCGAAGCCGGTGAGAAGGACGCGAAGCTTGCCGCTCATTGCAGGAGCTCCATGATGTGCTCGGCGGCGAGCGCCGGCGTGACGCGGCCATCGGCGACCTCGGCCTCGATCTTCTTCACCCTGGCGCGGACGGAAGCCTCGGTGCGCAGCCGCGACAGCATGCGCTGCTCCAGCATCGACCACATCCATTTCACCTGCTGCTCGCGTCGACGCGCGGCAAAATCGCCCGACGCGCTCATCGCCTTGCGATGATCGAGGATCTTTTGCCACAGTTTTGCGATGCCAGTGCCGGTCAGCGCCGAGTAGGTCTCGACCGGCGGGTGCCAATGCTCCGAGCGCGGTGCCAGAATATGCAGCGCGCCGCGATAGTCGGCGGCCGTCATGTTGGCGCGCTTGAGATTGTCGCCGTCGGCCTTGTTGATTGCGATCATGTCGGCGAGCTCGACCAGGCCCTTCTTGATGCCCTGCAATTCGTCGCCGCCGCCCGGCAGCATCAACGCGAGGAAGAAATCGGTCATGTCGCAGACCGCAGTCTCGGACTGGCCGATGCCGACGGTCTCGACCAGCACGACGTCGAAGCCGGCCGCCTCGCAGAGCAGCATCGCCTCGCGCGTCTTGGCGGCGACGCCGCCGAGTGTGCCCGACGACGGCGAGGGGCGAATATAGGCATGATCGGATGCCGCGAGCTGTGCCATCCGGGTCTTGTCGCCAAGGATCGAGCCGCCGCTGCGCGCCGAGGACGGATCGACCGCGAGCACCGCGATCCTGTGGCCTTGCGCAATCAGATACGTGCCGAGCGCATCGATGGTGGTGGACTTGCCGACGCCCGGCGAGCCGGTGATGCCGACGCGAACTGCCTTGCCGGTATCCGGCAGCAGCAGTTGCACCAGCTCGCGTGCGGCCGCCTGATGGTCGCCGCGCCGGCTCTCCACCAGCGTGATGGCGCGGGCGAGCGCCGCGCGGCTGCCGGAACGAACGTCCCGGGCGAGGGCTTTGACGTCGAGCGAAGCCTTCTTCTGAATCATGCCCTGCTTTACAACGGCCGGGCGGGACAGGCGAGGGCCGGGGCCGGGATCGACGCGGCCGGCTTCACCCCGCTCGACACGTTACGTCTTGGCGAGGCCGGCGGCCTTCATCGCGGCGCCCATCTGGGCATCGCCCTTGTCCATGAAGTCGGCGAACTGGCCGGCATCGCGCCAGGCCATGCCGAAGCCGCGGCTGGTAATGAAGGCCCTGAACTCTGCGGAGTCGAAGATCCTCTTCATCGTCGTCGTGAGCCTGGCCGCGATCTCCGGAGGCAGGCCCTTCGGTCCGCCGATGCCGCGCCAGCCGCCGATCGAATAGTCGATCCCCATCGCTTCCTTGAGGGTCGGTACGTCGGGGAAAACAGGGTTGCGTGCCGGCGCCATGATGGCGAGGCTGCGCACCTTGCCGGCCTCGATGGCCGGGCGCGCCTCCGGCACCGAGCAGGTGGCGAGATCGATGTTGCCAGCCGCGAGATCCTGCATCGCGGGTGCGGCACCGTTCGACGGCACCCAGGCGATCTGGTTGGCCGGTAGTCCCATCGACTGCATCCAGCCGATCAGCGCGAGATGCCAGATGCCGCCCTGACCGGTGCCTGAGGCCCTGAACTTGCCGGGCGGCGCGTCCTTGATGGTCACGGCCAATTCCTTGACCGTCCTGTAGGGCGAGGCGGAGGAGACCTGGATGCCCGGTGCGTCCTCATTCATCATGGCGAGCGGCGTGAAGCTCCGCGGCGTCAGGTCGGTGAGCCCCTGCCAATGCATCATGGTGAGCTCCACGGTCAGCATGCCGATCGTGTAGCCGTCGGGAGTGGCAGTTGCGATTGCGGTGTGGCCGACGACGCCGGAGCCGCCGACCCGATTGACCACGTTGAAAGGCTGGCCGAGCTCCTTTTCCAGCATCGTCGCGAGAACGCGCGCAGTCGCATCCGTGCCGCCGCCTGCGCCCCACGGCACGACCAATGTCACGGGCCGCGCCGGATAGGTCTCCGCGCGTGCCGGCATGAGTCCAAGAGCGGCGGCAGCGACCGACGATGCCGCGAAGGCGCGGCGCGTGATGGCGGACATGAGCACCTTTTCAGCGGCGCCTGTAACGTCGGACGCCCTGTCTATAGCGACAGTTTTGGCAGCTTTGCACCGGGGCGGCAAGCCGGCCGCGCCACTTGCGTTGTGAGCAACGTGTCGCCGCGACGAATCATTGCCCGTCGTCTTCGTCGCCCTTCGGTCGCGCGCCGCCGAAAATTCGCGCGCCTTCCGGCGTCAAATAAGGCTTCAGCGTCTCCCACGACGCGAAGGCGACATATTCGCCCTCGGCGTAGGGGCCGACCGCATAGGGCGGAAAGTGGAAGGTGAGACCGGAGCTCTTGCCGGCCTCGGTCGAAGGCGCGAGCGTCACGGCGCCGATCTTGAGCAGGCTCGGCTCGACGCTCTTGAACCATTCGTTGGTGGCCGTCTCGCCCGCATCGCGCTTCTTCTTCTCGATTCGCAGCGAGGCGACCACGGCCTTTTGCATCGCCTTCATCGTCGCTCCGTTGTCCGCGGTCTCGGTGAAGAACGGGCGGATCGATATGCGCTTGGCTTGCGCCTTGTCCCACAGGATCGTGTTGACGTCGGAATTCGGATGCGCGCCATGCGTATCCATGTAGTCGGCGCGGATCAGGCTGACATAGCGGTCGGCGACCACCGAGCGTACCGTGTATTTGCGCTCGAAATCCCAGCCGCCGTTCTGGAAGAACTGCGGATCCTGCTTGCGCGTGCTGGCGGCATCAGCCGCATTCTTCTCGAGCCACTTCTTGCTCTCGGCGAGGCAATCGGCAGCGAGCGCCGGATCGGCCTTGATCCGGTCGTCGAGCAGCACGCGGGCTTCGATGGTCCTGTTCTTGATGATCGCATCGGGCTTGGGATCAGCCGCATGGGCCGGCGAGACCATGGAGACCACTGCGACGGCCGAGAGGATCGCGATGGTCCGCAGGAGCAGCCCTGCGCGCGTGATTGCACGATAGTATGTCACGTCAATACCCATGAATTCATATTTCCTTCCGATGCCGGTCGAGCCCGGACATCTGCCACGCCATAGACAGCGTCAGATGAACTGGCGCAGAACGCCGCAATCGGAACACCGTATCGTGAAGGTTGGTCGCGGCAAGGCGCCTGCAGGTTCTCCGTCGGAGAGCGCGGGGCTGTGCCGAACTACTCCGCCGCCGCGCTATGGCCGAGCCGGGCGTTGAGCTTGTGGATCAGTTCCTCGGCGGCGTCCGCGATCACGGTGCCTGGTGGGAAGATCGCTTCCGCGCCCGCTGCATGGAGTGCGTCGTAATCCTGCGGCGGCACCACGCCGCCGACGATGATCATGATGTCCTCGCGGCCGTGCTTCTTCAGCGCCGCCTTCAATTCCGGTACCGCGGTGAGGTGGGCGGCGGCGAGTGAAGAGACGCCGAGGATGTGCACGTCGTTCTCGACCGCCTGGCGCGCGGCTTCATCGGCGGTGGCAAACAGCGGTCCGATGTCGACGTCGAAGCCGATATCGGCAAAGGCCGACGCGATCACCTTCTGCCCGCGGTCGTGGCCGTCCTGGCCGATCTTGGCGACGAGAATGCGCGGGCGGCGGCCTTCCGCCTCCTCGAAGGCGTCGATCAGCGCCTGCACCTTTTCAACCTGGCTGCCCATGGCGGACGCCTCCCGCTTGTAGACGCCGGTGATGGACCTGATCTCGGCGCGGTGGCGACCGAACACCTTTTCCATCGCGTCGGAAATTTCGCCGACCGTTGCTTTCGCGCGCGCCGCGTCGATCGCGAGCGCGAGCAGGTTGCCGTTGCCTTCGCCGGCCGAGCGCGTCAGCGCGGCGAGCGCGGCTTCGACGTCCTTCTGGTTGCGCTCGGATTTGAGCCGCGTCAGCTTGTCGATCTGCAAGCGCCGGACATTGGTATTGTCCACTTTGAGGATCTCGATCGGCGCTTCATCTGATGGCTTGTACTTGTTGACGCCGATCACCGCCTGCTTGCCCGCATCGATCCGGGCCTGTGTCTTGGCGGATGCCTCCTCGATGCGCAGTTTCGGCACGCCGGCTTCGATGGCCTTGGCCATGCCGCCGAGCTCCTCGACCTCCTGGATATGGCCCCAGGCCTTCGCTGCGAGATCGCGCGTCAGCCGCTCGACATAATAGGAGCCGCCCCAGGGATCGATGATGCGGGTGGTGCCGCTTTCCTGCTGGAGGAAGAGCTGCGTGTTGCGGGCGATGCGCGCTGAAAAGTCGGTCGGCAGCGCGAGCGCTTCGTCCAGCGCGTTGGTGTGCAGCGACTGGGTGTGGCCTTGGGTCGCGGCCATCGCCTCCACCGTCGTGCGCATCACGTTGTTGAAGACGTCCTGCGCGGTCAGCGACCAGCCGGAGGTCTGGCAATGCGTACGCAGCGAGAGCGAGCGCGGATCCTTCGGATTGAATGGCTTGAGCAGCTTCGCCCAGAGCAGCCGCGCGGCGCGCATCTTGGCGACTTCCATGAAGAAGTTCATGCCGATCGCCCAGAAGAACGACAGGCGCGGCGCGAAGCGGTCGACGTCGAGCCCGGCAGCCAACCCGGCACGCAGATATTCGACGCCGTCTGCGAGCGTATAGGCGAGCTCGAGATCCTGCGTCGCGCCGGCCTCCTGCATGTGATAGCCGGAGATCGAGATCGAATTGAACTTCGGCATCTTTTGCGAGGTGTAGGCGAAGATGTCGGAGATGATCCGCATCGATGGGCTCGGCGGATAGATGTAGGTGTTGCGCACCATGAACTCTTTCAGAATGTCATTCTGAATCGTCCCTGAGAGCTTCTCCGGCGCGACGCCCTGTTCTTCCGCCGCCACCACGAACAGTGCGAGGATCGGCAGCACCGCGCCGTTCATGGTCATGGACACGCTCATCCGGTCGAGCGGGATGCCCGCAAACAGCGTGCGCATGTCGTAGATGGAATCGATGGCGACACCGGCCATGCCGACGTCGCCGCCGACGCGCGGATGGTCGGAATCATAGCCGCGATGGGTCGCGAGATCGAAGGCGACCGAGAGACCCTTCTGTCCCGCCGCGAGGTTGCGCCGATAGAAGGCGTTGGAATCCTCCGCCGTGGAGAAGCCGGCATACTGCCTGACCGTCCAGGGCTGGTTGACATACATGGTCGGGTAGGGGCCGCGCAGGTACGGCGCGATGCCCGGGAACGTCTCGAGGAAGTCGACGCCGGCGAGATCGGTCTCGCCATAGGCGCTCTGGACCGGGATGCCCTCGGGGGTCAGCCACGGCTCGGCGCTGCCGGCCGGAGCGGCAGTTTTGGTCCGCTCGAAGGCGACATCGGCGAAATTGGGGATGCGGCTCATGGTTCCAACCATATCAGAGGTGAGCGCGTAAGCTAATCATGGTCCGGGTGCTGATGGCTGACGATGGTCGCCATCTTCTCCGGCCCGTAATTCTGTTGCGTGGTCTGGCTCGGCAGATTGGCGATTCCGACCACCCAGCCGAGACGGGACTCGGTTCCGTACTGCCGGGTCGGCACCACATGGTCCGGCCGGTCGAAAGCGCCGGTCATGATCTCGATGCGCTCGCCGTCGATGCGGTGAAAGCTCAGTGGCGTGCCGCAAGCGGCGCAGAAGTCGCGCATCGCGATCGAGGAGGATTGGAATGCCGCCGGCTGTCCCTTGGTCCAGGCGAAGTCCGTCTTGTTGACATCGGCGAAGGACGCGAACGGTGCGCCGCTCGCCTTCTGGCACATCCGGCAATGACAGATGCTGACCTTGTTCGGCGCAACCGCCAGCGCGAAGCGAACCGCGCCGCATTGGCAGCCGCCGGTGAGGACGGGTTTGCTCGTCTCGGTCATGCCTGCTCCATTCGTCGATAGGCGTCTTGCAGCGTGGCCAGCGCATCGGCACCGGCAAAGATGAACCCGATCACGCCGGCTGCGCGCAGGCTCGCCTCGTTCTCGCCCGGCCGGCCTGCCAGATAGATATGCTGTGCGCCCGCGCTTTGCAGGGCCTTGGCCGCAGCTTCCGCATGGGCCGCGTAGACCTTGTCGCTGGAACAAAGGCAGGCGAGCTCCGCGCCCGACGCCTTGAAGGCGGCAGCAAGCTTTGCCGGATCGGCAAAGCCCTCGCTGTCGACGGCCAAAATGCCGCCGGCTTCAAAGAAGCTCTTTGCGAAGGTTGCGCGCGCGGTGAAATCGGCCGCCGTGCCGAGATTGGCCAGAAACACCTTTGGCCGCGCGCCGCCGGCCTTCAGCTTTGCGTCGGATCGATCGCGCAGCGCCTCGAAAGGTTGCGCAAGGCGGATCGGCGCAAGCGGGTCGAACTTGAATTTTTGCTCGCCGTAAGGCGCAAGCGCGACCGGCGTCGCCGGCAGCACGGCCACGTCGCTCTCTTGCAGGTTCGGAAACTCGCTCGCGCCGGTCAGCACGTCGCGGCGCTTTGCGATGTTGGCCTCGCGCGCCTTGCGCGTTGCGGCGACCTTACCCTGGATCACGCCTTGCTGAAGCGCGGCAAAGGCGCCGCCGGCTTTTTCGGTTTCCTGGAACAGCGCCCAGGCCGCCTCGCAAAGCTGCGCCGTGAGCGTCTCGATGCCGCCTGCGCCCGCGGCGGGATCGGAGACCTTTGCGAGATTGCTCTCCTCGAGCAGCACGAGCTGCGTGTTGCGCGCCACGCGCCGCGCGAATGCGTCGGGAAGACCGAGCGCCAGTGTGTGCGGCAGCACGGTGACGGCATTGGCGCCGGCAAGGCCTGCGGCGAACGTCGCCATGGTCGCGCGCAACATGTTCACGTATGGGTCGCGCTGCGTCAGCATGCGCCAGGCGGTGTCGGCCGTGACGAACAGCGGCTTCGGCGTCAAGCCGCAGGCCTGCTCGATGCGCGCCCACAAGTGCCGCAGCGCGCGGAACTTTGCCATGGTCAGGAACTGGTCGGCATCGGCGGCAAGCCGTGCATAGACCATGCTTTGTGCCTGCTCGAGCGGAACGCCGGCGCCTTCGATCGCGCGCAAATACGCAACGCCGCAGGCGAGCACGAAGGCGAGCTCCTGCACCTCCGATCCGCCGGCATCGTGGATCACGCGTCCGTCGGCGGAGGCGAACGGTCCCTTGAAGCCGAGCGCTGCGAGACCCTTGATCCCGCCGGTCACCGCGGGAACGATCTCCTCCCAGGCATAGGGGCTGTGACCCCAGACCGCGCCGGCGGCGAGCGGATCGAGGCCGAAGCGGATGTCGCAGGCGGTGGGATCGATGCCCTTGCTCTTGACGTATTCCGCAACATGGATCGCGGCCATCCGCGATTGCGGGCCGACCTGAAGCTCGATGCCGATGCCGGCATCGAGGTGAATATCCTTCAAAACCTTTGCGACTGCATCCGCCGTCGGTTCCAGGCCAAAGCCGTGGCTGCCGTTGCCGCCGGCAAACACCAGCGCCAGGCCCGACGCGCCGTTTTCCAGATCGTCAAGCGCCTGCGCATTCGCGAGGGCCGCATCGGGATGGTCGATCCGCTGCATCACTTGCCAGGGCGCGGCCGCCGGCCGTCCCACCACGGGCGCGACATCCTTGGCGCGCGGATAGAGTGGATCGATCTTCAGCCCGTCATAGGTCTTGCCGATGAGCTTTTCGAACGGCGCGCCCTTCAGCACGCCATCGACCAGCTTACACCAATCCTCGTAACTCGCCTTGGGGAAGTCAGCGGCCAGCGGCAGATCGTCAGTCACGGCGGTCATTCGGCAGGAAACTCCCGGACATATTCGTTCTCGTCGTTGGGGGCGAAATTGCCACGGCCGGCCGCCCCTGCAAACGGTTGTTTTTGGTTAACCGGTATCCGGAAGCCGGTCGATTCCTTGTGTTGAGACGCTGGCGAGGCCGTCGCGTACGCGGATGCCGCCAATCATGCGATCGGGCGCGATGTCGGCGAGCGGCACCAGCACGAAGGCGCGCTCGAACAGGCGCGGATGCGGCAGCGTCAGCTCCGGCGTTTGCAACGACACATCGTCATAGGCGATCAGGTCGAGATCGAGCGTGCGCGGCCCCCAGCGCCGCTCCTTGGTCCGCGTGCGGCCGAATTTTTGCTCGACCTTTTGCAGCACGGATAGCAACGCCTGCGGATCGAGTTTGGTCTCGATTTCGATGCAGGCGTTGATGAAGGGGGCCTGGTCCTCGTCGCCCCAGGGCGGGGTGGAATAGTCGGACGAGCGCGCGAGCGGCGCTGCCTGCGCCATGCTGCAGATGTCCGAGATCGCCTGTCTGAACGTCGTGCGGACGTCGCCGACATTGCCGCCGAGCGCGATGATCGCGCTAGCCATTGTGCGGGTGCCGCGAGCGTGTCAGCACGACGCCGACGTCATCGAAGATGGCGGCGATCGGTGCATGCGGCTTGTGCACGGTCACCTTCACCGCACGGATGCGCGAAAAATGCGACAAGATGGCATCGGCGACCGCACCGGCCGCGCGCTCCAAAAGCTTGTAATTGGTGTTCTTGAACGCAGCCGTCGTGGTCGCAACCACGTCGGCATAGGAGACCGTGTCAGCGAGCCGGTCGGTGCGCGAGGATTCCTGGAGGTCGGCGTAGAGCTCGAGGTCGATGACGAAGCGCTGGCCGACCTCGGTCTCATGCTCCATCACGCCGTGGCGGGCATGGATCACGAGGCCGGTGACGAAGATCGTATCGGTCATGGCTTGCTCTCGATGGCGGTGGCGACCCGCAGGGCTTGCAGGGTCTCGGCGACGTCATGGGTGCGGATGATCCGCGCGCCGCGCTGCGCGGCGATGAGATGGGCGGCGATCGAGCCGCCGAGCCGCTGCTGCGGCTCCGACGGTGATACGGATGCGATGAAGCGCTTGCGCGAGGCGCCGACCAGCACCGGCAGGCCGAAGGCGCTGAGCTCGTTGAGGTGCGCCAGCGCCGTCATGCTCTGCTCCGGCGTCTTGCCGAAGCCGATGCCGGGGTCGAGCACGATGTGGTCCTGAGCGATGCCCGCCTTCGTCGCGATGTCGAGCGAGCGTTGAAAGAACGCGATCATGTCCTGCATGATGTCGATGGCGGGATCGACGCTGTCGCGGTTGTGCATCACGATCACGGGGACTTTTCGCGCCGCGACCACGGCTGCCATGCCGGCGTCACGCTGCAGGCCCCAAACGTCGTTGGCGATCGCGACGCCCTGGTCGAGCGCGAAGGCCACGACCTCAGACTTCATGCTGTCGATCGAGACCGGCACGCCGAGTGCGACGATGTCGGCGAGCACGGGTTTGAGCCGCCGCAGCTCCTCCTCCGCCGTGACCGGCCGGGCGCCCTTGTAGGGCCGGGTGGATTCGGCGCCGACGTCGATGATGTCGGCGCCATCGGCGATCATCGTGCGCGCCCGCGCCCGCGCCTCGTCGGGCGCGATGAATTGCCCACCATCGGAGAAGGAATCCGGCGTGACGTTGAGCACGCCCATCACGGCCGGGACCGGCCTGGCCAGCAGCGTCCGCAGCCATGCTGCGTTGGACGGGGCAGGGTGCGAGGGCAAGGCGCTCATGCGGTCGCTTTGCGCGGTCGGGGAGGTCAAGTCAAGACGCATCGCTCCGCCTTTGCTCGTCGAGCTACGGTGCTGGCTTCTCGTAGCGATTTCTCGACGTCGTCCTGGACAAGCGAGCGCCGATCCAGGGCCCATTGCCACCGCTGTTGCTGGTGTGCCCGGCTGTGGCCTCAACGCGCAAAACAGCGACCTCTCGGGATTGGGTCCTAGCTTTCGCCAGGACGACACCGAAAATGTAGCGCTGTATGTGGCCTAATACGAAATCTTCGGCGGCAGCTTGCGAGCCTTGGCGATGAGGTCGCCGACGGACTTCTCCGACGGCAGCACGCGGACCAGCTTCCGCTTCTCGTTCACCTCGCGCATGTTCTGCGCCAGCCGCGACGGGTTGCGATAGGCGAGCTCGCGGACGGTGGTGACGCCCGCGGCGCGGACGAGGTTGACCTTGGCCTTGCCCATGCCGGGAATGCGCATGTAGTCGGATACGTTGGCCCATTCCAGGAGCTGCTGCTCGCTGATGCCGGTCCTGGCGGAGAGCGCCTTGCGGCCCTTCACGGTGCTCGCAGCTTCGAGCAGCGCGACGGTGGTGCGGATGCCCTGCGCCTTCAGCTTGCTGGCGGCGAAGGCCGACAGGCCCTCAATGTCGGAGATGGGATATGTCATGGTACTCAATATGAAGTGCGAAAGCCTCAGGCGAACTGGCTGAGGCCAGGCGTCCCCGCAATGATCTTGCCCATCTGATCCGCTCCGATTTTGTCTCGACCAAACCGAAAGAGTTCACGAGCGATCTTTTGAATATCGGACATGCCGAGCCCAAGGCCCATCAGCCGGGTACCGACGGCCATCAGGCCGCCGCCCATCAGGCGTGACAGGCCGCCGCCGCTTTGCGACGCGGCAATCGCGGCTTCGGCACCGGGAATGTGGTCGATCAGAGCCTGAACGCTGTCGGAAGGGCCTTCGTTGCGCAGGAAGCCCAGGACAATGCCGACGGTTTTTTCAGCGACAGCACTATCGATGCTGGCGTTTGTCGCCAGCCGCCCGATCAGCTCGTCCATCTTGCCTGCCCCTCAGCCGGTTCAAGTCCGGAGTCTTGCTTCTGAAATGATCTTGAGCCGGTGCGTTAAGAATTACAAGCGACGAACGCATGAGCGGCGACGAATCGCGCAGGGAGTGTTGCAGCGATGCAAGAGCAAAAGATGGAATCCGCGAAAAATTGCCGCGGTGCGCACTTATCGTTCCGACTTTCGGCGAAGAGACGCACACCTCATCTCTCACGATGTCGCATTTGCGCGCCTCACGAGGTGCGTTGACCGGTTCAACCGGCACCCAACATACGTTAAACTACGGAACCCAAAGTTCGCATTCCCCAGCAAGGCAAACAGCAATGGCGACACAAGACACCAAACCCGGCGATACCAGCGACAAGATCTTCGTCGGCAAGGGAGACGAGACCGCCTGGCTGACTCTTGCGCTTGCCAACCGCCATGGCCTCGTCACCGGTGCAACCGGAACCGGCAAGACGGTGTCGTTGCAAGTGATGGCGGAAGGATTTGCGCGTGCAGGCGTGCCGGTCTTCGCCGCCGATATCAAAGGCGACCTTTCGGGCATCTCCGAGGTGGGGGAGGCCAAGGATTTCATCGTCAAGCGCGCGGCTGACATGGGGCTGACGTTCCAGCCCGACCAGTTCTCGACGGTATTTTGGGACGTGTTCGGCGAGCAAGGTCATCCCGTGCGCGCAACCGTCACCGAGATGGGCCCGCTTCTGCTGGCCCGCATGCTGGACCTCAATGACGTGCAGGAGGGCGTGCTCAACGTCGCCTTCCGCGTCGCCGACGACAACGGCCTGACCTTGATCGACATGAAGGACCTCCGGGCGCTGCTCGACGCCATCGTGCCCGACACAGCCAGGAAGGGGCCGGATGCCGGAGAAGATCCGCTGGCGCCGATCCGGAAGGCTGCCCAAGGTTTCGGCAACGTCACCAAGGCAACCGTCGGGACCATCCAGCGCCAGCTCCTGGTGCTGGAGAACCAGGGCGGCACGAAATTCTTCGGCGAGCCGGCGCTGACGCTGAAGGACTTCATGAAGACTGATCGCGACGGCCGCGGCATGATCAACATCCTGGTCGCCGACAGGCTGCTTCAGAGCCCGCGGCTTTACGCGACATTCCTGTTGTGGATGCTGTCGGAGCTGTTCGAGGAGCTGCCCGAGGCGGGCGATCTGCCCAAGCCGAAGCTGGTGTTCTTCTTCGACGAGGCCCACCTTCTGTTCAACGACGCGCCCAAGGCGCTGATGGACAAGATCGAGCAGGTGGTTCGCCTGATCCGCTCCAAGGGCGTCGGCGTCTATTTCGTCACGCAGAACCCGATCGACGTGCCCGACCGGGTGCTGGGCCAGCTCGGCAACCGCGTGCAGCACGCGCTGCGCGCATTTACTCCGCGCGACCAGAAGGCGGTCGCGGCCGCGGCGCAGACCTTCCGGCCCAATCCGAAACTCGACACCACCAAGGTGATCATGGAGCTCGGCAAGGGCGAGGCGCTGGTGTCCTTCCTCGAAGGCAACGGCACGCCATCGATGGTCGAGCGGGTGATGATCCGCCCGCCCTCGGCGCGGATCGGGCCGATCATGCCCGAGGAGCGCAAGGAGATCATGGATGCAAGCCCGGTGAAGGGCAAATACGACACCGCGATCGATTCCGAATCCGCCTACGAAATCCTGCAAAAGCGCATCGCCGGCACGGCGGCGACCGCGGACGGTTCGGCGAGCGGGAGCGAGGGCGGTATCCTCGGCCAGATCGGCTCGATCGTCGGCACCATCTTCGGCACCAACACCGGGCGCGCCCGGCTGACCACCGGCCAGCGTGTCGTGCGTGACGTGACGCGCACGGTCACAAATCAGGTGGTCGGCGGCGTCGTCGCCGATCTCGGCAAGTCGGTCGGCGGCCAGCTCGGTGGCTCGGTTGGCCGCGCCCTGGTGCGTGGCGCGCTCGGCGGATTGCTGCGGCGCTAATGCCCGAGTAAATTCCAGCGAAGCGGTCGGGCTGGTTTGCGGCCGTATTCGTCTTGCGACATCTGAGGGAAGAGCCTCCCGACCCTGGCTCGATCCCGCACCAAAGCGCGATGAGATTAGGATGAATCGTCATCGCGCTTTAGGTTGTTGTTTGAGCATGATCTTTTCGGAAAACCGCTTCGCACTTTTCCGGATCATGCTTTATCTGTATTTTGCCCAGGTTGATCGAGCCGTGATCCCGACCGAATTCTCAGGCAAGCCAGGTGTGCTCAGGACTCCGTCGCTGCGTGCGCCGCTGGACGTTTTGTACCTGCTGTGCTGCGTGGCGCTGACCGCCGACGTCCTCGTTCCCGAGATCTTTGGCAACGGCAAGACAAAGGACTACGCGTTGTGGTATTGGGCCGGGCAGCAGGTGCTGCATGGCGGCGATCTCTATCCCAACGATCCCGCCGCCCAGTTTGCCTTCTTGTATCCGCCGCTGCCCGCGATCCTGCTCGCGATTCCGAGCTGGTTCGGCAAGATCCCGCTCTACATTGTCCTCTCGATCCTGAATGCGGTGGCGTGGTGGTACACCGCGCAATTCTCCCATGCGATGTCTGGATCGGGGCGCAGGCCGGGCCCGTGGCTGGAAGCGTTGCCGGGCTTCGTCACTATCTCCTTCGTGTTCGACATGTTCGACCTCGGCCAGCCGAACCTCGTCCTGCTGGCAATGATGCTCTACGGGTTCTGGAGTCTCCAGCATCAGCGTTGCTGGCTTGGCGGATTCATGTTCGCGCTCGCCACCGTCATCAAGGTATTTCCAGTCGCGGTCCTGCCGTATCTGATCTGGCGGCGGCAGTGGCCTGCCGTCGTCAGCATGATCGCCTTTACGGGCATCCTTCTCTTCGTGGTGCCCGCGCCAATACGCGGCTTCCAGCACAACGTCACAGAGCTCAAGACTTGGTATCAGGGCATGGTCGGCTCGAGTTCGGAAAAAGGTTTTGGCCAGCGTGAGGAGCAGAACTGGTCGTGGGTCAACCAGTCGGTCATCGCCGTAACCCACCGGCTGGTGCGGCCGATCAACTGGAATCAGGACGATTCGGCGAAGAAGCCGTCGCGCACGATGAATGTGATCAACGTCGATTACAAAGCTGCGAACTGGATCGTGCTTGCGGTGTCGGCAACGTTCGGGCTCGGCTTTCTCGCCGTGATGCCGCCGCAGCGGCGGCGAACGGAACGGTCGGACGCCGACGAACTCGGAATCCTGTTCTGCCTGATGACGGTGGCCTCGCCGCTCGCGCGGCAATATTACTTCATGTGGCTGTTCTTCCCGATGACGGTGCTGTTGCATCGCGCCGCTTTCGACGATCGCCCAGGCGTGCGACTGGGAACCTGGATCGCCCTGGCCGTCGCGGGCATCCTCATGCTGTTGTCGCTGCCGCTGTTTCCCTTGGTCCTCCAGGCCTGGGGCAACAACCTCGCCGCCACCGCCATTCTCGGCGTTGCGCTGGCCTGGCACATAAGGCATCCGCCAGATGCGTCTGGCTCGAAAGCCGCGGCGGCGCTAAAAGCAGCAGCTCCTTGAGGCCCACCGCAAGTCAGGAACGAAAACAATGTCCAATGCACAGCTCCAGTCCGTGCTCGATCACATCGACAAGGATTTCGACAACAGCCTGACGCGCCTGTTCGCGCTGCTGCGGATCAAGTCGATCTCGGCCGATCCGGCCTTCGCCAATGATTGCAAGGCGGCGGCCGAGCATCTCGCCAAGGACATCGCAAGCCTCGGCGTTGCGACCGAGGTGAGGCCGACCGCGGGCCATCCGGCCGTCGTCGGCAAGAGCAAGGCGAGCGGACGTCCGCACGTGCTGTTTTACGGACATTACGACGTGCAGCCGGTCGATCCGCTCGATCTCTGGCACCGCCCGCCGTTCGAGCCCGTCGTCACGGACCATGCCGACGGCCGCAAGATCATCGTCGCGCGCGGCGCCGAGGACGACAAGGGGCAGGTGATGACCTTCGTCGAGGCTTGCCGCGCCTGGAAGACGGTGACGGGCGCGCTGCCGATCGACGTCACCTTCCTCATCGAAGGCGAGGAGGAGGTCGGCTCGAAGAATTTCGTGCCGTTCATTGAAGCCAACAAGGACGAGTTCAAGGCCGACTATGTGCTGGTCTGCGACACCGGCATGTGGGATCGGAACACGCCGGCGATCACGACGTCGCTGCGCGGCCTGTTGTATGAAGAGGTGAAGATCACCGCCGCCAACCGCGACCTGCATTCCGGCGTGTTCGGCGGTGCTGCGATGAACCCGATCCGCGTGCTCACCAAGATCCTCGGTGGGCTGTTCGACGATGACGGCCGCATCACCATTCCCGGCTTCTATGACGGGGTGAAGGACCTGCCTGCGGATATCCTCGATCAGTGGAAGAAGCTCAATCTGACGCCGGAGACGTTCCTCAAGCCGATCGGTCTGTCGATCCCGGCCGGCGAAAAGGGACGCCTGCTGATCGAGCAGGCCTCCTCGCGTCCGACCTGCGACGTCAACGGTATCTGGGGTGGCTATATCGGCGAGGGGTCCAAGACGGTGATCCCGTCACATGCCTCTGCAAAAGTCTCGTTCCGCCTGGTCGAAGGGCAGGATCCTGCGAGGATCCGCAAGGCCTTCCGCGACTACGTGTCGGCGCGCATTCCGGGCGACTGCAAGGTCGAGTTCGGCGACCATTCGGCCGCGCCTGCGATCGCGCTCGACTGGAACATGAAGCCGCTCGCTGCCGCCAAGAAGGCACTGACGGACGAATGGGGCAAGGAGACCGTGCTGATGGGCTCGGGCGCCTCGATCCCGATCGTTGCCGACTTCAAGCGCACGCTTGGGCTGGATTCGCTGCTCGTCGGTTTCGGGCTCGACGACGACAACATCCACTCGCCGAACGAAAAGTACGATCTGCAGAGCTTCCAGAAGGGCATCCGCTCCTGGGCCCGCATCCTCGCCACGCTGGCGGAGGTGAAGTAGGGAAACTCTGTCCTCGTCATTGCGAGCCACCGGGTCCGCGCGCTGCGCGGCCCGATGACAGGCTCCGCAAAGCAATCCAGAATCTTGCCGCGGAGGCATTCTGATTGCTTCGTCGCAAGAGCTCCTCGCAATGACGACAGCCCAAACAAAAACGCCGCCCGGAATTGGGCGGCGTTTCATTCCAGAACGTGCAGAGGTCGTTCGAGGAAGATCCTACACGAATCCCTGTAAATCTCAAGTGCGGTAGCCGGGATTGACGCGGTCGAGCTTGCGCAGCAGAGGCGGCCACACCAGGTTGGTGGCGCGCAACTCGGCGCGGTCGCGGTTCGACAACAGCTCGGTGTTCTTCTCAATCGCGATCTCCTCGACGGGATAGACCGGCGTGCCGAGCGCACGCGTGCGCACCTGCATCGAGCAGGCGCGCTCGAGGTGATACATGCGCTCGAACGCGGAGGCGACCGAGCGGCCGACCGTGAGCGTGCCGTGATTGCGCAGCAGCATGTGGTTGTGATCGCCAAGGTCCTTCTGGAGCCGCGGCCGCTCCTCGTGATCGAGCGCGATGCCTTCATAGTCGTGATAGGCGAGGTCGTGGGTGACGAGCTGCGCGGTCTGGTTCAGCGGCAACAATCCTTCGGCGCTGCTCGACACCGCGGTGCCGTCGAGCGTGTGAAGATGCAGCACGCAGATCGCATCCTCGCGGACCTCGTGGATCGCCGAATGGATGGTGAAGCCGGCCGGGTTGATGCTGTATTCGCTCTCGCTGAGCTGATTGCCGTGCAGGTCGACCTTGACCAGGCTCGATGCGGTGATCTCGTCGAACATCAGCCCATAGGGGTTGATGAGGAAGTGGTGCTCGGGGCCGGGGACGCGGGCGGAGATGTGGGTATCGACCAGGTCGTCCCAGCCGTAAAGGGCGACGAGGCGATAGCAGGCGGCGAGATTGACCCGCTGTTGCCACTCGGCCTCCGTCATGTTCGACGGCACTTCCTTCAGGCGCGCTTCCGCTGGCGACATGGCAATTTCTCCGAACCTCGTTGTTGCGGAGCGGGAGCCTAGTCCTGTGAGCGGGTCGCAGCAAGGCGCGCGATGCGCGGCAGTCAAGCGTAGCCCGCATGAGCGAAGCGACATGCGGGGTCGCGCCAAAGGTCCCGGATTTCGCTTCGCTTCATCCGGGGCTACAGGTCAGGAGAAGAATATTACGGCGCCGGGATCGACAGCAGGCTGGAAATGCTGCGGCCGCGGATGTCGTAGACGCGGGCGAACACTACGTCGTCGCGCTTGATCTCGACCATGACCGGCGCGGTGAGGCCCTTGCAGTAGAATTCGCCGAGCGTCATGGCGAAATCTGCGGCGTTGGAATCCCAGCCGATGGTGAAGTCGGGACCGAGCGCGACCTGCGCCGGGCGCTGCGGGCCGCACACCGCGACCTTCCATTTGCGATTGCGCGGCGGGACTTCCTGCCGCTCGATGAGCTGCTCGCGCAGCTCGTCGGAGGCCTGCTTCAAGGCCAGGCCCCAATAGTCCAGCATGAAGCGGTCATCGGCGCCGCGCACGGTGCCGGCGACATGGTTGAAGTGCGTGTATTGATAGGGATGCAGCCGGATCATCTCGGCGAGCGGCAGCGCGAGACCGAAGCAGAAGGTGGCGAGCACGACCGGCTGCCAGGCGCGATGATTGGCCCGCAGGCGCTCCATGGTCCAGGCAAAGGCGACGCCGCCCAGAACGGCCATCGGCGGAATGACGAAGACGAAGTGGCGGATACCGTTGTAGAGCGCCGGCCGCTTCACCATCGCGATCACGAGCGGCAGCGTGGCTGCGAGCGTCAGCATCAACAGGATGGTCTTGCGGCGTGCCGGAACCTCACGGCGCGGCAGGATGACGAAGGTGCCGATGACGGCGCCGATCGTCAGCACGAGCATGACTTCGGGCAATTGCAGCGCGAACAGCGTCGGCAGGTACGACCATGGCATGTCGGGCACGGACACCAGCGCGCCGTCGAACATCTCCTTCCAGGGTTTCTCGAAGAAGTGCGAGAAGTAGGTCAGCGCCTCGAACGGATTGCCGGGTTCCATGATCGACCATGGCCAGATCAGGCCCATGATGAGGTAACCGACCACGAGGCCGGGCAGCAGCACATAGACGACATGGGCGAAGCGGCGGATCGCCTCGCGGGTGCCTTCGATGCGCAGCTCTTCCAGAAACAGCGGCATGAAGCCGATCATCGCGTAGACGAGCGAAAGGCCCCCGAGAATGCGCGTGCCGATCGAGAGGCCCGCGCCGAGGCCGACGATCAGGATCGTGCGCGGCGAGGGCTGCGGATATTCCTCCGCGAGTCGTACCAGGCCGAGCATCAGGATGATCATCGCGACGGCGAATGGCGCATCCTTCGGGTTCATGAACATGTGCCCGTAGAAGATCGGGCAGAGCGCGAGCAGCAGCAGCGCGGCGAGACCGGCGAGCGGTCCGCCGATGCGGCGAGCGAGCCGCCAGGTCACCGCAAGCCCGATCACGCCGACGATGGCGCCGACGAGACGGCGCGTCTCGAACAGCTCGATCGGCATGACCTTGTGCAGGAGCGCCGCGACCATGTCGAAGCCGCCGCCATACATGTAGAGATTGGCGAAGGAGAGCGCCGCGGTGTCCTTGAAGCCGGAGCCGAACATGCGCAGCAAGAGGTCGGCATATTCGGCGTGGGTGTAATCGTCCCAGCCAAGCCCGTAGTCGCGGAAGGTCAGCCCCGCGATGACCGCGACCGCCGCCAGCACCAGCATGGCAAGGTCATCGCAGGTCCGCTCAATCGAGCGCCGTAGAGGCGTGTCGATCGCCGAAGTGGTTATGGATGTCATGGCAGTCGGTGACCCGGAATCCCCTCTCGACCATGCCGTCGCGCACGGCCCTTTTTCCCGGGAACCCTATAGCGCAGTTCCATTTCCAAGTAATTGCGCATTATGGCTAAATTCCTGATGCAACGCAGCAATTTCCAGATCCCGGATCTTTGGTAGAGCTAGCGAAATGTTGCTGAAGGAAATGTGAATAAGTCTCTGATTTCGCTATTTTAAGGAACGGCTATGGCAGTTGGCCGTTGGCGAGGCGTGCGATATGACGATATCGTGGCTAGGCGGTGTCGCGTGCTCATGCGCGGCCGGGGGTGAGTTCAATGACGCTGGCATTGTTGATCGCGGGGATTTTCGCCTTTGTGGCGGGTCTCCTCACGGTCCTTTGGGGCATCTCGCTCAAGGAATTCAGTCTCGGCAGTACCCTCATACTCAGCGGGACCATCGGCGTCTGCTCCGGGGTGTTACTGGTAGGCATGTATGCCGTCGTTCAGGAGTTGAAGGGCATCGCCCGCCGGCTCGCCGGAACGACGGCACTGTCCGAGGTTCGGGTCAGGCCGGTGCTCCCGCCGGGCCTTGCACCAGCGGGCGTGTCCGGGCCGGAAGCGGTCCTCGCCGAAGCTGCGAAGGTTGAGCCTGCAATGCCGGCATCTCCGGCTGCGCCGCCGCCTTGGCTGGATGAAGCAGCGGCGCGTGCGCGCGCCGAAGTGCCGCCGGTGCCGGAAGCGCCCGCACCTGCGCCGGAAGCGCCGCGCCGGCGCAATCTTTTGTTCGCTTCGACCTCGCGCAAGGAGCGCGAGCGCGCGCAGGCCAAGGCTGCCGAGGCCGCACCGGGTGAGGAGCATCCGGCGCCCGTGGCTGCCGAGCCGGCAGAGCCGGCGGCGAGCTTCGACGATGCCTGGCCGAAGCCCGAACGCATGCGGCCGCCGGAGG
>NZ_BSOW01000012.1 GCF_030160715.1 Bradyrhizobium iriomotense
TCCTCCGGTCGGGCTACGCCCTCCCTTCGGTCCGTCCCCATCGGCGCAGTCTCACCTTGATTGTCGCTGGAGTCTCACCCTGATCGCCGCCGCGCAACCATTCGTCCCGTGCCTTGCGGCGGATCTTCACGCTCATGCCATCGGCGCTGTATCCCGCCGCGACAGCCGTCTTACCATAGGCATAGGCGCCGCCGTAGACCGGGTTCTCAATGATCCGGTGGATGGCGGAGTAGCTCGGTCGCCGCCAGGCCGTATCGCCGTTGATCTGCTTCACCGGCAGATCGAGATTGTACTCGTGGAGCCAGCAGAGCGCCTGTCGCGCACTACCCAGTTCCTCGACCTTGTCGAACACCAGCTTGATCGCTTCCTGGACACGCCGATCCGGATCTTTCTCATAACGGTCGCCGGCCTTCACGAAGCCGATTGGCGCCGCAACAACCAACTCGCCGCGGCGCGCTTTCTCGTAGCGGGCCGAGAGCGAGCGCTGGCGCAACAGATCCAGTTCATACTCGTTGAGGCTGCCCTTGAGCCCGAGCAACAGGCGATCGTTACCGTGCCTCGGCGCATAGATGGTCTCCTGATCGACCAGAACGGTATCGACCACACGGCACATCTCGATGAGTTGCTGCCAATCCCGGCTGTTGCGAGCGAAACGCGAGACCTCGCGGGCGCAAACCGCACCAACCTTACCAAGGCACACCTCCGCTACCATCCGCTCGAAGCCGGCCCGTTGGACCCCGCCGGCGGCCGAACGACCGAGATCATCATCGATCACTTCGATCTCTGACCACCCGAGCGCCGTCAGCCGGTCCTGCATGGCGTACTGCAACGCGCTGCTCTCGCGATTGTGCAACACCTGATGCGCTGAGGATTGACGCACGTAAAGAATCGCCTTGCGCGCGAGATGATGAGGCCTGACTTTGTCAGAGATCATGACCGACCTCCTTCGCGCGCGGCGTTACCGTCGCCGCAGCGTGCTCGAGGATCAACTGCGTCATCAGACTCGTCAGGGCCGCCCGTGCCTCCGCCGGCAGCTCCGACCATGCCGGCGCGCCGATGGCGCTGTTCAACAGGCCGCTCCCGAACAGATCCATCTGCTGCCGCAATCGCGGTTTTTGATTGTGTCGGTATCCGCTCCCTGTCCCTGGCATTGCCGTCTGGCGTGACATGAGTCGCTCCCCGATTCTGGTCGTGAGAGCCTTTGGATGCGCCAGAAACCAGGACAGCTGATGGCGTTCGATCCTTCAACGCCAGATCGAGAAGCGCAGAAAGCGCGGCAAGTGCATCGATGCTAACAAACGGATGAGCTGTCAAAAGCTCGGCGTCAGGGCTTGCCGTCCGGTCGAACATCCATGCTGGAACTTCAAGCCAACGATCTGCTTGCGACCCGTCCAGGGTGCAGCGAAAAACGACATCATCAGCCTTGTCGACGGTCCCATGAACGCAAACTTGGCGCCCAAACCAAGGATGGTGCCGATAAAGAACCTCGCGAAAAACGGTCCTGTGGGCGTTCTCAATCGTTGTTGTACAACTCAGCACACCCGCATTCCCGGCTGGGTTACCGCGCACCGCGGGAGTACATTGCACTCTCAAACCAGCCGAGCGTCCGGTCTAACCAGGGCAACTCCACTGACCACTACCCAAACTGACTTGCCCTGTTCGCTGACATAGTAGGCCTGAGCATCCCGGTTCACGTTCGAAATTGGGGTCTCTTCAGAGTCTCGCCAGCCACTGCCGCCAACGGACTGAATCCGCCGAGAGTATCTTAAGCAGCGTGATCAACCCTGCGTGCCTCCCTTGATCGGCCTCACCTTCTTGGGATCAAGCCAGTGGTCGACCCGATCAGCCCAATGCTGCATCAGCTTCGTGCGCGAGCCGATCAGCACGAGCGGTCCGTGCTTCTTGTAGAGACCTTCCACAGTAGAGTTATCGAGATGCGCGAGCTGCAGCTCGACGACATCGCCATCCCATGCCTTGGCGCCTTTGCTCTCTTCGTGGTGAGACAGGGTCGAGAAGGTGGTCCGGAATCCGTGGGCACAATGATCAGTCTTGGTGTCAATGCCAAGCAGCCGCAAGCGCTTGTTGAGCGTGTTGTTTGATAGCGGTGCGTCCTTCGCGCAGGAAAACGCGTACCGGCGATGGCCGGTCAGCTTCTGAGCGCTACGCAGGATTGCGAGTGCCTGCCGTGACAAAGGCACGACATGGTCCCAACCAGTCTTCATCTTTGTGGCTGGAACAGTCCAGCGTTCGGCGTCCCAATCGACCTCGCTCCACTCCATTTCATTGATCATGCCGGGGCGGGGAATGGTCAGAGCATCGAAGCGCAAGGCAAGGCCAACAACGTCACCAAACCTCGCTCTCGTCCACGGTGCGCTGATGAGCTTGAAGACGCGCGTCACGTCACGTGGTTCGGTAACGCCAGGACGCGGCGTCGAAATGTTGGCAATCATCTGCCCATTCAGGTTGCGGAATGGATTGTAGCCGTCGCCTTCGACATCGGCATAGTCGCAGATTTGCTCACCGATGCTGCGCACGCGGTCGCGGGTTTCCAGCTTTCCGTCGGCTTCGTATGAACGCATGAAAGCGAGCACGTCCGGACGCTTGATGTCCTGTCTGCACAGCTTGCCGAAGCGATCCTTGACGTAGCCGACGCGAAGCTCAAGCACCTCGATGGTCTTGGGGTCGCGCACCGCGACGATCCTGCCGCGTTTGACTTTCTCCACCTTCTTCTTCGCGAGCCACTCGTCGGCCCATTGCTCGAAAGACCGGGCGGCCGCCTGCCTGTGCTTGTCGAGCTGCTTCTCGGTGCTCGGGTCTTTGCCTTCCTTGAGCAGGTCTTTGGCCTTGTCGCGCTCGCGCCGCGCGTCGGCGAGCGAGAACGTGCCATCCATGCCGTTGCCGTAAGGGCCGATGGAGTAGGTTTTCTGACGGCTGTGGAAGCGGTAGCCCATCCGCCAGAGTTTGGAAGCAGCGTTGCCGGGCCTGCTCACGTCCGGCGTGACGAAGAGATAAAGGCCGCCGCCGGTCACGTCGGAAATCTTGGCCGGGCTCCACGCGCGCCCGTCGAATTTCGGTCGGGCGGCGCGGCAGTCGACGTCGGTCCTGATCTGCTTTGGGTTGGCGCACGCGCCATCGTTCTTGCGGGCCATCTGCTCAATTCCTTCGTTCGGAATAGCGAAAATCGCCGTGAACGTTTGTTCTCCCGATACCAACACGATACCAACAAATCGACGGCTGGGATCGGATGAGAACAAACGGAGACGAACACCGATGTACTCGGAAGTGCCTATTTTTCAGGGGGTTTCGAGCACTGCGCGGACGGTTGCGGACGCTTTGGAACGGGCTTGAACAGCCTAGTTGGTGCCCCTGGCCGGAATCGAACCAGCACTCCTTGCGCAACTCGATTTTGGGTCGAGCGCGTCTACCAGTTCCGCCACAGGGGCATTCGCTTTATCCCAGCCGAAAAAAAAGAAGGGGCGGCGAAGCCGGCGAACTGTAGCGACAGGCCGCAGCGGGTCAATCCGACCGGTCAACAGCACGTCAACAGCAATTCCGCTTCGTTCCAGCTCTGTTCACGCTCGGATTCGCACTTCTACCGGCCTTTTCGTTTTGATTTCACACGAGAATTGGTGTCTCGCAGTACCTTGACATGGTAGGGGTCACAGGTTCGATCCCTGTCGTGCCCACCATCCTTCGCTCGCGAAGCGAGAGAAGGATGCCGCGCCGAAGCCCAAAGGGCGCAGGCGGGCTTTTGTCCGCGAGCTACGGCTCGGCAAGCCACGATCCGGCTACGCTCGCTACTCCTTCATCTCGGACGCGAGGCCGCCATGAGCGTTTCCGTCATTGAGCAGGCAAAAATCCAGGCGCAGGTCCTGATCCCTCTCGTCAAGGCGCTCCAGGCGGAACTGGGCGAAGCACGTGCGAACGCGCTGGTGCGCAAAACGCTCGGCGATCTCTACCGCCGCTATGGCGAGCAGTTCTGGCGGGCGAAGAACGAGCCGGATCTCGGCAAGGCCGTCTCCTCCGCCTTCGGGACCTACGCCCGCGATGATGCGCTCGAACTCGAGGTGATCGAGCAGTCACACGATGCGTTCGCCTTCGACGTGAGGCGCTGCGCCTACGCGGAATTCTACAAGGCGCTGGGCGCGCCCGAACTCGGCTTCCTCCTCGTCTGCACGGCGGATTTTGCGACTGCGGAAGGGTTCGGCCCAGACATCAGCCTGACGCGCACGCAGACCATCATGCAGGGCGCGTCTCATTGCGACTTTCGCTACCGGCGAACGCGGGTCGCGGACTAGCGGGCCGACGTCACCTCGTCCGTCCGGTGCCTGATGGGGATGTTCTGCTCCACGGCCTTTGCGAGCACCGTGCCGGTCGTGCGGCCGAGCTCCTTTGCAATCATCGTCACGGGCATCGTGCCTGCGAGCGACTTAAGTTTCTTGATGTCTTCCTCGTTCCACGACTTCTTCCAGCTCGGCATCGTCCCCAATCCCGCTCACGACTCTCTCCCCCGACTCGCCCGTACACAGTATGGTAGAAGGTGATATGGAATGCATCTGACGTCGTCGTCGCAGGGTGTTCGCTCGATGACACGGGGTGTTCCGTCAGTGTGAGACGGTCTGGCACAAACTGCACTTGTCATTTTTCCACGATGCGTGTCGGCGAGCGAACAATGAAAGCAGCATGTGTTGCGATGGCGATGGCGGCGCTGATCGCGTCGGGCGCCGAGGCGCGGATCATCGATTGGCAGGCCGAGCTCCAGCACTGCCGCGCGCTGCGCGAGAACATCGCGCCGCTGCTGCTGGCCGGCGAGGGGACGTCAGGCGTTGCGCGCTCGGGCCGAGCCGCCCGCCGCTGCATGTGGATCGAGCGAAGGGCTGCCCGCAAGGGAATCCCCGGCGCGGACATGTGGTAGCGCTTGGCTGCGTTGAGGATGGATTCGTAGGAGGATCCCGGTGATTTCGATAGAGATCATCAAAGACCGCGACGGTTCCGTACGGCTCCAGCCGATGCTGCTCAGTCAAAGCCGCTGACGTAAAAAAATTAGGAGTCTTTTTCCGATTGACTCTTGCTCGGTGCGGCATAGCCTCATCAACGGATCGCGACCAAGGTCTCCCATACCAGCAGAGCCAGCGCGGGTCGCTCCCGCCAGCGCCAGTCAAAGTGGGCCGATTCCACGCGTGAGGTGCACCAGAACGGCGCTGGTAACAGCGCCGTTTCTGCATATTGGCGACAATGTGAGCTGCAAGAGTAGTGGTCCGGACGTCGTCTTAATGTCGGTTGCTGATCAGCATGACACGCGGAGGGTTCATTGACCCCGCTTGGGCGCGTTCTTGCGGTTCGCGCCGGCCGGCCGGCAGCAACAATCCCAGCTGGTGAGCGCGTCGTCTCACCGAGGCTATGTGGCGTCCAAGCTGCTTCGCGATCGCTGGCGCACTCATCTTCAGGTGCGCGAGTTCGATCAAGAGCTTGATCTCCTCTTCGCTCCACACACGCGGTTTTGTCGGCTCCATGGCCATCGCTCGCTCCGAGCATTGAACCTTGATCAATTGCCAGTGCGATTCGGGCGCTACGAAGGCGACGACAATAGCCGACGCGCCGCGCGATTTTCCCACCCCGCGCCAATGGCACAAACCGCACAGGCATCGCCGGTAGCACCGTGCGACCGTAGGGGTAACTGAGTCGAGTGATTGGCAATGTCTCTGCAATTCCACCGGGCCGTTGAGGACATGGAGCTATGGATCGCAAACAGCGGCGGCTTCTCGTTCGTGATCAGCTTCGAAAGCACCAGCGGTCCCGGCTTTCATGGACGTCCCGGCTACATGGCGTCCTGGCGTCCCCTGTATGAAACAAGGGGCGCGATCAAAGTCAGCGGATCACCATTCAAGAACTTTGATGAAGCCAAGGAGGCCTGCAATCGGACACTGGAGCATCTAAGCTCCGAATAAGACGGTATGTTCGTAGGTCTCTATATTTCGTCGCGTCTGGCAGAGCCGATGATATCGGCCCAACCCTTCTCCATGTGAGATCGGCATCGGTCCATGTCCGAAAAGACGTGGACGTCGGCGCGACCGTCTCCATAATCAATGCAGAAGCGGGACTGCTGCTGCCGTCGACCGCTCGAAAAGAATGCAAGGGATGGAGAAGCCTATGCTCGGACGTCTGATGCCGAAGTCGGCCGTTGCGCTCATTGCCATCATGGGCGTCGCCGTCGCGACGGCACACGCGGACTCCTTGCTGCCGGTCGGACCGAAGGTGGGCGACAAGGATCTGTCACCGTTCTATCGCTGGTCGCAGACCTTACCGGAGAGTCCCGGCGTGATGCTGCGCGAGGAGCCGATGCTTGCGCAGCCCGAAATCACGAGCGCCGGCCTCGCCGAGCGCATTCTCTATACATCGACCGATTTGCGCTGGCACGCCGGCATCGTCCCGGTGAGCGGCACACTCTATCTGCCCAAGGGCGAGGTGCCGGCGGGAGGCTGGCCGCTGGTCGCCTGGGCGCATGGCACGCTCGGCGTGTCCGACGCTTGCGCGCCGTCATGGACCGGGCACAAGCCGCGTGACGCCACCTATATCCAGCGCTGGCTCGAGAACGGCTTTGCAGTCGTGGCCACCGACTATCAAGGGCTCGGCGGGCCCGGCCCGCATCCCTATCTGATCTGGGAGGCGGAAGGCCGCTCGGTGCTCGACGCCGTACGCGCGGCCCTCTCCGCCTATCGCGACAGGCTCGCGTCAAAAGTCTTCGTGACTGGCCAGTCGCAAGGCTCGGGCGCTGCGATGGGGGCTACCACGATTGCGACGGCCTATGCGCCCGACGTGCCGCTGCTCGGCACCGTCGCGACGGGCCTCGTCTCGACCTTCCCGGATGGTCCCTACAAGCCGCCGCAGACCACCGCGATCGGCTCACCGATCTATACGTCGCTGATGCTGCTCGGCGGGTCGTTGCCCGACGGTGCGCCCACCGCCGACGATCTCGTCTCCGACAAGGGCAAGCCGGTGCTGACGGCGGCGCGCGAAAGCTGCTCGCCGGACATGCGCGAGATCGCGAGCCGGGACGGCATCACCTCCGACAACGTCTATGTCGAGCCGATGACCCAGGTCCTGGCGCGGCTGACGCCGATTACGGACATGAAGGCCATGCGGCTCAAGGTGCCCGTCCTGCTCGGCACCGGGCTTGCCGATTCCACACTGGTGCCGACGCGGCAATATGCGGAGGTCGCGGCGCTGTGCTCGGCCGGGAACGATGTGGTCTGGAAGACCTATCCCGGCGCCACGCATAATGGCGGCCTGAACGCGGCCTTTCCCGACGCGCTCGCCTTCTTCCGCGGCATGCTCGCCGGACAAAAGCCGCAGAGCAATTGTGCTGCCGTTACCGAGCCGGGCCCTCCCGGCGAGGCCGTGCAGGGCATCGCGTTCAACGACTAGCTCACGAGATACCTGGCGACCGCGGCCTCATCCCATTGAATGCCGTTGCCGGGCTCCTCGCTCGGCAATGCAAAACCGTCCTTGATCGTCAGACGCGTGGCAAGCACCGCATCGGCCCAGTCGACATATTCCAGCCAGTGCGCGGTCGGCGTGACGCAGAGCAGGTGCGCGCTCACCTCCGAGAACAGGTGCGTCGACATCTCGATGCCGGCGGCATGCGCAAGGGAGGCGGCGCGGAGCCAGCCGGTGACGCCGCCGATGCGCTGCACGTCGGGCATCACGAAGTCGCAGGCTTCAGCCGACAGCGCTGATAGCATCGAAAAGGCGCTGTCGAAATTCTCGCCGATCTGAACAGGGGTGCGGAGCGCGTCCGCAACGCGGGCGCAGCCGGCATAGTCGTCATGGCGGATCGGCTCCTCGATCCAGAGCAGGCCCTCGTCGTCGAGCATCTCGCCGCGGCTGATGGCCTCGGCAACCGTGAGCGCCTGGTTGTAGTCGCACATCAGCGTCACCTGGTCGCCGACCGCCTTGCGTACCGCGCGCACGACGTTGAGGTCTTCCCGCGCATCGGGGCGGCCGACGCGGATCTTTGCGGCATGAAAGCCTTCGGCGAGCAGTTTTTGCGCCTCGTCCACGGCGGCACCGGCCGGCATGATTCCGAGCCCCTTCGAATTATAGGCACGCACCGGCTTCGGTGCGCCGCCGAGCAGGCGCGCGAGCGGCAGGCCCCTGGCGCGGGCGAGCGCGTCCCAGGCCACCATGTCGATGCCTGATTGCGCCAGGCGTTGCAGGCCGGCGAGCCCGAGCAGGGTGAAGCGCTGGCTCAGCTTGCGCTCGATCTCGAACGGCAAGAGCTCGTCGCCGGCGATCATCTCGGCCATCTCGCCGACCATCGCGGTCAGCGGCCTCAAGGCGGCCGGCGTGATCGAGAACAGATAGGCGTGGCCGCGCACGCCCTGGTCGGTCTCGCAGTCGATCAGCACCAGCGGCGCCCTGGCGACGGCGCCAGTGGAGGTTTGCAGCGGCAGGTTCATCGGCACGATGACGGGGCGCGCCACAAAGCGCGCGATGCGGATGGTCTCGGTCATAGGGTGTCTCCCGGCGGAGCAGATGCAGGTCCGTACCGATCTTAAACATCTGTCATGAAACGAAAAGGCGCCTGCCGCGACTCCCATAAAATGGGGTTGCGCTGGCCTGCGTTTGCAGGCTCTGTGCCGCCGCATGTCGCGTCGCGGACGCCGGATATCGCGACATGAACGCACACAACGGAGCCACAGAGTGAAACAGGCGATCTCCGAAGAGCAGCGCAAGAACGGCATTCTGACCGGCGTGGTGATCGCCTTCCTCTTGCTTGCGCTGCCGCTCGCGGTGTGGCTCGACCTGACCGAGCTCAGCAAGGCGGCGTTGCGCCGGCAGGCCGCCGACCTCAATTCGGTGATCACGAGCGTGCGCAGCTACTACGCCACCAACGTGGTCGGGCGGATCCTCGCCAATCCCAACGGCACCACCAAGGTCGTGCACAACTACGAATCCGTACCCGGCGCCATCCCGATCCCGGCGACGCTGTCGCTCGAGCTCGGGCGCGTGATCGGCGCGCAGCAGGAGAACATCACCTACCGCTTCGTCTCCGACTTCCCGTTCCAGAACCGCGCGCCGCACCAGCTCGACAAGTTCGAGAAGGATGCGCTGGATGCCTTGCGCGCGGACCCCGAGAAGAAGATCGTCGAGACCGAGACCTCGCTATTC
Source organism: Bradyrhizobium iriomotense (assembly GCF_030160715.1). GTDB lineage: Bacteria > Pseudomonadota > Alphaproteobacteria > Rhizobiales > Xanthobacteraceae > Bradyrhizobium > Bradyrhizobium iriomotense. Next base: position 9,172 of record NZ_BSOW01000012.1, read on the forward strand.
AACGACAAGGTCCGGCTGGTGGCTCCCGTGACGATGGGGCCGGCCTGCGTGAGCTGCCACAACAGCCATCCCGAGAGCCCGAAGAAGGACTGGAAGGTCGGCGACGTCAGGGGCATCCAGGAGGTGATCATCGCGCAGCCGATCGCGGCGAATATCTTCTCGTTCAAATTCCTGCTCGCCTATCTCTTCATCGCGGCCGGCAGCGGGCTCTCCTTCCTCTCCATGCAGCGCCGCCAGGCCAACCGCATCAAGTCGATGAACAAGGAGCTCGAATCCGCCAACGACTTCCTCGCCTCGCTCTCGATGAAGATCTCGCGCTACATCCCGCCGCAGGTCTACAAGAGCATCTTCAGCGGGCAGAAGGACGTCACCATCCATACCGAGCGCAAGAAGCTCACAATCTTCTTCTCCGACATCCAGAATTTCACCGCGACCGCCGAGCGTCTCCAGCCGGAGCTTCTCACCCAGCTCCTCAACGAATATTTCACCGAGATGTCGGCGATCGCGCATGAATATGGCGGCACCATCGACAAGTTCATCGGCGATGCCATGCTGATCTTCTTCGGTGATCCCGAAACCAAGGGCGACCGCGCCGACGCACAGGCATGCCTGCGGATGGCCTGGCGCATGCAGCAGCGCCTTGCCGAGCTCAATGCCAAATGGCGAGCCTCCGGCATCGAGCAGCCCTTCAAGTCGCGCATGGGCATCAATTCCGGCTATTGCAACGTCGGCAATTTCGGCAGCAGCGACCGCATGGACTACACGATCATCGGCGCCGAGGCGAACCTTGCCGCGCGCCTGCAATCGATCGCCGAGCCCGGCGGCATCGTGCTGAGCTATGAGAGCTTTGCACTCGTCAGCGATGTCGTCACGGCGCACGCGTTGCCGGCGATCACCATGAAGGGCATCAGCCGCGAGGTCATTCCCTATTCGGTCGATGCGCTGAATGACGTCGGGGTCGCGCCGAGCGGCATCATCACCGAGCGCGTTCCGGGCCTGGAGCTCTATCTCGACCCTTCGGTCGTGAAATCGGGCGATGCCGCGCGGGTGCGCTCGCTCTTGGAAAACGCGCTGGCCTCGCTCAAGCCGGCGTGAGGCCGGTCAGCGTTTGCGGCCTTCGGTGAACGCGGTTTCGATCACGTCGCCGAAGGACTGCCAGGAGCGGCCGTCGAACTGCTCGAGCCGCATCTGCTTGATCGGCAGGTAGTTGTCGGGGGACGTGTTCATCTTGATGCCGGGCAATGCGACCGAGGGCTGGTCGACCCTGAGAGAGGCGGCCTGCCGCATGATGTTCTCGCGGGACAGATCGTCGCCGCATTGCTTCAACACCTGCGCCAACGCTTCGGCCGCAGCATAGCCATAGAGCGCGGCATTGTTGTTCGTGCTTTCTATGTGATGATACTTGTCCATGAAGGTGAACCAGTCCTTCATGCCGGGATCGTCACGCCAGGCCGGGTCGCTCGGGTCCTTCAGGAAGGCCGCCGAGATCACGCCAGCGGAATTCTCAATGCCAGCCGGGGCCAGCGCGTTGGCGATCGAGGCGGAGGCATCGTTCAGGATGAAGACCGGGTGCCAGTTGAGACTGGCCGCCAGCTTGATCACCTGGGATGCGGTCGAGGGTACGCCGAGAAAGACGAAGATGTCCGCGCCCGCGCGCTTCAGGATCGAGACATGCCCTTCGAGATGCTCGTCGGCGATGTCGAAGGCGATATCGACGACGACGAAGCGGTTGAGGTCGCCCAAGCCTTCCTCGATGCCCTTGAACAGGTCGCGCCCGAATTGGTCGTTCTGCCAGAGCACGACGATCTTGCGCCTGGGATAATAGGCCTGGATGTAGTTGGCGTAGATGCGCCCCTCTGCCTTGTAGGAGGGCTGCCAGCCCATCGTCCAGGGAAACGCCCTGGGCCGGCTCAGCTCCTCGTCGCCGGATGCGACGAAGAGCTGCGGGATCTTCCGCTCGTTGAGATACCAGCGCGTGGCGAGATTTCCGGGCGTGCCGAACGAGCCGAACATCAACAGCACGTCGTCCTTCTCGACCAGTCCGCGCGTCAGCTCCAGCGCGGTCGCAGGATCGGAATTGTCGTCGCGCGTGATGAAGCGGACCTTGCGGCCGTTGATCCCGCCGCGCTCGTTGATCATGTCGAAATAGGCGGCTTCCGCCTTGCCGATCGCGCCGAATTCCGAGAGCGGGCCCGAGTAGGGCATGATGTTGCCGATGCGAATCTCGGAGACGGTCGCCGGGGCCTCGGCGCGCTCCTGCGACATCGCGCCCAGCGAGGCGACGGCCACCGCCACTGCGAACAGCATCCTGCCGGTCACACGCATGTTCGACACCTAGATAGTTGGACCCTTCGTGGAGGTCGGCGCAATCGGCATCAAGAGCGCTTGATCTAGGTCAAGGGTTTGTCATTCCTGTGTCCCTGGCGCTGTCCACCCAAGCGGCAGCCGTGCTGACGCGTTGAAAGCCCGCCGGCTACGGCAATCCGCGTGCCTCGAGCTGGCGGACCAGCAACAGCGTCGGCTCGGCCAGGCTGTCGGCGGAGCCGTCGAGCCCGAACACGGAGGCAATGCCGTCGCGGGTGTGCAGGATGGTCGTGCGTGGGCAGTGGCCGGCGCCGCACAGCGCCTGCTTGAGCGCTTCGCCCTGCGTCACGAGGCCCGCCGGGTCGGCCGCGGCCCAGGCCAGCACGATCGGTTCCTCGACCTTGAGGATGCCGGGGAAGGCGGAGCGCTTGTCATATTGGGCGGCGTCGGAGCCGAAATAGGCCCTCTCGCTGTCGCTCGGGTCCTTGCTCGCGCGATAAATACCGGAGATCAGCACGACTCCGGCAACGTCCGTGTCGGTGCCCTGCAATTCCGGATGCGCGAGCAGGCTTGCGACATGAAAGGCACCGGCGGCATAGCCGACCGCGACGATCTCGCGGGCATCGCCGTTGAAGAGATCGACATTCTGGTGGATCCAGGACAGGGCGGCGGCGACGTCGCGCGCGCCGGAAGGCCAGGGGGCTGCCGGCGCAAGGCGGTAGTTCACGCGCACGCCGACCATGCCGTTGCGCGCGGCAAAGCACATCGCCTCGTCCTGGAACTCGCGCGCCGTGTCGGGCGTGGCGCTGTCGCCGGTGAAGCTGTCGCCGGCCACGAACAGCAGGATCGGTTGTGGTGTTGCCGCCTTGGTCTCGCTGGTCGCGACGTCAAGGACGTTCTGCTCGCTGTCGCCATAGCGCAAGCCCCGCGAGAACGAGACCTGATCGCATAGTCGCGCCGTGCCTCCGGCGGACGTATCGGTGTCGGTGAGGCCCAAGCGCACCAGATCGGTCGGCGGTTGCGGCCGGGCGGGAAACAGCCCGTGCGCGGAGGCGGTCGTGATGGTCAGCAATAGGAATAATGCGAGATAGTTTTTCATTGTTATGTGCCGTGCTGAGCGCTCAAGCGCCGGCTCGCGTTCCGGCTTGGCCCGTCAATTGGCTTTATTGATTGCCGTTGGGGCGATTTGACGGCGCGTCCTAACTCCCCGGCTGGAACGTGCAGCTTGCGCCGCTGCCGTCCTTCTGGCGGATGGCGTTCGGATCGATCGTGCAGCTCAGCTTGGACAGGCTCTCGAAGTTCGATCCCGCCGCGCCGTCCGCCGGCACGCCGGCGAGCGCCTCGGTGGCGTAGATCTCGTTAGCCGTGGAGCCGTTCACGGTCTTGACCTTCTTGCCGAAGGTCACCTCGCAGTTGCGCACGGTGATGTCGACATTGCCGGTGCGGCAGACGATCCGGTCGGCGGTCACGACGATCGGCTTTTTGTAGGGGATGTCGCTATTGGCGGCGAACAGCATCGCGATCGCCTTCTTCTCGCCCGCGGCCAACACCGGCGACAGCGGCGCGATGACACCCGCGAGCGCCAGCGCCGTCGAGCCCGAGATCGTCGAGCCGGTATCCGCGGCCTGCGCGACCGAGCCGCCGCCGAGCGCGAGCGACGCTGCAAGGATCAGCTTCCCAAGCTTCATCTCAGGCGGCCTTCCTGCGCGCGCTCGCCTTCTTCGCAGTCTTCCTTTTCACCTTCTTCGTTTTCTTGGCCGCCTTCTTCTTCGCGGCCTTCTGGCCGGCGAGATAGGCCGCGACCTTCTTGGAGGAATGACCGGCGGCGGCGACCGCTGCCTTCAGCTTCGCCGGGGTGATCTTGAACTTCTTCGACCAGTAGCGGACCTCATAGGGCTCGCTGAGTGCGATCCGCAATTTGTCGGAGGCGCGGTGCTTCTGGAGCTTGATGTATTCCTCGACCTTCCTGGCGGAGTGGCCGACCTTCTTGACGGCATATTTCAGCTTGGCCGGCGTCACCTTGAACTTCTTCGACCAGTAGGCGATCTCGTAGCGCTCACCGAGCGCGATCAGGGTGCGATCGGCCCCGCCCCGTTTGGACTTGTTGTCGGCCATGCGTCCCCTCCTGCCGCAGAATGCACCGACTAGTCTAGCACGCCACCGGCAGTAGGAAAGCAGTCCTGCTACACGCCGCCGTGCGTCGCATGCATCTCCTCGCATTTCCGTGATGGAACCAAATCGCCCCTCGCGCGACTTAATGAGACAAGCACAAAAAAGTGCGAGGCTGTCATGACAGAGCATTGGAAGCACGCGGCAGATCCGAGCGAGATCATGCGGGCGACCGGCCATCCCGAGCTGGAATATGCCGCGGGCTGGACCATCGCGGGCCTGGTCACGATCGGCACCATCGTTGCGGCCTGGGTGTTCGCGATCTGAGGCGGCTTAAGCCGCCGGAAACTGCAGCTCGAAGGCCGCGCCGTCGTCGGTCGGCTTCAGCTCGATCGAGCCGCCATGGCTCGCCATCACCGCGCGCGCAATCGCAAGCCCCATTCCCGTACCGCCCGACTCCCGTCGGGTGGTGAAGAAGGCATCAAAGATCCTGTCGCGGTTCGGCGCTGAGATCGGCTCACCATCGTTGCTTACGGTCAGCCGTACCGTGGTGCGCTCGTCGACCGCTTCCAGCCTGACATGTCTGGCGTGATGCCGCATCGCATTATCGGCGAGATGCGACAGCACGATCAGCGCCTTCTCGCCGGACATGCCGATCGGCCGGTCGAGGCTGCCCGTGGCCGTGATGGTGCCGGCCGGAAAACGGCTTTTGAGGTCGCCGATGACAGGTGCCAGCTCGGTGCGCTCGTTCTGCGGCAGGCTTTCGGCCCGCGCCAGCTCGCGCAGCCGCTGCGCCATCGCCTCCAGCCGCTCGGCATCGGAGAGGATATTGGCGACGAACGTCTTCTGCTCGGCCGGCGTCAGGCTGTCGGGCTTGCCTTGCAGCGAATCCTGCAACAGCTCGGCCGCGCCCTTGATCGAGGTCAGCGGTGATTTCAGCTCGTGGGTGAGGTGCGCCGAAAACGTCGCGATGTAGTCCGAACGCCGCGCGAGCTGCTCGGCCATGCCGAGAAAGCTGTGCGAGAGCTGGGCGAATTCGCGGGTGCCGTAATGTTTCAGCGGCCGGAATGCCTCGCGGTCGCCGCGGCCGATTCGGGCCGCGCGGTCGATCAATTCGCGCATCGGCAGCGTGATGGTCCGGGAGAACACGAGGCCGATCGCGATCGTGCCGAGGACGACGGCGAGCCCCGCCAGGATGAACTTGCCGCGCTCCTGGTAGAGATGGTCGAAGATGTTGCTGGGCGTCCGCGTTGCATAGACCACGCCGGCGACGCGGTTGTTGACGACGACCGGCATTGCGGAGAACACGTGCACGCCCAAGCCCCGGCTGAAGGAATAGATCGGCGGCGGCGGCTTGTCCGGCACGCGGTTGCGTAAGGTGGCGCGGTATTGCCCGTGCAGCGCCTCGGTGACTTCCTCGATATGGGCGAGCGACTGCCCGACCTCCTGGCGGCCGGCGATCACCACGCCGTTGGGATCGAGGATCCGAAAGCCGGCGAGCGTCACCCTCTGGGTTTCGCGGATGATCGGCGTCAGTTTTGCCCCGATCTCGACATAGGCCTGATCCGCCGGCCGTATCGCGGTCTGCGCATCAGGTCGTCGTCGCAACAAATCGTTGGCGGTGAGGTCGAGCGCGGGGCGGATCGGCGTGAACTGGTCGCCGGGATCGGGCAGCACGCCGGGAGCCACCTCGGGGCCGAGCGCGATCCCGCCGTCGAGCCGCGCCTGTACCTCCTGCGCATAGATCGTCGCGATCACGCGGCTTTGCGCGATCAGCTCGGCCTGGGTCTGGCGGATGAGCTGGTTGTCGTAAAGGCGGAAGAAGAACAGCCCGACCAGCGGCAGCACGGCGACCGTGGCCAGGACCGCAAAGATCACGAGCCCGAGTGAGGGCCGCCATTTGTCGGGCGCTGAGCTCATGCCTCTTTCTCGCAGCGCCCGAGCTTGAAGCCGACGCCGTGAATGGTCTCGATCACGTTGTCGCAGCTCTGGGCTGCGAGCTTGGCGCGGATGTTGCGGATGTGGCTGTCGATGGTGCGGTCGGAGACCTGGATGTTGAGCTGATAGGCCGCCCGCATCAATTGCTCGCGGTTGAAGACCGAGGTCGGCCTGGTGAGGAATGCGCGCAGGATGCCGAACTCGATCGCGGTCAGCTTCAGCGGCGTGCCGGCAAAGGTCGCGACATGCTGCTCGGGATCGATCAGCAGGCCACCTTGCGACAGTGCGGCCGGTCCGGCCTTGGCCTCGCCATTGCGTGGGCTCAGGCGGCGCAGGATCACATTGACCCGCGCCACCAGCTCGCGCGGGCTGAACGGTTTTGTCACGTAATCGTCGCCGCCGATCTCGAGGCTAAGGATGCGATCAATCTCCTCGTCTCGCGCGGACAGGAACAGGATCGGCACGTCGGAGGATTTGCGCACCTCGCGGCAGACGTCGAGCCCGTCGAATTCCGGCATGCCGATGTCGAGCACGATCAGGTCGGGCTTGTCGGCGGCAAAGCGGCTGAGCGCCTCCTTGCCGTCGCGCGCCTCGATCACGTCCATGCCCGCTTTCCTCAGCACCACGCGGATGACTTCGCGGATGTGGCCCTCGTCGTCGACGATGAGAATGCGATGCGCCAAGAAGTTCTCCCTCGTCAGCCCGCCGGCTGATTCTTCGCCTGGGCCTCCAGCCTGTGCTGGAGCCGCCAGTTTCGAAAGCCCCAGCTCCGCCAGGCCAGATCCTGACGCTGCTGTTCTACAAGGCGGTCGCGGCGCGACACAAGGCAGCTCTCCGGGTTGCCGGGCCGCAGCAAGATCGCCCTGTCGATGGCGGGCAGCGCCTGCGGCCCAAGCGTCAGGAGATAGTTGATGTCGATCAGCAAGCCGTTGCCCGATGCTTCCCGGCTGTGGGCAACATTGTAGTCGGCGATGAACGCGTCGAAGTTCACGAGTGAGGCAGTGTACAGCACGATCGTTAACGCGATCAGATTAGCGCCGACAAGCCACCGGTTGGAGCGGTCGAGTGCGATGCGGGCCACAATCAGGATCAGCCCCAGCGCCACCAGCCCCATCCAGATGAAGGCCGCGATCCGCCAATAGGTCAGCATGTAGATGTCGACGTAGAGATCGAGGCGGAGGATGGAGGACGCGACGAGAAGGACGTTCTGACCGACCCAGAGATAGACCAGCGGCCGGATCACCTTTGACTTTTCCGCAGGTCCCCCCGGACGCATCGCCACCAGCACGAAGGCGGCTGCGAGCAGGGCGGTCGCGATTAGCGGATAGGCGCCGCGATGGGCGTAGCTGGCATAGGTCATGTCGGCCGGTAGCGCGACATGACCCCAGAGATAGATGCCGTCGAGAATGGATTGAGCCGCGAATAGCAGGTTGAACAGGATCAGCGAGCGCAGGATCGTCGAGGGGCCCAGAAACTCCGCCGAAATGATCGGGGCGACGGGCGGAAGCGGCGGCGGCACGGGGCCATCGGCAACGGTGGTGGCGACAATCGTCTTGCGCCGCCAGCGCACATGGATGAACGGCCAGACCAGCGCCAGCATCAAGGCCCAGAACAGCACGCGCGGGATGCTGATATATTCGAGGATGAGTTTCGGATTGAGCAGGGCCACCCACTGCTCGATTACGGGATTAGCGGCGGCGAACAGTGCGACGAAGACGGTGCCGAGCGCTGCCGGCAGCAGCCAGAGCGCTACGCCGCGGGTGAACGCCGACATGTCGAACACCTGGAACGCATCAAGGAAGAACCTGAAGGGCCCGAGCAGGAAGAAATTGCGCAGCGCGCGGGCGCGCTCAGCGAGCTCGGTCGTATCAGGATTGGTCGCGATCAGAAGCGCAATGGCCAGCGCCATGGTGAGGATCAGGAAGGACAGTGTGTTGAGCTCCTCGACAGCTGGCACGAGGCCGGCGACGAGAATGGCCGCGCCGGTCAGGCCGCGCCGCCAATCCAAGGTCGCATGATTGAAAAGCACCGACCCGACGGCAATCGCGATCGCAAACAGCGTCAGCGACAGCCCGATCCGCTGACCGTAGAACAACCAGTCGGCGAGCGCGGCCAGCACTAGCGCGAGGCCAAGCTTGGCGGGAATGGAGGAATGCCTGATCGGCTGGAGGTCCGCCGCGATCGTCGAAGCCAGGCTCGTCATGTCAAAAAAGACCTTTCGTGATGGGTGGCATCACGAAGTCTGAACGGCGCTTGTGCAGAACACGGGATCATCGTCTGCACGGTTTCAGGAGTCTTTTGCAGTTTTCGTGCAGGCGCGCTTTTGTCTCTCGCGCAGCGTGATTTGCTTTGATAGGTGCGAAGCAATCGCCACTCCCAGCGTGTGACGCATCATGCAATTCCTCAATCGCATCGGTCTCATCCTGCTCTGGCTCGCCGCGCCTGTCGTCGCATTCGCCGCCGCCAACAAGAACGATCCCTATCTGCTCGTGTTGCGCGGAGCCGGAAACATCGCGCTTGTCGTTGCAAGCCTTGTGATCGTTATTGTCCTGCTGCGCAGAGGGGGGTGGCGCACCATCGCCGGCAAGCTGCTTGTCACGCTCTGGTGTCTGCCGCCGCTGCTGATGTCGGCGGCACATCTCAAGTTCGAGCTGCGCAAGCACGATGTCCTCGCCGCCAGCGCTGCCGAGGTGCGTCAGCTCGGGCCGCACTTCATGGTCGGCTATTCCTCCTTTGCCGAGGTTGCGCGCCTTGCCGAGCAAGGCCTGATTGGCGGCGTCTACGTCACTCGGCACAACATCCGTGGACGAACGGTCGAGGCGCTGCGGGCCGAGATTGCGGCGCTTCAGGACAGGCGGCGCTCAGCCGACCTGCCGCCGCTGGTCGTCGCCGCGGACCAGGAGGGCGGCACCGTCGGGCATCTTGCCCCACCGCTGACAAAAGTGCCGGCACTGGCGACGCTCTCCGGGCTCGCCCCTGACGAACAGCAGGCCAAAGCCGAAGAGTACGGCCGTATCCATGGCCGCGAGCTCGCCGGTCTCGGCGTCAACCTCAATCTTGCGCCGGTGCTCGATCTGAAGCCGCCGCAGCGGCGCAACCGTCTCGACTTCCACACGCTGATCAGTCAGCGCGCGATTGCCACTGATCCCGCCGTCGTCAGTGCGATTGCGAGCGCCTATGTCCGCGGGCTGGAAGAGTCAGGCGTCGGCGCCACGCTCAAGCATTTTCCCGGCATCGGCCGCGTGCGCACCGACACGCATCATTTCAGCGCCAGTCTCAACACGCCGGTGAGGGAATTGGAGGTGACCGACTGGCTTCCGTTCCGCGAAGTTCTAGCGCAATCGCACAGCGCGCTCATGGTCGGCCATGTCACGCTCACCGCCGTCGATCCCGATCGTGCCGCCTCGCATTCGAAGCGCGTCGTCCAGGACATCATCCGCGACAAGTGGAATTACCAGGGTGTGGTGATGACTGACGACCTCGTGATGGGCGCGATCTACCAGAACGACGTCTGCAAGGCAGTAGTCGAGGCGATCAACGCCGGCGTCGACCGGCTGCTGGTCGCCTATGACGGCGCACAGTTCTATCGGGTTTTTCAATGTGCGCTGGAGGGATCGCGGCGAGGCAAGCTCGACGCGGCGATGCTGCGCGCGAGCGAGGCGCGGCTGGAGCGAAGCTTTTCGACAGCGGAGGCGCGGACGGTTTCAAGCGTCCGCGTTGTCGACAGGAACTAGCTCTTCGCGAACTGGCGATAGTCCGGCTCGCGGTGAAATCAGAACTCGTAGCCGGTGATGCCCTTCTGCATGGCAACGTCGTGAATCGGCTGGTTGAGCGGAACGACTGGAACGTCGCGCATGCAGAGCGCGATGAAATCCTTCACAGTCTTTTCGTACTCCGCCGCATCCGCGGTAAACCGCGCCTTGTCGATCAGCGCGTCCATGGCCTTGTTCTGGTACGACGAGATGTTGAAGATCGAGTTGTTGCCGTGAAGATTCCAGTAAAAGTAGTACTCGGGGTAATCCAGCCAGCCGCTGAAGCGGTTGAGTGCGAGCGGGAGCTCCTTCTTGTTCAACGTCGTGCGCCAGCTTGCGCCGGGGATCTTGTCGATCGACACCTTGATTCCGATCTTGCCGAGACTCTCCTGGATCAAAATGGCCGTCGGCTCGCCGACCGTGGCCGTGCCCGCATCGAGCGACAGTGTCGTTTCCAGGCCAGCCTCAAATCCCGCCTCTTTCATCAGGGCCTTGGCCTTGTCGAGATCGGTGACGTAAGGAAAGGGTTGCGGCCAGACCGGCTTTGAAACGTCCGCTGGTCCGCCGTACATCGGAACGGCGCGCCCAAAGAACGCGCTGGTCTGGATTTGCTCATAGGGCATTGCCCATGCAATGGCCTGGCGCAGCTTGACGTTATCGAACGGCGGCTTTGCGGTGTTCAGCGCGACGTACCAGAGCGCGTTGGGGATCGGAACGCCCGACACCTTGACCTTGCCTTCCCTGATGATCTGCTCGAAATCGCGAGGCGCAAATCCGCTCGAAAGGTCGGCATCGCCGCGCTCGAGCATGGCGCGGCGTGTGCCGGGCGAAGGCACGTCACGGGCGATCATGCGCTTGATCTTCGGCAAAGGTCCGCTCTTCCAGTCGTCGAAACGCGTCAACACGGTCTCGCTGCCGGGCTTCCAGCTCTCGACCTTGTAGGCACCGCCGCCCGCCTCGTTGTTCTTGAGCCAGGCCAGCGCCCAGGGGTCTTCGGGCGTTGCATTCTTTTTGGCGAGTTCGGAGTTGATGATGAAGGGAACGACGACCGCCACGTTGAACAGCAGCATCTTGTCCTTGCGGACATAGTCGATCCGAAAAGTATGGTCGTCGACGACCACGAACTGCTCGGGCTTTTCCAGCGATCCCGCCGACATCTGAAAGGTCGGAAAACCGCCGACTTTCACCGCGCGGTCGAACGACCATTTGACGTCTTTCGCCGCGACCGGCGTCCCATCGTGAAACCTTGCGTCCTGCCTCAGCTTGAAGGTGCACGACATTCCGTCGGCGGCGACCTCCCAGCTCTCCGCGAGTTCAGGCGCGAGCTTCTCGCGGTCATAAGATGGCGTGCCGTCGGGCAGTGTCTTGGACGCATAGGTCAGGAGGCGATCGTAGCAGTTCCAGGACAGGCCATTCACGGTCTGGTTGGAGCCGACGCCATGCATGTCGAGCGAGTTCGGTCCGAGCTCCTGTACGACCAGCAGGGTCTCCGAGCGTGCCTGTGACCAGGCCAAACGCGGCGCGATCGCCGTCATTCCGGCGACGCTCAGACCGCCGAGGATTACGCTGCGGCGGTTCAAATCAAAAGGTGGCACGCTCATCATTGCCTCTGCGAAAGAGATTTCTCGCATCGAGAGGCAAGGCGCATGCCATCAGCTGCGCTTCATGGCGTCGCATCCCCCTCGAGTCGCGCTCGCAACCGAGATCAACCGGCCTGTTTCAGCTCTTGCACGAGATAGTCGACCAGGGCGCGCACCTTGGTCGAGGGACGCGGACCACCCGGAAAAACGGCGTGCACGTCGATCGGCGCGAGCTTGTAGCTCCTCAGCAGCGGCACCAGCGCGCCGGATTTGATCTCGGGTCCCGCCATCACCGGTGACGTCATGGCGATGCCGAGCCCGGCCAGCACGCTGGCGAACACGCCGGGACCGGAATCGGTATGGATGCGACCGCGCACGTCGACGGAGGTCTCGGTGCCGTTGCGCGTGAAAGACCAGGTGGCGCGGCCGAACAGGCCCGGGCCGAAGATGCAATCATGCGCGGCAAGATCGGCTGGCGTCTTTGGCGTGCCGCGCGCGGCCAGATATGACGGAGAAGCCACAAGCAGTCGCGGCAGCGTTTCGAGCTTGCGTGCGCCGAATGCGGAATCGTCGAGCTCGCCGAGGCGGATGGCGATGTCAGCACCTTCTGCGACCAGGTCCTGCCGTTCGTCGACGACTGACAGCTCGACGCGGAGCAGGGGATGCAGCTCCAGGAATTTCGGCAGGCGCGGGATGACCTGCCGCGTGCCGTAGATGATGGGCATCGCAATGCGCACGGTGCCGCGTAGCGAGTCGATGCCGCGCGCCGCGTCCTCGGCATCCTCGATCTCGGCGAGGATTTCGCGCGCACGTGCCAGGAACAGCGCGCCGGCATCCGTCGCCGTGATCCGGCGTGTGGTTCGTAACAGCAGCTTCACACCAAGCCGTGCCTCCAGCTCGCCGATGATGCGCGACACGGAGGGCTGCGACAGTCCGAGCTCGCGCGCGGCTCGCGAAAAGCTGCCGCTCTCCGCCGCGCGGACGAAGACGGTTAGTTCCTGCAAGCGGTCACTCATTCGAGATACAAATAAATGTTCTCCATATTCGCGGTATACCCCTTTTCCAGCGAATGAGCCAATTAAGTCGGGCCAACACCCAACCGATGGAGTTTCCAATGGCCCTGCAAGACAAGCTCGATGCCTTCAAAGCCGATTTCGAAGGCGGCCGTTTTCCGCTCAAGCCGACCAAGGAAGCGCTCGCCACCATGCACCGCGCCACCGCCGAACTGATCGCGAGTGGGCAGGCGCAGCGCGCGAAGAAGGCCGGCGATGTCGCGCCGGAATTCACGCCGAGGGATCCGGACGGCAAGTCGGTGTCGTCGCGCGACCTGCTCGCGAAGGGACCGCTCGTCCTGTCCTTTTATCGCGGCGTCTGGTGCCCGTATTGTAACCTCGAGCTTCAGGCGTTGCAGGAGGTCCTGCCCGAGATCGCCGCGCGCGGCGCGAGCCTGGTTGCGATCTCGCCGCAGACCGCGCCGAACAGCCGCAAGTCGCAGCGCGATAACAAGCTCTCGTTCCCGATCCTGAGCGACGTCAGGAGCGAGGTGGCCGAGGCCTTCGGCATCCGCTTCGCGTTGCCGGCCGATCTCGTTGCGCTCTACAAGGCCTTCAAGAACGACCTGCCGACCTTCAACGACGATCCGTCATGGGTGCTGCCGATGCCGGCGCGTTACGTCATTGGCCGTGATGGCGTCATCGCCTATGCGGAGGTGAATCCGGACTACACGCACCGGCCCGATCCATCCGACCTGCTGCCGGTGCTGGACCGGTTGCAGGCGGTCAAGGCGGCTTGAGGCCATCTCCTACGGCGTCACTGCGCCGCGTGCGACCGCACGCGGTGCAGTCAGCTCCTTCCACGTCGAGTTCGCGACATGCACCGGCGAGAAGGCCGGCCGTTCGACATAGTGGCCGTCGCCGGCTTCGGCGCGCAGGTTTCCATCCTTCCAGACGACCCGGCCGCGTGACAGCGTCACCGCAGCTCCGCCGGTGCAGGAAAATCCCTCGAACACGTTGTAGTCGATGCGGCTCATCTGCCGCTTCGCGCTGATCGTCTTGGTCGCCTTGGGATCCCAGACCACGAGGTCGGCATCCGAGCCGACGGCGACCGCGCCCTTGCGCGGGTAGATGTTGAGGATGCGGGCGATGTTGGCCGAGGTCACCGCGACGAATTCTTCCTTCGTCAGCCGCCCGGTCGCAACGCCTGCAGTCCATAGCAGGCCAAGCCGGTCTTCGAGGCCGCCGGTGCCGTTCGGGATCTTGCGGAAGTCGTCGCGGCCGAACCGCTTCTGTTCGGTCGTGAAGGCGCAGTGGTCGGTCGCGACCACCTGGAGCGAGCCGGATTGCAGGCCGGCCCACAGGCTGTCCTGATGCGACTTGTCGCGGAACGGCGGCGACATCACGCGCTGCGCGGAATGGTCCCAGTCCTTGCTGGCATATTCGCCGGCATCGAGCAGCAGATGCTGGATCAGCGGCTCGCCATAGACGCGCTTGCCGGCGGCGCGCGCCCGTGCGATCGCTTCGTGCGCTTCGCGGCAGCTAGTGTGCACGATGTAAACAGGCGTTCCCGTCATGTCGGCGATCATGATGGCGCGGTTGGTGGCTTCACCTTCGACCTCCGGCGGCCGCGAATAGGCGTGGCCTTCGGGGCCGGTGATGCCGCGCGCGATTAGCGCCTCCTGCATCAGCGCGACGACGTCGCCGTTCTCGGCGTGCACCACGGGCATGGCGCCGAGATGGGCGCAGCGCGCGAACGAGTTGTAGAGCTCGTCATCGTTCACCATCAGCGCGCCCTTGTAGGCCATGAAATGCTTGAAGGTGTTGATGCCGTAGGTTTTGACCACGGTCTCCATCTCGTCGAAAATCTGCTTCGACCATGACGTCACCGCCATGTGGAAACCGTAGTCGCTGGCCGCCTTCTCGGATTTGTGCCGCCACTCCTGATACGCTGCGAGCATCGACTGGCCGGGATCGGGCAGGCAGAAATCCACCACCATGGTGGTGCCGCCGGTCAGCGCCGCCTTGGTGCCGGATTCGAAATCATCGGCGGTGACCGTGCCCATGAACGGCATTTCGAGATGGGTATGCGGATCGATGCCGCCCGGCATCACGAAGCAGCCGCCGGCGTCCATCATTTCAGTGCCGGTCGGCGTATCGATCGATGCGCCGATCGCGACGATGGTGTCTCCGTCGACCAGCACGTCCGCACGGCGTGAATGATCATGATTGACGACAGTGCCGCCGCGAATGAGGAGGGGCATGGGGGGACTCCGGGGAAGAAGACTGAACGGCGATCGCCGTCGCGCAAAGCTTAGAGTCGCGGCCGAGGCTTCGACAGGTGAAATTTTAGTCAGTTGCTGGTGATGATTGTGCTGCATCCGCGATGGCGCTGCGGGTCCTCTCCTGGAAGCGGGGGAGGTGACTCGCGGTTACCGCGCGGGCACCACCAATCCCAGCAGCGTGGCGCGCACCAGCGCGGCGATCTCGTTGCGCAACGCCGGCAGCGGAACTGCGACAAGCTTCTGCTCCAGCCCCAGCGCCACCATGCCATGCACCGCCGAGAACAGGCTGCGCGCGGTAATGCCGAGCTCGTCCGGGCTGCGGTCAGGAAACAGCGCGGCAAGAGGCCTGTAGATGTGGCGGAACAACTCCATCTGCTCGCTGATCGCCCAATCGGGCACGATTTTGCCGCGCTCCATGCGGTGCTCGAACAGCGCGCGCCAGAGCTCGAGATTTTCCGCGGCGAAATCGCAATAGGCGATGGCGATGCGGATCAGCGTCTCCTGCGGCGAGGCGGCACCTGCACCCTCGGCGCCGGTCAGCGCCTCGTCGAGCCGGCGCAGGGTGCGCGAGCCGACACGCAGGATCAGCTCGTCCACATCGGCCACCAGATTATAGACCGCGCCATTGGCACAGCCGATCTCGCGGGCGAGATCCCGGGTTTTCAGGCCTGCCAATCCCTTCTCGGCGATCATCCCTTCCGCCGCCAGGATGAGGGCTTCCCTGAGTTTCTTTCGTCGTTCCAAAGCTTTAGACATTTTTAACCAAAATTTTTGAGCGACGCTCAAATTTCTCTTGAGCGATGCTCAAGATATGCTACAAAGCATCCGTGAGCAATGCTCATAACAGGGAGTAGCCAATGTTCAAGACCGTAATGACACTCTTCCGCGGTAGCGTGGCCGCTGCTGGCGAGGAGCTGGAAGACCGGACGGCGCTTCTGATCCTGGATCAGCAGATGCGCGACGCGGCCGCCGCCGTCGAGCGCAGCAAGCGGACGCTGGCGCTGGCCATTGCCCAGGACCAGCAGGAGGGCCGGAGGCTCGAGGCGACCTGCGCCCGCATCTCCGATCTCGAGACGCGTGCCACGGCAGCACTCGATGGCGGCCGCGAGGACCTCGCGAAAGAGGCCGCCGAAGCGATCGCGGGCCTCGAGGCTGATCGTGATGCGGCGATGACCGCACGCGCGCTGTTCGCGAGCGAGATCGCCCGGCTGAAGCGGCAGGTCGCGAGCGCGCAGGCCCGCATCACCGAGCTCGATCGCGGCCGTCGCCTCGCCCGTGCATCGGAGGCGGTGCGCTCGCTTCGCCGCAGCGGCATCGAGGTGGCGCGGCCTTACGAGTCCACGCTGCCGGAAGCCGAGAATACGCTGAAGCGCCTGCGCGAACGGCAGATCGAGGCGCAGGCCGCGGACGATGCGCTGGTCGAGCTGGATGCGGCCACCGGTCCGCTCGCCACCGCCGAGAAGCTTGCCGAGCAGGGCTTTGGCCCCCGGCTCAAGACGACCGCGGACGACGTGCTGGCGCGGTTGAAGTCCAAGCGCACGCCGACTGACTGAACCTAACGATCATCATTCACCTCAACGCCAAGCAACAGGAGACCATCATGAACCCGACCACCCCGTCCCACAGCCCCGCCTGGATCACCTTCACCTACGTCTCGTTCGCCGCGTCCGCCTTCATGGTCGGCCTCGGCATCTTCTTCCTGCCGCTGGATTTTTCGATCAAGGGCTACCTCGCCATGGGCTTCCTGATGCTGGTGCAGTCCTGCATCACCATGACCAAGACGATGCGCGACAATCACGAGAGCAATCGCCTGGTGAACCGCATCGAGGACGCCAAGGCCGAGCGCCTGCTGATGGAGGTCGAGCGCGGCCCGCGGGCGGCGTAACGCTACGCTTATCCAGCTCTATCCGGGTGGCGGATGCCGAGGCATCCGCCACCTCGTGTTGCCTGCGCCGGCTTGTCGCAACAGCAACAGTTCCTTTACCCTGCAACCGCCGCACGAGGTTGTGCTCATCGCTCCTTAACAGCCTCGCGCGAAGAACCGTCCCGATCACGAGCAGGCGGCATGGCAGCTTTCGGGAATGGACGAAACTGGGGGCAAGTCCGGCAGAGCGTCGGCCGGCTGCGCGGCTATGTCGCGTTCTGGCTCAAGGCGCTCGCCCAGCCGAGCATCGATCTCAGCTTGCGCACCCATCCCGGGCATGTGACCCGGATCGTCGAGAGTCCGGGGCTATCGTTGCCGCAAGATGAGCTCGACAAGCTGATCGCGCAGCTCCGCGAGGTCGCGGCCAAGACGCTGCCGGCCGATGAGCTGACCTACGGCATCTTCTCGGGCGAGCGCGAGCGCCTGTCCCGCGCCATCGTCACGCTGATCTCCGAGGAGGACGGCGGACGTCCGATCGCGTTCAACGCGCTGTCGGTGATGCAGGTCGAACTCGACGGCGCGCCCGTCGACGTCATCCATCTCGGGCTGGTGATGGTCGATCCCGATGCGCGCGGGCAGGGACTGTCCTGGGTGCTCTACGGTCTGACCACGCTCGTGCTGTTTCTGCGTGACGGCCTGCGTCCGCGCTGGATATCCAACGTCACCCAGGTGCCGGCGGTGGTCGGCATGGTCTGCGAGACCTTCTCCGACGTCTATCCCTCGCCGCGCTCCGAGGCGCGGCAAAGCTTTGCCCATCTCCAGCTCGGCCGTGACATCATGGGTCAGCATCGCGGCGTGTTCGGCGTCGGCGATGATGCCGGCTTCGACGAAAACCGCTTCGTGATCACGGATGCCTATACCGGCGGCTCCGATGCGCTCAAGAAGACGTTTGCCCAAGCGCCACAGCATCGCGACGCGCAATATGCCGAGTTCTGCGCCCGCGAGCTCAACTACGACCGCGGCGATGATTTCCTCCAGATCGGCCGGATCGATCTTGCGGCGGCGCGCGCCTATCTGTTCGAGCAGGTGCCGAACCGTTCGCTGCCCGGGTTGCTCGTCGCGTCCCTGATTCTCGCCCTGCAACGGCTGGTGCTGCCGGTGATCTATTGGCTCGACGACACCAGGGCCTTTGGCACGCTGCGGCCTCGGCAGGAGAACGGCCGATGAGCTCGGCGGTCATCGCCAATGCGATCGTCAATCTCTGCGGCGCGATCGGGCTTGCTGTCGCCATGCTCGCGCTCCATCGCCGCGATGCGCGCAGTCCGCTGACCCGGCGCCTGCTGGTCGCGCTCGGCATCGTCGCGGTGCTGTTCCTCATGCGCGCCACGGCGTGGCTGACCGGAAGCTCCGTGATCGACGACCTCTCGGCGATTCCGGCGGCTGCAATTCCGTTCGGTGCGCTGATCGTCACCGAAGGCATGCTGCGGCGGCACGCACCGCGCGCCCTCAAGATCGCCGTGATCGCCGGGGTCATCGTGCTGGGTTTCGCCGGCGCGTTTTGGCTTGGCCATTTCGACATGCCGTACGCGATTGCGCTGGCGCTGTTTCAGCTCGGCGGCTTCGCGGCCTGCGCCTGGCTGCTCGCTACGCGCGACCGTCATTCCCTGATGGCATCGGAAAACCGCAGCATCGAGCGCATGATCATCGGCGCCGTCATCGTGCTGCCGTTCATCGTCACGGATTTCCACGCGTTGATGCCGGACATGCCGGTCAGGCTCGGTGCCCTCGGTGCGTTGCTGGTGGTCACCGCCGTCCTGATCGCCGGCTCGAGCAGCGAAGCGCGCTGGCACGGCGTGCTCCTGACCGCGTTGCGGCTCGCAAGCTCGGCCCTGCTCGGCCTCGCCGCGGCCTTTGTCGCGCCCGATGTCGACGCCGCCCAGGCCGCGCGCTTCTGCGCCATCGCCGTATCGGGCGTGCTGACCATCGGACTGATGACGGATACGCTGCGGGCTTACCTGGAGTCAGGCGCGCCGGGCGTGCTGAGCTCGGTCGCGATCTCACCGGCAAGCACGCGCGATCAGCTCATTGCGGAGCTGCTGCACCATCCCCTGTTCGAGAGCGCGCAGCGCTACCATGAAGAGGATCTTGCGGCCTACGATCCGCTGTTGCTGCGCAACCGGCTGGCCACGCATCGTGTGCTGCGGCGGTCGGATGCGCCCTGGGGACATCCGCCGACCGATCCGGCCGTGGAGCGGCTGGTGTCGCTGATGGCGGCCGGTAGCGCGACGCACCTCGTCGTGCTCTCGTCCGATCCGGTCGATATCCTGGTGCTGGCAGTTCCCGTGATCTCCGCCGATCCCGCCACCGAGACCGCAATCGCGCTGGTGCAGCGGATCCTGATCATGACGGATGACCCTGGTGCAACGGTGTAAAGTGCAGTCTTGCCGATTGTGATTTCGACGCAGGTGCGATAAGGCTCGCCCGCATTCATGGCGGAGATGAGCTTTGTCGAAACAATCCTTGCGCGAGGAGGCCGAGCGCCTGATCCGCGAGACGATGGAAAAGAAGAACATCGTCGTCAAGCAGGGCGCGACCCGCATCGAGGCGGTCTGCGGCAAGTGCGGCGCGCCGAACCGGGTGCAGGCCCCCAAAGGTCAGACCCGCGTCAAGTTCACCTGCAAGCAGTGTGGGCACGAGCAAGAGACGCTGTAGGCCGTTCCGTCTAGCTGCCTTTCACGAACCTCGCAAACGCCTCCGCATAATCCGGATGCCAGCGCGACAGCGCGGGCCGGTTCTCCACGATGTCGCCGGCCGCCCACAGCATGCGCTTCTCGTCGAGTTCGCGCGGCACGTCGTTGTCCGGGCAGAGGATGTAGAAGTCGCCGGCCTCTAGCCGCGTCATCATGAAATCGACCGTCTGCTCCGGCGTCCAGGCGCCTGCAGGCTTTTCGGTGCGGCCGCGCGCGGTGAGCCCGGTGAAGACGAATCCCGGGATCAGGAGATGTGCGGTGATGCGGCAGTCTTTCGTGTTCCGCAATTCGTGCTGGAGTGCCTCGGTGAACGCCTTCACGCCGGCCTTCGAGACGTTGTAGGCGGGATCGCCCGGCGGCGTGGTGATGCCCTGCTTCGAGCCGGTGTTGATGATGAGGCCGGCCTTGCCGCGCGCGATCATGCCGGGTGAAAAGATGCGTGCGCCGTTGATGATGCCCCACATGTTGACGGCGATGATGCGCTGCCAATTGTCTGATACGCCGAACATCGTGCTGCCCGGCTGGATGCCGGCATTGTTCATTAGCACGTCCGTTCCGCCAAAGCGCTTTCGTACGGCTGCTTCCAGTTCCATCACGCTCTCGGGCTGGCTGACATCGACCACCGTGGCCATCACATGATCGGCCCCACCGGGCGCGATCGATGACAGTTTTGTTTCCGCCTGCGTCAGCCGTACCGAATCGACATCGACGATGCAGACCTTCATGCCGCGCCTTGCAAATTGTTCCGCGGCGGCTAGCCCGATGCCGGACGCGCCACCCGTTATCACGGCAACGTTATTGGCTGACAAGGCAGGGTGCGGCATGGGGATACTCCGGATCACGGTGCGCGGGGGTGAGAGCAGGCTCGACCTATAGCACGGCAATCCTGCGACCATGCACAAGTCGGCATGGGAGGTCTTCGTTCCGCACCGGCTTTACGCCCATTCGGCACCGCTGTATTTTCGCCGACCTAACGATCCCGCCCAGATCGAACCCAATCAACGACGTCAGAGGGAGTGCAGCCATGGCTGTGTCGCAGGCTATTCCGATCACGCGCCATCCGTTCGCCAACGGGTCCTACAAGCAGATGCTGATCGACGGCAAATGGGTCGATGCGGCCTCTAGCAAGCGCTTCGAGACCCGCAACCCCGCGACGGGCGAGCTACTCGCAACCGTCGCCGAGGGCGACAAGGAAGACATCGATCGTGCGGTCGCGGCCGCGCGCCGCGCCTTCGAGGGGCCCTGGAGCAAAGTCAAGCCGTTCGAGCGGCAGAACCTGCTGCTCAAGCTCGCCGACCTCATCGAGAAGAATTTCGACGAATTGGCGCAGCTCGACACGCTCGACATGGGCGCGCCCGTTAGCCGCACCCGCTCCTACAAGCTGCGCGTGCTCGGCATGCTGCGCTACTACGCGGGGCAGACGACCGCGATCCATGGCGAGACCATCGAAAACTCGCTGCCGGGCGAGATCTTCTCCTACACGCTGAAGGAGCCGGTCGGCGTCGTCGGCGCCATCATTCCCTGGAACGGCCCGTTCACCGCGACGATCTGGAAGATCGGCCCCGCGATCGCGACCGGCTGCACCGTGGTGCTGAAGCCCGCGGAGGAAGCGCCGCTGACCTCGCTGCGCATCGCCGAGCTTGCGATGGAAGCGGGCGTGCCGCCCGGCGTCATCAACGTCGTCCCGGGCTATGGCGAGACCGCCGGCGCGGCGCTCGCCTCGCATCACGACGTCGACAAGGTCGCCTTCACCGGCTCGCACGTCACCGGTCAGTCGATCATCCGCGCCTCGGCCGGCAATCTGAAGCGCGTCTCGCTCGAACTCGGCGGCAAGTCGCCGGACATCGTGTTCGCCGACGCTGACCTCGATGCCGCCGTGCCGGGCGCGGCGATGGCGGTGTTCGCCAATTCCGGGCAGATCTGCAGCGCCGGCACGCGGCTGTTCGTCGAGCAGGCGATCTATGACGAGTTCGTCGGCCGCGTCGCCGAGTTCGGCAAGAAGCTGCAAGTCGGCAACGGCCTCGATCCAAACACCCAGATCGGCCCGCTCGTTTCCGAGCAGCAGCTCGAGCGCGTCACCGGCTATCTCGATGTCGGCCAGAAGGAAGGCGCCAAGGCGCTCGTCGGCGGCGGCCGTGTGACTGAGGGCGCGCTTGCGAAGGGCTACTTCGTCTCGCCGACCGTGTTCGCAGGCGTGCAGGACAACATGCGCATCGCGCAGGAGGAGATCTTCGGTCCCGTGATCTCCGCGATCGCCTTCAACGACATGGATGAGCTCGTCAAGCGCGCCAATGCGACGATGTTCGGCCTCGGCTCGGGCCTGTGGACCCGTGACGTCAGCAAGGCGCATCATGTTGCGAAGTCGCTGCGGGCCGGCTCGGTGTGGGTCAATTGCTACCAGGCGATGGACCCGGCCGTGCCCTTCGGCGGCTACAAGATGAGCGGCTATGGCCGCGAATCCGGCAAGCAGCACGTCGAGGAATATCTCAACGTGAAGGCCGTCTGGATCAAGACGGCGTAATGTTCATTCCCCTCCCGCTTCCGGCGGGAGGAGAATTTTCCCTTTGCGGGGCGGCTCCTTTTGCGGCGGCCGCCCCTTGTTATATGATCCGCGTCCTTCCATTGCCATTTGGGGCCCACATGAAATTCCCGGCATTGTTTCAACCGTTGCAGATCGGTCCGTACAAGCTTGCGCATCGCGTGGCGATGGCGCCGTTGACGCGCATGCGGGCCGAGCGCGAGAGCTTTGCACCGCGGCCGCTCAATGCCGAATATTACGGCCAGCGCGCCACGCCCGGCGGCCTCATCATCGCCGAAGCCTCGCCGGTGCTCTCGCACGGCCGCGGTAATCCCGGCACGCCCGGCATCTATTCGGATGCGCAAGTATCGGGCTGGCGCAAGGTCGTCGATGCCGTGCATGCCAAGGGCGGCATCATCTTCCTCCAGCTGTGGCATGTCGGCCGTGTCTCGCATTCCTCCTTCCATGGCGGCGAGCTGCCGGTCTCGGCCTCCGCAATCCCGATCAAGGCCGAGGGCATGAAGGCGATGACCGCCGATGGCAAGATCGCCGACTACGAGACGCCGCGCGCGCTCGAAACCGAAGATGTCAAGGGCATCGTCGAGGCGTTCCGGCAGGCCGCGAAGAACGCGCTCGCCGCGGGCTTCGACGGCGTCGAGATCCACGGCGCCAACGGCTATCTGCTCGAGCAGTTCTTGCAGTCGCGTAGCAACCAGCGCACCGACGAATATGGCGGCTCGATCGAGAACCGCTCGCGCCTGCTGCTCGAGGTCACGCAGGCCGCAATCGACGTCTGGGGCGCGAACCGCGTCGGCGTGCGGCTGTCGCCCTACGGCATCGCCAATGATTCCGGCGAGCCGGATCCGATGCCGCTCTATACGCATGTGGTAAGGGCATTTGACAAGCTTGGGCTAGCCTACCTGCACATCATCGAGCCGCGTTCCAGCGGCGCCGGCCGCGCCGAGGTCGACTGGCAGAATGTGCCGTCGGCTATGGTGCTGTTCCGCCCGCTCTATGGCGGCGTCCTCATCGCCGCCGGCGGCTTCACCGGTGAGACCGCGAATGCCGCGATCGCCGATGGCCATGCCGACCTCATCGCGTTCGGCCGCATCTTCATCTCCAACCCCGATCTGCCGCGCCGCCTGCAGCACGACTATCCGGTCACGCCCTACAATCGCGCGACGTTCTACGGCGGCGAGGAGAAGGGGTACACGGATTATCCGGTTTATGATGAGTTGACGCCGGCGTAGGCAATTTCCTCCGTCATTCCGGGGCGACGCGCAGCGTCGAACCCGGAATCCATTCCTCCGTCTCAACATGCCGCCTGATGGATTCCGGTCCCGCGCCTTTCGGCGCGTCCCGGAATGACGAGCTTGATTTGTTGCGCGATCGCCAACACAATTTCCGTCATTGCGAGGAGCGTAGCGACGAAGCAATCCAGACTGTCTCTGCGGAAAGATTCTGGATTGCTTCGCTGCGCTCGCAATGACGATGGAGGCAGGGAAACGTCATGGCCAAAGCCGCAGTCGCCGCAGGAACCGCCACCGGCCAATGCTTGTGCGGCAAGGTCGCCTTCGAGATCGACGTGCCGGCGCGCTGGGCCTGGCACGACCACTCAACATCCAGCCGCCGCGCCCATGGCGCGGCTTATGCGACCTATGTCGGAAGCTGGAAGAAGCGTTTCCGCATCACCGCCGGAAAGACCGCGCTGACCCGCTATGAGGACAAGGCGACCAAGACGGCGCGCAGCTTCTGCTCGCATTGCGGCACGCCGATCGCCTATGAGCGCCCGCGCGGCCCGCACATGGTCAACATCCCCCGTGCGCTTTTCAACGAGCGCACCGGCCGTCAGCCGCTCTATCACATCGCGATCGAGGAACTCCAGGAATGGGCCTATACCGGCGAGCCGCTGGTGCCGCTGAAAGGCTTTCCCGGCGTGGTCTGGCAGCGCTCGAAAAAGAAGAAGCGCGCTAGCGGCGAGGACCCTTTTGAGCTCGGCCGCGAGGAGGCGCTTTAGCCTTCGCGATGACCTTGGGCTTCGCTGAAGCGGCCGTCCGCGGTGGAGCCTTGCTCGCGGCCTTTGCCGGCATCGCAGCGACGAAGTCGAGCCCGCGCCTCACCCATTTCTTGAGATCGGCATCGGTCTGGTAACCCTCTGGCGCGACGCGGACGAAGCCGGTCATGATGCGCCCGCGCATCTCCATCGGGCCCGCATGCGGCTCTTGCAGCATGCGCGCATGCGCCTCTGGGCCGACGCGGATCAGCATCCCGCCGCGTCCGCTGACGGTGCAGCACATGGTGTTGTTCACCATGAAGCAGAGGCCGCCCATCATCTTCTTTTCCGCAAGGTAGCGCTGGCTCGCCAGCAATTTGCGGACGCGTGCGGCGGTGGTCTCGTCATAGGCCATTGTGTCCCCTCCAGGTTCACGCTGAAGCACATGTTCCCAGCTTGCGCGTGTCGGTGCAACGCTGCCATGACCCCACTTCCTTGCGCGGCCGCGCCGATTTCGGCCATCATGCCCCCGACCTGAGGCCTGGAGGAAACATGAAGAACCGCATCACCGGCCGCTCCGCCTTTCTCGCGCTGCTGAGGGACGAAGGCATCACGCATCTGTTCGGCAATCCCGGCACCACCGAATTGCCGATCATGCATGCGCTGAAGGACCATCCTGATCTCACCTATGTGATGGCGATGCAGGAAAGCCTGGTGGTCGCGATCGCCGACGGTTTCAGCCGCGCTTCCGGACAACTCGTCGCCTGCAACGTCCACGTCGCGCCCGGCCTCGGCAACGCGATGGGCTCGCTCTACAACGCGCAGTTCACGGGCACGCCGATGATCCTGACCGCGGGCCAGCAGGAGCAGGGCCATGGCCTGATGGAGCCGGTGCTCTATGGGCCGCTGGTGCGGATGGCCGAGCCGCTGGTGAAATGGGCGGTGGAGGTGACGCGTCTGGAAGACCTGCCGCGAATCGTGCGCCGCGCCGCGAAAGTCGCGACAACGCCGCCGACCGGGCCGGTGTTCATCTCGCTCCCGGGCGATATCCTCAACAGCGAAGCCGGTATTGATCTTGGCCGCTCGACCCGCATCGATGCGCGCACAAGGCCGTCCGATGAGGCGTTGAAGGAATTTGCCGCGCGGCTCCTCAAGGCCGAGCGTCCCGTCATCGTCACGATGGACGAGGTGGTCAGGAGCGACGCGCTGAAGGAGGCCGCTGAGCTTGCGGAACTGCTCGGCGCGGCCGCCTTTCAATCCTCCACGGCCTATGGCGCGCACTTCCTCTCGGAGAGCCCGAGCTTCGTCGGTACGCTTGCGCGCCTCCAGAAGGTGGCGCGCGATACGCTTGCGCCTCACGATCTGCTCGTAGCGCTCGGCGGCGATCCCGTACGGATGTCGGTCTATAGCGAGGTCGACCCGCTGCCGGATGGACTCCCCATCGTGCAGGTCGGCCTCGTCGATTGGGAGATTGCCAAGAATTTTGGCGCGGAAATCGCGCTCAAGGCCGACGTGAAGGAAACGCTGCGCGAGTTGATCCCGGTGCTGAAAGAGATGGGCGGCGCCGCGCTGGAGCGGCGCGCGAAGGAACGCCTCGCCGAGCTCGCGCCGAAGAACTGGACTGCGCGCCGCGCCGCGCTGGTCGAGCAAATCACGAAGGCGAGGGATCGCACGCCGATAGAACCCGACTGGCTGACGCTGCAAATGGTCGAGGCGATGCCGGACAACGCGATCCTCGTCGACGAAGGCCTCACCTCAGCCCGCCAGATCGCGAATCTACGTCCGCATCGCGACCGCTACGGCTACCACGGCCTCGCCTCCGGCGGCATCGGCTGGGGCCTGCCGGCCTCCGTCGGCGTCAGCCTTGCCAATCCGAAACGGCCGGTGGTGTGTTTCTCCGGCGACGGCAGCGCGATGTACTCGATCCAGTCGCTCTGGACCGCCGCCCATCACAAGCTGCCGCTGACGATCGTCATCGCCAACAACGGCGGCTACCGCATTATCAAGCAGCGTCTGCTCGCCTTCCACGGCGACGACAATTATGTCGGCATGGATTTCGTCGACCCGCCGGTGGATTTTGCAGGGCTTGCGCGGTCACTGGGCTGCGAGGCGATCAAGGTGAGTGATCCGAAGGAGCTGAAGCCAACCTTCGCCTCCGCCTTCAACCGCCCCGGCACCAAGCTGATCGAGGTGATGGTGGACGGGAAGGTGTAGACGGCGCTCGGGGCAAGTTGCTTACCCAACGTCGTCCCGGCGAAGGCCGGGACCCATACCGCGAGGTCTATCGATTGCGGATGGTGTCAATCCCGAACGACCAGCCTTCGCCAAACTGCACCCTGTGGTTATGGGTCTAGGCCTGCGCCGGGACGACACCAAAATTCTGAAAAACAACCCCATGCAAAGTAGCCGGTCTACTTCCTCCCCACCCGATACCCCGCCGCCGGGTGCGGTCCGGTGAGCCGCGCCCGTCCAGCACCGAACAGCTTCTCCCGCAGCGTGCCCTTGGCATAGTTCGCCTTGTAGCGGCCGCGCCGGGTCAGTTCCGGCACCAGCATGTCGGCGATATCCTCGAAATCGCCGGGTGAGATTGCAAAGGCCACGTTGAGCCCGTCGACGTCGGTCGCCTCGAACCATTCCTCGATCTTGTCCGCGACCATCTCCGGCGTTCCCACCACGACCGGCCCGGCGCCGCCGATGCCGACATGCTCGATGACGTCGCGCACGGTCCAGACGCGGTCGGGATCGGCGCGGGTGACGTTGTCCATCGCGCTGCGGCCCGCATCGTTCTGCACGTGACGGACCTGCTGATCGAGCTCGTAGCCGGAGAAATCCACGCCGGTCCAGCCGGACATCAGGGCGAGTGCGCCTTCGGGGCTGATGTGGCGACGGTAGTCGGCGTATTTCTCCTTCGCTTCCGCCTCGGTCCGCCCGAGGATCAGCGTCATCATCGAGAACATCAGGATCTCGGCCGGGTTGCGCCCGAGTTCGGCCGCCGTCTGGCGGATCGCCGCAACGCGCGGTGCGATCACCTTCGCCGACGGTCCGGACATGAATACGCATTCGGCATGCTGGGCCGCGAACTGCCGCCCGCGCGGCGAGGTACCGGCCTGATACAGCACGGGCGTGCGCTGCGGCGATGGCTCGCTGAGATGAATCGTGTTGTTGAGCCGGAAATTCCGGCCCTCGTGCGTGACGCGATGAACTTTTGCGGGATCGGTGAAGATGCCGCGCACGCGGTCGCGCAGCACCGCGTGGTCCTCCCAGCTTCCTTCCCAGAGCTTGTAGACGACCTCCATATATTCGTCGGCAATGTCGTAGCGATCGTCATGCGCGGTCTGCTTATCCTTGCCGGCGCCGCGCGCGGCGCTGTCGAGATAGCCGGTGACGACGTTCCAGCCGATCCGCCCTTCGGTCAGATGATCGAGCGTCGACATCCGCCGCGCGAACGGATAGGGCGGTTCGAAAGACAGATTGGAGGTAACCCCGAAGCCGAGATTCTGCGTCACCGCGGCCATCGCCGAAAGCAACAGCAGCGGCTCGTTCGACGGCGTCTGCGCCGCGTTACGCAATGCGGCATCGGGGCTGTTGCCATAGACGTCATAGACGCCGAGCACGTCGGCCAGGAACAATCCATCGAAGCGGCCACGCTCCAGCGTCTTCGCCAGATAGATCCAGTAGGGCAGGCGATTGTATTCGGCGGTGCGGTCGCGCGGATGGGTCCACAGCCCCGGCGATTGGTGCGCGACGCAATTCATCGCAAATGCGTTGAGCCGAATTTCTTTTGCCATGCTTGTCCCTCGGCGCCACTATCCCCGGCCTCATCTCGATGCTATCGGTGCCGGGCAGCTGGCCAAGGTCTTGCATTCGGCCGGCCGTTGGCAAGAGTCAATTGCCAACCCCCGCCACTTCCGCAAGACGGCGTATCCCGCTACGCTTGTTCCAAATCCAGGCTTGAAAAAGAACGAAATGACCAGAGCCGACGCCATCGCCCGCGCCCGCGAGGATTTTTCATCCGGGGCGTTCCTCGCAGAGCTCGACCGCCGCGTCGCCTATCGCACCGAGAGCCAGAACGCATCGCGCGGCGCCGAGCTGCGGGCCTATCTGGAGCATGAGATGCGGCCCGCCTTTGCCGCGCTCGATTTCGAAAGCCGGCTGGTGGAATCGCCGAGCGGCAAGGCGCCATTCCTGATTGCCGAACATATCGAGAGCGCCTCCGCGCCGACCGTGCTGATCTATGGCCATGGCGATGTCGTCGACGGCATGGAAGGCGAGTGGCGCGACAATCGCGATCCCTGGCGCACGACGACGTCGGGTGTTCGCGTCTACGGCCGCGGCACGGCCGACAACAAGGGCCAGCACAGCATCAACATGGCCGCGCTTCGCGCCGTGCGCGAGGCCCGCGGCGGCAAGCTCGGCTTCAACGCCAAATTCATCGTCGAGATGGGCGAGGAGATCGGCTCGCCCGATCTGGCTAAGGTCTGCGATCTCAACCGCGAGGCGCTGAAGGCTGATCTGTTCATGGCCTCCGACGGGCCGCGCTTGTCGGCCGATCGCCCGACGCTGTTCCTCGGCTGCCGCGGCGGTATCCGTATCCATCTCGACGTTAACTTGCGCGATGGCGGGCATCACTCCGGCAATTGGGGCGGCGTGCTCGCCAACCCCGCGACCATTCTGGTGAACGCGATTTCCACGCTGGTTGACGGTCACGGCCGCCTTCAACTCGATGCGCTGAAGCCGCCGCGCCTGACGAACCAGATCCGCAGCTTCCTTGCCGACGTCAAGGTCGAGCCGACCGAGGACGAGCCGGCGCTTGCCGAGAACTGGGGCGAGGACGGATTGTCGGCGGCCGAACGGCTCTACGCCTGGAACACGCTCGAAGTGCTGGCGATGTCGTCGGGCAATGTCGAGAAGCCCGCGAACGCGATCCCCGGTCATGCCAATGCGGTGCTGCAACTGCGTTTCGTGGTCGGCACCAGGATCGAGGGCCTCATCGAGGCAGTCCGCGCGCATCTCGTCGAACGCGGCTTTCCGATGGTCGAGGTGCGGGCGGCGCAAAGCTTTGCCGCCTCGCGGACAGATTTCGACAGCCCCTGGATCAAATGGGCCGCGGACTCCGTGCAGGCCACCACCTGCAAGGCGCCCGCGATCCTGCCGAATTTCGGCGGCTCATTGCCGAATGACGTGTTCTCCGAGATTCTTGGCCTGCCGACGATCTGGGTACCGCATTCCTATCCCGGCTGCTCCCAGCATGCGCCAAACGAGCACATCCTGCTGCCGCTCACCGAAGAGGCCTTGACCGTGATGGCCGGTCTGTTCTGGGACCTGGGCGAGCTGCCGCAGCCGTTAACCTGAGCCACAAGCCAGCCAAAAGTCACATTCTATTCCGGCCTGAATTGTGCTTGCATCCGCCCGCCATTCCATAAGGGAGAAGAAAAGTGAAACACTTCCGTAGCTTCGGCCTCGTGCTCGCCGCCAGCCTGGTCGCGAGCCAGGCCAGTGCCGAGGAGCTGACCGGCACGCTCAAGAACATCAAGGACACCGGCGCCATCACGCTCGGCTTCCGCGACTCCTCGATCCCGTTCTCCTATCTCGACGACAACCAGAAGCCCGTCGGGTTCGCGATGGACATCTGCTACAAGATCGTCGACGCCGTGAAGAAGGAGCTCAAGCTCGACAAGCTCGAGGTCAAGCTCAACCCGGTGACCTCGGCGACCCGCATTCCGCTGATGGCCAATGGCACCATCGACCTCGAATGCGGCTCGACCACCAACAATGCCGAACGCCAGAAGCAGGTCGCCTTCACCAACACCCACTTCCTCACTGCCAGCCGCTACGTCTTCAAGAAGTCGAGCGGCCTCAAGTCGATCGATGATCTCAAGGGTAAGACGGTGGTCTCGACCGCCGGCACCACCAACATCAAGCAGCTCACCGAAGCCAACGTCGCGAAGAGCCTCGGCGCCAACATCATCCCGGCCAAGGACCACGCCGAAGCCTTCCTGATGGTGGAGACCGATCGCGCCGTTGCCTTCGTGATGGACGACATCCTGCTCGCAAGCCTCGTCGCCGGCTCGAAGAGCCCGGCCGACTATGTGATCTCCAAGGATGCGTTCTCCAAGCCCGAGCCCTATGGCATCATGCTGCGCAAGGACGACGCCGCCTTCAAGAAGGTGGTCGATGCGGCGACGGCCGCGCTCTACACCAGCGGCGAGGGCGAGAAGATCTACAACAAGTGGTTCACGGACAAGATCCCGCCGAAGGGCCTGAACCTCAATACGCCGATCTCGGCCGAACTGAAGAACGAGTTCGCCAAGCCGACGGACTCGCCGAACCCGGACGACTATAAGTAAGTAGCAGCCGATCCTCATGGTGAGGGGCCGCGCAAGCGGCGTCTCGAACCATGAGGCCCCGGACGGGCCTTCATCCATCGAGGCGCGGCGAAGGCGCCGCTCCTCAGGATGAGGGTCCACTCCGGCCATTCTGGAGAGGGGAATGGCCGGACATTTGCATAGACGCTAGCAGTATCTGTGATTGTCTCGTTCGCGCGGGGGACTCGTGAACTACAACTGGAACTGGAAGATATTCTTCGAGCCGAACCCGATGGGCACAGGCACCTATCTCGACATGCTGTTGTCGGGACTGTGGCTGACCATCAAGACGGCGCTGCTCGCCTGGATCATCGCGCTGATCTTCGGCTCGATCGTCGGCGTGATGCGTACGCTGCCGTCCAAGGCCGCTTACTGGTTCGGCTTCTGCTGGGTCGAATTCTTCCGCAACATGCCGCTCTTGGTGCAGCTCTTCCTGTGGTTCTTCGTACTGCCGGAATTGCTGCCGAAGGCGGCGGGCCTGTGGCTGAAGCAACTGCCGAATGCGCCGTTCTGGACGGCGGCGATCGGCGTCGGTCTGTTCATGTCGGCGCGCGTCGCGGTGCAATTGCAGGCGGGCATTGGTTCGCTGCCGCGCGGCCAGAAGATGGCGGCCACCGCGCTCGGCCTGACGACGGTGCAGGGCTATCGCTATGTGCTGTTGCCGATGGCGTTCCGTATCATCCTGCCGCCGCTGACCTCCGAGTTCCTCAACACCATCAAGAACACCGCGGTCGCGATCACGATCGGCTTGATCGAATTGACCGGCCAGGCGCGCTCGATGCAGGAATTCTCGTTCCAGGTGTTCGAGGCCTTCACCGCCGCGACCATCCTCTACCTCCTCGTCAACGCCGTCGTCGTCACCGCGATGCGCTTCCTCGAGCGCTGGGTCGCGATCCCCGGCTACATCACGGGGAGATAGCGATGCTCGACAATTTCGATTTCGACGTCATCCGCCGCTCGCTGCCCTACCTGTTCTACGAGGGCATGACGTTCACGCTGACGCTCACGGCGCTCGCCGCGCTCGGCGGCCTGATCTTCGGCACGGCGATCGCCTTGATGCGGCTGTCCGGCTACAAGCTGCTCGGCCGCATCGCCGGGCTCTATGTCGACTTCATGCGCTCGCTGCCGCTGGTGCTCGTCATCTTCTGGTTCTACTTCCTGGTGCCCTATATCGGGCAGTGGCTGACCGGCTCGCCACGGCCGATCAAGGTCGGCGCGTTCGCCTCCTCGCTCATCACCTTCATCATGTTCGAGGCGGCCTATTTCTCCGAGATCATGCGCGCCGGCATCCAGTCGATCTCGCGCGGGCAGCCGGCAGCCGCCAATGCGCTCGGCCTGACCTACGCCCAGACCATGCGCTACGTCGTGCTGCCGCAGGCCTTCCGCAACATGCTGCCGGTACTGCTGACGCAGACCATCGTGCTGTTCCAGGACACCTCGCTGGTCTACGTGCTGTCGATCCCGGACTTCCTCGGCGCAGCCAGCAAGGTCGCGCAGCGCGACGGGCGTCTGGTCGAGATGTACCTGTTCGCGGCCGTCGTCTACTTCACCATCTCCTGTATCGCGTCGTTCGGCGTTCGCCGTCTCCAGTCGCGCATCGCCATCATCCGCTAGAGTCCGTCATGATCGAAATCAGCCACGTCAACAAATGGTACAGCCCGACCTTCCAGGTGCTGACCGACTGCACCACCAGCGTCACCAAGGGCGAGGTGGTCGTGGTCTGCGGCCCGTCCGGTTCGGGCAAGTCGACGCTGATCAAATGCGTCAACGCACTCGAGCCGTTTCAGAGCGGCGAGATCACGGTCGATGGGACCAAGGTTCACGATCCCAAGACCAACCTGCCGAAATTGCGCTCGCGCGTCGGCATGGTGTTCCAGCATTTCGAGCTGTTCCCGCATCTCAAGATCATCGACAATCTCTGCCTCGCGCAGGAGAAGGTGCTGGGCCGGCAGCATGACAAGGCGCAGACCAAGGGCATGCAGCTCCTGGAGCGCGTCGGGTTGAAGGAGCAGGCGCAGAAGTTTCCGGCGCAGCTCTCCGGCGGCCAGCAGCAGCGCGTCGCCATCGCGCGCGCGCTCGCGATGGACCCGATCGTCATGCTGTTCGACGAGCCGACCTCGGCGCTCGACCCCGAGATGGTGAGCGAGGTGCTGGACGTCATGGTCGACCTCGCCCGCGAAGGCATGACCATGATGGTCGTCACTCACGAGATGGGCTTTGCCCGCAAAGTTGCCAACCGCGTGATCTTCATGGACCGCGGCGAGATCGTCGAGGACGCCCCGAAGGACGACTTCTTCGGCAAGCCCAGAAGCGATCGCGCGCAGAAGTTCCTGTCGAAGATCCTGTCGCACTAACCCCCTCGTCACCCCGGGGCGCGCGTAGCGCGAGCCCGGGATCCATACTCACGATCGTGGCTATTGATTCCCGGCTCATTCGCTGCGCGAATGCCCCGGAATGACTGTTGAGGGTTTATTGCCGCCCGCGAATTTCGTATACGAGCGGTAATTCCCGCATTTTCCGACAGGAGACCTCCCTTGGACTCGATCGCCTACGTCAACGGCTCATTCGTCCCGCTCTCGGACGCCAAAGTCTCGGTGCTCGATCGCGGCTTCCTGTTCGCCGACGGCATCTACGAGGTCTCCGCCGTGCTCGATGGCAAGCTGGTCGACAACGCCTCGCACCTCGCCCGGCTGGAGCGATCGGTCGGCGAGATCAAGCTGAAGCTGCCGGAGACGGTCGGACGTATCACCGAGATCCAGAAGGAGCTCATCGCGCGCAACAAGCTCGCCAACGGCCTCGTCTATCTCCAGGTGACGCGCGGTGCCGACACGGGGCGCGACTTTCCCTTCCCCAAGGGTGACGTCAAGTCGAGCCTGGTGATGTTCACGTCCGAGAAGGACATCGTCAAC
Source organism: Bradyrhizobium iriomotense (assembly GCF_030160715.1). Taxonomy (GTDB): domain Bacteria; phylum Pseudomonadota; class Alphaproteobacteria; order Rhizobiales; family Xanthobacteraceae; genus Bradyrhizobium; species Bradyrhizobium iriomotense. The sequence continues at coordinate 42,531 of NZ_BSOW01000012.1, forward strand.
GCGGTCTCGGCGAAGACCGGCATCAACGTCATCACGGTGCCCGACATCCGCTGGGAACGGCGCGACATCAAGAGCGTGGCGCTGCTTGCGCAGGTCTTGGCGAAGCAGGCGGCGGCCGAAGCCGGCGCGGGCGAAGCCTGGATGCTGGAAGACGGGTTTGTGACCGAAGGCGGCTCGTCGACGGCCTTCATCGTGACGCAGGACGACGTCATCGTGACCCGGCAGAACTCCAATGCGATCCTGCCCGGCTGCACCCGCAAGGCCGTGATGGCGCTGGCCGAAGAGCGCCAGCTCCGCGTCGAGGAGCGCGCCTTCACGGTCGCCGAGGCGCTCGCCGCCAAGGAAGCCTTCATCACCAGCGCCTCATCGTTCGTGCAGCCGGTGGTCGCCATCGACGGCAAGCAGGTCGGCGGCGGCAAGCCCGGCCCGATGGCGACCCGGCTTCGCGAGATCTATGTGGAGTTCGCCAAGGCGACGGGGGTCTGAGTTACACACTCAGGCGTCGTCGCCCGGCTTGACCGGGCGATCCAGTACGCCGCAGCGGTCGCTGTGAATCTCGAAGCCTCTGGAATAGTGGATGCCCCGTTTTCGCGGGGCATGACAGTTGAGAGTTTGGAAGCGGCGTCGCGTTCCTTACGTCACGCCCCCTCACGCCACCGAAGCCTTCACCTTCACCGGATGAACTGCACGGAACGCGATCGCGATCCTGTTCCAGGCATTGATGGCCCCGATCAGCGTGGTCAGGTTGACCGTCTCCTCCTCGGAGAATTGTGCGCGGACCTGCTCGTAGACGTCGTCGGGCGCATGCGTTTCCGAGATCAGCGTCACCGACTCCGTCCAGGCCAGTGCCGCGCGTTCGCGGTCGGTGTAGAGCGGGGATTCGCGCCAGGCGTTGAGCAGGTAGATGCGCTGCTCGGTCTCGCCGCGCTTGCGCGCGTCCTCGGTATGCATGTTGATGCAGAAGGCGCAGCCGTTGATCTGGGAGGCGCGGATCTTGACGAGCTCGATCAGTGATTTCTCGAGGCCCGTCGACTGGATGTGGGTCTCCAAAGCGGTCAACGCCTTGATGGTCTCGGGGGCGGCCTGGTAGAAATTCATGCGTGGCTTCATGGTCGTTCTCCTAGGGTTGATCAGTGGGCTCCGCCCGCCGCAACATGGCCGGGCTTCTTCAGGAAGAGGGACGCGATCAGGGCGACGATCAGGGCCGCACCGAGCAGATAGAAGGTGTCGCTGAAGGCGAGGATGAAGGCCTGCTTCTGCACGACATGGCCGATCGCGACATAGGCGCGGTGCGCCGCATCGGTGCGGTCCACGACGCCGTGATTGACGAAATACTGGGTCAGCTGCTCCAGCCGCGTGCGGGTCGCCTGCTCGAACATCGAGACCGACTGCATCAGCACGTTGGAGTGATATTGCTCCCGCTTGGTGAGCACGGTCTGCAACAGCGCGATGCCGACGGCGCCGCCGAGATTGCGCATCATGTTGAACAGGCCGGAGGCCGAGCCCGCGTTTTCCGGCTCGATGCCGGCAGTGGCGACCGCCGACAGCGGCGCCATCACCAGAGCCTGGCCGATTGCGCGGACGACGTTCGGCCACAGGAGCTGATCAGCAGCATAGTCGCTGGTCATATAGATGTTCATGAAGTTCGAGCCAGCGAACAGCACGAAGCCGACGCCGATGATGATCCGCGCATCGAAACGCTGCATCAGGCGCGGCACCAGCGGAATCAGCAAGAGCTGCGGCAGCCCGGTCCAGGCCAGCACCATGCCGATCTGCTCGGCATTGTAGCCCTGAATGCGGGCCAAATATTGCGGCAGGATGAACACGGAACCGTAGAGCGCGACGCCGAGCAGGAAGTTCGCAAGCATGCCGAAGCCGAAATTGCGGCGAACCAGCAGACGCAGGTTCATTAGCGGCTTCTCGACGGTGAGCTCGATGATGAGGAACGCGGTCAGCGCAACGGCGGCGATGACGGAGAGCTTGACGATGAAGGGCGAGCCGAACCAGTCGTCCTTGTTGCCTTCCTCGAGCACGGTCTGAAGCGCGGAAAGACCGATCGCCATGGTGATGATGCCGGCCCAGTCGCCGTCGCGCAGCAACGCGAGCTTCATCGGCTTCGCTTCCAGCGCGTACCAGAGCATGCCGACCATGATCGCGCCCGGCACCAGATTGACGTAGAAGATGTACTGCCAGCCAAGATTCTCGGTGAGATAGCCGCCGATGGTCGGGCCGATTGCGGGGGCAAAAGTCGCCGACAGCGCGAACAGCGCAAGGCCCACCGGCTGTTTTCCGCGCGGTAGCAGCGTGATGATGAGCGTGAACGCCATCGGGATCAGCACGCCGCCGGTGAAGCCCTGAACTGCGCGCAGCACGATCATCTGCGGCAAATCCTGCGCCAGCGCGCAGGCCGCCGAGAGAACCAGGAACAGCACTGCGTTGGTCAGCAGGTAGATGCGGATCGAGAATACCTGCGCAAGCCATCCCGAGAGCGGGATCACGACGATCTCAGCGATCAGATAGGAGGTCGAGATCCAGCCGCCGTCGTCGATGCCGGCGCCGATCGCGCCCTGGATGTCGGCCAGCGAAGCGTTGACGATCTGGATGTTCAGCACCGCCATGAAGGCGCCGAGCGTCGCGCCGATCACGGCGATCCAGGTTTTGGCGGAAACCGCCGGGGTGGCTGATACAGCCGGAGCCGGACTGGATGGGGTGGACGTGGCGGTGAGGGCGGGTTGGAGCGTGCTCATGGAAGCCTCGTCTCGTTTACGGAGACAGGATGCATTAGGCGGATGGTTTCGATAATCGACGAAGCCCTGGAAGGATCGTCCGGCAGAGCTTGATAATCGAGTGAAGCAGCGGCCTAGCCGCCGTTCGCGCGCGCCGCGTTGTCGGCGACGCGCTTGCCTGTACCACGCTCGGCCAGCACGGCCTGCTTGGTGTTGACGGTTGGAACCGCCGACATGCCCGGGCGTAACAGGCCGCTCAGGCTGTGATCGTCGAGCACGATCTTCACCGGCACGCGCTGCACGATCTTGGTGAAGTTGCCGGTGGCGTTGTCCGGCGGCAGCAGCGCGAATTCGAGCCCGCTCGCTGGCGACAGGCTATCCACGTGCCCACGGAGCGTCTTGTCGCGGAAACTGTCGATACGCAGTTCCACCGGCTGGCCGGCGCGCACATGGGTGAGCTGCGTCTCCTTGAAGTTGGCGACGACGTAGACCGCATCGAGCGGCACCACTGCCATCAATTGCGTACCGGCCTGCACGAGCTGGCCGACGCGCAGCGAGCGGGCGCCGACCGTGCCGTCCACCGGCGCGGTGATCTGGGTGTAGGAGAGATTGAGCGAGGCCTGCTCGGCGACGGCGCGGGCGCGCTCCAGCTGTGCCACGGCCTTGGCGCGTTCGGTGGTGAGCACGTCGACCTTGCGCTGCGCGGCCATCAGGCCGGATTTCGCGTGCTGCACTTGCGCGTCGCTGGCGCGGAGCGCGGCGTCGGTCTGCTGTGCGCGCTGGATCGTGCCGGACCCCGTCTTCATGAGGTCGTCGTAACGCGCGCGTTCCTCCTGCGCGAATTTCAGATTGGCCTCCGCCGCGGCGACGTCGGCCGTGCTCTGTTCGATGATCGGCTGCTGCAGCGCGAGTTGCGCATCGAGATTGCGCACCGAGGCCTCACCAGCCGCAACGTCGGCGCGGGCCTGGTCGAACGCCGCCCTGAAGTCGCGGTCGTCGATCCGCGCCAGGACCTGACCCGCTTTGACCTTCTCATTATCGCCGACCAGCACCTGGGCGATGTAGCCGGAGACCTTTGGCGCGATGATCGTGGAGTCTGCCTTCACATACGCGTCATCTGTGGACTCGAGATAGCGCCCGGTCGTCAGGTAGTCGTAGCCAAAATCGCCCGCGGCGGCGACGCCGAGCGCCAGGGCCAGTCCGAGGGCCACTCGCTTGATCGCCTGGCGCGACGGGCGAAGGCCAGTTTTAGCCTTGGGTTCAGTGACATAAGCGGCGTTCGACATGGCACCCTCACGAGATTTCCAGGCGTCCCCTGCGACAGGACGCGTCTTGTGACGATAAGATGCGCTGTCCCGCCTATTGTGATAATCCCCGAATAACTGGAAGCATTATCCAGCCGCAGCGGATAATCGGAGCCTCGATCATGGACCGCTTCACCAGCCTCACGGCCTTCGTCCGGGTGGTCGAAAATGGCGGATTCTCCGCCGCCGCCCGCCGCCTCAACATGTCGACGACCATGGTGAGCAATCACGTCCAGGCGCTGGAGGACCGGCTCGGCGTGCGCCTGCTCAACCGCACGACGCGCAAGGTCAGCCTCACCGAAATCGGCCAGGCCTATTACGACCGCTCGACGCAGATCCTCGCCGACCTCGAACAGGCCGACGACATCGCGGGCGAGCTGCAGTCGATACCCCGGGGCACATTGCGGATCCACGCCGCCACCCACATGGTGCCCATGGTCGCCGCCGTCGTGGCCAAGTTCCTGTCCACCTATCCCGAGATCAAGGTCGACCTGCGCATGGGCGAAGCCGATGTCGATCTGATCGAGGAGGGATACGACATCGCCTTGCGCATGATCGCGCCGCCGGATTCGAGCTTGATTGTCCGCAGCCTTGCCACGTGGCGGCATGTGTTGTGCTGCTCGCACGACTATCTTGAAAAGCACGGCCGTGTGCAGCAGCTCGCCGAACTGACCGGGCACAATTGCGGCCGCCACCTGAACTATCCCTATGGGGACGAGTGGCGCTTCCTCGATCGCAAGGGGACGCCGGCGTCGGTGCGCACTTCCGGCAGGCTCGTCACCAACAGCGGAGAAGCGCTGCGGAACATGGCGTTGGAGGGCGCAGGCATCTGCCTGATGGCTGGATTCCTGGTCCAGGACGATCTCGAAGCCGGCCGGCTGGTGCGCTTGCTGCCGGAATATCGCCCGGTCGAGATGTCGATGAACGTGGTCTACCCGCATCGCCATCATCTGTCGGCGAAGGTCAGAACCTTCATCGACATGCTCGTGCAGCACAGCGCGGAGCAGCAGAAACTGATCAATCCTTATTCATGAGACCTCGCGGATTCCTCATCCTGACAGCTTGTGAGGTTTTCTCGTCATGCCGGGGCTCGCGCTGACGCGCGCCCACATTGCGCACTTGCGCAATGTGGAATGACGAGGAGAGAGCGTAGCCCCGCTCTCAATCCCTCATCCTGAGGAGCGCGGAACGCGCGTCTCGAAGGATGAAAGCCACGCTGCTGGCCTCGCCGTTCGAGACGCTTGCTTCGCAAGCTCCTCAGGGTGAGGAGCTAGATATGTGCTGCCTCTAGCGCGCCGGTGCCGGAAGCGGTCCGAACATCTTGTCCAGCGCTATGCCGATCGCCAGCAGCCGGCGATCGCCCCCGCGGGGCCATGAGGCCTCGGTGCCGCCGCGTCAACCGTAGCTCCGCACTTTTTGCGACGGCGAGTCGTACAGGTTTGCGAGCAGAGTCTCCACCTCTGCCTTGACCTTTGCAATCGCGGCATCCTTCACCGGGCCGTAACCGCGGATGTCCATCGGGGCCTTGGCGATGGCGACGATGTCGGAGCAGGTGTCGGCATCGAGCCGTACGAGCAACGTCTCGATCAATCCTTCGTACCAGGTGATCAACTCGCGCTCCGCGCGCCGCTCGGCCGTGTAGCCGAACGGATCGAACGGCGTGCCGCGCAACCTTTTCAAGCGCGCGAGGAGTGAAAGCGGCATCTGGATCCACTGCCCGAAGGCGCGCTTGCGCGGACGGCCGCGCGCGTCGCGCCTTGAAGGAAGGAAGGGTGGCGCCAGATGATAATTGACCGTGAAATCGCCGTCGAACTCGCGCTTCAACGTGTCGAGGAAATCGGTCTGCATATGCAGGCGCGCCACCTCGTATTCGTCCTTGTAGGCCATCAGCTTGAACAGGGAGCGCGCGACCGCATCGGTCAGCGCCGCGCTGCGACGGCTGGACTCAGGCGCGCGCACCTTCGCAATCATCGACCGATAGCGGGCTGCATAGGCCGCGTCCTGATACCCAGTCAGGAATTCGGCACGACGGTCGATCACCTGATCGAGCGTCTCGGCGACGGGAGAGCCCTCCGGCTTGGGGAGAAAATCCGGATCGGCCGCGGCGATCCGGCCCCAGGCAAAAGCCTGCTTGTTGCGCTCGACCGAGACACCGTTGAGCTCGATCGCGCGGAGCAGTGCCTGTAGCGAGACCGGCACCAGGCCCTGCTGCCAGGCAAAGCCGAGCATGATGATGTTGGCGTAGACGGCGTCGCCGAACAGGCGTTCGGCCAGCGCGTTTGCGTTGATGGTGTCGAGGTTGCCCTCACCGATCACCTGGCGGATCGCGCGCAGGCGGGCGGGCGAGGCGAGATCGGCGTCGCGGAAGCGCACGACGTCGCCGGTCGGCATCTCCGCCGTATTGACCGCAGCGCGCGTGCCCCTTTGATAGGTGCCGGAGGCTTTTGGCGAGGAGCTGACGACGAGGTCGCAGCCGATCAGCGCATCGGCGGCGCCCTGGTCGACGCGCACCTGATGCAAGGCCTCGGGGCTTGCGGCGAGACGGATGTAGCTCAGCACGGGGCCGAATTTCTGTGCAAAGCCGGTGAAATCCAGCACCGAGACGCCGCGGCGTTCGAGATGCGCGGCCATGCCGATCAGCGCGCCGACGGTGATCACGCCGGTACCGCCGACGCCGGTAACGAGCAGGTCGTAGGGGCGGTCGAGTGTTACGGGCGCGGGCAGGGGAAGGGTGGCCGCGCGGCCTGTCGCGTCAATGCTGCTTGCGGTTTTCGCGCGCCGCGTGGCGCCTTCGACGGTCACGAAACTCGGGCAGAAGCCGTTGAGGCAAGAAAAGTCCTTGTTGCAGGCGGACAGATTGATCTGGCGCTTGCGGCCGAACGGCGTCTCCTTCGGCTCGACGCTGAGGCAGTTGGACTCGACCGAGCAATCGCCGCAACCTTCGCAGACGAGGTCATTGATGTAGGCAAAGCGCTTCGGATCGGTCATCTGGCCGCGCTTGCGCCGACGGCGTTTTTCGGTGGCGCAGGTCTGCTGATAGATCAGCACGGAGACCCCAAGGACCTCGCGCAGCTCGCGCTGCACGGCGTCCATCTCCTCGCGCGGATGGATGGTCACGCCGCCGGGCAAATCCGCGGGCGAAAACTGCGCGGGATGGTCCGACACCAGCGCGATGCGGGAGACGCCTTCGGCGCGGACGCTGTGCGCGATCGCGTGCACGCTGACGGGGCCGTCGACCGGCTGGCCGCCGGTCATAGCCACGGCGTCGTTGAACAGGATCTTGTAGGTGATGTTGGCTTTCGCGGCGATCGCCTGCCGGATCGCCATCGAGCCGGAGTGGTAGTAGGTGCCTTCGCCGAGATTCTGGAACACGTGCTTGTGGCCGGTGAATCTTGACGACGCCGCCCAGTTCACGCCTTCGCCGCCCATCTGGATCAGCGAGGAGGTCTCGCGGTCCATCCAGCTCGCCATGAAATGGCAGCCGATGCCGGCCAGCGCCTTGGAGCCTTCGGGGACTGTCGTGGACGTGTTGTGCGGGCATCCCGAGCAGAAATAGGGCGTGCGCGTCGCGCCGCTGACGGTGATCATGCGCTGTGCCTCCGGCAACAACGCGGCCGCACGCGCGGCGAGGTTGAGACCGGGAAACATCGGATCGAGACGCCGTGCCAGCACGCCAGCAAGTGCGCGCGGCGACAATTCGCCGATCCAGGAGATCAGCCGCGCCCCTCGCTCGTCATGCTTGCCGACCATGCGCTCCGGCTTTGCGCCGGGATAGTCGTAAAAATATTCCTTGAACTGGCTTTCGATGATGCCGCGCTTTTCCTCGACGACCAGGATCTCGCGCTTGCCCTTCACGAATTCCATCGCGTCGTGCAGCGCCAGCGGCCAGACCATGCCGACCTTGTAGATGTCGATCCCGATGCTGCGGCAGGCGGCTTCATCGAGCCCCATCAGCCGCAGCGCCTCCATCAGATCGAGATGCGCCTTGCCTGTCGTGACGATGCCGTAGGTCGCGTGCGGGATGTCGTAGATGTGCCGGTCGATCGGGTTGGCCTTGGCGAAGGCATAGACCGCGTGCTTCTTCGCCTCCAGCCGCTCCTCGATCTGCGGTCCCGGCAGATCCGGCCAGCGATAGTGGAGGCCGCCCGGCGGTGGTGTGAAGTCGGGCGTGCGGAAGTCGCGCGGCGGACGCAGCGCGACGGAGGCGCCGGATTCCACGATCTCGGAGATCGCCTTGAAGCCGACCCACATGCCGGAGAAGCGGCTCAGCGCGTAGCCATATTCGCCGAACTCCAGATATTCGCTGACGCTTGCAGGATGCAGCGTCGGCATGAACCAGCTCATGAAGGCGACGTCGGACTGGTGCGGCATCGAGGAGGAGACGCAGCCATGGTCGTCGCCGGCGACCACCAGCACGCCGCCATGCGGCGAGGAGCCATAGGCGTTGCCGTGCTTCAGCGCGTCGCCGGAACGATCGACGCCGGGGCCCTTGCCGTACCAGAGTCCGAACACGCCCTGCACCTCGCGGTCGCCTTGCGTCTCGACCTGCTGCGAGCCGAGCACGGCGGTCGCGGCGAGATCTTCGTTCACCGCGGGCAGAAACTCGATGCGATCTCTCTTCAGGCGATCCTTGATGCGCCACAGCTCGAGGTCGACGCCGCCGAGCGGCGAGCCGCGATAGCCGGAGATGAAGCCCGCGGTGTTGAGCCCCGCGGTGCGATCGCGCCGGGCCTGATCGAGCGCGATGCGGACGATTGCCTGCGTGCCCGTGAGAAATACGCGGCCGTCCTCGCGGTCGTAGCGGTCGGAGAGTTCGTAAGGATCGAGTGAAGAAATGGCGTCCATGGCGGACCTCGCGCGGCGTCCCTGCCGGATAAACGAAGGTTAATCCCTGATGGCTGGTAGGTCCTACCTATTCATCCCGCGTAGGCGTCGATTTCGGTAGATTTTTGCAAAAGACACGTGAATTTGGTAAAATAACCCGAATTGAGGTGTCGCCATGATCGAAGAGCAGGACTCGCGGATTCTCGCCCATCTCCAGAAGGATGGCCGCGCCACCAACCAGCAGCTTGCCGATGAGGTCGGCATGTCGACCTCGGCGTGCTGGCGTCGGGTGCGCGCGCTGGAGGAGGCCGGCATCATCCTGGGCTACGCGGCGCTGGTCGCGCGCGAGCGCGCGGGGTTTGCAATGTCCGCGGTGCTGCATGTGTCGCTGGAGCGGCACGATGCAAAATTCGTCGACGAGTTCGTCTCGCGGGTGACGAAGCGCCGCGAGGTGCTGGAGTGCTTTGCGACCACGGGCGATGCCGACTATCACCTGCGCGTCGTGGTGCAGGACATGGCCGCCTACAACAAATTCCTCGACGAGTTCATGTTCCGGATTCCCGGCATCCGCTACGTCCGCAGCAACGTGATCCTGAAGGAGATCAAGACCGGCGTGGCGCTGCCGTTTTGAATCGGTGACACGTTCAATCTATCCCCTCACCTGAGGAGGCCGCGCAGCGGCCGTCTCGAAGGGCGAGGCCGAGAGCCGGGCCTTCATCCTTCGAGACGCGCGCGATGCGCGCTCCTCAGGATGAGGGTCCGATAGCTGTCGCCCCATGACGTCTGGCCAGAGGCCGCGAACTTGAGCCGGCGCATATCGCGTCCCCGTTCCTACTCCGCGGCAACGCGCGGCTGCGTCTTCCACGCGCCGACTTCCGGCCGCTTCAGCCCGAGGTTGTCCCGCAGCGTCTTGCCGCGATAGTCCTTCTGGAACAGCCCGCGCCGCTGCAGCTCCGGCACGACGTGACGGACGAAGTCGGCATAGGAGCCCGGGACGTAAGTCGCGGCGATGACAAAGCCGTCACAGCCGCGCTCGACGAACATCTCCTCGAACCTGTCGGCGATCTCCTTCGGACCGCCGACCATCGCATCCTGGACCCCGCCGCGGCCGGAGAAGGTGACGAAATCGCGCGCGGTCGGATTACTCTTGCCGGACAGTTTTAGCACGCCGTCGCGAATGCCGAGGATGCCCTGCATGCTTTTCAGCTCGTCGGTCGTGAGCGGCTCATCGAGCCCCTTCGAGGCGAAATCGTAGTTGAGGGCTTCCGCGAGCAGCGACAGCGCGTCGATCTGGAGCGGCAGCTTGTTGATCAGCGCCATCTTGTCTTCGGCTTCCGCCTTGGTCGCGGCGCAGACCGGCGTGGTCAGGTTGCAGAGGAACATCGCCTCGGGATCGCGTCCGGCCTTGGCGGCCTCGTTGCGTACGGCGGCGTAGCCTTCCTTCGCGCCAGCAAGATTGCGCCCGGCAGTGAAGATCACCTCGCCCCATCGTCCGGCGAAACGCTGCCCGCGGCCGGAGGCGCCGGCCTGGATGATCACGGGATGGCCCTGGTCCGAGCGCGGCACGGTGAACGGTCCGCGCGAATTGAAGAACGGCCCCTTGTGATCGAGCCGCTTCACCTTGGCGGGATCGGCAAAGCGGCCGCTCGCCTTGTCCATGATCAGCGCGCCGTCCTCCCAGCTGTCCCAATGGCCCAGCACGACCTCCATGAATTCGTCGGCGCGGTCATAGCGGGAGTCGTGCTCGGGGTGGGAGTCCCTGCCCATGTTGAGCGCCTCGCCGTCATTGAGCGAGGTGACGACGTTCCAGCCCGCGCGCCCACCCGACATCAGGTCGAGCGTCGCAAAGCGGCGCGCGACGTCGAACGGCTCGTAATAGGTGGTCGAGCAGGTCGCGCCCAGTCCGAGCCGGTCGGTGACCATGCCCATGGTCGTCAGCACGATCAGCGGATCCATCTTCACACAGCGAATGCCGTATTCGACAGTGTGGGCGTGATCGTTGCCGTAGCGGTCCGGCATCGCCAGGCGGTCGTCGAAGAAGGCCATGTGGAGCTTGCCGGCTTCGAGAATCCGCGCGATCTCCTGGTAATAGTCCGCCGACATGGAATCGTCGCGCGAGTCCGGATGCCGCCACGAGCTCGGCAAATTGGTGCAGTTCTGTGCCTGAAGAAAGCCGACCAGGACCATCTGCCGTGTCATGGCGTTCCCTCGATCGCCGCCCTTGGCGGGCGTTGCTTGTTGAGAGCCATCGTCTCAAAGCGAAGGCGCGATATCAATCTCCCGTAAACCAAGTCAGGGCTGCAAATTCGTAAAGGAGCCGTGCGCGGATGCCTCCGCCTGGCGCGAAAGGCCGCGTCCACCGTAGTTTTGCGAATAGTTTTGCGCCCCTCGTTCGCAGCTCGTTCACTTTGATTGCGGGTTTGCAAGCGGTAATAACGACCACTTAGGCGGTCGTCGCCGATAAAGTTCCGGGAAAAAACGGCAGCAATGCCCGGGAGTTGAGACCTTGCAGACGACCCTCGCGCGCACATTTGCAGCGTTGAGCGCCATCAACGAAGCGATCCTGTATGCGAAATCGCCGGACGAGCTGTACCAGAAGGTCTGCGACGCCGGGTTTTCGAGCGGGGACTTTTTGGCGGTCTCGGTGTTCCTGGTCGAGTCGGATGGCCTGCGGCTTCGCTTTGCGGCCGGCTGCGGCGAGGACGTCGTCCGGCTGCGGTCGATCAACATCACCGTCGAGGAAGGCACGCCGGAAGGATCCGGCGTCGGCGGCGAGGCGTTCCGCACGCAGCGGCTGTGCATCAGCAACGATTTCCTGAACGATCCGCGTTCGCTGGCCTGGCGCGAAGGCGTCATCAAGGCCGGCGTCGGTGCGGCCGCCGCGCTGCCGCTGATCTGCAACGGCAAGAGCGTCGGCGTGCTGTTCGTTACGCGCACCGAGCCCGGATCGCTCGACGAGCAGATGGTCTCGCTGTTTACGCGTATGTCGTCCAACATCTCCTATGCGCTCGAGAATCTCGAGCGCGAAACGGCGCGCGTCGGCAGCGAAAAGGCGATGCGGCGGCTGAACCGCATGTTTAGCGCCATCAGCGCGACCAACGAAGCCATCCTGCGCGCCAAGACCGAGCTCGAGCTGTACCAGCTCGTCTGCGACGCCTCCGTGCACAGCGCCAAGTCGATTGCGACCATCGTCCTGCTCCGCGAGCCGACGTCGCACTGGTTGAAACCGGTCGCGTCCACCGGGCAGAACCTGGAATTGATGGCCCAGGCGCGCTACTCGATCGATCCGGACAATCCGTTCGGCCGCGGCATTTCCGGCCAGGTGTTCCGGACGCAGAAACCGGTCGTCGAGGACGACCTTGCCCGCCGCACCAAGGGAACGCCCTGGGAGCAGGTCAACGTCAACACCGGCGTCGCGGCTTGCGTGGCTGCGCCTCTGATCAAGCACGGCGAGAGTGTCGGCGTGCTGCTGTTCTTCATCAGCCGGTCCTGGGCGAAGGACGAGGAGATCGTCTCTCTGCTGCTGCGCATGGCGGAGAACGTGTCCTTTGCGATCGAGAACTTCGACCGCGCGGCTGAGAAAGCACGGATCTCCGAAGAGGAGGATCGCCTGGCGCGGATGTACGCTGCGCTCAGCGCGACCAATGAGGCGATCCTGCGCGCGCGCTCGCGCGCCGAGCTGTTCGATCTGGTTTGCGAGGCGACCGTGCATGGCGCCAAATTCGCCTCGACCACGATCTTCGTGGCCGATCATGAGGCCGACCTGCTCCGTGTCGCGTCGAGCTGTGGGCCGCATGCAAATGACTTGCGCCGCTATACCTTCGCCACCTCCGACAAGGTGCCGGAGGGGCGGGGGCTGACCGGAACGGCCTTCCGAACCCGCCAGACCCATATCAGCAACGACCTGCTGGCGGACGAGCGCGTCAAGCCATGGCACGAAAGTGCACGTCGCGCCGGCATACATTCTTCTGCTGCCTTGCCGTTGTTCAACGGCAGCCGGGTCGAAGGGGTCTTCCTTTTCAATGCCGTGCAGCGCGACACATTCACTCCCGAGTTCGTCGAGCTACTCCAGCGGTTGCAGGCGAACGTGGCCTTTGCGCTGGAAAACTTCGACCGCGCGGAAGAGAAGGCGAGGGCCGACAAGCAGCGCGACAGGCTGAACGGCATGTTCGAGGCGCTGTGCGCGACGAATGAAGCCATCATGCGCGTCAAGACGCGCGAGGAGCTGTTCGAGGTGGCCTGCCAGGCCGCCGTTCTCGGCGGCATGTTCGCGTCGACCACCATCGCGATGATGGATCCGAACGGCGAATTCGTCCGCGTCGTTGCGGCCAAGGGACGCAAGCACGAGCGGATGCTCGGCCGAACCTGCGTCGTCTCCGCCGATCATCCCGAAGGCCGCGGTCTGATCGGCACGTCCGTACGGAATCGCAAGCCCTGTGTGATGAACGACTATCTGAACGATCCGCGTTCTGAGCATTGGCGCAGCAAGGCGGTCGACGACGGCACTCGTGCGGCTGCCAGCTTCCCGCTTCTGCAAGCCGGTCGGGCACCGATCGGCGTCCTGCTGTTCCTGGCTCCCGAAGAAGACACGTTCACACCCGATTTGGTCGAGCTGCTCGAACGCCTCGCAGAGAACGTCTCTTTCGCACTCGACAATTTCGATCGAGCCGAAGAGAAGGCCCGCACCGAGGTGCAGAAGGAACGTCTGACGCGCATGTTCGCGGCGCTGAGCGCAACCAACGAGGCGATCATGCGGGCGAGGTCGCGCGCCGAATTGTTCGATCTGGCCTGCCAGGCGGCGTCGAATGGTGGCAGGTTCACCGCGACGAGCATCGCGCTCGCCAGCTCCCACAGCGACCAGCTCGAGATCGTGGCTGCCGCGGGGCCTGCGGCGGAGACCACGCGTCAGGTCCGGCTCTCCGTCGACCCGGCACGCCCCGAAGGCCGCGGCATGAGCGGGACCGCCTTCCGCACCCGGCAGCCCAGCATCAGCAACGACTATCTCAACGACAACCGGGTCGCGGTCTTTCATCGCTATATAGGCAATTACGAGGCGAGGTCGGGCGCCGTCCTTCCGCTTGTCGCCCATGACCAGGCTGTCGGTGTCATGATCTACATGTCGGCGGAGAAGGATACGTTCACTCCCGAATTCGTCGAATTGCTGCAACGGCTCGCCGACAATGTCGCTTTTGCCATGGAGAATTTCGATCGTGCCGACGAGAAGAACAAAGCGGACGAGCGCATCGAATATCTCGCGTCGCACGACAGCCTGACGAACCTGCCGAACCGAGATACCTTCACGAGCCTGCTGCGTGAAGCGATCGAGGTGGCGCAGCGGCTCGAACGCAGGTTCGCCGTTCTGTTCATCGATCTGGACCGGTTCAAGGTGATCAACGATTCGCTCGGCCATGAAGCCGGCGACCTGCTTTTGATAGAAGTCGCCAGCCGGTTGCGGAAGGCGTTGCGCGCCAGCGACGTGATGGCGCGGCTCGGCGGCGACGAGTTCGTCGTCATCCTCGACCAGTGCGGCGAGATCGACGACGTTCAGCGCATTGCAACCGGGCTCCTGGCGGCCCTCGCGCAGCCGATGGAGCTTGCCGGTCACGAGTGCCACACCACGGCTTCGATCGGCATCGCGATGTATCCGGCCAACGGCGCCGACGCGCAGACGCTCACCAAGAATGCCGACATGGCGATGTATCTCGCCAAGGAAGACGGCAAGAACGGCTACCGCTTCTTCTCCAAGGAAGTGACGACGCAGTCGATCGAGCGGCTGTCGCTGGAAAGCGCGCTGCGCCGGGCGCTGGAGCGCGAGCAGTTCGCGCTGAACTACCAGCCCAAGGTCGACATGGAGACCGGCCAGATCACCGGCGTCGAGGCGCTGCTGCGCTGGACGCATCCCGAGCTCGGCAGCATATCGCCGGCGCAGTTCATCCCGCTCGCCGAGGAGACCGGCCTGATCGTTCCGATCGGCCGCTGGGTGCTGAAGGAGGCCTGTGCGCAGGCCATGGCCTGGCAGCGCCGCGGCCTCTTGCCGCTGTCGATGGCGGTCAACCTGTCGCCGCGGCAGTTCGCCGACGAGCACCTGTTGCAGGATGTCGACGAGGCGCTCGCGGCGAGTGGCATGTCGCCCGTGCTGCTTCAGCTCGAAGTCACCGAGAGCATGATGATGCGCAACGTCGGTCGCGCGTTGAAGGTGCTCGACGCCATCCAGGGCCGCGGCATTCGCCTCGCCATCGACGACTTTGGCACCGGCTATTCGTCGATGTCGCTGATGAAGCACTTCCCGATCGACACCATCAAGATCGATCGCTCGTTCGTGCGCGACCTGCCGCATGACAGCGAGGACCAGGCGATCGCGCAGGCGATCATCAGCATGGGCAAGGCGCTCGGCATGACGGTGGTCGCCGAGGGCGTCGAGAATGCCGAGCAGGAGACGTTCCTGCGCACTCATGGCTGCGACGAGATGCAGGGCTACCTGATCGCCAAACCGTTGCCGCCGCGGCAGATGGCCGAGCTGCTGCGGCCGATGGCGCCGCCGCTCCAGCCCGAGCTGGACGCCGGCAGCGAGGCGGACGCCGCATTACGGCTGAAACGCGCTGTCGTCTGATGGCAGCGGGTGCAACTCGCGAATGGCCTGATCATCGCCCTCGGACTTGCTCGGAAACTCCTGGGGTCCCGTCAGCGACGTCTGCTCGACGAACAGTGCGAGGATCGTGCGCGCGCCCTCGGCGAAGCTCGTCCCTTCGGCCAGGCCCAGCTCGCGACACCACGTGCTGCCCATCGGCTCATTGTCGTCGAACACCGCCATGGCGGGTCCCCACCACCAGGCCGGCGCTGCCGAGCGCTGGTCCTCGGGCACGGCGTGCCAGCGGGCGAACTCGTCCATCACGCGCTCGAACTCCAGGCGTTCAGCCTGATGCATTGCTTCGGTGCTCCCTGTCCCGCGCCTGAAACAGGCCGATCAGTTAAGGACTCGATGACGGCCTTGACGCGGTGAGAAAATCCGCTCGCGCAAATCCTGGCGAGCCATTCGGGCCGACCTCATCGTCGGCCACGCGGGTAACAGGCGACTGGACTTTTGCCGGCGCCGACCGCGTCGGTGTATTCTAGCCGGTTAGGCCAGCACCCGGCAAGGCACGGGTTCCACGGATGCCTAATGCGAGTTTAGCAGAAGCCGCGCCGTGCCGCCACGCTAGCTGTTGAATGGCCGGTTGCGGCTGAACAAGAGGTAGAGCGCGCGGGGATTCGTAGACAGATAGCGCCAGAACAGGCGGCGCGGCTCGAGCATTGTGCGCCAGGCCCATTCCAGCCCGATCGTCTGCATCCATTTCGGCGCGCGGCTCCGGCTGCCGGACAGGAAATTGAACAGGCCGCCGGCGGTCTTGATGACGCCGACATTGGTGAGGTGTGGCGTGTACTCCTCGACGAAGGCCTGCTCGAAGGGGACGCCGAGCGCGACCCAGAGATAATCGGGCGCGAGCGCGTTGATCTCGTCGACCTTGGCCCGCAGCGCATCGCCGCGCAGATAGCCATGGCTGTATCCGACGATCTTCAGGTTCGGGTACATCTTCTGAACCCGGGCCACGGCAGCGGCGTTCTCGGCGTCGCTGGCGCCGAGCATGTAGAACGTCCGGCCGGCGGCTTCGGCCTTGCGGGCGACGATATGGAAGAGATCGGTGGTCGCGACGCGTTCGGGCAGCGGGAACCATGATTGCAGCTTCGAGGCCGCCACCAGCGGCTGGCCGTCGGCATTGATCAGGTCGGCGGCACGGAACAGGCGCTCGGTTTGCGGCTCGGTCGAGCAGCGCGCCAGCACTTCACCATTGGCGGAGGTCAGATAAAGCGGGCGGCCGACGCGATGACGCGGGTCGGTCGCCTCGATCATGAAATCGGCGGTCGCTTCCAGGTCGAGCGCGGCCATGCGAAGGCCACCGACGGTGATCCGTGGCACCTCGGCGGTCGCGGTCCGTCCGAGCAGATTGACGCGGCGCTCAAGCATATTGTTTGCCTCGCTGGCGCGATTGGGTCGCGGGATTGAGCTCGTTGAGGATGACGCCGACGAGCTTGCGTTCGGTGCCGCCGAGCGCGGCGAGGATGTCTTCCATGGCATCGTTGATGTCGAGGTGGGTGGGCAGCACGGCCACCAGGGCGTCGGCTGCGTCGAGCAGCTTGCGGTCGGCGGCGGTGAGCGGCATCGCCGGCCCATCGAGAATCACGAGATCGGTGCCGCCTGCGGATCGTGCCTGCGCCACCGCCTTGCGGATGGCATCACTGGCCTTGCCGGCATCGCCGTCGGCGACGGGCAGCACCGAAATGCCGTTCGCAGTCTTGATCTCGCGCGCGGCCTTGTTGCCGATCGAGAGCCAGCCGAACCGGCCCGGCTCGCTTTTGCCGGGACGGTTGATCTTGCTGGAGAGCCTGCGGGCCTGGTGGTCGGTGTCGATCATCAGCACGCGCGTGCCGTCGCGAGCGGCGGCGAGCGCGAAGTTCAACGCCGCGACGCTGCGGTCGGCCGTAGCGCCGGCGCCGACGATCGCAATCACCGGCATGGTCTTGCCTGCCGCACGGCGCGTCGCAGCAGTGCGCATGTCGCGCATCGCGTTGATCAGCGTCGTCAGCGGAAAGCCGGGACGCAGCGTCGGCCAGCCCAGCCGGGTGAGGTCGACCGTGTTGCCGACGGCGAGGATGGCGCCGAGCGTACGCATGACGTCGGCTTCCTGGAGGCGTGCGATCAGCGGCTTTTCGACCAGCGCCAGCGGCGGCGCCTGCGGCGCGGCCGTTGTGTCGGGCAAAGCTATTGGAGCCTCCGGAGCCGCCGTGCGCTCGCTGCGGGTCGGCTCGGGCTCTATTGCGCCGGCGGATAGTTGCCTGACGGCGACGAACCAGCCGGCGGCGGCGAGCGAGCCGAACAGGAAGCCGATCATGGCGAACAGGCTCATCGCCGGCGGGAACGAGCGCCGCTGCGGCACCGTGGCCTCGCCGATCACGCGGGCTGCCGACGTGTTCAGGCTCTCCTGCTCTTCCGTCTCGCGCGAGCGCTTCAGGAAGGATTGATAGACGTCACGACTGGCCTCGGCCTCGCGCTCGAGCTCACGCAGGCGCACCGCGGCCTGGCTGAGCTGCACGCTCTGCCGCTTCTGCGTTTCCAGCGCCCGGTTCAGCGAGGCCTCGTAGTCGCGTGCGCGCGTCAGGTCGTTCTTGGCGGCCTGGGCGAAGCGGTCGATCTCCTCGTTGATGGTGCGCTTGAGATCCTCGACCTGCTTCTCGGTCTGGCGCAGCGCCGGATGGCGCGGCCCGAGCTCGGCGGTCTGCTCCGCGTATTTCTTGCGCGCATCGGCATATTGCGCGCGCAGATTCGCGATTGTCGGCGATTGCAGCGCTTCCGGAATGGCGCCGGCATCGGTCGTGGTGCGCCGGCTCGCCTCGATCTGGTCGTAGCGCGCCTGCGCGTCCAGTGTCGCCGCGCGTGCCGCGGCAAGCCGCTGGTTGCTGGCGGAAAGCTGCTGGTCGCTGATCAGCGTGTCCTGGGTGCCGACGAAATTGTTCTGCGCCTTGTAGGTCGCAAGCGCGGTCTCGGCCGTGCGCAGCCGCTCGCGCAGCTCCTTCAACCGGCTGGACAGGTCGTTGGTGGCGCGTCGCGCCGCCAGAGCCTGCGAGTTGCGCGATTCCGCGAGATAGACGTTGGTTAGCGTGTTGGCGAGCATCGCCGCCTTCGCCGGATCGGTCGACCAGACCTCGACGTCGACGATAAAACTCTTCTCGGTCTTGCGGATCGTGATGTGCCGGTTCAGCACTTCCAGGGCGCCAAGCTGGACTTCCTTCTTGTCGTCCGCGGATGGAGCGCGGCCTTGGAGGCCGATCAGGCCAAGCAGCGACGACATCAAGTTCCTGCCGTCGCCGCCGCCGAACTCGGGATCCTTCTCGAGGTTGGCCTGCTGGATGACCTGGAGGAGGACGCTGTTGGAGGTGATCAGGCGCGCCTGGCTCTCCACCACCATGGACATGCCGGAAACGTCCTGCGCGCGCGGCGTCAATTCGCGATCGACGAGTTGCAGCTCGCGCGGATCGACATAGAGCTGGGCGGTTGCGGTGTAGCGGGGCGTCAGGCTCTTGCCGACGGCGACGGCGAGGCTCGCGCCGATCAGACCGGCGGCCGCGATCGCGGCCTTGCGTTGCCAGACCAGGCGGGCGAGCTCGAGCACGTTGAAGCCGGCCGATGGCGCTGGCTGCCTGACCTCGCGCTTCGATCGCTCTATCGGCTGGTCGTAGTCAAGCATGATCCCCAGCTTCCATTCCAACTGCCGCAGGCTGAGGGGGTACTCTTCGCGTTACGCGCTGCGTCCCTGATATAGGCGCTGAACAAACGCAACAGGGAAAATTTACCATACTCATTGAGGGACTATTCACCGAAATGGCAAACAAAGCGTTTAAGCGCATGCGAGCGCGCGGCGCATCGTCGTGACGCTTCCACCGCCGCAGTCCCCCGGAGATTAACGGTTCGTTACCGCGCAGGCTCCCAAGCGTGCGCGCGTCCGACGGCGCAGTTTTGCGGGCGGGGCCCGCACGTCGGAATTCCCAGTGCGCCGTCGTCATGGTTGTCAGCGTTTTCGCAGGATGACGTGATAGTCGCCGTGTCGTACGTCGGCGCCGCGCGGCAGCAGGAAGCTCAGCACCGCGGCGCCGGCATCGACGAGAGCAGCGAACAGCGGCTTGCGCTTGCGCATCTCGGGATAGCGCGGGCTCTCGACCTCGCGGCGGTAGACCGTCTCGAGGCCGTGCGCGGCGGCAAACGCCTCGAGATTGGGGAGCGTCACCAGCGGATGGAAGAAGGTCGGGAACGGCGGCTCGCCGGGCTCGCCCGCATTCTTGATGCCGCGAACGTGGCGGTAGAACCAGACGTGGAACCAGTGCGGCGAATATTTGGTGACGACGCCGGACAGCGAGCGCGGATTGGGCGCGCCGATCAAGATCATTCCGCCACGCTTCAACGCCTCGCAGAAATTCTTCAGCGCAGCCTCGACGTCGGGCAGATGCTCGATCACGTTGTAGCAGATGACGAGATCGACGCTTTCCGGCTTGAAGCGGTAGGTCTGGACGTCACCGAGGATCGCTTCCTGGGCGTAGTCGTTGTTGCGGATCTGGTCTTCGTCGATGTCGACGACGGTGACGTGGCTGCGGTTGAGGATTTCCAGCGGCAGGAAGCTGCAGGAGCCGCCGCCGGCCTCGTAGATTGCGAGCTCGCCCGGCGGCAGCTCGCGGCGCAGGACGTCGTGAACGGCGAGCAGGCTGTCGCGCGCCTCGCCCGAGACGAGGTCGAGCAGTGCCTGGGTGTGTGCCGGCTGAGTGATGGCGCTCGCATCAGTGCGGATCGTGGTCGCGAAATCGATCGTGGCTTGTCTGTTCATGTTCTTCAATCGCGCGGGTTCGTTTCAAATTACAGGGAATTTCTCGCACGCTCGAAGAGCAAATTCGATGCCGCTGCCGTGCCAATGGTTACGGTGCTTACGGTTGGGTTAATGCGAAGGCCCGTTAACTACGGCATCGTCCGCATGGTATGGCGGCTGCACGCTGGATCGGAAATTGCAGGAGCACTTCGGTGCAAATTCGCAAGGTAAAGCGCGTGAAAGCGGCGGTGTGGATGACGATTGGCTTGCAGGCAAGGCTGGATTTGGCGGCTTGCGGAGTTGCACCCCGCGTGATGGCGTTGTCCGGCGTGAGGCAACGTCGCTCGGGGCGTCGCCATATTGGGACAGTTGTGTTTCGCCGCAGCCTTGCTGTGCCGTCCTGGAGCAGGGGTTTTTCAACACATCTCGGCCATTCAACGATATCATGACCCTGATCCCGACCGACCTCTCCACGAGCCGCATCACCGATGCCGTGCGCGACCCCAACCGGGAAATCGCCGCGAGCTCGCGCGTGCTCGACTTGTCCGTCGGCACCGTCGTCTGCATTCCCTGCTTTCGCCGGCCGCAGCATTTGCGGCTGACGCTGGAGTCGCTGGCAGGCCAGCGTACCCCGCGCTCCTTCGCCGTGGTCATGGTGGAGAACGACGCCGCGCGGCGCGAGAGTGCGCCGGTCGCTGCCGAGTTCCTGGCTGCCGGAAAACTTCAGGGCATCTGCCTGGTCGAGAAGCGGCAGGGCAATTGCCAGGCGATCAATGCCGCGTTCGAGACCGCGCAGGCGTTGTTTCCGCTGGCGACCCGTTTCCTGATGATCGACGACGACGAGATCGCCTCGCCCGACTGGCTCGAGCTGATGGTTCGTACCGCGGAAGCGACCGGCGCGGACGTGGTCGGCGGTCCGGTGCTGCCGCTCTTCGACGACGACAGCAAGCCATGGCTCGCGCGCCATCCGGCCTTCTGCCCGGCCTATGACTACACCGGCGCCGTGCCGCTGATCTATGGCTGCGGCAACTGCCTGATCACGCGTTCGGTGTTCGACCGGCTCGGCAGTCCGGCTTTCGATCTCCGTTTCAATTTCCTCGGCGGCGGCGACTGCGATTTCTTCGTCCGATGCCGGAACGCCGGCATGACATTCCACTGGACCGCGGAGGCCGTGATCACCGAGACGGTGCCGGAAGGCCGCACCAGCTTGGGGTGGATCGCCAAACGTGGCCTGCGCATCGGAGCGATCAATTATCGGGTGCAGTGCAAGGCGGCAAAGACCGCGGCGGCGCGGGCGCACGTCTTTGCGGCGATGCTGGGAAGATTGCCGCTATCGCTGGTCCGCGCGGCGCGCTTGTCGTTCACGACCAAAGCCGTCGTCGCGATGCATCCCGTGATGGTGGCGTTCGGCAGCGCGCTCGCCGCCTTCGGCATCGAGCAGCGGCCGTATGAGGCCTCGAAGATCGTCTCCTGACGCCTAAATACCGAGCCGGGCGAGAACGAGCTTGGCGAGTGATCGCGGCAGCGCGGTGAGCGAGCGCTGCCTGACCATGCCCATATAGCTCAGCGCATCGCCATAGCGGCCGAAGCGGACCGCCTGGGTCGCCGCATAGGTGATGAGATGGATCTCGGCCGCCTGCCGTAGGGCCGGCCGGTTCTCCGGCGTGAGCTTGGCGAGGATCAACTCGTCGGCAAAGACGCGCTCCACGGCCGGAAAGAAATCGCGCGGCGAGCGCGCGGCTGCGTTCATCGTATTCGCGGTGTGGAGACGATAGTCGAGGAGCAGCGCGGGCACGAACTGGAAGTCGCCGATCGCGGCCAGGCGGCACCAGCAATGCCAGTCCTCGCACAGACTGAGCCGCTCGTCGAAACCGCCAGCCGTCCGGAACGCATCGGCGCGCACCAGCATGATGCCGCCGTTGACGATGAAGTTGCCGCGCGCGAGCCGCGCGAGCACATCGCCTGACGGCTTCCTGCGCCCTTGCAGGAGGCCGCGCCGGCCGATCGGCCGTCCATCACTGTCGATCAGATCGTAGTCGCCATAGACGAGAACGGCGGCGGGCGCGGCCTTCGCGGCCGCGACCAGCGTGGCCACCGCGCGGGAGCGCAGGCGATCGTCGGCGTCGAGGAACAGTAGCCACGCGCCGCGCGCCGTCTGCGCGCCGAGATTTCGCGCCGCCGAGACGCCTGCCTGCTCGTTCGCAATCAGCTGCAGCCGGCTGTCGCGGATGGATCGGACGATCGCCACGGTGTCGTCGCGCGAGCCGTCGTCGATGACGATGACTTCACCGACGTCAGCGCTTTGCGCGAGCGCGCTGTCGATCGTCTCGCGGATATAGGCAGCGGCGTTCTTGGCGGGGATGATCACGGAGATGAAGTCGGCCGAATGCGCAATGCGATCGGCGCGCCTGTCGGTGAACGACGGCGCGTCGGTCGCGGGATCAAGGGTGGCGCCGGCGGTGGTCAGTTGACGCCTCGTCGTTGGGGGCTGCGCTTTAACGGTTCGTTAACCAGGCCGCATATCGGGCCAGGTGCCGCATGATGGCGGCTTGGGTCGCCTCGGATGATAGCCAGATAAGGCTCAAAGCTTTGCAGCAAAGGCCGCTCAAAGCCGCCTTTCGCATATTAGCGTTAAACGCCCGGACAGCGTGTCCGGCAAGCCTGCTGGTTGACGAAAGGTTAGCACGGGTCGGCTAAGGGTGACCGATGGATCGCAGTGCTGCTGACATGACTGGCGTGGGGGCTGGGCCGCTCGGTCAGGGACTGCGCGCGTTTGTCGCCGGGCTCAATGTCCTCGAGGCCGCGCGCTGCGTCCTCGTCGTAGCAGCGCTGCTCCTGGTGCTGGTGACGCTGGAACCGTTCCCGGACCTGCGCAATGCCGACATCGCGACCGCCGCCTCGGGCCGGATGGCGCTGTCCTACATCGCCTTTGCGGGGCTCGCCGCCGCTGCCGTGCTGCTGACGTTCGCGCAGGACGCCCCGTCGCTCAGAACCCTGGCGACGCCGCTGCATCTCTGTTTCGTCGGCTGGATGCTGATCAATATCGTCCTCTCGGAGAACCGCGGCCTGTCCGCGCAGCGTTTCGTGCTCACGGCGAGTGTATCCGCGCTCGCCATCCTGCTGCCGCTGCTGCCGCCGACGCAGAAAAGCTTCAACCGATGCCTCGGGCTCGCCGCCCTCGTGCTGCTCGCCCTGTGTTATCTCGGCGTCGTGCTGGCGCCGCAATTTTCAATCCATACGGCAGCCGATTTCGCCGAGCCGCAGCTTGCCGGCGACTGGCGTGGCAATTTTGGGCACAAGAACGTCGCCTCGTCGGTGATGAGCTGCCTGGTCTATCTCGGCATCTATCTCACTGCCGTCGGCTCGCTGGTGATGGGGCCCGTCATCGCGGCACTTGCCGGCGTTTTTCTGATCTTCACCGGCGGCAAGACCTCGTCGGTGCTGTGTCTCGTCATCTACGCGCTGGCCTCGCTCGTTTACCTTACCCGCAGTCTCTGGCTGAAGCGGCTGATCTGCCTCGCGCCGCTGATCGTGATGAACCTGCTCACGGTCGGCAGCGTCGCAAGTCCCACTCTCGCGGCGATCACCCGGGCGCTCCCGGTCGACCCGACTTTCACCGGCCGCAGCGACATCTGGGAGTTTGCGCTCACCGCGGTGGCGGAGAAGCCGATCCTCGGCCATGGCTACGCGGCGTTCTGGGACGACGTCAGCGAGCGGCAGACCGCGAAAGGCGCCGAATGGGCGGTGACCGCGGCGCATAGCCACAACAGCTATCTCGATCTCGCCGTCACCATCGGCCTGCCGGGCCTTTTGCTCGTCATCCTGATCTTCGTCTTCACCCCGCTCAACAATTTCCAGGCGGCGCAGCGTGGCAGTCGCAGCGGAGCCCTGGCAAAGCTCTTCCTGACGATCTGGCTGTTCGGCCTGTATTACGGAACGACCGAGACGTTCCTGCTCGACCGGCAGAATCCGACCTGGTTCTTCTTCGTGCTCGCGGTCGCCGGCCTGCATTTCCTCGCCAGATTCCAATGCGTGGACAGGCCGGAGTCCTGAGCCGCCGACAACTTGTCGCAAGGCGGCGGGGTCGGTTCGTCTCAGATCGGGACATGAACCTTTTCGCGCGGAAGGCGCAACGGTATCGGCTTAACGATAAGCAGCGACGTAACTTGTGGTTGGCGACAAAACGTTATTCATCTGGAAACGTTCAGCAACTGTGTGCCCAGGGCGGATGGCATTTCTCAGCGTCGAGCAGCTAGACGGTCGGGTGACCAGCGCGTTCGGAATCGCGATCGATTTCGTGCGCGACTGGAAGCAGGCCGCGTTGCGCCTGGGCGCGGGGCATCGCACGGCATTCCAGCATGGTGACTGGCTTGCGGC
The DNA here is from genome assembly GCF_030160715.1 of Bradyrhizobium iriomotense. Lineage (GTDB taxonomy): Bacteria > Pseudomonadota > Alphaproteobacteria > Rhizobiales > Xanthobacteraceae > Bradyrhizobium > Bradyrhizobium iriomotense. Next base: position 67,149 of record NZ_BSOW01000012.1, read on the forward strand.
CTGGTACGGCGCATTCCATGACGCTACTCCGCTGATCGCCGTGATCTCGGATGCCGCGACCGGCAGTGACATCGCGCTGGTGCCGATGATCAGCCGCAGCAAGGGTGGCGTGCGTATCGTCGAGTTCGCCGATCTCGGCGTGTCCGACAACAACGCGCCGATCCTGGCGCTCGACGCCGCGTGCGATGCGGCTGGCGCGCGCGCCATCGGCGATGCGCTGGTCAATGGCTTGCGCGCGTTGCCCGATCGCTTCGATCTGTTGCGCTTGCAGAAGATGCCGGCCTATGTGGGCGGCAAGCCGAACCCGCTGATGTCGCTCGGCCGCGTCGGATCCTGCTCGCTCAACGGCAATCTGGTGCTGACGAGCGACGATTATTCGGACTACCGCGCCTCGATCAAGCGCATGCAGCTGCCGCGCTGCTGGCGCGTCTTCAGCCGTCACGCCGGCGCGCGTTTCGAGATCGCGACCGATGTCGACCAGGCGCTGAGGCTGCTCGATGCGATGGACATCCAGCAGCAGCAGCGCATGAAGCAGCTCGGGCTCAACTTCGTCCTCAGCGACGAGAGCCACGCGAAGTTCTATCGCGACGTGGTCCGGCAGGGCGTTGCCGAAGGCTATGCGATCGTCTCTGCGCTGGTGTGCGACGAGGGCATCATCGCGACGTCGCTGGGCCTGAGATACGGCACGACCTATTATCTGCTGCGCATCAGCAATGCCGGCAGGCCGTGGTCGGCCTGCTCGCCGGGCCTGCTTGTGACCGAGCGCACGATGGCGGCCTTGCATGAAGACGGGGTCCGCCGCTTCGATCTCAGCATCGGCAATCACGACTACAAGCGCCGCTTCGGCGCCGTGCCGCTTCCGCTGACCGACGTCAGCGTCGCGCTGTCCTGGCGCGGCGTGCCCTACGTGCTGCGCGATCATGCAGCCCAGGGCCTGCGCAGACATCCGCGGCTCGCCGCTCTTGCGAACCGCGCGATGGGCAGGGCCTATCCCTGACAAGGCCTATCCCTGACAAGGCCTATCCCTGAAACGAACAAAGCGCCGGCTTGCAATGTCGGCGATCATGCGCGCTTCACTGTCCCGTGCATCCGGCGCAGTACAGCCGGCCGCGCGAGGCGCGGAACAGACCGCGGCAATACCACCGCCGCGCCAGCACCTGGACGGGCTTGCGGATCATCTGCGCCATCAGGAGAATTTCGAAAGCCATTCAAGTCGCTCCGATGCGATAGGTGGGGCGGCATCCGCGAATGGGAATGCCGCCCCGCACGCATCAGCCATGCAGCTTGTTCGCGGTCTCCGCGATCACGCGTCCTTGATAGCGCGCACCGGCGAGCTCGTTGGCGCTGGGCTGGCGGCTGCCGTCGCCGCCGGTGATCGTGGTGGCGCCGTAAGGCGCGCCGCCCGTCACTTCGTCCAGCTTCATCTGACCGGCAAAACCGTAATTCAGGCCGACCACCACCATGCCGAAATGCAGGAGGTTGGTGATGATCGAGAACAGCGTCGTCTCCTGGCCGCCATGCTGGGTCGCGGTCGAGGTGAAGGCGCCGCCGACCTTGCCGTGCAGCGCGCCCTTCATCCAGAGACCGCCCGCCTGGTCCAGGAAGTTCGCCATCTGCGAGGACATCCGGCCGAAGCGGGTGCCGGTGCCGACGATGATGGCATCGTAGTTCGCGAGATCGTCGACCTTGGCGATCGGGGCGGCCTGGTCGACCTTGTAGTGGGAGGCCTTGGCGACCTCGGCCGGCACGAGCTCGGGCACGCGCTTGATGTCGACGGTCGCGCCGGTTTCGCGCGCGCCTTCCGCGGCGGCATTCGCCATCGCTTCGATGTGGCCGTAGGCGGAGTAATAGAGGACGAGAACTTTTGCCATGATGGCTCTCCTTCAGGTTTTAGGTGAGTTTGCGGTCGGAGGATCGTGAAAGCTGACCCGCTCTTCGGGGAATTTCTAGAACGTTCCTGCTGAAGCGGATCGATGGCGCGCCGCCGATCCGCTGGAGCAATTGGTGCCTTAAGCCGCGTCGACCAGCACCAGCTCGGAATCTTCCAGGGCCCTGATCTTCAGATTGGCCTCATCGCGGATCGCGACACCGTCGCGGGCATTGACGCGCACGCCGTTGACCTCGACTGCGCCGGCGGCCGGCACGAGATAGAGGTGACGCGATGCCTGCGGCTCGTAGTCTGCGCTCTCGCCGGCCTTCAGCGTGGTCGCGAGCACCCGGGCATTGGCGCGGATCGGCAGCGCCTCCTTGTCGGCCGCAAAGCCGCTCGCGATGGTGACGAGCTTGCCATCGCGGTTCGCCTTCGGGAACGGCTTTGAGCCCCAGGTCGGCTGGCCGCCGCGCGCAGTCGGCTCGATCCAGATCTGGAAGATCCTGGTCTTCGTCGGCTCGAGATTGTACTCGGAGTGGCGGATGCCGCTTCCTGCGCTCATCACCTGCACGTCGCCGGCTTCAGTGCGGCCCTTGTTGCCGAGGCTGTCCTGATGGGTGATCGCGCCCTCGCGTACATAGGTGATGATTTCCATGTTGGCGTGGGGGTGGGCGGGAAAGCCGGTGTTCGGTGCGATCTCGTCATCGTTCCACACCCGCAAGGCGCCGTATCCCATGTTGTCGGGATCGTAATGGCCAGCGAAGGAGAAATGGTGCTTGGCCTTGAGCCAGCCGTGATCGGCGCTGCCAAGCTTGTCGAAAGGTCTGAGTTCGATCATGTGCGTGGTTCCTTGCTTGAATTGTATAGGTCCGATCAGGCGCCAAAGCCGCCGTCGACGTTGAGCACGGTGCCGGTGACGAAGGAGGCTTCCGGGCTCGCCAGGAAGACGACGCCGGCTGCGACTTCCTCCGGCCGGCCGAAGCGTTGCAGCGCATGCTGCTTGCGCTGGGTCTCGGCGAACTCGCCGCCATCCTTCGGGTTCATGTCGGTGTCGATCGAGCCGGGCTGCACCACGTTGACGGTGATGCCGCGCGGACCGAGGTCGCGGGCTGCGCCCTTGGTGTAGCCGACCACAGCGGCCTTGGTGGCGACGTAGTCGGCAAGACCGGGGAATGAGGCGCGGTCGGCGAGCATCGAGCCGACGGTGACGATGCGGCCGCCTTCCCCCATCAACTGCGAAGCGCTGCGGATAGCCGCGATCACGCCATGCACGTTGACGGCATCGAGGCGCGCCAGAGCCGCCGTGTCGGCCTTGGGATCGTCGATGGCGCCGCCGCTCGCGACGCCGGCATTGTTGACGAGGATGTCGAGACGGCCGAATTCCCTGGCGACGTCCGTGACGAGCTTCTCGACGTCGGCGGCCGAGGCCTGGTCGGCCTTGAAGGCGCGCGCCTTCACGCCCCTGGTCTTCAGTTCGGCGACCACGGCTTCGGCCTTGTCGGGCGAAGCGACGTAGCTGATGGCGACGTCGGCCCCTTCGTCGGCGAGAGCGCGGGCGGAGGCTGCGCCGATGCCGCGCGAGCCGCCGGTGACGAGGGCAACCTTTCCTGAGAGCTTCTTGGCCATTGGATTTCTCCATTCCCTGAATGTCTGATGCCCCTTGGATATGCCTCCGCCTGTGGTATAGAAATAGAAACTGTCGAAACATATTGTTTCCGTAAACGTCACTGGCGGGCCTGTCCCATGGCAAAACTCCCGGATTTCGAGGCGCTCGCGATCTTCGCAAAAGTCGTGGAATTACGGTCGTTTGCGGCCGCCGCCGGCGAGCTTGCGATGTCCAAGGCGACCGTCTCCAAGGCAGTGACGCGGCTGGAGGAGCGGCTTGGCGCGCGGCTGTTCAACCGTACCTCGCGCCGGCTCGCGCTGACCGATGCCGGACACAAGCTCGCCGAACGGGCGACGCGCCTGCTGGCCGATGGCGAGGCGGCGGAGAACGAGGCCTTGGCGCAGTCGGTCGCGCCGCGCGGGCTGGTGCGGCTCGCCGTGCCCATGACCTTCGGCGTGAAGGCGGTCGCGCCACTCTTGCCGGAGTTCTTCCAGACCTATCCGGAGGTCTCGGTCGATCTGCATCTGAGCGATGCCACCGTCGATCTGATCGGCGAGGGCTTTGACGCCGCGCTGCGCATCGCGCGGTTGCCGGATTCCTCGCTGATCGCGCGGCGGCTCTTCACCATGCCGCGCTACACGGTCGCTGCGCCGTCCTACCTCAAGCGTCACGGCCGGCCGACGCATCCGATGCACCTCGCCGAGCATAAGTGCTTCAGCTACGCCTATCTCACGACGCCCAACGTCTGGCACTACACCAACGCGGCCGGCGAGCAGGCGAGCGTGCGCCCTGCGGGACAGTTGCGCGTCAACAATGGCGAGGCGGTGATGCCGGCGCTGCTCGCAGGGCTCGGCATTGCCGACCTGCCCGAGTTCATCGTCGGCGACGCCATCGCCTCCGGCGAGGTGGAGGTGATCCTGAAGGACTGGAAGCAGGCCGAAGGCGCCGTGCATCTCGTCACCCCGCCCGGCGGTCCGCGCCCTGCGCGCGTCGAGGTGCTCGCCGAGTTTCTCGCCGCGAAACTGCCGGGCACGTGCAAGCGGCAGACGAAGAAGCGCGCGAAGGCGGAGTAGCTGGCGCCGAGAAGCAATCCAGTATCCCTCCGCGGAAAGACTCTGGATTGCTTAGCTACGCTCGCAATGACGTGGGGATCGATCTGCGCCTACCACAACGTCATCCCATCCCTCGCAACCACGCGCAGGTTCGGCTTCAGCGTCTCTTCCAGCTTCGCCTTCAACTCGTGCACGCGCGGATCGCTCGAGCGCGCGGCGCAAGCCGAATATTGATTGACGGACTGCACCAGCGCACGCCGCGCCTGGGGCGTGCGCGTCAGATCCGGCTTTGCCAGCCGCAGCACGATGCCGGCGAGATTCACCAGCATCTCGTCCAGCGCGCCATCGATCGTGCCAGGGTCGTTCATCCCGCGTTCTCCCGGAAGGCCAACACCGCGTGGCGGGATACGTTCCGGCGCGGCAGGCTGCAGGGATAACCGTTCGCTAATGTTGCCGTCGCTTGGCACCAAATGCACAGATGCGGCACGGAGGTACCTTTGTTCGTCCGTGTCGCCGCGCTACTCTGCCCCAAACAACAAAGACCGGGGGAGGGGCTGCCGATGAACCGACGCGATCTCTTGCGCGCTGCTGCGCTTGCGCCGCTTGCACACACAACGCTGACGCGCGCCGCCTTCGCGCAAGGCTATCCCTCGCGTAACATCACCATGATCGTGCCGTTTCCGGCCGGCGGCCAGGCCGATCTTGCGGCGCGCCCGGTGGCGATGGCGCTGGAGCGCATCCTCGGCAAGTCCGTCATCGTCGACAATCGTGCCGGCGGCGCCGGCGGATCGGTCGGCAATGCGGCGGCCGCGCGCGCCGAGCCGGATGGTCACACGCTGCTGATGACCTTGTCCTCGCTCGCGGTGCTGCCGGAAGCGGATCGGCTGTTCAACCGTCCCGTGGCCTACGAGGTCTCGCAGTTCACGCCGATCGCGCGCGTGCTCGCCGATCCGACGCTGCTCGCAGTGCTGGCGTCGGCGCCCTGGAAGACGGTGCAGGACTTCGTCGACGACGCGAAGCAGCGACCCGGACAGATCACCTACGGCTCGTCGGGGCCTTACGGCACGCTGCATGTCGCCATGGAGATGTTCGCCGTCAGCGCCGACATCAAGTTGCTGCATGTGCCGTTCCGTGGCGCAGGTCCCGCGCTGACCGCGATCCTCGGTGGCACCGTGCAGGCGATCGCGGCTGCGCCCGGCACGCTGAAGCCGCAGGTCGATGACGGCAAGCTGCGCGTGCTGGCGAACTGGGGCGCACAGCGCATCGCGAGCTTCCCTGACATCCCGACCTTGCAAGAGCTCGGCTACAAGGATGTCGAGATGTACATCTGGGCCGGCCTGTTCGGGCAGAGCGCGCTGCCCGCGCCGATCGTTGGCCGTTTGCGCGAGGCGATGGGACAGGTGATGAAGAGTCCTGACGTCCTCAAGACGTTCGAAGCCTCGGGCAGTCTCGTCGCCTATCAGGACGCACCGGAGTTTTCGCAGTTCGTCGCAGCCGACAGCGCGCGGCTGATCGCGGCGGTCAGGAAGATCGGCAGGGTGGAATAGGTTCCGCCTCCGCTTTCACATTTTGTTGTTGGTCCAGAACCTTCGCGCGCCTCATTGATTGAGGAGCGTTTGAGAGAAAATGAGAAGGATCAGGACATGCGAACAGGGCCGATTGCGCTCGGTGTGGCGCTTGCGATCGGCGGCACGGTCGCCACGAGCACCGTCTCTGCCCAGGAATATCGCGGCAACATGGAACAACAGATGGCCTGCACGCCGGATGTCTGGCGCCTGTGCAGCGACCAGATTCCCGACGTGAACCGCATCGTCGCCTGCCTGCGTCAGAACACCCCGCAGCTTTCGAGCGGATGCCGCGCGGTGTTCGAAACCAGCAACCAGGCGCAGCCGCCGCGCGGCCGGGTCGCGCCGCCACGCTACAACAACGTGCCGCCTCCTGCTGCGCCTCCGCCGCGGCCTTATTACGATGACGACGATTAGGGCGTGTATTCGGAGAGCCGCCGAGGATTCGGTAGACACGAAGATGCGGTCACAACAGATGGGCCGTCTCACTCCCGACTCGTTCGGCGCTCCCCATCGCTGTCCGACGCAGCTCTGTGCCCGAGCACTGTCCGCAGGATGACGCCGAAGAGCAATGCTGCGACTGGCCAATGGAACCAGACCTTGTGCATGCCGGTGAAAACATTGATCAGAATCAGAAAGCACGAAACCGTGAGGGCCACCCTGACCGGGCGAGGCAGGATCGCCAGCCAATCCGAGACGAAGCCCATCCACGTGGAGGGCTCGTGTCTGTCGCGAATCCGTAGAGCGTCAGCAACTGCTGGCCCCTGGGGAGCGGGGCTTTCGTCAACTGGGAAGCTATCTCGTCCAGCGGTTCGGCCGCCCGTGGTCACGCGATAGCTGGTCACGGAAGCAACGTTCTTCATAGGGCGCTGGCCGAGACAGTCGAAGCCAAGGGACAATTTGTTGCGCACGTGATCGTAGACGGAACCGGAGATCACGACGCCACCGGGTTCGGCAAGTTCTTGCAGCCGCGCCGCGATATTGACCCCGTCGCCATAGATGTCGGAGCCGTCCACCATCACATCTCCGAGATTGATGCCGATGCGAAACCGCATCGGGTGGGCGTGCGACGGGTCCGAATCCCGGTTGGAAATTTCCTGCTGAATCTCGACCGCACACTGCACGGCCTCGACGACGCTGGCGAACTCGGCGATCACGGCATCGCCCCAGGTATTCACGATCCGCCCTTCATGGCGCTCCACCAATCCGGCAATGGCCGCGCGGTAGCGGCGCAGCGTCTCCAACGTACCCGCCTCGTCCGCTTCCATGAGGCGAGAATAGCCCTGCGCATCAGCGCATAGGACCGTGGTCAGCCGTCGTTTCACCTTGTCGTCCGTCATGGTCCATATGGTAGCCTCCCTAACGCATCTGCATCAAGCATTGCATCCAGCGTCATAGCGGCTTAACCGCCGGTCCGGGCCCGAAACCGTCATAACCGTGCAACGAATTGCAGCCAGCCAAGTTGATTGCGGGGAAGTCGTGGGATCGGAGGGATGTCATGTCCATGACCAAGATTCCTGCAGCGCTTTTCGTGATTGGCGCGATATTGCTCGGCGCACCTGCAATGGCTGCCCCGGTCACTCCTTTGTCAGTCGCTGCCAAGCCGACGGTGCAGGAGAGGGACCTTGCCCCGGTGCGCTGGTGGCACTGGCACTGGGGCCATTGGCATAGCGTACGCTATCGCTGCCGTCACTACTGTGGCTGGGGCGGCTAGAAGGTGAGGCTGCCTGAATTTCGGACCTAACGAAGCAGTCGCCACATATCCGTCATTGGCCGGTCGCGTCAGCCGGCGCAGTGACGCGAGAGTTAGACCGCGCCATAGAAGTGCCGATACTGCCAAGCGGCTTCCCTCTGTAGTTCAGGTTCAGACCACGACTGGTCTTTGAAGCGCATGACAGACATAGGCGAGAGGTCGATAGCCGGCTTGCCATCGATAATCCAGGTTGCAAGCGCCTCTCCGAGGGTTGGCGAGATCGAGAGGCCGGCAACGTTGCATCCGCTGGCAAAATAAAAGCCAGTAGCTCCGGAGGCCGGGCCAAGGATGTGGTGGCCGTCAGCGGTCATGGTCGGAATGCCACCGCGAAATTCTCGCACGTTAGCCGTTTGCAGGATTGGAAGTTGATCCCTGACTTCACGAGCGGCTGAACGAAGCACTTCGATGTCGAGTGGCATGTCCTTGATATCGAAACCGGCTCCGAGCGACCGCATGTCGAAAAATCGTGGTGTTTCTTCGTAGACACCCCAAAGCAAGCCGCCCTGGCAAGGACGCGTGTACACGGCGGCATCCATGATTCGAACCATCGGTAGGTCGGCACGCACGCCATCCAAAGGCTCGGTGACGATGAGTTGCTGCCGGGTCGGGACCAGCGGCACGGGAATCCCACTTATCTCCGCGACCTCTCGCGTCCACGCACCAGCTGCATCGACCACGATTGGGCCTTCAATGATGCCTTTCGCGGTAGTTACGCCGGTCACCTTGCTGGCAGCGATGTTTACGGTGAGCACGTCCGTCTTCGGCAGTACCGTTGCGCCCTGAGCCGCCGCTGCCCTGGCGAAGCCGGCGGCAACCTGCGCTGGGTCGAAATACCTGTCGTCACCGATCCTCATCGCCGCTGCGACGCCCATCGGCTTCAAAAATGGATTGAGGCGACTCGCCTGCTCCGGAGAGATCAGCTCGACATCAAGGCCCATACGGCGCCCGCGTTCAAAGTCGGCCTTGAGAACCTCCGCATCTTGCGGCCGACGCGCGATCTTCAGGCTGCCCGAATGCACCCAATCGAGAGGCTGCCCGGTGTCTTCCGTGAACGCTTCAATCTTGCGGCAGGCATCCTTGATGAGGCCAATCATCAAGTCGCTTTTGCGAACGCAGCTCACCATGCCCGCCGCACGGGGCGAAGTTTGCGATCCAATATCGTGCTTGTCGATCAGAACGACGTTGAGACCGCGTTTGCTCAAGTAATATGCCGTGGCAGCGCCGAGGCCGCCGGAGCCAATGACAATACTATCGGCCTTGCTAATCATCGGAGCTAAGCGGCTTGGCGCCCCTGACCAAGGTCGCGGTGCTGTATGTCCCGACTTACATTCCACACTTTCAGCGCATTCGCCGGGGTTAGCAACGCGGTTGGCTGTTGCACAAGGTTGGCCACTTCCAAGAACTTGGCCGCCAGCGTGGCGTCACGTTGCGCCGCTCGGTAAAACTTCCCTATGTACCAGTTGACAAAGCGCACCTGCGCCGTCCGCTTGCCCTCAACGCGCGGATTTTGCAGATCGCTGCCCACGACGATTTGCCAGGGAGCTTCAATGAATCGACTGGCCATCTGGAAGAAACGGCGAGCAATTCCTTGCATTCCGTTTGCCAAGCACTCGCGCAAGGCCAGCGATTCCAAGCAGGCTACCGTCATTCCTTGGCCATAGGCTGGATCGAAGCTGCACAAGGCGTCGCCATACACCAGATAGCCTTCCGGAAAGCGGGTCAGCTTCTCGTAATGGCGTCGCAAGCTCGAAACAAACTTGTATGGCGTAAGCGGAGTAAGTGGCTCCGCGTTCTGAATGACGTTGAATATTTCCGGCTGCTGCAAGCTACGCGCAAACTCAAGGAAACCGGCATCATCCTCCGGCACCTGATCGTCCCCGTAACCGCCCAACGTCACAGTCCAACGTTCGCCCTCCTGTGGCAAAAGAGCACCGAAGCGAAAATCAGGCGAGCACGCACCCATGATGACGAACTTCCTGCCATGCAAACCATTCGCCATATGTTCGGGTTTGAGACGATAGAAGCGCGTCATATAGCCAAGATTGATCGTGACCTGCTCCTCTGGCGGCTTTGCGAAACCAAACGCACTCAGCCATGTCGGGCTCGATGATCCGCGCCCGCTGGTGTCGACCACGAGATCGGCGTCTATTGTTGCCCTGCCATCTGAACCATTTTTTGACTGGACGCGAACACCAGTCACGCGGCCCGATGGTCGATCAAACACCGGCTCCACAACGTCACATCGCTCCCGCAGCCGAATATTGGGGAGTTGAACGAGCCGCTGTCGCACGAAGCCTTCCAGCGTCGGTCGGCTCACCCCGAGCGCGACCATCTTGCTGGGGGCGTTGTGAAGATAGACACCGTAGTTGAACCAAAGCCCATCGTTGACGAGGTCCGCAGGCACGGCTCCCCGAGCAATCATTCCCTCGGTAAAGCCGGGAAACGACTGCTCGAGTATTTCGCGCCCGCGAGCAAGCAATCCGTGCGTATGCCGTCCTTGCGGGACGCCTTTGCGAGGATCGGGTAAATCCGGGAGCGCATCACGCTCAAGGAGGGTCACTTCATCGAAATGATCCGCCAAAGCGCGAGCGGCCAAGAGACCGCCCATTCCCGCGCCCACCACGATCGCGTGCTTGCCAACATTCGCCATCGATCCCTCCCAGCACTTTTGCTTAACCGCGGGATGAAGCAGGACAGTCGTTGAACATTCGCCCGGGACCATCGATTGCGCGCGGTCCAGCATCATTGTGAAGAATGAATCAGTCTTGCTTCCTGACAATCGGACAAGTATCCGCTCGCAGGATTTCTGCTTCACGCCGCTAAGATTCACTCAGCGGCACACATCGCCTGCCCGGTGCTTCTCCGCGAGCCAGACCTTGTCTGGCCAACGGTGAGTAGACCGGGATCCACTGAAGCCTCAGCAATTTTCAGTTTTTTCACACGTGGCGTCAGAACCGCGATCTGATGGGGAGAAGCCGGCATACTGTCTGACATGAGCGCCGGCGTAACCGTGCTCTCTTCCACTTGGGCCGAGCCCAGCACTGCCACTTGATGCCGGGAGATCGGGAAGCCCGTAAGTTCAAAGGTTGGAAAGCGTAAGGCGCACGCGCCGGCGTGATTGGTCGCCACGCCACCGATGGCGGCAATGGCGGTTACCACTAAGAGCAGATTTTTCATGGGACTCACCCTCTTGGATTGGAGGTATTCCCACTGCGAATTCCGTACTCACCTTAGCCCCGGCGCCGGATGCACCATGTGAAGCTGTTCACTATGGGTGCAGCAAATCCTGCAAAGGTTCATCGGATCGCGTACGCGATAAAGGTCAATATGTCTGCATTTCTCGCGCAAGGCTTGTAGCTCGCCAATGGCAGCAATGCAGGTTGCCACCGCGCAATGCGGGCTTCGATGTCAGCGGACTGCCCAACCATGTCATGCGCGAGTCGCTACAGCGCTGCGCTTGGTGTGCGATCATCGTGGCGCGGCCGACCGTCGTGGGGCGACGACCCAACCGAGGCCGTTCTACGTCCTGCCTTGGCGCGCAACTCGATGCTGATTGCTAGTCGTCGCCGTTCAAGGGTTCGGAGCCGCCGCTTGCATCTCGTGTCCAGGGCTGAAGCTTGATGCGCCTGGCTGCCCGGAGGGGGTCGGGCTTGAAGATGCCGCTTGCATTTCGTGCCCGGGGCTGAAGCTCGATGCCCCCGGATGCCCGGAGGGCGCGCTCGAAGATGCAGCTTGCATCTGGTGCCCTGGGCTGAAGCCGGATGCGCCAGGATGCCCGGCATGGCTTGATGAACCATGATGCCCGGTATGCGAGTGCGAGCTTGAGAACACCGCTGAAAACGCCGACTGGATCGCGTGTCCTAGGCTGTGTCCTACGCTAAGGCTTGATGCGCCATGATGCGCTCCATGCGCATGCGGGCTCGAAAACGCTGCTTGCATCGCGTGCCCTGGAGCCGATGCCGAACTGCCGTGGCCGACACCACCTGCGCCGCCATGTCCCGCACCGCCGCCATGTCCCCCGCCCACACCGCTACCTCCTCCAACTCCCCCTCCGCCTCCGGCGCCGCCGCCCCCTCCACCGCCGCCACCACCACCTCCAGCGAGCAGCGGCCCAGACGCTGCGATCAACAATGCCGGTATGGCCGCTATTGCAAGAAGCTTGGCTACCCTCGTCATGATGATCTCCTCTTCGCCTTCAATTCGGCGGCTAACTCCAGGCAACACTGCGGGGCTCGACGGTGGTTGAAAGTCGAGCGCTCGAGCGAATGTTCCGCACAAAGCGTGATCGAATAAGGCGAACAGGCGCGCGCGCCATTTTCTGCGCGGACTGTCACCAGAACGGCACATCTATGCGAGCGGTTCCGCGACGAGTTCACACCGCACGCGTCCGAAGGCCGCAAGTCGGGTTCGATTCCGCCCCGCTCACGCGTACTCGTGGCGTTGCTCTCCTCTGGCGAGCATTCCGGACAGCCAGCAACAAGCGGCGAGAGGTGTCCGCAGATACCGCGTGATCGTGAGAGGCCAGTGGCCTGTTTCTGGCTCAGCTCGGACCACGAGCGATGTCCGCACTTCCGCTGCTGTCGGAGCCATCGCGGACATCAAGCGCACTCGATCTGCGAGCACACGCCGTAGCTGCCTTACGGTCTGTGCTCGCAGACGTCGACCCATTCGGCGCCGACCAGCTCGGCCAACCGGTCCGGCGCGATGCGCACCGCGCTATGGGTCGAGCCCGCGGCCGGCACCACGATGTCGAAGGCTTTCAGCGAGACGTCGCAATAGATCGACAGCGGCGCCTTCAGCCCGAATGGGCAGACGCCGCCGACCTCGTGGCCGGTGATGTCGGCGACCTCTTCGAGCCCCAGCATCTTCGGCTTGCCGCCGAATTGCGCCTTCACCTTCTTGTTGTCCATGCGCGAGGTGCCGCTGGCGACGATCAGGATGACGCGCTCGCCGATCCGCAAGGACAGCGTCTTGGCGATGCGGCCGGGCTCGACGCCATAGGCCTCGGCCGCAAGCGGCACCGTCGCCGAGCTGATCGGCGATTCGATGACGGTGATGTCTGGGGCTTTCTCGGCGAAGAAGTCGCGAACGGATTGAATGCTCATTCCAGACGGCTCATTCCAGACTCATGGGCGGGCGACGATCTCGGGCAGTTCGGACAGCGAGCGGACGCGGTGATCCGGCTGCAATCCCAGCTCGTCCATCTGGGTCCGGATCGCCTTGAACATGGTCAGCGGTGCCACGAGTTCGCTCTCGACGCAAGCGAGCGCTATCGCCTCCGGCGTGACCCGCTCGATCCAGGCGACGTTGAGCCCGAACGCCTTGGCGCCCGCCACGTCCCAGGGATTTGACGAGACGAACAGTACTTCGCCGGGGCTGGTGCCGAGCACCTCGCCGATCAGCTCATAGGCCTTCGGGCTCGGCTTGAAGATCCTCTTCGCATCGACGCTGATGGTGGCGTCGAGCAGTCTGTCGAGGCCGGTGTTGCGCACGAGCGCGCCCAGCATCTCCGGGCTGCCGTTGGAGAGGATCGCGAGTTTGCGCGGCTTCAGCGCCGCAAGCGCGGCCGCAGCGTCCGGATAGAGATCGAGGTGCAGATATTTCCCGATCACGCGCTCGAAGGCGTCGTTGTCGTAGGTGAGCCCGAGCACGCGCAGCGTATAGGCGAGCGAGTCCCGCGTGATGCCGGCGAAATCCCGGTAGCGCTGCATCAGCGAGCGCAACCAGGTGTATTCGAGCTGCTTGATGCGCCAGATTTGCGTGACGATCTCGCCGTAGCCCGGAAACGCATCCTCGGTGATCTCCGCGACCGACTGGATGTCGTAGAGCGTCCCATAGGCGTCGAAGACGACGGCTTTGATCGTCACGTTGATCCCTTGACGTTGCTTCCCTGCTAGATCCCCAGCAGCTTTCTCGCGTTCGCTTTCAACACTTTCGGCCGGATCTCGTCGCGGATATCGATCTTGGCGAAGTCGGCCAGCCACCGGTCCGGCGTGATCACCGGCCAGTCCGAGCCGAACAGCATCTTATCCTGCAGGATCGAGTTGATATAGCGCACCAGGATCGGCGGGAAGTATTTCGGCGACCAGCCGGACAGGTCGATATAGACGTTGGGCTTGTGGGTCGCGACCGACAGCGCCTCCTCCTGCCAGGGGAAGGAGGGGTGGGCGAGGATGATCTTGAGGTCGGGGAAATCCGCCGCCACGTCATCCATATACATCGGGTTGGAATATTTCAGCCGCATGCCCATGCCGCCGGGCATGCCCGAGCCGACGCCGGTCTGGCCGGTGTGAAACAGCGCGATCGCGCCGCCATTGTTGATCTCTTCGTAGAGCGGGTAGGCCATGCGGTCGTTGGCATAGAAGCCCTGCATGGTCGGGTGGAATTTGAAGCCGCGGACACCGTATTCCTCGATCAGCTTGCGCGCCTCGCGCGCGCCGAGCTTGCCCTTGTGCGGGTCGATCGAGACAAACGGGATCAGGACGTCGAGATGGTCGGAGGCGGCCTCGATCATCTCGTAATTGTTGTAGCGGCGGAAGCCGGTCTCGCGCTCGGCATCGACCGGGAAGATCACGGCGGCAATGTTCTTCGAGCGGTAGTAGGCCGCGGTCTCCGGCACGGTCGGCGGATGCTTGTTCGGCGACTTGAAGTATTCCGCCATCTGCGCCTGGAAATCGTCATAGCCGTCGTCGGGGTGGCAACCGCAGGGCTCCTCGGCGTGGGTGTGGATGTCGATCGCGACGACGTCGTCGATATTGGGCAGCTTCAGCTTGGGCATTGGTTTTCTCCCGACAGATCGTAAATTGATTATATGATATAACGAATTTGGCAAGGCGTCGTCGAAGGATGCGGCTGAGGGAGCAAAGGGACCGATCCGGCCGTTTCAGAGCCCCTTTGCATGGGGTTGTTTTCCAGATTTAGTCGGCGCGGACCGGGCCGATTGCATTGACATCGGCATTCACCATGGCTTAGAACCCGCGCGTCCCGGGCGGTCGGTCCGCCAGCGGGAAAGCTCTCATTTTGCCACATTCGCGCGTGCCGAAACGGTAGTGCCGAACACGGCCTTTCGAACGTTCAGGATTCTGCCATGAAGGTCCGTAACTCGCTGAAATCGCTGCGCGGTCGCCACCGTGCCAACCGCCTGGTCCGCCGCAAGGGCCGGGTCTATGTGATCAACAAGGTGCAGCGCCGCTTCAAGGCTCGTCAGGGCTGATCGGTAAGGGCTGAGTTCCCTGCCGAGGGACTGTCGCGCCCCCCGCAAGACCACGGTCTCACACGACTTTGACGCCGTCCTTGCTATGCAAGGGCGGCTTTGCGCGTCTACACTTCCGCCATGGCAGTGAGATTCTTGTCCGCGCTTCCCCTCCGTCTGGCCGCCCTGCTGGCCGTGCTGACGGTCGTCGCACCCGCTTTCGCGCAGGATGACCCGGCAGGTCCGCCCGTGAAGCAGAAGAAGCTTCCCGAGGCGCCGGCGAAGCTGCCCAAGGTCGACCGCACCAAGAATCTCGATTTCCTGTTCGGCGCGCTGAAGGCGGCTCCGGACGATGTCAGCGCCAAGCATGTCGAGGCGCGGATCTGGGCGATCTGGCTCCAGACTCCCAGCGATACGGCGGCGCTGCTGATGACGCGGGCCAAGGCGGCCGTGGATGGGCAGAAGATCGACGTCGCGATCAAGCTTCTCGATGCCGTCATCAAGCTTCGCCCCGACTATATCGAAGCCTGGAACCGGCGCGCGACGCTCTACTACATGCAGAACGATTATGGCCGGTCGCTCGCCGACATCCGCGAGGTGCTGATCCGGGAGCCGCGCCATTTCGGCGCGCTCGCAGGTCTCGGCATGATCATGCAGGAGATCGGCGACGAGAAGCGCGCGCTCGATGCCTACCGCAAAGCGCTCGCCATCAACCCGCACCTCGACAAGATCCCCGATCAGGTCAAGTCGCTGACCGAGAAGGTCGAAGGGCGGGATATCTAACCCCCAACTCGATGTTGTTTTGAGCGACTGCGGAGCGCGGCCGTTAACCACGCGTCGAGCAGCCCCGCGGCGGGGGGATGTTTTTCCCGAGCCACCGGGATTAGCTGCATGACAGCTACAAGTGGAGCCGTGCGATGAAACGCGTGATCCTAGCGGGGGCGTTGCTGCTGGCGAGCGCAACGGCCTGTCTTGCCGACGGGCTGTTCTGGGTGGTGGGCAACCGCTCCACCGGCAAATGCGAGATCGTGACCAGCAATCCCGTCATCATCGGCGACATCTGGTTCGGCGACGGTCCCTACAGGTCCAAGGCCGACGCCAAACTTGCGCGGTCGACGATCCGTGCCTGTCCGAGGCCAGGTCCCGACGAAGACAAGGACGACGACAGCGCGGACTAGGTTCGCCTAGTGCAGGATGTGGTCGCCGCGCTCGACGAGACTCTGGTCTGCGGCAGCGGCATAGAGTTTTGCAAGCTCGGCTTCGAGATGCTCGTTGATCAGGAGCAGCGCCCGTACCGCGCCGCGCAGGTCACCGCTACAGCTCGCAACGATCTCGTCGATCGCAGCATCTTTTGATCGCAAACTCATCGAGAAACCTCCAATCCAAAACAGAACAAAATCTGCCGGTCTTTCCCGCGTTCCCATGGATTGCGTTGAGGATCGGCGCCCACCCGCGCTTAAGAGGTGGAACCGACCGTGGCGATTATATGGACGCGGCGATGACGGCCGCATGAACTGGCCCGGTTGGCCGCATGCTTTCAGACTGCCATTGATTTTGTTGATGTTTTCCCAGGTTGAATTCTACTGATATCCACAGGCAGGTACCGTCAGCGGAACGCAAAGCCCGCGCACCGAAAAGAAACTGCCGGACGCTGGGACCGTAACTGCCATGTGCCTTGGATCGCCCGGACCATCTCCATGATCGTATTTTTCCTCGTGACGGCGCTCGCCCTGCTTGTCGTCGTCACGCTGGCCGGCGTTTGGGCCGTCGAGCGCGCCTTCCCGCCGCAGGGCGAGATGATCGCGGTCGCCGGTGCGACGCTGCACGTCGTCGACCTCGGCCCGCGCGATGCCGGCCTGCCGATCGTCATGCTGCACGGCGCGAGCTCGAATCTGGAGGTGATGCGGCGTCCGCTCGGCGACCTTCTTGCCGAAAAGCATCGGGTGATCCTGATCGATCGCCCCGGCCATGGCTGGAGCACGCGGGCGCGGCTCGAGGATTCGACGGCCGAGGTGCAGGCGCGGATGGTCGACGAGGCGCTTGCCAGGCTCGGCATCGATCGTGCGGTGTTCGTGGTGCATTCCTGGAGCGGGGCGCTGGGGGCGCGGCTTGCGCTCGATCATGCCGATCGGGTCGCCGGTCTCGTCATGCTGGCGCCGGTCACCCATCCCTGGCGTGGCGGCGTCGGGCGCTACAATGAGATCATCGCAACGCCGGTGATCGGCCCGCTGCTCGCCTACACGATCACGCTGCCGCTCGGCTATCTGCTTGCAACGCCCGGGGCGCGGAACGTCTTCCTGCCGCAGATGATGCCGGACGGCTTCGTGCAGGACTCCGCGACGCCGCTGCTGCTGCGCCCGCGCGAGTTCATCGCCAATGCCTATGATCTGGTGACGCTGAAGGCGTCGGTGGCCGCGCAAGCTTCGCGATATGGAGAGATTTCCGTGCCGACCGTGGTCATCGCCGGCGAGCCTGACAAGACGGTGTCGACCAATATCCACGCCCGCCCGTTCGCCGCCACCGTGCCGAATGCGAAGCTGATTGTGCTGCCCGATCTCGGCCACATGGTGCAGACCACGGAGCCGGATCTGGTGAAGACCGAGATCGAGGCGCTGATCGCCGCGATCACGTCTGAGAAGGCGGCCGCCGACTAGCGGCCGCCAAGTCTCGTTTCGTTACGTCTCGTCGCGTTACTGCTTGACCTTCCCGTCCTTGTCGTACTGGGAGACATAGGCCCAGAGATCGTTGATCTCCTTCTCGTTCTTGATGCCGGCGAACGCCATCTTGGTGCCGGGGATCTTGGCCTTGGGATCCTTGATGTATTCCTTGAACAGCGCCTCGTTCCAGGTGATGCCGGAATTCTTGTTGGCGTCCGAATAATTGTAGTCCGGCGCCGTGCCGGACTTGCGGCCGTCGAGGCCGTTGAGCTCCGGTCCGACCTTGTTCTTCGCGCCTTCGCCGATGGCGTGGCAGGCGAGGCACTTGTTGAACGACGTCTTGCCGGCTGCGGCGTCCTGCGCCATCGCTTTGGATGATATGGCGGTGGACGCTGCGGCAGTCATGGCGAGGGCAACCAGCGCGCCGAAAGTCAGTTTTGTCATAGGATGCTCTTCGTCTCTTCCCGGGGTCAGATTGATGGTCGTGGTTTTGGCAGGTCCGGTGCAGGTGGACAAGCCGCGAAAGCTTGACAGGTTTCGCGATAGCAGACTTGCCCCAGAGAGAACTTGCGCTGCAACAAAGCAATGGGACCTTCGGAGGACCTACCCAAGGACAGCAAGACATGATTGATTTGCCGGGACAATTTCCTCCGTCGGACGAAGGTTTCGTAACATGGCTATCATGATGCCCGCAGCCGACCAGGCCGTGCTGGCGCGTCGCAGCGAAATCGTCGCCGCCCTGCGCGCAATCGTTTCGGGCGAAGGGGTCATCGACAGCGCCGCCGAGATGCGGGTCTATGAATCGGACGGGCTGACCGCCTATCGGCAGCCGCCGATGGTCGTGGTGCTGCCGGACACCACCGAGCAGGTCTCCCTGGTCCTGAAATATTGTGCGGAGCAGGGCATCAAGGTGGTGCCGCGCGGGTCCGGCACCTCGCTGTCGGGTGGTGCGTTGCCGCTGGAAGACGGCGTGCTCCTGGGCCTCGGCAAGTTCAAACGCATCCGCGAGATCGATTTCGACAACCGCGTCGTCGTCACCGAGCCCGGCGTCACCAACCTCGCCATCAGCCAGGCGGTCGCGCATGCCGGCTTCTACTACGCGCCCGACCCCTCGTCGCAGATTGCCTGCTCGATCGGCGGCAATGTCGCGGAGAATTCCGGCGGCGTGCACTGCCTGAAATACGGCATGACCACCAACAACGTGCTCGGCTGCGAGATCGTGCTGATGAGTGGCGAGATCCTGCGCATTGGCGGCAAGTCGGCCGAGAACGCAGGCTACGATCTGATGGGCGTGATCACCGGCTCGGAAGGCCTGCTCGGCGTCATCACCGAGATCACGGTGCGCATCCTGCAAAAGCCGGAGACGGCGCGCGCGCTGATGGTCGGCTTCGCGCAGGTCGAGGCGGCCGGCGAATGCGTGGCCCGGATCATCGGCGCCGGCATCATTCCCGGCGGCATGGAGATGATGGACAAGCCTGCGATCCACGCCGCCGAAGCCTTCGTCCATGCCGGTTATCCGCTCGATGTGGAAGCGCTCCTGATCATCGAGCTCGACGGCCCCGGCGTCGAGGTCGACGAGCTGATCAAGCGCGTCGAGGCGATCGCGCAGGGCTGCGGCTCCACCACCTGCCAGATCTCGACCTCGGAAGCCGAACGCAACCTGTTCTGGGCCGGCCGCAAGGCGGCGTTCCCCGCCGTGGGGCGCATCTCGCCCGACTATCTCTGCATGGACGGCACAATTCCGCGCGGCGCGCTGCCGAAGGCGCTGGCGCGCATCCGCGAGCTCTCGGAGAAATACCAGCTCGGCTGCGCCAACGTATTCCACGCCGGCGACGGCAATCTGCATCCCTTGATCCTCTACGATGCCAATAAGCCCGGCGAGATCGAGCGCGCCGAGGCATTCGGCGCCGACATCCTGCGTGCCTGCGTCGAGTTCGGCGGCGTGCTCACCGGCGAGCACGGCGTCGGCATCGAGAAGCGCGATCTCATGGGCGACATGTTCAGCGAGATCGACCTCAACCAGCAGCAGCGGCTGAAATGCGCCTTCGACGCGCAGGGCCTGCTCAATCCCGGAAAGGTGTTTCCGACCCTGCACCGCTGCGCCGAGCTCGGCCGCATGCATGTGCATGCCGGGAAACTGGCATTCCCCGACCTTCCGCGGTTCTGACGGGACTGATGCCGGTGGCGACATGGCGGACATCCCGGTAGGCGCCGCGACAGGCAAAGCGATAGCGGCGCCGGCCGCGTCGCGCCTGTTGTTCATCGACAACATCCGCTGGTCGATGATCCTGCTCGTGCTGAGCATGCACGCGGCCGATACCTACAGCCCGTTCGGCAATTGGTACTATGTCGACCGGCAGGCGACCGGCTTTGGCACGGCACTGTTCTTCGGCATCTACCAGAGCTTCCTCCAGGCCTTCTTCATGGCGGTGCTGTTCTTCATCGCCGGCTATTTCGCCGCAGCGTCGTTAGACCGGAAGGGATTTTCGACCTTCGCTCGCGACCGCTTGTTCAGGCTTGGTGTGCCGACCCTGCTCTACATGTTCGCGATCGGCCCGCTCACGCAGTATTTCCTGTCACGGACCTGGGGACGTGGTGGCTTCGGCCATCAGTGGCTGGTTCATCTCGGGGATGGCGAGTGGCTGTCCGAGACCGGTCCGATGTGGTTCTGCGCCGTCCTGCTGCTGTTCTCGCTTGCCTACGGCCTGATCCGCTTGTCGGGCTGGCGCGAGCGGACGGTCGCGCTGCATGGGTCGATGGTCATGGCCTTCGTGATGGCCATGGCGGGGGCCACCTTTGCCGTGCGCATCGTCATGCCGACTGGCTCCTCGGTGCTCAATGTTCATCCCGGCGACTTGCCGCAATATGTCCTGATGTTCGCCGCCGGAGCCTATGGCTATCGCGGCAACTGGATGACGGGACTTGCCGAAGGGGCCTGTGTGCGCTGGGGAGCACTGGCCCTCACGCTCTCCGTTCCGCTGTTCGCGGCGCTGGTGCTGTTTGGCGGCGGCCTCGAGGGCGAGACGGCGCTCTATTCCGGCGGCTTCAATCTCGTCAGTGCCGGGAAGTGCCTGTGGGAGGCGCTTGTCTGTGTGGGCATGGGTCTGCTCATACTGGCCGTCTATCGCCGCCATTTCGACGCGCAGGGGCCGGTTGCCAGATGGCTCTCGGACAATGCGTTCGGCGTCTACCTGATCCATCCGCCGATCCTGATCGGCTTCGCCATGCTGCTGCATGGGCTACCGCTCTTCGCACTTACGAAGGCGCTCCTGCTGACGACGCTGGCAGCGGTCGGCAGCTTCGCCGCCTCGGCGTTGATCCTGCGGAAATCGCCGCTGCGCGCGATCATCTAGCCGCGCGCAGCGTGCGGGGAGGTTGTTACATCAGCGCATACTGCGTGCGCTCGCGTTTCGCCAGCAGCGGAAGAGCCTGCCCTGCGATATGGCTCTTGAAATGCGTGCTCTCCTGATGCGCCTTGAAGGCGGCCTCGTCGCGGAACAGCTCGTAGAACAGGAACTGCGCCGGGTTGTCCTTGGCGCGGCTGATCAGGAACAGTTTTACGCCCGGCTCGCTTTGCGCCTGCGGGAGGAAGACGCGCAGGATCTCGGCAACGCGGTCGGCCTCCTCTCGCCTGGCTTCCCACTGCGCCACGACCAGAAGACCGCCGCCGCTGATCGCCTGATGGATGGTTTGTGGATTCATCGCCTGTTCGTTCATGATGGAACTCCGTTGGGAAGAGAACTGTTCGATCTGTACCGAACTTCGTACGACAATGATTCGATGGTGATCGAATTGAGGTTGTGTCCGCAGCGCCGCAAAAGCCGGCGCTCGCTCTCGTCCCGCATGGTGAGAAAAGACGGGTGCATTCCTTTGAGATTGAGGCGCGCGAGCTCGGCGCGAATTGATTTTCGACGCGATTTTCGCTACCGCCTCTTCCCGTGGATACGCTCAAGGTCAGAGACGCCAAAGACGTCGAAGAGGTGGTGCGCGCGGCGATTGCGAGCGAGCAACCGCTCGAGATCATCGGCCATGGCTCAAAGCGCGGCATCGGCCATGTGATGGCGACCAACGCCGTGCTCGATGTCTCCGCGCTCAACGCGGTCACCTCCTATGAGCCGAACGAGCTCATCATCACGCTCCAGGCCGGCGCGCCGCTGGCTGACGTGCTGTCGCTGATCGATGCCAAGAGCCAGCAATTCGCCTTCGAGCCGATGAACACGGCGCCCCTGCTCGGGACGCCCGGCCTCGGCACCATCGGCGGCATGATCGCAGCTGGTCTCGCCGGGCCGCGCCGCATCAAGGCCGGCGGCGCCCGGGACCATCTGCTCGGCGCGCACGCCGTCTCCGGCTTCGGCGACAGTTTCAAGACCGGCGGCAAGGTGGTGAAGAACGTCACCGGCTACGACCTCTGCAAGCTGCTCGCCGGTTCCTGGGGCACGCTGTCGGTCATGACCGAGGTGACGCTGAAGGTCATGCCGAAGCCGGAGAGCGAGCGGACGCTGCTGCTGCGGGGGCTGGACGACGCCGTCGCCAACAAGGCCATGACCGCGGCGCTCGGTTCGCCCTTCGACGTATCGGGCGCGGCGCATCTGCCGAAATCCGCTTTCCGGGAAAGAGCCGAAGGGCTCGGCGACATCGCCACGCAAGGCGAGGCGCTCACCGCGCTGCGGCTGGAGGGCATCACCGCCTCGGCCGCCCACCGCGCCGTCTCGCTGCGCGAGGCGCTCGCCCCATTCGGAACCGCCGATATCGTCGAGGATGCCGCTTCGGCCGCGTTGTGGGCCGCGATCCGGGACGTACTGCCGTTCGGGGCCGATGGCGCCCTTGGCGCTTGGCCGGTGTGGCGGGTCGTCTGTCCGCCTGCCTCAGGCGCCGCGATCGGCCGGCAGCTTGCGCGGGAAACCGGCGGCGACGTGATCTACGACTGGGGCGGCGGGCTGATCTGGGCGGCCGTGCCGCCGAAGGGCGATGCGCAAGCCGCCATCGTGCGCCAGCGCGCGGAAGCCGTCGGCGGGCACGCCATGCTGGTCCGGGCGACCGAAGAGGTGCGGCGCAATGTGGACGTGTTCCATCCGCAAGCACCGGGTGTCGCCGCGCTCGGTGAGCGGGTTCGCGTCAGCTTCGATCCGAAGACCATCCTCAATCGCGGGCGGCTGAAGCGGGGCGAGGCATGAAGACCGAATTCTCGCTCACCCAGCTCGCCGACCCCGATATCGCGGAAGCCGACAAGATCCTGCGCGCCTGCGTGCATTGCGGCTTTTGCACCGCGACCTGTCCGACCTATGTGCTGCTCGGTGACGAGCTCGATAGCCCGCGCGGCCGCATCTACCTGATCAAGGAGATGCTGGAGAAGGACCAGGCGCCGACCGCCGAGGTCGTCAAGCATGTCGACCGCTGCCTGTCGTGCCTTGCCTGCATGACGACGTGTCCGTCCGGGGTGAACTACATGCACCTCGTCGACCAGGCCCGGGTCCGGATCGAAGAGCGCTACGAGCGGCCGCTTGCCGAGCGGCTGCTGCGCGCTGTGCTGGCGTTCGTCCTGCCCGACCCGCAGCGTTTTCGCATCAGCATGTCGCTGGCGCGGCTTGCCCGGCCGTTCGCGGCTTTGCTGCCGACGCCGCGGCCGTCGGCCACCCCTGGCCTCACGCAGCGGATCAAGGCGATGCTGGCCCTCGCGCCAGGCCAACTGCCGGCTCCGGGGCCCGCCGCGGGCAGCGTCTTTGCGGCGCTCGGCAAGAGGCGGGGGCGGGTCGCGCTGCTCCAGGGCTGCGCCCAGCAGGTGCTGGCACCGCGGATCAACCAGGCCGCCATCAACCTCCTGACCCGCCACGGCATCGAGGTCGTGCTGGTCCGGGACGAGCAATGCTGCGGCGCGCTGACGCATCACCTCGGCCGTGACGATGACGCGGTCGCGCGGGCGCGGGCGAACGTCGCAGCCTGGCGTCGCGAGGCGGCAAAGGATGGTCTCGATGCCATCCTGGTGACGACGTCCGGCTGCGGCACGGTGATCAAGGACTACGGCTATCTCCTGCGCGAGGACCGTGACTTCGCGAGCGATGCGGCCAACGTCTCCGCGCTCGCCAAGGACATCACGGAGTATGTCGCAGGCCTCGCGCTTCAGCCGACGACGCGACACGACGACATCGTCGTCGCCTATCATTCCGCTTGTTCACTGCAGCACGGGCAGAAAATCACTGCACTTCCGAAAGAATTGCTTTCCAAGAACGGATTCGTGGTGAAAGATATCCCCGAGAGCCATTTGTGTTGCGGTTCGGCGGGGACCTACAACATTCTCCAGCCCGACCTTGCGGGCAGGTTGCGCGATCGCAAGATCGCCAACATCGCGAGCGTCAAGCCGGACATGATTGCCGCGGGCAATATCGGCTGCATGGTGCAGATTGCCAGCGGCACATCGGTGCCGGTCGTGCACACGATTGAGCTTCTCGATTGGGCGACGGGCGGCTCGCGGCCGGCATTGAACTAGTCGAACTGAACTAGCCGACTGCGCCGCGCCCGGAGGTGGACGACTGAAGGCCCGATCGACCATTTGGTTCGGCGGCAACAGGAGGATCACGATGGCGAAAGCGAAGAAGAAGAAAAGCAAGAAGGCCAAAAAGGCCAAGAAAGCCGTAGCAGCGAAGAAGACCGCGAAGAAGGCCGGCAAGAAGGCGTCGGCGAAGAAATCCGCCAAGAAGGCAGCGAAGAAGTCGGCCAAGAAGTCCGCAAGGAAGGCTGCACCGAAGAAAGCTGCCAAGAAGGCCGCACCGAAATCCGCGAAGAAGGCGGCTCCCAAGAAGAGCGCGAAGAAGGCGGCGGCCCCCAAGCCACCAGCCGTGGAAGCTCCCGCTCCAGAGCCCGCACCGGAGGCGAGCTGGGCGACCCCGTCGCCCACCGGCGACAGCTCGTCGGCTTCGGCTGAAGGGCAGGGTTAGCTCCCGCTTCGCCGTCCAAACAACGATCCGCAATACGGAAGGCCGCGGCGGCGACGCTGCGGCCTTTCTGCATCGACGGATTGCATCACCGAGCACTGGTTCATCGACTTCCCTTGGGCCGTGGACTGATTCGTATCGGCGCACGCCGCTTGTGCGGCACGCCCGTAACAACCCGGGGCCAGCAGTGACCTTGGAATGCAAATTATGTGTTCGAGATGCAACACATCCTGACAACCTTTCTTGGAATCGTCAGAACGCCTAAAAAGTCGGCAGATGCATGTGTTTTTTGCTTCACTGTCTGAGGGCCACGCTCCAGATTGCGGCGGCTAAGAGTTTTGCAGTCAGGGTTCGCATGCCCCGGGGGGCGCCGGGATCGGACTGGTCTTGAGAAGGTGATGGGGATTGAAATGAAGAAAGTGGCTTTGTTGGCAACGGCGCTGGCAATGGTGACGGGTTCGGCTCTGGCGGCAGACATGCCGGTGAAGGCTATGAAGGCCCCTCCGCCGCCTGCCTTTGATCCCTGGGATATCGCCTTCGGCGGCGGCATCATGAGCGACTACATCTTCCGCGGCATCACGCAGTCGAACCACAAGCCGTCGGTCACGGCCTATTTCGAGCCGCGCTTCAACGTCACCAAGGACCTCCAGCTCTACGTCGGCGTCTCGGCCGAGAGCATCTCCTTCCCGAACCGCGCCGCGGCTGAAGTCGACGTCTACGGCGGTATCCGCCCGACCTTCGGCGCGTTCGCCTTCGACATCGGCGTCTGGGGCTACCTGTATCCGGGTGGAACCTGCTACTTCGGCGCACCCGGCATCGACTTCGCCGGCAACTTCCAGGGCGCCGAGTGCGCCGAGAAGGCGCTCCTCAATGCCAACGTGATCAAGAAGGACCTGAGCTTCTTCGAAGTCTACGGCAAGATGACCTACACGGTGAACGACAACTGGGCGTTCGGCATCACCGAATACTACACCCCGAGCTACCTGAACTCGGGCGCCTGGGGCAACTACACCTCGGTCACCGGCAAGTACATCGCGCCCAGCACCATCTTCGGCTCGAGCGGCGTCGGCATGTACGTGTCGGGTGAGTTCGGCCGTCAGTGGCTTGGCACCTCGGACAGCTTCTACGGTGTGGCTGCGTTCCCGAACGGCATCAAATACGCCGACTACAACACCTGGAACGTCGGCATCGGCTTCACTTACAAGGTCTTCACGCTGGACCTGCGCTACTCCGACACCAACCTCTCCAAGGGTGACTGTAACGCCTTCACCAGCGACTGGTCGGCCCGCGGCAACATCACCGCCTCCACCGGTACCTTCGTGACCCCGATCAACCCGTCGGGTGTCGGCTCCAACTGGTGCGGCGCGGCCGGCATCGCCAAGCTGTCCTTCGACCTGACGGCGATGACCAACCTGAAGTAAGCGTCTTTCACTGGACGACTGAAGGGCGGCAGGACAACCTGCCGCCCTTTTGCTTTTGGGGGGAAGCCTCAACGTATCGAGCGCTCTGATCTGGCCGCCAGATGAACGGCGGTTCGTTGGGTGATCTAGCCGCAGCCTCGCTTCACCTCTCCCGCTTGCGGGGGAGGCATAGGCCGCCTTGGCGGCCGGCTTCTTAGACGACGCCGAGGCAAAGCCTCGGCTGTGGCGAAGCGCCGGGTGGGGGCTCTCTCCACATCGGGAGCCTCGATTGCGGAGACACCCTCACCCCGACCTTCTCCCGCAAGCGGGAGAGGGGGAGCACACCACCGTCTCGGATGAACTCAGCGCGCTTCGCTCGGCGCCGCCCGGACCGGTGCGCCGACGCCGAGCACGTGGATCTCGCCGTCCGGGACCAGCCTGACATTGCGGGTGTGGAAGGCATCCAGCGTCGAGCGGTGGCCAATCGACACGATCGTGGTCGACGGCAGCTTCTCTTCCATGAGGCGGTAGAGCAGGGCCTCGGACGGCTCGTCGAGCGAGGCGGTCGCCTCGTCGAGGAACAGGTAATCCGGCGCATGCAGCAGCGCCCGCGCCACGCCCAGGCGCTGCTGCTCGCCGAGCGACAGAGTCCTGTTCCAATGCGCCTCATCGTCGAGCTGCTCGGCAAGCCGGGGCATGCCGACCGCTCTCAGTGCCTCCTTGATCTTGTCGGGCGCGATCGTGCCGC
This sequence comes from Bradyrhizobium iriomotense, assembly GCF_030160715.1. Taxonomy (GTDB): domain Bacteria; phylum Pseudomonadota; class Alphaproteobacteria; order Rhizobiales; family Xanthobacteraceae; genus Bradyrhizobium; species Bradyrhizobium iriomotense. The sequence goes on from NZ_BSOW01000012.1 coordinate 93,921, forward strand.
GCTCGGCCGGGTAGATCACGGCGTCGCCGAGCGGGCCAATCGGGAAATACGGCCGCTGCGGCAGCATCATTAGGCTGGATTTCCCGGGGATGGCGATCTTGCCGGTGCCGAACGGCCAGATCCCGGCGATGGCGCGGAACAGTGTCGATTTGCCGGAGCCGGACGGGCCGGTCACGAGCACGCGCTCGGGGTGCTGGATCGCAAAGCCGTTAGCTGCGACTAGCGGCTTGCCGTTGGGCAGCTTCACCAGCAGCTGCTCGAGCGCGATAGCGTCGCTGCCGGTGGACGGTGTGACGCCGATGGTCGGCTCATGCGCGGCGATATTGGCGGCCGAGCTGACCGACATCTCGAAACCGTCGAGACGGGCGACCACCGCGCGCCACTCGGCGAGCTGGCGATAGGTCGTGACGAAGAATGACAGCGCGCGCTGCACGCTCGAGAATGCCGAGCCGGTCTGCATCATGTCGCCGAGCTGGATCTTCTTGGCGAAATAGGCCGGCGCCACCAGCACGTAGGGGAAGATCACGGCGGCCTGTTGATAGCTCGCTGTGAACGCGGTGAGGCGTTTGGTGCGGCTCATGATCCCGTACCAGTTGTTGATCACGTAACCGAAGCGGTCCAGCAGACGCTCGCGCTCGGCGCTCTCGCCTTTCAAGAGCGCGATTTGCTCGGAGTTCTCGCGCACCCGCACCAGGTTGAAGCGGAAATCGGCCTCATAGCGCTGCTGCTCGAAATTGAGGTTGACCAGTGGCATGCCGATCCAGTGCGTCAGGGCGGTGCCGAGGACCGCATAGAACAGTGCGCCCCACACCAGATAGCCGGAGATCGCGAAATCGAGGCCGGGGATGCGCAGCGGCGCAGCGTTGGAGAGGCCCCACAGGATGATCACGAAGGAGAACAGCGTCACGATCGAGGACAGCAGGCCGATGCCGATGCTCAGCGTCTGTTCGACGAAGGTCTTGACGTCGTCGGTGATGCGCTGGTCCGGGTTGTCGGCGGCGTCGCCCTTGAGCTGCATGCGGTAGTGGGTGGCATCGTCGAGCCATTCGCCGAGATAGTGCCGCGTCAGCCATTGCCGCCAGCGGATCTGGAGCCACTGGTTGAGATAGAGCTGATAGACGGCCAGCGCAACGAAGGCAGAGGCAAGGCCGACGAAGATCCAGATCTCGCGCACGAAGGTGTCCAGATCATAGGCCTGGAGCGCACTGTAGAACCGGTTCTGCCACTGGTTCACGAGCACGTCGATCGCGACCAGCGCCAGCTCGATCGCGATCACTGCGGCGAGCAGGCCGCGGCCGGCCCATTTGTCCTCGGACCGGAAATAGGGCATGGCGATTCGCCAAACGGTCGCGAGCGTCGCGCTGATGTTCTTCACAGATAGGGGTCTCCTGCGGGGTAGGCGCAAACGCCTGATGCAATGGCGCAAATAAGCGCGCTTAGACTAAAGTTGCAAATCCGGCGATTTGCGTTGTCCGGGCCGGCAACCCTAGCATGGGCATCACGGCGCGGGGTGGGGGCCTCTGGGACTTCGCGAGCTTGTGAGCGGATGGGAACCGCCGCATTTCGCGACATGACCGCTTCAGTCTCAAGGACTATCGCGACCGACGTCAAGCAGGTTCGGCTGTCCACGCTGGCCGCCCTGCCGCACCAACGCGTGGGGGAGGACGAGGATGTGGAATCAAATCTATAACCCGCTGAACAGTGCGGCATTGTCGACCATCGCGGCGGCCGTCCCGGTGGTCTCGCTGTTGATCATGATCGCAAGCGGGCGCGTGAAGGCGCATATCGCGGCCGTGATCGCGGTGATCATCACCAACCTGATCACGATCGTCGTCTTCACCATGCCGGTGAACATGTCGATTCGCGCCTCCGTGCTCGGCATCGTCACCGGCTTCTTCCCGATCGGATGGATCGTCCTCAACGTCATCTTCCTCTACCAGGTGACGGTCACGACCGGACGCTTCGAGCTGTTGAAGCGTGCTGTCGGCGGCGTCACCGAGGACCGGCGCCTGCAACTGCTGCTGGTCGCGTTCTCGTTCGGCGCCTTCTTCGAAGGCGCCTCGGGCTTCGGCACGCCCGTCGCGATCACCGGCGCCGTGCTGATCGGTCTCGGCTTCTCGCCGCTCGCCGCTTCCGGCCTGTCGCTGATCGCCAACACCGCGCCGGTCGCCTATGGCGCGCTCGGCACGCCGATCCAGGGCCTTGCCTCAGTCACCGGGCTCGATCCCTATATCCTCGGCGCGATGGTCGGACGGCAATTGCCGTTCTTCTCGCTGATCGTGCCGTTCTGGGTGGTCTGGGCCTTCGCGGGCTGGCGCGGCATGAAGGACGTCTGGCCGGCGATCCTCGTCACCGGCGTATCCTTTGCCATCCCGCAATTCGTGATCTCCAACTTCATCAATCCCTGGATCGTCGACATCGGGGCCTCGCTGATCTCGATGGGGGCGCTGATCCTGTTCCTGAAGGTGTGGCACCCGAAGCAGCTCTGGTTGTCGCCGGCGCTGCGCGGTCACGACGAATCGGCGGCGCAGATGAACAAGGCAACGCCGCTCGACAAGACGCCGCTGACGCAGTCCGAGCTGTGGAGCGCACTCCTGCCGTGGATCATCGTCTGTATCGTGATGCTGATCTGGGGCAGCGGCTGGTTCAAGACCTGGGCAAACGCGATCTTCACCTGGAACTACGCCGTTCCCGAGCTACACCAGATGATCAACAAGATGCCGCCGGTGGCCGCGAAGCCGACGCCGGAAGGCGCGGTGTTCGCGTTCACCTACCTGTCCTTCACCGGCACGGGCATGCTGATCGCGGCGATCATCTCCGGCTTCCTGATGGGCGTCGGTCCCGGCCGGCTGCTGGTCGAATATGGCCGCACCATCCGGCTCTGCGCCATCTCGCTGATCACGATCTCGGCGATGCTGGCGATCGGCACGCTGACCCGCCTTTCCGGTGTCGACGCGACGCTCGGTCTCGCCTTCGCGGCGACCGGCGTGCTCTATCCCTTCTTCGGCACGCTGCTCGGCTGGCTGGGCGTGGCGCTGACGGGATCGGACACCGCATCGAACATCCTGTTCGGCAACCTCCAGAAGATCACGTCGCAGCAACTCGGACTGTCGCCGATCCTGATGGCGGCGGCGAACTCCTCCGGCGGCGTGATGGGCAAGATGATCGACGCGCAATCAATCGTGGTCGCCTCCACTGCCACGCGGTGGTACGGCCACGAGGGCACGATCCTGCGCTTCGTGTTCTGGCATTCGATCGTGCTGGCCTGCCTGGTCGGTGTGCTGGTGACGCTCCAGGCCTATGTCTGGCCGTTCACGGCGCTGGTGCTGAACTAAAGCATGATCCGGAAAAGTGTGAAGCGGTTTTCCGAAAAGATCATGCGCAAACAACAACCTAAAGCGCGATGACGATTCATCCTAATCTCACCGCGCTTTAGCGCCACGCATCGCAACGTCACGAAATCCCCGCGGGAAAACTCCCGCGGGGATTTTGCGTGTGCGGCGAACCTTCTCAACGTCGTGCCGGTCTTATAGAAGGTGCGGCGGTTCAAGGACGAGAGGTCTCATGGTTTCGCTCAAGCAGATGGTGTGCGCGGCTGCCGCGGTGGTGCTGATGGCGGGCGCGGCCCATGCCGAGGACGGCTTTCCCTTCGGGACCGAGATGACGCTCGAAGCCCTGCCGCAGCCCGGCTCGAAGCGCATTCCCAACATCGAGATCGGCGACAATGGCGAGGTGGTGCTGGAGCTCTGGTGCAAGGGCGGCAAGGGCCAGTTCTCGGTCGCCGGCAACACCGTGATCTTCGTTCCCGGCCAGATCCAGGACCGTTCCTGCCCGCCCGCCAAGGCGCAGGCCGATGACGACCTCGTCGCAGCGCTGAGCAGCGTCGAGACCTGGAAGCGCCAGGGTGAGTTCCTCTCGCTGATCGGCCCGAAGCCGCTGCGCTTCCGGATGAACGGGAATTGAGCCTCGCGGCAGCCGGCGGTTACGGCGTCGCGATCAACCCGTTGGCGGTGGCAACGATCCAGCGGCTGCCCCAGCGCACGATGGAGTCGACCCGTCCAAGTCCCGGAATAGTGTCGCCGCGGGCGGCCATCCGAATTCCGTCGGGGCCGTCGAGAACGGCAGTTCCGTCGCGAACGTCGACAACGGTCCACCCGGGAATCGTTGTCGGTCTCGTCTCCGGGGCCGGTGCCAGAGGCTGCCTCATGGCGGCTGCAGGCGAGGGGAGGCTCGTATTCGCCTGAGAGGCCAGGCCGGCAGGCAAGCGGGCGGGCGATGGGGTGGACGGCTTGGGAATGCTTCCGACAAAGGCGGGTGCCGCTGGTTGCAGATCCGAGTGAGATGCGGTCTTTCGCGCGCCTTCGGCCTTGCCGGCGGATCTCGTGTCAGACGGTTGCGACGAAGCCGTTTGCTGCTCGGCTGCCGGGCGGAGGCCGATCATGCCTGCGAGCTCGGGCCAAGTCAGGCCGCCGGCCCATCCCAGTGCAAAGCTTGCCATCAGCGCAATTGTGAACAGCAGAAAGTTCCGCGTTCGAACACCCTGCGGGTCCCGCAGCATCAGCACGTCGTCGCGATCGCGGCTTAAGAGATCCCGCAGCCTGACCGGCTGCCTCGGCAACTCGCCGCCAGCCACATTCCCCAACCAGATGTTTCCAAGGGTACTCGGCTCGTGGTCTTGCATGATGCGACCCACGTTCGGCTACCCGATGATGGCCGCTTAAACTGAATCGAATCTTAACGATCAGGCAAACCACCGCGGCAGCGCCCGACTATTTCCACACCGACTTGTCGGCGTCCCAGCGCTGGCCTTTCAGCTCCTTTGCCAGCGCCTCGATCGCGCCGTTGTCGTCGGCCTGATCGCCCTCTTCATCGCTGCTCGCTTCATCCGACAGATTGAGCTTGGCGCCGGTGCTCTCGTCGGCCGTTGTGATCGCGGGACTGCCGACCCAGAGCAGGAGGCGGTCGCTGCTGCCGGGCTTGTCGGTCGAAACGAGGCCGGCGACCTCGATCGTGTCGGTGAGCTCGAGCGCCGGGAAATCCTGGTTCGGCCGCTTCAGGAGAACCTTGAGCTTGCCGGTGACCGGGTTGAAGCTTTGCGAGACGGGCTTTGCCGCCAGCGTCCGCGCCAGCACGTTCGCGACGGTGCCGGCAAGCCGGTCCCGGCTGATCTTGTCGCCGTCGCGCCAGTCGGCGGCGGAGAAGCGGATGGCCCGGTCCATCTCCATCATGCCGGCGGTCCAGCCCGCCGCGGTGACGCCCGGCATCGCCTTGAACTTGGCGAGCAGCGCGCTCGCGCGCTCCGGGTCGACCGACATGTTGATGGTCTGCTCGCCGGCGCGCAGCGCATCGCAGCCGACCGACAGGCTGGCCAGCGTCACCTCGACATCCTGGCCCTTCAGGCTCTTCAGGAAATCGGTCGCCGCCTCTAACTTGACCTTGACCGCGATCGCCTCTGGCGAGACCTCGGTGAAGTCCTTCGGCTGCGGCGTGATGCCATCGTCCGAGGTCTGATTGTCCAGAAACTCCTTCTCGCTGAGGTCGGAATTGTCGGGGGAGGCGACCTCGGTCACATTGCCGCCGATCGAGATCTGGCCGCGGAATTCGAAGGTGTCGCTGGTCGGCTTGCGCGTCAGCTTGACGGTGACCGGCGCCTTGTCGCCGAGGCTCTGTGTCGTGCCGGTCAGGAGCTGGCCGGCGACAGTGAGATTGACGACGAAGCGGTCCTTGCGGTCGGAATTCTTCGCGGCGGGATAGCAGACGTCGAGCACGGCCGCGGTGACCGTCTTGCCCTGGCGGGTCTCCTTCAGGATGACGTCGGCATTGCCGTCCATCAGCCCGTCGATCGAGGTGAAATAGCGCGTCTCGGTTCCGCCGGGCGCGGTGGCCTTTGGCGACAGCTTCGTCTGGGCGGACGCGACGTCAGGCGCAACCGCAACCAAAACCGCCAAAAAGCCTATCGAGCAGAACGAAAGCGCGCGCATCGACGAAATCCTCGAGAGAAACCAGAATCGGCGCGCCACCGTAGTGGGTTTTTGCCGACGGTTGAATGGTCGGCAAAAAAGAAGGCCGCCCGGAGGCGGCCTTCGCGTGATTCTGGCTGGTTGCGACGGGCTCAGAAGCCCATGCCGCCGCCGCCGGCCGGCATCGCCGGGGCTGCTTCCTTCTTCGGCAGCTCGGCGACCATGGCTTCGGTGGTCACCAGCAGGCCAGCCACGGAGGAGGCGTCCTGGAGCGCGGTGCGCACCACCTTGGCGGGATCGATGATGCCCTTCTCGACCAGGTCGACATACTGCTCGGTCTGGGCGTCGAAGCCGAAGGTCTCGGACTTGTTCTCCAGGATCTTGCCGACGACGATCGAGCCTTCGAGACCGGCGTTCTCGGAGATCTGGCGGATCGGGGCTTCCAGCGCCTTCAGCACGATGTTGATGCCGGCCTGCACGTCGGCGTTGTCATTGGACAGACGCCCCACAGCCTTCTTGGCACGCAGCAGCGCGACGCCGCCGCCGGGGACGATGCCTTCCTGCACGGCTGCGCGGGTGGCGTTGAGCGCGTCCTCGACGCGGTCCTTCTTCTCCTTGACCTCGATCTCGGTCGCGCCGCCGACGCGGATCACCGCGACGCCGCCGGCGAGCTTGGCCAAACGCTCCTGGAGCTTCTCACGGTCGTAGTCCGAGGTGGTCTCCTCGATCTGCGCCTTGATCTGGCCGACGCGGGCCTCGATCTCGGGCTTCTTGCCGGCACCGTTGACGATCGTGGTGTTCTCCTTGTCGATCACCACCTTCTTGGCGCGACCGAGCATCTTCACCGTGACGTTCTCGAGCTTGATGCCGAGCTCTTCGGAGATCAGCTGGCCGCCGGTGAGGATCGCGAGGTCCTCGAGCATGGCCTTGCGGCGATCACCGAAGCCCGGAGCCTTCACAGCGGCCACCTTCAGGCCGCCACGGAGACGGTTGACGACCAGGGTGGCGAGCGCCTCACCCTCGACGTCCTCGGCGATGATGACGAGCGGCTTGCCGGACTGCACCACGGCTTCCAGCACCGGCAGCATGGCCTGCAGGCCCGAGAGCTTCTTCTCGTGCAGGAGGATGTAGGCGTCCTCGAGCTCGGCGGTCATCTTCTCGGCGTTGGTGACGAAGTAGGGCGACAGATAGCCGCGGTCGAACTTCATGCCCTCGACGATGTCGACCTCGGTGTCGAGCGACTTGTTCTCCTCGACGGTGATGACGCCCTCGTTGCCGACCTTCTGCATCGCCTGCGCGATCATCTTGCCGATGGCGGCATCGCCGTTGGCCGAGATGGTGCCGACCTGGGCGACCTCGGAAGAGGCGGCGACCGGCTTGGCGCGCTTCTCGATGTCCTTGATCACGGCCTGGACCGCGGTGTCGATGCCGCGCTTGAGGTCCATCGGGTTCATGCCGGCGGCAACCGCCTTGGCGCCTTCGCGCACGATGGCCTGGGCCAGCACGGTCGCGGTGGTGGTGCCGTCGCCGGCGAGGTCGTTGGTCTTGGAGGCGACCTCACGGACCATCTGGGCGCCCATGTTCTCGAACTTGTCCTCGAGCTCGATCTCCTTGGCGACGGTGACGCCGTCCTTGGTGATGCGGGGTGCGCCGAAGCTCTTCTCGATGACGACGTTGCGGCCCTTCGGGCCGAGCGTCACCTTGACGGCGTTGGCGAGAATGTCGACGCCGCGCAGCATGCGTTCGCGCGCGTCTCCGGAAAACTTGACGTCTTTGGCAGCCATTTTTTTGCTCCTGGAATTGCCTGGTTCGGTGGAAGTCCGCACTTCGCCCTGTCATTGCCGGGCTTGACCCGCCTGCGAGGCCGAAGCCGCTTCGGCGTGGCGTAGGTCCGGCAATCCATCCGCTTTTCGATGAATGATGGATGCCCGGGTCGAGCCCGGGCATGACGATTGAAGAAATGAAGGCGCGTGACGGTCGGCTTTAGGCGAGGACGCCCATGATGTCCGACTCCTTCATGATCAGGAGATCTTCATTGTCGATCTTGACCTCGGTGCCCGACCACTTGCCGAACAGCACGCGGTCGCCGACCTTGAGGTCGATCGGAATCAGCTTGCCCGCCTCGTCGCGGCCGCCGGGGCCGACGGCGACGATTTCGCCCTGGGACGGCTTCTCCTTGGCGGTGTCGGGAATGATGATGCCGCCCTTGGTCTTTTCCTCGGCATCGATACGTTTGACCACGACACGGTCATGCAGCGGACGAAATTTGGACTTAGCCATGACGTTTCCCTTTGGAAGCTCGCTTCGGAAGCAGCGGTAGTAGGTGAGGGGCCTGCGCCCCCGTCCGACCTCTGTCAGGATCGAGTGTCAGGATCGAACGGCGCGCTTTAGCAATCGGGCTTCCCGAGTGCTAATAGTGCGCCCGGAAATATGGCTTGGCCGCGATCCTGTCAAGCAAAGGTGGTTAAGCCATTGGTGAGACGGATATAGGATGGTGACTTCAGAAACGAATTGGGGACGCTGGCGTATGCTAGGACGTCATTGCCCCGACAGCGGTTTTGCGCTTGGCTGCAGGAGGGGGCTGCCAGGCTCGTGTTTGGGGGGCGCTTTGCTCGGGGGAATGCCATGATCAGTTCAGCTCACGCGCGGACGGTTGCCAGGCTGGGCGCCGCCGCAGCCTTGGCGCTGCTGCTGGGAGCATGTGGCGGCGGCATGAGCCTGCCGTCGTTCTCGTCCTCCTCGCCGCCGCCCGATGCCGAGCCCGGAACAGGGCCGGAGATGCCGGCCTCGATCCGCTCCGACGAGATCGTCGGCCGCTGGGGCCTTGCCTCGTTCCAGAACCCGGCCGACCGCGCCCGCACCGAGGCCGCGGCCCGCGCGCAGTGCAAGAATCCCTATGTGATCGGCGCCGGCTCGAGCGGCGGCGTGATCATGCACCTGGCCGACCAGGCGACGCCGCAGGAGCTGCGGCTGAAGGGGAGCCCAAGCGGCAAGAACTACATCGGACCGGCCGGTCCGACCCCCGGCGAGCAGGACCGCGAGATCGTCTCCTTCGACGGCCGCGTCATGGTCACCCGCTTCATCGACAAGGACGCCGCCACCCGCTACGGCAACATGGTCTACGTCCGCTGCGCGCCGAGGGCGTGAGCGGCCCTCTGGTCTAACCGCCCGTCATTGCGAGGAGCGAAGCGACGAAGCAATCCAGACCGTCTCTACGGAGGCACTCTGGATTGCTTCGCTTCGCTCGCAATGACGAAGAAAACAAAAACGCCGGCTTTGCGCCGGCGTTTTGCTTTTCTGTATGTCCCGTCCGCTCAGTCGAACAGGGCGTCGATGTCGTCCTGCGAGGCGTGGCCGACGTCGCCGGCGAGCTTCGGGCCGTTGAGGAGCTTGGCGTCCTCGTCGCGGGTGTCGACGATCTGCGGTGCGTGGGCCTTGATCGCGTCGACGCCGCCCCAGATGTCCATCATCGCATTGATGTGCTGCTCGATGAACTTCATCGTGCCCATCACCTTGCTGATGCGCTGGCCGGTCAGGTCCTGGAAGTTGCAGGCTTCGAAGATCGAGATGACGCGCTCCTGGATGTCGTCGGCGAGCCGCTTCTGCTGGTCGACCGAATCCACCTTGGAGAGCGCGCTGGCTGCCTGGTCGATCGACTCGGCCGCCTCGAGGATCTGCTGGGTCGCCTGTTCGGTGCCGCCGACGACGGCGCCGAGCTCGCCATTGACCTTGGCCATTTCGCCGCCGTCAAAGCTCTTGCCGTGCAGCGTCGCGATTTCGCGCTTGGTGCGGTTGATGGCGTCGTGAATGAGGTCGAGCTCGACCTTCAGCTTCTCGCACTGCTCGATCTGGGCGCGGTAGGTCTCGAGCATCGCGCGCGTGTCGGCGACTTCCTGCGCCACGACGGCTTCGGTCGAGGCCGGCGCAGCATGCGCGGCGTGGCTGTTGCGCGCCATTTGCGCGCGGATCGCGCGCAGCTCGGCCATGATCTCGCTGTGCATCGGAGCAGTCTCGTCAGTCATCTCGGGCATAGGCATTTCGCCGACGATAGCTTCCTCGGCACGAAAACGTTTGCGGTGAACAGCCATATTGGAACTCCCCCCACCTCACTCACGCGGCCTTTGTAGCCAGAAGGGATTTAACACGACGTTCACGGCGGGAACTGCTTTGCGACTGCTCGCGATTCGCACGTCTACGGCCGATTAACCATGCGCATCCGTCGTTCATCGAAAATAAACGCTAGCGGACAAAAGGCCTGATGTTCGCGACGTGGTGAATCAAACCGCCGTTTCCGTTTACCAAACCAAACGGCTTTTGATTTTAAGTGGGCCCCATCGCAAGGGCAGGTCCGCGCCCGCCGCGATGAATGCACCAGACGAAACAGTACAGAGTACGTCGATGTTCAAGAAAATGTCTGTCGCGCTGCTCGGCAGCGCATGCACCTTTGTCGCCGGGATCGACCGCGCCGCCGCGTTCGACAACACCGTGTCATCCGATCCGCCCGCCGTGCTCTATGCGCCGCAGGCTCCGCCGCCGCCGGTGCGCGTCGCCTCCAATGCCAACATGGGCGGCGGCTTCATCGAATTCCTGTTCGGCGGCGAGGAACGCGGCCAGCGCTATTATCCGCAACAGCAGCCGACTTATCAGCAGCAGCCGGCCTATTACGACCAGCGTCGTTTGTCGCCGATGGGTGAGCCGCAGATGCAGGGCGCAGTGCCGCAGCAGGAGGCCGATCCGCGCTCGCGTGCGTTCGATCCGAGATTTGAAAAACAGCTCGTCGCGTATGAGGGCAAGGAAGGCGCCGGCACCATCGTCGTCGATACCCCCAACAAGTTCCTCTATCTCGTCGAGGGCAACGGCAAGGCGCTGCGCTACGGCATCGGCGTCGGTCGTCCCGGCTTCACCTGGTCGGGCGTGAAGGCGATCACGGCCAAGCGCGAATGGCCGGACTGGACGCCGCCGGCGGAAATGATCGCACGCCGCCCCGACCTGCCGCGGCACATGGAAGGCGGCCCTGAAAATCCGCTCGGCGCGCGCGCGATGTATCTGGGCTCTTCGCTGTACCGCATCCACGGCTCCAACGAGCCCTGGACCATCGGCACCAACGTTTCCTCCGGCTGCATCCGCATGCGCAACGAGGACGTCATCGACCTCTATGGCCGCGTCAACGTCGGCACCAGGGTCGTGGTGATGTGATATCTTTCCCCTCTCCCCTTACAAGGGGAGAAGGGAATGCACCGACCCAGTGTCAAAAAAAACGGCCGCCGGAAGGGCGGCCGTTTTGCATTTGATGGTGATGCTGCTTACGCGTAGTCGCTGCCGCCGTCATCACCGCCGCCGAAATCGCTGTCGTCGGCCATGTCGATGTTGTCGTTGTCGTTGTCGTCGTAGTCCTGATGATCATCTTGATCGTTCGACGCCTGGTCGAGGAGGCCCTGGCGGGACTCGTCGCGGTCGCGACCAGAGCCGATATCGTTGACGCCGGCATCGCGCGCCAGCGAGCCGCCGGACTGGTCGCTGTCGCCCCAAGGACTGCCGCTGCCGCCGCCACCGCGCTCCTCGATGATGGTGGTGTCGCCAAAAGCCTGATGCGATCCGCCCATCCCGCCGCCCATCATGTTGCGGATGCCGGAGAGCAACATCGAGCCGCCGACGACGCCGGCCGCGGCTGCAGCCGCAGTACCGAGGAAGGAGCCGCCGCCACCGCCCAAGGGCGGAGGGGCGCCGTAGCCCTGCTGCCCGTAAGCGGGCTGGCCGTAGCCGGGCGGCTGCGGCGGCTGCATCGCCTGGCCGGAGTTCCAGACCGGCCGCTGCTCGCGCTGCGGCACGTTCGGGACCGAGCCGCGCGATTGTCCACCGCCGAACAGGCTGTCGCGCATGGAGTCCAGAAAACCGCCTGATTGACTTTGCTGCTGGGGCGCGTTCGCCGCCTCCAGCTCCTGGATGCGGGCATTGGCGCGCTTCAGCGCCTCGTCCTGCAACAGCACGGTCTGCACCAGCGCGTACATGGCGTTGGGCGCCTTGTTCAGGCCGTCGTTGATGGCGGCGATCGCGTTCGGATCGCGCGGTGCACTCTCAAGTTTCGAAAGCCGGTCGAAAAGCTCGTCGACGAGCTGGCGTTCTTGCGGCGTCATGATCGATCTCCCTTGCGCAAACCAAGCGCGCCGAAGATGTAGGGTTCCATTGTGGCGCCAACAGTGGGCCGCGGATTAAATTTCCGCATGCGACAAGCTGCCCGGTCCCTTGCGCCCGGCGGTTTCATGCCAATGTCACGTTGCTCGCCGCCAGCAGCCGGGGGAACGCCTCGCTTGCGAGGTATGCGTGCTCGCGCTCGCGGACCCCGGTCATCGGATCCAGGCTGCGCAGGGTGTCGTCGACGAAGCCGGGATGGCACATCACGAGCCCGCCGTCAGGCAGGCCCGCGATGAATTCGCCCATCAGCTTGCCGAAATCGGCCGCATCCCGCGTGAAGTCATAGGCGCCGGCGAAGCCGGGATTGAAGGCGAGACCCGCCTGCCGCGCGCGGTGGCGGAATTGCGCGCTCAGGACATCCAGCACCAGTGCCTTGGGCGAGGCCAGCCGCTGCATCAGCGGGAGCTCGCGGCCGCCCTGCCGCACCCAGGCCTTTGGCGCGGCCTCGCTGACAGCGGCGACGAAGCCGTCGCGGACCTGCGGATAGAGCTGCACATGCTGATGGCCGTCGACGAAATCAGGCGCGCGTCCGAACGCCTGCGCGAACGCCGCAAGCTGCGCCTTCACCTCCGCGTAAATGATCTCGCGATCGAGCCGCCGCAGCAATCCCGCTCGTAGTAGTTTGGGAAAGGCCAGGAACATGTCGCCTTCGAGCGGGCGGAAATGCATGGTCAGCGGGCGGAACGGCGCCGACAGCGTGACATGCAATCCGATCGCGCAGCGCGGGCTCTTTGTCCGGGACGCCTCCAGCGCGTCGACCTCGCTGCGGCCGATCGCCGGTCCCGGCATCATCACGGACGTCGCATTGAGACGGCCGCGTTCGATGAGGTCGCGGATCCCAAGGTTGACGCCCGCGCTGATCCCGTAATCATCGGCGCAAAGCCAGATACGCCGCGGCTTCGCCGCTTCGTTCATTCCGCCGCCGTCCTGCTCGAGGCGTCGTCGGCCTTGTCGGTCTCGAATTGCTTCTCGCTGTGCTCGGCAACGAAGTAGATCGGGCGCGCCTTCAATTCGGAGAGGATCTTGCCGATATATTCGCCGACGATGCCGATCATGATGAGCTGCACGCCGCCGATCGTCATCAGGCCGACCACGAGCGAGGGATAGCCGGGCACCTGCTTGCCGGTGGTGAAGACTTCCCAGAGGATGGACAGGCCGAACAGGAAGGCGACGCCCGCGAGCAGTACGCCGAGCAGGCTGGCAAAGCGCAAGGGCGCGACCGAGAACGAGGTCAGACCCTCGATCGAGAGGCCGAGCAGCCGCGTCGCATTGAAGGTGGTCACGCCGTGGGCGCGGGCCGCGGGCTCGTAGTCGACGCGGATCTGGCGGAAGCCGATCCAGCTCGCCAGCCCCTTGAAGAAGCGGTTGCGCTCGGGCAATTGCCGCAGCGCTGCGACCGCGCGCGGCGAGAGCAGGCGGAAGTCGCCGGCGTCTTCGGGGATCTTCTGCCGCGCGCCCCAATTGATCAGCGCGTAGAAGCCGTGCACCGCGAGCCGCCGCAGGAACGTTTCGTTGTCGCGATGCGCCTTGGCGGTATAGACGACGTCGTAGCCGTCATCGATCCAGTGTCCGACGAGTTGTTCCACCAGTGCGGGCGGGTGCTGGCCGTCGCCGTCCATGAACATCACGGCGCCGCGCCTTGCGTGGTCGAGGCCGGCCATCAGCGCCGCCTCCTTGCCGAAATTGCGCGACAGCGACACCACCTGTACGTCGATCGCATCGGCCGGCAGCGCGCGCGCGATCGCAAGCGTCGAATCCGCGCTGCCGTCGTCGACATAGACGACCTCGCAGGCGAGGCGATAGCGCTCCCGCAGCGTCCTGGCGAGCTCGCAGAGCCGCTGGTGCAGCGCGACGAGCCCCGCCGCCTCGTTATAGACCGGCACGACAATCGACAGCCCTTTGGCCGCGGCGCTCGTCGCGGTGGTGGTCAGGGCGGAAACGTCAGAGCCCAGCGTCATCGATCAAGGTTCCAGAAGCACTCAAAACTCGTTCGAACAGCATATGGTAGCTGCCGTTTGCTGTCTCTACGCTGAACGGGCCCCAGGGATGCCCCAGAGATTTCCCAAGGGATTCCTGCACCTCACCGCCGCAGGAACGTCTCGAGCTTGGCGAACAGCGGGTTCTCGCGATCAAAGACGTAGTCGAGCGAGACCACCGAAACCGTCTCGGCGCCATGATCGCGCAGGAAGCTCGCCAGCGCATAGAGTTTTGCGGGCGGACAGTGCAGCGTCAACATGCCGGACGAGGTCGGCCCGCCGAACGGCGCCTCCACGCCGAAATTCCGGTGCGCCTCGCTCAGCAATGCCGCATCGCACTGCCGGAAACGGGTGCGGACCTCGCGGTACTGGTTTGCCCGCGCCCGGGCCGCGATGTGATCGAGGATGATCCGGGCCGTCTCCCGCGCCTCGGGCGACCACTCGGCGTCCCGGGAGGCGACCAGATTGGCCTGGCTGCGCAGGATGACGCCATCGTCGAGGATCTTCAGGCCATTGGCGGCAAGCGTTGCGCCGGTCGTGGTGATGTCGACGATCAGCTCGGCGGTGCCGGCCGCAGGCGCGCCCTCGGTCGCACCGGTGCTCTCGACGATCCGATAGTCGACGATGCCGTGGCTCGAAAAGAACGCCCGCGTGAGATTGATGAATTTGGTCGCGACCCGCATCCGCCGGTGGTGCTGCTCGCGGAAGCCGGTGGTGACGTCGTCGAGATCGGCCATGGTGCGGACATCGATCCAGGCCTGCGGCACGGCGACCACGACGTCGGCATAGCCGAAGCCGAGCCGCTCGATCAGGGCGACGCGCGTGTCGGCATCCGCGATGTTCTCGTGCACCAGATCCTCGCCGGTGACGCCGAGATGCGCCATGCCGCGGGCAAGCTGCGAGGCGATCTCGCTCGCCGAGAGATAGGCGATCTCGACATTGTCGAGGCCTGCGATGGTGCCGCGATAATCGCGCGCACCGCCGGCCTTCGACAGCGTCAGCCCGGCGCGCGCGAAAAAGCCTTCCGCGTTTTCCTGGAGGCGGCCCTTGGACGGAACGGCCAGAACGAATGGCGCGCTCATGACTTAAGCTCCCTTGCGGCCGATCTTGGCGAGCGCATCGACCCAGACCGAGAAGCCGACTGCGGGGATCGGCGTCTGCGATCCGAGCTGGGTCATCAGGCCGTCGTAGCGGCCGCCTGCGACCAGCGGTTCGACGCCGTTACCCCTGTGATGCACTTCGAACTCGAAGCCGGTGTAATAGTCGAGACCGCGCCCGAACGAGGTCGAAAAACGCGTCTCTTTCACGTCGATGCCGCGCGCGGCCATGAAGCCGACGCGGTTCTCGAACAGGTCGATCGCCGCCGAAATATCCAGCCTGGTATCCGCGGCGAGCGCGCGCAACTCGGCAACCGCCTGATCCGGATTGCCTGCGATCGACAGGAAGCGCTTGAGCACGGTCAGCACCTCGCGCGGCAGCGCACCGCTCTTCAGGGTGGATTGCTCGAGGAAGCGGTCGGCGATTTCGGCCGTGGTGCGGCCCCCGACATTGGTGGTGCCGGCGATCGACATCAAATCGGTGACGAGCGCGAGCGCCGCCTTGCGGTCGGAGCCTGCGAGTGCCGCCAGCACGCCTTCATACTCGTTGCGGGTGGTGGCGGTTGTGATCGAGAGCCGTTCCAGATCCTGCTCGAGGCTGATCTTGCGGTTGAAATCCTTGATCAGCCGGCGCCGCCAGACCGGGAACAGGTCGAGCGCGTCGATCACGGCATTGAACAGTGCCACATCGCCAGTGCGGATCTCGACGTCACGGACGCCGAAGGCCGTGGTCGCCTCCAGCGCCAGCGCAAGCATCTCGGCGTCGGCGGCGGCCCGGTCCTGGCGGCCGAACGATTCGATGCCGGCCTGGAGGAACTCGCTCGCTCGGCCGCTGCGGTATCGAAACACCGGGCCGAGATAGCTGAAGCCCGCGGGCTCGCCGGCGCGCCCCGAGGCGAGGTAGTCGCGGGCCACGGGAATCGTCAGGTCCGGGCGCAGGCACAGCTCCTCACCGGTCAGATCGGTGGTCAGGTATAGGCTCTTGCGGATGTCCTCACCGGAGAGGTCCAGGAACGGCTCGGCGGGCTGGAGGATCGCCGGCTCGGCGTGGACGTAACCGGCCTGCGCGAACGACAACAGCAGCGTATCCGCCCAAGTGGCGGAGCCGGCAGCATTTGAGGTGGCAGTCGCGGTCATGATGGGGTCCGTTTGTCCCGGCGGGACCGGGGCAGGCAAAGGTGACGTTGGCGCAGCCCCTTAGCATGGCCCGATTACGGTTTCGACCTCCAAAGGCTCAATGTCTTAATGGTCGCCTAGCCCGGCGGGCCGCCCCAGTCGCCGAGCACGGACTGCACCAGTGCAAGGGCCGCCACCGCCGCCGTATCGGCCCGCAGGATTCGCGGACCCAGGGCCAGGCGCAGGATACGGGGCTGACGCAGGAGCAGGGCGCGCTCCTCCTCGGCAAAGCCGCCCTCGGGGCCGATCAGCACGTCGATGCCGTGAGCCGCATCGCGCGCGGCTTGCAGGCCTTTGAGCGGGCTCTCCGTCGCTGCGGCCTCGTCGCAAAACACCAGCAGCCGCTCTGCGGCACGCTGGCTGAGGAAGCGCTCCAGCGGAACCGGATCGGCCACGGTCGCAAGGCTCAGGATGCCGCATTGCTCGGCCGCCTCGATGACATTGGCGCGCATTCGCTCGCCATTGACGCGCGAGGCCTGGGTGAAGCGGGTCAGCACCGGCTGCAGGGTCGAGGCACCCATCTCCACCGCCTTCTGGACGATGTAATCGAGCCGCGCATGCTTGAGCGGCGCGAAGACATAGGCCAAGTCTGCCAGCCCGTCCTGTGCGCGGGTCTGCTTCAGGATCACGAGGGCATCGGGGCGCTTGCGGCCCTCGATGGCGGCCTGCCATTCGCCGTCGCGGCCGTTGAACGCCAGGATGGGATCGCCGGCGCCAAGCCGCAACACGTTGCCGAGATAGTTGCTCTGGTCACGGTCGAGCACCACCCTGGCGTCCTGGATGAGGTCGGCCTCGACGAACAGGCGGGGGGCGCGAAAGTCGTGGGAAGGCATGCGTTCAGGGTCCAGTTTGCGGCCGTTCTTAACCGAAACCAGGGATTTGGGGGTAAATATTGCCTCCGGCGGGCGTTCCCGTGCCGCGCTCTTGCCCTATTCGACGGGTTGTTAAGAGCCGGCAGGAATCGTAAAAGCGCGAAAATGCCGGTTGCGCTTCAATTGGGAAGACGCCGACCCCCCGTGGATCCTGCCGGAGATACCGCCTTGATGATCCGTCGTTTGATGGTTCCGATCACTGCCGCCATGGTGACGATGGGCGCTGCCAGCGTCCAGGCGCAGAGCGCCTTCCCCGCGCCGCTGCCCGGCCAGGCTGCGGCTCCCGCGAACGATTCCGCTTTTCCGCCGGTCAATGGCCGCGCGCCGGTCGCCAGCATCGGAGCGCCGCCGCAGGCCTCCTCGTTCCCCACCAACGGTGCCCCGCCGGTCGGTGGCGGCGGGTTCAGCGCCGCGCCGCCAAGTCAGCCCAGCGCCGGCTCCGAGCAGTGCATGAAGGGCTTCCTGCCGCTGCGCGAGGAGACCGAGAAGCGCGGCAAGCTGATCAAGGCCGCAAGCGATCGCAAGGCGCCGCCGGATGAGGCCTGCAAGCTGATCAGGAACTTCGTCCAGGCCGAGCAGAAGATGATGAAGTATGTCGAGGTCAACGCCGCCAAATGCGGAATTCCCCCGCAGATCGGCGAGCAGATGAAGGCCGGACACAAGAACGCCGAGAACATGCAGACGAAGGTCTGCCAGATGGCGCAGCAGATACAGCAGCGCGGGCCGGCAGGTCCGTCGCTGAGCGAGGTGCTGGGCTCCGCGTCGGCGCCCGAAGCCAACGTCGCCAAGAAGGGCGGCAACACCTTCGACACGCTCAACGGCAACGTCCTGACCCGATGAGTGATACATCAGCCCGCGTTGCCGATTCCACCGGCAACTGGGTCGATACGCTCGCGCCGCAATGGGCGCGGCCTTATTTGCGGCTGTCCCGCTACGATCGTCCGATCGGCTCGTGGCTGCTGTTGATGCCGTGCTGGTGGTCCGCGGCACTCGCCGCCGGCATGGCGCGTGACATCCGTCATCTGCCGCTCACCATCCTCCTGTTCTTCATCGGCGCCTTCGTCATGCGCGGCGCGGGCTGCGCCTGGAACGACATCACCGACCGCGACCTCGACGCGAAGGTCGAGCGCACGCGCTCGCGGCCGCTGCCCGCGGGGCAAATCACCGTGACACAGGCGTTGGCCTTCCTGGTCGCGCAGGCGCTGGTCGGCCTCGCCGTGCTGCTCCAGTTCAACCGCTTTGCCGTCATGACCGGCATCGCCTCGCTCGTGATCGTCGCCATCTATCCCTTCATGAAGCGCGTCACCTGGTGGCCGCAGGTGTTCCTCGGGCTCGCCTTCTCCTGGGGCGCGCTGATGGGCTTTGCCGTCACCTTCGCGCGGGTCGATCTCACCGCGCTCGTGCTCTATGCCGGCTCGATCGCCTGGGTGATCGGCTACGACACGATCTACGCGCATCAGGATGCCGAGGACGACGCGCTGATCGGCGTCAAGTCCACCGCGCGCCTGTTCGGCGCGCATACGCATCAGGCGCTGATCATGTTCTACGGGCTCGCGGTGATGCTGATCGGCGTCGCGCTCGCCTCCGCCGAAGTGCGCTGGCCGGCCTGGCTCGGCCTCGCCGCTTTTGCCGCGCATCTGGCCTGGCAGATCAGGCGGCTGAACATCGGCGACCCCGCGCTCTGCCTGCGCCTGTTCAAGTCGAACCGCGATGCGGGACTTTTGCTGTTTGCGGGATTGCTGACGGATGCGGCGATGCGGGCCGCCTAAACCGCAACCCGCAAATTCTCAGTTCCGCGCGATGATCTCGCGCTCGTCGCGATGAACCGGCAGATCGCGCGCGACGCCGGCGCGCCGGCGCACCAGGAATTTCGGACGGCGATCGCGGATCGCGTTGCGGCGGCGGCGCCGGGCTGCGGGATCGCGCCGTTTTTCGTCCAGCCGGGGCAGGGCGAAGATCTCGCTCCACATCGTCCACGCCTTCGCGATCTCCTCGGCATCGGCACTGACGAGAAGCGGAACGGCGAGCGAAGGATCGCGATGCACGAGGACGAGCATTTGCGTGTCGTCGATGCCGCGGAGCGCAATGCCGGTGAAATCGCTGACGCGGACGTTGACGGCCATCTGCATGCCGCGCACGGCACGGCGCAGCACGACGCGTTCGCGATGAAGCTCGATCTGCCTGACATGGCCGTCGGCGCGCGGATCGTGCGCATCGAAACGGACCGGCAGAGAAAGAGGGTCGAGCCGCAAGGAGCGGCTCGACCCGGCGGGATTAGCCCCGCTTGTTGCTGTTTGACGCCTCACGGCTCTTAGTCTCCCCGCCGGGATTATGTTCCCGGTCGATGCGAGGACCTTAGCGCGAGGTGTTGCGGAAACCGCTTAAAAAGGCTGGTTAAGGAGGCGTCACCGCTGCGCATGATTGACAAGACCTTGGCGCGCATGATTGACGGGACGTTGCGCGAAAGGCGAGAATCTGAGCTTTTCGTGGCCTGAAAATGCTTGAAGTCCGCTCCAATTGGGCACATCTGGTGGGCTTGGCCGCTACAGGCTTCGAAACCGCCAATCCCGACAGGATTTCGTTCGTGAACGCTTCACCATCCGCAAGCTCGACGCTTTCGTCCAAGGCCAACCGCGACCTGTTCGATCAGTCCGCACTTTCAGATCTCGCGCAGCGGCTGGTTGAGGCGGCCAAGCGTGCCGGCGCGGACGCGGCCGATGCCGTTGCCGTGCGCGGCATCTCGCAGGGCGTCGAGGTCCGTGACGGCCGCGTCGAGGAATCCGAGCGCTCCGAGGGCGACGATGTCGGCCTGCGCGTGCTGGTCGGCCAGCGCCAGGCGGTGGTCTCGACCAACGATGTCAGCGGTGACGCCGTGACCAAGCTCGCGGAACGCGCGGTTGCGATGGCGAAGGTCGCGCCAACAGACAAATATGTCGGCCTCGCCGATCCCGCGCTGCTCGCGCGCGACTTCCCCGATCTCGATCTGCTCGATCCCGACGTGCCTGCGACCGCCGAGCTCGAGCGGCGCGCGCTGGAAGCGGAAGCCGCGGCGCTCGCCGTGAAAGGCGTGACGAAATCCGGCGGCGCGTCGGCCTCTGCCGGCATCGGCGGCATGGTGCTGGTGACCAGCACCGGTTTCCACGGCTCTTACCTGCGCTCCAGCCAGGGCATCTCGGCCACCGCCATTACCGGCGAAGGCACGAGCATGGAGCGTGACTACGATTTCACCTCGGCGCCGCATGCCGTCGATCTGTTGTCGCCGGAAACCGTCGGCCGCTCCGCTGGCGAGCGCACCGTGGCGCGCTTCAATCCGCGCAAGGTCGAGACCTGCAAAGTGCCCGTCGTGTTCGATCCGCGCGTCGCGGGCTCGCTGGTCGGCCATCTCGTCGGTGCCATCAACGGCGCTTCGATCGCGCGCAAGACCAGCTTTTTGAAGGACAAGCTCGGCCAGCAGCTCTTTGCGAAAAATATCCGCATCATCGACGATCCCCTGCGCAAGCGCGGCCTGCGCTCGCAGACCTTCGACGCCGAAGGCGTCGCGGTAAAGAGCCAGGCGCTGGTCGACGAGGGCGTGCTGACGACGTGGCTGCTCGACTGCGCGACCGCGCGCGAGCTCGGGCTTGTGACCACCGGCCACGCCCATCGCGGCGTCTCCTCCTCGCCTTCGCCGGGGCCGTACAATCTGCATCTCGAAGCCGGAACGCCGACACCGGCCGAGCTGATCTCCGACATCGCCCAGGGCTTCTACGTCACCGACCTGATCGGCTCCGGCGTCAACGGCGTCACCGGCGACTACAGCCGCGGCGCCTCCGGCTTCTGGATCGAGAACGGCAAGACCACCTATCCCGTCAGCGAGGTCACGATCGCGGGCCACCTGTTCGAGATCTTCAAGTCGATGCAGCCGGCCAACGATCTTCAGTTCCGCTACGGCATCAATGCGCCGACCGTGCGCATCGAGGGTTTGACGCTTGGCGGACGCTGACGCGAGCTCGATCGACCAGACCATCCTGAAACGCGACGCGGCGCTGCTGAAGGATACGGTGCGGGAAGCTGGGAGCCTCGCTCATGCGATGTTCCGCACCGAGCTGAAGAAGTGGATCAAGGGCGCCTCCTCGCCGGTCTCGGAAGCCGACATCGCCGTCAATGATCTCCTCGAAGCGCGCCTGCGCGCTGCGACGCCGGACTATGGCTGGCTCTCGGAGGAGAGCGCAGACGACGCGGCGCGGCTCGAGCGGCGCCTGGTCTGGGTGGTCGATCCCATCGACGGCACGCGCAACTATCTCAATGGCCATGACGACTGGTGCGTCAGCGTGGCGCTGGTCGAGAATGCTTCGCCCGTGCTCGCCGCGGTCTTTGCGCCGACGACCGGCGAGTTCTTCTTCGCTGCGCGCGGACGCGGCACGACCTTGAACGATGTGCCCGTGCGGGCGACGCAAGGGTCGGAGCTCGATTTCTCCCGGGTTGCCGGGCCGAAGCCGCTGGTCGAGCGCCTCAAGCCGTCGCTGGGCGAGATCACGCTGCATCCGCGTATAGGCTCGCTGGCGCTCCGCCTCTGCCGGGTCGCCCACGGCGCGCTCGATGCGGCTTTTGCGGGGGGCAACAGCCATGACTGGGACCTTGCGGCGGCCGATTTGATCGTGCAGGAAGCGGATGGTAGGATGAGCGACCTCTCCGGAGATCCCCTCCTCTATAATCGCCGGGAAGTGGCGCACGGGGTGCTGGTGGCCGCGGGCCGCGATCGTCATGCGAACATTGTCGCGCATTTTCGAAAGCGCCCCTTGCCCTGAGCGCGTCCGTTGTGCTTATCGATCACTGCTTGCCGGGCAGCTCGTTAGGAAGAAAACCCATGCCAGATAGTGCCCCGCAACAACTGCTTCATCTCGTCATCGGTGGCGAACTGCTCGATCTCGAGCACAACACCTTCAAGAACCTGGACGACGTCGAGATCGTCGGCCTTTATCCGAACTATGCGACGGCTCACGCCGCCTGGCGGGCCAAGGCGCAGATGACCGTCGACAACGCCCAGATGCGCTATTTCATCGTTCACCTCCACCGGCTGCTCGACCCGGATCAAGAATCGAAGCAGGCGCGTTGAAAAGACTGCTTCGCAATACGCTGCGAAGCAGCTTCGTTCAGCGTGCCGTCGGGTTCCTGGCGGCCGAATATCTGCGTCTGGTCTGGCGGACCAACAAGTTCACGTTCGATCCGCCGGACGTTTATGGCCAGGTCGAGCCGCGGATTCCGGCGATCTTCGCCTTCTGGCACGGCCAGCATTTCCTGACGCCGTTCATCAAGAACAAGGAATCCTACCGGGCCAAGGTCCTGATCTCCCGGCACCGCGACGGCGAGTTCAACGCCATCGCGGTGGAGCGGCTCGGCATCGGCACCATTCGCGGCTCCGGCGACCATGGCGGCGCTTTCCACCGCAAAGGTGGTGTCGGGGCCTTCAGGGAAATGGTGCAGTCGCTCCAGGACAACTATAATGTGGCACTCACTGCCGATGTCCCGAAGCGCGCGCGCGTGGCCGGGCTCGGCATCATCATGCTGGCAAGGGAATCAGGGCGGCCGATCATGCCCTTCGCGATGGCGACCAGCCGCTACATCCGGCTCAAGAACTGGGATCGCACCACCATCAATTTGCCATTTGGGCGAGGCGCATTGGTGGGCATCAAGGAAATCAACGTCCCGCCGGACGCCGACGCCGCCACCATGGAGGCGCTGCGACAGGAGCTGGAGGAGACGTTGAACGAAGCGACCCGCCGCGCCTATGCACAACTCGGCCGCCCGGAACCGGACCATGCCTAATTCACTGCCGATGACGCTGCGGATGTACCAGCGGCTGTCATCCGGCCTGGTGCCGCTCGCGCCTGCGCTGATCAAGCGCCGGCTCAGGCAAGGCAAGGAGGACCCGGCCCGCGTCGGCGAGCGGCGCGGCCTCAGCGATGACGTGCGGCCCCACGGTCCGCTGGTCTGGATCCACGGCGCGAGCGTCGGCGAGGTGCTGGCCGCAGCTGCGCTCGTCCAGCGGCTGCGCGACCTCAATTTGCGCATCCTGCTGACGTCAGGCACCGTGACCTCGGCCGCGGTGGTGGCCAAGCGCTTTCCGCCCGACGTCATCCACCAATACGTGCCGTACGATTCGCCGCGCTACGTCGCGCGCTTCCTCGATCACTGGCAGCCGTCGCTGGCCCTGTTCATCGAATCCGATCTGTGGCCGAACCTGATCCTGGCGGGTGCCGCGCGGCGCGTGCCGATGGTCCTGATCAACGGGCGGATGTCGCCGCGCTCCTTCCCGCGCTGGCGGCGGGTGCAGGGGACGATCTCCGCGCTGCTCTCCAAGTTCGACATTTGCCTTGCGCAGTCGAAGACCGACGCCGAGCGCTTTGCCGCGCTCGGCAGCCAGAACGTCGTCACCACGGGCAACCTCAAGCTCGACGTGCCGGGCCCGCCCGCCGATCCCGCAAAACTCGAGCGGCTGATGGCGGTGACGCGGGGACGTCCCATCATCGTCGCGGCCTCGACCCATCCGGGCGAGGACGAGATGCTGATCTCGGCGCATCGCACGCTCGCCGGCTTCTTCCCCTCGCTCCTGACCGTGATCGTGCCGCGCCATCCCGATCGCGGCGCGTCGATATCGGGGTTGATCACGGCGGCGGGCCTGAAGGGCGGCCAGCGCTCACGCGAGGAGCTGCCGACGGCTGCGACCGACATCTATGTCGCCGACACCATGGGCGAGCTCGGCCTGTTCTACCGTCTGTCGCCGATCGTGTTCATGGGCAAGTCGCTGGCCGGGCATGGCGGTCAGAACCCGATCGAAGCGATCAAGCTCGGCGCTGCCGTCGTCCACGGACCGCACGTCGCTAATTTCACCGAGCTCTACGAGGCGCTCGATAAAAGCGGCGGCGCGCGCGTGGCAGAGACGCAAGAGGCGCTGGTGAAACAACTCGGGCAATTGCTGGCCGATCCCGCGGTGTGCGAGACCGTGCATCAAGCGGGCGCCGGCGTGGTCGAGCGGCTTGGCGGCGCGCTGGATCGCACGCTGGTGGCGCTCGAGCCCTATCTGCTTCAGCTCCGGCTCGAGATGGGAGCCGCCAATGCGTGAGCCGGCCTTCTGGTACCGGCCACGTTCGTTCAAGTCGCATTTCCTACGGCCGCTCGGCGCGCTCTATGGCGCGATCGCCGAGCGTCGCATGATGCGCAAGGGCTTTGATGCCGGCATTCCCGTGCTCTGCGTCGGCAACTACCATGTCGGCGGCGCCGGCAAGACGCCGACGGTGCTGGCGCTGACCAAATTGCTGCGCGCACTCGGCGAATCTCCGATCGTGCTCAGCCGCGGCTATGGCGGGCGCTTGCAAGGGCCGGTGATGGTCGACGCTGCTGGGCACAGTGCGGCCGACGTCGGCGACGAGCCGCTGATGATGGTGCGCGAGGTGCCGGTTGTGGTGGCGCGCGACCGCCTCGACGGCGTCGCGCTTGCGAGGTCGCGAGGAGCGACCGTGATCCTGATGGATGACGGCTTCCAGAATCCGCGCATCCTGAAGGATGCCTCGCTCATCGTGATCGACAGCGCGCGCGGGATCGGCAACGGCAAGGTGTTTCCCGCAGGTCCCCTGCGCGCGCCGCTGAAAATGCAGATGTCGCGCACCGACGCGCTTGTCCTGATCGGCGACGGACAGGCCGCGGACGATATTGCCGCCGAGATCACAGCGCGCGGAAAACCGGTGCTGCGCGCGCGCCTGAAGCCGGAGGCTGCGTCGGTGGCAAGCCTGTTCGGCAAACCGGTGCTCGCCTTCGCCGGCATCGGCGATCCCGAGCGCTTCTTCCGCACGCTGCGCGCCAGCGGCGTCGAGGTCGCGCGCACGCGTCCTTTCGCCGATCATCACATGTTCTCGAAGGCCGAGATCGATGCGCTGGTGGATGAGGCAAGCCGCGAGCAGCTCACGCTCGTCACCACCGAGAAGGACCTCGCGCGCCTGCGCGGCATGGCGGGCCTTGCCGCCGACATCGTGCCGTTCGCGGTCACGCTGGAATTCGACGATACGCCAAGCCTGCGCAGTTTCGTCAGCGATCGCCTGTTCAAGGCGCGGGAGAGAAACTTCGCGGGGCGCTAAATTCTCCGGTGTCGTCCTGGCGAAAGACAGGACCCAGTACCCCGAATGTTTGTTCTTGAATTCAATGCGGCCCTGATCATCGCCACACATACAGCAGTGGTAATGGACCCTGGCTTTCGCCAGGGGGCGACCATGGGGATGGTTCATTCACGCGACGTTCATCGCCAGGCTCCTATCGGTTTGCGCTCGAACAGGAGAATTCGCGTGAAGCTGTCGTCGATCGCCCTCGCGACCGGTCTTGTGTGTCTGATCGTCGCTTCCGTGTCCGCGCAGACGTCGTCGCCGGCTGCCCCGAGCAGTCCGACGAGCACGGTGCCGGTTCCGGCGACCAAGCGCGTCACGTGCCTTGCCACGACGGCGAGCCTGAAGGGCCAGGACAAGCGCGACCAGATGCAGCTTTGCATGGCGCAGGCGCGCGTCGACTGCCTCAAGCAGGCGATCGATCAGAAGGTCGTCGGCGAGCCCAGGAAGGATTTCGTCAAGAGCTGCGTGGGGATGGAAAGTGCGGAGCAGTAGATGCGGTCCGCGGCCATCACTCCTGCGACTTCAGAGCGCGCGGATAATGCCGTTGCAGCACGGCGGCCGGCTGGGCGTAGGCTTCTTGCAGGTCGACGCTCCAGTATTTCAGCTCGTCGAGCGGGATCCGCGTGTCGGTCACGGCGCAGCGCACATAGGTCCCCGGCGAGATCACGCGGAAATCGCCGTCCAGATATTGCACCTGCGCTTCGCCATGGCCCGAGGGGCCGAACTTGTTCAGCACGGTCGATCGTCTCCGTGGAAGCCCGCGTGAGGGGCGTGATTTGGTGGATTTCGATCTAGCATAGATAGGGTCGCTTGTCCGCCCGTTAAACCCACCGATTTGTGATGTTTTGCAGGCATTTCAGCGTGATAATTCTGCGGCGAAGGATCGTTGGTCCCGGTCCGCTCATGACCCGGCAGTCTCCGATGCGCCTTCTGTTCACCGTCCTCTTCGCAATGCTCCTGATGTCGGCCGCTCGCGCCGCGCCCGCGCTCGCGCCGCAGGCGATCGAGATTCCGCTCGCGTCGGGAGCACTGCACGCGCAGCTCTACAAGCCTGACGGCGATGGTCCGTTTCCGACCGTGATTGCGCTCCATGGCTGCGGCGGTCTCGGCGGCCATTCCGATCCCGTGCTGCCGCGCTACCGCGACTGGACCGAGCAACTGCTCAAGGCCGGCAACGCGGTGCTGTGGCCCGACAGCTACGGCTCGCGCGAGCTCGGGCCGCAATGCCGTGTCAAGGACGTTCACGTCAAGGCGCGGCGCGAGCGTGTCGCCGACATCGCGGCGGCGCGCAGCTGGCTGATGAAGCAGCCCTGGGTCGCGCGCGACCGCGTCAGCCTGATCGGCTGGGCCAACGGCGCGAGCGCGCTGCTCTGGGCCGTGCGTCCGCAAAACGCCGGCCGTGACGGTGCGCCGGATTTTCGCGCCGCGATCGCGTTCTATCCGGACTGCCGCATCTCGGCCGGGCTCGGCTGGAGCACGCGCGTGCCGACGCTGCTGCTGATCGGCGGCAAGGACGACATCTCCTCGCCGCCGGCCTGCCGCCAGATGGTGGACGGCGCCTACGGCCGCAGCGCGCTCGCGCGCATCGTGGTCTATCCCGGCGCCTATCACGATTTCGACCGCGCCAACCTGCCGCTGCACGCGCCTGCCAGTAGCCCCGACGTGGCAACGCCCGATCGCGGCCATCTCGGCACCGACACCGAGGCCCGCGCGGATTCGCAGAAGCAGGTCGCCGAATGGCTGGCGCGGTGAGGGACGCGCTGTAGGTCCCGTAGCTCGGATGAGCGTAGCGATATCCGGGAAGGCCGGTCCCGCATGTCGCTGCGCTCATGCGGGCTACGCGTCTATCCCGGCCTGCTGGCACTTCGCCAAGCGGGGCCGCCCGAGGAACAATTTGGCAGCGGACAGCCCCGCATCGACCACCGCCCTGCACAGGTCGTCATGGCCGACACCGCGAGCTACGGATCGTGCAAGATGCCGGTTTCAGCGCCGATCCTGCGGCCGCGTGTCATAGTTCGACCATGATGTCGGCTAAACGCCATTCGTCATGATGAACCGCTTCGTCCTGTTCTCCTCCGCACTGGTCGTCTTCACCATCGCGATCCTGCTCTATGAGGCCCACGCCGGCGCCCCGATGGCCGCACCGGAACATTGCGGCTTCTGGACCACGATGGATGCGGGATTGTCGTGCCGGTAGGCGAAGGCGCGCGACGTCATCTCTGACTGCGCGCCTCATTTTCAGTGTCATCGCCCGCGAAGGCGGGCGATCCAGCATTCCAGAGACAGGGACGAATACGAGAGGCCGCGGCGTACTGGATTCCCCGCTTTCGCGGGGAATGACAGCGGTGGTGGGGAAGCACCGCGCCGCCGTCGCTCCTAAAACAAGCTTCCCTGATCCACGGGCTTCGCCACGCGCTTAGGCGCCGGCTTCGCCTCGCGCGACGCGGCCTTGGGCTGCGTGCGCGCCTCAGGCGCCGGCCGGTCCGCATCCGCGGTTGCGCCCACGCGTCCATCGGCAAACTCGATTTCGAGCCGCGCGGCCGGGCCGATGGCATCGGCGGCATGCACGGGATGTCCGGCCTCATCGCGCACCAGCGCGAAGCCGCGGGCGAGCACGCCGCGGTAGGACAGTGCGGAGAGCAGTTTGCCGCTGTTCTCGACGCGCGCATCGAGCCGGTGCAACAGCGTCGTCAGCGCGCGCTGGGCGCGCTCGGAAAGGCGATGGGTGCGCTCGCGCTGGCGGGCGATCGCATTGCGCTGCGCCTGCGCGTTGGAGAGTCTTGAGGCGCGCAGGCGCACCTCGAGACCGGCAAAGCGGTCGCGTCGCTGTCGCAACAAGGATCGCGCGGAAAGGCCGAGCCGTTCGCCGCACACCGTGAGCCGATGATCGGCCTGTGCGATCTGGCCGTGCAGCACCCGCAGCGTCAGCCGCGCGCTGGTCGCGGCAAAGCGGCGGAAATGCGCATGCGTGTTGGCCTTGAGCCCGCGGGGCAGCGCGGCGCTCGCGGAATCCAGCCGCTGCCGCGGGATCGCCAGGAGGTCGCTTGCCGCGGGCAGGGCGCGCGCTGCGGCGCGCAGCTCGTTGCGGCGGCTCTCCTGGCCGCGCTGCCACGAGGCGCGGGTACGGCGCGCGAGATCGGCGACCTCGACGAACAGATCGCTGCGCACCGGGACCGCCATCTCGGCGGCCGCCGTCGGCGTCGGCGCGCGCTTGTCGGCGGCGAAATCGATCAGCGTAATGTCGGTCTCGTGGCCGACGGCCGAGATTAGCGGGATCATGCTCTCGGCGGCTGCCCGCACCACGATCTCCTCGTTGAACGACCAGAGATCCTCCAGCGAGCCGCCGCCGCGCGCCACGATCAAGACGTCGGGCCGCGGAATCTTGCCGCCCTCCGGCAGCGCATTGAAGCCGCGGATCGCAGCGGCGATCTGCTCGGCGGAGCCTTCGCCCTGCACCTTGACCGGCCACACCAGCACGCGCCGGGGAAAGCGGTCCTCCAGCCGATGCAGGATGTCGCGGATCACGGCGCCGGTCGGCGACGTCACGACGCCGATCACCTCCGGCAGCCAGGGCAGGAGTTGTTTGCGCGCCTCGTCGAACAGGCCTTCGGCCGCGAGCTTCTTCTTGCGCTCCTCCATCAGCGCCATCAGCGCGCCGATGCCGGCGGGCTCCAGCGCCTCGATCACGATCTGGTACTTCGAGGAGCCGGGATAGGTGGTGAGCTTGCCGGTCGCGATGACCTCGAGCCCCTCCTGCGGTTTGAAGCGCATCCGCCCATGGACGCCCTTCCAGATCACCGCCTCGATCTTGGCGCTCTCGTCCTTGAGCGCGAAGTAGCAATGGCCGGAAGAATGCGCGCCGCGGAAACCGGAGATCTCGCCGCGGACCCGGACATGGCCATAGGTGTCCTCGACCGTCCGCTTCAGGGACAGCGAGAGCTCGGAGACGGTGAATTCGGGCGTGTTGAGCAGGGGTTCCGCTGAAGGCATCGGCAAACGATTCGGCATTTGGGGATCGAACCTGACGTTAAGGATTTTCACGCGCCAGCGCCAATCAAGGGGGTTGATCGAAAGAGTACTCTGTAATATAGAGTTATCTAGAAATGGTAAGGTCAACGGAGTTTGAGCCATGGCGATGCGGTTGCTGCGAGGTATTTTGAGCCTGTTGAAATGGGGCCTGTGTGCGATCGGCGCGGTGGCGCTGATCTTCACTGCGATGATCGCAACGCCACTGCAGCGACCGCCCGAACTGCGCTCGGTCTCGGACTCCGTGAAGGGTGTCGATTTCTCGACCTTGCCGGCGCTCGAACGTTTCCAGGCCCGTGACGGCACTTGGCTCGGCTTCCGCCACTATGCCCCGAGTGGGCAGCCGACCGGACGGGGCGCGGTCTTCATCCATGGCTCCTCGGGCTCCAGCGCAACGGTCAACCACGCCCTGACCGCCGCGATGGCCACGCGCGGGGTGGAGACCTGGGCGCTCGACACGCGCGGCCACGGCGCCTCCGGTACGCGTGGCGATATCGGCTATGTCGGCCAGCTCGAGGACGACCTTGTCGATTTCGTCGCCTTCCTGCGCCGGACGGCGCCGGATCTGCCGCTCACCCTGGTCGGGCATTCCGCTGGCGCCGGTTTTGCGCTGCGCGTGGCCGCAACCCCCATCATGCAGGACATGTTCGTCCGCACCGTGCTGCTCGCGCCCTATCTCGGCTACGACGCGCCGACCAATCAGCCGAATTCCGGTGGCTGGGCCAATGCCGACATTCCGCGCCTGCTGGCGCTCAGGGCGCTGCGCAAGCTCGGCATCGATTGCTGCTCGGAGCTTCCCGTGCTCGCTTTGGCGGTGCCGCCGAATTCAGCCAAGATTCTCGTGCCGACCTATTCGGAGCGGCTGATGCGCAACTTCGCGACGCGGGGTTATCGCATCGATCTGCCGGCGCTGACGCACCCGCTGACGATCTTCGGTGGCGCCGAGGATGAGATGATGATCTCCAGCAGATATGCCGAGGCCGTGCAGGCGGTGAAGCCGTCGGTCGACGTCAAGCTCATCGAGGGTGTCAACCACATGGGCATCGTCACCAATCCGAAGGCCGTCTCGGCGATCGCCGAAGACGTCGCAACGCGGGGAGCGGGCCAGTCATGATCGACAGCAAGCAGGCCTCCGAAGCGCTGGCCGAGATCCGGCACGTGCACCAGTCGCTGATCGACGATCTCGCCAGCCAGATCATGATGATGTGGGGTGGGCCGCCCCAGCGCTCGCCGAGCGTGCTGATACCGCCGGCGCCACAGCCGGTTGGCGGCGATGCGTGGAGTATCCGATGAAGAACCTGTTCGAAGCTGGAAAACTGCTGCTGCTCGACATGGCGGCGACGCTGTTTTTTCTCGTGCTTTATCTGCTGACGCACAACGTCACCCTTTCGGTGGTGCTCGGCATGGCGCTGGGCTTGGCCCAGATCGGCTGGCTGCTGGCGCACCGCAAGCCGATCGACACCATGCAATGGATGAGCCTGTTCCTGGTGCTCGGCGCCGGCATAGTCACGCTGATCACCAACGATCCGCGATTCGTGATGATCAAGCCGAGCGTGATCTACGTGATCGTCGGCGTCGTGATGCTGAAGCGGAGATGGATGAACCGCTATCTGCCGCCGATTGCGCTCGAGCTGGTGCCGGATATCGCAGTCATTGTCGGCTACGCCTGGTCGGGCCTGATGTTCTTCTCCGCGGCGTTGAATATGATCGTGGCCCTCAATTTCGACGTCGGGACCTGGTCGGCGACCATGTCGATCTATGGCATCGTCAGCAAGGCCATGATGTTCCTGATCGGTTACACGGCGATGCGCGCCATTGGCGTCGCGCGCAAACGACGTCGGCAGCTCGACGTGGTCGGCGAGCGCGCCCACGGTGCCGAGTTGGTGGGGAAGGCGCCATGATCGCGGCAATCGCTTGGGGTGGCCTGAAGGCCATCGTCGCGGGCCTTGCTGTCGTCGGCTTCGCCGGATTGGTGCTGGCGTGGCTGATCGCAACGCCAATCCGCCGACCGCCGGAATTGATTTCGGTTTCGGCCACGGCGCGCGCCGTGGATCGCAGCGACATGCCCGGGCTCGAACGCTTTCATGCCCGCGAGGGCACCGAGCTGGGATACCGGCATTATCCGGCCCGCGCGCCGGCAACCGGGCAGATCGCCATTGTCGTGCACGGCTCATCGGGATCGAGCATGTCCGTCCATGCATTGGCAAAGGGGCTCGCCGGGCGTGGCATTGATACCTACGCGCCCGACATTCGCGGTCATGGCGCTTCCGGCACGCGCGGCGACATCGGCTACATCGGCCAGCTCGAGGACGATCTTGCGGACTTCGTCGGCGAGATCCGTAAGGCCAATCCCGCCGCGCCACTCACTCTGATCGGCCATTCCGCCGGCGGCGGGTTCGCGCTGCGGGTGGCCGGCTCGCCGATCCAGAACCTGTTCGAGCGCACGGTGCTGCTGGCGCCCTATCTCGGCTACGATGCGCCGAGCAGCCGGGAGGACGCGGGCGGATGGGCCAGTCCGGACATTCCGCGTTTCCTCGCTCTGTCGATGCTGCGCCGCCTCGGAATCGTCTGCTGTGAATCCTTGCCGACTATTGCCTTTGCCGTCGGACCGAATACCAGTGCGATCCTGGCGCCAACCTATTCCTATCGCCTGATGCGCAATTTCGGCAGCTCGAACAGTTATCGCGACGATCTTGCCGCCGCCGGCAAACCGGTTGCCGTGTTCGCCGGTGCCGCAGATGAGTTGATGTTTCCGGACAGATTCCACGAGGCCGTCGGTCGGCGTGCCCAGGTCAAGCTGATCGCCGGCGTCGATCACATGGGGATCGTAAGCGATCCTGCGGCGGTATCGGCGATTGCGGATGAAATGGTGAGAGCGGGGAGCGGATCATGACCGGCATCGATTCCAAGGACGCTGCGTCGGCGCTCAAGGAGATCGACGACATCGTCCAGCGTGTGCGGCAGTCGCGGCTTTATGAAATGGCGAGCCTCGCGGCGATGTGGTGGGGCGTGCTGGTGTTCGCCGGCAATGTCGCGACGTGGCTCTGGCCGACTTACGGCGCCTACATCTGGATCAGCGTCAACGTCGCCGGCGTGATCGGTTTGTTCGCGCTCAGCGCCTACAACCGGTCACGCACCGGCGTGCAGACCTTTGATCTCAGAGTATTCGTGACGTTCATGTTGTTTTTCGCGTTCGGCATCTTCTGCGTCAACGTCCTCGGACACTTCAGCCCGCGCCAGCAGGGCACATTCTGGCCGCTCTATTTCATGCTGTTCTACACCATGGCCGGGCTGTGGTTCGGCTACGCGCTCGTCGCCATCGGCCTTGGCATCATCGCGCTGACGCTGTTCGGCTACTACACCATCGGCGCGGCGTTCCCGTTGTGGATGGCCTTCGTCAACGGCGGAGGCCTGATCCTCGGCGGGCTCTGGATGCGGCGGATCTAGCCGATGGCCGAGCTCGACGACATCATCCACCAGCCGCTGCGGCTCAAGATCATGGCGGCGCTGAACGCGCTGCCGGGGGCGACGGGCCTTGAATTCTCCCGCCTCAAGAAGCTGACCGGCGCCACCGATGGTAATCTAGGCGCGCATATCGAAACATTGGCCAAAGCCGGCTACGTCTCGGTGGACAAGGCCTTCGTCGGCAAGAAGCCGCAGACCACGGTTACCGCGACCGCGACGGGACGCGTCGCCTTCGCGCGGCACGTGGCGACATTGCAGGAGATCATTGCGGGGAAGCAGGGCTAGTCCCACCCCCGTCGTCATTCCGGGCTCGCGCCAAGGGGCGCGCCCCGGAATGACGGGAGAGGGGTCGTAGCCCCCTTGAGACGGGCGCGGATTCGTGCGACCGACGCGTCCAGCACACCCCCGTTTTGAGACTCGCATGCACATTCTCCTGCTCGGTTCCGGCGGCCGCGAACATGCGCTGGCATGGAAGATCGCGGCGTCTCCCCTGGTGACCAAATTCTGGTGCGCACCGGGCAATGCCGGCATTGCGCGCGAGGCCGAATGCGTCACGCTCGACGTCGCCAACCATGCCGCCGTGATCGAC
Organism: Bradyrhizobium iriomotense; assembly: GCF_030160715.1. GTDB lineage: Bacteria > Pseudomonadota > Alphaproteobacteria > Rhizobiales > Xanthobacteraceae > Bradyrhizobium > Bradyrhizobium iriomotense. Next base: position 127,409 of record NZ_BSOW01000012.1, read on the forward strand.
TTCTGCAAGACCAATGCGGTCGATCTCGTCGTGGTCGGCCCGGAGACGCCGCTTGCCGCCGGCATCGTCGACGATCTCACGGCCGCGGGCATCAAGGCGTTCGGCCCGAGCAAAGTGGCAGCCCAGCTCGAAAGCTCGAAGGGTTTCACCAAGGCGCTGTGCACCGAATTCGGCATTCCGACCGGCGCGTATAAGCGCTTTACCAACGCCACTGAGGCGCTCGCCTACGTCCACTCTCAGGGCGCGCCGATCGTGGTCAAGGCCGATGGTCTTGCCGCCGGCAAGGGCGTCGTGGTCGCCAAGACCCTGCGCGAGGCGGAAGACGCCATCGCCATGATGTTCGACGGCGCGTTTGGCGAGGCCGGCGCCGAGGTCGTGATCGAGGAGTTCTTGCCAGGCCGCGAGATCAGCTTCTTCGCGCTGTGCGACGGCGAGACCGCCATCCCGCTGGCCTCCGCGCAGGACCACAAGCGCGTGTTCGACCATGACGTCGGCCCGAACACGGGCGGCATGGGCGCCTATTCGCCGACGCCGCTGGTGACGCCGGCGATCCACGACGCGATCATGGCAAGAATCATCTTGCCGACGGTCGCCGGCATGAAGCAGCGCGGCACGCCGTTCCGCGGCGTGCTCTATGCCGGGATCATGCTGACGACGCAGGGCCCGAAGCTGTTCGAGTTCAACGTCCGCTTCGGCGATCCCGAGTGCCAGGTGCTGATGCTGCGCATGATGTCGGACATCGTGCCGGCCCTGCTCGCCTCCTGCGACGGGCAACTCAAGAACTTCGATCTGCGCTGGTATCCGGAATCCGCGCTCACCGTCGTGATGGCCGCGAAGGGCTATCCCGGCGACTACCAGAAGGGCACCCGCATCGAGGGGCTCGATGAGGCCGCTAAGGTCGACACCGTCGAGATCTTCCATGCCGGCACCGTCGCCAGGGACGGCGCGATCCTCGCCAATGGCGGCCGCGTGCTCAATGTCTGTGCGCTGGGCAAGACCGTGACCGAGGCGCAGGCGCGCGCCTACCAGGCCGTCGACCGCATCCGCTGGCCGGACGGCTTTTGCCGCCGCGATATCGGCTGGCAGGCGGTGGAAGCGGAGAAGGCCAAGAACTGACTGCCGTTTTTCGGAATGGCGCGCATTGGGGAGCATCCTTGCCGGCAACGGCCGTGCTCCTTTGCATGGGGTTGTTTTTGATATTTTGGTTGGCGGGTGCCCGCGGCCGCTCGATGGGTGCCCCGGAATGACAATCAAGGGAGGAGATGGAACCCATGTCCGATCTCGCCGACCTCTACCCGGGCTTTGCCTCCGAATGGATCAACACCTCCTCGGGCCGCATCTTCGCGCGGGTCGGCGGCAAGGGGCCGCCGCTCCTGCTGCTGCACGGTTTCTCCGAGACCCATGTGATGTGGCATCGCGTGGCGCCCGAGCTCGCTGATCGCTTCACGCTCGTCATCGCCGACCTGCCGGGCTACGGCTGGTCGGATATGCCGGGCAGCGATGCGCAGCATACGCCCTATAGCAAGCGCGCGATGGCCAAGAGCATGGTGGAGGCCATGGAGCAGCTCGGCCACGTGCATTTCGCGCTGGCCGGCCACGACCGCGGCGGTCGCGTCTCCTATCGCCTCGCGCTCGATCATCCCGGCCGGCTGTCGCGGCTCGCGGTGCTCGATATCCTGCCGACCTATGATTACTGGGAGCGCATGAATCGGCAGTATGCCCTGAAGATCTATCACTGGACTTTCCTGGCGCAGCCCGCCCCGTTGCCGGAAACGCTGATCGCGAGCAACGGCGAATTCTTCCTGCGCTTCAAGATGGCGAGCCAGACCAAGGCGAAGACGCTGGACGCGATCGACAAGCGCGCGCTCGAGCACTATCTCGCGCCGTTCCGCGATCCCGCCCGCGTGCACGCGATGTGCGAGGACTATCGCGCCGGCGCCTATTTCGACTACGAGCTCGACAAGGCGGATTTCGAGGCCGGCAGGAAGATCCCGATCCCGATGCTCGCGCTCTGGGGCAATGCCGGCGTCGCCCAAGCCGCCGCCACGCCGCTCGACACCTGGAAGCAATGGGCAACCAATGTCGAGGGCATGCCGGTGGACTCGGGACACTTTCTGACCGAGGAGAATCCGGCGGTCACAGCAAAGGCGCTGCGCGCGTTTTTCCTCGCGAGCTAACGCCTCTCGCGGAAGAACTCGCGCAACAGCCGCGCCGCCTCGCTCTCGCCGACGGCCGAGTAGACCTCCGGGGCGTGATGGCAGGTCGGGGAGGCGAAGAACCGCACCCCCGACTCGACCGCGCCGCCCTTGGGGTCGGCCGCGCCGTAATAGAGCCGCCTGACCCTTGCAAAGGAGATCGCGCCCGCACACATGGTGCAGGGCTCGAGGGTCACGTAGAGGTCGCAATCGACCAGCCGCTCGCTGCCGATCTTCCTGGCGGCTTCGCGCAGCGCGATGATCTCGGCATGGGCCGTGGGGTCGTGGTCGGTCAGTGTCCGGTTGGCGGCGGTCGCGATGACCTCGTAATTGCGCACCACGACGCATCCGATCGGAACTTCGCCCGATTTTCCGGCATTTTCGGCCGTTTTCAGTGCCAAATCCATGAAAGAAGGGGCTTTCATGCCTCGTATCATCGCCAGAAACCTGCTACTAGCTCCGCCTTCAGCAAGAGTGGATACCGATTTTGCCTGAGCATGCGGCTCGGAACGAGCGCGCACAATGCTTTCTGGCCACCCCCAAGTGAGATTATTCATGCCCCGCGACAGCGACAAAGACAACGATTCCCGCGGCCGGCGTGATCGAGGCCCGGCCAAAGGCCGCAGCGGCAAGCCGCGCGGCCCCGAAAAGAAGTTCGCCAAGCGCGGTTTTGCCGGCAAGGGCGATCGCGACGAGCGCCCGTCCCGCGGCGACCGCGACAGCCGCCCGTTCCGCCGCCGCGAGGATGGCGATGCACCGCGCCGCGACTATGGCGACCGGCCGCGCTTCAAGCGCGATGACCGCGGTCGCGAGGACCGCGGCGAGCGCAGCTTCAAGCCGCGTGGCGACCGCCCGTTCAAGCCGCGCGGAGAGCGTCCGCAGTTCGACCGTGACGAGCGTGCGCCGCGCGGCCGTGATCGCGACGACTCCCGTCCGTCCGGCCGCTTCAGTGAAAAGAAGTTTGGCGACAAGCGGCCCTACACACCGCGTGGCGAGCGTCCGGAACGCAATTTTGACGGCGAGCGGAAATTCTCGCGGGGCGGACCGGATCGCGAGCGCGACCGTGGGGATCGCGAGCGCGGCGATCGCCCGCGCTCCTTCGGTGATCGCAAGCGCAGCTTCGACGACCGCCCGCGTGATCGCGATGATCGTCCCCGCAAGAGCTTTAACAAGGACTTTGGCGGCCGCGATCGTGGCGAGGAAAAGCCCTGGCGTCAGCGCGACGACCGGCGCGAAGGCGGCCGCGGCGAGGACCGTCCGCGCTTTTCGCGCTCGCGCGACGATCGTGCGTCGGGCGATCGTCCGTTCCGCGAGCGGCCGAAGTTTGATCGGCCCCGTCGTGATGGCGATGGCGAACGTGGTGGGCGCGGCGGCGACCGCCCGAAATTCGATCGTCCGCGCGAGCGCTCCGAGGGTCGCTCCGACTGGCACGAGCATCCGCGTAGCGAAGGCCGCTTCCGCGATCGGCCGCGCCGCGACAATGAGGACGACAGCAGGATCTTCGAGAAGCGTCCGGCCTTCGGCGGCCGCGGCGCCTATCGCGAGCGCGATCGTGATTTCGACCGGCGGCCGCGTCGTGAGGAAGAGCCGAAGCCGAAGAAGGCAGGCGAGCGCATCGCCAAGGTCCTGGCCCGCGCGGGCCTCGCCTCGCGCCGCGATGCCGAGGAGATGGTCACGCAGGGCCGCGTCACCGTCAACGGCCGCGTCATCAACTCGCCCGCGCTCGACGTCACGCAGAACGACGTCGTCGCCGTCGACGGCAAGCCGTTGCCGCCGCGCGAGCGCACGCGGCTGTTCCTCTATCACAAGCCGCGCGGGCTGATGACGACGCATGACGACCCCGAAGGGCGGCCGACCGTGTTCGACAACCTGCCGGAAGGCCTGCCGCGGCTGATCAGCGTCGGCCGGCTCGACTTCAACACCGAAGGGCTCTTGCTGCTCACCAATGACGGCGGGCTCGCGCGCACGCTCGAATTGCCCGACACCGGCTGGCTGCGCCGCTACCGCGTCCGCGCCCATGGCGAGATCACGCAGGCGCAGCTTGACGCCTTGAAGAACGGCATCGAGGTCGAGGGCGTCAAATACGGCCCGATCGACGCCACGCTCGAGCGCGACCAGGGCGCCAATGTCTGGCTGGTGTTCGCGATCCGCGAAGGCAAGAACCGCGAGGTGCGCAACGTCTGCGCCCATCTCGGGCTCGAGGTGAACCGGCTGATCCGCGTGTCCTACGGTCCGTTCCAGCTCGGCGAGGTCCCCGAAGGCCAGGTCGACGAGATCAAGTCGCGTGTGCTGCGCGAGCAGCTCGGCGACAAGGTGATCGAGAAGTCGGGTGCGCAGTTCGACGTGCCGCAAAAGTCCTCGTCGCGCGATGACGACGCAGCGGTCGAGCAGAAACCGTACAAGCGCGCAGTGATCAACGACCGCAAGGGCCGCCGCGTGCTGGTGCAGCGCACCGGCAGCGAGGAGGCGCGCGAGCGCAACGAGATGGAAGCTGCCGGCTACGGCCCGCCGCGCCGTCCCAAGCGCGGCTATCACGGCAAGCGCGATCTCAGGCCGAAAGACGAGTAAATGCGCGTCGTCGGCGGACGATTGAAGGGGCGCAATCTCGCCTCGCCGTCCTCGCGCGACATCCGTCCCACGGCGGATCGTCTGCGCGAATCCGTGTTCAACATCCTCGTGCACGCCTATGACGATCCGATCGAGGACGCGCGCGTGCTCGATCTTTTCGCCGGCACCGGCGCGCTCGGCATCGAGGCGGCCTCGCGCGGCGCGAAATTCACGCTGTTCGTCGACAACGGCGCCGAGGCGCGTGCGCTGCTCCGCAACAATGTCGAGGCCTTGGGCTTGGGCGGTGTGACGAAGGTCTATCGTCGCGATGCAACCGATCTCGGCCCTGCGCATCCCGTCGAGCCGTTCTCGCTGGTGTTCCTCGATCCCCCCTATGGCAAGGGTTTTGCGGAGAAGGCGCTTGCGTCGTTGCGTGACGGCGGCTGGCTGACATCCGGTGCGCTGGTGGTGGTCGAGGAGGCAAAGGCCGCGCAATTCGCCGCACCTGAAGGCTTCGAGGAATTGGAGCGGCGCGCGTACGACGACACGGAGTTCGTGTTTCTAAGGAGGCCGTAGCTTCGTAGGGTGGATTAGCGCTAACCCACCTCATTGGATTCCGCGGAGACTGAAGTGGTGGGTTACGCCTTCGGCTAACCCACCCTACGAGACCGAGCGCTTACCTTCGCCCGAACAGCTTCTCGACATCCGCAAGCTTCAATTCCACATACGTCGGCCGGCCGTGATTGCACTGGCCGGAGTTCGGCGTCTCCTCCATCTCGCGGAGCAATGCGTTCATTTCCTCCGGCTTGAGCCTCCGGCCCGCGCGCACCGAACCGTGGCAGGCCATGGTGGCCGCCACATGCATCAGGCGGCGCTCGAGCGGGAGCGCCTCGTCCCACTCGGCCATGTGTTCGGCGAGATCGCGCAACAGGCCACCTGCATCAGCCTTGCCGAGCAGCGACGGCGTCTCGCGTACCGCGACGGCGCCGGGTCCGAAGGATTCGATCGCGAGCCCGAACGAAGCCAGCTCGTCGCCGCGCGCGAGCAGCCGCTCGACCGTCGCCTCGTCCATCTCGACGATCTCGGGGATCAGGAGGATCTGCCGCTGCACGCCGTTCTTCGCCAGCGACGCCTTCAGCCGTTCATAGACGATGCGCTCATGGGCGGCGTGCTGGTCGACGATGATGAGACCGTCGCGGGTCTGCGACACGATGTAGGTCTCGTGAATCTGCGTGCGCGCAGCGCCAAGCGGACGGTCGACCAGGTCGCCGACGGGCTGCGTCTCGATTCTCACGTCCGCCGTCGGCGCGCCGACGTCGAAGGCAGCCTGCACGCGCTCCGCGAAAGCAGGCGCGGCAGTACCCTCGAAGGACGGTAGCGGCGCCGTCGGGGCGGAGGGTGACTGCCGCCAGTCCCAGTTGCCGGGGCGCGGCGTAAACGCGGAGCGGAATGACGACAGCGCGCTGCCCCCGCTATTGGCGGCGGTGCGTCGTCCCTCGCGCGCGAGACCTTCCTTCAATCCGTGCACGATCAGCGCGCGCACGAGCCCGGCATTGCGAAAACGTACCTCGGTCTTGGCCGGGTGGACGTTGGCGTCGACCTCGCGCGGGTCGAGGGTGACGAACAGCGCCAGTACCGGATGGCGGTCGCGCGGTAGATAGTCGGAATAGGCCGCGCGCACCGCGCCGAGGATCAGCTTGTCGCGCACGGGTCGCCCGTTGACGAAGAGATATTGCCCGAGCGCGTTGGCGCGCGTCAGCGCGGGTGCGGCTGCATAGCCTGCGACCACCACGCCGTCGCGCTCGGCATGAACCTCGATGGCGTGGCTGCGAAATTCCGCTCCCAAAATGTCGCCGAGCCGCGTCAGCCGGCCGGCTGCGCCGGGCAGGGCAGCGGCCCAGGTCACCGGTGCGCGCTCTTCGCCGGCGAGCGTGAAGGCGATGTCGGGCCGCGCCATCGCCAGCCGCCGCACCACCTCGCGGATCGCCTCGGCCTCGGTGCGGTCGGTCTTCAGGAATTTCAGCCGCGCCGGTGTCGCGTAGAAGAGGTCGTTGACCTCGACGCGCGTGCCATGCGCAAGGGCCGCCGGCATGATCTCGGACTTCTCGCCGCCCTCGACCGACAGCGCCCAGGCGTGCGGCTCGCTGGCGTTGCGCGTGGTGATGGACAGCCGCGCGACCGAGCCGATCGAAGGTAGCGCCTCGCCGCGGAACCCGAGCGTGCGGATTTGCAGGAGGTCCTCGTCGTCGAGCTTCGAGGTGGCGTGGCGGTCGACTGCGAGCGACAGGTCTTTCGCCGTCATGCCGCTGCCGTCATCGGTGATGCCGATCCGCCGCCGCCCGCCGCCATCGGTGAACACGTCGATGCGGCTCGCGCCGGCATCGATCGCATTCTCCACGAGTTCCTTGACCACACTCGCCGGACGCTCGACCACCTCGCCGGCGGCGATGCGGTTGACGACTTGCTCAGGAAGCTGGCGGACGGGCATGGCTCACTCGATGAATCCCGTCAATCTAGCTTTGCCAGGACGAAAATACATGGGCAAATCCAGACTGCCCACATGCCAATCCATGTTCCGCGCTGCCGCATATGCGGTGATCAATTCCGCGAAATGGCCCCGAAATCCCTAAACGATGACCACACGAGGTGGATTGCATAGCCATCGCGCCGTTCGCGCTCTTTCCGCGATGACATGGCTCGGTGCTGGCGAACGGCGTGGAGAAGCGCCGGGCCGTTCATCGCGAAACAAAATCCAGGAGAAATGGATGAAGTTGGTGAAGACCTCCGTGATCGCATGCGCCCTCTCGGCCCTGATTGCGACGCCCGTTCTTGCACAGGGTGCGTCGACCGACGCCAAGACGCGCGGCACCGTGCAAAGCAAGCCCATGCAAGGCGGCCTGTCCGGCAGCGAAGATGAGGATTTGGGCGCGCAGGGCGGAGCTGCGGGCGAGAAGATGGGCATGAAGTCGACCAAGGGAACGAAGGGCACGGTCGGCACCACCGGGAGCGCGACGCATAAAGGCACGGTCGACGATTCCACGTCAGGCGGTGCCGCCACCGGCAAGCGCTACTGACGCAGATATCCAAAACGGCAAACCTCCGGTCGCGCTGCGACCGGAGGTTTTTTGCGTTCAGTCGTCGAAGCCGCGGCCGCCGCGCCCGGCCTTGATGTCGCCGCGGCGCTTCTTGCCGTCGAGCCGGCGCTGCTTGGAGGCGAAGGTCGGCCGCGTCGCGCGGCGCGGCGTCGGCCGCACCATGGCCTCGCGCAGCATCTCGAGCAGGCGGTCGATCGCGTCCTGGCGGTTGCGCTCCTGGGTGCGAAAACGCTGTGCCTGGATCACGATGACGCCGTCCTTGGTCATGCGCTGGCCGGCGAGGCGCGCAAGGCGCAAGGCGGCGTCCTCCGGCAAGGTCAGCTTGCGCGTGTCGAAGCGCAGTTGCGCCGAGGTCGCGACCTTGTTGACGTTCTGTCCGCCCGGGCCGGAGGCGCGGACGAAGCCGATCTCGATGTCGTCTTCATCGATGACGAGATCGCGGGAAATCCGCAGCATGATGGCACCATTCGTGATGCCTCGACCTATCGCGGGCACCCTCATTTGGCAATGCTGCATCATGGAAAATGCGAATGGCCGGGGCAAGCCCGGCCATTCAATGCGGAGGAGCGCGCGTTCAGTTCGACTTCGGCGCGGGCGCTGCGGCGGGCTGCGCGGCCGCCTGGGGTGCGCGGCCGACGATGACGGTCAGCAGGCCCTGGCCCCACAGCCGCTTGGCGGCCTGCTTGGCGTCGTCCAGCGTCACGGCATCGACGATGGCGCTGCGCTTCTCGATGTAGTCGATCGGCAGCTTGTCCTGCTGATATTGCAACAGCACCTGCGCGAGCTTGGAGGAGGTGTCGAGCGCCAGCATCTGCGAGCCCTTGAGGTAGGACTTGGCCTCGTCGAGCTCCTTCTGGGTCGGGCCCTCCTCGGCGATGCGACGCACCTCCCGCTCCACGGCATCGAGCGTATCGCCGGCGCGGTCCGCGCGCGTGCCGGTGTTGCCGATGAAGACGGCCGAGTGCTCCATCCACAACAGCGCTTCAGACACCGAATAGGCGAGCCCGCGCTTTTCGCGCACCTCGCGATAGAGCCGGGAGGACAATCCGCCGCCGCCCAGGATGTGGTTGACGACATAGGCGGCCATGAAATTCGGATCGCTGCGCTTCACGCCGGGGCCGCCGAAGGTGATTACGGTCTGCGGCACGTCGAGCGGCACGAAGGCGCGCTGCGGCGGCGCGGCTGACTCGACGTCGGGGACCGGCGTGAGGCTCGCCTTGGCAGGCAGGCCGCCAAACGTCTTGTCGAGCAGCGTACCGAGCGTTGCCGGGTCGACGTCGCCGACGACCGCGACCTTCAGCGTATCCTTGGCCAGGATGCGGCCGACATAATCCTTCATGTCGGTGACCGTGATGGTCGGCACGCTTTCCAGTGTCCCGCTGGTCTGTCGACCGTAAGGATGATCGCCGAAGGCGAGCGCCAGGAACTTGCGGCTGGCGAGCGCGGTCGGATTGGTGGTGTCGCGGCGCAGGCCCGAGATCACCTGGGAACGGATGCGCTCGACGTCGGCGGTGTCGAAATGCGGCGAGGTCAGCGCCATCCGCAACAAGTCGAAGGCCTCGTCCTTGTTGTCGCGGAGCATGCGCAGGCTGCCGCGGAACGTGTCGCGGCTGGCGTTGAAGGAGAGCTCGATGGCGCGGCGGTCGAGCCGCTCGTGGAAGGTCTTGGAATCGAGATCGCCGGAGCCTTCGTCGAGGAGGTCGCCGACGAGATTGGCGACGCCCGGCTTGTCCTTGGGGTCCTGCGAGGAACCACCGGCAAAGGAATATTCCATCGCGATCAGCGGCACGGTCGCGTCCTGCACGAACCAGGCTTCGATGCCGCCGGGCGAGGTCAGACGCTGGATCTTGGCCGCGGCCTGTGACGGCGAGATGGACGCCAAGGACAGCGTCACCGAGGTGATGACGGAGAGCGCGATGCCGCGCACACGGAGGAAGGGATAGGTCACGAACGCTTCTCCTCGCGCTTTGCGGTGGCGGTGTCCTTGATCAGATAGCCGGTGACCGAGCGCTTCTTGTCGAGCCATTTTTGCGCGACGGCGCGCACCTGGTCGGCGGTGACGGCGCGGATGCGATCCGGCCAGCTGCGGATGTCCTCGATGGAGAGACCCGTGGTCAGCGACCCGCCATACCAGAGCGCCAGCACTGCCTGGTTGTCCTGGGCATAGATCGCTTGCGCGATGAGCTGGGTCTTGACCCGCTCCAGATCCTCGGCGCGGATCGGATTTTGCACGATGTCGGCGATGACGTCGTCGATCACCTTCTCGACCTCCGCGAAGCCGACGCCGGGCTTGGGCGAAGCCGAGATCGCGAACTGGGTTGCATCGAGCGAAGTGCCCATATAGCTCGCGCTGGCCGAGACCGCGAGCGGCTTGTCGACGACGAGCGCCCGGTAGAGATAGGAGTTGCTGCCGCTGCCCATCAGTTGCGCGAGCACGTCGAGCGCGGCGCTCTCGCCGGCCGCCGCCGTGGTTGCCGACGGAACGAGGTAATAGCGGCGCACGCCGGGCTGCTCGACGCGCGGATCGGACAGCGTGACGGTGCGCGGGGCAGCCGGCTCCGGCTCCTGCGGACGGATGCGTTGCGCGGGGATCGCGGGCTGTGCCGGGATCGGACCGAAATTGCGCTCGACCAGCGGGCGCACGTCGGCGACCTCGACGTCGCCGGCGATCACCAGGATCGCGTTGTTCGGCGCATAGAAGCGACGGTAGAACGCCAGCGCATCCTCGCGATTGAGCTTCTCGATCTCCTGGTGCCAGCCGATCACCGGCCGGCCGTAGGGATGGTTGAGATAGAGCGCGGCCATGACCTGCTCGCTCAGTCGCGCCTCGGGACTGTTGGCAACGCGCATGTTGTATTCCTCGAGCACGACGTCGCGCTCGGGTAGCACGTTCTCGTCCTTGAGCACGAGCCCGGTCATGCGATCGGCCTCGAACTCCATCATGGTCGGCAGCTGCTCGCGCGGCACGCGCTGATAGTAGTTGGTGTAGTCGACCGAGGTGGAGGCGTTCTCGTTGCCGCCGACGCGCAGCACGGTCTGGGAGAATTCGCCGACCGGATGTTTCTCCGTGCCCTTGAACATCAAATGCTCGAGGAAATGGGCGAGCCCCGATTTGCCGGGCGTTTCGTCGGCCGAGCCGACCTTGTACCAGATCATCTCCGTGACCACGGGCGTGCGGTGGTCGGGGATCACCACGACCTGGAGGCCGTTACCGAGCGTGAAGCTGCTGGGTGGTGCGGAGGTTACCGTTGTCTGGGCAAATGCCCCGCCGGTTGAAAGAGCACAAGTCGAAAGCAACGCGGCGAGGAGGCGGGCAGCCGATCGGTATGAGGACATCACAATCCTTGTGAAAGCCCGGACCCAAATGCCCGGGTGCAACAGCACGGCATGCTACACCGTGCGGCCTAGCGCTTTGCGTCACGAAGCAGAGAACGCCGTCATCGTGAAGTTAAAGATAGGTCATGTGCCGCACCCGGCCTACACCGGATGATTGCGGCAGTTCCGCATGAGCACGCGGGCCGGCAAGAGCGCTATTGCTCTTTTTCCTTGCCGCTCTGCACGTCGTAATACGTCTTCTTGGTTTTGTCCGGTCCCCCCGAACCATAGGCGTAATTTGGCGAGGGCGTCTGGTAGCCGGCCGGCGGCTCGGTGAGGGATCCCCGCGGCGGCTCGGACTTGAATTCCGCGCTTTCGTTGCTGCCGCCCTTGAAGAGTTTGAACAGGCCGCCGGTGTAGCCGAGCTGGGCCGGACTCAGGGTCGGATTGTTCTGAGTGGGCTGGCCCGGCTCGTTGCTGGTGGTGCGGGTAGGCCCGGTCGTCTTGGCTGCGTTCAACTCGGCGGGCGTCAACGGCCGGGCGGCCTCCCATGGCTGCACGAACTTGTTGCCGGCTTTCTTTCTCGCGGCAGCCAACTCCTTGCGGCGCCTTTCGTCGGGATCCTTCGGCCAGTTCGGCGCGGCCGCCTCGGCAGTCGACGCAGGCGGAGGCAGGTCGAGCTTCGGCGGCACCACCAGAGGGGAACGCTCGCGGTAATCGATGCCGGGCTTCTCCAGGCTTCTGCCGCCTTGGGCGCCGAGACCGGACATCAGATTGTCGATGATCTTTTCCTCGAACGTCCGGTCGTCTTCCTCGTCGTCATCGCCGGCGCGCGCTGTGCCGGCCACCATCACGAGACCGATGCCAAGTGCGACGGCAGTGAGCTTCAGAGAGCGCAACAGCCCATCGGTCGGGCTTCGCATCATCCAAGCTTTCGGCTCGCTTTCGCGCATCGCTGTACCTGTTCTGTTTCGCAATCAATCGCCGCGCCTCGCGCGGTCGGGCCTCGCAAGCAAGGTTCCACAGTCCGGCCCGTATCGGCCGGGATCAGGGCGCTTTTGCGGCGGGTACCCCCAGGAAGGAATCATACAATAGGGCCGCCACCCCAGCAACGATGGCCACGTCGGCGAGGTTAAACACGTACCAATTGTAGGTTTTTCCGGCGATTTCGATGTGAAACAGCGCGAAATCGAACACCGCGCCATAGGCCAGGCGATCGACGGCATTGCCGATGGCGCCGCCGATAATCAGCCCCAGCGCCACCGTCGCTAGCCGGGTCTGGGCGCGGGTCATCCAGACCGCCAGCAGAACCACCGCGACGGCCTTGACCGCCATCAGGGCGATCTGCCCGGCCGCACCTTCGGTCTGCAGCCAGCCATAGCTGATGCCCTTGTTCCAGGCCGGCACGAGGTCGAAGAACGGCGTCAGCCTCAGCCCGCCGCGACGGTCGAGGTCGAACACGTTGAGCAGCCAGAGCTTCGAGGCCTGGTCCAGCACGAGCGAAATCGCGGCAGACAGAATGCCGGCGCGGAGAGGGGTCATGCTGCAATGTTCGACATGAACACCGCTGTCGTCCCGGCGAAAGCCGGGACCCATAACCCCAGGCGGTGTTTGGTTGAAAGATTCGTGGTCATCAGCCTTCGCTGCAATTGGCGGCGGTGGTTGGGTCCCGGCTTTCGCCGGGACGACGCAAGTTAAATCTGCACTCCCAACGCCTTCCATTCGCGCAGCGCCTTGGCGTCGCGCGGGGTGACGTCGGGATACTCCGCGTCCTCGCCGACCGTCGGCAGGATCTTCCAGGAGCGGGCGCATTTGGTGCCCACTGCCTTCTCGACCACGACGGCGACACCGGGCACGGCATCGAGACGGAATGCAGCCGCCGGCGCCTCGCCCTCGCGCACCTCGTAATTCGAGGTGATGCAGACCTCGGCGAGATCGACGTCGAACAGCGTCATCTGTGTGGTCCGGTCAGCGATATAGATCACCGGCGATGCCTCGAGCGACGAGCCGATGTTCTTGGCCGCGCGCTCGAGCTCCAGCGCACCGGTGACGACGCGGCGTACATTGCGGATGATCTCCCATTTCGCGGCGAGCTTGTCGTCGCGGAAGTTTTCGAGACCTTCGGGGAACAGCGTCAGATGCACCGAGGGCTCGGCGTCCGGCCGGTACATGCGCCACGCCTCTTCGGCGGTGAAACTCAGCACCGGCGCCAGCCATTTCAGGATCGCGTCGCAGAGCGTATCGATTGTTGTCAGCGCCGCCTTGCGCGTCAGCGAGGACGGTGGATCGCAATACAGCGTGTCCTTGCGGATGTCGAAGTAGAACGCCGACAGCTCGCTGTTGAGGAACGCCGACAGTGTCGCGACCACGCTCTTGAAGTCGAAGGCTTCATAAGCCTTGCGGATCACATCGACACGCATCGCGAGTTCGTGCAGCATCAGCCGCTCGAGCTCGGGCATGTCGGCAGGCAGCACCGCGTCGGCCGGCTTGTAGTGATGCAGCGTGCCGAGCATCCAGCGCACGGTGTTGCGCAGCTTGCGATAGGTCTCGACCGTGTTCTTCAGGATCTCCGGACCGATGCGCTGGTCGTCGGTGTAGTCGCAGGACGCGACCCAGAGGCGGAGGATGTCGGCGCCGGATTCCTTGATGACGGCCTGCGGCTCGATGGTGTTGCCGAGCGACTTCGACATCTTGCGGCCGTCCTCGGCCTGGGTGAAACCGTGGGTCAGCACGACGTCATAGGGCGCACGCCCGCGCGTGCCGCAGCTCTCGAGCAGCGAGGAATGGAACCAGCCGCGATGCTGGTCCGAGCCCTCGAGATACATCACGGTGTCGGTGCCGCCGTCGACCTTGCGCTTGATGCCGGCGAGGCCGGGGAAATGCACGGGGTCTTCCAGCACGAAAGCGTGCGTCGAGCCGGAATCGAACCAGACATCGAGGATGTCGTCGACCTTCTTCCAGTCCTCATTGGCACGGCTGCCGAGGAAGCGCTCGCGGGCGCCGTCCATGTACCAGGCATCGGCGCCTTCCTTCTCGAAGGCCTCGCCAATGCGCGTGTTGACGGCCTCGTCCTGGAGGATCTCGGCCGAGCCGTCACCCTTCTCGCGGACGAACACCGCGATCGGCACGCCCCAGGCGCGCTGGCGCGAGATCACCCAGTCGGGGCGCGCCTCGATCATGCCGTTGATGCGGTTCTCGCCCGACGGCGGCACCCATTGCGTCACCGAGATCGCATGCAGCGCGCGGGCGCGCAGCGTGTCGCCGGACCTGGTCTTGCCGTCAGTGGCAATATCCTTGTCCATCGCGATGAACCATTGCGGCGTGTTGCGGAAGATCACCGGCTTCTTGGAGCGCCAGGAATGCGGATATTGGTGCTTGAGCCGGCCGCGCGCGAGCAGCTTGCCGCCTTCGACCAGCGCCTTGATCACGGCGTCGTTGGCGTCGCCCTTCTCGCCCTTGTCGTTGATCACGCGCTTGCCGGCAAAACCCGGTGCCTGGTCGGTATAGGCACCGTTCTCGTCGACGGTGTAGGGGATCGCAGTCGGGATACCGCGCGCATCCAGCTCGCGCGTGTGCGCCGTCCAGACGTCAAAATCCTCGCGGCCGTGGCTCGGCGCGGTGTGCACGAAGCCGGTGCCGGTGTCGTCGGTGACGTGATCGCCTGGCAGGAGCGGCACGGTGAAGCCGTAGCCGCCGGCGAGCCCCTTCAGCGGATGGGCGCATTCGATCGCGTCCATGGTGTCGCCGGGGATGTCGCGGACCTTCTCAAAGGTCGTCACGCGCGCCTGCTTGAAGACCTCTGCGGCGAGCGCGTCGGCGAGGATCAAGAGATCGCCGGTCTTTGCCCAATTGTCGGCGGGGGCGTCCGTCACTTTATAAAGGCCATAGGCGATCTTCGGGGAGAAAGAGATCGCGCGGTTGCCGGGCAGCGTCCACGGTGTGGTGGTCCAGATCACGACGCTTGCGGAGGCGAGCGCGCCATGCGCGGGCGAGGTGATCGGAAACTTCACCCAGACCATGTCCGAGGTGTAGTCCTCATATTCGACCTCGGCTTCGGCCAGCGCGGTCTTCTCGACCACACTCCACATCACCGGCTTGGAGCCGCGATAGAGCGTGCGGTTGGCGGCGAACTTCATCAATTCGCGCGCGATCTGGGCTTCCGCCGGATAGCTCATGGTGGCGTAGGGATGGGCCCAGTCGCCGATCACGCCAAGACGCTTGAACTCCTCGCGCTGCACGTTGAGCCAGTGCGTCGCATAGGCGCGGCACTCCCGACGGAAGTCGACCATCGCCACGGAGTCGCGGAAGTCCGGCTTCTGCTTGCCCTTCTTGCGATAGTGCTCCTCCTCGACCTTCCACTCGATCGGCAGGCCGTGGCAGTCCCAGCCGGGCACGTAGTTGGAATCGAAGCCGAGCATCTGCTGGCTCTTGGTGACGAGATCTTTCAGGATCTTGTTGAGCGCCGTGCCGATGTGGATGTTGCCGTTGGCGTAGGGCGGGCCGTCATGCAGCACGAACTTGTCGCGCCCCTTCGCGGTCTCGCGCAGCTTCTCGTAGAGGCCGATCTCGTACCAGCGCTTGAGGATCTCCGGCTCGCGCTGCGGCAGGCCGGCGCGCATCGGGAATTCCGTCTGCGGCAGGAACAGGGTTTTGGAATAGTCTTTGGCTTCGGACTTTTGCGGCTTTTCGGACATGAATGGTCTGGCTCGGAAGGGGCGCGGCAGGAATGCGATCACGATCGCGGGGGTGGAACGACGAAATCCCGGTCTTGCGCCGAGCCAAAGCTCAGACGGAAGCCGGGCCGCTAATCCTTATGATGCGCCGCGAAAACATGGGCTCTCCATAGCAGCCGGGCGGCCAAATCGCAAAGGGCCGGGAGGGGCCGTTTTGGGCCTCAGTCGATGCTTCCGAGGTTCGGGAAGGCGTCGGGGGCGGCCGCCAGCAGGACCCTCGCGCGGGCGGAATCCTCGTCCATCTGGCGGATCAGCGGCTCGACGCCCTCGAACTTCAGTTCCTCGCGAATGAAGCCGACGAATGCGCAATCGAGCACTTCGCCGTAGAGGTCGCCCTTGAAGTCGAACAGGAAGATTTCCAGGAGCGGCGCGCCATTATCGAATGTCGGACGCCGGCCGAAGCTCGCGACCCCCTCCAGCCGCTCAGCCCCGCGGCCGACCCGGACCGCATAGATGCCGTGCTTCAGCGCGCAATTGGCATCCAGGCGGATGTTGGCGGTGGGATAGCCGAGGTCGCGGCCGCGCTTCTCGCCATGGATGACCTCGCCGGTCACGAACCAGGGCGCGCCCAGCATGGTCGTGGCCTCGTCGAGCTGGCCTTCGGCGAGCGCGGTGCGGATCGCGCTGGAGGAGACCGGCCGCTCGTCGATATCGACATGCGGCTGGACGTCGACCTCGATACCGAGCCGGGGCGCCTCATTGACGAGCAGGCTCGGCGAGCCGACCCGGCCCTTGCCGAAATGAAAGTCGTAGCCGACCGCGATCCCGCTGACCCCGAGCCGGCCGATCAGGTCATGGTGAATGAAATCTTGTGCTGAGGTCCCGGCGCGGCTCTTGTCGAAGGTCATGACCACGGCCCCGGCAAGCCCGGTGCCGGCCAGAAGCCGCAGCTTGGCCCGCTCATCCGTAAGGCGGAATTGCGGGGTGTTGGGGCTGAAAAATCGTCGCGGATGCGGCTCGAAGGTCAGTGCAAAAGCCGGCCGATTATGCGTCCGGCCCATCTCCAGCGCAGCCGCAATCACCGCCCGATGGCCGAGATGAACGCCGTCGAAATTGCCCATGGCGACCACGGCACCCCTTGGGATCGCCGAGGCGGGCGTGGAATCGCGGATAACGATAAAATGCGGAGCCATCAGGGGAATTCTCTGGGGCAGGCGGATCGGCCCGGGACCGTGACGTGACGCGCCAGGCGAAGTCAAGCGGGGGATGCGACGCCATTGGACGGGATTTCCGGGCTTTCCGGCAAGGCTCGATTAACGCGCTGTTTAACGCCTTGGTGCTAGTCCTTTGGAAATGGAACTGTGGGACCTCGGGTCCGGCAGTTCGATCGTTAATATTTCCTGTTGCGTTTGGGGGAGTCGAGATGGCGGTTGATTTGTCGATGCCGGTTCTGGTGGTGGATGACTACAGCACCATGATCCGTATCATTCGGAATCTGCTGAAGCAGCTTGGCTTCGAGAACATCGACGACGCCAGCGACGGCTCGGCGGCGCTGAACAAGATGCGCGGCAAGAAGTACGGGCTCGTGATTTCCGACTGGAACATGGAGCCGATGACGGGCTACGACCTGCTGCGCGAAGTGCGGGCCGATCCCAACCTCGCCACCACGCCCTTCATCATGATCACGGCGGAATCCAAGACCGAGAACGTGATCGCGGCCAAGAAGGCCGGCGTGAACAATTATATCGTCAAGCCGTTCAACGCAGCGACGCTGAAGACCAAGATCGAGGCGGTCTTCCCGGACATGGCGAGCGCGTAAGCGCCCGCTGAGGGCATCTTTCGACTTCGAAAGCCCGGGCTCGTCCCGGGCTTTCTGCGTCAGGCGGTCACCACTTCAATTCGCGCATCAGCGCCTTCGGCGGATGGCCGAACAGCTCCAGCACCGAGGCCGGATCGAGCTGGTCGAGGCCCTCGAACTCCTCGGAATGGATGCCGCGGGTGACGAACAGGCAGTCGATGCCGAACTCGCGCGCGCCGGTCAGGTCGGTGCGCACGGAATCGCCGATCGCGAGTACCTTCCTGCGGTCGATCTGATGGCCCTGGCGCTCGCCTGCGAGCGCCATCGCGCGCTCGTAGATCGGCCGGTGCGGCTTGCCGTAGAAGATCACCTCGCCGCCGATCTCGCGATAGAGCTCGGCGATGGCGCCGGCGCAATAGATCAGCCGGTCGCCGCGCTCGACCACGATGTCGGGATTGGCGCAGACCAGCGTGAGCTTGCGCTCGCGCGCCTTCAGCATCATGCCGCGATAATCTTCCGCCGACTCCGTCTCGTCGTCATAGAGGCCGGTGCAGACGATGTAGTCGGCCTCCTCCAGCGGTGCGAGCACCGCGCCGAGCCCGCGATAAATCGAGCCGTCGCGCTCGGGGCCGAGCCAGAACAGCTTTCGGCCGGGATGATCGGCGACATAGAGCCGCGTCAGATCGCCTGAGGAGACGATGGCGTCATAGGTCTCGTCTGCCACGCCGAGCTTGCGCAACTGCCGCTGCACCGAATCCGCCGGCCGGGGCGCGTTGGTGATCAGCACGACCGTACCGCCCTGCTGCCGGAAATTGTGCAGCGCCTCGCAGGCTTCGGGGAAGGACTCGAGCCCGTTATGGACCACGCCCCAGATGTCGCTGAGCACGACATCCACGCCCGTGACGAGCTCGCGCAGGCTCTCGACGAAATGCAGCGTGGTCATGACGCGGACGGCCGGTTAGAGGCGGCGCGCGAGCGCCGCATTGCCGGTGATGCGCTGGGGCGGCGGCGCAGAAGCCGTTTCGCCTGAGCTGGACGGGGCGGAGCCATTGGATCCCTGTTGCTGCGCCTGGTCCGGCGCGGCTCCGGCGGTAGCAGATGCACCTTCGGGCCGCAATGGCCGGGGCGGTGCGAACAGGAACCCCTGGCCGAACCGTACGTCGTAGTCCAGGAGATCGACCACCGCGCGCTCGCCCTCGATCCGCTCGGCGATGAGGTCGATGCCAAAGCGGCCGAGCAGGTCGGACAGGTCTGACGGATGGATGTCCGAGGTCGAGGCCTGCCTGGGATCGAGCAGCAGCGCGGCCGGCACCTTGATGAAGCGTACGCCGCGGTCGGCGAGCTCGCGCGGCTCGATGCGCAAGTCCGTGATGTGGTCGATCGAGAAGCGGAAGCCGCGCTGGGCGAGCGCTGCGAGGTTCTCGGTCTCGGCGGGGCCGAGATTGCGGAACGTCGACTGCTTGAACTCGAGCACCAGCGAGGGCGCGAGCGCCCGGTTGGCCTCGAGGAAGTCGAGGCATTGCGCGAACGTGGTGGAATTGCCGAGCGTGGAGGCCGCGACGTTGCAGAACACGCCGACGTCCTTGTTGCGCACCATCAGCCGGCGCAGCACCTGCACACAACGCAGCATCACCATGTTGTCGATGCGCCCGATGAGCCCCGAGGCCTCCGCGATGCTGATGAACTCCTCGGCCGCGATGAACTGGTCGCGTTCGTCGCGCACCCGCGTCACCGCCTCGTAGAAGCGGACCTTGCGCTGCGGCAGCGTCACCATCGGCTGGAGGAAGATGTCGATACGATTCTCGTCGATCGCGTTGCGCAGCGTCGCGAGCAGTTGCGTCTGGTTGCGGGTACTGGCGGTCGCGGCCGGAGCCGTCGCGGGTGCCGGCGGAACCGGCGGCGGCGCGGCCGGCCGGGGCTCTGGCGCTGCCAATTGATCATGCGCCGTCTCGGCTTCCGGCGGCGCGGCGGGCGTGCCCGTTGCCAGCAGGTCCTCATGTGTCGCCACGGTGGCGGCGAGCTGCTTGACCAGGCCGCCGAGCTCGTTGATCTCGCCGACCACCGACTGGATGCGGTCTGCATTGGTGGAATTGGCCGACGCGACGCGCCCCTCGACTGCTGCGAGCCGGCGGCCGAATTCGGCGACCTGGCGGGCCAGATCGGCGGTGCCGCGCGACAGATCGGCGATCTGGTTGCCGACGTCGCTGCGGTCGCGCAGGCGCATCGAGACCGCGTTGTACAGGATCAGGAAAGTGAGCGCGGTCAGCGCCACGATCGCGGATTCGGTTCCATTGATGCCGGCGACCGAATGAAGGACGAGGCCGAGCGAGGCTGCGACCAGCACCATGCAGATGGCGATGAAGATCGTGGAAATACGGATCATGCCGTGCGCTACGCCCTAAGTGCTGACTGCCCCACCCGGGAAAACACGGGCACGTCTCGCACGCCTTTGTTAAACGCTCCCCCAAGCGAGGGTGACCTTAACATCATTGTTGATTCGCGGGGATAGTCGTCGTGCGCTAGGTGAGGCCGGCGCGGCGAAAGCCTTCCAGGTAGCGGTCGCGGTCGCTCGCGAACCGGATCGGCATGAACTCGGCGATCCAGGCGAGCGAGGCGTTCGGCTGGGCCCGGCGCAGCTCTCGCAGCGCGGAGCGGGCAAGGTCCTCGCGGCCGGCCATGCCGGCCGCCGAGGTCAGCACCCTGTGCGCGCCGACGAAATCGCTGCGCTGGCGCAAAGCCTCGTGCGCGAGCCGAATCGCCTCCTCGTAATCGCTGCCGAGGAAGCGGGCATAGGCCTCGATGCCGAGATAGACCGGCGCATAAGGATCGCGCGGGCTGAGGCGGATGGCGCGGCGGGTCGCCTCGCCAGCTTCCTGCCAGCGGCCGCAATAGCTGAGCACCAACCCATAATAGCCCTGCGCCAGCGCGAAGCTGGGATTGAGCTGCAGCGCGGTCTCGAATTCGGCGAGCGAATCCTCGAAACGCCGCGCGAACAGATGGACGTGGCCAAGCGCGTTATGCGCCCAGGGATCCTCGTCGTCGGCCCGGATCGCCGCGAATGCGGCGCGCTCGGCGACCGGCATGGCGGCGGCCATGTCCATCCAGCCCATATGGGCCGTGAACATGTAGCTGGTTCCGAGCAGGCCCAGCGCCTTGCCGTAATTCGGGTCGAGCGCGATGGCCTTCTCCAGCAGGGCCTGTGCGACCACGTGGTCTTGCCGCGTCACGCGCCAGTAGTGCGAGAGCGCCCGCATCACCAGGTCCCACGCATCCATGCTGTCGGGCGGTTTGCGCTGGGCGCGAAAATTCTCCGCCGCGTAGAGCTGCGGCTCGATCGCGGAGACGATGGCTTCCGTGATCTCGTCCTGCACCGCGAACACGTCGGCGAGCTTGCGGTCGAAGCGTTCCGCCCAGAGATGGCTGCCGGTCGCGACGTCGTTGAGCTGCGCAGTGATGCGCACACGATCGCCGCCCTTGCGCACGCTGCCTTCGACGACATAGCGGACGCCGAGCTCGTCCGCGACCTGGCGGAGGTGAACCGTCCGGCCCTTGTAAATGAAGGAGGAGTTGCGCGCGATCACGAAGAACCAGCGCAGCTTCGACAGCGCCGTGATGATGTCCTCGCTGATGCCGTCGGAGAAATACTCCTGCTCGGCATCGCCGCTCATATTGGTGAACGGCAGCACGGCGACCGCCGGTCGCTCGGGCAGCGGCGCCGCTGACGGGGCAGCTTTGGGCGTTTCGACGACCTCGCCGACGAAACGTACGCCCTTGCGCGCCACGGTGCGGATCAGCCGCTGTTCCTCGCCGGTATCGTTGATTGCGCGGCGCGCCGCATTGATGCGGCTTGCGAGCGTGGAGTCGGAGACGACGCGCCCGTTCCAGATGGAGTCGAGCAGGTTGTCGCGCGTCACCACGCGGTCGCGGTTGCGGATCAGATGGGTCAGGAGATCGAACACCTGCGGCTCGAGCGCGATGAGTTTGTCGGCGCGCCGCAATTCGCGGCGCTCGGGATCAAGCGAGAAATCCTCGAACTGGAACGCCACGCGCGACTCCCGCTCAGAAATCAAGGCGCTCTCAACGTAAAATAACGGCGCTCTCAAAGCCAGTCGCGGGCCTGCGCTCTATCGTCCCGGCATCTTCAACCGGAGGAAATTGCCATGTCGACATCCGCAGCACTTAAGGCCACCGACACCCAACCGGATCTCGCCGCGCTCAAGCAGCGCCAGCACGGTGCCTGGTCGTCCGGCGACTATGCCGTCGTCGGCACCACATTGCAGATCGTCGGTGAGCAGCTTTGCGAGGCGCTCGACCTGCGCGCCGGCAGCAAGGTGCTCGACGTTGCCGCCGGTAACGGCAACGCGACGCTCGCCGCCGCCCGCCGCTGGTGCGAGGTCACCTCTACCGACTATGTGCCGGCGCTGCTCGAGCGCGGCCGCGAGCGCGCGGCGGCCGAACGCCTGACGATCTCATTCCGCGAGGCGGATGCCGAGGCGTTGCCGTTCCCGGATGCCTCGTTCGACACTGTGCTGTCGACGTTCGGCGTCATGTTCACGCCCAATCAGGATAAAGCGGCGTCCGAGCTTGCGCGGGTGTGCAGGCCGGGCGGCAAGATCGGGCTCGCCAATTGGACGCCGCAGGGCTTTATCGGCCAGCTCTTCAAGACCCTCGGCAAGCACCTGCCGCCACCGGCCGGCGTGAAATCGCCGGCGCTGTGGGGCACCAAGGCCCGGCTCGAGGAAATGTTCGGCGGGCAGGCCTCCGAGATCGCTGCGGAGCCGCGCATATTCGTGTTCCGCTACCGCTCGCCCGAGCACTGGCTCGACGTCTTCAAGTCGTTCTACGGTCCGATGCTGAAAGCCTTTGCTGCGCTCGACGACAACGGCCAGGCGGCACTGCGCCGCGATCTCTTGGGGCTCGTCGGCGAGTTCAACCACGCCGATGATGGTACGGTGGTCGTGCACAGCGAATATCTGGAAGCGGTGATCAGCAAGCGCTGAGCCGCAGGGAAGGATAGGGTCAGGCCGGAGCAGATCCGGCCTGACCGCTCGATCTGACTAAAGCGCGATGATCATGCTCTAGGATGGCGCGGCTGCGCCGACCGTGTCGGCCGAGACGGCGTCCCTGCTGCCGAGCGGCCTGGGCTTGCCCGTGGTGGTATCCCGCAAGGTCTGCCGCTCGATCTCCGAGTTCAGCTCGGCTCCGAACATGATGACGATGGCGGACATCCACATCCACATCATCAACCCGATCGCTGCGCCCAGCGAGCCGTAGGTGGCGTTGTAGTTGGCGAACTCCGACAGATACCAGGAGAGCAGTGCCGAGCCGGCGATCCACAGCACGGAGGCCGTCACCGCGCCGATGCTGAGCCATTCCCAGCGCGCGGCATCGCGGCTGGGCGCGAAGCGGTAGAGGATCGCGAGCGCACCCAGCAGGATGACGAACAGCAGCGGCCACCGCGCCAGCGCGACGATCAGCTTGCTCTCCGGAGCAAGTCCGAGATGGTTCAGCGCGAGCGGGAAGGCGACGACAGTGCCGACCATCAAGAGGAGCGCGGCAATGCCGCCGACCGTGAAAGCCAGCGACACCAGATTGAGCCGAATGAAGCTACGCTTCTCGCGCTCCTCATAGGCGACGTTGAGCGCGTCGATGATCGACTTGACGCCGGCATTGGCGCTCCAGATCGCCAGCGCGAGACCGAACAGGAAGGTGGCGCCAAGCGCCGTGTTGCCCTTCGACACCACCCGTCCGATCTGGTCCTCGATGATCTGGAACGTGCCCTCGGGCAGCATCATCGCCAGCGTCTGGACGTTGGCGCTGATCGTCGAGGGGTTGGCGAACAAGCCATAGAAGGAGACGAGCGCGGTGACGGCGGGAAAAATCGCAAGCAGCCCGAAGAAGACCACGCCGCCGGCGGTTGCGAGCAGGCGATCCTCGTCGATGCGCTGGTAGGTGCGCCAGAGAATATCCTTCCAGCCGGCGAAGGGAATCTTGAACGGGCTTTTGGACCGGCGCCCCCGGCCGGGCTGCAAGGCGGCGCGAGCGGGATTGGTTTCGGGCGAATTGCCTTCCTGGTTGCGGCGGTCCTCGACTGCGACGGATCGCGGCGAGACGTAGCCCTGAACGTAGCGTTCCGCCGTCAGCACCAACACCGTCGTGGCGGCGACGAGCAGCCAATCGTCGAGCTGCTCGCGCCGCGGCGCCATCATGCGTCCAATCGGCGGCTGTGGCGCCTCCGGCGCGCCGCCGTCAGCCCCAACAGCCCGATGGCTGCGAGCATCAGGCCGAGCTGCACCGAGCGGTTGCCCCTTGCCGGCGAACCGCCGTTGCGATGGCCCTTTTCGCCCGGCGCGAGCGGCACCAGCGGGATCGTGGTCGCGACCTCCTTCACGGCCTCCTTGACCGTTCCACGCGGAATCCGGGGCGTGGCAATCGCAACCCGCAGCCGGCTTGCGAGCGGCACCACCGCTTTGGGCCGGCGTTTCATCTGGGCCATTGCGATGCCGGCACAGATCGCCGCCAGCACCAGAAGCACGGCGCCAACGGTGCCGAAGGCCCAGAACATTCCGTAAGTGAGCTCGACCCAGCGGAACAGCGCCATCAGCCCGACGAAAAAGGCGGCGATGGCGAACAGGCCTGCCACAGCGAAGAGGCCGGCGCCGACCGCATAGGACGTCGC
The DNA here is from genome assembly GCF_030160715.1 of Bradyrhizobium iriomotense. GTDB lineage: Bacteria > Pseudomonadota > Alphaproteobacteria > Rhizobiales > Xanthobacteraceae > Bradyrhizobium > Bradyrhizobium iriomotense. The sequence goes on from NZ_BSOW01000012.1 coordinate 151,711, forward strand.
CTTGCCGGTGGCCTGACTGGTGCGATCGCGCAAATACGACCGGGTGGCGCGCCTGAGGTGGTTGAGCTTGAGCGCCATTCCGGCGCGTAGCAATTCGCCCGATGGCGCAAGCATGCGAAACATCCTCCGGCGGCCGAGGCTGACAGCGTTGTTGGTGGATGAACGTGGAGGCGTTTGACTTGTTCCGGCGGCGCTGGCGTCAGCCGAGATCGGCGGCGGCGATCCAGAACACCTCGCCCTCGCTGTCCTCGGTGTCGAGCCAGAGCAGCGGCAGTTCGGGGAACGCCTCATCGATCCGCTCGCGGCCGCGGCCGATCTCGCACAATAGTCCGCCCTCGGGCGTGAGGTAGCGAGGTGCGTCTTGCAGGATGCGGCGCACGACATCCAGCCCGTCGGCGCCGCCGTCGAAGGCAAGCTTCGGCTCGGCGCGGCATTCCGGCGGCAGTGCCGCCATCCCTTCCGCATCGACATAGGGCGGGTTGGAGATGATCAAATCGTAGCGCGCGTTGCCGAGCGGCGCGAACAGGTCGCCGCGATGGAGCGTGACGCGGTCCTCGAGGGCGTAGTCGGCGACATTGCGCGCGGCAACCTCGATCGCTCCCTTGGAGATGTCGACAGCGTCCACCTCGGCATTCGGGAAGTGCTGCGCCGCGAGGATCGCAAGGCAGCCGGAGCCGGTGCAGAGATCGAGCACGCGCTGGACGGCCGAGGGATCGTCGATCAGCGAGCCGGCCTCGCCGTCACCGCCGAAATGCGAATCCAGGAGCTCTCCGATGAAGGAGCGCGGCACAATCACGCGCTCGTCGACATAGAAGGGCAGGCCGCGCATATAGATCTTGTTGACGAGATAGGCGGCCGGCTTGCGCGTGGCGACGCGCGCGGTGATCAGCGCAAGGATGGACTTGCCTTCGGCCGCGGTGACGCGGGCATTGGTGAAGATCTCGAACTGCTCGGGACTGAGATGCAGCGCCTCGCAAATCAGGAAGGCAGCTTCGGCCACCGGATCGGTGGTGCCATGCGCGAAGGCTAGCTTGGCCTCGTTGAAGCGGCTCACCGCATAGCGGACGAAATCGAGCAGGGTCACGAGCTCGCCGGCGGCGACCTTCGCAAGCTTGGGTGCGGCGCGGCCGCGCGTGGTCTTCTTGGATGCTTTTGCCATCAGGATTTGGTCCAGCGTGCGGCGGCCTGGTCGTCGCGGGTATTGGCCTCGACCCAGCCGGTGCCGGCTACGCTCTCTTCCTTCTTCCAGAACGGCGCGCTGGTCTTCAGGTAGTCCATCAGGAACTCGGCCGCCTGGAATGCCGCCTGGCGATGCTGCGAGGCAGTCACCACCAGCACGATGTTTTCGCCGGGCGTGATCCGGCCCACGCGATGTATGACGGTGATGCCGTCGAGCGGCCAGCGCGAGATCGCCTCGTCGACATGGCGCTGGATCTCCTCTTCCGCCATGCCCGGATAATGTTCCAGTGTCAGCGCCGAAATCTTCGCGTTGTCCTCGTCGCCGCGGCAGATGCCGGAGAAGCTCACGACCGCGCCGATGTCGGTGCGAGCGTTCGTCAGCGCCGCGATCTCGCGCGCGACGTCGAAATCGTCTTGCTGGATGCGGATGGTGACGGGGCCCGACATGCGCGCGACGCTAGCCGCCGGTCATCGGCGGGAAGAACGCGATCTCGCGGGCGCCGGCGATCGCCGCATTCGGCTTGACGTGGGCGTGGTCGATCGCGGCGCGGATCACCTTCGGCTTCTCGAACGCATAGGCATAGGCTTCGCTCCGGCCGGACAGCCAGGCGATCAGCTCTTCCACGGTGCGAACGCTGGCCGGCGGCTCGATCGTCTCTTCCGCCTTGCCGATGCGCTCGCGCACCCAGGCGAAATATTTCACCTTCATCCCTCATCCTCCTTGATGAGGTGATGGATGCCGGCGCGGAAATAATCGTAGCCGGTGTACATGGTGAGCAGCGCCGAGGCCCACAGCAAGAGCAGGCCGATCTGGGTCACCACCGGCACCACCTGGTCGCCCGCCTCGCCCGCGAGCAGGAAGCCGATCGCAACGAGTTGGACCGTCGTCTTCCACTTGGCGAGCTTGGTCACGGGCACGCTGACGCGCAGTGCCGCCAGATATTCGCGCAGGCCCGAGACCAGGATCTCGCGGCACAGGATCACGATGGCGGCCCACAGCGACCAGCCGTGGATGATGCCGTCGGCCGCCAGCATCAGGAGGCACGAGGCAACCAGGAGCTTGTCGGCGATCGGGTCGAGCATCCGGCCGAAGGCCGATTGCTGGTTCCAGATCCGCGCGTAATAGCCGTCGAGGTAATCCGTCACCCCCGCCGCGATGAAGATGGCAACCGCTACCCAGCGCAGCCAGAGCGGCCCGTCCAGGATCGACTGGGCGTAGATGCACCCGACGACGACCGGGATCGCGGCGATCCGGCCATAGGTCAGGATGTTCGGGAGGGACATCGCGCGGCTGGTCGTCCCTCGTGTCGTGGCGATGTTCATCCGTTCTACCAATACCGCTGCAGCCTGAAGGTCAACCGTCCCGCTCCCAAATGGGGTGCGGGATGCGACGTCCATATGACCACGGCCCCCTTTAGTTCACCCCGGCTGGGGATGGAAAAACTCGAAAATCTTGCGGGCGCTTTCCGCGCTCACCCCCGGAACCTTCCCGAGATCGGCGATCGACGCCCGCTCGATCTCCTTCAGGGTTCCGAAATGATGCAGCAAGGCACGTTTGCGTGACGGGCCGATGCCCGGAATCTCCTGCAAACCGGCCTCGCGGATGTCTTTCTTGCGCAGCTTGCGGTGCGAGCCGATGACGAAGCGGTGGGCCTCGTCGCGCAACCTCTGAATGAAATAAAGCACGGGATCGCGCTGTTCGAGTTTGATCGCCTCGCGGCCCGGCATGAACAGCGTCTCGCGCCCGGCATCGCGGTCCGGCCCCTTGGCCACCGACATCAGCGACACCTGGGTGAGCCCGAGGCTCTCGAAAATCTCCCTGACGGCGTTGAGCTGGCCGCGGCCGCCGTCGATGATCACGAGGTCGGGCCATTGCGGGAAGTCGTCGTCCTTGGCCTTCGCCGTCTCTTCGGGCGGACTGAGCAGCCGCTTGAAGCGGCGCTGCAAGACTTCCCGCATCATCGCATAGTCGTCGCCAGGCGTGAGCCCTTCCGACTTGATGTTGAACTTGCGGTACTGGTTCTTCACGAAGCCGTCGGGCCCAGCGACGATCATGGCGCCGACCGCGTTGGTGCCCTGGATATGGCTGTTGTCGTAGACCTCGATGCGCTTCGGCGGATGCGGCAGGGCAAGGGTCGCGGCCATCGCTTCGAGCAGGCGGCCCTGCGTCGCGGTGTCCGCGAGCTTCCGCCCCAGCGCTTCCCGCGCATTGGTCAGCGCGTGGGTGACGAGCTCCTTCTTCTCGCCGCGCTTGGGCGTGGAGACCTCCACCTTGTGGCCGGCCTTGATCGACAGCGCGTTGGCTAGCAGCTCGCTTTCCTCGATCTCGTGTGAGAGCAGGATGACCTTCGGCGGCGGCTTGTCGTCGTAGAACTGCGCGAGGAACGAGCCCAGCACCTCTTCCGGCGTGAACGTCTTCTCCGCGCGCGGGAAATAGGCGCGGTTGCCCCAGTTCTGCCCGGTGCGGAAGAAGAACACCTCGACGCAGGAGAAACCGCCTTCCTGATGGATCGCGAACACGTCGGCTTCTTCCACGGTGCGCGGATTGATGCCCTGCTGCGACTGGATCGCCGACAGCGCGGCGAGACGGTCGCGATAGAGCGCGGCGCGCTCGAATTCGAGCTCTCCCGAGGCTTTTTCCATCTCGCCCGCCAGCTCCTGCTTCACGGCGTGACTCTTGCCGGAGAGGAAGTCGGTCGCTTCCCGCACCAATGTCGCATAGCCCGGGAAGTCGATCTCGCGGGTGCAGGGCCCGGCGCAGCGGCGGATCTGGTGCAAGAGGCAGGGCCGGGTGCGGCTTTCGAAGAACGAATCGGTGCAGGAGCGGATCAGGAACGCGCGCTGTAGCGCGGTGATGGTGCGGTTGACGGCGCCGGCGGAAGCGAACGGGCCGAAATAACGCCCGGGTCGGGTCTGCGCGCCGCGATGCTTGAGGATCTGCGGCGCCCAGTGGTCGCCGGTGATCAGGATGTAGGGAAACGACTTGTCGTCGCGGAGCTGCACGTTGAAGCGAGGCCGGAGCTGCTTGATGAGGTTGGCCTCGAGCAGCAGCGCTTCGGTTTCGGTCGTGGTCGAGACGATCTCGACCGAGACCGTCGCCGCGATCATGCGCAAAATGCGTGCCGGCTGCGGCGCACTTTGCCGCGCGTAGTTGGAGAGGCGCTTTTTGACGTTCTTGGCCTTGCCGACATAGAGCACGTCGTTGTTCGCATTGAGCATGCGATAGACGCCCGCCGAGGTGGGGGCGAGCCGCACCGCGCGCTCGATCGCGTCATGTCCGGTCGCAAGCGGGCCTTCGCCGACCGCGCCCGCCTCTTCCAGGATGTCGGGCAGCCGCGCCTCGTCCTCGTCGTCGCTGCCATTCGTCGCAGGATCCACGTCGGGCGGCGTCAGCTCCTGTGGCGTGGCGTCTGGCGCTGCGCCACGCCGCACCTTCCGCGCGCGTGCAGTGTCCGGGGTGTCGGAGGAATCGTGATTCATGGTGCGAATTTAGGCGCTGGGAGCGCCGATTTGAAGTTGCACCGGGCCGGCTGACGGCGACCGCGCGCGGTGTTCCCGGTAACGCTTCCTTAAGACTGTTAAGCGGGCGGTAACCGCGCTTAACAACCCTTTAACTTAAAACTCTCGATAAATCCTACGCGAAAAGTTCTTGGTTCCCTAACCATGCGGTTTTGCCTTGCGCGGCGGCGCATGCAGATCGCGATGGCCTTGCGGCAGTTGCGTTGGAGAGTGTGATGAAGAGGCTCGTTGTGGGCGCTGCGGCTCTGGTTGCCGTGGGCTGGAGCGCTTCGGCAGAGGCCGCCGATCTCAATTACGGACAGCGAGCGCCCTATACCGTCAACCAGCCGCTCAATGCCTACAGCTGGGCCGGTCCGTATCTCGGCGCCAATCTCGGTTATGAATGGGGCTCGGTGAGCAACAATCCCGCCAAGCCGGCCGGCTTCGTCGGCGGCATCCAGGCGGGCTACAATTTCCAGAACGGCCCGTGGGTGTTCGGCGTGGAAGGCGATATCCAGGCCGCCGGCGCCGACGATACGTTCGCGCCGTGGAAGTTCTCCAATCCCTGGTTCGGCACCGTGCGCGGTCGCGGCGGCTACGCCTTCAACAACATCCTGTTCTACGGCACCGCCGGTCTTGCCTTCGGCGAGTTGCGTGCGGAGACTTTTGGCTGGACGGAATCGCACACCACGGTGGGCTGGACCGCAGGTGTCGGCGCCGAGTTCGGCATCGCGCAGAACTGGAGTGCCAAGATCGAATATCTCTTCCTTGATCTGTCCTCGAGCCAGTTCGCGATCACCGGCGTGTCGAACGGCTATAGCGCCAGCGTGGTGCGCGCAGGCGTGAACTATCACTTCTGATAGCTTAAAGAAGAAAATACCGGACCTGAACCTCCCGGCCTCGCGGCCGGGACTTTTTTGCGTCAGTCGCCTAAGAGAGGATCACCAGGTTGACCGCCTTGGGTCCCTTGCCCTTCTTGTCCGGCTCGACTTCGAAAGTGATACGCTGTCCTTCGGTGAGGTCCTTCAGTCCCGCCCGCTCCACCGCCGTGATGTGAACGAAGACGTCGCGACCGCCATCGTCCGGCTTGATGAAGCCGTAACCGCGTTCGCCGTTGAAAAACTTAACCGTGCCCGTCATGGCCATCGGGACTCCTCCCCCGCATTGCTCCTCCGCCGTGATGCATGCCCGCACCTCGGCATGACCGGACATACGAGCCCGGGAGCTGGCCACCCTTGGGCGGACGTGTCAGTCCGCCTGGATCCTTCTTAGGCCTTCACTCCGCCGCAACCATTCGCGGAAGCGGAACGTAAAGCCAGTCACTTGGCACAGCATAATACGGTTCTTTGCAGATTGACTACCGTTCATGCATAGTTTTCCCAATAGGTGTACTACTTTAGGGCCTTGGTACCTCCAGGCGGAAACGGGCCGCGCCGCCCTGGCCGAGCGGCTTTTCGAGCTCCGGCAGGATGGTCTTCAGCTCGCCCTGCAGCGTAAAGGGTGGGTTGACGATCAAGAGCCCCGTCGTGGCCAGCGGTGCGTCGGTACTTTGCGGTGCGACGCTGAATTCAAGCCGCAGGCATTTCCCCTGAGGTTTGGCTGCGGCTGCCGCCTGCGCCACCGCTTGCGCGAGTGCGTCGGTGGCGCGCCTGGATTTGGCGGGATACCAGATCACATAGATGCCGGTCGGCCATTTGGCGAACGCTTCCGAGAAGGCTTCTGCGAGCCGCTCGAACTCGTCCTTGGCCTCGAAGGGTGGATCGATCAGCACCAGACCGCGCCGCTCCTTCGGTGGCACGAAAGCCGGCAGCGCAACCCAGCCGTCGAGATCGACGACACGCGCCTGCGCGTCGCGGCGCAGCACATCGATCAGCGCCTTGCGCGCCTTCGGCTCGAGCTCGCAGGCGACGAGGCGATCCTGCGGCCGCAACAGGCCACGCGCGATCAGCGGCGATCCTGGATAGGTCTTCAATTCGCCGCGCGGATTGAAGGCGCGGACGATGTCGAGATAGGGCTTTGTGAGTGCGGCGACCTCGTTGGACAGGCGTGCCTGCATGACGCGGGCGATGCCGGTCAACCACTCGCCGCCGCGTCGCGCCTCATCGCCTTCGAGATCGTAGAGGCCGGCGCCGGCATGGGTGTCGATGACGCGGAACGCACCCGGCTTGTCCTGGAGATAGCTCAGGATGCGCGCCAGCACGATGTGCTTGATGACATCGGCGAAGCTGCCGGCGTGAAAGGCGTGGCGGTAGCTCATGGACCGGAGGCTACGTTATCTTGTGCGATCCAATCCATTGTCATTGCGAGCGAAGCGAAGCAATCCAGAAATTTGCCCGCTGCGGCAGTCTGGATTGCTTCGTCGCTTCAGCGCAAAATTGCTGCGCAATTTTGTCGCGAGCTCCTCGCAATGACGGACTTGGAGGCTAGCCGCCGCGGATCGGCGGCATCGTCACCTGGTCGCGACGGCAGGCGCGGCGGTCGAGCTCCTCGCAGGAGCGGAATTGCAGGTCCTTGTTCAGGCAGATGCGCACCTCCGACAGCCGTGTCCGGTTGCACGTCACCGAAACGGCCGAGCTGCTCAGCCCCGGATTGGCCTTGATGAAGGCTTCCTCGACATCGGCGGGCGCCACGGTCTTGGCCTGCGACAGATCGAGATATTCGGCCGGAATCTTGATGACGGCGCGCGCTTTCCGGATGGTCTCGAAGTAATTGCGGTCCGACAGGCCCGAGCAGGTGCCGTGCTTGTCCCATTCGTTGAAGATCAGCCCCGGCGCCGGCATCAGGTCGAGCATGGAGGAGACGATGTTGCGGTTCAGCCGCGGCGCCGGCCGCTGGCAGTATTCCGGAAAACCGTTCTCATATTGCGGCCACAGCCCGTGCACCACGAAGGCGTAGGGCCGTCCGCCGCACTGGATCTGGGAGCGGCCGCCGCGCTCGGCTGCCTCCTCGCAGAACGACGGCGACCAGGACAGCGACAGTACGTAGAAATCGAATTCGCCGGGCGCGTTCTGCCGCTTGTCCTGCGCCATCGCGCTGCCTGCGAGCGCAACGAGGCCTGCGGTGAGGACGAGGGAGATCAGGAAACGGGACAGGGAATGCAATCTGGAATGAAACATGACGACGCCCTTCAACTAGACTGTGCACCAAAGCCTAGCAGGCGACGAGAACATTTCAAGAACAAAATTGACGCCGTCCGCTTTGGCGCGACGATTCGCCCGAATCAGGGTTTTGCTGCCCGGCAGGCCGGGTTGTAGGCCCAGTTGCGGTCGAGGCCGACCACACACCATTCGACGCCCTGGCCGAAGCCAGCAAAGCCGCCGTCCTCGATGATCGAGAAATGCACCGTGCGCACCTTGCCGTCGGTGAGCATGGCCGAGCCCGTGCAGTAGCGGCGCGGAATGTTGTCGGACTGCCAGGGCCGGAAGGCGGTCTCGTGGACGCCGGCGAAGCCCGTGATTTTCAACGAGGAATTCCAGAACGAGCTTTCTTTCTCCCAGAACTGGGTGGCGATCGTCGGCAGTGCCTTGTCACAATCGGCGACGCGGCCGTCATAGCGCGGCCCATCCAGCCAGAAGTTCAGTTCCAGCGGATTGGCGGCCTTGGCCTCGGTCAGCGACAGCGCCCCCAGAACGAGGCCGAATACCGCGGCAAAGCGGAGCGATTTCAGGGAGGTGGCGAGGTCGCGCATGGGCCATCCGAGGAGCTTAGTGTGCAAGTATCGGACCGTGCCGCGAAGGTGGGGAGAGGTCAAGTGCAGCACGGCAACACTCGCCAGCGAGTTGCACGCAACGTCGCACCTAACAGGCCTTCCGTTCTTTTCAGCACGTCCGCGGCACCGTAAACTGGCGCCAGACAGATGGAGTGACGGGAATGCGAATCATTGCGGCAGCGAGCCTTCTTGCCAGCCTGGTTGTCTCGGGATTGCTGGCGGGCGTGCCGGCGCGCGCCGACATCCTTCCGGTGCCGCCCTTCAAGGGCAACGACACCGGCGGCATCATCGCCTATTCGATGGCGACGCAGGCTGATGCGCGGCAGATCGCGGTCGACCACTGCGCCCGTTACGGCAAGGTGGTGAAATTCCTCGCCATGCAGCCCTATGACGGTGGCTACATCTCCTTCGCCTGCCGCTGGGTGCCGTATGGCGCGGCCGAGCAGCCGCTGCGCACGCTGTACTGATCCTTTAGACAGCAAGCGACGACCGGGAGTTTGGCGCATGACGCGACGGCCTATTGTTTTCTGCGCGAGCCTGCTCGCGCTCGCGATGTCAGCGGCGGCGGCTGCACATGCGGTGGATCTGCCGGTGCGCAAGGCCGGCCTCTGGGAGATGAAGATGCTCCGGTCCGGCGGGCCGATGCCGGAAATGACCATGCAGCACTGCACCGACGAGACCATCGACAAGGAGATGAACAACAACGTCTCCCCGATGGCCAAGCAGATCTGCACCAAGCAGGACATCCAGAAGACCGCGACCGGCTATGTCAGCGATTCCGTCTGCAACGTCGCCGGCGCCACCACGACCTCGCATGCGGAGATCACCGGCGACTTCAACACCGCCTATACGGTGAAGAGCACCGCGCACATCCAGGGCGGCGTCGCCGGAGCTGCGGGGCACGACGCGACCACGACGATCGAGGCCAAGTGGCTCGGCCCGTGCAAGGCCGATCAGAAGCCCGGCGACATCGTGATGCCCGGCGGCTTCAAGATGAACGTCAAGGACGCCGCCAAGCTGAAGGATCTGCTGCCGAAGTAGTTGGGTTCGTAGCCCGGATGGAGCGAAGCGAAATCCGGGGCCAATCTATCGTCCTGCATCATGGGTCCCGGATTCCGCTGCGCTCCATCCGGGCTACACAGCTTACACCGGTATCCGCACGCTCGCCCGCAATCCGCCCATCGGGCTGTCGCCGAGCGTGATGTCGCCGCCATGCGAGCGGGCGATGTCGCGGGCGATCGCAAGGCCGAGGCCCGTGCCGCCTTCGTCCTGGTTGCGGGCGTTGTCCAGCCGCAGGAACGGCTTGAACACTTCTTCGCGCAAATGCGCGGGGATGCCTGGTCCGTCGTCGTCGATGGTGACGGTCAGGTAGCGGTGATCGCGTGCACCGGCGATGGCGATCGTCTTGCCGTAACGCGCCGCATTGGTGACGAGGTTGGCAAGGCAGCGCTTGAACGAGGCCGGCTTCACCGTCACCACGGGCAGGCCGTGGAATGCGACGGTTGCGGTATGGCCGTGGCGTTCGGCGTCGCTGCGCAGCTCCTCGAGCGCCTGCGCCATGTCGGTCGGCTGCGACTGCTCGCCGGAATCGCCGCGGGCGAAAGCGAGGTAGTCCTCGAGCATCATCGACATCTCGTCGACGTCCTTGCGCATGCCCTCGATTTCGGGATTGTCGCCGATCAGCGCCAGCTCCAGCTTGAACCGGGTTAGGATGGTGCGCAGATCGTGGCTGACGCCGGCCAGCATTGCGGTGCGCTGCTCGATCGATCGCTCGACGCGCGATTTCATTTCCAGAAACGCCATCGCGGCGCGGCGGACTTCGCGTGCGCCGCGCGGGCGGAAGTTGGGCGCATCGCGGCCCTTGCCAAAGCTTTCCGCGGCGTCTGCGAGCTTCAGGATCGGCTTGATCTGGTTGCGCAGGAAGAGCACTGCGACGATCAGCAGGATCGAGGACGTGCCGACCATCCAGAACAGGAATATCTCCGAGTTCGAGGCATAGGCCGCGCTGCGCTGCGCGAACACGCGCATGATGGCGTCGTCGAGCTGGATGCGGATCTCGACGACGTTGGAGCGGCCGACGGTGTCGATCCAGAACGGGCGTCCGATCTGGCGGCCGAGCTGCACCGAGAGCGTCTGGTCGAGCAGCGAGAAGAACGGCTTTGGTCCAGGCTGCGGCATGTCGCCGGCGGGCAGGAAGTCGACCACCAGGCCCAACCGCTGCTGCGCGATGCGCCGGATCTGGTCGCGGTCCTTGTCCTGCGGATAGCCCTTGTAGACGTCGATCAGCGCGGCGATGTCCTGCACCACCGCGGCCGACAATCTTCGCGTCACCGTGTTCCAGTGCCGCTCCATGAACACGAAGGCGACCACCGATTGCAGCACCACCATCGGCACGATCATGATCAGCAGCGCGCGGGCATAGAGGCCGGTCGGCATCCAGCTCTTGAACGCATTGCCCATCCAGCCATTGACGGCGGATACGCGGTCGGCGGCGCTCCGCAGCAGCGTCAGGCCGGTGTCGATCGTACTCATCGCGTCCGCTTCATCCGGTCTCTATGGCGAGGCTACCAGCCGGTAACCGATGCCGCGCACGGCCTGGAGGAACAGGGGATTGGCGGGATCGCGCTCGATCTTGCGGCGCAGGCGGTTGATCTGCACGTCGACGGCGCGCTCATTGACGCTGCCGTTGCCGGTCAGCGCGGCGCGCGGCACCGTCTCACCCTGGCTGTCTGCGAGGATGCGCAGCATCTCGCGCTCGCGGTCGGTCAGGTGAATGACCTCATCGCCCTGGCGCAATTCGCCGCGATCGAGATGGAACACGTAGGGGCCGAACGCGACCTTCTCGACGGTGGTGACCTGCGGCGGGGCCGTGCGCTTGAGGATGTTGTTGATTCGCAGCGCAAGCTCGCGCGGCTCGAACGGCTTCGCCACATAGTCGTCGGCGCCGATCTGGAGGCCCTCGATGCGGGCTTCCGCCTCGTGGCGCGCCGTCAGCATCACGATCGGCACCGAGGAGGATGTCCGGATGAAGCGGGCGAGATCGAAGCCGGTCTCGCCGGGCATCATGACGTCGAGGATCAACAGATCGAAATGCAGGCCCATGAGCTTGGCACGGGCATCGCTGGCGCTGGCAGCGGTCGAGACGCGATAGCCCTCGGCGGCGAGAAAGCGCGACAGAAGATCGCGGATGCGGCGGTCGTCGTCGACGAGCAGGATATGCGGGGCGTCGTCGGCGGGCTCCACCGGCGGACGGGCGAGCGTGGCAGCGAGTGGCACGGTCACTCCTTTGTGGCTTGGTTGACGTTGGCGAAGATCGTCTCCAGCACCTTGTCGGGATCCTCGCGGTCGATCATGGCACGCAGGAAGCGTTTCACGGTCTCGGCATCCTGGGCGCCGATCTCGGCGAGCGCCCGGTTGATTCGCGTGGTCTGGAGCCCGGCGAGCTTTTGCACCAGCGCCTCGCCCTTCGGCGTCGCATAGAGCAGGCGCTGGCGACGGTCGTTGTCGCCGGTCTTCTGCACGATATAGCCCTCATCGAGCAACTGCTTGAGCACGCGCCCGAGCGACTGCTTGGTGATGCGCAGGACGTCCAGGAGGTCGGCGACCTTGAGGCCGGGATAGCGGTAGACGAAATGCATGACGCGGTGATGGGCCCGGCCGAAGCCGAACGCCTCCAGCTCCTGGTCGGGATCGCCGACGAAATCGCGATAGGCGAAGAACAGGAGCTCGATGATATCCCAGCGAAAATTGTCCCTTTCGGCGACGGCGGACTTGGTCTCGGTCGCGTCAGGGGCGGGGTTTGCGAAATTTATGTCAGGCATATTGACGTATCTTGGGTTCAATGTTACAAAACGATCGATCCGGACGAAATATTAGATCGCTTTCGTTCGGGATGATGTTGTCCAAGGCGGCCGGGGAAGTGCCGGACAGGCAGCGCCGGCCGGACCAGATCTACCGTGCGATTGTCGAGCGGCATATCGGCAAAACATACTGGACTTCCGTCCTCCGCAAAAGCATGTCCTGTCGCGACATGCTGGCCACGGGAAACCGGCCGTAACAAGGCTGGTCACGGTCGGGGCCAGACCTGGTTAAGTTATCAAGCCCGAAAGAGGCAGGCCGGCGCGATTCCGCGCGCCGATTGCGACAGCGGGAGGCAAGGAAAAAAATGAGTCTGAAATTCGAAATCCAGCCCGCCACCAACCCGACCTCCGAGAAGGAACGCACGGCAAAGCTTGCGAACCCTGGCTTCGGCCGGGTCTTCACCGACCACATGGCCGTGGTCCGCTACAGCCAGGCCAAGGGCGGCTGGCATGACGCGCATGTCGAAGCCCGCGCCAATTTTCAGCTCGATCCGGCCGGCGCCGTGCTGCACTACGCGCAGGAGATCTTCGAGGGCCTGAAGGCCTACAAGCGCGACGACGGCGGCGTGAACCTGTTCCGCCCCGACGCCAACGCGCGGCGCTTCCAGAACTCGGCCGAGCGCATGGCGATGGCGCCGCTGCCCGAGGACGTCTTCATCGAGGCGGTCGAGCAGCTCGTGCGGATCGACCGCGCCTGGATCCCGGGCGGCGAGGGCAGTCTTTACTTGCGGCCCTTCATGATCGCCAACGAGATCTTCCTCGGCGTGAAGCCGTCGGCGGAATACATCTTTGCGGTCATCGCTTCGCCAGTCGGCTCCTATTTCAAGGGCGGCCCTGCGCCCGTCTCGATCTGGGTGTCGGAGAACTACACGCGCGCCGCGGTCGGCGGCACCGGCGCCGTCAAATGCGGCGGCAACTACGCCGCGAGCCTGCGCGCGCAGGCCGAGGCCATCGAGCATGGCTGCGACCAGGTCGTGTTCCTCGATGCGGTCGAGCGCCGCTACATCGAAGAGCTCGGCGGCATGAACATCTTCTTCGTGTTCGACGACGGCTCGCTGATCACCCCGCCGCTCGGCACCATTTTGCCAGGCATCACCCGCGACTCCATCATCGCGCTGGCCAAGGACGCCGGCACGCCCGTGCGCGAGGAGCCCTACACGATCGACCAGTGGCGCAAGGATGCGGCCAGCGGCAAGCTGAAGGAAGCTTTCGCCTGCGGCACGGCGGCCGTGATCTCGCCGATCGGCAAGGTGTGCTCGGCGAGCGGCGACTTCCTCATCAGCGGCGGCGCAGCAGGCCCGGTCGCCATGGGGCTGCGCAAGCAGCTGGTCGACATCCAGTACGGCCGGACCAACGACCCGCACGACTGGATCAGAAAGGTCTTTTGACCGGCGGCGGACATCGTCCGCCGCTTCCCTGACGTTTCCTTGAGTTCAGCACGGCCGGCACGCGTCTCGTGAAGACGCGCGCGTGGGCGCGTGCGCGCAATATTCAACAGCACCGGGAGAGAGCCATGGGCGTTTCATTCGACAATATCGACGGCGTCATCTGGTACGACGGCAGGCTGGTGCCGTGGAAGGAGGCCAACGTCCATTTGCTGACCCACGGCCTGCACTATGCGAGCTGCGTGTTCGAGGGCGAGCGCGCCTATGGCGGCAGGGTGTTCAGGAGCACGGCGCATTCCGAGCGGCTGAAGGCGTCGGCCAACATCCTCGATTTCGAGATCCCGTTCTCGGTCGCGGAGATCGACGCGGCGAAGCAGCTCGCGATCGACGCGAACAATCTGCCGGATGGCTATCTCCGCCCGATCGCCTGGCGCGGATCTGAAATGATGAGCGTCTCCGCCCCGAACAACACCATTCACCTCGCCATCGCCGCCTGGCAATGGCCGAGCTATTTCGATCCCGCCGAGAGGCTGAAGGGGATTCGCATGGATCTCGCCGAGTATCGAAGACCCGATCCGCGCACGATCCCGGCTCTCGCCAAGGCCTCCGGCCTCTACATGATCTGCACCATCTCCAAACATAAGGCCGAGCGCAAAGGCTATGCGGATGCGATGATGCTGGACTGGGAGGGCCGCGTCGCCGAATGCACCGGCGCCAACATCTTCTTCGTCCAGGGCGGCAAGCTCCACACCCCGATCGCCGACTGCTTCCTTGCCGGCATCACCCGCGCCACCGTGATTGATCTCGCCAGGCGACGCGGCATCGAGGTGATCGAGCGGCGGATCATGCCGGAGGAGCTCGACGGCTTTGCCGAGTGCTTCATCACCGGTACCGCCGCCGAGGTGACCCCGGTCTCCGAAATCGCGGCGTGGAGGTTTATTCCGGGGGCGATCTCGGAGCAGTTGATGCGGGACTACGCGGTCGAGGTGCAGCCCAAGGGCAGGCAGGCCGCAGCGTGAGATCTATCCTCTCCCTCTCCCCGCTCTTCGCGGGGAGAGGGTTGGGGTGAGGGGCTGCATCCGCAAACCAGGTGACAGACGAACTCGCGGAGAGTCCCCCTCACCCGGATTTTCGCCTTCGGCGCAAATCCGACCTCTCCCCGCAAGCGGGGCGAGGTGAGGAACACCTCTCATGAACGCACCCGCGCAATCGCGCGACAAAGCCGGAGACATCGAGGCATTTGGACATCCGCTCATGGCTCCTGGGCTCACTCAACCCCTGAAATGGGCAGTGCTCGCTGCCATCACCGGCATCACGGTCTTCGGCATTCTGACGATCGGCCCCGCGCCGCAGGTCGGGGCCCAGGATCGCTCGCCCGTCATCGACGTCCGCACCGGCAACCCCGAGATGAACGCCGCGATCGCCCGGGCGCGCAACACGCTGCCGACGTTCTGGGCGTCCTACGATGCGCCAAAAGGGACGGAGGCCGGACATTCCCTGAAGGTGCGCTTCCCGACATCGGGCACCAACGCCGAGCACAACTGGATGGCCGACGTGAAGAAGCTCGGCAACGGCACCTATTCCGGACGCTTCGCCAACCGGCCGCGCGACCTGCCGGGAAAGCGGGAGGGCGACCTCGTCGAGTTCAGGGATGCCGACATCTCGGACTGGATGTTCATGCGCAACGACAAGATCGTCGGCGGCGAGACCATCAAGCCGCTGCTCAAATCCATGCCGAAAGCCGACGCCGACGCGCTCCGCGCGCGGATGGAGCAGCCGTAGGAGAGGGGACGACCGGGTTGCCGCATCGCGCGTCGGCTGGTAAACGCCGCGCATGGCCGAAAAACCCAAAAAACCCCAGAAACTGAAGGCGCGCCTGCCGCGCGGGCTGGAGGATCGCGATCCCGCCGCGATCAAGGCCACGCGCCAGATGGTCGAAAAGATCCGCGCCGTCTACGAACTCTACGGTTTCGAGCCGGTGGAAACGCCGGCGATGGAATACACCGACGCGCTCGGCAAGTTCCTGCCCGACCAGGATCGCCCGAACGAGGGGGTGTTCTCGTTCCAGGACGACGACGAGCAGTGGATCTCCTTGCGCTACGACCTGACCGCGCCGCTCGCGCGTTACGTCGCCGAGAATTTCGATACGCTGCCAAAGCCCTATCGCAGCTACCGCGCCGGCTACGTCTTCCGCAACGAGAAGCCCGGCCCCGGCCGCTTCCGCCAGTTCATGCAGTTCGATGCCGATACGGTCGGCTCGGCGACGCCGGCGGCGGACGCCGAGATCTGCATGATGGCCGCGGACACGATGGAAGCGCTCGGCATTGCGCGCGGCTCCTACGTGGTGAAGGTGAACAACCGCAAGGTTCTCGATGGCGTGCTTGAGTCGGTAGACCTCGGTGGCGAAGCAAACTTTGCTCGTCGTTTGACGGTCCTGAGAGCGATCGACAAGTACGACCGCCTCGGTGAGGAGGGAGTTCGCCTGCTTCTTGGCCAGGGTCGTAAGGACGAAAGCGGAGACTTCACGAAAGGTGCAGGTCTCGACGACGATCAAATCCACGAAGTGATGACCTTGCTACACTCTAACCCCGACGTAGCTGAGGGTAAGCAACTTCCTCAGTGGCTGCGAGAAGACTCTAAGACTATCGGGCATGACCTCTACACTACAAATCAAGCAACGCTGACGAAGCTTCGCGCTCACTTTCCTCATCCGCTTTGCCAGCAGGCATTTGATGAACTCGAGCAAATCTCCGAATTGGCGCACGCTTGTGGCTACGGAACTAAGAGGATTCTTATCGATCCCTCCGTCGTCCGCGGCCTCGAATACTACACCGGCCCCGTTTACGAGGTCGAACTCCTTCTCGACACCAAGGACGAGAAGGGCCGTCCCGTGCGCTTCGGCTCGGTCGGTGGCGGCGGACGCTATGACGGCCTCGTCTCGCGCTTCCGCGGCGAGCCGGTGCCGGCGACAGGTTTTTCCATCGGCGTGTCGCGCTTGCAGGCCGCGCTGACTCTGCTCGGCAAGCTCGACACGCGGCCCGAATTCGGGCCCGTCGTCGTCACCGTGTTCGATCGTGACCGCGTCGCGGACTATCAAAAGATGGTCAGCGCGTTGCGCACCGCAGGTATCCGCGCCGAGCTCTATCTCGGCAACCCCAAGAACATGGGCAACCAGCTCAAATATGCCGACCGCCGCAATTCGCCTTGCGTGATCATCCAGGGCTCGGATGAAAAGGCGCGCGGTGAGGTGCAGATCAAGGATCTGATCGAAGGCGCCAAGGCCGCGGCCGCGATCGCCTCCAACCAGGAATGGCGCGAGACGCGCCCGGCGCAGTTCTCGTGCAGCGAGGCTGACCTCGTCGCGAAGGTGCGCGAGGTGCTCGCGCGCCATGACGTGAGCTGGGGTTAGCTATTCGCGAGTGCCGTCCTGCCCGGGCTTGTCCCGGGCATCTGCGTCCTGTTTGATGGCGCCATCGTGATTGGCCCGTCCGGCCGCAAGGGAGAGAACAAGATGCCTGAGATCACCATCAGCATGGCCGAAGGCCGCACCGACGAACAGAAGGCCGGCATGATGCGCGACATCACGCAGGCGCTGGTGAAGAATCTCGGCGTCGATGCCGATGCCGTCGTCATCCAGATCAACGAAGCTCCGCTTCGCCACAAGATGAAGGGCGGCAAGACGTTCGTGGAGCGCGCGGCTGCGGCGAAGAAGTAGCCATATCACAATTGTCGTCCCGGCGAAGGCCGGGACCCATAGCCACAGGCTTGCGTTGTTGCGCGAGCTGTCAATTGTCGGCCTTCGCAAAACACCTTCCTGTGGTTATGGATCCCGGATCTGCGCTGCGCTTGTCCGGGATGACACCGTGAGTGAGGCACCATGGACGCGCGCGACGTCATCAAGATCGGCATGAGCGCGGAGCGCACCCTCGTGGTGCCGCCGGAGCGCACCGTTGGGCACTTCGTGTCCGGCATGCCGATGGTCTATGCGACGCCGATGATGATCTTGGAGATGGAGGTGACGTCGGGCGATGCCGTCCGCGGCGCGCTGCAGCCGGGCTGGATCACCGTCGGCACCGAGGTCGATGTCCGCCATCTCGCGGCGACGCCGGTCGGCGCAACCGTGCGCACCACCGCGCGCGTGATCGAGGTCGAGCGGCGCGTCATCCGCTTTGCGGTGGAAGCCTTCGACGGCGAGCGCAAGATCGGCGAGGGCAAACACGCGCGAGGGCTCGTGAACTACGAGCAGTTCACCAAACGGTTTGGCGTGCCGGAACGGAAGCCGTAGGCAATGATGTCGTAGGGTGGGTCAGCCGAAGGCGTAACCCACCACGCCCATGGCGAGAGAAGAGGTGGGTTACGCTTCCGCCTTCGCTTTTCGAGCTACGGCGGACAAGTCGCTTTGCCCACCCGACGACAGCGCGTTACTTTACTTCGCCAATTCCTTCGACCGTTTCGTCGCAGCTGCGATCGCGCGGATCATCAGGTCGCGCAGGCCGGGATCACCCATCAGCACCGCGAGTGCGGCGGCGGTGGTGCCGCCGGGCGAGGTGACGTTCTGGCGCAGCGTGCTCGATGCGAGCTCAGAGCGGTGCAACAGTTCGCCCGCGCCGGCCACGGTCTCGCGCGCGAGTCTGGTTGCGAGGACCTCCGGCAGACCCGCTTCAATGCCGGCGCGCGCGAGCTCTTCGGCGAGCAAGAAGACGTAAGCAGGGCCCGAGCCGGAGACGGCCGTGACCGCATCCATCAGGCTTTCGTCATCGACCCATTCGACCGAGCCGGTGGCGCGGAGCAGCGCGTCGGCCACCGCGCGCTGCTTGTCGCTGACATTGCTCGCGGCCACCGCAACCGTGATGCCGCGGCCGATCGCGGCCGGCGTGTTCGGCATCGCGCGCACGACGGCGCCGCCACAGACCTCTTGCAGCGAGGTGATCGTGGTTCCGGCCATGATCGAGACCACCGAGGTGCCTGCGGAAACATAGGGCTTCAGCTTCGCGCCGGCCTCGCGGAACAATTGCGGCTTCACCGCGACGACGAGCGTCTCGACGGTGCCGGCGCTCGTCACATCCGGATTGAGCGCAACGCCCTTCGCAGCGAGCGCGCTGATCTCGGGCGACAGATGCGGCTCGATCACCGCGACACGGCGCGGATCGAGGCCCTGCGCCAGCCATCCCGTCAGCATCGCGCCGCCCATCTTGCCCGCGCCGGCGAGGAGAATGGTGCCGGTGATGTTCTTCAAGGTGCTGTCGTTCGCCATTGCGGTTGCCACTCGCTCGATGTCGTCCTGGCGAAAGCCAGGACTCCCGCGCGAGCGCTTGCGCTCGTCGCGTTACCACAGGCGTTTTAGTTGATGCAGATGCTGGCAACAAGCATCGTGCAATACGGCGAGATCACGCGGTACGGGTCCCGGGCTCGCGCTGCGCGCGCCCCGGGACGACGTGGGGAGGGAGCTACGCCTCGCCCGCGGTGTCGAACATCGCGGCGTCCATCGCCTCGGTGGTCGATTTGCCCGCCCACACCACGAACTGGAACGCGGGGAAATAGCGCTCGCAGGCGTGGATGGCGCCGGCGAGCATGGCTTCGCATTGCGCGGTCGAGGCGGTCAGTCCGCCCGGCAGCATCAGGGCCTGGCGGTGCATGATCATGCCGGTGTGGGTCCACAGATCGAAGTGCCCGACCCACAATTGCTCGTTGATGGCTGCGACCAGCCGCTGCACTTCGGGACGTCGCGCGACCGGAATCTTCATGTCGAACGCACAGGCCAGATGCAACGCCTCGATGTCGCCCATCCAGGTGAAGGAGAGCTGATAGTCGGTCCACTGCCCCTTGGAGACGATGGTGATCTCGTCCTCGCCGGAACGTTCGAACGCCCAGTTGTTGCTGGCGGCGATGTCCTCCACCACCGTGAGCGGGTGGCTGCGGGAATCGATATTGCTTTCGAGCAGGGACATGCCGTCTCGACCTCTTGCCTTTTTGTTTATCTTGATACGCACGCGGGTTGGCCCGGCGCGCGCTCCCTTAACGTCGCTGACGGCGATCCCCTCGGATCGCGCGGGCCTTTCGGGGATCAACTGATGTGATTTGCGGAATCTGCGCAACTCCGTCGCGAGTCCGTCCACAAGCGCGAACCTGCTCGTCCACAGCTCATCTTGGTCACAATTATTAATTTGAGAACAAATCGGAATCGGATTGAGCGACAGGCGCGCCAACCGTTAATGCCGTCCCAAAATTCCGTTCCACGGGGCGCCGGACCGCCCCAATCGCATGGGGCAATGCTCATTTCCCATGCGGAACACGCTTGCCGGCGCGGCGCCGCGGCGCCATATTTCTCGACAGGCCGTTCATTCCGGACGGCCGATGTTCTCAGGGCGGGGTGAAAGTCCCCACCGGCGGTAAGGTCCTAGAGGGCCAAGCCCGCGAGCGCCTTCCTCCGCAAAGGGGAAGGGTCAGCAGATTCGGTGCAACTCCGAAGCCGACGGTCAAAGTCCGGATGAAAGAGAACGGTCGGTGGCGATCCGCATCGTGAGGATGCGGCCGTTTGTCGTTCCGTATGCCCTGATTCTGGTCCTTATGAAGGAAAGCCATGAATCAGATGTTGCAAGACCCGCAAGTCGAAGCGTCCCAGCTTCAACCCTCCCAGCAAACCCAGCTTCCGCCGGTTCCACCCGAGCCGCCGGCGCACGCGCATCCCCGCTTCGCAAAGCCGCAGCGGGTCGCCTTCGTCGAGGCCTGCTGGCATCACGACGTCGTGCAGGAGGCGCGCTTCGCCTTCCTGAAGGAGGCCGAAGCGCGGCACCTCACGCATGTCGACGTGTTCCAGGTGCCGGGCTCGTTCGAGATCCCGCTGCACGCGCAGATCCTCGCCAAGACGCGGCGCTACACCGCGATCGTCGCGGCCGGCCTCGTCGTCGATGGCGGCATCTACCGCCACGAGTTCGTCGCCGACACCGTGATCAAGGCGCTGATGGACGTGCAGCTGCGCACCGAGGTGCCGGTGTTCTCCGCCGTGCTGACGCCGCAGCAATTCCACGAGACCGAGGTGCATTACGACTTCTTCCGCAAGCACTTTGCGATCAAGGGCGTGGAGGTTGCCGAGGCCTGCGCCAACACGCTGCACGGACTGGAGCGGCTGCGCGGCCAGGTCGCGGCGGGGATCGTGTAACCTTGCGCCTGGCGCGCCGCTGATTGTCATTTCCGCCGCCGCGTTGATAAACTCGGCGGCGGGAGGAGACCGGTCCGTGGAGACGGGCTGGCCGGCAAGATCATGTTCGAAGGACACGATCCCTATCTCGTCGCACTTTCCGTGGCGATCGCGAGCCTGGGCGGCTATACCGGCTTTGCGCTTGCAGCACGCATCCGCAACGCGCCGGGCGTCAGCAACCGCATGCTGCTTGCGGGCGCGGCGGCATTTCTCGCCGTCGGCATCTGGACCATGCATTTCGTCGGCATGCTGGCGGCACCGCTGCCGCCGGACACCGTCTATCTCGTGTTGCCCACCATCATTTCGTTTCTGATCTGCGCGCTGGTGGTCGGCATCTCCCTGTTCTTCGTGTCGATCGGCGAACCTTCACTGAAGAGGGTGGTGTTCTCGGCCGTGCTGCTTGGCGTCGGCGTCGCCAGCATGCATTACGTGGGCATTCACGGGCTTTCGGGACCCTTCACCATCCAACATGATGAATCGATGGTGCTGCTCTCGGTCGCGGTGGCGATCGTCACCGCCTATGGCGGCTTGCGTGCCTTCCTCGCGCAGCAGGAAGGGCTTCGTCTGATCGTCAGCGCGATCGCGTTCGGTGTCGCGGTGTCCGGCATGCATTACACCGCCATGCACGGCATGCATTTCATGCCGCTCACGGATGAAGCGCATCGGCATCTCGGCGGCAGCCTTGCGGCGTCGCAGCAAATCCTTTCCATCGTGGTGGCCGTGCTGTGCTTCGTGATCGCCGCCGGCTTCCTGCTGTCGCTGGTGCCGGATCCGCGCCGGCAAACGGTCGTGCCTGCGATGGCCGGCGATCCGACGGCGCCTGCGGTCGAGGTTGCTGCGCCGCTTCTAGCTGCGGCGTCACCGCGGCCGGTGTCGGCACCGCTTGGCGGCGTCGGCCAGCCGCCGCGCGCGGCGCCCGTCCCGCGTCTGCCGGTCGAGGGTGCCGACGGCACGCATTTCATCGATACGGCCGACGTCCGCAGCGTCCGTGCCGATGCCCACTATACGCGGGTGCATGACGGCACCCGAGAGCGCATGTGCCCGTGGTCGATCTCGGAGGCCGAAGCGCAGCTCGATCCGAGCCTGTTTCTCCGGGTGCACCGCAGCCACATCGTTTGCATCCCTCACGTCGCCTCCGTCCGCAGGGAGGGCGACGGTGCCGTTCTTGAGCTGGACGGCCCGTCCCCGCATCGGGTCCCGGTCAGCCGGGCCAAGATCGCCGAGGTGAAGGCGAGGCTGGGACTGGCGACACGGCGACACGCTTAGAGACGTAGTCGAGCTGCCTCACTCCCTCTCCCCGCAAGCAGGGAGAGGTGAAGAGAGAAGAGAGTCCATAGGTCGCGCGGGCTGACGCAATTCGTGCGTTCCAATCCGCATTTCGTGCGAAATCCGCTGTTCCGTGCCCGAATGATTGCGGGGAGCCTGTCGAGAGAGGACGGTCCCGCCCAACGTCCGCGCCACCGTGCGCAAGGACGATTGGGAGGAGATGATGATCCCCGGCGCATTCAGCTATCACCGGCCGGCAAGCGTTGCCGATGCCGTCAAACTGTTATCCGACCTCGGCGAGGACGCGCGTCCGCTGGCCGGCGGGCACAGCCTGGTGCCGATGATGAAGCTTCGGCTGGCGAGCCCCGCACATCTGGTCGACCTCCACGGCATCGCCGGCCTCAAGGGCATCGGCCGCGACGGCAATAGCCTCGTCATTGGCGCGATGACCACCCAGCATGATCTGCTCGCCTCCGACGATGTCGCAAGATCAGTGCCGATCCTGCATGAGGCCGCGCTTTTGATCGCCGATCCGCAGGTGCGCTACCGCGGCACGATCGGCGGCAATGTCGCCAATGGCGATCCCGGCAATGACATGCCGGCGCTGATGTTGACCTTGGGCGCGACCTATCGGCTCGAAGGCCCGAACGGCGCCCGAGAGGTGAAGGCGGCCGATTTCTACCAGGGCGCCTATTTCACCGCGCTCGAGCCCGGCGAGATCCTCACTGCGGTGTCGATCCCGGTGCCAGCGCCAGGTCACGGCTATGCCTACGAAAAACTCAAGCGCAAGGTCGGCGATTACGCGACCGCCGCCGCAGCCGTCGTGCTCACCATGGCGAGCGGCAAGGTCGCGAGCTGCGCGATCGGGCTCACCAATGTTCACGAGACGCCGCTGCTCGCCACTGCGGCCGCGCAAGCCGTGATCGGCACGAGCCTCGATGCGGCTGCGCTGAAGAACGCGGCCGCTGCGGCCGAAGCGATCATGGCGCCGGCCGCGGATACCCGCGGTCCGGTCGAATACAGAAAGCACGTCGGCGGCATCATGGTGGCGCGGGCGCTGCAACGCGCCGCAAGCCGCGCGCGCTAGGGGAGGGATCGATGGCGAAAACGCATGTGACCATGAAGGTGAACGGCGCCGAGGTCGAAGGCCTCGTCGAGCCGCGGACGCTGCTGGTGCATTTCATCCGCGAGAGCCTCGGGATGACCGGCACCCATATCGGCTGCGAGACCACGCATTGCGGCGCCTGCACCGTCGATATCGACGGCATGTCGGTGAAGTCCTGCACCATGTTTGCTGTCCAAGCCCAAGGCAGCGACATCACCACGGTCGAGGGCATGGCCAACGCCGACGGCTCGCTGTCGGCCTTGCAGGAAGGCTTTCGCATGATGCACGGCCTGCAATGCGGTTTCTGCACGCCCGGCATGATCATGCGGGCGCACCGCTTGCTGAAAGAGAATCCCTCGCCATCCGAAGAGGAGATCCGCATGGGCATCTCCGGCAACATCTGCCGCTGCACCGGCTACCAGAACATCGTGAGGGCGATTCAATACGCCGCTGCCAAGCTCAACGGCATCGAATTCAAGGAGGCCGCGGAATGAACGACCTAACTCCCACGCGGGAACAACGCACCGCCGCACTCGAAGGCCTGGGCTGCAAGCGCAAGCGCGTCGAGGACATCCGCTTCACCCAAGGCAAGGGCAATTACGTCGACGACGTCAAGCTGCCGGGCATGCTGCACGGCGACTTCGTGCGCTCGCCGCATGCGCATGCGCGCGTCAAATCCATCAATTCGGAGGAGGCGCTGAAAGTCCCCGGCGTGCTCGCGGTGATCACGGCAGAGACGCTGAAGACGGTGAACCTTGCCTGGATGCCGACGCTCGCCGGCGACGTGCAGATGGTTTTGGCCGACGGCAAGGTACTCTTCCAGAACCAGGAGGTTGCCTTCGTGGTCGCGACCGACCGCTATGCCGCCGACGACGGCGTCAACAAGGTGGTTGTTGAGTACGAACCCTTGCAGCCGCTGGTCGATCCCTTCAAGTCGATGGCGCCGGATGCGCCTGTCCTGCGCGAGGACCTCGCCGGAAAGACGACCGGGGCTCATGGTCCGCGCAAGCATCACAACCATATCTTCGAATGGACGGTCGGCGACAAGGATCTCACCGACGCGGCCTTCCGCAAGGCTGAGGTGACGATCAAGGAGATGATCTCCTATCACCGGACCCATCCGTCGCCGCTCGAGACCTGCCAGTGCGTCTGCTCGTTCGACAAGATCAAGGGCGAGCTGACGATCTGGGGCACGTTCCAGGCTCCGCACGTGATCCGTACCGTGGTGTCGCTGATCGCGAAATTGCCGGAGCAGAAGATCCATGTGATCTCGCCAGACATCGGCGGCGGATTTGGCAACAAGGTCGGCGCCTATCCTGGTTATATCTGTGCCGCCGTCGCCTCCATCGTCACCGGCAAGCCGGTGAAATGGGTCGAAGATCGCATCGAGAACCTGACCGCGACCTCGTTCGCACGCGACTATCACATGACGACGGAGATCGCGGCGACCAAGGACGGCAAGGTTACTGGCCTGCGCGTCCACGTGCTCGCCGATCACGGCGCGTTCGATGCCTGCGCCGATCCGTCGAAATGGCCGGCGGGATTCTTCAACATCGTCACCGGCTCCTATGATTTCCCGACGGCGCATCTGGCGGTGGACGGCGTCTACACCAACAAGGCGCCGGGCGGCGTCGCCTATCGCTGCTCGTTCCGCGTCACCGAGGCGGCCTATTGCATCGAGCGCGCCATGGACATTTTGGCGCAGAAGCTCGGGATGGATCCAGCGGAGCTGCGGTTGAAGAACTTCATCAAGCCGGAGCAGTTTCCCTATCATTCGGCATTAGGCTGGGAATACGATTCCGGCGACTACCACACTGCCATGCGCAAGATGATGGAGACGACGGGCTACGCTGCGCTTCGCAAGGAGCAGGCGGAGAAGCGCGCGGCCTTCAAGCGCGGCGAGACCCGCGAGGTCATGGGCTTGGGCGTCTCCTTCTTCACCGAGATCGTCGGCGCCGGCCCGTCGAAGAACTGCGACATCCTCGGTATTGCGATGTTCGATTCCTGCGAGATCCGCATGCATCCGACCGGTGCCGGCATCGCGCGCATGGGAACCAAGAGCCAGGGCCAGGGCCATGAGACCACCTGGGCCCAGATCATCGCGACCGAGATCGGCATTCCCGCCGACAATATCCAGGTCGAGGAGGGCAACACCGACACCGCGCCTTACGGGCTCGGCACCTACGGCTCGCGCTCCACACCGGTCGCGGGCGCCGCGATCGCCATGGCTGCGCGGAAGATCAAGGCCAAGGCGCAGATGATCGCGGCCTACAAGCTCGAGGTCCATGAGGACGATCTCGAATGGGACATCGACGGCTTCCGCGTCAAGGGCCTGCCGGAGAAGTTCATGTCGATGAAGGATATCTGCTGGGCGGCGTACAACTCCGTGCCGCCGGGCATGGAGCCGGGACTGGAGGCGGTCAGCTACTACGACCCGCCCAACATGACCTATCCGTTCGGCGCCTATCTCTGCGTGATGGACATCGACGTCGATACCGGCGTCTACAAGGTCCGGCGCTTCTACGCGCTCGATGATTGCGGCACCCGCATCAACCCGATGATCATCGAGGGCCAGGTGCATGGCGGCCTCACCGAGGCCTTCGCGATCGCGATGGGGCAGGAGATCCGCTACGACGACACCGGCAACGTCGTCACCGGCTCGTTCATGGATTTCTTCATGCCGACCGCGGTCGAAACGCCGCATTGGGAGACCGACTTCACCGTCACCCCGTCGCCGCATCACCCCATAGGCGCCAAGGGCGTCGGCGAGAGCCCGAATGTCGGCGGCGTGCCGGCCTTCTCCAACGCCGTCAACGACGCGTTCGCGTTCCTGGGCGCGACGCACATCCAGATGCCGCACGATTACTGGCGCAATTGGAAGGCGGCGAAGACGTTGGGCGCGGTTGCGTAGCGATGAAGGGCCGCGACGAGATCGCGCAAGCGCTGGCCGCGTCGGGCTACATCGCCGACGCGGAGCTCGCGACCGCGATCTCGCTGATGCAATTGTTGCGGCGTCCGCTGCTGCTGGAAGGCGAGGCGGGCGTCGGCAAGACCGAAGTGGCGAAGGCGCTCGCCAAAGTGCATGTGACCGAGCTGATCCGCCTGCAATGCTATGAGGGCCTCGACCAGTCCTCCGCGCTCTATGAATGGAACTACCAGCGCCAATTGCTGGCGATCCAGGCGCATCGCGGCACCGACAGTATCGAGGACCAGATCTTCTCGGAGAAATACCTGCTGGAGCGCCCCCTGCTCGCCGCAATCCGCCGCGCGCAGGCGCCGGTGCTGCTGATCGACGAGATCGACCGCGCCGACGACGAATTCGAGGCGTTCTTGCTGGAGCTGTTGTCCGACTTCCAGGTCTCGATCCCCGAGCTCGGGACCATCCCGGCGATCACCATCCCGCAGGTGGTGCTGACCTCGAACGGCACGCGCGAGCTCTCCGATGCGTTGCGCCGGCGCTGCCTCTATCACTATGTCGACTATCCCGACGTCGATCGCGAGACCCGCATCATCCTGGCGCGGATTGTGGGCGCAAGCCCGTCGCTGTCGCTCCAGATCGCGCGCATGGTCGAGGGCGTCCGCAAGGAGGAATTGCGGAAAGTGCCTGGCGTCGCGGAGACGCTGGACTGGGCGGCCGCGCTGGTCGGCCTCGACATCCGCGATCTCCATGATGCACCGGAGACCGTGCATGAGACGCTGATTTGCCTGTTGAAGACGCATGAGGACCGCGCACGCGTCACACCTGAGGTGACGCAGCGCCTGCTCGGGAGGGTCGCATGAGCTGTTGCGGCGCGAGCCCCGATTTCGACGATCTCAACGCGGTCTCAAGACTTATCTCCGCAAGGCTGGCAGCTTTCCTGCGCACCTTGCGCGACGCCGGATTCCGGATCGGGCTCGCCGAGGGACAGGATGCGGCGACGCTGATGTCGGCGGGCTATGCCGCACGTCCCAGCCTCCTGCGTTCAGCGTTCAAGCATCTGTTTTCGGCACGCAAGTCGGACTGGGACAAGTTCGACGGCCTGTTCGACGCATTCTGGGTCGGCAGGCGCGTACGCTCGCGCTCGCGGACGGCCGGCTTGGCGCAAGGCGCGAGCAGCCCGTCGCTCAAGGGCTTGCAGGATGGGGCGACAGAGCCGGGCGGCAAGCAAGCGCTGGCCGACCAGATCCCGTCATCCGACGATGCGCCAGATCGGCGCGGCGGCGAGGGACGGATGGAAGGTGCCTCGCGCGCCGAGAATCTTGCCGAGGTCGACTTCCGCAAGCTCAGCGATCCCGACCAGATCGCGCAGGCCCACGAAGCCGCGGCGCAGCTCGCAAGGGTGATGCGCACGCGGCTGACGCGGCGCGATCTTGCCCGGCGGTGCGGCTACAGGCTCGATCTCCGCCGCACCATCCATCGCAACATCAGCCATGGCGGCGTGCCGATCAGCCTGGTGAAGCGGCAGCGCAAAGACAAGCCGCTGCGGCTTATCGTTCTGCTCGATGCGTCCGGCTCGATGAGCGCCTACACGTCGGTGTTCCTGCGCTTCATCCACGGTGTGCTCGACGAATTCCACGAGGCCGAGGCGTTTCTGTTCCACACGCGCCTCGCTTACGTCTCGGACGCGCTGAAGGAGAAGGATGCCGGCCGCGCGCTCGACCGCCTCTCGATCATGGCGCAGGGCGCGGGTGGCGGCACGAAGATCGGCGAGAGCCTGCAAAGCTTCAATCGCTGGCATGCGCAGCGCGTGATCCATTCGCGCAGCTGCGTGATGATCGTGTCCGACGGCTATGAGACCGGCGATGCTGCACTGCTCGGTCAGGAGATGGCGGCGCTGTCGCGGCGTTGCCGGCGCATCGTCTGGCTCAATCCGATGATGGCATGGGCGGGCTACGCGCCGGAGGCGAGGGGCATCAAGGCCGCGCTGCCTTATGTCGATCTCTATGCGCCCGCCAATACGTTGCAAAGCTTGCGTGCGCTCGAGCCCTATCTGGCGAAGCTCTGACGGAGGCGCCAATGACGACCCAGGTGGAAGTGCTGGATCTCGTTGCGCAGATGAAGACCGCCGAGCGCGCCTTCGTGCTTGCCACCGTGGTGCGCACCGTATCGGTCACGGCGGCGAAAGCCGGCGCGAAGGCGATCATCGCGGCCGACGGCCGCATCGTCGCGGGCTGGATCGGCGGCGGCTGCGCCCGCGGCGCGGTGCTGAAGGCGGCGCGCGAGGCGCTCGCCGACGGCGTGCCGCGGATGGTCTCGGTGCAGCCGGAGAATCTGCTCGCCGAGCTCGGCGTCAGCGCGGGCGAGAGCCGCGACGGCATCCGCTTTGCCAGCAACATGTGCCCAAGCAAGGGCACCATGGACATTTTCGTCGAGCCGGTGCTGCCGCATCCCTCGCTCGTCGTGCTCGGCGCGAGCCCGGTTGCGCTGTCGCTCGCGGCGCAGGCGCGCACCCTCGGTTTTCACGTCACGCTCGCGGCGCCATCGGCCGATCTCGCATCGCAGCCCGAGGCGGACACGCTCATCGACGGCTACAGCTTGGGCGAACTGACGGAGACAAAACGCTTCGTCGTGGTCTCGACGCAGGGCAAGGGCGACGAGGCCGCGTTGCGCGCCGCGGTCGCCGTTGAGGCCGTCTATCACGCTTTCGTCGGCAGCCGCCGCAAGATGGCGGCGCTGCGCGCAAAACTGATCGCGGAGGGCATCGATGCCACCGCGATCGATCGCGTCAAGGCGCCGGCTGGGCTCGATCTCGGCGCCATCACGCCGGAGGAGATCGCGATGTCGATCCTTGCCGAGATCACCCAAGCGCGCCGCCGCGGCCAGCGTGCGGCCACCTCGCCCACGGACAAGGAGAAGATCGACCATGCAGATGACCGACAGCCAGCGCATTCCCGCATCCCGTGACAAGGTCTGGGCGGCGCTCAACGATCCCGATGTGCTGAAGCAGTGCATCCCCGGTTGTCAGTCGCTCGAGGTCACAGGTCCAAACGAGATGACCGTGACCGTCGTCTTCAGGGTCGGCCCGGTGAAGGCGACCTTCGGCGGCAAGGTGACGCTGTCCGATCTTCGACCACCGAACAGCTATCGCATTTCGGGTGAAGGCTCCGGCGGTGTCGCCGGCTTCGCCAAGGGCGGCGCCGTGGTGCGGCTGGAATCGGACGGCGCGGACAGCACCGTGCTCCATTATGATGTCGACGCCCAGATCGGCGGCAAGCTCGCCCAGCTCGGCGCGCGGCTGATCAACTCCACGGCGACGAAGCTCGCCGGCGAATTCTTCAAGTCGTTTGCCGCAGTGGTTGGTGCGAAGGCGGAGGCTGGTTAGAACTTTATAAGATTCTGCCTTCAGCCCAGGGATACGCCTGCCTTGGCGCGGCTTATTCCAAGCGTCAGGATGCGATGCAGGAGGTCCGGATAATTGAGGCCGTCGTGTTGAGCTGCGGTGGCAAACTCCTGGCTCTTCGCGATTTCGGGATTGGGATTTGCTTCGATGAAATACGGAGTGCCGTCGGCCGAGAGACGAAAATCGATGCGCGCGTATCCATCGAGTCCAAGCGCCCGGTAGATGCGTTTTGCAGCTCGCTGAATGCGAGCGGTCATTTCAGGCGTCAGATCTTTCGCTGGTCCGTCGACAATTCCGACGCGCTCCTGATAGTCGGGATCGTGTTTGGCTTTTTCGGTGGCGATGTGCCGTGATCTGCGCCCGCCCATGCTGCCGAATTTTAGTTCCCAAACCGGCAGAACGCGCAGCCGATTGTTGCCGAGCACGCCGACATAAAGCTCTCGTCCCTCGATAAATTGCTCGGCGATGGCGGCAGATTCGATCCGATCGTGGATGAAGGCGACCCGCTCTGCGAGCTTCTCGTCCGTATCGACGATCGACGCCTGCGAGATGCCAAAGGAGCCGTCCAGGTTCAGGCTTTTGACGATCAGCGGCAGCGCAAGATGCGCTGGCCGTTTGACCTTGCGGCGCATCGGGAAAACTGCGAAGGCCGGCACCGCGATCCGGCGATGATGCACCAGCGTCTTGGACAGGTCCTTGCCGCGCGCCAGGATCAGGCCACGCGGATTGCACCCGGTGTACGGGACCTTCATCAGTTCGAGGTAGCTCGCAATATGCTGGTCATACGCGACGTTATAGTGGAACTCCTCGAGCAACGTGAAAACCACGTGCGGCTTGAAGTCTTCGATCGCGTCGCGGACCGGCTTGATTTCCTCCTGCGCGCCGAGTGGGCGAACCTCATGGCCGGCCGCGCGCAAGGTGCTCACCACGTCGTATTCTGTTTTCCAGGCGTTGATTTCGTGCGCGGTGTATCCTTCGGTCGAGTCCGGAGGCATGAAATCCGGATGCATGAGCACGAGAATACGGAGGCGTCTCATAGCGCGATCCATTTTCGACGCGACGGGCCGAACAGCGCGTGCATGGTCTTGGCGGTCACGAGGACGGTGAAGTCGAGGACGAGCTTCTGTTCAGGGCCCACGGCGCGCAGATCGAGTTCACGACAGCGGGAGATCATGTCGTCAAGCACGGCATCGAGCGTAAGTTGGTTCTCGCCCGTCCATCGTGCGACCAGCTGCCTGATCTTGGCGCGGTGCCGCCTGATCAAGACTGCAGCCGGCTTTGACCGTCGATGTCGTGGATCGGCCGAAAAGAGCCTGGATAGATCGCGGTCGTAGGTCTTCGGCGGCGTGAAGGCGTAGAACGCCTGCTTCTTCCTATAGTGGTCTTCGAGCGTCTGGCTGAGATCACGCAGCGGATCGACACGCTCTCGCGTCGTGATCAGCGGTCGCTTGCCCGCAATCTCGCCCATCAGCTCGTCAACATATTCGAGCTTTCTCAGCGCTGGCCAACCGGCATATCGCGTGCGCCAGTTTGAACGCGGCCGCAGCCACACCGCGAAAGTTTCGGCGAAGTCTTCATCCGGATGGCTCTGCGCGTACCAGAGCCGAAGATGCTGGACGTAACGCCTGCTGGCCGGATTGGGCCGGTAGTAGCGCGGATAGTGTTTCGACGACGGCCCGAAGAGCTGCTGCCAGCGCCGGCGGCGCTGCAGCTGGTAGCCGTGCTGTACGGCATGGCCTGCCTCGTGACGGAGGATGGCCATGCACTCGCGCCAGGTTCCGCCCTCGACGTCGAACATCATCCTCTTCTCAAGCTTCATCAAACGGGGATGGGCGAGATAGAATGGGATGGCGATGCCGGGCACATCTGCCGGACTAAACCATTCGCTCGATATCCAGGTGTGCGGCCGCAGCCTGATACCCCGTTCTTCGAGCTCTTCGTGGAGAGTGCTGACACAATCCTCGAGCCACGTGCCTTCGACTGTAACCCTGAGGCTGCCGAGGCGTTGCTCGAGCAACTGCTCATCCGACAGCTTTTCCCAGGCAAATTTCCGGCGTGGCATCAGGCATCCAGTAGGCAGCGATGACTCGGTATCTGGATGATGTCATGGGCCGCATCCGGCAACAACCGGTCTTCGAGGCGTGCTGCGGCGCGCGTGAAGAGGTGAACACGGCGCATTGCGCTCGCGCCCTTTGCCGAGGTCGTCAGCGCCGAGGCCGGGGCGGACATCTGACTCAGGCGATCGGTTGCTCCGGCTTGAGCAGCCGGTAATGCAGCCGCGCGTAGCCGCCGAGCCATCTGACGGCGGCATTGAGTCCAAGCAGCAGCAATGCACCGAAGCCCGCGCCCGTGGTCACCAGCACGATCCCCGCCGCCGCTCGCAACGCGAGCTCGACGATCCGTCCGTCGCCCGCATGCTTGTAGAGGCTGATCAGCAATCCGATGCCGACGATCCCGAGGACCAGCATCACGAAGGCGATCACGAGCAGGACCAGCATGACGACGAGCAGCAATGGCAGGAGCAGGATGACATCGACCACGGCGAGGCCGCCCAGCGCCAGCAGCGCGGCCGTGGAGTTTTGCAGGGAATGATGATTTTCCCACCGGCGAAGCCCCGTCTCGGCGCGCAGCTCGCGCGCCAGCCGCCGCGGATCGCCGAGCGCTTCCGCAACCTCCCCCTCGGGTCGGCCGGAGGCGCGGGCCTCGTCGAAATGGGCGGCGTAGTCGTCGAGGATGTCATCGATATCGTCTCGGGGAAGCCCGGCGAGACCGTCGCGGAGGATACGGAGAAAGTCGGCACGCTTCATCTGGTGTCTCCGAGCAACTCGTTGACGGCGTCCGCGAATGTGCGCCACTCGCGCTTCTGTGCGGTGAAGGCCGCGCGACCCGCCGGCGTCAGCCGGTAGTATTTTCGCGGCGGCCCGCTGCTGGACTCGGCGAGGCGGGTGTCGACGAGCCCGTCATCCTGCATGCGTCGCATCAGCGGATAGATCGTGCCTTCGCCCATGCCGACGCCGGCCGCGAGCGTCGAGGCGATCTCATAGGCATAGCTCTCGCGGCGCGCGAGCAGCGCGAGCACGCAGAGTTCGAGCGCGCCCTTCTTCAGCTGAATTTGATTCGCGGAGTCTGCCATTCCTCCACTTGACTACACCGCCTTGAAGTGAACTTATATAGCAAGGTACTATGTATTGCAAGGTACCTGTTAATACGTAGCTCTTAGGAGACGTAGCCATGATCCATCTCAATCGCCGTCATGTGTTGGCTGCCCTCGGTGCCGGCCTGGTTGCTCCTCGTTATGCGCTTGCGGCTCAGGCGTCCGACGTCGTGGCGCAGCGTCTTGCCGACGTCGAGCAGAGCGGCAAGGTGTTCGGTCTCCACGCGCTGTTGGTGAGCCAGGGCGGCAAGCTCGTGTTTGAGCACTATGGCCGGGGTGAGGATGAGAGACTGGGGCGACCGGTCGGCAACGTCGTGTTCGGTCCGGACGTGCTGCACGACCTGCGCTCGGTCTCCAAGAGCGTGGTCGGTCTCGCTTATGGCGTTGCGCTTGCGGCCGGCAAGGTGCCACCGCCCGAGGCCAAGCTCTATGAGCAGTTTCCGGAGTACGCTGACCTCGCCAAGCAGCCTGGCCGTGACCGGATCACGATGCACCACGTGCTCTCCATGACGCTCGGCTTTGAATGGGACGAGCTCACGATTCCCTATGGCCAGCCCGGCAACAGCGAAGGCGCGATGGAGGCGGCACCGGACCGCTATCGCTTCATCCTCGGTCTCCCGATTATCGGCGAGCCCGGCGTGAAATGGACCTATTGCGGCGCCGCCACCGCGCTGCTCGGCCGCCTGATCGCGAAGGGCACTGGTGAAGCGTTGCCGGCCTATTGCCGTCGCGTATTGTTCGATCCGCTCGGCTTCGGCCCGTCCGAGTGGAACGTCGGCAGGGATGGCGAGCCGCGCGCCGCCTCGGGCCTGCGCCTGCTGCCGCGCGACCTCGTCAAGATCGGGCAGCTCATGCTCGCAGGTGGCACCTGGAACGGAACGTCCGTCGTTCCCGCCGATTGGGTGAAACGCGTGACCACGCCCGTGGTCCCGACCAGCGCCGTCCGCAACTACGGCTATCACTGGTACATGGGCGACTACAATGCAGCTCAGCGCCAGCCTTTGCATTGGTTCGGTGGTGTTGGCTGGGGTGGCCAGATTCTCACGGTCATTCCCGCGCGCGATCTCGTCCTGGTGATCCACTGCGGGAACTATCCAAAGCCAGGCGCCGAACAGTTTGGCGTGATCCGCACCATCATGGGCGATGTCGTGCTGCCGAGTTTTGCGTAGACGAGAAAGCGCAGGAGCATCGGAGGGCTCTCATGCGCCGGGTTTTATGCGTCCTCACGGCGATGATCGTCTTTGGAGCAGCGGCCGCACTTTGTCAGGCGCCGCAGGCCGGCACGACCACGATCACGTTTCAATCGTCGACCTACAGCGACTTTCGTCAGCTGCTGATGCGGGAGGCTCCGAACGGAACGGTGACCATTCGGGCGCGTCTAGATTTTCCGGATGAAGCCAGGGATCGCTATCCCGCAGTCATCGTCGTCCATACGATCAGCGGCTATCGTGACGCCAATGAAGGCTATGCCGCCGCCGAATTGCGCAAGGCAGGTTTCGCCACATTGACCTACGACAGCTTTGCTGCGCGCGGGACGACGGGAGCCGCTCTATCGGGGTCGCCCGCCTATCTGCCCGCTGGCGTTGCGGATGCCTACGCCGCGCTGCGGCGGCTCGCGAGCGAGCCCAGGATCGACGCCGATCGAATTGCCATCGTGGGTTTCTCATATGGCGGTGAGATGGCTCATCTGACGGCCTTTGAGCGGCTTCGTTCGGCGCTCAATCCCGGACCAGGCCGCTTTGCCGCGCACGTTGCCTTCTATCCCGCCGGAAATTACGGCGTGATCGCCGAAAGCGGTGCCTATACCGGGTCGCCGGTGCTGATGTTGCTTGGCGAAAAAGACGACAATCTGCCCGTGGCAAAGATCGAGAGCTATCTGGCCTACGCCCGAGCTGCCGGCAATCCGGCGCCGATCGAAACCGTCATCTACCGGGAAGCCCACCACGCGTGGACCGTTCCCAGCCTGGTGACGTTGCGCTTCTACCCCGACTACGTCAGCACCAAAAAGTGTCCGCTCATCCTGCTCGGATCAAGAGGGCCGGCCTTCCTCATCGATGGTCAAGCAAAGCCGTTCGAGCCAGGCTTCCTCGGGGCCTGCATGAGCGAGGCTCCCGGATATTCGATGGTTTTCGATGCCGCGGTTCGGGAGCAATCGATCAGCGATGCGGTGCAGTTTCTTCGGCAAAAGCTCCAGCCTTAAAGCGCGGGATCGCTGGCAAAGCGAACTATTCCGCTTCGCCCGCGAAAGCAGGGAGGAGAAGCGAAGACTAGTCGAACAGGCTCGAGACCGACTCTTCCGCCGCCGTGCGAGCGATCGCGTCCGAGATCAGGCTGGCGATCGGCAGCGTGCGGATGTTCGGCGCCTTGATCACCGCATCCGTCGGCAGGATCGAGTCGGTGATCACGAGCTCTTTCAGCTTCGAGTTGGTGATGCGTGCGGCTGCGCCGCCGGAGAGGACGCCATGCGTGATGTAGGCGTAGACATCTTTGGCGCCCTTGGCGAGCAGCGCATCGGCCGCGTTCACCAGCGTGCCTCCGGAATCGACGATGTCGTCAATCAGGATGCAGGTGTGGCCGGAGACGTCGCCGATGACGTTCATGACCTCGGACTCGCCCGGACGCTCGCGGCGCTTGTCGACGATCGCGAGCGGCGTGTTGATGCGCTTGGCGAGGCCGCGCGCACGCGCCACGCCGCCGACGTCCGGCGAGATCACCATCACCTTGGAGAGGTCGAACTTCTCCTTGATGTCGCGCACCATCAGCGGCGCGGCATAGAGGTTGTCGGTCGGAATGTCGAAGAAGCCCTGGATCTGGCCGGCATGCAGATCGAGCGTCATGACGCGGTCGACGCCGGCCTGCGTGATCAGATTGGCGACGAGTTTTGCAGAGATCGGCGTACGCGAACCCGACTTACGGTCCTGCCGGGCGTAGCCGAAATAGGGCAGCACCGCGGTGATGCGGCGCGCCGACGACCGGCGCAGCGCGTCGGTGATGATCAGCAATTCCATCAGATGGTCGTTCGCCGGGAACGAGGTCGACTGGATGATGAAGGCGTCCGAGCCGCGGACGTTCTCCTGGATCTCGACGAAGATCTCCATGTCGGCGAAGCGCCGGACGACCGCTTTCGTCAAAGGAAGGTCCAGGCCTTGCGCAATGGCTTGCGCGAGGGCCGGATTGGAGTTGCCGGCGACAAGCTTGATGGAGCCGTTCTTGGCCGACATGGACGCTTCCTCCCGCGCTTTGCTGGATACGACGTTCAACATCCCTGATACCCACGGAGCACGGTTACGACGACGGGCAGGGGAATATCAGGCAGAAGGCGCCGCTGGCAACCCGTGAAGCTACGATATCCCGTCGAAAATCCTGAATCTGGTCAACGCTTTGGCAGAGGGGCAGGCCAAGGATCAGGCCAGGGATCGAGCAAGGATCTCGTCGTGGTTATCGATCCGTGTAGCCGAGCGCCGCGGCAGGCATCTCCGGTGCGGGCGGGCCCGGCAGCACGCTCGCCACCGCAGGTCCCCGCAAGGCGGGAGGATCCGCCGGCATTCCGTTGATCATATTGGAAAGTCCGCTGAATCCGGCCTGCGCGATCTTCCTCAGGACCAGATCGTCGGCGGCCGACCAGGGGTCGCGGCCGCCCTTGGCGGCCGGTTCCTCGCCCGACAGGCGCAGCGCCCGCTGCTGGTTGGCGTCATAGACGTCCCAGACCCAGGCGATCATGGTCTTGCCGCGGACGACCTGTGCGGAGAGGTAGCTGCGCACGCGATAGGCAGCCTGGCCCTCGCGGGACACGATGGAGAGGCTGCGCAGCTTTGATTCGCTGTCGAGCACCCCGACCATGCGATCGAACACCTGCGGCGGCGGCCCGTCGATGGATTCGAAGGCCACCGTCGTCCCGCTGCCGCCGCTCGGCGGCGCCATCGCATAGGAGTTGCTCGCTGCACCGCCACCGGCGCAGCCGCCAAGCGCACACGATGCCGCTAGCAGCACGGCTGCCAGCACGCGCGTGCCCGCGCGGCGCAAGAATGATGACGCTTCCCTCATTATGGAGGGCAGCGATATCGTTAAAATGCATTAAGGTCTAGGGCAGCGGAGCCACAGATGTCAGGCATTCCGGGGCTCGCGAAGGCACGCGTTGCTATTGTGTTCACGCTTCGAGCGCGATCGCGTGGATGTGACGGCCGTAGTCCGGCTCCTTGCGGTGCACCGAGCGGCGGTAGCTGAAGAAACGCTCGTCGGCATAGGTGTCGAGACCGAGGTCGTCGATCATCAGAATGCCGGCGGTTTCCAACCGCATGCGGATGAAGCCCGCGAGATCGAACATCGCATGGCCCTCGCGCACCGAGGGAACGAAGAACACGGCGTTGTCTGCATCCGCTTCGATGAAGCGCGCGACGAACTCGTTGCCGACCTCATAGCTTTCCTGACGGATCAGAGGGCCGATCGCGGCGATGATGCGGCCGCGCTCGGCTCCTAACTTTTCCATCGCGTCGATGGTCGACTCCAGCACGCCCGTCAGCGCGCCCTTCCAGCCGGCATGCGCGCCGCCGATCACCCGCGCGTTCG
The DNA here is from genome assembly GCF_030160715.1 of Bradyrhizobium iriomotense. Lineage (GTDB taxonomy): Bacteria > Pseudomonadota > Alphaproteobacteria > Rhizobiales > Xanthobacteraceae > Bradyrhizobium > Bradyrhizobium iriomotense. Next base: position 188,951 of record NZ_BSOW01000012.1, read on the forward strand.
GGTCGACGAACAGCACCGGTCCGCAATCGGCAGTGGAGACGCCGAGCGCGAGGCCGGGCGTGCGGGTGACGAGCGCATCGCCCTTCGGCCGCGGGCCGCTTGGCCAGGCGCCGTCGGCGACGAGCACGTCGGGCGAGTGGATCTGGTGCAGGCTGATGAAATGCTCAGGCCGGACGCCGACATGCTCGGCCATGCGGCGGCGGTTCTCGGCGACGTGGGCCGGATCGTCATTGGAGCCGAGCCCGCCGTTGAGCGCGGCATAGATGCCGCTGGAGACGCCGCCCTCGCGGGTGAAGAAGGCGTGGCGCAGGCCGGGCACGGCCGAGAGCAGCGAGGAGCCGAGAGTCATGACGCGTCGTCACCTTCCTCAACATGGTCGCTTAGGGCCGCGAGCGAGGTGAGCCGCGGCTCGGAGATGGCAAGCACCTTGAACATCGAGCCCATGCCGCCGCGGCCGGTATCGGTCAGCCGCTTCAGCGCCGCGGCGATGTCGGTGGCGACCTCTGGCGTCGCCTTCTGCATCAACGCGGCCGCCCGAGTGTCGACGCCGAGGCGCTTCAAGAACTCGCCCTGCGTCACCGGGCCATGGACGCGGGCGCCGACGTCCTCGGCGGCGCGCGAAAGCGCCTGGAAGTCGACATGGGCGGTGACGTCGGCCTGGCCCGGCGCCTTCAGCGGATCGGCAAAGGTGTGGCGGGCGATCGCCTGAAAGGTGTCGCCGGCATCGCTGCGCAAATGACCGTAGTCGATGATCAGCGCTGCGCCATCCTGATCGCGCACGCGGGCAGCGAGTTTCATGATCTCTGCATCCGGCCGCCATTCGAACACGGCGCCGATGGGCGCCGCCCGCACCAAGGGCGGCAGCAGCACGTCGAAGCGCGGAGTCGGATCAGCGGCGGCGCCGAATTGAAGCTTGCCGTTCGCATCGATGTCGACGACGCGCTCGTGCCAGCCGTTCTCGCGCTTCACCATCTGGTGGATCGGCAGCACGTCGAAATATTCGTTGGCGAGGATGATCGAGGGGCCTTCGGGCACGTCGTCGATCGTGTCGTGCCAGGTGATATTGCGCACGCTCGACAGCGTCGTCTTCTGACGCTCGCGCAGCACCGGGTTGACATCGACCATGTGGACCTGGAGCGCCTGGTAGAGCGGCGGCAGCACCCGCAGCGCGCGCAGCGCGTCCGCCATCATGGTGCCGCGGCCGGGCCCGAGCTCGATCAGACGCAACAGAGGCGGCGAGCCCATGTGCTTCCACACCGATGCCGTCCATAACCCCAGAAGCTCGCCGAACATCTGGCTGACTTCCGGCGCGGTGGTGAAGTCGCCTTCACGCCCGAGCGGATCGCGTGAGATGTAGTAGCCGTGACGCGGATGCATCAGGCACAGCTCCATGTACCTCCACACCGGCATCGGGCCGGAGGATTTGATCAGCGCCTTGATCTCGTTCAGCAGCGGCGAGTCGGTCACAGCCTGTCTTCTCGAAATGAATTAACGAATGGCCTGAAGCGGTTTGGGTGCACCGCGCCGCACTGCAAATACAATAAGTATGGTGCCGACAATAAGCATGGGGATCGACAAGAGCATGCCCATGGTTAACCCGCCCCACAAAAATCCGAGCTGCGCGTCCGGCTCGCGAAAATGCTCGCCGATGATCCGGGTGAGGCCATAGATCAGGATGAAGCTGCCGAGGATCATCCCCGGCCGCTTCAAGGCGCCGAGGCGGATCATCACCGCGAGCACGATGAACAGCAAAATGCCTTCCATGCCGGCTTCATAGAGCTGGCTCGGATGGCGCGGGACGTTGCCGCCGGTCGGAAAGATCATCGCCCAGGGCAGGCTCGGATCGGCGGCGCGGCCCCACAGCTCGCCATTGATGAAATTGGCGAGCCGCCCCAGGAACAGGCCGATCGGTCCCACAGCGGTCGTGATGTCGCCGAGCGACAGGATCGAGATGCCGTTCCGGCGCGCAAACCACATCACTGCGACGACGCAGCCCAGGAAGCCGCCATGGAAGGACATGCCGCCTTCCCACAATCTGAAGATCGCCGAGGGGTGCTCGATGAAGAAGGGCAGGTTGTAGAACAACACATAGCCGGTGCGGCCGCCCAGGATGATGCCGAGCGTGACCCAGAGAATGAAATCGTCGAGCTGGACCAGCGAGATCGGCGCCGGTCCGCTCCACAGCCTGTCGGTCTTGACCAGCGAGCGGGCGTAGATCCAGCCGAGCACGATCCCGCCGATATAGGCGAGCGCATACCAGCGGATGGCGAACGGCCCGATCGCAATCGCGATCGGGTCGAAGGAAGGGAAGTTGATCAGAAGAAACGGCATCGCGCCTTGGTTCTAGACAAGATTGCGGCGATAGAGCGCCAGCAGGCGCTCCCAGTGCCGCTCGGCGGCGTCGCGGTGATAGACCGGGCGCTTGGGGAAGGCGAAGCCGTGATGGGTGCCGGGATAGATCTCGACCTCGGCCTTGGCGCCTTTCACGCTCTCAGTCAATTTGTCGATGATCTCGGCCGGCGCGTAGATGTCGGTCTCGGCACAGGCGAAATAGAGCTCGGCCTTGGTCTTGCTCGCCGCGAGATGCGGGCTGTCGGCTTGGTCGGTGACGAGATGCGTGCCGTAGATCGAGGCGGCGGCCTTCACACGATCGGCAAAATGCGTGGCAGCGTTGACGGCGTAGCGGCCGCTCATGCAATAGCCGACGGTGCCGACCAGCTTGGTGTTGGCGGCCGCCTGGCCCTCGGCATAGCCGAGCAGCGCGCGCGTATCGTCCATGATCAGGGGAATGTTGATCGAGCCCATCAGCTCGTACATCCGCTTGCGTTCCGGCGCATTCGGGTCGGGCGGCACCGGCCCGATCTCCATCACGCCGGAGCGGTAATAGAGGTTCGGCAGCATCACGTAGTAGCCGGACGTTGCCAGCCGGCGCGCCATGTCGCGCAGCTCCTCGCGGATCGCCGGGGCATCCATATAGAAGATGATGACGGGAAACGGGCCGCCGCGCTCGGGATGGGTGATGAAGGTGGTGGTCGAGCCGTCCTTGGTCGGGATCTCGATCTGCTGGTCGATCATGGTCTCGCGCTTTGCTTTCTGATTCTTATTATGCCCAGCCGATCAATACGATGGCAAGGAAACCAGAGCATGACAAGGACGGCTCAGGCGCGCGCACGGGCCTTGATCGGCGGTGTCAGGATCGCCATTGTCTTCCCGAGCATACGTTTGCGCAAAGGCATCCGGAGATCGCCATGACACAGACCACCAACCGGTTTTTCGACGAGATCGGACGCCTCATGAATGACGCTGCCGGCGCCGCCCAGGGCGTCAAGCGCGAGTTCGACACCGTCATGCGCACCCAGGCCGAGAAATTCCTGCGCGACATGGACCTCGTGAAGCGCGAGGAGTTCGAGGCGGTCAAGGACATGGCGCGCCTCGCCCGCGAGGAGAACGAGGCCCTGAAAACCCGGATCGCGGCGCTGGAGGCCAAGCTCGGCAGTGCGCCCAATCCGACCAGCTGACGGGAACGCCCGTAGCCCGGCGGGCATCCATTCTCCTTGTCATTTCCGCAGCTTCCGGCTAAAAGCCCGCCACGTCCGCGGCCCCCGCACCCCTGGAGGCTTGCTGCGGCGAAACCATGGGCCGCCTTGCGGCCCATTAACTTTTGCAAAAACAAGGACTTAACGTTATGGCGACCGTCAAGGAATTGAAGGCGACCGCACGTCCGAAGAGCGGCAAGGGGGCCGCCCGGGCTGAGCGTCGCGCCGGGAGAGTGCCCGGAGTGATCTATGGTAACAACCAGCCCCCGCTCCCGATCTCGGTTGACGATCGCGAACTGCGCCAGCGCATCCTCGCCGGCCGGTTCCTGACCACCCTTGTCGACATCGACCTCGAAGGCAAGAAGCACCGCGTGATTCCGCGCGACTTCCACCTCGATCCGGTCAAGGACTTCCCGATCCATGTCGACTTCATGCGGCTCGGCCAAGGCGCCACCATCCGCATCAGCGTGCCCCTGCACATCGTGAAGGCGGAAACCTCCCCGGGCGTGAAGCGCGGCGGCACCGTCAACATCGTCGCGCACGCGATCGAGCTCGAGTGCTCGGTCGAGAACATCCCGCAATTCATCGAGGCGGATGTCGGCCAGCTCGAAATCGGTTACTCGCTGCATCTGTCTGACGTGAAGTTGCCGACCGGCGTCAAGGCGCTGACGCGCGAGGACGCAACGCTCGTCACCATCGTGCCGCCCTCGGGCTACGCGGAAGAGCAGAAGGCGGCGGCTGCGGCTGCAGCAGGTGCGGCTGCTCCGGGCGCTGCGCCCGCGGCGGCGGCTCCGGCGGCTGGTGCGGCGGCTCCCGCAGCGGGTGCTGCTCCGGCAGCGGCTGCCAAGGCTCCGGCCGGCGGCGACAAGAAGAAGTAATCTCTCAAGGCGCTGGCGCGCGGCTTCTGACCGCGCGCCAAGCGAGGGGCGCGCCGCGTCATGCGACTCTTTGTTGGGCTCGGCAATCCCGGCGCGAGATACGCACGCAACCGGCACAATGTCGGCTTCATGGCCGTCGACGAGATCGCGCGGCGTCATGGTTTCGCGCCATGGCGCCGTCGCTTTCAGGGCGAGACCTCCGAAGGCACGCTGGGGACTGAGCGCGTCATCCTGCTCAAGCCAACGACCTACATGAACGAGTCGGGCCGGAGCGTTCAGGAAGCCTCCAGCTTCTTCAAGATCGCGCCCGGCGACGTCACCGTGTTCCAGGACGAGCTCGAGCTGCCGCCGGGCAAGGTGCGGGTGAAGATCGGCGGCGGGATCGCCGGGCATAACGGCCTGCGTTCGATCTCCGCGCATATCGGCAACGAGTATCGCCGGGTGCGGCTCGGCATCGGTCATCCCGGCGTCAAGGAACTGGTGCACGGCCACGTGCTGTCGGACTTCGCCAAGGCCGACGACGAATGGGTGAGGACGCTCTGCGACGCGGTCGCCGAGCACGCCGCATTGCTCGCCAAGGGCACGGACGCGACCTTCGCCAACAGGGTGCATCTCGCCATGCAGGCAAAGGGATTTTTGACCAAGGACGACAACGGCAAAGAGTAATGCTCGTCATCGCAGCCTGCGGATGACGGGCAGGGATGTGTAGGGTGGGTTAGCCCTGCGGTTGCGCGAAGCGCAGTCCGCTCGGCGTAACCCACCACGTTGCGACAAAGAATGGTGGGTTACGCTTCGCTAACCCACCCTACGCACTGCGTCAGAGGACACGATGGGATTCAAATGCGGGATTGTCGGGTTGCCCAATGTCGGCAAGTCGACCTTGTTCAATGCGCTGACGGAGACGGCGGCTGCGCAAGCGGCGAACTATCCGTTCTGCACCATCGAGCCGAATGTCGGCGAGGTCGCGGTGCCGGATCCGCGGCTCGACAAGCTGTCGGCGATCGCGAAATCGGCGCAGATCATCCCGACGCGTCTGACCTTCGTCGATATCGCAGGCCTCGTGCGCGGCGCGTCCAAGGGCGAGGGTCTCGGCAACCAGTTCTTGGCCAACATCCGCGAAGTCGATGCGATCGCGCATGTCGTGCGCTGCTTTGAAGACTCCGACATTACCCATGTCGAGGGCAAGATCGCGCCGCTCGCCGACATCGAGACCATCGAGACCGAGCTGATGCTCGCCGATCTCGACAGCCTCGAGAAGCGCGTCGACAACCTCTCCAAGAAGGCCAAGGGCAACGACAAGGACGCCAAGGAGCAGCTCGACCTTGTCAACCGCACGCTCGTGCTGCTGCGCGACGGTAAGCCCGCGCGCCTCGTCGAGCGCAAGGCGGAGGAGGAGCGCGCCTTTTCGATGCTCGGCCTGTTGTCGTCGAAGCCGGTGCTCTATGTCTGCAACGTCGAGGAAGGTTCGGCCGCCACCGGCAACTCCTTCTCCAAGGCGGTCGAGGAGCAGGCCGCGAAGGAGGGCGCCGTCGCCGTCGTGATCTCCGCCAAGATCGAATCCGAGATCGCGACGCTGTCGCGCGAAGAGCGCGTCGACTTCCTGGAGACCCTGGGCCTCGAAGAAGCCGGCCTCGATCGCCTGATCCGGGCCGGCTACACACTGCTCGACCTCATCACCTATTTCACGGTGGGGCCGAAGGAGGCGCGTGCCTGGACCATCCATCGCGGCACCAAGGCACCCGCGGCGGCCGGCGTCATCCACACCGATTTCGAAAAGGGTTTCATCCGCGCCGAGACCATCGCCTATGAGGACTATGTCGCCCTCAACGGCGAAGCCGGCGCCCGCGATGCCGGCAAGCTGCGCCTCGAAGGCAAGGAGTACACCGTCGCCGACGGCGACGTGATGCATTTCAGGTTTAATACGTAACGAGCTTTCGTGCCCCGGACGCAGCGCAGCGCTCTTGCGGTGCGCTGCAGAGCCGGGGCCCAAACTCCTCTATTGTGGATGCATGGGTCCCGGCTCTGCGTCGCGTCATTTCATGCCGCGCCGCATCCGGGACACGAGGGTTTCACCGCATCCCGCCCTGGTCGCGGATGGCGCCGAGATGCTCGTTGATGCGGAACACGATCAGGATGAACTCCGCGACGATGCGCGAGAACACGATGCCGACAACGACACTTGCGATCGAATAGAGCACAACCAAAAATCCGGCGAACGGGCTGATCGCCATCGCTGCGAGCCCTGAGAAGATGCCGGAGATGCCGAACAGGCAGATCAGCGCGATCACCAGCCAGTAGAAGGTCTTGATGATGGTCGGCGTGATGAAGCGGTCCCACTGAAATAGGTCGCTGAATGTGAACATTCTCTCTCCCCCGGCAAATCGAACCTGACCCGCGTCAATCCGACTCAACCGAATGTAGCACGAGCCATGCGGGTGGGCGGGTTGAGATTGCCGCAAAGTGCGGCCACAATCTGTCATTCCCGTTTGTATCACCAAGATGACCCTGACCTTCGAAGACTTTCCCCCCGGCCGTCTCGGCACGTTCGGCCCTCGCCATGTCAGCCGCGACGAGATCTTGGCCTTTGCCGCCGAGTTCGATCCGCAGCCGATGCACCTCGACGAGGAGGCTGCGAGCAAGAGCATGCTCAAGGGCCTGTCCGGCTCGGGCTGGCATCTCTGCTCGCTGATGATGCGGATGATGGCGGACGGCTTCATCACCCGCGCCGCCTCGCTCGGCTCGCCCGGCGTTGACGAGGTGCGCTGGCTCTCTCCTTTGAGGCCCGGCGATGAACTGACCCTCGACGTCGACGTGGTGGAGGCGCGCGCCTCGAAGAGCCGGCCCGAGCTCGGCATCGTCAAGTTCAAATGCACCGCGCGCAACGCGCGAGGCGAGGCGCTCTGCGAGATGACCTCGCCGATCCTGATCAAGCGGCGCGAAGGGACTTAAGTGATGCGCTTCTTCGAGGACATATCGATCGGCCTGCGCCGCGAGATCGGCTCCTACACGTTCACCGCAGAAGCCATCAAGACGTTCGCCGCGAAGTTCGATCCGCAGCGCTTCCATCTCGACGAGGAGGAGGGCAAGAACTCGCTGTTCGGCGGACTCGCTGCGTCCGGCTGGCATGTCGGCTCCGCCTGCATGAGCCTGCTCGTCGCCGACGGCCAGCGCCTTGCGAAGGAAGCTGCTGCACGCGGCGAGACAATTGCGGTGTGGGGTCCGTCACCAGGCTTTCGCGACCTGCGCTGGATCAAGCCGGTGCTCGCGGGTGATACCGTGAGCTTCGTCAGCGAAGTCACCGACAAGCGTGTGTCCTCGTCACGCCCCGGCTGGGGCATCTTGCAGGGCCGGACCACCGGCACCAACCAGCGCGGCGAGCAAGTGTATTCGATCACCTCGACCGCCTTCGTGCCGATGCGCGGGCAGGGTGGTTAGACCGGTTCCAATCTGAACGGCCAAAATGCACGGCAAGTGTTGCCCGCGCGCTATGGACGGGACTGGCGCCCGCTGCCATAAGCCTCGCCATGCGGTTCGTCGCGAAGCATTTCGCGGAACCATTGATTTGCTAACCAATTGTGAACCTGTCGCTGTCTATTTGAACCAACGGGATAGAGGACAGGGGACGAGGACCATGGCAGACCGCGGCGCACTCAAGCTGGTCGGATTCATCTTCGCCACCGCAACGCTCGCGGTGATGCTGATTGCTGCCATGGTGGTGCGGGGCTATGCCGACGGCGGCTATACGCAGGAAGCCTCGACCGTCGCGGCAGATCGCTAACCGTTCATTAACCTATCACATCGCCGGCGCGAGGCGAGCCGCTCAGCGGCTGTAGACCAGCGCGAGGATCGCGATCGCGACCACCAGCAGTCCGACAAAGCGGATCATGATCGTGACGAACTGCGTCGGTGCGGGGCGCAGCGGAATGGGGTCCGTGTTCTCGGGCCGAATGCTTTCCATCTGAAACTGTCCCCTGCCAAGGCCCGCGAATGCGGCCGGCGCTAGGCTTTAGTCGCGGGAAGGCGGTGGAAAGTTCAAATCGATTGCCAGAATCAAAACCGCCGCGCTCCCCCAGGGAACGCGGCGGTCAAGACGTTGCAGAGTGCGATCAGCTGTTGCGCAGGCCGTCGGCGGCGCGCTTCCACTGCGCGACGTTGTCGGCGATCATTCGGGTCGACTTCATCGCGGCCTGGCTGAGCTGGGCGTAGCCGGAGATCTCGCGCTGGACGCGCTGGCCCTCGGCATGCAGCAGATCACGCAGGCTCTCGAGCTCGGAGATCAGGTTCTCGATCTCGGCAAGCGAAGTGCCGGCGACGCGCTGGATCAGCGAGTTGACGTTGGTGACGGTGGCCTCCGCGTTCGAATCGAGTGCCGGCTCGTTGCCCGCGGCCGGACGGCGCAGATAGGCGATGTCGTTACGCACGAAGTCGCGGATGCCGGCCTCGACCTCCGTGACCGCGGCGAGGCTGCTGTCGGCGACCTCGGTCTCAGTTGATTCAATCTTTTCCGAACGACCTGCGTTCATCGTTATTCCCCTGTTCGCGTTGAGCGCAGCGCGAGTGTCCCCCGCACGACGACGTCTGTAAGGCCCGTGCATCAGGGCGCCAGATTTTGACCGCATAGGGGCCAAGATGCGGCAAGGATCGACCATTCGGCGGCTTTGCCGTGGCCGGGTAACTACAATTTTGCTCTATCGGCTCAGCGGGGGAAGGAGCGAGTCGCCGGATGACTCACCAGCTCTTCTTGAACCCTGCCGTCAGGCTCTTGTTCGTGGTGCCCTGCGCGGTCTCGCCGACGGAGCCGGAGACGGTGACGTTGTCGAACAGCTTCTGCTCGGCGCCGAACTTGCGCAGCCATTTTTCGTCAGTGGTCGACATGGTTTGGCCGGCGACGATGCTCGTGCCGGTCTCGCCGAAGGTGACCTTGGCGGACTGGTCGGTCTCGTAATTGCGGGTGGTGCGGCCGGCGATGCCGGGGATCGGCGTCGTGCCCTGCTGGTTGACGCTGTAGCCGTTCTGGAGCGTCAGCGAACGATCGTCCGACAGCGGCACCGATTTGCTGAGCGAGGCGCCGAGCTTGCTGTTCTCGGCGCCGGGATCGACGCGGGCTTCCACCGCGGTCTTGTCCCAGATCGAGCCCGCGCCCGGCGCGGTCGCCGTCGCCCAGGCGCTGCCGGAGGATTGCGGCACGCTGCCGCCATTGGCGGCCTTCTCGGCCAGGAGCTCGGACATCGTGGTGGGCTCGCGCGCCACCGTCATGTCGGCGCCGACCTGGGTGTCCCAGAACGGGGTGACCGATTGCTTCACCGTCACCGCCGATGTGCCATTGGCGCGCCGGTCGTTCGACCAGTTAAGTCCGCCATCGGCCGCCGCCTGCGCGCGCTTCTTCGCTGCCATCAGCTCGTTGAGCGTGGTGGCGTCGACGTTGAGCTGGGTCCAGTCGAGCTTGTCGACGTCGATCCCCTTGAGCACGTCGGGATCGTTGACATCCGCCGCTTCCTCGGCCTCTTCCGGCGCGGCCGCGGCAGGAGCGGGCTGCATCGGCACGATCTGCGCCGGCGTTACCGTCACGGACGTCAACATCACCGCGGCCGCCAGCATCGGCAGCCTGGTCCAGCCAAACCCTGTCGAGAATTCCATCGTCCTGCCCGCAAGCCCGGCGCATGATCTGGAAAACTGTGCGGGGTTTTCCGGCACGATCATGCGTCAAATCATTCCACGTCCACGATGCGGAGATAACGTCGCAAAATTGTGGCGGCAAGTCCTGGATGAAAGGTCACATCAACGTGCGAACCAACGGGCCGCGCGAATGGCGCGCCCGGCGACAATGTCCGCGCAAAGCGACCCGGCGGGGCTGGTGGCCGGATGTGCGCGCGCGTCGCCGGGCCCGGGAGAGACGGGACCCGTTGGTGCCCTCACCCCACCCGGCTCATCTTCGGCAGATGAATGGGACGGCCGAGCGCCTGCTCGACGAGGTCGAAAGTGTCGACCAGCACGCGCATGTTGAGCAGCCGGCCGGCCTTGAATTGGGCGAATTGCGCCACCCGCAGTGAAATCGGCTTGTCGGAATCGAGCGCCGTCAGCGAATAGCGCAGCATGGACGAGGCGGAATCCACGCCCAGCAAGATGGTCTCGCGGTCGAAGCGGCGGACGCGGAAATTGTCCGCGATCTGGCGGATGACGTCGAGCACGGCGTCCTTGCCCTGGCGGGCGCCGAGGAACGGAAACATGTCGATGGGGCCATAGATCGCCCAGTCGACGTCGTCGTCGATCAGGGTCTTGAGATCCTCAAACTGCCGGTCGTTGATCGCGCTGTGCAACGCGCGCGAGAAACGCCAGAGGCTGTGCTCTGTCATTTGGGTCGTTCCCGAGACTGGATTGCAAAAAACGAAAAACAACCCCATGCACACTCAGCGCCGCGGGGTTGCGGAATTCATTAGTACGCAAACAAATAGGTGCTTTTCGTCCGAATGCAATTCACAATTTTGCAATACGCAAGTGAGCGCGCTTTGTGAAATTTACAATAGAACCCCGTAATTTACCGGTCGGGCCGAGCGACGGGTTCCCGTTCGACGGCGATCGCGTCGTCGCGCGTCGCCAGCAGGCCGAACAGCACCGCCCCGGCGATCCCGCCGACCCCGGCCCCCAGGGGCATGAAGGTGAAGAACACCAGCATGCCGCTATAGCCCTCGAAATTCGTGGTCTTGAAGATTTCGACCCAGGCGAGCCCGGCCCCGATGCCGAGCGCAGCCCCGGCCAGCGACCCCAGAAACAGCCCTAAAACGGCAAGCAACGCGATTTTCATCGGCTCGCATTCAGTTAGTCGGCGTCCACAACGCCCCGAGATGGGTCTGGGGACGAGGGAGGGAGGTTCAATCCTGTTCACCTCTCGCCGCTTGCGGCGCGTCCACACATTCCGAAGTCGTCCTGGCGAAAGCCAGGACGACTCTGAGGAGATAGCCGGCCGGACAACCGCCGCCGTTGCAAGCTGCCAGCGTATTGCGGCACGGCGAGGAAGGCGTAGCCCCGCTATCCCTCCACGGGCGCACCTACGATCAGCGGGCCGATCTCGCGCTCGAGCACCTGCTGCACGAGGTCGTAGGAATCGATGATCTCGCGGATCTCCGACACCAGCCCGTCGCGCAGCGTATAGAACACGGCCATGTCGACCTGTACGATGCGCGCGTTGGTTCGTTTCCTGAAGAAGGTGCGCAAATAGGTCGCGACCCGATCGCCCTCGACGACGATATGCGCCGGCTCGTGGCGGATCTCCGAGTAGCGCGACAACACGGTCTGCCAGAGTTTTCGCAGCTCGGCCTTGCCGTGCCGCGGCACCAGGTGCGGCAGCACGTCGATCGGCGCATGAGTGAGGAAGTCGACGTCGTCGGTGCAGCACGCCAGCGCCGCATCGAGATCGCCGCGCGCAAAAGTGTCGAGAAGATGCAGCACCCGCTGCCTGTTCAGACTCTCAACCGTCATGCTCCGCCGCCCCCATTGGCCCGCGCATTGCAAACGTTATCGCGGCCTGCCTGATCTCAGCAATCCGCAAAAACACCGAGGATTGCAGGACTTTCGACGCGACGGCGCAATACCAGGTTCATGGCATGCAATTGTTGATTGTGTGACTATTTTCCTGCGCGGATTCGTGCGCGGAACACAGATCAGCCGATGGCGCAGCAGGCCTGTCGATGGCGCGAGCCGCCGGCACGTGAGCCAGCTCACATCCCGAAAGCCCTCCCGAGGCTAGTGTCATACATGTGTCATCAGGAAGACGCGTATGGCTGTGACCGCCGCTGCCCGAAAATCCCGCCTGCAAAACCTGCTCGAAGGTTTTGCGCTGACCGCGATCTTCCAGAGTTTCCCGACCTTTGCGACCGCCGCGCTGATGCTCAAGCTCGCCGGCAACCAGGACCTCGTCGGTGACGCCGGTGTTGCCGTGTTCGTCATCGGTGCGTCGCTGGTCCATGCGCTGCTCGCGGTGTTGCTCGGGCCGAAGCTGCCGGACCAGTTCAGGACGATCTACGAGCCGAAATTCTTCGATGGCCATTTGTCACTGTCCGACAAGATCACGGAGTGGCGCACGCAGCCGGCCGCCTCGCTGCAACTGCTGACGATCATGCTGATGCTGTCGGTGCTGGCCGTGGCGGTGGCGAGCGTGGGGTAGGCGCCGACGCCGCCCCGCATCGATCGGTGGCCCGCCGAACCGGCAGGCCACCAAGTCTCGGAGGAAAGCGTCAGACGATGACGGTGGTCGGCGTCCGCAGCCAGGCTTCGTGGGTGATCGCCACCATCGACGGCACGTCGATGATGCCGATGCTGCCCCAGGTGAACATCGCATAGCCGGGCTTGGAGCCGTCGATGCCCGACGGCACGGACGTGTCGAGCTGATGTGCGAGCCAGGTGATGGTGCCGTAGCCGCACAGGCTGACGCAGTGATCCTCGTTGTTGTCCTCCGTGTAGCCGGTGGCGAACCAGCCGGTCTTGAAATTGTGCGCGCGGCAGGTGGTCTCGAGCTGGTCGGCGGCGACGCCGATCTTGACCGGGCCGTGATAGAGCGCGCTCTTCAGCACTGCCGGGTTGGTCCAGTCGACCGTGGTGTGCGAGCCGTCGTCATAGGTGTGGTCGCTCTGGGTGAAGCCTTCCTTCTGCATCCACTTCAGCACGCTGATGAGGGTCGCGCCCTCGTAGACGCCATGGGCCTTCGCCCATTTCTCCACCTCGGCGTCGCTGATGAAGATCTCCGGCTTGTGGCAGGCCTTGGCGAAGGCCTCTTCCGCGGTCACGCAATCGCCGTGGAGGTCGTTGTGCCAGATCGAAAGCTTCTTGGGGAAGAACAGATGATGGGCCGGGACGTGAGCCAGCGCCACATGCGGCATCGCCGCTGCCAGTTCGTGTCGCGGGCTGGGAGTTGCACCACGTTTCACTGCCATTGCCATGTCTATCGCTCCTGTAAAATGTCCACCCCGGCAACTCGTAATTGAAACGCGGAAATCGTTTGGTGAAGTAGCTCACACCGGCGAGCCGGCAGGTTGCAATCTCGCTTCACAAGCGTGTGTGCAATCGGGGCGTGTAAAGGGGGCGATGTATCGCTATCGGCTTGCCGCTGCAACGCATGCGGGGAGGCGGAAGTCTCCCGTCGTCATTCCGGGGCGCCGCAAAGCGGCGAGCCCGGAATCCATGGTGCCTGTTGCTCCGCTGTGGAATGCGAGAGCCGCAACTCTATCTCTTCTTCCATCCCCCGCGCCGTCCCGGTGCGCCACCAGTCGATTTCGGCGCAGGCCCGAACTCCGGTCCCGACTGCCGTGAGTCCGTCGGCTGGATGATGCGGCTTGTGCTGCCGAACGGTTTGGACGGCAGCGCCGGGTTCGCGCGGTAGGGCAGCGACTCCGGGCCGTGCATCTCGTCGAGATGCGGCTTGTGAACCTTTGAGCCGCTGCTGCCGCTGGCTTTCAGCGCGGAGCCCACCGTCTTCTTCTTCATCGCGCTGACGGGGAGGTTGGCGGCCTCGCCGTATTTCTTCGTGCCGGCATAGGCGCCGGCCTTGCCCTGCACGGTACGCTGTTTGGCGGTGGGGTCGTCGACCACGGCGAGCTCGGTGGCGCGCAGGCGCTTGACCTCGTCGCGCAGGCGGGCGGCCTCCTCGAAGTTCAAATCGGCGGCGGCTTCGCGCATCCTCGTCTCGAGATCGGCGAGCACGGCCTCGAAATTGTGGCCGATGGAGATGACGTCGTCGGTCATGTCGTGGCCGCCGACCTCGACCAGCACGTGGTCGCGCTCGTAGACGGAGTTGAGGATGTCGCCGATCTGCTTCTTCACGCTCTCCGGCGTGATGCCATTGGCGTTGTTGTACTCGACCTGCTTTTCGCGGCGGCGGTTGGTCTCGGCGATCGCGCGCTCCATCGAGCCGGTCATGCTGTCGGCGTAGAGGATCACCTTGCCGTCGACGTTGCGCGCGGCGCGGCCGATGGTCTGAATCAAGGACGTTTCACTGCGCAGAAAACCTTCCTTGTCGGCGTCGAGGATCGCGACCAGCGCGCATTCGGGAATGTCGAGCCCCTCGCGCAAGAGGTTGATGCCGACCAGCGCGTCGAACGCGCCGAGGCGCAGGTCGCGGATGATCTCGATGCGCTCGATGGTGTCGATATCCGAGTGCATGTAGCGCACGCGAATGCCCTGCTCGTGCAGATATTCGGTGAGGTCCTCCGCCATGCGCTTGGTCAGCACCGTGATCAGCGAGCGATAGCCCTTGGCGGCGGTGGCGCGCACCTCGCCGACGAGATCGTCGACCTGGGTGCGGGCGGGGCGTATATCGACGGGCGGATCGATCAAGCCGGTGGGGCGGATCACCTGCTCGACGAACACGCCGCCGCTCTCGTTGAGCTCCCAGCCGCTCGGCGTCGCGGAGACCGCGACCGTCTGCGGCCGCATCATGTCCCATTCCTCGAAGCGCAGTGGGCGGTTGTCCATGCAGGAGGGCAGGCGGAAGCCGTATTCGGCGAGCGTCGCCTTGCGGCGGAAGTCGCCGCGGAACATGGCGCCGATCTGCGGAATGGTGACGTGACTCTCGTCGGCGAAGATCAGCGCGTTGTCGGGCACGTATTCGAACAGCGTCGGCGGCGGCTCGCCGGGCCGGCGCCCGGTGAGGTAGCGCGAATAGTTCTCGATGCCGGCGCAGCTTCCCGTCGCCTCCATCATCTCGAGATCGAAGGTGGTGCGCTGCTCCAGCCGCTGCGCTTCCAAAAGGCGCCCCTGGTCGTGGAGCTGGTCGAGCCGCTGCTTGAGCTCGAACTTGATCGACTTGATCGCCTGCACCAGCGTCGGGCGCGGCGTCACATAGTGCGAGTTGGCGTAGATCTTGATGAATTCGAGCTCGTCCTGCTTGTGGCCGGTGAGCGGATCGAACTCCTCAATGTTCTCCACGGTGTCGCCGAACAGATTCACGCGCCAGGCGCGGTCCTCATAGTGCGCCGGGAAGATGTCGATCACGTCGCCGCGCACCCGGAAGGTGCCGCGGGTGAAATCGGCCTGCGTGCGCTTGTATTGCAGAGCGACGAGGTCGGCGATGAGCTGGCGCTGATCGATGCGCTCGCCCTTCTTCAGCGCGAAGGTCATCGCGGTATAGGTCTCGACCGAGCCGATACCGTAGATGCAGGAGACCGAGGCGACGATGATGACGTCGTCGCGTTCGAGCAGCGCGCGCGTCGCCGAATGGCGCATGCGGTCGATCTGCTCGTTGATCGACGAATCCTTCTCGATATAGGTGTCGGTGCGCGGGACGTAGGCTTCCGGCTGGTAATAGTCGTAGTACGAGACGAAATATTCGACCGCGTTGTCGGGGAAGAAATTCTTGAACTCCCCATAGAGCTGGGCGGCGAGCGTCTTGTTCGGCGCGAGGATCAGGGCAGGGCGCTGCGTCGCCTCGATCACTTTTGCCATCGTGTACGTCTTGCCTGAGCCGGTGACGCCCAGCAGCACCTGGCTGCGGTCGTTGCGCTCGATGCCTTCGACGAGCTCGGCGATCGCGGTCGGCTGGTCGCCCTTGGGCTCGTATTCCGACTTGATCTCGAAGCGCACGCCGCCTTCGGACTTTTCCGGGCGCGGTGGCCGGTGCGGCGTCCACACCTTCATGGAGCCGTCGTCCTTGCGGAACTCCGGCCGGCCCTCGCGGATCAGCGCCTCCAGCGCGTCCGCGGTCGCCTTGACGCCGAGTGCCTCCATCTTGCTGCGCGGCGGACGGGCCAGCGCCTCGGCATCGTCCTCTTCCGTCGGCAGCCCGAGCTGCCGCGCCAGTTCCGGATCGAGCGTCGGTATCGTGGCGGCGGTTCCGTAATTGGCCTGCGGAGCCTCCTCGAGACCCGCGGGGCGATCGGCCGGGAAATCCTTGGGAGTCGAGGCTCGCGCGCGATGCGCGGCGGCCTCGCCGCCGGCGCGGCGGTCGCGCGAATTGTCCGGCGGCGGCTGCAAGCCGGTGCCTGATCCAAGCCCGGCGTCGCCGCGATTGATCGCGGGATTGAGCAGCTCGGCCAGCGCCGGCGCAATCGGCTGTACGTCGGGCCGATGTGCTTTGGATTTCGGGGTTTTGACGGATTTTTCGGGTGCAGCAGGTTTCTTCGCCATCCCCCGAATATGGGACGAGTCCGCCGCACAGGAAAGGGCGAATGCCCCTGCTCAATCAGCCTGCTGACAGCAGGCTGGCAGCAGGCTCATGCCGCCGGCAGCGACCCGTCGTCTTCGACGGTCGCCTGCGGCCGGACGATGTCGAGATGGATCCCGCCGCAATGAGTGCAGCGCATGGTCCAGTACTCGCAGCCGGCGCGGCCGCCGATCACGCGGAGTATGGCGAGCTCGCCGGCGCATTCCGGGCAGTTCGATAGCACCGAGCGTTGACAGGATTGCGCCAGCGGTTGCGTCTCTTCGAACTCGATCTGCGACATGACTTCAGTCCTCGTTCTGCCACCGCGCTGTGTCAAAAGATCCCGGTCAGAAACCCCTATTCGTCCAGCTCGGTCCGCCGACGGAAGCGGTCGATATGGTGCTTGGCATCCGCAATCGCGGCTTCCGGATCGGGCCAGGCGAAGCCGACCTCCATCGCCGGAAACAGCACGCCGTCGATGGCGAGCAGGCTCAAGTCCGCGCGCCGGATGCGGGCGTGCCACAGTCCCTTGCCAGCCTCGAACGATTCGATGTCAAACCCGTCGTAAAGCGTCGTCATTGTCGTCCCCGTGTTCTTGTTGGAGGGTTAGGAGACCACGTCGGCGCGAAAGCGCGTGTGAAGCCGTTCACAAGGGGGACGGATTTTTGCTTCAGGTGCGCGCGGCGAGGCGTCCGGCCTTGCGCGGGCGCGCCGCGGGTTCCGCGGCAGCGCGCATGATCCAGCGGCGGAACGCGGCAAAGTCGCGCTGCTCGGTCTGGAAGCTGCGATACACCAGATACCAGCGCATGCCCTTGGGCACCGAGAGATCGAAGGGCGCCACCAGCCGGCCGGCGGCGAGATCGTCGTCGATATAGGGGCGGATGCCCATGGCGATGCCGAGCCCGTCGCTGGCTGCCTGCAAGGCCTGGCCGTAGAACTCGAACTCGGGCCCGCGCGCGCTGACGCGGCTGACATTGGCCGCCTTCAGCCAGAGCGGCCAATCCTCGGGCGAATGCGCGACGCGGATCAGGCTCGGACCCCTGAGGTCGGCCGGCCGCTTCAGGGATGTCGCGAGACGGGGTACGCAGACCGGCGTGAGGTCGCCGGCAAACAGCGGCTCGGCGACGAGGCCCGGCCAGTCGCCGGTGCCGAGCTTGATGCCGCAGCTCCAGTCCTCGCCGAACGGCACGGCGACGCCGCCGGTGGTGAAGCGTACCTCGATATCC
This sequence comes from Bradyrhizobium iriomotense, assembly GCF_030160715.1. Taxonomy (GTDB): domain Bacteria; phylum Pseudomonadota; class Alphaproteobacteria; order Rhizobiales; family Xanthobacteraceae; genus Bradyrhizobium; species Bradyrhizobium iriomotense. The sequence continues at coordinate 206,721 of NZ_BSOW01000012.1, forward strand.
GGTTCATCGCTGCGGAATTCGGAGAGGCGCGGGATCAGCCAGCGCATTGCGAAGGTATGGCCGACGCCGATGGTGAGCACGCGCACGCTGGAGGGCGCCGTCACCTGCGCGGTGAGGCTCGCCAGCGCGTCGAAGATCGGCGTCAGTCCGCCCTGGTAGGCGCGGCCGGCCTGCGTCGGCACGAGCTTGTTGGCCTTGCGCTCGAACAGCGCGACGCCGAGGCGCTCCTCGAGCAGGTGCACCATGCGGCTGACCGCGGCGGCCGAGACGTTCAGCTCGACGCCGGCGGCGGCAAAGCTGCCGCTCCGCGCCGCCGCCTCGAATGCCTTGATGCCGTTGAGAAAGAGCAGTCGCCGCACGTGCCGTACCCTCAGGAAAGCTGATGCCAGGCCAAGATAACTCAGTTTGCGCGGGCGCGACAAGCGCGGCAGAAGAATGAGTGTAATTCCAAGCTGATTTCGAACTGCCTGCCGTTTCTTCGCCTCTCCGCGCTCGCGGGGAGAGGCCGGAATCCAAGCAAAGCTTGGATTCCGGGTGAGGGGGACTCTCCACGAGTCCGACTTTCACCGTGATTGAGGATGCAGCCCCTCACCCCACCCTCTCCCCGTAAGAGCGGGGCGAGGGAGTGAAGCAGCTCGCGTCCCTGACTTGAGCGACCACAGGAGAACCTCTCGTGACGCCCATCATGATCGCTGCCCTCGGATTGCTGATGGTCGCCACCGCGTTCCTGTCGGGGCTGTTCGGCATGGCGGGCGGGCTGATCCTGATCGGCGTGCTGCTGGCGCTGATGCCGCTGCCGACCGCGATGGTGCTGCATGCGATCACGCAGATGGCCTCGAACGGCTGGCGTGCCCTGCTCTGGCGCGCGCATATCCGCTGGCGACCGGTGTTCGTCTATCTGATCGGCTGCGCGGTTGCCCTCGCGGTGTGGTCGCTCACCCGTTACGTGCCGGACAAGCCGGTCGCGCTGCTCCTGCTCGGCGTCACACCGTTCATGGCGCGGATGATGCCGTCAGGCATCAAGCCCAACCCCGACAGCGTCTGGCAGGGCACCGTCTACGGATCGATCTGCATGGGATTGATGCTGATGACCGGCGTGTCGGGGCCGCTGCTCGACACGTTTTTTCTGGGCGGCGAATTCGGACGGCGCGAGAAGGTGGCGACCAAGGCGGTCTGCCAGGTGGTGAGCCATTTCACCAAGCTGATCTATTTCGGCGGCGTCATCGACCAGGCGGCTTCGCTCGATCACGTTCTGGCCGGCGTCGCGATCGCCGCCTCGATGCTTGGTACCACGCTGGCGCGGCGCATCCTGGAGGCGATGAGCGATCAGCAATTCATCGCCTGGTCGATGCGGCTGATCACCACGATTGCCTGCTACTATATCGCCTATGGAAGCTGGCTCTTGGTCCGCACGCCCGTGATGGCGGCGTTTGACAACGGAGGTGTGCAATGACGGAAAGTGCAGACCCGCTGGTGCTTGATTTCGTCGAATGGATCGCGCGCGAGCCGCGCGCCTATGCCGAGGTGATTTCGACCTGGAAGACCTCGTGCCCGCGCCTGACCATCTGGGAAGACGCCGCCGATCGCGGCTATGTCGCGCGGGAGACGCTGCCCGGCATGGGCCTGATCATCGCGGTGACGGAGGACGGCGAGAAGCTGCTGCGCGCGAACGGCAGGTGACGTCTTCCACATCGTCATTGCGAGCGTCAGCGAAGCAATCCAGAATGCTTCGGCGGGGGCAGTCTGGATTGCTTCGTCGCTTCAGCGCAAAATTGCCTCGCAATTTTGTCGCGGCTCCTCGCAATGACGGAGCGGATGGGGGCCTTTCCATGTCACTCAAACTCTTCGAGCTCGTCGGCACCGACGCCGCGAAAGCCAGGACCCATACCGCGTGATCCCTCGCTTGTGGATGGTCGTAGTACCGAACGACGAGTTTCCGCCAAACCATGTCCACGGAGGATGCGGCGGCGGCGCGCCTCACGGGCTGTGGTGCAGCTTATTTCGTTGCGCTCGCTTCCGTCGCCGCCTTGCGCAGGCAATCGCGGCACAGGCAATCCTCGCCCTCGACCGGCATCGGCAGCCGCGCGGTCTCCTCGGCGCACCAGCAGGTGCCGGACAATCCGCATGAAAACGCCGTGCCGCAGCCGGAACAGACGATTTGACGCAAAGGTGCGGCGGGCGCGGTGAGGATTTCTTTCCGATTTGTCATCATTTGCGCCGAAGCTTTGCCGTCATTTTCATGCCGGGTTCATCATTGACGGCGGTATAGTAATCGGGGCGCATGCCGCAAGGAAGTGCAAGGACAGACCAATGGCCCGCGATTCGCAAGCCGCGCTCGTTGCCCTCAACCGGTTCGGCTTTGGCGCGCGGGGCGGCGCATCCGGCGATTTCATCAATGCGGCCTCCGATCCGCGCGGTTTCGTGAAGGCGGAGCTGAGCCGGCCGAACGGCGTGCTGCTGGAAGCACCGGGCCTGCAATCGACGCCGCAGCTCGGCCAGGCCGTGTTCGAATATCAGGCGGAGGTGAAAGCGGCGCGCGAGGCGGCCGCCAAGGCCGGCACGCCAACTGAAGCGAAACCAACTGAAGCGAAACCAGGTGAGGGGCAGCCGCCGCAAGCCCAGAGCGCGCCGACGCCAGGCGATCAAAAGCCCGCAACGCGCCGCAACCTGTCGCTGAATGCGGTCGCGATGGATATCGCCGGCAAGTCGCCTGAGATGAAGGCGTCTGATGCGGCGGCAAAGCCCACCGATGCCATGCAGCCCAAGGCGCCGCCGCCTGCTGCAAAGCCCGCACCGCAGCCGCTCAACGTGATCGAGAAGACCTTCCGCGCCGAGGCGCTGGCGCGGCTGCAACGCGCCACGCTCGCCGATTGCGGCTTCACCGAGCGCCTCGTCGCGTTCTGGTCCAACCATTTCTGCATCTCGGCAGCCAAGGGCGAGCTGGCGCGGATCTGGGCCGGCGCGTTCGAGCGCGAGGCGATCCGGCCCCATGTGCTCGGTCGTTTCGCCGACATGCTGAAGGCGGTCGAACAGCATCCGGCGATGCTGTTCTTCCTCGACAACCAGCAATCGCTGGGACCGGATTCGCGCGCAGGCCAGAACCGCAAGCGCGGGCTCAACGAGAATCTCGCGCGCGAGATCATGGAGCTGCATACGCTCGGCGTGAATGGCGGCTACACGCAGGAGGACGTCACCTCGCTCGCGCGCATCATCACGGGCTGGACCTTCGCCGGCCGGCAGGGCCGGCTCGGCGAGCCCGGCAATTTCGTCTTCAACGCCAATGCCCATCAGCCGGGACCGCAGGTGCTGCTCGGCAAGACCTATGACGCGGAGGGGCTCGCGCAGGGCGAGGCGGCGCTCGCCGATATCGCGCGCCATCCCGCTACCGCGAACTTCATCGCGACGAAGTTCGCTCGTCATTTCGTCGCCGATGATCCGCCGCCTGCGCTGGTCGCGCGCCTGCGCGACGTGTTCACGAAGACCGACGGCGACCTCAAGGCGCTTGCGACCGCGCTCGTCGATTCCAACGAAGCCTGGACCGCGCCGCTGACCAAGATGCGCTCACCTTATGAATTCCTGGTCGCGAGCGGCAGGCTGCTCGCGCGCGTGCCCGAAGATCCCGGACAATATCTGGGCAACCTCAATCTGCTCGGGCAGCCGTTGTGGTCGCCGGCCGGGCCGAACGGATTCCCCGACACCAACGCCGCCTGGGCCGCGCCCGAGGGCATGAAGCTCAGGCTCGACATCGCCGTCCAGATCGGCTCGCGGCTCGGCAACAACATCGACCCGCGCGATCTCCTGGAATTCGCCGCGGCGGATGCAGCCTCGACCGAGACGCGACGGACTATCGAGCGCGCGGAATCGCGCCAGCAGGCACTGGCGCTGCTCCTGATGTCGCCGGAATTCCAGAGGAGATGACGATGGATTGCGCCGAGAACCGGCTCCTCACGTCGCGACGTGCGCTATTGCTTGGCGGCGCCTCGTTCGCTGCCTGGGCGTACTTGCCCAAATTCGCGCGCGCGGCTGACGGTCGCGATCCGCGCCTGATCGTGGTGATCCTGCGCGGCGCGCTCGATGGCCTTGCGACCGTCGCGCCTCTCGGTGATCCCGATTATGCCGGCCTGCACGGCTCGATCGCGCTGGCGCGCGACGGCGAGCACCCAGCGCTGATGCTGGACTCGTTCTTCGCGCTGCATCCGTCGATGCCGGAATTTGCGCGCATGTATCGCGACAAGCATGCCGCGGTGATCCATGCGGTGTCGACGCCCTACCGCGACCGCTCGCATTTCGACGGCCAGGACGTGCTCGAAAGCGGCTATGCGGGTCCCGGCCGCGTGCAATCGGGCTGGCTCAATCGCGCGCTGGAAGTGCTGCCGCGCGGTGAGCGTGTCTCCAGCGGGCTCGCGGTCGGTCCGACCACGCCGCTGGTGCTGCGCGGCGCAGCGCCGACCGTCGGCTGGGCGCCGGTCGCACTGCCGCAGGCCGATGACGACACCGCGATGCGGCTCGTCGACCTCTATCGTCACCGCGACCCCGCGCTCGCCTCTGCGCTGTCGCAAGGCTTGCAGTTCGAGAAGGCGGCAAGCGGCGACGACATGAAAGCGAAGCCCGGCAATGCGGTCGCGCAGATGCGCCTGGTCGCGAAGGGCGCCGCAAAACTGATGGCGGCTGACGACGGCCCGCGCATCGCCGCGCTCGCTTTCGACGGCTGGGATACGCATGCCAATGAAGGCGGTCCGGTCGGACGGCTCGCATTCCTGCTCGGCGGCCTCGACGGCGCGCTCGCCGAGTTCGAAAGCGGTCTTGGTGATCGCTGGCGCGACACCGTCGTCGTCGTCGCAACCGAGTTCGGCCGCACCGCCCGCATCAACGGCACCGACGGCACCGACCACGGCACCGGCACCATCGCGCTGCTCGCCGGCGGCGCCGTGAAAGGCGGCCGCGTCATCTCCGACTGGCCCGGATTGAAGCTCGCGAACCTCTACGAGGGCCGCGACCTCAAGCCGACGACGGACCTGCGCGCGGTGATCAAAGGCGTGCTGCAAGACCAGTTCGCCCTGTCAGATCGCGTGCTGGCCGAAGCGGTGTTCCCCGACAGCGCCAGCGCAAAGCCGATGAAGGGGCTGATTGGTTGAGATACACTCGCTGTCATTCCGGGGCGCGCGAAGCGCGAGCCCGGAATGACGAACTACGTAGTGGAGCGTTAGGAGAATCCCCGACATGTACATTGCCATGAACCGCTTCCGCGTCGCCAAGGGGTCGGAAACGGCCTTCGAGCAGGTGTGGCTGTCGCGCGACACGCATCTGGACAAGGTGCCGGGCTTCATCGAGTTTCATCTGCTCAGGGGGCCGGAAGCCGAGGACCACACGCTCTATGCCTCGCATACCGTGTGGGCGAACTACGCGGCGTTCGAGGCCTGGACCAAGTCGGAGGCGTTTCGCGCGGCGCATCACCGGGCCGGCGACAACAAGCCGCTCTATCTCGGCCATCCCCAGTTCGAAGGTTTCGAGGTGATGCAGACGGTGGGACGCGGCGCGAAATAGCGCGCCGCGCTGAACGCGTCAGCCCCTGGTGATCCCGTCGATCTCGGCGAGTTCGTCCGCACTGAGTTTCCAGGCGATCGCCTTCACGTTCTCCTCGATCTGCTCGACGCGGGTGGCGCCTGCGATCACGCTCGCCACCTGCGGGCGCGCCGCGAGCCAGGAGAAGGCGAGCTCGACCATGGTGTGGCCGCGCGTCTTGGCAAAGGCCTCGAGCTTCTCGACGATATCCTCGTTACGCGGCGTGACGTAGCGGTCGCGCAGCGCCGGCGCCTTGGCAAAGCGCGTGTCGGCGGGCGCCGCCGCGCCGCGCTGGTACTTGCCGGTCAGAAGACCGCTCGCCAGCGGGAAGAATGGCAGGAGCCCGAGCTTGTACTCTTGCGCGGCGGGCAGCAGATCCTTCTCGATGTCGCGCACCACGAGGCTGTATTCGTCCTGGCAGGAGACGAAGCGGCTGACGTTCATCGCGCGCGCGGCGAACTCGGCCTCCGCAATGCGCCAGGCCGGGAAATTCGAGTTGCCGATGTAGCGCACCTTGCCCTGGCGCATGAGATCGTCGAGCGCGCGCAGCGTCTCCTCCAGCGGCGTCAGCGGGTCGTAGTCGTGCTGCTGGTAGAGGTCGATATAGTCGGTCTTGAGCCGCTTCAGGCTCGCCTCGACCGCACTCATGATGTAGCGGCGCGAGGCGCCCTGCTTGGTGCCGTCGCTGGCCATGGGCTTGGAGAATTTGGTCGCGAGCACGATGTCCTTGCGGCGGTCGCCGAGCACGGTGCCCAAGACGGTCTCCGAGCCGCCCATGCCGGCATAGATGTCGGCGGTGTCGAACAGCGTGATGCCGAGATCGAGCGCGCGGTGGATGACCTTGCGCGAGGTCTCGAGATCGGTGCGCTGGCCGAAATTATTGCAGCCGATGCCGACGGCGGAGACGCGCAGGCCGGAGGCGCCGAGATTACGGATTTCCATGGGAGGTCCTGTCAGAGAGGAATGCGGGCAGCGCCGCATTGTGCTGACAGCGCTCGGCGTCAGCTAGGCGTCCGCAGCGGTGCTGCCATGCGCACAAAAAAATGCGGCCCCGGTCAGACGCGGCGACTGACGGGGACCGCTTGGGCGTTTGATCGGTGACGGGGGGCCTGATCAGACGCAAGCAAAGGCTAATCCCGTATTGTTACGTGCAGGTGACAGGGGGAATTATCCACAGGTTGCAAGCCCGGCGTCAAAACAGCTTGCGATAGACGATGAAGCCGGAGCGATCCGCCACCTTGTCGTAGAGGCGCTGTGCGGTGAGGTTGGTCTCATGCGTCTGCCAATAGACCCGGGGCGAGCCCGCGGCCTTCGCCCGCTCGTACACGGCGTAGATCAGGGCCGAGGCGACGCCCTGGCCGCGCGCGGCTTCCGTCGTGAACAGGTCCTGGAGATAGCAGGACGGCTCGATCGCTGTCGTGGAGCGATGAAACAGATAGTGCGTCAGGCCGAGCAGTTGGCCGTCCTTGTCGGCGACAAGCGCATGCACCGGCTCATAGGCATCGAAGAAGCGTGCCCACGTCATGCGCGTGATCTCGGGCGCGAGCGCGGTCGGGCCCGAGCGGCCGTAGAACGCGTTGTAGCCGTCCCACAGCGGCAGCCATTGATCGTAATCCTGCCGGGTGACGGCGCGAATGGTGAGGGACATGTCGACATTCCGCGATCAGGGACGATGTGAGGCGAGAAGCCAAGCGTGCGTCATTCATACGGGATGACGGCGGCGCTGATCAATCGCGTCGCGCTATTCGGCGACGCGCAAATAGCGGATCAGGTTGCGGCCGGTGGGATCGCGCAGCGAGCGATAGTAATCGGCGCGCGAGGGCGCGTCGCTGTGGCGGACGAGGTCGGTTACCGGCGTGTAGCTCAGCATGCGTCCGCCATCGGGCAGCGCGGCGCAGACGAAGCGCAGCACCTCGCCATTGCTGAGCTTGATGTTGATCGGCGTGGCGTCGCCGATCCTGACCATCTCCATGCGCTCGGCGATGAAGGCGCTCAATTCATCCTGAGGCAGTTCGAACGCGCCGGTGTCGCGGCCGTGATACATCAGCGCGATAAAGGGCGGTCGGCTCTCGGCCTTCTCGTCGGGCAGCGAGAAATAGTCACGGAAGGCGCGGTTGATGAACTCGGCGCGCGTCTCGGCATCGAGCAGCACGATCCCGATGTCGACCTGGTCGAGCGCGGCCGAGAGGCGCGCCGCCGTGGCGTAGTGCCGACGCTCCAGCGCAAAGGCGTCGAGCAGGCGCTGGCGCATCAAACCGGTGATGGCGGCGGTGCCGGCCGCCGTTATCGCCAGCATGCCGAGGCGGACGAGGTCGGACGTCGCGTAGCCGGGGACTGCACGGTGGTTGAGGAAGAACAGAGCCGAGCCGATCACGGCGATGGCCGCGCTGGTCAGGCCGGAGGCGAAGCCCGAGAGCGAGCCGGCAAAGGCAACGATGCAGACGAACAGCGGAGCGGGCGAGGGAACGGGAAGATGGCGATCGAGCAGGAGCGCCAGCAGCGCGGTCGCTGCCGTCAGCGCCGGACCGGATATCGTACGCCATCCCAGCCGCATGGCTGTGTCTCGCTCCCTGAACGAGCTAACGCCAGGAGAGTGGCCGATCGTTGCACCGTTGCGGTACGATTTCGCGTGAGATGCTTAAGGCGTGCCTGCGGCGGCGCGCAGAACTTTTCGCGGATTTTAGGCCAAACTGCTGCGCGTTTGAGCGAGCATCTGCATGGCCGGGACGTTCAGCGTCGAGGTGCCCGTGCTCTTGCGCGTGCCGGCGAAAATCAGCAGCGATGCCGCGACCAGGATGGCCGCGGTCAGGGTCGCTGCAACGATGATCACCGGTGACTTCATCGATGTCCTGCTGCGATGCCGATCAGCGCGGGTCCGCACTGACCGCGCCGGGTGGTGGCTGAGGATGTGGGTCAGCCCGCAAGTCCCAACGCCATGGAGGCCCGGGTCGTCAATACCGTCAGGGCGACGATCAGGCACAGCGACACTGCCGCGATCGCGAGCGAGGCCGCGACGGCGCCTGTCAGCCGGGAAGAGACGACGGGGGCAGGTCGGCCCTGAAAGCCCACCATGCCGGACGCCCGAGCCATGGTCTAAATCCTTCAACGCGCGAGCGAATCACCCGCGACGCCAACAACTGTCACAATATCGCCCGGCAATATTGGGGCGCACTCGCGCTGAATATGGCGAGATCGTGGCAAAGGTTAACGCCGTGCCCGGTATTCTCGGACCGTCAAGCGCTCGCGGCGATGCTCGCGGGATCGTCGATATCGGCCGGCCGCCAGTCCATCGACACGAAGCCGGGCGCCTGCTCCACCCGCTTCAGCCAGGCCCGGATCGCCGGGAAGGTCGAGAGGTCGAAGTCGCAGCGGTCGGCAAGGTGGGTGTAGCCGTACAGCGCGATGTCGGCGACGGTGAGCTGGCGGGCGGCGAAATACTCGGCGGTCCTGAGGTGATTTTCCATCACCTGGAGCGCGCCATAGCCGCGCTCCATCCAGTCCTCCAGCGCGTGCGTCTGGAGGTCGCGGCCGCCCTTGACCAGCGACAACCAGAAATAGGCGGCGCCGATATTGGGCTCGAGCGCGTGCTGCTCGAAGAACATCCATTGCAGCGCTTCGGCGCGGTCGATGCGTTGCTCCGGGGCGAGCGGCGTGCCGCCTGCCACGTACCAGAGGATCGCGTTGGATTCGGCGAGGTAGCGGTCGTCGCCGACCTCGAGCAGCGGCACCTGGCCGGAAGGATTCTTCGCAAGAAAATCCGGCGTGCGGCTCTCCCCGCGCAGAATGTCGATCTCGATTGCCTGGTAGGGCACGTTCAACAGCGCCAGCGCAAGGCGGACCTTGTAGCTGTTGCCGGAGCGTTGCATCGAATAGAGCTTGTACATTCGAGAGGTTCTGATCCGGTGACGGGAAGGCGCGCCGCTTGTTGCCCCGCAACGCGGCTAAACAATGATGCCGTTGCGAATCCGCCGCAAGGGCCGCCCGCTAGAAAAACTTGAAATCGCTACTGCACTGCAACGCCGAAAAAAATCTTTTCAACACGACAGAACAATTCGCATCACGCTTGCGTCAGGATGCGATCGCTTTGCTGCGATCGCATCCGAGTTCAATGGTTGCGATATCAAGTGCGGAATCGATCCGGCGTCGCTCGCACCGTCAGGTTGCACGACCTCGTTGGAACGCCAGCTTGCGGCTCGGCGAAGAGCAAAATTGCTCGGAGGACAATCCTTGCCAGATATGAGCCATTCCGGCTGCAAAGTTTAGGAATATTGCGCAAATCCGGGGCCTCTTCGGTGCGGATCCGTAAACTTTTGCTGGATTGGGCCGAAGTTTCTTGCGGTGCAGCGGCACCCGTCCTAGGGTGCATTATTCCCACAATCAGAGTCGTGACGCCCGAGGGCTCACGACGCTCGCCAGGAGATGATGATGTCCTTCCTTGCCGCTGCGCTCGACCGTGTGAAGCCGTCCGCGACCATCGCGGTCACGGATAAAGCACGCGCGCTGAAAGCGGCGGGCCGCGACGTCATCGGCCTCGGCTCTGGCGAGCCCGACTTCGATACGCCCGCCAACATCAAGCTGGCCGCGATCCGCGCCATCGAGGCCGGCAAGACCAAGTACACCGCGGTCGACGGGATCCCCGAGCTGAAGGAAGCGATCATCGCGAAGTTTCAGCGCGAGAACGGCATCGTCTACAAGCCGAACCAGGTGATCGTCGGCACCGGCGGCAAGCAGGTGCTCTACAACGCGCTGATGGCGACCATCAACCCGGGCGACGAGGTGATCATCCCGGCGCCCTACTGGGTCAGCTATCCCGAGATGGTGGCGCTCGCCGGCGGCGAGCCGGTGCCGGTGGTCTGCACCGCCGCGGCCGGCTTCAAGCTCCAGGCCGAGGCGCTCGAGCGTGCGATCACGCCGAAGACCAAATGGGTGATCCTGTGCTCGCCGTCGAACCCGACGGGTGCGGCCTACACCAAGGCCGAGCTGAAGGCGCTGACCGACGTGCTGGTCAAGCATCCGCATGTCTTTGTGATGACCGACGACATGTACGAGCACCTCGTCTATGACGACTTCCAGTTCACCACCGTCGCGCAGGTCGAGCCGAAACTCTACGACCGCACGCTGACCGTGAACGGCGTCTCGAAAGCCTATTGCATGACCGGCTGGCGCATCGGCTATGCCGGCGGTCCGGCGCAGCTCATCAAGGCGATGTCGACCATCCAGTCGCAGTCGACCTCGAACCCCTGCTCGATCGCGCAGTGGGCCTCGGTGGAAGCGTTGAACGGTCCGCAGGATTTCATCGCCGCGAACAACAAAGTGTTCAAGGAGCGCCGCGACCTCGTCGTCTCCATGCTCAACCAGGCGAACGGCATCGAATGCCCGCGCCCCGAGGGTGCGTTCTACGTCTATCCGTCCTGCGCCGGCACGATCGGCAAGACCGCGCCGTCGGGCAAGGTGATCGGAAACGACGAGGCGTTCGTCACCGAGCTCCTGGAGAGCGAAGGCGTCGCGGTCGTGCAGGGCTCGGCCTTCGGCCTCGGTCCGGCCTTCCGCATCTCCTACGCGACCAAGACTTCCGATCTCGAAGACGCCTGCAAACGCATTCAGCGCTTCTGCGGCAATTTGCGCTAAGCGCAAGATGAACGAAAAGGCCCGCTTCCAGGCGGGCCTTTTTTTGAACCCTCCGCGATCTGGCACCACCAAGATAATTGTGGCATAGACATCGCGCGCCGCGTGTGCGGTGCCCTCTCTGCTCGCATCACATCATAGCCGGAGACTTTCCATGCGCCGTTCACTCCTCCTCGCCGGGCTCGCCGCGTTTGGCCTCGTTGCGTCCGTCGCGGGTGCGAGCGCGCAGCAGCGGATGGTGCGGGTTGGCGTGCTCGAATGCCGTGGCGGCGCCAGCGTCGGCTTCGTGGTGGGATCGGTGACCAATCTCGGCTGCGTGCTGCGGGCCGAAGGCGTGCCGGAGGATCGCTACGTCGCGACCATCCGCAAAGTCGGTCTCGACATCGGCATCACCCAGGAGACGGCGCTGGCGTGGGGCGTGTTCGCGCCGGTCGATCGCCTCGGGCCCGGCGACCTCTCGGGCAACTATGCCGGCGCGCAAGGCAGCGCGTCGGTTGGCGTGGGCTTGGGGGGCAACGTGCTGGTCGGCGGCTCCAACAATTCGATCGCGCTCCAGCCGCTCAGCGTGCAGGGCCAAGTCGGACTCAACATCGCCGCTGGCCTCGAAAGCCTGGAACTGCGGCCGGGCCGTTAACGTCTGACACGTTTCGGCGACGACGCACCGCAGCGACGTTTGGCGCTTGCCAAAACCAAGGGACGGGCAGAGCATCGATCTTTGCCGACCCAATCACGGGCCGAGCTCCACATGAAGGAGGCGGCGAATGGGACAAGACGTCAGAAGTCCCCGAGGTCCACGGTGCATTGCGCTCGTGGGCCCTTTCCAAAGCGGTAAAACCACTCTTCTCGAAGCGATATTGGCACGAACGGGCGCAGTCCCGCGTGCCGGCAGCGTCGACGCCGGTACTTCGGTGGGCGACGCCACGCCAGAGGCCCGCCATCACAAGATGACCGTGGGCCTGACGGCTGCCACCACGAGTTTCATGGGCGACAGCTACACCTTCCTCGATTGTCCGGGTTCCGTTGAGTTCGCCCACGACATGCGCGCGGCGCTGCCCGCGGTCGACGCTGCGGTCGTGGTCTGCGAGGCCGACGAGAAGAAGCTGCCGCAGCTTCAGATCATCCTGCGCGAGCTGGAGGAGATGAAGATCCCGCGCTTTCTGTTTCTCAACAAGATCGATCGCGCCAACCAACGCGTTCGCGAGACGCTTGCGACGTTGCAGCCGGCGTCCCGCGTGCCGCTGGTGCTGCGCCAGATCCCGATCTGGAACGGCGAGCTGATCGAGGGCTTCGTCGATCTCGCGCTCGAGCGCGCCTTCATCTATCGCGAGCACAAGGCCTCCGAGGTGATCGAGCTCGAAGGCGGCAATCTCGACCGTGAGAAGGAAGCCCGCTTCTCGATGCTGGAGAAGCTCGCCGATCACGATGATGCGCTGATGGAGCAATTGCTCGAAGACATCCAGCCGCCGCGCGATGCCGTGTTCGACGATCTCTCGCGCGAACTGCGCGAGGGCCTGATCTGCCCGGTGCTGCTGGGAGCGGCGGGGCGCGAAAACGGCGTGCTGCGCCTGATGAAGGCGCTGCGCCATGAGGCGCCCGGGATTGCCGAGACCGCCAAGCGGCTTGGCGCGCCTGACACCAAGGATGCGCTCGGCTATGTCTTCAAGACGCTGCATTCGCAGCATGGCGGAAAGCTGTCGCTGACGCGGTTGCTTGCCGGCCATCTCGACGACGGCGCCACGCTGCAATCCGCCTCGGGCGGCGCGGGACGCATCTCCGGCATTCTCGCCGTCAACGGCGCCTATGATACCAAGCGCCCGTCGGCGGAGGTCGGCGACACGATCGCGCTCGGCAAGCTCGATCCGATCAAGACCGGCGACACGATCTCGACCGGCAAGACCCCGCCGTCTCAGCTGATTGCGGTCGAGCCGACGCCGCCGGTGCTTGCGATCTCGGTCGCCGCCACCGACCGCAAGGATGACGTCAAGCTCGGCCAGGCGCTCGCCCGGTTGCACGAGGAAGATCCCTCGCTGATGGTCGTGCAGAACGCCCAGACCCATGACACCGTGCTGTGGGGGCAGGGCGAGATGCACCTGCGCGTCGCCAGTGAGCGGCTGCGTGACCGCTTCGGCGTCAACGTCAAGTCTCACCCGCCCGCGATCGGGTACCAGGAGACCATCCGCAAGCCGATCACCCAGCGCGGCCGGCACAAGAAGCAGTCCGGCGGCCACGGCCAGTTCGGCGACGTCGTGCTCGACATCAAGCCGCTGGCGCGCGGGGAGGGGTTCAAGTTCGCCGAGAAGGTGGTCGGCGGTGCAGTGCCCCGCAACTACATTCCGGCGGTGGAAGAAGGCGTCGTCGACGGCTTGACCCGCGGCCCGCTCGGCTTCCCCGTCACCGACGTGCAGGTGACGCTGACCGACGGCTCCTATCACAGCGTCGACTCGTCCGATCTCGCGTTCCGCACGGCGGCGCGGGTCGGGCTCAACGAAGGCCTGCCGCAATGCCAGCCGGTGCTGCTGGAGCCGATCCATGTCGTCGAGATCGTCTGCCCGACGGACGCGACCGCCAAGATCAACGCGATCCTGTCGGCGCGGCGCGGCCAGATCCTCGGCTTCGACACCCGCGACGGCTGGAGCGGCTGGGACTGCGTCCGCGCCATGATGCCGGAGGCCGAGATCGGCGAGCTCATCGTGGAGCTGCGCTCGGCGACCGCCGGCTCCGGCAGCTTCACCCGCCAGTTCGATCACATGGCCGAGGTGACGGGACGCGCCGCCGATCAGATCATCGCTGCGCACGCGGCCTGATCGCTCATCCCCGGGAGCACCGCCAGGCGGTGCTCCCGGGTCTGGCACATCGCGCCTTGCCGGACGTGCAGGCTCCGTGCAGGCCCTTGTGCTTGACAGGCCTTCACCGAACATATTGATCGTGATGGCCGGGCATTCCGCTGGATGTCCCGGCCATCCACGTCTCTGGAATGCACGAGACGACGTGGTTGCCCGCGACACGCGTGGGCATGACGGGGAGGTCGCCGTGCTGCATCGGAATTTCGGATTTGACCGTGTCTAGGACGCCCGTAGCCTGCCTGATCGGATGGCCGGCGGCTCATTCGCGCTCGCCGTTGATCCATCGCTACTGGCTGCGCACGCTCGGCATTGAGGGCGGCTATGTAATCGAGGCGGTACCGCCGGAGGACTTGCGCGACTTCGTACTGCGGCTGTCGTTGCACGGTTTCGTCGGCGCAAACGTCACGATCCCGCACAAGGAAGACGTGCTCGCACTCTCGACGCCGGATGCGCGCGCCAAGGCGATCGGTGCCGCCAACACGCTGTGGCTTGTTGACGGCGAGCTGCGTTCGACCAACACCGACGTTGAAGGCTTCATCAACAATCTCGACGCCAGCGCACCGGGGTGGGATGCGGCCGAGGAAGCTTTGGTGCTGGGTGCCGGCGGCTCGTCGCGCGCGGTCGTGTTCGGCCTGCTCGAACGCGGCGTCAGCCGCGTCCATCTCGCCAACCGCACCATTGCGCGCGCCGAGGCGCTTGCGACGACGTTCGGTTCGCGCGTGCAGCCGATGGCATGGGACGCGATCAACGACGTGCTGCCGCGGGCGAGGCTGCTCGTCAACACGACCTCGCTCGGCATGCGCGGCCAGCCGGCGCTCGAACTCGACATCGCGCGACTGCCGCAACAGGCGGTCGTTGCCGACCTCGTCTATGTTCCGCTGATCACGCCACTGCTTGCGGCAGCGCAGGCGCGCGGGCTGAAGACCGCCGACGGGCTCGGCATGCTCCTACACCAGGCGGTGCGCGGGTTCGAGCTGTGGTTCGGCAAGCGGCCGCAGGTGACGGCAGAGCTGCGCGCGCTGGTCGAAGCCGATCTCACAAAATCTTGAAAATCTTGAGAGAATAGGGCGCGACCTCCGGGGTTTTGTCCTCGTGGGACAATCGGAGACTGTCATGTCTGTACAACGTGCAACTTTCACACGTCCGCTCGTCGCTGTCGCGATGGTGGGCCTATCCACGCTCTATGCCGTCGCGCAGCAGGCGCCTGTGCCGACGCGGGTGCGTGGAACGATCGAAAAAGTCGACGGCGATCTGCTGTCGGTGAAATCACGCAGCGGCGAGGACGTCAGGCTGCATATCGCCTCTGACCTCCGCGTCGCGGGGATCACCAGGATCGCCCTTTCCGATATCAAGGTCGGCTCCTTCATCGGAGCGACCACGGTGCCGGGACCGGATGGCGGCCAGAACGCCGTCGAGGTTCATGTCTTCCCCGAAAGCATGCGCGGCACCGGCGAAGGCTCGCGTCCCTACGATTTGCGGCCGAATTCCAGCATGACCAATGCGACGGTGGCCGAGAGCGTGGTCGGCAATGACGGTCACACGCTGCTCGTCAAATACAAGGACGGCGAGAAGAAGGTGTTCGTCTCGTCCGAGACGCCGGTCGTCACCTACGTGCCCGGGGAGAAATCGGATCTGAAGGAGGGCGCCAAGATCATCGCCTTCGTCAAGGCGCTGCCGGACGGGTCCTTCGAGACCAGCCGCGTCAGCGTCGGCCGCGACGGCCTCACGCCGCCGATGTGAGGCGCTCCCCTCGCGCGAGTCGATTTTCGTGATCGCAACAAAGTGCGGGAAAGCGGAATAGGCATCCAGGTCCGGGGTTGCGATGATTGACCGGCGCAACCGCCCTGGAGGGACAGGCCATGCAGGAACTGAACGCCCGGAGGCCACGCACGCTCGTGGCCTCGCTCGCTACCATTGCCATTCTGTCGTCTGCCATTCTGTGTTCGATCGCGTCGGCGCAGCAGGCAGCGACGGTCCGTATCCGCGGGACCATCGAGACCGTCGACGGCAACATGCTCGGCATCAAGACCCGCGAAGGCAGCGACGTGAAGGTGCGCATGACCGACAACGTCGCCGTGTTCGCCGTCGTGAAGACCGCGCTGTCGGAGATCAAGGAGGGCTCCTATATCGGCGTCACCGGCATGCCCGAGCCCGACGGGTCGCAGCGGGCGATTGCCGTGCACATCTTCCCGGAGAACCAGCGCGGCGCTGCCGAAGGTTTCCGTCCCTGGGACGCACGCGCCAACTCGACCATGACGAATGCGACCGTGGCCGAGACGGTCAAGGGCACCGACGGCCAGAACATCCTGCTCAAATACAAGGACGGCGAGAAGAAGATCGTGGTGCCGCCGGACACGCCGATCGTCACCTTCGTCGCCAGCGACAAATCCGAGGTGAAGCCGGGCGCCAAGCTCATCATCTTCGGCGCGGCCAAGAAGGAGGACGGTTCGCTCGAAGCGGGCCGCGTCAATGTGGGCCGCGACGGAGTGACGCCACCGATGTGACTGCCGGCGTCATTTCCGGGGCGGCGCGGCTCTGCCGTCCGGTTTTGGCTTCGGGGAGCCGTCAAAGCACTGGACCGATCCACGCCAGGTCGCCCCCGGGCTGTGGACGCGCCGGCAGCCTTGCGCGCTGCCGGGCTCCCGGCCCATTTTTTGACCGAAAGCCGCCCTTCCTCCGGCGCGGGCCGTCGTATATCAGAGATTTGCCATCGAACCTGCCGATAGTCCTCGGGAGCCAATTGCGATGGCGACGGTTATTTAATCCAGAGATCGCAATCTGGCCTTAGGTCGACGCTGAGCGCAGACGACTATTTCAACCGGGGTACGGCATGGCAAATCGATTGACGACGGCGCAATCCAGTCTGGCGATGCGGCGTTGGCGGCCTGCCGGCCTTGTCACGATCGCGGCGATGGCCGCGCTGGCGGCGCTGACCACCGGAGCCGCCGCGGCGAAGCAGGCGCGCCAAGCCGCCGAGGCGGTAGCGCCGCGCACGGCAGGCGAGCCGATCATGGCGATCGTGTCGATCAAGGGCCAGCAGGTCACTTTCTACGATGCCGACGGCTGGATCCTGCGCGCGCCGGTGTCGACCGGCACCACGGGACGCGAGACGCCGGCGGGCGTCTTCGCCGTCATCGAGAAGGACAAGGACCACCACTCGACCATGTATGACGATGCCTGGATGCCGAACATGCAGCGCATCACCTGGAACGGGATCGCGCTGCATGGCGGTCCGCTGCCCGGCTATGCGGCCTCGCACGGCTGCGTGCGGATGCCCTTCGGCTTTGCGGAGGATCTGTTCGACAAGACGAACATCGGGATGCGGGTGATCATCTCGCCGAACGACGCCGCACCGGTCGATTTCTCCCATCCGGCGCTGTTCGTGCCGAAGAAGGACGCGATTGCGGCGGCCCCGGCCCGGGCCGATGCGCTTTCCCGCGAGGCGGATGAGGCCGTCAGGGCAGCCGACGAGACGAAGAAAGCCGCCGCGACGACGGCGCGCGAGGCCGCATCGCTCCCTGCGACGCTGCGCAATCTGGAACGGCTCAAGAAGAGCGCCGACGCCGAGCTCGCTTACGCCGACAAGGTGCTCACTGCTGCGAAGACGGATCAGGCCAGGACGAAGGCCGAGGAGCTGAAGCAAAAAGCCGCGACCAAGGCCGCTGACGCGGCGACGCAGCTCGACACCGCCAAGGCCAACGCGCAGCCGAAGCGCGATGCCGCGGCTGCCGCCAAAGATGCGGCCAAGGCGGCGGCGACCCGGAAGGCCGAAGCGACCAAGGCGGCGACCGAGGCGAAACTCGCGCTCGAGCCGGTCTCGGTCTACATCAGCCGCGCGACGCAGAAGCTTTACGTGCGGCGCAATACGCACAAGCCGGCACCGGACGGCGGCGGCGAGGTCTTTGATACGAGCATCGAGGTTCCCGTCACGATCCGCAATCCCGACAGGCCGATCGGGACGCATATTTTCACGGCCATGGCCAAGAGCGATACGGGCCTGCGCTGGACCGTGGTGACCATCGACAACGTAAACGAAGCCAAGGATGCGCTCGACCGCGTCACCATCCCGCAGGACGTGCTCGACCGCATCGCGCCGACCGCGATGCCGCGATCCTCGATCATCATCTCGGACGAGCCGCTGAGCAGCGAGACCAACTATCGTACCGAGTTCGTCGCGGTGCTGAGCAACCAGCCCCAGGGCGGCTTCATCACGCGCAGGCCCACGGCCCCCGAGGTTGTTGCGAGCCAGGACGGCTGGGACGATAATGGCTTCGGCTTCTTCTTCCAGCGCAATCCCAATCCGCAGCCGCAGCCCGGTTATGCGCGCCGGCGTGGCAGCGGTCAGTATTGGCAGCCGCAACAGGGCTGGTGGTAAGACGCGCTACGTCGCGCGGGTCGTTTAGACCGCGATGATGTGATCGTCGATCTCGTCCACCCTGTTGACGCCGCACAGACCCATGGTGGTCAGCAGCTCCTTCTGGATGATGTCGATCGCCTTGGCGACGCCGGCCTGGCCGCCGGCGCCCAGCCCATACGCATAAGCGCGGCCGATCATGCAGGATTTTGCGCCGAGCGCGAGCGCGCGCATCACGTCCTGGCCGGAGCGGATGCCGCCGTCGAACATGATCTCCATCTTGTCGCCGACCGTATCCGCGATCTCGGGCAGCACCTCGATCGACGACGGCGCGCCGTCGAGCTGCCGGCCGCCGTGGTTGGATACGACGAGGGCCTGCGCGCCGGTCTTCGCGGCCTCCTCGGCATCCTCGACGTCGAGGATACCCTTGATGATGAGCTTGCCCGGCCAGATGCTGCGGACCCACTCGACATCCTTCCAGTTCAGCGAGGTGTCGAACTGTGAGGCGGTCCATTCCGCGAGGCGATTGAGATCCTCGGTATTCTTCACGTGACCGGCGATGTTGCCGAAGGTGCGGCGCTTGCCGCGCAGCACGCCGGAGACCCAGGTCGGCTTGGTGGCGAAATCGATCAGCTTCGACAGCGACCATTCGGGCGGCACCGTCATGCCGTTCTTGATGTCGGCATGGCGCTGTCCGATCACCTGGAGATCGACGGTGAGCACCAGCGCGCTGCACTTGGCGGCAATCGCACGCTGGATAAGGTCCTTGATGAAGCCGCGATCCTTCATCACGTAGAGCTGGAACCAGAACGGCTTCTCGACATTGGCGGCGATGTCCTCGATCGAGCAGATCGACATCGTCGACTGCGTGAACGGGATGCCTGCGGCTTGCGCTGCGCGGCAGGCGTGGATCTCGCCGTCGCCATGCTGCATGCCGAGCAGCCCGACCGGCGCGAGAACCAGCGGCATGGTCGATGGCTCGCCGAGGATCGTGGTCGCGGTGTCGCGCTTGGAGACGTCGACCAGGATGCGCTGACGAAACTTGATCTGCTGGAGATCGTCGCGATTGGCGCGCAGCGTTTCCTCCGCATAGGAGCCGCGGTCGCAATAGTCGAAGAACGCTTTCGGCACGCGCCGCTTGTGCAGCGCACGGAGGTCTTCAATGCAGGTGATATGCTTCATGACGTTCCCCGGCCCGTCCTTGCGTCGACGGATTGAGGGGTCATCTAGCATGGATGGGTGCACAGCCAAATCGTTTGCGAAGAGGCCGCCATGACCAGACCGCGACCCGTGCCGAAATCCACTGATGCCGAGGAGAAGCATCGCCTCGATGAGGCGCTTGAGGAAGGCCTCGAAGAGACCTTTCCCGCCTCCGATCCCGTCAACGTCACGCAGCCTCCGCCGAGTCGCGGCGATCGGCACGTGAAGCGTTCGGATTAACCCGTGAGTTCCATTGCTTCGGGCTTGTTTGGCGAGAGTTCCAATGTTAACAAAGGGTTACCGGAGCGTTCGCTCAGCCGGGTTCCGTAATGATTCATCATATTTTTTGAAGCCAGGTTAGCTGTGATGGCATTATAAGAACGCCGAGCGAAATCAGGAATGGCGGAGCCGTGCAAGGCATCCGGTAGTTGTATTGGGGAATCCTGGTTGCCGCGTGGGGGACTCATATGAGCCGCAAATATTTCGGGACCGACGGGATTCGAGGCCGCGCCAACGGACTGATCACGCCGGAGCTCGCGCTCAAGGTCGGACAGGCTGCCGGCCTTGCGTTTCAGCGCGGTGACCATCGCCACCGGGTCGTGATCGGCAAGGACACGCGCCTGTCCGGCTACATGATCGAATATGCAATGGTCGCGGGCTTCACGTCCGTCGGCATGGACGTGCTGCTGGTCGGCCCGATGCCGACGCCGGCGGTCGCGATGCTGACCAAGTCGATGCGCGCCGATCTCGGAGTCATGATCTCGGCCTCGCACAATCTGTTCGAGGACAACGGCATCAAGCTGTTCGGCCCGCAGGGCTTCAAGCTGTCCGACGACGTCGAGAGGCAGATCGAGCAGCTGCTCGACGAGTCGCTCGACAAGAAGCTCGCACAAAGTGCGAGCCTGGGCCGCGCCCGCCGCATCGACGGCGTGCATGACCGCTACATCGAATTCGCCAAGCGCACGCTGCCGCGCGATCTGTCGCTCGACGGGCTGCGCGTCGTGGTCGATTGCGCCAATGGCGCCGCCTACAAGGTGGTGCCGGAAGCGCTGTGGGAATTGGGCGCCGACGTCGTGCCGATCGGCGTCGAGCCCGACGGCTTCAACATCAACAAGGAATGCGGCTCGACCTCGCCGGAAGCGCTGTCGAAGAAGGTGCGCGAGATGCGCGCCGACATCGGCATCGCGCTCGACGGTGATGCCGATCGCGTCATCCTGGTCGACGAGCGCGGCCACATCGTCGATGGCGACCAGCTGCTCGCGGTGATCGCGCAGAGCTGGAAGGAAGACGGACGGCTGGCGCGACCCGGCATCGTCGCGACCGTGATGTCCAATCTCGGGCTCGAACGTTTCCTGAAGGGGCAGGGGCTCGACCTCGTGCGCACGCCGGTCGGCGACCGCTACGTGCTCGAGCAGATGCTGAGCGGCGGCTACAATCTCGGCGGCGAGCAGTCCGGCCACATCATCCTGTCCGACTATGCCACCACCGGCGACGGCTTCGTTGCCGCCTTGCAGGTGCTGGCGGTGGTGCAGAAGCTGCGCCGTCCGGTCTCCGAAGTCTGCCATCGCTTCGATCCGCTGCCCCAGATCCTGAAGAACGTCCGCTACAAGAGCGGCAAGCCGCTCGACGACAGCGACGTGAAGTCGGCGATCTCCGACGGCGAGAAACGGCTCAACGGCCACGGCCGGCTCCTGATCCGCTCCTCCGGCACCGAGCCCGTGATCCGCGTGATGGGCGAGGGCGAGGACCGCATCCTGGTCGAGGAAGTCGTCGATACCATCGTCTCCGCACTCGGACAGGCTGCGGCTTAAGGCGCATCGATACGCGAAGCACGATCGTAGCCCGGCCGAGGCCGTGTCGCCTCACACTGAAACCGGTCAAGCGCATCCCAGCCATGGGCGATTGGCGGTGGTTCGGCCACCGCCTGCATCGTAATGAGCGGGTGTGGCAGTTCGCCGCGCCTGCCGGGAATCAATCCCTTGAACAAGCCTGTCGTCGTCTCCGAGCAAACGCTGACCGAGCCCGTCGTCGTGACCGACGTGGCGGCTGCGGCACGCAAGCCGGGCGCAGGGCCGGCCTATGTCGTGCTCGCCGGCATCAGCTTCTCGCATTTCCTCAACGACACCATGCAGTCGTTGATCGCGTCGGTCTATCCGATCCTGAAAGACACCTACGCGCTCGACTTCGCGCAGATCGGCATGATCACGCTGGCCTTCCAGTTCACGGCCTCGCTGCTCCAGCCGGTGGTCGGGCACTACACCGACAAGAAGGCGCAGCCTTACTCGCTCGCGATCGGCATGGCCTCGACCTTTTTCGGCCTGCTGCTGCTCAGCGCCGCCCATCAATATCTCGTCATCCTGGTTGCGGCCGCGCTGGTCGGCCTTGGCTCGGCGGTGTTTCACCCGGAGTCGGCGCGCATCGCGCGGCTCGCCTCCGGCGGTCGCTACGGCTTTGCGCAATCGGTGTTTCAGCTCGGCGGCAGCTTCGGCACGTCGATGGGCCCGCTGCTGGCGGCGCTGATCGTGGTGCCGTTCGGGCAGGGCAGCATCGCCTGGTTCTCCTCGATCGCGTTTCTCGCGATTCTCATCCTCTGGCGCATCGGCCGCTGGTACGCGCCGCAGATCACGACGAAGAAGGAGAAGCCGATTCATGCGCATCCCGACGGGCCAAGCTCGCGGCGCGTCGCGGTCGCGCTTCTCGTGCTGGTGGCGCTGCTGTTCTCCAAGCAGCTCTACGTCTCGAGCCTCTCGAGCTATTACATCTTCTACCTGATCGATCGCTTCGGCGTGTCGACGCAGGCAGCGCAAATCTACCTCTTCATCTTCCTCGCCGCGAATGCGGTCGGGGCGTTTCTCGGCGGCCCGCTCGGGGATCGCTTCGGCCGCAAGATCGTGATCTGGATCTCGATCCTCGGCGCGCTGCCGTTCACGCTGGCGCTGCCCTATGCCGGGCTTTACGCGAGCGCGGTGCTCACCGTGTTCATCGGACTGATCATCTCCTCGACGACGTCATCGATCATCGTGTTCGCGCAGGAGCTGGTGCCGCACCGCTTCGGCATGATCTCGGGCGTGTTCTTCGGCGTGGCCTTCGGCATCGGTGGCCTTGGCGCGGCCGTGCTCGGCAAGCTCGCCGACCACACCTCGATCGAGTTCGTCTATCAGGTCTGCGCCTATCTGCCGGCGATCGGCCTGCTGGCGGTGTTCCTGCCAAAACTGCCGCAGCACGCGCGCTAATTCGACATCCGCAAGCCGCGGCGCCTTCATACATCGTTAGCGATTGTGACGCGGCGTGCCGCATTTTTGCAACGCTTCGGCCGCGCGCGCGTGTGGAGTGACAAAAAATCAACCTTAAAAATTAGGGTTAAGTGGCGCTTAAGCATTTAGTGCCATCGTCCGCCCGTGAGTTTCAGAAAGTGGGGCGTCCGGATTTGCCTCACCGGCCAAAAGGACGAAGCAATGCGTAGCGTTAAGTCTCTCCTTGCCGCGGGTGCGGCAACTTTGATTTCCTCGATGGCGTTTGCCGCCGATATGCCGATTGCGGCGCCGCCCCCGATGTACGCGCCGCCGGCTCCGCCCGCCGACTTCGGCGGCTGGTATCTGCGCGGCGACGTCGGCTTCAGCAACCAGCGTGTTGACCGCGTGCTCGACACCAACGCTGCCGCCTACAACAACGTGAACGTTGCGCAGACCGGCAGCTTCAGCAGTGGCGGCATCTTCGACCTCGGCGCCGGCTATCGCTTCAATAACTGGTTCCGCGCCGACATCACCGGCCA
Organism: Bradyrhizobium iriomotense; assembly: GCF_030160715.1. GTDB lineage: Bacteria > Pseudomonadota > Alphaproteobacteria > Rhizobiales > Xanthobacteraceae > Bradyrhizobium > Bradyrhizobium iriomotense. The sequence continues at coordinate 230,077 of NZ_BSOW01000012.1, forward strand.
GTATCGTGGCAAGACGACTTTCACCGGCCTCGATGTCGTGACCGGCGTCGGTCCGGCCGCCGGTTTTGCCGGCACCAACAGCTACACTGCGACCAAGTCGGAGCTGCTCTTCCTCGCCAACGCCTATGTCGACCTCGGCACCTGGTGGTGCGTCACGCCGTTCATCGGTGCCGGTGTCGGTACGGCCCGCGTTACCGTCGGCGACTTCATCGACTCCGGTGACAGCACGAATGGAGTGGTCCAGAGCCGCAGCCTGAACTATGCCGGCTCTGCCTCCAAGTGGAACTTCGCCTGGGCTGCGCATGCCGGTCTTGCCTACAAGGTCAATCCGAGTCTCACGCTCGAACTGGCCTACAGCTACGTCGACATGGGCAGCGGCATCACTGGTGCCAGCTACTCGTTCGACGGCGTGACCAACACCACGCACGCGGCGTTCCAGTTCAAGGACATCACCTCGCACGACGTGAAGCTCGGCGTGCGCTGGAATCTCGACAGCCCGCCGGTCTACGCGCCGCCGCCGCTGGTCACCAAGGGCTGATCGCAGCCCCAATCGGTTAAGAGGTCTTAACGGCGCGGGATCATCCCGCGCCGTTTTGCTTTGCGTAAAATTCATGGCCGGATCGTGCCGAAATCGCGCAACGCAACCATTGGTTAAGGTTAACGGGCCATGATCATCCGCGACAAGTTCGAGTCCGATGGAGCGTTGCGATGCGTAGGCTTTGGTTTGTGGCGGCGATATTGGGATCGGTCTCTGCCGCACACGCGGCCGACATGCCGGATCTCCCCGTCCTGCGCGGCGCGCTCACCGACGGCTTGAGCAGGACGACGCACAACTGGGACGGCTGGTATGTCGGCGGCGACGCCGGCTACTCCTCCGCATCGGTCGATTTCAGCCAAAGCGTCGTCGGCCTGACGAATTTCATCTTCCGCGACAGCGTACTTCAGCAGCCGACCGCGAACTGGTCGCTCATGAAGAAGACCACGACGCAAGGAGCGAATTTCGGCGCCTTCGTTGGCCGCAACTGGCAATGGTACGACGCCATTCTCGGCCTCGAGGTCAACTACAGCTACTTCAACACCATCTCCACGTCGACGACGGGCTCCAACTCGCTCATGATCGTCAACCCTGCCGGTGAAACTCGTCCCGCCGGCATTACCAACAATTACGGCGTGACGCTGACCGGCACCGCGGCGGCGCAGGTCAAGGACATGGTCACGTTCCGGGGTCGCATGGGGTGGGATGGCGGCGACTTCATGCCTTATTTCTTCAGCGGACTTGCCGTCGGCCGGATGGACGTTTCCCGCACCGTGACGAGCAATGTGACGTTGCGTCAGGATTCGACGGTGACCGACGTATTCGGCAACACGATCACCATCATCGGGACAACGTACGCTGTTCCGGCGCAGTCGCAGACGCAGTCCCAACATAGAACCAACAACTTCGTACCCGGTTGGGTCGCCGGCGTCGGTTTCGAATATTGCCTGTGGGAAGGCTTGTTCGCGCGCGCGGAGTGGGAGTACGTGAAGTTCTCTCCCGTGATGAATACGAACGTGACGTTGAACAACGTGCGCGCCGGGCTTGGTTACAAGTTCTGACGTTCCTTCGCGGCGCCGCGGTTGACAGGTTTCCTCCGTCCTGATGCTCTGTCGCTGCGATGGGAGCAGCGGCGATGAAGATCTACGGCGATACGAACTCCGGCAACTGCCTGAAGGTGAAGTGGGTCTGCGACAGGCTCAAGCTGCCGTATCAGTGGGTCGAGATCGATACGCAGAAGGGCGAAACGCGCACGCCGCAATTCCTCGCGATGAACGGCGCCGGCCAGGTGCCGACCATCGCGTTCGACGACGGCCGCACGCTGGCGCAGTCCAACGCGATCATCCGCTATCTCGCCCGCGACAGCGACCTCATTCCGCGCGATGCGTTTGCCGCGGCCAAGATGGACGAATGGCTGTTCTGGGAGCAGTACAGTCACGAGCCCTATGTCGCGGTGTGCCGTTTCCAGATGGTCTATCTCGGCAAGGACGTCTCCGAGCTCGACCCGGAGAAGGTCAAGCGCGGCTATGCGGCGCTTGACCGCATGGAGCAGCATCTCGCCACCAGCCGCTGCTTCGCCGGCGAGGCGACCTCGCTGGCCGACGTCTCGCTGCTGGCCTATACCCGCCTCGCCCATCAAGGCGGTTTTGATCTGGGCCGCTATGTTGCGATCCGCCGGTGGATTGCGGAGACCGAGAGCTATCTTGCTCTTCCGCCGGCGCGCTGAGCCCGGAGCCCGTCATGACCGCCGATATCATCTCGATCCGCCGCGCCCGCCGCGAGGACGTTGCCGCGATCGTCGCGATGCTCGCCGACGATCATCTCGGCCGCACGCGCGAGCGCCTGGAGGAGCCGCTGCCGGAGTCCTATCTTGCGGCGTTCGATGCGGTCGACAAAAATCCCGGTCTGACGCTTGTGGTCGCGGTCGACGGCACGGGCAGGGTGGTCGGCTGTCTGCAACTTGCCATCCTGCCGGGCCTGAGCTCGCAAGGCGGTTCGCGTGGTCTCCTGGAGGACGTGCGCGTCGCCTCCGACTGCCGCAGCCGCGGCATCGGCGAGCAGCTCGTGCAATGGGCCGTCGCGGAAGCGCGGGCGAAGGGCTGCAATCTGGTCGAGTTGCTGACGCATCAGAGCCGCATCGATGCGCAACGCTTCTACAAGCGGCTCGGATTCACCGCGAGCCACGTCGGCATGACTGTCCGCTTTTGATGCACCTCTGTTCAGCCGTTGCATCGTCTGCAAAATCCGCCTGCGCATCCGTTCCGGTTAAGGGCTGATAAACTACCGGGCGTTCGTTCATGTTCGTCGGGGAACGTTCGGTGCTAGGTTGCGTCTGGACACCGGGCTCGGTCGGTTCGGGGATTTCGATGACAAGCTATTCGTTGATCAAGGTCGGCAACGATTACGTTGTGCAGGCCGACGACAAATGCATTTTGAAGGTCGCGAGCCGCCGCAGAGCTGCGCAATTGATCAGCGAAGCGACGGGCTTGCTGAATGCCGCGGCCGCCGTCGAAGCTCCTGAGAAGACGGCGGAAACCGCATCACTCCACCGTGAGACGCCTAAACTTCCTTGACGATTCTGCCCGTTTCCCGTATTAGCCGCGGCGGGACACCTCCCCCCAACGGGAGGCTTACTATCTGGAAGGGTAGATCATGACTGTAGCGAAGCCCGCTTCGCGGCCCCTCGTGCCGCATTTCTCCTCCGGCCCCTGTGCCAAGCGCCCCGGCTGGACCGCCCAAAATCTCAAAGACGCAGCTCTCGGCCGTTCGCATCGTGCGAAGATCGGCAAGACCAAGCTCAAGCTCGCGATCGACCTGACGCGCGAAGTGCTTGAAGTGCCGGCCGATTATCGCATCGGCATCGTTCCGGCCTCCGATACGGGCGCGGTCGAGATGGCGCTGTGGTCGCTGCTGGGCGCACGCCCCGTCACCACGCTCGCCTGGGAATCCTTCGGCGAAGGCTGGGTCAGCGACATCGTCAAGGAATTGAAGCTCAAGGACGTCACCAAGCTCAACGCGGCTTACGGTGAGATCCCGGATCTTTCCAAGGTCGATCAGAGCAGCGACGTCGTCTTCACCTGGAACGGCACCACCTCCGGTGTGCGCGTGCCGAACGCCGACTGGATCAGCGCGACCCGCGAAGGCCTGACCATTTGCGACGCCACCTCGGCCGCGTTCGCGCAGCCGCTCGATTGGCCCAAGCTCGACGTCGTCACCTTCTCCTGGCAGAAAGCGCTCGGCGGCGAGGCCGCGCACGGCATGCTGATCCTCTCGCCCCGCGCGGTGGAACGTCTCGAGACCTACAAGCCGGCCTGGCCGCTGCCGAAGATTTTCCGCATGACCAAGGGCGGCAAGATCAACGAAGGTATTTTCGTCGGCGAGACCATCAACACGCCGTCGATGCTCTGCGTCGAGGACTATCTCGACGCGCTGAACTGGGCGAAGTCGATCGGCGGCCTGAAGGCGCTGATCGCGCGCGCCGACGCCAACACCAAGGTGCTCGCCGACTGGAAGGCGAAGACGCCGTGGATCGACTTCCTGGCGAAGGATGCGGCGATCCGCTCCAACACCTCGGTGTGCCTGAAGTTCACCGATCCCGCGATCACCTCGCTCTCGTCCGACGCGCAGGCCGAGTTCTGCAAGAAGCTCGTCGCGCTGGTCGAGAAGGAAGGTGCGGGCTTCGACTTCGCCTACTACCGCGATGCGCCGGTAGGCCTGCGCATTTGGTGCGGTGCCACCGTCGAGGCAAAGGACGTCGAGCTTCTGACCCAGTGGATCGACTGGGCCTTTGCCGAGACCAAGGCCGCGCTGCCGAAGGCGGCGTAAGTACCTCTACTCATGATCGTCATGGCCGGGCATAAGCGCGAAGCGCGTCTTCGCAAAATGACCCGGCCATCCATCAAAAGGAGATGGACCCACAGGTCAGGCCCGCGGGTGACGAACTGAATACATCCTCATCAGTGGATCACTCCCATGACCAAACCGAAAGTTCTCATTTCCGACGCGCTCTCGCCCGCCGCCGTGCAGATCTTCAAGGACCGCGGCGTCGAGGTCGACTTCCAGCCCAACCTCGGCAAGGACAAGGACAAGCTGGCCGAGATCATCGGCAATTATGACGGCCTGGCGATCCGTTCGGCGACGAAGGCGACCGCCAAGATCATCGAGAAGGCGACCAACCTGAAGGTGATCGGCCGCGCCGGCATCGGCGTCGACAACGTCGAGATCCCGGCGGCCACCGCCAAGGGCATCATCGTGATGAACACGCCGTTCGGCAATTCCATCACGACCGCCGAGCACGCCGTCACCCTGATGCTGGCGCTGGCGCGCGAAATTCCGCAGGCCGACGCCTCCACCCAGTCCGGCAAGTGGGAGAAGAACCGCTTCATGGGCGTCGAGATCACCGGCAAGGTGCTCGGCGTGATCGGCTGCGGCAACATCGGCTCGATCGTCTGCGACCGCGCGCTTGGCCTGCGCATGAAGGTCGTCGCCTTCGATCCCTTCCTGTCGCCGGAGCGCGCCAAGGACATCGGCGTCGAGAAGGTCGATCTCGATGAGTTGCTCAAGCGCGCCGACTTCATCACCCTGCACACCCCGCTCACCGAGAAGACCAAGAACATCATCGACGCGGCCGCGATCGCCAAGATGAAGAAGGGCGTGCGCCTGATCAACTGCGCCCGCGGTGGTCTGGTCGACGAGCAGGCGGTGGTGGATGCGTTGAACGCCAAGCACATTGCCGGCGCGGCCTTCGACGTCTTCGTCGAGGAGCCCGCGACCTCGAACGTGCTGTTCGGGCATCCCAACGTGATCTGCACGCCGCATCTCGGCGCCTCCACCACCGAGGCGCAGGAGAACGTCGCGCTCCAGGTCGCCGAGCAGATGTCGGACTATCTGCTCTCCGGCGCGATCTCCAACGCCATCAACTTCCCCTCGATCACCGCCGAAGAGGCGCCGAAGCTGAAGCCCTTTATCGCGCTCGCCGAGAAGCTCGGCTCCTTCGCCGGCCAGCTCACCGAGACCGGCATCTCGAAGGTCACGATCACCTATGAGGGCCATGTCGCCGAGATGAAGATCAAAGCGCTGACCTCCGCCGTGCTGTCCGGCCTGCTGCGGCCGATGCTGGGCGAGGTCAACGTGGTGTCCGCGCCTGTCGTCGCCAAGGAGCGCGGCATGGTGGTCGACGAGGTAACCCGCGCCGCGCAGAGCGACTATGAAAGCCTGATCACCGTGACGGTCGCGACGGAGCGCCAGGAGCGCTCGGTCTCCGGCACCGTCTATCACGACGGCAAGCCGCGGCTGGTCGACATCAAGGGCATCCGTGTCGATGCCGAGTTCGGCAAGTCGATGATCTACGTCACCAACGAGGACAAGCCGGGCTTCATCGGCAAGTTCGCAAGCCTGTTGGGCGATGCCAAGATCAACATCGCGACCTTCCATCTCGGCCGCGTCTCGCAGGGCGGCGACGCCATCGCGCTCGTCGAGGTCGACGGCGTGGTGCCGGCCGACGTGCTCGCCAAGGTGCAGGCGCTGCCGCAGGTCAAGCAGGCCAAGGTTCTGACGTTCTGACGATCGCAGCGTAGATATTCCGACCCGCGGAACAAGCGCCGCCTCCGTCTCCGGAGGCGGCGTTTTTCTTTGCTCCGCGCCGCCCTTTATCTTCCCTGCGACGGCCAAGTTTGTGTACCAATGGCGCAATAACGAGCATTCCAAATCGTCCGAACAGGGAGAAAGCAATGCGTGAAGCCGTCATCGTTTCCTATGCGCGCACGGGGCTGGCGAAGTCCACCCGCGGCGGATTCAATATCACCCCGCCGATGTCTCTCGCGGCCCACGCCATCCATCACGCGGTCGATCGCGCCGGCGTCGAGAAGGACTATGTCGAGGACTGCTATCTCGGCAATTGCGCGCACGGCGCGCCGAATATCGGCCGTCAGTCCGCGCTGCTCGCGGGCTTGCCGAAGACGACCGCCGGCGTGTCGGTGAACCGGTTCTGCTCCTCGGGGCTCCAGACCATCGCGATGGCGGCCAACTCGATCCGCTCCGACGGCGCCGACTGCATCGTCGCCGGCGGCGTCGAGAGCATCTCGATTCCCGGCGGCGGCTCGCCGAAGGAATCGATCGATCCGGAATTGCTGAAGGTCGCGCCCGACATCTTCATGGCGATGATCGACACCGCCGATATCGTCGCCGAGCGCTACAAGCTCAGTCGCGAATATCAGGACGAGTTCTCGCTGGAATCGCAGCGCCGCATGGCGGCCGCCCAGCAGGCGAACAAGTTCAAGGACGAGATCGTCCCGATGAAGACCAGGATGAAGGTGGTCGACAAGCAGACCAAGGCCGAGTCGATCGTCGACTATGTCGTCGATCGCGACGAGTGCAACCGGCCGGAGACCACGATGGAAGGTCTCGCCAAGCTCGAGCCGGTCAAGGGCCCCGGCAAGTTCGTCACCGCCGGCAACGCCAGCCAGCTCTCGGATGGTGCTGCGGCCGTCGTGCTGATGGAAGCCAAGGACGCGGAGAAGCGTGGCCTTCAGCCGCTCGGTCGCTTCGTCGCCTGGGCGACCGCCGGCTGCGAGCCGGACGAGATGGGCATCGGGCCGGTCTTCGCGATCCCGAAGCTGTTGAAGCGCACCGGCCTGAAGATCGACGACATCGATCTCTGGGAGCTCAACGAGGCCTTCGCCAGCCAGTGCCTGTATTGCCGCGACAAGCTCGGCATCGACCCCGCCAAGTACAACGTCAACGGCGGCTCGATCGCGATCGGCCATCCCTTCGGCATGACTGGCGCGCGTCTCACCGGCCATCTCCTTCAAGAAGGCGAGCGTCGCAAGGCGAAGTGGGGCGTGGTGACGATGTGTATCGGTGGCGGCCAAGGCGGCGCCGGCCTGTTCGAGATCTATAGCTGAGCCAAGAAGACGGCGCGCGAACGACTAAGGCATGGCGCTCCCAAGCGCCCTGCCTTTTTCATGCGGCTTGAGGAGCAGAACGCGCGTTGGTCGCCTGTGCACCATTCCCCGCAACAGCCCGCGGCATCTCCGGCCGCACGCCCTTGCGCCAGTCGGTGATGCTGCAGCCGAAGCGGTGACGGAACCAGCGCGCCATGGCGCTTTGGGCGGAGAAGCCGAGCTGTTCGGCGATTGCTGAAAGTTGCCGACCGGGTTCCTCGATCAACTGGATCACGAGGTCGGCGCGTTGCGCGTCGACGATCGCCGAGAAGCTGGTGCCGCACTCGGCAAGGTGGCGATGGATGGTGCGGCGGGTGCAGGCCAGATGCTCGGCCACACGCTCGACCGTGCATTGGCCGCCTGGGAGCAGCGAGCGAACGACTTCGTCGACCTTCTCGTCCCAGCTCGCAGGCCGTGTGTCGAGAGCCTCGATACGCTTGCGCAAGTAGCTCGCGACCAGGGGATGCGCGCTCGGGATTCGGCGCTCCATGTCGTGGGCTGATAGTACGATCGCGTCGGTCTCGGCGTTGAAGGTCACCGGGCAGCCGAAGAACTCGCGATAGCGCTTGCGATCGCGGGGCGGAGGATAATGAAGGTGGACCTCCAGCGGCCGCCAGTCGCTGCCGAACAACGATTGGATGATGCGGTGGACGCTGCCGAGCGCCATGTCGATGGACTGGCGCGGCGCACGCGGACGCCGTCCCCGCAGATGCATCGTGATCGTCACGATCTTCTTGTCGCGCGTGACGTCGAGCCGCATGCCGTCGTGATGAATATGGATGAAACGCGACAGTGCCTCGATCGCATCGCCGATGGTGGCCTGCTCGCGAACGATGAGTCCGACCGGGCCGAGATTGGTCAGGCCGCCGAGCTCGGCGAGGCGCAAGCCGAAATCTTCGGCACCGGAAGCTTCTGCCGACATTTCGAGCAGGCGGCGGAGACCGGCGACGGCGATGCGAACGTCGGGCTTCTCAAGGCAGGCCAGCGGAAGCCTGACCTTGCGCATCATCTGCTTCGGATCGAGCCCGACCGATCGGGCGACCTCCGGATAGTAGGCAAGGCCTGCGCTGCGAATGAGATCGGTCATGCGAACCGTTCCTGCCAGCCATTCCCGCAGATGTCCCGAAATGTAAAATTTCTGTCCCGATCCGTCAAATCCGGGAACTGGGCTGAACATACATATCGAAAACCGAAGCACCGGCGCGGATGCCGGTTCATGACGGCGCGGCAGGGGCGATGACGCCCGTGCGCCGTCTCGGCCCATTTGACCAAGACATTGTTGAGCAGGATCATGCCGGGAAACACGATTTCCAAGCGTGAGGTATTCGTCATTGATACTGACGCGTCCTCCCGTGAACAACTTTCTGTGGCGCTCGAGCAGGAGGCCTATGAGGTCGTCTGCTTCGCCGATGGTGCGTCTCTCTTGTCGGAGGCGAAGGTGCGCATGCCGGCCTGTGTCCTGCTCGAGATGCAGGCGCGAGATCAATCCGGCCTCGACGTGCTGAAGCGGCTGCGCGAGGAAAATTGCATGGCGCCGATCCTGATGACGTCGGCCAATGGCAGCATCGCCATGGCGGTCGATGCGATCAAGAGCGGTGCGTCCGACTTCATCGAGAAGCCGTTCCGCACCCAAGAGATTGCCGGCCGGATCGACGCCGCCATCGACGAATTCGTTCAGCCGGATTCGAGCCGGCAGCGCTGGCTCGCCGGTTGCGAGCCACTCACAGGGCGCGAGAGCGAGGTGCTGGAGCACCTCGCGGCCGGCTACACCAACAAGGAGATCGCCCGGGTGATGCGCCTCAGCGCGCGGACGGTTGAGGGTTACCGCGCCAGCATCCTGAAAAAGGCCGGAGCGAAGAACGTCACGGATATGCTTCGCCGCATCTACGGCCAAGGGTGAATCAAGCCTGAACCAGGGCTGAAGCAAGCCAAGCGCCGGCGCGCGGCCAGATGACGCGTTCCGCGGCCACGGGCGCGCCGCGGTGCCGCCGCACGGAAACCCCAATCGAACCGGTTCCTTACCTGCTGCGTCTCACCACGATGGCGAGGCGTTTTTCGCCGCATCCGGCTGGCGATGCGGCGACATTGGCAGGAGGGAAATTCATGCGAACCATCGCGAAGAGTCTGGCGACGACGAGCCTGGTCCTTGTTACGGCGGCGATCGCGCTGCCGTCATGGGCGGCCGATCTGGATGCGCCGTCGACCATCGACGCCGTCACGGTCTATCCGGATGGCGCAAGCGTCACCCGCGTCATCACGCTGGATCTGCCACCGGGCGACTCGACGCTGGTCGCGAAGGATTTTCCGCTCGGCCTCGACACGTCATCCTTGCGGGTCGAGGGCGAGGCGGGTGCAAAGCTCACCATCGGCACCATCGACGCGCGGCCCCCGCGCGCAGCTCCTCCGGTCAATCTGCCGGAGCTCGACAAGCGCATCGAGGCCTTGAAGGATCAGCGCGCGGATTTGCAGGGCGCGGCCGATGCGGCCAGTGCCCGGCGCAAGTTTGCCGAACGCTTTGCCGAGGCCTCTCCCGCCGGCATCGGCGAGAAGGGCGAAGCCCGGCCGATGACCGAGTGGCGCGCGGCCTTCTCTGCGGTTGCCGAGGAGATCGCCACCGCCGACACCGCGATCCGCGATGCCATGCGAAAGCAGCGCGAGGTCGATCGCCAGATCGCCCAGCTCGAAGCCGATCGCGCGGCCAAGCCGCCGAGCAAGCTGGAGGTGCGGGTCGAAATCGCCTCCGCGGCCGCGACCAAAGCGACGCTGCGGGTGACCTACAATGTGCGCAATGCGCGCTGGGCGCCACTCTACGACGCCCGCCTCGACACCGGTGCCAGGGACCACAAGCCGCAGCTCGAACTGGTGCGCCGCGCGGAAATCACGCAGTCGACCGGCGAGGACTGGTCGAATGTCAGCCTCGGCGTCTCCACCGTTCGCGTCAGTCGCGGTGGCAGTGCGCCGGAGTTGAATTCGCTGGTCGTCCGCTATCCGCAACTGCCGAAGCCGTTCGCGCTGGGTACGGCGTCGGACTTCGCGATGCCCTCGGCGGCACCGCCCATGACGAGGCAGGCGGTGCCGGAGACTTTGGCGAAGAAGGACGCGGAGTCGTCCCCCGAGCCGCGCGCGCGTGTGGATGAGCAGCAGGCCAATGCCGAGATCGGCGATTTCCAGGCGGTCTATCAGATCGCCGGCCGCGTCAGCCTCGGTGCCAATGAAGGCGCCAAGAGCTTGCTCATCTCCACCATGACGGTCACCCCGGACCTCGCCATCCGCGCCGCACCGGTGGTGGATCCGACCGCCTATCTCGAGGCCTCGTTCAAGCTCTCCGACGACACCAACCTTTTGCCCGGCAAGGTCGCAATCTTTCGCGATGGCGTGTTCGTCGGTCGCAGCAAGTTCTCGACCGCCGCGCGGACCGACGCGATCCGCCTCGGCTTCGGCGCCGACGACAAGGTCAAGATCGAGCGATCGGTGGTCCGGCAGAACGAGGGCACGACGGGCGTGATCTCTTCGTCAAAGACCGATGTGCGTTCGTTCCGGACCGTCGTGCGCAACGGTCATGATTTCCCGATCCGGATCTCGATCGAGGACCAGCTCCCGGTCAGCGAGAACGAGGACATCGCGGTCGAGATGCTTCCCGCGACCACGCCGCCCACGTCGACCAATCTGCGCGACAAGCGCGGCGTGATGGAATGGGCGTTCGACGCCAAGGCCGGCGAGGTGAAGGAGATCAAGTTCGGCTGGCGCGTGCGCTGGCCCAAGGACAAGGGCATCGTCATGACGCCGGCGGGTTGAGCCGCTGCCGCCGTTCACCTCGCCCCCGCATTCCCCTCCTTGTCATGCCCCGCGCAGGCGGGGCATCCAGTACGCCGTGGCTTCGCCGTATCCCGTTGGAGTCACGGCGTACTGGATCGCCCGGTCGAGCCGGGCGATGACCGTATGGAGAGAGCGGTTTCCTACTTCGCCTTCAGGAAATCGCCGACATCGAGCAGCACGAACTCGTCATCATCGGCCTTGTTCGGCTCGCGGCTCGAGGAGAACGGCAGGTTGTTGTCGTTGCCGACGATGATGTGCGTCTCGTCGACGCGATCGACGTTCTCGATGGTGAAGAACGGAAAGGTCAGGACGCCGTCATTGAGCGGCTTCTTCGCCTTATGATCGGGATCGCGGATCTTCATCAAGTCGATGTAGCCGATCTTGCGGACCGGTTTGCCGACATTGGCATCCGAGAGCTCGATCTTGTAGACACGTTTGAATTTTGCGACGTCGGGAAAGCAGTTGTCGCCACGCTGCCCTTGCGGGCACGCCTTGTCGGGGGTGCCCTCGCCATTGTCGCGTTCGATGACGAGGCCGTTGGTCGGATCGATCATGTTGAAGTCGCCGATGGCGTTGCCGTTCTGCTCGAACACATATTGCCAATAGCGGCCGGTGAACTTTTCCGCGGCGACGTCGAATTCGAGGATGCGGGAGGCTTCCTTGCCGTCGACTTTCTCCCAGTCCTTCTTGTCGGCGTCCCACAACGGGCCTTCCAGCAGGCCGTAAAGGAATTTACCGTCCTTGGAGGAAGCAAAGCCCTCAAAGCCCTTCGAGCGGCGCAGATTGACGTTGGTGTAGCTCGCGCCCGGCGCACCTGGTGACTGCACCGCCCAGTGATCCGGCGAGCGCACCGGCTTGCCGTCGGCGATCGTCTCGAACACGCCGAGGATCTTGCCGGTCTTGTCGGCCTTGAGGATGTAGGGGCCGAACTCGTCGCCGATCCAGAAGGTGTCGCCGATGATCTGGAAACCCTCGGTGTCGAAGTCTGAGCCGGTGAGATAGCGCTTCTCGGTGTCCTCAAGCACGATACGGAACGGCACCTTTTTGTCGGGATCGTGCAGGAACACGGTCTCCTGCCGCTCGATCTTGCCGCTGGTCCAGTCGATCTTGTAGTGGTTGAGGTACAGCATCGAGTCCGGCGAATTGTAGCGCGAGCCCATGCCGTTGTCGGTAATGACCCAGAAGGTGCCGTCGCCCATCGACTTGATGCCGGAATGGCCCTGGAGCGGCTGCCCCTTGAACGGCAGCGATACGCCGGTCGATCGCTCGGCGGACTTGCCCATCACGGTGCCGAGTGCATCGACGCGCTTGCCCGTGGTGTATTTGCCTGACGTCTTGAGGTCGGCGGGCGCGTCAGCCGGCGCGTCGATGAAGGACTCGGCCGGCATCGCAGCGTGCGCGGTCAGCGTTGCCGGGAATTCGCCTTCGCCTTGGGCAAGCGCGGCGCCCGCGGTGAGAATGATCGTTGCGACGGAGGTGAGGAAGGTCGCGCGCATGTGCGTCTCCTGTTGAAGGACGCACGCCTTATGCTGTCAGCATATTGCAGTTTTGTGAAACCGGGCCAAACGCCGCAGGCAGCTTGCTATGTCCCGTCTCATACGCCTTCATAGACCAATCTGGTGAAAAAGCCGGGATCGATGACGAACTGCCCCCATTTCGCGTCGAACGCGGCCGTCGGCTTGGCGGCAACCGTCTCGTCCCGCGTCTTTCCCTGCTTCTTGAGGTTGCCGACATTGTCCCGGATCGCGACCAGCATGTCGCGGAATTCCTGGAGCTCGGCCCTGTTGCTGACGGGCTTGCCGTGACCGGGGATGATGATGGTGTCGCTCTTGGCCGCGGCGAGGTTGGCGTCGGACGCCGAAATCATGCCGTCGATGCTGCCGCCGGTCGAATAGTCGATAAAGGGATAGATGCCGTTCCAATAGGTGTCGCCCACATGAAGGATGTTGGCCTCGGCGAACATGACCGAGATATCGCCATCTGTATGCGCGGGCCCGAAGTACTTCAGCGAGATCGATGCGCCGTTGAGCTTCAGGCTATGGTCCTTAGCGAAGATTTCCGCCGGGATAGCGCCTGCTGGAGAGGGCAGGAAATTGTAGTCCCAGTCTTCGACCCGCTGGATTCCCGAGAGATGCTTGCCGGTGTTCTCGTGGGCAATAATCTTGGCGCCTGCTGCGTGCAGCCATTCGTTGCCGTCGGCATGGTCGAAGTGCCAGTGCGTGTTGATCAGATGCGCGATCGGTTCGCTGCCGAGTTCGGCGAGCGCCTTGCCAAGCTGGGGGCGCGAGACGCTGATTCCGCCATCTACCAGAAGCTTGCCGTCCGATCCGGTGAGGACGGCGATGTTGCCGCCGGACCCTTCGAGCACGCTGATATTGTTGCGCAGCCTGTAGGTCATGATCGGAGACGTTGCCGCGCTGTCCTTGATCAGGCTGACGAGGCCGCGGGCTTCCGCGAATGCCTGTCTGGGGGTGAGCCATCCCGCCGTGGCGGCGAACGCCGCGCCGCCGACGCAACACATGCAAAAACCTCGGCGCGACAACGAGTGGAGCTTTGGCGATCCGATGCAATGCTCGCTTTCTCTGAGCGATTATCGATGGCCCCGGCGGCCGACCTGGCTGGCAGCATAGCAAGATTGGAAGACGGACGTAAGCGGCCAAGCGGGCCCGCCGCACGAGCGGCGGCGATTGCGTGCGGGCGCCGCGAGCCCTATTCCTTGACGGCGCCGGTCAGCGACGACACGTAGTAATCCACGAACAGCGAATAGAAGATCGCGACCGGCAGCGAGCCGAGCAGCGAACCCGCCATCAGCGCTCCCCATTGATAGACGTCGCCGGTGACGAGCTCGGTCAGGATCGCCACGGGAACGGTCTTGTTGGCGCCGCTCTGGATGAAGGCGAGCGCGTAGATGAACTCGTTCCAGGACAGCGTGAAGGAGAAGATGCCGGCCGAGATCAGGCCGGGCACCGCGAGCGGCAGCGTGATCCGCCGCAGGATCTGAAGCCGCGTCGCGCCGTCAACCAGCGCGCATTCCTCGAGCTCATAGGGAATCGACTTGAAATAGCCGATCAGCAGCCAGGTGCAGAACGGCACCAGGAAAGTCGGATAGACCAGGATCAGCGCCAACGGTGAGTCGAATAGGCCGAACTGCACCACCACGGTCGCGAGCGGAATGAACAGGATCGATGGCGGCACCAGATAGGCGAGATAGATCCCGAGGCCGACATAGGGGCTGCCGCGGAAGCGCAGGCGCTCGATCGCATAGGCCGCCAGCGTGCTCGCAAACAGGGACAGCGTGGTCGAGCCGATCGCGACGAACATCGTCGTCTTCAGCCAGCGCGGATAGGCCGTGTCGAACAAGAGGTGCTTGATATGCGCCAGCGTCGGCGAGGTGATCCAGAACGGATTGTGCGCCTTGTAGTTCAACAGCTCGGCGTTCGGCTTGAACGCGGTGACCGCCATCCAGTAGAACGGAAACAGCAGGATCAGCACGAAGCAGCTGAGTGGCAGGTAGATCATCATCACCCGCCGCGCGCGGGAATCCCAGGCCATGGTGTCGGGTGCTGCATTCGCAACAGCGGACGGTTGAGCGACGGCGTCAGTCATTGGCTTCTCCCTGCTGCCATTTGCGCCGCGCGAGGCCAAAATAGGAAAACAGCGTCGCGAACACCAGGAACGGGATCATCGAGACCGCGATCGCGGCACCTTCGCCAAGCTCGCCGCCGGCGATGCCGCGCTGGAAGGCCAATGTCGCCAGCAGATGGGTCGAGTTCACGGGGCCACCGCGGGTGATGGCGTAGACGAGCTGGAAGTCGGTGAAGGTGAAGATGATCGAGAAGGTCATGACGATGGCCAGGATCGGCATCATCATCGGGAAGGTGATGTAGCGGAAGCGCTGCGAGGCGCTGGCGCCGTCGAGCATCGCGGCTTCATAGAGCGAGGGCGAGATGGTCTGGAGGCCCGCAAGCAGCGAGATCGCGACAAAGGGAATGCCGCGCCAGATGTTGGCGGCGATCAGCGAGAAGCGCGCCGGCCAGGGCGTACCGAGGAAGTCGATATTGCTGGTGCGCCAGTGCAGCACGTCGACCAGCAGATAAGAGATGATCGAGAATTGCGGATCGTAGATCCACCAGAACGCCAGCGCGGAGAGCACCGTCGGCACGATCCAGGGCAGCAGCACGATCGCGCGCAGCAGGCTCTTGAACGGGAAGTGGTTGTTGAGCAGCAGCGCCAGCCAGAAGCCCAGCGCGAATTTTCCGAACGTCGCGACAGCCGTGTAGAACACGCTGTAGAACACCGCATTCCACCACAGGGGATCGCTCAGCAGGTACTGGAAATTCTCAAGGCCGACGAAGACGCCGCGCCGGCCGATCGTGGTGTCGGTGAAGGCGAGCCAGATGCCGAGGCCAAGTGGATAGGTGAGGAACACCGTGAGCAGCCCTATCGCCGGTGCGAGGCACATTACGATCAGGAACGGCTTGTAGTCGAACAGGCGCACGAGCCATGATTGCTGCCGCTGCGTGAGGGCTGACGAGGGAAGTGTGGTTACGGACATCGGCAACTGTCCTGGTCTGACGCTGTCACCACGCCGTCATTGCGAGGAGCGAAGCGACGAAGCAATCCAGACTGTTTCCGCGGTTGGATTCCCGGATTGCTTCGCTAGGCTCGCAATGACGGTGCCTTTCGCTATCTCCTGAAATACCGCTTCGCCCGACGCTCGGCTTCCGCGGCAGCCTGCTCCGGCGTTGCGGCATCAGTCGCAACCGAGGCACACATCTGCACCAGCACGTAGTCGGCACGGATGGCACCGGTCGCCGTCGAGATCGGGCCTTTGTAGCCATCCCAGTACTCGTTCTTCATGGTGTCCTTGAAGATCGCCACCTTCGGGTCGCCCGACCACACTGCCGCATCAGCATAGGCTGCGAGCGGCTGCGCCCAGTAGCCGCTGTTGGCGTTGAGCCATGGCTCGTATTGTTCCTTCTCGAGCATGAACTGGAGGAACGCCTTGGCGGCGTTCGGATACGGACTGTGGTTGAATACCATGGCATTCAGCGTCAGGCCGCCCATCGGATAGGTCGCGGCGAGCCCCTTTGGCGAGAACTGATGTTCGCTGTCTTCAGCAATCGCGGCTGTCGCCGGATCCTTCTTCAGCGCGAAGTAAAGCGATATGCCATTGGACGTGAGCGCGATCTCCTCGGAGGAATAGGCGCGGTTGTTGGACACGTCATTCCACGATGGCGTGCCGGCGATGAAGGTCGGGTAGAGCTCCTTCAGATATTTCAGTGCCGCCACCGTCTCCTTGCTGTTGATGATGAGGTTTCCGTCGGCATCGAGCAGTGCCGCATTGTGCGACCACAGCAGCCATTGCGCGAAGCCGTTGCCGTCGCCAACCGCGTTGCCAAGTGCAAAGCCTGCGGGCTTGCCGACCTTCTGCAGCTTGCGGCAAACATCGAGCACGCCAGCGTGGTCGTCGGGAACCCTGTCATAGCCGATCTGTTTCAGCACTGACTTGCGGTAGACCAGCGGTCCGCCGCTGGCGCCGAAGGGAAGCCCGATCCAGTTGTTGCTCTTGGCCCGCTTGCCGTATTTGTCCGCCAGGAACAGCCAGCCGCCGTAGCGCTTGCCGAGATATTCGGCGACGTCGGACAGCTCGATCAGCTTGTCGACATAGATGTGCGGCGCATCCTGGAAGCCGATGATGATGTCGGGGCCGGCGCCGGAATTCGCCGTCACCGCGGTCTGCTGGTTGATGTCCTCCCAGCCGACGAAATCCACTTTCACCTCGACCCCGGTCGTGTCGGTGAAACGCTTTGCGTTGGCGCGGAACACGTCCTCGTCCGGCTGGACGAAGCGCACCGGTCGCAGCATGCGCAAGCTTGCGCCCTTCTCGATCGGCAGCGACGGTGCCGCGACGTCGGCAACCCTGATGTTGGATGGCGCTTGCGCTGCTGCACCGGTGGCCGCAAACGCCGCAACGGACAACCCAAGCCCGATTGCATCACGACGGGTGATGTCGTTCCTCATCAGTTCCTCCCTGTTTTTTTGTACGCCTTCCCGGCGTTGATCGCCGGTGAAGGGTCTTCGAACTGGTTTATTCTTTCACGCGAACCGGTCTCCATTTCATCCGAAGGCGCATCGCACGCTCAGCTGTTCGGACCGCGATCCATGCTGACGGGCTGCCAGCGCCGCAGCGCCGTGTTCTGCAGCACCGACGGGTTGACGCAGCTTACCGGCCACATCCCCTGAAGCACCAGTGACAATTCGTAGCCCACGCGCCGCTTGCGCGCTTCGTCGAACCGTGCCGAGGCCGAGGCGACGTGGGCGGTGAGGGTGACGTTCTCCATGCCGAGCAGGGGATTGTTGTGCGACGGCGGTTCCTTCTCCAGCACGTCGAGCGCGGCATGCGCGATCCAGCCTTCTTGCAAGGCCTTGATCAGGCTCTCCTCGTCCACGGTGGCGCCGCGCCCGGTGTTGATGAAGATCGAGCCCTTCTTCATCTGGCGGAAATGCTTCTCGGTCAGCATGTGGTGGACCTCCGGCCGCGCCGGTGCGTGCATCGAGACGAAGTCGGATTGCGAGAGCACCTCGTTCAGCGTCGCCGGCATTACGCCGTGATCGTACATCAGCGTTTCCTGGATGAAGGGGTCATAGGCCATCATCCGCAGGCCGAAGGGTGCGGCGCGCTTGGCGACCGCGCGCGCGACGCGGCCGAACGAAATGAAGCCGAGCGTCTGTCCCATCAGCCGCGGAATTTTCAGAAGTGCCGGCCGGCCTTCGGCCCAGCGCCCGCTGCGCACCATCCGGTCCTGCTCGACCAGGCGGCGGAAGCCTGCGAGCAGCAGCATCATGGCGTGGTCGGCGACCTCCTCGATGAAGGTGTCGGGGATGTTGGTCACGGGAATGCCGCGGGCGGTTGCCGCCTTGACATCGACGCTGTCGACGCCGACGGAGCCGAGCGTGATCGCCTTGCAGTTTTCCAATGCGTCGATGACAGCTTTGGTGATCGGCATGCCCTTGGCGTAGATCGCGTCAGCCGTCCGGGCTGCGGCGATGAACTCGGCCTCGTTGGCCGGCGCCTCGACGATCTCCGCGTCGATCGGGTCGAGCGCCTCCCGCTCGAAGGAATAGTCGCTTCCCGCCACCGTGAAGCTCGCGCCCTTCGGCGTTACCACCCTGTATTTCGGCATTTCCTGCTCCGATTTGGTTTGTCGGTTCTTGTTGGGGCCCGCTCCTTGCGGTTGGCCTTTGCTTCTTTTACGCGAAATCGACCTTGAGGCGTACAATCGTCGGTTGTCGCGGACTGCGGTGTTTGCGGGTTTTTGTCTCCTCTTCGGGTTCTACGGCGCCATCGTAACGCGTTGCTAATCAGTCCCACACTAAAAATTGACTCAAATTCGATCGACCCACCCGCGTGTCCGTACCCCCCTTATTGCCGGAGCCACCTTGTGAAGTTGAGCAATCTGAAAATCGCCCCCAAGCTTGGCATCCTTGTCGGCGTCACCTTGTTCGGTCTCTGCATCTCCGGGGTTCTCGCCGGCTATCTGATGAAGCGCGAGATGGTGAGTGCGCGCATCGATCAGACCAAGGCGATCGTCGACATGGCCCGCAACTTCGCGGCCACCCTGGCGAAGCGGGTGAATGCCGGCGAGTTGACCAAAGAGGCCGCGCTGGCCGAATTCCGCCGCTACGGCAACGCGATGACGTACGACAAGGGCTCCGGCTATTTGTTCGCCACCACCTCTGACGGCATCACGCAGCTCGCGCCCGATCCGAAGCAGATCGGCACCAACCGCATGGACGTGGAAACCAACGGCCGCAAGCTGTCCAGGGAGCTGATGGACGGCGTCAAGGCCAATGGCGAGATCCTGCTGTTCTATGAATATGTGAAGCCGGGCCAGGAGAAGCCGATCCGCAAGCTCGGCTACGCGGTCGCTGTCCCCGGCTTCGACATGTATCTCGGCACGGGTGCCTATCTCGAGGATATCGACGAGAAGATGGCGCCGGTCTACTGGCTGCTCGGCCTGTCCCTGCTCGGCATCGTCGTCGTCGCCGGCAGCGTGGCCTGGCTGCTCGGCCGCAGCATCAGCCTGCCGCTCAACCTTCTCGGCACGCGCATGAAGGAGCTCGCCGACGGCAAGCTCGAGGGCGACATCCCCGGCGTCGGCCGTGGCGACGAGGTCGGCGGGATGGCCTCGACGGTGCAGATCTTCAAGGACAATGCGGTCCGCATCCGCGATCTCGAGAAGACCGAAGCGGTTGCCAAGGAACGCGCCGCTGCGGAACGTCGCAGCGCAATGGAAGGCATCGCCAGCGATTTCGAGCGCAGCGTCAACGGCATCGTGCGTTCGGTGTCTGCGGCCGCCGCCGGCATGCAGACCACGGCGCAATCGATGACCGCCACCGCGAGCGATGCCAGCGCGCGTGCGGCCACCGTCGGCGCCGCCTCGCAAAAGGCATCCGGCAATGTCGGCACGGTTGCGGCCGCCGCCGAAGAGCTGTCGAGCTCGGTCTCCGAGATCTCGCGTCAGGTGACGCGCTCCACCGAGGTCGCGAGCAAGGCGGTCAGCGACGCCGAGCGCACCAACACCACCGTGCAGGTGCTGTCCTCCGGCGCCGAGAAGATCGGCGAGGTCGTCAAGCTGATCCATTCGATCGCGGCTCAGACCAACCTGCTCGCGCTCAACGCGACCATCGAAGCGGCGCGCGCCGGCGAATCCGGCCGCGGCTTCGCGGTCGTCGCCTCCGAGGTCAAGGCGCTCGCCAACCAGACCGCGAAGGCCACCGAGGAAATCTCGGCTCAGGTCGCGGCGATGCAGACCTCGACCAGCGACGCCGTCGCCGCGATTGCCGGCATCACCCAGACGATCGCCGAGATGAGCGAGATCACGGCCGGCATTTCCGCGTCGATCGAGCAGCAGGGCGAAGCGACGCGCGAAATCGCCCGCAACATCCAGTCGGTCGCTGCCGGCTCCAGCGAGATTAATGCCCATATCGGCAGCGTGACCTCGGCGGCCAAGGCGACGGGTACGGCAGCCTCCGACGTGCTGTCGAACGCGCGCGAGCTCGACAACCAGTCCGGCGCGCTGCGCAGCGCCGTCGACGGCTTCCTCGCGAAGGTAAGGGCGGCGTAACTAGAGAGATACTCGTGCCCCGGGCCCAGCGCAGCACGAAGTGATGCGCTGCTGAACCGGGGCCCATGCTGGGTCCCGGCTCTGCGCCGCACCGCTTCGCGCTGCGCCGCGTCCGGGACACGAGCCTTCGCCGTGTCGCCCTATTGCTTCTCGATGCCGGCCTCCCTGATCAGCTTCTCCCACAGCACGAGCTGATCGCCCACGAAGGCGCCGAGCTCTTCCGGCGTGCCGGAGAAGGCGTCCATGCCGAGCGTTGCGAGCTGCGCCTTGATCTCCGGCTTCTCGATGATCTTTCGGATCTCGGCGTTCAGCCGCGCCACGATCTCCTTCGGCATGCCGGCGGGGCCGAAATAGCCCTGCCAAGAGGTGATGTCGAAATCGGGCACGCCGGCCTCCTGCATCGAGGGCAGTTGCGGCACCAGCGGCGAGCGGTCCTTCGTGGTCACCGCGAGCGCGCGCAGCGCGCCGCCATTGACCAGCGGAAGCCCGGTCAGGATATCCACGAACATCATCGAGACTCGGCCGCCCATCACGTCGTTGAGCGCCGGCGGCGAGCTCTTGTACGGCACGTGCAGGAGATCGAGGCCGGCATTGTGGGCAAAGGTCGCACCCGACACGATCGCCGATGACGAGCCCGAGGCGTAGCTGAGCTTGCCCGGATTGGCCTTGGCATAGGCGACGAGCTCGCCGACCGTCTTCGCCGGCAGCTCGGGATGGACCACCAGCATGAAGGGCAGGTCGCCGGTCCGCGCGATCGGCGTGAAGTCCTTGACGGGATCGTAGGTGAGACTCTTCAGGAGGTAGGGATTGGCCGAATGCGTGGTGTTGGTGGTGACGAGCAGCGTGTAGCCGTCGGGCGTGGCGCGCGCGACATAGGTCGCGGCCAGCATGCCGTTGGCGCCGGCCTTGTTCTCGATGACGATGCCGACGCCGAGGGCCTGCGACAGATGCTGCGAGATCAGCCGCGTCGTGGTGTCGGTGCCACTGCCGGCCGCAAACGGCAGCACCAGCGTGATGTTGCGGTTGGGATAGGTCTGGGCCAGTGCCGGTGATGCGGCGGCGAGGCACAGCATGAGCGCGCCGGCAGCGCGCAAGGCACGGAGGAGCGAAGGCATTTTCGGACGTTCCCTCTTTTATCGTTGTTGAGGAAGCCTAGCTGCTCGCAGACCAAAGAGGAAGGCGCGGCTTGTAGCTGGTCTCGTCCCTCGGGCGCAGCGCAGCGCGCGAGTGATGCGCTGCTGAACCGGGGCACGAGGCCGTTGCATCGTCCGCAGCGCGGAATTATTTCGCCGAGCCCTGCCGCGATGCGATCACGACGCCGGCGAGCACCAGCGCGTAGCCGACGAGGTGGAAGAGCTGCAGCCGTTCGCCGAGCAAGAGGATCGCCATCGCCGAGCCGAACACGGGCACCAGATGAAAGAACGGTGCGGCGCGGTTCGGTCCGATCAGCGCCACGCCGCGATTGAAGAAGAGATAGGCGAGGGTCGATGGGAAGATCAGGATGTAGGCGAATGTCGCGAGCGTCGTCGCATCGGGCTTCAGGACGTTGCCCGCGGAAAATTCCCACACCGCGGCCGGCAGCAGCATCATCGCCCCGCAGCAGGTGGTGAAGGACAGGAAGGAGAGCTGATGGATTTTCGGCCGGCGCGGGATGAAGGCGGAATAGAGCCCGAATGCGATCAGCGAGGAAGCGAACATGATGTCGCCCCGGTTGAAGCTGATGCCGGCAAGCGCCGCGAGATCGCCTCGCAGGATGATGATGAGGACGCCGAGCAGCGAGATCGCGATGCCGGCGAGCTGTGCAGCCGTCAGGCGGACGCCGAACAGCACCAGCGACCACAGCGCCACGAACAGAGGTCCAGCCGACTGAATGAGCAGCGCGTTCAGTGCTTCCGTATATTGCAGGGCCCAGAACGAGATCGCATTGTTGAAGGCGAAGCCGACCAGCGACAGGAACAGCATCAGCGGCAGATGCGCGCGAAGCGCCTTCCAGTCGCGCCTCAGATGCGGTCCTGCAAACGGCAGCAGGATGAGGAAGACGCCGAACCAGCGGATCGTTGTCAGCGTGAGCGGCGGCACATGCGCGCCGACATGGCGCGCGAGCACGATGTTGCCGGCCCAGAACAGCGAGCTCAGGCTCAGCAGCAGATAGGGCTGGTTGTTGAGCCAGTCGGCCGGATTCGAGGCCGGTGGCGCGGGCGAAGCGATCGTCATTGGTTTTCGTGAGCAAGCTTGCGCCGGATAGCGGCTGCACCACAAGTCCTGCTGCCGCAATGCTACAATGCAACTGAGATCAGGGAGGTGGCTTTGGCGGTTAATATGTTGAACATCGAAGGCCTCGCGCGGCTCGATCGGCAGGCGCCCGTCGTGATGCTGAACCTGATGCGCTTCCACGAGCGCTCGCTGGATGGCGACGGTTCCGGCTGGGACGCTTACCTGCGCTACAGCGCCGTGACCGTGCCGATGATCAAGGCGCGCGGTGGCACGCTGCTGTGGACCGGCGACGCCAAAGCCGTCGCGCTCGGGCCGCCAGCGGGCAACGATTGGGATTTCGTCGCGCTGGTCCATTATCCGTCGGTCGCAGCCTTCCTCGACATGATGACGTCGGAGCGCTACGAAAACGAAGCCGATCCCCATCGCCGCAACGCCTGCGCCGAGCACGTGATCATCGCGACCAGCGAAGCGTACAGCAAGTTCAGGGCAAGTTAGCTTGCCTGCTTGCGCGAGGCGACGAACACGCCCGACAGTACCAGCGCAAAACCGATGAAGTGGAAAGCCTGCGGCAGTTCACCCAAGAAGATCATCGCCATGATCGAGCCGAACACGGGCACCACGTGGAAGAACGGGGCGGCGCGGTTGGCGCCGATCAGCGCGACGCCGCGGTTGAAGCAGAGATAGGCGAGCGTCGAGGGAAACACCGCAACATAGACCAGTGTCAGAACGTTCGGCAGATCGAGCTTCATCACGGGACGGGCCGACAACTCCCAGATCTCCAGCGGAATGAGGCACGCCGCGCCGCAGCCGAAGGTGAAGGCAAGAAACGACAGGCCGTGGATCGCCGGCCGCTTCAGTGTCAGCACGGAATAGAGCGCGAAGATCACTAGCGCGACCATGAAGATTAGGTCGCCCTTGTTGAACTCGATGTTGGAGAGGGCGGTGAGGTCGCCATGCAAGAGGATCGTCAGCACGCCGCACAACGAGAGGAAAACGCCGAGGGCCTGCATCGCCGTGAGCCGGACGCCCAAAATGATCAGCGACCAGAGTACAACAACCAGCGGCGCGGCCGATTGCAGCAGCAGCGTGTTCAGTGCCTGGGTATGCTCCAGCGCCCAATATTGCAGCGTGTTGAAGGCGCCGATGCCGGTGATCGAGAGCACGATCATCAGGCCGAGCTTGCTGCGGATCGCCGGCCAGTCCTTCACCAGATGCGTCCAGGCGAACGGCAGCACCAGCAGGAAGGCGAAGAACCAGCGCAGGAAGGACAGCGTCACCGGCGGGATGTGGCCGGCGGCGAGTCGCCCGACAATGGCATTGCCGGCCCAGCACAGCGCGGTGATGCTGAGCAGGAGATAAGGCTGGTTGGCGATCCAGTTTCGGTCGGGTGCGGCAAGGCGCGTGGTCTGGTCGGCGGCGGACATTGTGATTGTTATGGCCCCGGTTCATGCGCCAAGGCTCCGGCCCGGTGGTACCCCGGGCCGGCTCATACCCGGCCAGTCCACAGACACGGAAAGCGGGCCCATATCAATGGGGCGCGACGCATCGCGTCCATGCGCGCCTTCAATGTAGCGGGAACCCCAGCTTCAAGTCTTCCGCCCGTGCGGATCGCAAGCGGCTTCAACAGTTTCGGCCAAGCGCGATCTCGGCGCGACGTCAGCCTGCCCGTCTTGTCCGTGCACAGGACGTCATGGCACCGAGATCGTGGATCGTGGCGAGACGTTTGATGATCAGTTTGCGACGGTCCATGCGCAGCGCAACGCGCGACAGCATCAGGATCAGCCCGCCGATGTTGTCCCCCGTCAGTATCGCGATGATGCCGACAACCCGAAGGTAAAGGGCGGAGGTAACAGCATCCCTTCGGCAAGCGACGAACAGGGTGGTTGATGGGTCTCAGTTCCGTGGTTCCAGACCTTGCCGGCGCCGCCCCGAAGCTTTCCGGATTTTAAGGGGATATCAAAGGCTTGGATCGCGCCTTAGGCCGCGAAAAAGCCCCGTTCTTGCTTGCCTAGAGGGGCTGCTTCCGTTATCCGGTTGACTGCCTCGCATGCGAGCGGCCCCCGGCCGTGGATTGGGCTGGGCGCCGGCATGATCCCGGAAAAGCGGGTACCGGTTTTCCGCTAGGATCATGGCACTTAAAGACATCTGCATAGGGAATACCCGCGAATGGCCAATGTTGTCGTCGTCGGCGCCCAGTGGGGCGACGAGGGAAAGGGCAAGATCGTCGACTGGTTGTCGGAGCAGGCCGACATCGTCGTCCGCTTCCAGGGCGGGCATAATGCCGGCCATACGCTGGTCATCAATGGCGAGACCTACAAGCTGGCGCTGTTGCCATCGGGCGTGCTGCGTGACCAGAAGCTGTCGGTGATCGGCAATGGCGTGGTGTTCGACCCGCAGGCTTTCCTCGACGAGGTCACCAAGCTCAGGGCCCAGGGCGTCGCTGTCAGCCCGGACAATCTGCGCGTCGCCGAGAACGTCACCCTGATCCTGCCGCTGCATCGTGAGCTCGACGCGCTTCGCGAATCCTCCAACGCGGCGACCGCGATCGGCACCACCCGCCGCGGCATCGGCCCTGCCTATGAGGACAAGGTTGGCCGCCGCGCCATCCGCCTGATGGATCTCGCGGACCTCGACACGCTGCCGCACAAGATCGACCGGCTCCTTGCTCACCACAATGCATTACGCCGCGGCCTCAATCTGCCGGAGTTCGACGGCAAGACCATCCTGGCCGAGCTCAGCGCGCTGGCACCGCAGCTTCTGCCCTATGCCGAGACGGTGTGGCGGCTGCTCGACATCAAGCGCCGCGAAGGCAAGCGCATGCTGTTCGAGGGTGCGCAGGGCGCGCTGCTCGACGTCGACCACGGCACCTATCCTTACGTCACCTCGTCCAACACCGTGGCGGCGCAGGCCGCGACCGGTGCCGGCCTCGGGCCCGGCGCGGTCGGCTATGTGCTGGGTCTGTGCAAGGCCTACACGACGCGCGTCGGCCAAGGACCGTTTCCGACCGAGCAGGACAACGCGATCGGCCGCAAGATCGGCGAGCGTGGCCGCGAGTTCGGCACCAACACCGGCCGTCCGCGCCGCTGCGGCTGGTTCGACGCCGTGCTGGTCCGCCAGGCGGTCCGGACCTGCGGCATCAACGGGCTGGCGCTGACCAAGCTCGACATCCTCGACGGTTTCGATTCGATCGAGGTCTGCACCGGCTACAAGCTCGACGGCAAGGAGATCGACCATTTCCCGGCCGGCGAGGGCGCTCAGGCCCGGGTCGAGCCGATCTACGAGACCATCGAAGGCTGGAAGGAGCCGACCGCGAACGCCCGCTCCTGGGCGGATTTGCCGGCCCAGGCCATCAAATATGTGCGCCGGATCGAGGAACTGGTGGGCTGCCCGGTCGCTCTTCTTTCCACGAGCCCCGAACGTGAAGATACTATTCTGGTACAAAACCCGTTTGAGGCTTAACGATATCTTACCGGGACAGGCGCATAGTTGAGTTGAAATGGCTGATTACTATCCGCTGATCGCCCGTGCTATTGCCGCCCTGGACCCCAACGCTCCCGGCGAAAGCCGCCGCGCGCTCTATGAACGGGCGCGCACGGCGCTGATCGCGCAGCTCCGCAGCGTGCAGCCGCCGCTCTCCGAATCCGAGATCACCCGCGAGCGGCTGTCGCTCGAAGAGGCCGTCCGCAAGGTCGAATCGGAAGCTGCCCAGCGCGCCCGCGACGCATCGCGTCCCGGCGGCCCCCGCGGTGGCAGCGGCACTGGCACTGGCAGCGGCGACGCCTTCCGGCGGGCCAGCGCGCGTGCCGCCGAGGGCACTCCGCCC
>NZ_BSOW01000013.1 GCF_030160715.1 Bradyrhizobium iriomotense
GGATTTCGCTGATCGCGCGCGGCGGAACCGGTGGAGCCGCCGGCACCGGCGGCGGAGCAGCCGGCGTTGCGGCGTGGAATTCGCGCGGCGCGGCGACGAAGGCCGCCTGCTCCGCGGCCGGATTGGGCAGATCGGGCTTGATGTCGGCTTTGGGCGGCTCTCGCGGCGGCATCGCGCTGCGCACCGGTTCGGCCGGCATCGGCGGTGTTGCGAAGGCCTGCGGCGCGGCCTGAGGTGGCGCGCTGCGCACCGCGCGCAGATCGCCCTCGATCATCGTCAGGCGATCGACGACATGGCCGAGCGTGCTGTGCACGGCTTCGAGCGAGTCCTGCGTGTGGCGGTTGGTCTCGGCCTGGCTGAAGCGGATGTCGGAGAGCTCGCGCTTGACGAGGTCGACCACGCCGGAATCGGCTGGCGGTGCCGAACTGCGGCTCTCGGCGAGCGCGGCATAGGTCGCCTGCTGCCGTTCCAGATGCCGCAGGATGTCATGCAGCCCATCTTCGACGCGGCTCAAATTGCCGTTGCGCGGATCGGAGGCGGCCTCGATCCGCTCCAGGAGATACGACACGCGCTGCTCGAGATGCGCGAAGGTGGAGGCGGAGTCGCCGCCGACCTGCATGCGGTCGAAGCGATCGGACAGCGCGCGGATCGCGCTCTCCAGATGCTCGGTGCTTTCGGACGGCGCCGGCCGCTCGCGCGTCTCCAGCGCAGCCGTGAGCGCCGCGATGCGCTGCTCCAGCACCGCAAAGCTGTCGCTGCTCGGGGCGGAGGCGCGTGTGATCTGGTCGACCTTGGTCGACAGCAGCTGCACGTCCTCGGAGAGCCGTGCCAGCGCCTCGTTGGAGGCGACGTTGGAGACGATGCCGCGCAGCGCCGAGATCGCGCCTTCGAGCTGCTGCACCGTGCCGGGATCGTCATTGGCGCGCAGGATCAGGTCGAGCTTGGCGCCGAGATTGCGGATCGCCTCGTCATAGCCGGTGAGCTGCTCGGCCGGCGTCAGCGTGCGCAGAACCTGCTTGATCTCGGACAGCGCGCGCTCGACGCCGGCAAGCGCCTGGCCGTCGGTGCTGGAGGTGCGCGTCTCGTCGATGCGACGATGCAGCGAGCGGATCTCGTTCTCGATCGATTCGATCGCGCGGCGCGGCATCGCCTCGGTGATCGCGTGCCGGATTTCCGCAAGATCGTTGCGGAATGCATTGATCGACTGCTCGATGTGATCGGGGCGCTGCAGCGACTCGATCTGGCTGGTGATCTTGAGGAGATGCCGTTCCAGCGCGGAGAAGTCGGGACTCGGCTGCGGAGGCGGCGGCGCATAGGCGGGGGCAGGGGGCGCCAACGGAGGTGACATGGCGGGAGCCATGGGAGGCGCGATGGGCGCGGCGGGGGCGATCGAGGGGGCCGCGCGCGGTGGCATCTGCCGCGGCGCAAAGCTGTCGAGCTCGTTCTGTCGCGCCGAGATCTCGGCCACCGCAACGTCGAGCGAGGCGGGGCTGAGCGGCGGCGAGTTGCGATAGACCTGCGCTGCCGCGCGCTCGACCATGTCGGCCTGGCGCTGCCGGGTCTCGACCGGAGCAGGCCGCGGTGCCTGTGCCTGCGGCCGCGAGATCTGCGACAGTCGCGCATCCAGCCGAGAGATCGCATCGTTGAGCTGGCGCGCAACGCCCTGCTCGCGCGAGACGCCCTGTTCGCGCGAAAGGTCCTGTTGGCGCGAAGAGTCCTGGCGCGGCGCGGGCTTTGAAATCCGTTCGATCTGTTGGGTGATCGCGTCGAGCCGCTGGTGGATGTCGGCGACGTCGCGGCTTTCCTGGCTCGGTGCCTGCGGGGCTTGCGGCCGCTGCTCGTAAGACGCTCGGAAATTCGGCGGGGTGGTGTCGCCGAGAGTGGAGTTCAGCCAATCGTTGAGTGACATGCCGGCACGGCGCGCAGCTGCTTCGGCCCGCTCCCTGACGGATGGATCGATGCCGTCAACACTCCACGATACGCGCGAATTCATGACTTCTGTCCGGTTCCGACTTCGGCACCCCACCCGATGCCTCCAGCTTTCCCGCGCGTCCCAGTTGTAGAGACAATTCCATTCGGCGCGGGTCGTCTGCCTCAAAAACCGACTTTTCTCTGTTACGGTAAATAACGGGTTAAGGAAGCCGTCGCCCCTGTCTTAAAGTTGGGCGTCGGGAACCGGGGGCGGCGCGTGGCTACCGCCAAGGCCGCGGCTTATCGATTCAATCACGACCGTCTCGGCGTACTGGATCGCCCGGTCAAGCCGGGCGATGGCGGCGGAGTGGGTGGCTGCGGTCTCGCCTTGCGTCAGGCGCGATCGACCTCAGCCCTTCCCCTCGCGCTTGCCCTCGTCGATCGGCACCACCGTCCCGCGACCGCTGACCGCCGACAGCGCCTCGAGCGCTTCCTCGCAGAAGTCGGCCACCATCTGCTCGTGCCGTGCGCCGAGGCGGAGCAGCAGCAGATTGCCGAGGTCGAGCACGCCAGATGCCTCTCCGTCCGGAAAGCGCTTCTTCAGGATGCGCTCGTAGTTGGTGTGACGATCGCGGTGGTGTTCAAGTCGGGCCATCAAATCGGTGCGCAGGGGCTCGATGTCGATGCTGTCGAGCGCATGCAGCCGTACCAGGAGGTCGTCCTTGATCGAGGGCGGCGTGCTCGGCCGCGCGGCCCAGTGCCGCAGCGCTGTTCGTCCGTCCTCGGTGAGCGTATAAACCAGCTTGTTGGGCTTGCCGGTCTGCACGACCTCGCGGCCCTGGATGTAGCCGCGGTCGCGCAGCTTGGAGAGCTCGCGATAGATCTGCTGGTGGTCGGCCTTCCAGAAGAAGCCGATCGAGGAGTCGAACGTCTTGGCGAGCTCGTAGCCCGTCATCGGACGTTCCGTCAGGCATGCGAGAATTGCGTCGCCCAGCGCCATGACACCGGCTCCTTAAAACGTACCCGACCAATTGACTTGACTTTATGCACATCGGCGCATATGCGTCAATGTGCATATGGCGCCAGCCAAAGACCCGCCGGCGTCGGCCTTCGGGCTCCTTTGCATGGGGTTGTTTTCAAGATTTTTGCCACGGCCTTTTAACAAGGGAGGCACGCTGAGAATGACCGGCCTCGATTCCTGGTACGGCTACATGAAGTCTGAAGACCGCGCTGAAGCCCGCGCCGCGCTCTGGGACCTCCTGCATCCCGACGCCGTCTTCGAAAGTCCCGTCGTGCACACGCCGCAGCGCGGGCGCGACATCACCTTCAAATACCTGTCGAGCGCCGAGAAGGTGCTCGGCGGTCCCGGCTTCACCTATGTCGGCGAGTGGACAAGCGCGAGCGGCGCCGTGCTCGAATTCAAGACCGAGATCGACGGCATCGAGCTCAACGGCGTCGACATCATCACCTTCGACAACGACGGTCGCATCACGCATTTCAAGGTGATGGTGCGTCCGCTCAAGGCCATCAACATGCTGCACCGCCTGATGGCGGAGCAGCTCGCAGCACAATCATGACACTGCCCTGAGATTGCAGAACCCGCTAAGCTCGCAACAAGCGCTGCGTCGCGGGGACTCCTAGAGACCACCACCCCTTCAAGGCCCATGCCGGGAGAACGCCATGCCGATCTATAAAGCCCCCGTCGAAGACGTGAACTTCCTCTTCAACGACGTCTTCCAGATTGATCGCTACGACAATCTGCCTGGCTTCTCCGATGCATCGAGCGATGTGCGCGAGGCGATCCTCGGCGAAGCCGCCAAGCTTTCGGAAGAGGTGCTGCAGCCCCTCAACCGCGTCGGCGATCTCGAAGGCTGCAAGCGCGCCGATGACGGCAGCGTCACCACGCCGAAGGGCTTCAAGGACGCCTTCAAGCAGGTCGCCGAAGGCGGCTGGCTCGGTCTCTCCGCGCCGACCGAATATGGCGGCCAGGGCCTGCCGGTCGTGCTGAGCCAGGCGGTCAACGAATTCCAGTGTTCGGCCAACATGGCGTTCTCGATGTATGGCGGCCTCACCATGGGCGCGACCGCGGCGCTGCTGGTGCACGGTACGCCGGAGCAGAAGCAGACCTACGTGCCGAAGATGGTGGCGGGCGAATGGACCGGCACCATGAACTTGACCGAGCCGCATTGCGGCACCGATCTCGGCATGCTCCGCACCAAGGCGGTGCGCCAGGCCGACGGCAGCTTCAAGATTACGGGCACCAAGATCTTCATCTCCGCCGGCGAGCATGACCTCGCTGGCAACATCATCCATCTCGTGCTCGCGCGCATCGAAGGCGCGCCTGCCGGGATCAAGGGCGTCTCGCTGTTCGTGGTGCCCAAATTCCTGGTCAACGCCGACGGCTCGGTGGGGCAGCGCAACGGCGTGGTGTGCGGCTCGATCGAGCACAAGATGGGCATCCACGGCAATTCCACCTGCGTGATGAACTACGACAACGCCACCGGCTGGCTGATCGGCGAAGAGAACAAGGGCATGCAGGGCATGTTCGTGATGATGAACGAGGCCCGCCTCGGCGTCGCCGTGCAAGGCCTCTCGCAGTCGGAAGTCGCCTACCAGAATGCAGTCGCCTATGCGCGCGAGCGCATTCAGGGCCGCGCGCTCACCGGCGCGAAGGCGCCGGACAAGGCGGCCGATCCGATCATCGTGCATCCCGACGTGCGCCGCACGCTGCTGTCGATCCGCGCCTTCAATGAGGCCGCGCGCGCCTTCGTGGTGTGGACCGCTCTGAAGAGCGACGTCGCCCACCGCTCCGAGGATCCGAAGGACCGCCAGGCCGCCGACGATCACATGGGCCTGATGACGCCGGTGCTGAAAGGCTTCCTCACCGACTACGGCTTTGCCAACGCGGTGCAGGCGCAGCAGATGTATGGCGGCCACGGCTACATCGCCGAGCAGGGCATGGAGCAGTTCGTGCGCGATGCGCGCATCGCCATGATCTATGAAGGCGCCAATGGCATCCAGGCGCTCGACCTCGTCGGCCGCAAGCTGCCGCGCGACGGCGGCCGCGCCATCATGGCGTTCTTCGGCGAGGTCATGGGCTTTGCCAAGGAGAACGGTGGCGACGAAGCCTTGAAGCCGTTCGTCGCCCCGCTCTCGACCGCGCTCGGCCATCTCCAGCAGGCCACCACCTGGCTGATGCAGAACGCGATGGCGAAGCCGGACAATGCCGGTGCCGCCGCGACCGACTACCTGCATCTCTTCGGCTTCGTCGCGCTCGGCTACATGTGGGCGCGGATGGCCAAGGTGACGCTTGGGAAGATTGCCGAGTCCGGGGCCACGCCCTATCTCTCCACCAAGCTCGTCACCGGCCGCTTCTTCATGGAGCGGATGCTGCCGGAAACCGCAGCCAATCTCGCGCGCATCCAGGCCGGTTGCGCCACCGTCATGGAACTGCCGGCGGAAGCATTCTAAGCCCGTTTCCGCCGCCAGGTCCCAATCGTATCTAGACATCACATCAGGAGGGCGTCATGCCTGAGGCATTCATCTACGACCACGTTCGCACGCCGCGCGGCCGCGGCAAGCCGGACGGCGCGCTGCACGAGGTCACCGCGCTGGCGCTCGCCACCGTGCCGCTCAAGGCGCTGAAGGAGCGTAACAACCTGCCCGTCGACTCCGTCGATGACGTCGTGCTCGGCGTCGTCGATCCCGTCGGCGAGGCCGGCAGCGACATCGCGCGCTTCGCCGCACTCAAAGCCGGCCTCGGCGAAGCCGTGCCCGGCGTGCAGATCAGCCGCTTCTGCGCCTCCGGCCTCGATGCCGTGAACTTCGCTGCCGCCCAGGTCATGAGCGGCCAGCACGAGCTGGTGATCGGCGGCGGCGCCGAATCCATGAGCCGCGTCGGCATCGGCGCCTCCGGCGGTGCATGGCCGATGGATCCGTCGATGGCGGTGCCGGCCTATTTCATGCCGCAGGGCGTCTCGGCCGACCTGATCGCCACGAAGTACGGCTTCTCCCGCGATGACGTCGACGCCTACGCCGTGCAGAGCCAGCAGCGTGCCGGCAAGGCCTGGGACGAAGGCCGCTTCAACAAGTCGGTCGTGCCGGTGAAGGACATCAACGGCCTCACCATCCTCGCAAAGGACGAGCATATGCGTCCCTCGACGACGATGCAGTCGCTGGCGCAGCTCCAGCCGTCGTTCACGATGATGGCGCAAATGGGCGGCTTCGATGGCGTCGCGGTGCAGTCGCACCCCGAGATCGAGCGCGTCAATTACGTGCACCATGCCGGCAACTCTTCCGGCATCGTCGACGGTGCCGGCGCCGTGCTGCTGGGCAGCAAGGAGGCGGGCGCGAAATATGGCATGAAGCCGCGGGCAAAGATCCGCGCGTTTGCGAACATCGGCTCGGAGCCGGCGATGATGCTGACCGGCCCGGTCGACGTCACTGAAAAGCTGTTTGCGCGTTCCGGCATGAAGAAGTCGGACATCGACCTGTTCGAGCTCAACGAGGCCTTCGCCTCCGTCGTGCTGCGCTACATCCAGGCCTTCGACATCGACAACGCCAGGATCAACGTCAATGGCGGCGCGATCGCGCTCGGCCATCCGCTCGGCGCCACCGGCGCGATGATCCTCGGCACCGTGCTCGACGAGCTCGAGCGCACCAACAAGTCGACCGCCCTTGTGACGCTGTGCATCGGCGGCGGCATGGGCACCGCGACCATCATCGAGCGCGTCTGACGAGCTGCCGTAGGGTGGGTTAGCGAAGCGTAACCCACCTCTTCTGTTTCCGCGGAGAAAGACAGTGGTGGGTTACGCCTTCGGCTAACCCACCCTACGAGATCACCATCAACCGCCGCGCCTGGGATCGGCTGCGGCACCGAGGAGCAACCAACATGGCTTACAAGAACTTCAAGGTTGAGACCGACGCCGACGGCATCGCGCTCGTCACCTGGGACATCCCGGGCCGTTCGATGAACGTGCTCGACGAGACCTCGACCAGCGAGCTCGACGCGATCGTCAAGGAAACCACGGCCGATGCCGCCGTGAAGGGCGTCGTCATCACCTCCAGCAAGGAGGCGTTCTGCGCCGGCGCCGATCTGTCGATGCTCGAGGGCATGAACCAGGCCTACGCCAAGGTCTTCAAGGAGCAGGGCGAGACGGCCGCGAACCAGATGCTGTTCGACCAGAGCCGGCGCTTCTCGCAGGTGCTGCGCTCCATCGAAACCTCGGGCAAGCCGTGGGCGGCCGCGATCAACGGGCTGGCGCTCGGCGGCGGCTTCGAGATCACCCTGTGCTGCCACTACCGTGTGGCGGCGGAGAATCCCAAGACGCGCCTCGGCCTGCCCGAGGTCAAGGTCGGCCTGTTCCCCGGCGCCGGCGGTACGCAGCGCGTGCCGCGCCTGGTGCCGCCGCAGGACGCCATGACGATCCTCCTCAAGGGCGATCCCGTCGCGCTGGACAAGGCCAAGCAGCTCAACCTGATTCACGCCATCGTTCCCGCGGCCGATCTCATCAAGGCGGCGAAGGACTGGATCAAGGGCGGCGGCAAGGCCGTCGCGCCCTGGGACGAGAAGGGTTTCAAGCTGCCGGGCGGTCCGGTGTTCTCCAAGGCCGGCATGATGATGTTCCCGGCGGGCAACGCCATCTACCGCCGCGAGACCTACGACAACTACCCGGCCGCGCGCGCGATCATGAGCTGCGTCTATGAAGGGCTCCAGCTACCGATCGACGCCGCGCTGCGCGTCGAGTCGCGCTACTTCACCTCGGTGCTGCGTTCGAAGGAAGCGGCCGCGATGATCCGCAGCCTGTTCCTGTCGATGCAGGAGCTCAACAAGGGTGCGCGCCGTCCGAAGGACGTGCCCGCGACCAAGGTGAAGAAGATCGCCGTGATCGGCGCCGGCTTCATGGGCGCGAGCGTCGGCTACGTCTCGGCCCGCGCCGGTCTCGACGTCGTCCTGATCGATCGCGACCAGGAGAGCGCCGACAAGGGCAAGGCGCATGCGCAGAAGGTGATCGAGGAGCAGATCAAGAAGGGGCGCGCCAAGCCCACGGACGCCGAAGCGCTGCTCGCGCGCATTACGCCGACTGCCGACTATGCCGCTCTGAAGGACGTCGACCTCGTCATCGAGGCCGTGTTCGAGGACCGCAAGGTCAAGGCGGATACGTTTGCGAAGGCGCAGGAATATCTGAAGCCGGACGTGGTCTTCGCATCGAACACCTCGACGCTGCCGATCACTTCTCTTGCTGAATCCTTCAAGGACCAGGGCAAGTTCGTCGGCATCCACTTCTTCTCGCCGGTCGAGAAGATGATGCTGGTCGAGATCATCCTCGGCAAGAACACCGGCGACGTCGCACTCGCGACCGCGCTGGACTATGTCCGCCAGATCGGCAAGACGCCGATCGTCGTGAACGACAGTCGCGGCTTCTATGCCAATCGCTGCGTCGGCCGTTATATCGCCGAAGGCAATGAGATGTTCCTCGAAGGTGTGCCGCCGGCGATGATCGAGAACTGCGCCAAGATGGCCGGCATGCCGGTTGGACCGCTCTCGCTGTCGGATGAAGTCGCGCTCGACCTCGGGCTCAAGGTGATGAAAGCGACCGAGGTCGACCTCGGCCCCAACGCGGTCAACCCCGACCAGAAGAAACTGATGGTGGAGATGGTCGAGAAGCAGGGCCGTCTCGGGCGCAAGAACAGCAAGGGCTTCTACGACTATCCGGAGAAGGGCAAGGGCCAGAAGAGCCTGTGGCCGGGGCTGTCAGCACTCCAGCCCAAGCAGCTCGACCCCGACACGCTCGACGTCGAGGAGCTGAAGCAGCGCTTCCTGGTGGTGCAGGCGGTGGAAGCCGCGCGCACGGTGGAGGATCACGTCATCACCGATCCGCGCGAAGCGGACGTCGGCTCGATCCTCGGCTTCGGCTTTGCGCCGTTCACCGGCGGCACGCTGTCCTATGTCGACTTCATGGGCACGAAGAAATTCGTCGAGCTCTGCCACAAGCTCGAAGCCAAATACGGCTCCCGCTTCACTCCGCCAAAACTGCTCGAGGAGATGGCGGCGAAGGGCGAGACCTTCTACGGCCGCTTCGCGCCGAAGAAGTCGGCGGCCTAGCAGCAAGAGCGGCACCTGTAGCCCGGATGGAGCGAAGCGAAATCCGGGACAGGCTTGCCCGCATGTGAAGATCCCCGGATTGCGCTACGCTCCTTCCGGGCTACGCTTCTACCCAAACAAGAGAGCCCGATCCGACTTTTTGCTTCGTGCGTGACGCGTCTATTCCACGCAGTTCTCGGGATAGAGCGCACGGCCGGAGACGCGCTCGTCGCCCTTGCTGGCCGTCCAGCTGCCCTGGTTGCCGCGCGCAACACGCACCTCGAAATGCCAGTCATTCTGGTTGGTGAAGGCGATCGTCGCGCCATCCTTCCGTTCGGTGTATGCGCAGGGATATTCGGTGGGCCGGTCAGGAAACACGATCCGGCCCTCCTTGCTCTGGAACGCGGCCTTGTTGATCAGCGGGTGAATGATGAAGATGCAGTGGCGCTGTGGCGCGACCGGATCCGAAAGGCCGAGCATGGCGAGATAGGACCCGGCGGCGGTCATGAACACGATCAGGTTCATTGATGGCTGCTTTCACTGCGAGGACGACCACACTTCGACGCAGTCGCAGTCCAAATGGTTCAGGTCGCCAAGTGTCAACCAAGGGCCAACAGCCCGGCCACAACTCAAGTTTTTGCCGACTTGTGGCGCGATTCCCACACATCTCTGACGGGAAGATGCCATAATCCCGGGTGGGCTTACGTTGCGTAAGGGGCATACGAGTTTTTGCGTGCCGACCTCGGCACTTCTCTTGCTTTTGAAAGTTATTGCACGTTTTGCCAGTCCATCCGGCAAGACGACGATTTGCAATGAAGGTCTTCCTGAATGAACTCACTACCCTACGAGAGAAGAGCGGTTGGTCACGGCCCGACCGCGAAATACTCTTTCATGGCCTCGCTGAGCCGCTCGCTGTCGCGTCGAATGATGGCGCGTCTGCGTCGCAGGGGACCGCTATGGGCGGGCTTGGCGCTGCTTGTCCTGGCCGCTGATGTTCTGCTTGCCTGGCTTGCCTGGATCGCCGTCGATTTCGTCGTGAAGTAACAACGCGCGTTTGCACAGGAAGAAGGTCGCAGCCAGATAGGCGAGCTGGGCAACAACAAGGCAGGCAGCAATAGCCGACACGCCTGCGACGGGCCCAAAGCCGGCGGAACGAAGAACGACCGCCGTTGAGATCGCGATCAAAACCGAGACCGGGATCAGACCTTGAACCTTGAACGTCAGGCCGGTCGCTATTCCCATCATCGTGCTCAGCACAAGCAGGATGAGAATATTCGCCAACTTCAACTCCAATGAGAACGCATCAAGTAACGGTCGAAGTTTTGCCCCGTTCCTTGGCAGTAACAAGGCAGTGTTGCTTACACTGGTTGATCGGCTGGTGAATCTGCGCCGCGCGCGGGCAAAGATGGGGCGTTCATGACGTCCGTGCCGTGTGAAACGGTACTGGCGTAGAGTTCGGCGGCGTCACGAATGCCGCGGCCAAGCGTGCGGCACCACGAAAAAAGAGCCGGATTGATCATCCGGCTCTCTACGTGGCGTAGTGGAGCTCTCAGGCCGTCTGCGCGAGCCCTTCGCGCTTCAGCGCTTCCTGCACCTTCGGCCGCGCGGCGACGCGGGCCTTGTAGGCGAGCAGGTTCGTGAGGGCGGAGAGGTCGAACTTCAACCGCTCGGCCCAGTTCAGCATGGTGAAGAGATACCCGTCGGCGACGCTGAACTGCTTGCCCATCAGGTAGTCGCGACCGGCGAGCTGGCCGTCGATGTATTTCAGCTTGCCCATCACGCGGTCCTTGAAGAACGCCTTGGCATCGTCGGCCAGCACCGGCGAGAACAGCGGGCCAAAGCTCTTGTGCACCTCCGAGGTGAGGAAGTTCAGCCACTCCAGCAGCTTGTAACGCTCGGAACTGTCGCGCGCCGGCGCCAGGCCCTTGGCCGAGGCCTGATCGGCGATCATCTGGACAATGACCGGGCCTTCGGTCACGATCTCACCGCTATCGAGGCCGAGCGCCGGCACCTGGCCCTTCGGGTTGACCTTCAGAAAATCCTCACCGTTTTCGAGCTTCTTGGCGCGGATATCGACCTTGACGAGTTCGTAGGGCAGGTCGGCTTCGAGGAGGGCGATGTGGGGGGACAACGAGCACGCTCCGGGCGAGTAGTAGAGTTTCATGGAATTTTCTCCTGCCGATGGTTGGTTGGGGCGAAAGAACGCCTACATGCATCTGCATGGAATAGTCAAGATTGATGCAGGTGCATCAAGTGCGCTAAGAACAGGCTACTAGCTTGAGCGGGACCATGAAACGCAAACCATCGACCGAGGCGACGTCCGCCTGGATCCGCCTGATGCGGGTGCAGAGCCGCGTGCTCGACTGCGTGGAGCAGGACCTGAAGAAGGCCGGCTTTCCGCCGCTCGCCTGGTACGATGCGCTTCTCGAGCTGTCGCGCGCCCCATCGGGCGAGCTGCGCCCAGTGGAGCTCGAGCGCCAGATGCTGATCCCGCAATACTCGACCTCGCGGCTGATCGACCGCCTGGTCGACGAGGGCCTCGCGTTGCGCCGCGAGTGCAAGATCGACAAGCGCGGCCAGTTCGTCGAGATCACCGAAGCCGGTCGCGAGTTGCAGAAGCGGATG
Source organism: Bradyrhizobium iriomotense (assembly GCF_030160715.1). Lineage (GTDB taxonomy): Bacteria > Pseudomonadota > Alphaproteobacteria > Rhizobiales > Xanthobacteraceae > Bradyrhizobium > Bradyrhizobium iriomotense. The sequence goes on from NZ_BSOW01000013.1 coordinate 11,621, forward strand.
TGGGGTGCCTATTCCGCCGCAATCGAGAAGTATGTCGGCTCAAAACTGTCCGATGCGGACGCCGTCAAGCTCAGCGGTCTGCTCGACCGTCTCGGTTGCTCCTGCGGCGAGATGAAGCTGCCGGTCACCAGCGAAAGCACACCGTTGCGATGATCCCGCAGCAAACCAACATGTCCGCGCAACCGGTCGGTTCGCGGACCATCCCTGTCACCCGCGCGCGTTCGGTCGAAGCGCTTTTGATTAGAGTTTGATATGGCGCGAGACCAGATCGATATGACGCCGCTGCAATCGCGCGACGAGCTCGTCACGTGGTTCGAGGCCGGCTGCAAGCCGGTGGACGACTTCCGCATCGGCACCGAGCATGAGAAGACGCCGTTCACGCTCGAAGGCCGCCGCCCGGTGCCTTACGAGGGCGCACGCGGCATCGGCGCGCTGCTCGAAGGCATGAAGCTCCTGCTCGGCTGGGAGCCGATCATGGAGAAGGGCAACATCATCGGCCTCTACGACGTTACCGGCGGCGGCGCGATCTCGCTCGAACCGGGCGGGCAGTTCGAATTGTCCGGTGCGCCAGTCGAGACCGTGCACCAGACGCAGAGCGAGCTGATGGCGCACCTGGCGCAGGTGCGGGAGATCGCGACCCCGCTCGGCATCGGCTTCCTTGGCCTCGGCATGACTCCGTCCTGGTCGCGCGCCGACATTCCGGTGATGCCGAAGGGCCGCTACAAGATCATGAGCAACTACATGCCGAAGGTCGGTAAATACGGCCTCGACATGATGTACCGCACCTGTACGGTGCAGACCAATCTCGACTTCTCCTCCGAAGCCGACATGGTCAAGAAGCTGCGCGTCTCGCTCGCGCTGCAGCCGGTCGCAACCGCCTTGTTTGCCAATTCGCCGTTCACCGAAGGCAAGCCCAACGGCTTCCTGTCGTTTCGCTCGGAGATCTGGCGCGACACCGACAATGCACGCTCCGGCATGATTCCTTTCGCCTTCGAGGACGGCATGGGCTTTGAGCGCTATGTCGACTATGCGCTCGACGTGCCCATGTATTTCGTCAAGCGCGGCGATGACTACATCGACGTGTCGGGCTCCTCCTTCCGCGCCTTCTTCGACGGCCGCAACAACAACCTGCCCGGTGAGCGTCCGACGCTGTCGGACTGGGCCAATCATCTCTCGACCATCTTCCCGGAGGTGCGGCTGAAGCGCTACCTCGAGATGCGCGGGTCCGACGGTGGTCCCTGGGGCCGGCTGCCGGCGCTGCCGGCGTTCTGGGTCGGGCTGCTCTATGACAACACCTCGCTCGATGCCGCCTGGGATCTTGTGAAGCATTGGAGCGCGCATGAGCGCCAGGCGTTGCGCGACGATGTGCCGCGCTTCGGCTTCAAGGCCCGGATCAAGGACCGCTACCTCTTCGAGATCGCCAGGGAATGCATGGTGCTGGCCCATGCCGGCCTGCGGCGCCGCGGCCGGATCGACCAGCTCGGCCGCGACGAAACCCGCCATCTGGAGCCGTTGGACCGCATCATCGATTGCGGGCGGACGCCGGCCGAGGAGATGCTGGGGAAATTTCACGGCGCCTGGAAGGAATCCGTGGAACCGGCCTACGAGGACTACGCGTTCTAAAGCGCGATGAGATTGGGTGAATCGTCATCGCGCTTTAGGTTGTTGTTTACGCATGATCTTTCCGGAAAACCGCTTCTCACTTTTCCGGATCATGCTTTAGCCCCGCGAGCCAGCGCGCCGCGCGCCGTTCATCGCCCGTACAGGTTTGCGGCGATCAAATGGCCGGCTGAAAAAACTGAGCGCGTTCAATAACTCGAAAGCTGTTCGTATGGGGAAGGGCCTGCCTGGGGCCTTGATGGCAAGGGTCATGGCAAGAGCCATGACGAGGGTCGTGGCACAGGGTGTGGCGTGGGTCATGCTGCTGGCGGTCCTGCTTGCCATCGTGCCGGCGAGCGCCCAGACCGCATTCGACCGGCCCGGCGGCGATTATTTCAACACGCCCGTGGCGTCAGGCGATCCCGAGGACTGCGCGCTCTTGTGCGAGCGCGACCGGCGCTGCCGGTCCTGGAGCTTCAGCTATCCCGACGTCGAGGGCGCGCCCGCGGTGTGCTGGCTGAAGAACACCGTGCCGCCGCGCACTCCGGCGAATTGCTGCATCTCGGGCGTCCGCGGCGCGGGCGTGATCGAGCCGCGCGTCGAGGGCGTCGAGACGTCGATCGACCGCCCCGGCGGTGATTTGCGCAATTTCGAACTGAAGGCCGACGAAGGCGAGGAGGCCTGCAAAGCCGCCTGCACCGCCGACAACAAATGCCGCGCCTTCACCTTCGCCCGTCCCGGCTACACGGGCCGCGAAGCGCGCTGCTTCCTGAAGAAGGAAATCAAGCCGCCGCGCAGGAAGGCGGGGTTTACGTCGGGCGTGGTGCGGTGAGGCGCCTGGCTGCGTAGGGTGGGTTGGCCGAAGGCGTAACCCACCTCTTTTACGTTCCACGAAGAGAGAGAGATGGGTTACGCCTACGGCTAACCCACCCTACGGCGTCTCATTCCGCCGCGATCACCGTGAGCTCCGGCCACGATGACTTCCACCGCGCGGCCTTCGCCGCATAATTCCCCGCGGAAAAATTCGGGCCCGGATTGGGGCGCGCGATCAACCCGGCGACATCGCCAAATCCATGCGGCGCATAGACGTCGTAGCCCTCGCCTGCACGCCGGATGCCGATCTGCGTGTTCTGCGTCAGGAAGCGGTCGATGCCATCGGTCGAACAGGTCAGCGGCGGATAGGGCAGGCCGTGCTTGTCGGGGTACCACAGATGCACGCGCGCCTGGTTGCGCGCTTCGATCCTAACGCCGAGATACGCAAGGCTGGCCCCCAGCTTGCGGATCACCGCGTCTTCCGCCTCCCACGAGGTATCAAGGTCGAAATAGAACACGTCGTAGTCGGCGATGCCGTGATCGATCGCGCGCCCCGTGATCACGTTCCACGCCGTCTGCACCAGGCATCCCGACACCAGCCAGGCATCCGGCAGCGCGAGCTGCGCGAGCGCGTCGGTGATCGCAACGTTGACCGGATTTTTCAGGGCGAGGGCGAGAAACGCGTCGCGGTCCATCGCGATCATTCACCCGCGTCATATTGCGCGCGCGCCGATTTGGACGCGAGGATGCGCCAGCGCCGTCGCAAGAACGGCTCGACGTCGGCGCGCTTCGCCTTCGACAGGCGGATCAGCACCATCGGATAGTCGGCATAGTGGTCGGTGAAATAGAACAGCATTGGCCGGCTCTCGACCAGCATCGCCCGCTCGTCGGTCGGCACGTCCGGCAGCACCAGGCTGTCGCCGTCCTCTTTCAGGCGCGCCAGCATCTTCTTGCGCACCTTCAGGGCGGGCGTGCCGTAGGAGGTGCCGTCCTCGACCTCCGGCCACGTCAGCACAAATTTTCTGACGTCGTCGAAGGTCATGGGGCGTGCTTAGTGCACGGCAGTGAAGAACCGGGCCATCCGGAAGCCCGACAGCCAGGTCCACACCGGCTGGCTGCGCATGCCGAGATCCCAGGAGCCGAGCACGGCATCGGCGCGGCCGACGAGATTGTCGATCGGCAACAGCCCGACGCCGCCGGAGCGCAGGGGCACGCGGCTGTCGGCGGAGTTGTCCCTGTTGTCGCCGAGCACGAAGAGATGCCCGGCCGGCACCTTGACCTCCGGCGTGTTGTCGAGCGGGCCGTTGTCGCGCATCTTGAAAATGAGATGCGAGACGCCATTCGGCAGCGTCTCGACATAGCGGTAGGCAGGCTCGCTGCTCCCGCTGTCGTCCTCGGCCTGTCCCACGCCATCCGGCTTCAGCTCGGCGGGACGGTCGTTGATGAAGAGCTGGCCCTGCCGCATCTGGATGCGGTCGCCGGGCAGACCGACCACGCGCTTGACCCAGGCCTGCGAGCGGTCGCCGGGCCAGCGGAATACGACGACGTCGCCCTGCTTCGGCGTCTCGGCGAAGACGCGGCCGGTCTCGGGCAGGTTGATCTGGATCGGCAGCGAAGAGGTGCCGTAGCCATAGGGGAATTTCGAGGCGAGCAGCGCGTCGCCGATCAGCAAGGTCGGCTCCATCGAGCCCGACGGCACGTAGAACGGCTCGGCCAGCGCACCCTTGGCGATGAACACGGCGGCGACGATGCCGGCAAGCTGCACGAGCTGTCCGCGCCAGGTGCTGCTCTTGGTCTTGCCACTACTCTTGGGCTTTGTTGGTGCAGTCATTTTCTCAACGCTCATGCGCCCGTACCACCCACCGTAATCCGTTCCATCAGAAGCGTCGGCTGGCCGACGCCGACCGGCACGCCCTGGCCGTTCTTGCCGCAGGTGCCGATGCCGGAATCGAGCGCGAGATCGTTGCCGATGGCGCGGATGCGATGCAGGTCGGTCGGCCCGTTGCCGATCAGCATGGCGCCCTTCAAGGGCGCGCCCAGCTTGCCGTTCTCGATCTTGTAGGCCTCGGTGCACTGGAAGACGTACTTGCCCGAGGTGATGTCGACCTGGCCGCCGCCGAAATTCGCGGCGAACACGCCGTTCTTCACCGAGGCGAGGATCTCGCCATGCTCGCGGTCGCCCGCGAGCATGTAGGTGTTGGTCATGCGCGGCATCGGCACATGGGCGTAGCCCTGGCGGCGGCCGTTGCCGGTCGGCTTCATGTTCATCAGACGCGCGTTCTGGCGGTCCTGCATGTAGCCGACCAGGATGCCGTCATCGATCAGCACCGTGCGGTTGGTCGGCGTGCCCTCATCGTCGATCGAGAGCGAGCCGCGCCGCGAGGCAATGGTGCCGTCGTCGACCACGGTGACGCCCTTGGCCGCCACCTGCTGGCCCATCAGGCCGGCAAACGCCGAGGTCTTCTTGCGGTTGAAGTCTCCCTCCAGGCCGTGGCCGACCGCCTCATGCAGCATCACGCCGGGCCAGCCGGCGCCAAGCACCACGTCCATCTCGCCGGCGGGCGCCGGCACGGATTCCAGATTCACCAGCGCCTCGCGCAGCGCGCCGTCAGCCGCGTCGCGCCAGTTCCTGGTCTCGATGAATTCGGCATAGCCGGCGCGGCCGCCATAGCCCTTGCTGCCGCTTTCCTGACGATCGCCCTGGCCGGCGACGACGGAAACGTTCACGCGCACCAACGGGCGGATGTCGCGATAGCTCTCGCCATCGGGGCGGAGGATTTCAACCACCTGCCAGGTCGCCCCTAAGCTGACGCTGACCTGCCGCACGCGCGGATCCTTGTCGCGCAAATACGCGTCGATCTCCGCGAGCAGCTTGACCTTGGCCTCGAACCCCGGCGCGTCCAGCGGATTGTCGTCGCCATAGAGCCGCACATTGGTATGCGGCGGCGGCGCTGCAAAGCTTCCCGAATAGCCGCCGCGGACGGCTGCGACCGCATCGGCCGCGCGGATCAGCGCCGGCAGCGAGACGTCGGAGGAATGCGCGTAGCCGACCGCGTCGTCCTTCACGGCGCGCAGGCCAAAGCCCTGCGAGGTGTCATAGGTCGCCTGCTTCAGCCGCCCATTGTCGAACATCAGCGCTTCGGTCTGGCTGTATTCCAGAAACAATTCGCCGTCGTCGGCGCCCGAAAGCCCGCGCGCGACTTCGTGGCGAACCTGGTCGCGGTCGAGATTGGCGCGGTCGAGCAGGGAGGCTGTGGCAGGGTTGGTCATTGGCGATCCATTATCGGGAGATGTGGGGCAAGATAATGGTTTCAAAAGCGTTCGGCGAGGGGGCCTGCCGTCACATTACCGAAACGACATGGTCGGGATCAGGGAGCCGGCCATTCGGTTGCCCTCGTCTTAAGCCGGTTTTGAAGATTTTCGGCCTATATCCGCGCACCCCCTGTGTGAGGCGCCGGCCAAGACATGTGGAATTCGCTGCTCGGGTTCTGGGATCAGTATCACGGCCTGATCATCGGCTTTGCCGCATTGGCATTGGTCCTGTTCGTCAACCAGCTCATCTACCGCCGCGGCTGGAAATCCTATCCCACGCGCGAACAATACCTCGCAGCCCATCCCGGCTCCGCGACGGCGGGCGGCATCGTCTGCGCCAAATGCCGGCAGAAGGCCGCCGGAATGGCCGTCGCCAGCTCAGGCCGCATCTATCGGTGCACCTGGTGCGATACGGAGCTTTATCGCATCGACAGGGCGTGAGGCGCGGTCGAGCGGCCGGGTAATTCCAAAGACACATAATTCGTAATTTTGGAACGATGTCGTCCCGGACAAGCGAACTCCTGGCAACGCGAAGCGTTGTCCAGAGTGAGCGCGATCCAGGATCCATTAGCCCAGGATCAGGTTTGGTGCGTGGGACTGCCCCCGTGTCCCTCTCGGTAGATCACGCTGAATGGGTCTTGGCTTTCGCCAGGACGAGAGCGGAGATTTTGGCAGGCAACCCGGGCCAAGGCCCTAGGGCAACTTGTCATACCCCTCGCCGAGCCCGTTCAAGCTGAGCGGGAAGCCGATGCCTTCCTCGGGGGTTTCGAAGATGATGAAGGTTGCGGTCTTGGCTGAGCGGAGTTGGCCGAGCAGCTTGTCGTCCATGACGACCTCGGCGACGCAGCCGTTGGGCAGGCAGCGGACGAAGCCGGCGCGGCCGACGTCCTGGTTGTCGAGCTTCAGGCCGAGGCCGGAGGGCAGCAGCACGCCCAGGGGGGCGACCACCCGCATCAGCCGGCTCTTCTGGTCGGCGGTCTTCAGCACGATCACGGTCAGGCCGGCATTGGAGCGGTCTTCGGCGACGACGCTCTGGATCAGGGCGCACTGCTCGGCCTGGGCGCCCGGCGGGGTGTCGCAGCGGATCTGCCAGTCGCCATGGACCGAGCGCACCGCACCTTGCGCGTATGCAAGGCCGGGCAGGAGGAGGACGGCGGCCATCAGAAGGCCGGCCAACACGCCAAGTCGGCGGTCAGGAGCGGGTTTCGCCATGCGTGTCGAAAGCCCCATCGGGGTCGATCCCTCTGTTCGCAACCTGCTTGGGCGGCTTCGTTTCCACTCAGGATACGGAAATGACGGCGGCTTGAAGGCGGATCTCAAGCAGCCAACAAGCAAATCCCGCGCCGCGCCGGTCGCCTTTGCCCGCGCGAATCAGACTCCTGCGGGGCCGCCGGTCAGTGCCTACAGCGGGCAATCCTGCTGTCAAGCCGCGACACTCCCGGGAATGGTATTTTTGTCTGAAATATCTTGCGGGTGATGGCAGGCAGGCAGGGCTCAAGACTGCATTGCGATAGATCAAGAATTATGGTTTGAGAGGCTTGATTTCGGCGTTCTAGCGATCTGGCCCCACGACCTCTTAGAGGGATTCTTGCGCGGCGGTTTGTCGGACGGGCGGATCGAATAAGCGTTCCCCAAAAATAGGGGAGTGCATTGGGGTGATTTCGTAAGGGGAGCGCGAGCGGCATGAGGATGTCGATGGGCCGGATGGGCCGGCACTTGCTGGGATTGGCCGTGGTTGGCCTGACGCTGGCCACCAGTGGCGCGGCATTTGCCGAGCTGGGGCAGCCGGCGCCGTGGGAGTGGAAGCTCCAGGAATCCGGCTCGCCGGTGATGGACAACATCGTCTGGTTCCACGATTTCCTGGCGGTTCTCATCACGGTGATCACGCTGTTCGTGCTCGCGCTTCTGGTGATCGTGGTCGTGAAGTTCAACGCGCGGGCCAATCCGGTGCCGTCGCGGACCACGCACAACACGCTGATCGAGGTGGCCTGGACCCTGGTGCCGGTGCTGATCCTGGTCGGCATTGCGGTGCCGTCGTTCCGCCTCCTGTTCCTCGAGCTCGACGTGCCGAAGGCGGACCTGACCATCAAGGCCACCGGCAAGCAGTGGTACTGGTCCTACGCCTATCCCGACAACGGCAAGTTCGAGTTCGACTCGCTGATGGCCCAGGACAAGCAGCCCCGCCTGCTCGGTGTCGACAACGAGATGGTGGTGCCGGTCAACAAGGTGATTCGCGTTCAGGTCACTGGCGCCGACGTCATCCACGCCTTCGCGCTGCCGGCCTTCGGCGTCAAGATCGACGCGATTCCGGGCCGGCTGAACGAGACCTGGTTCAAGGCCACCAAGACCGGCATGTATTACGGCCAGTGCTCGGAACTCTGCGGCAAGGACCACGCCTTCATGCCGATCGCGATTCGTGTCGTGAACGACCAGGAGTTCGCCTCCTGGGTTGATGCGGCGAAGAAGAAATATGCGAGCGGCGGCACGAGCACTTACGCCTCCGCGGCCGGCCCGGCGCAGTAAGCGCCGGTTCAGGGGACGAAAGGGCGGGACCTCTCGGGGTCCGAACGGGACGCAAGGCAGGATTTGAAAATGGCAACGAGTGCAGCGACACACGGCGATCACGCCCAGGACCATGGGCATGACGATCACGCCCATCCGACCGGATGGCGGCGCTACGTCTATTCGACCAACCACAAGGACATCGGCACGATGTACCTGATCTTCGCGGTCATCGCCGGCATCATCGGTGCCGCGATGTCGGTCGCGATCCGCGCCGAGCTGATGTATCCGGGCGTGCAGATCTTCCACGAGACCCACACTTACAATGTGTTCGTGACCAGCCACGGCCTGATCATGATCTTCTTCATGGTCATGCCGGCGATGATCGGCGGCTTCGGCAACTGGTTCGTGCCGCTGATGATCGGCGCGCCGGACATGGCGTTCCCGCGCATGAACAACATCTCGTTCTGGCTCTTGCCCGCCTCCTTCGCGCTGCTCCTCTGCTCCACCTTCGTCGAGGGCGAGCCGGGTGCCAACGGCGTCGGCGCGGGCTGGACCATCTACGCGCCGCTGTCGACCACCGGCCATCCTGGCCCGGCTGTCGACTTCGCGATCCTGTCGCTGCACCTTGCGGGCGCCTCGTCGATCCTGGGCGCGATCAACTTCATCACCACGATCTTCAACATGCGCGCGCCGGGCATGACCCTGCACAAGATGCCGCTGTTCGTCTGGTCGATCCTGGTGACGGTGTTCCTGCTGCTGCTGTCGCTGCCGGTGCTCGCCGGTGCGATCACCATGCTGCTCACCGACCGCAACTTCGGCACCACCTTCTTCTCGCCGGACGGTGGCGGCGATCCCGTGCTGTTCCAGCACCTGTTCTGGTTCTTCGGCCATCCCGAGGTGTACATCCTGATCCTGCCCGGCTTCGGCATGATCAGCCAGATCGTGTCGACCTTCTCGCGCAAGCCCGTGTTCGGCTATCTCGGCATGGCCTACGCCATGGTCGCGATCGGCGGCATCGGCTTCGTGGTGTGGGCGCACCACATGTACACGGTCGGCATGTCCTCGGCGACGCAGGCCTATTTCGTCGCCGCGACCATGGTGATCGCGGTGCCGACGGGCGTGAAGATCTTCTCGTGGATCGCCACGATGTGGGGCGGCTCGATCGAGTTCCGCGCGCCGATGGTTTGGGCGGTGGGCTTCATCTTCCTGTTCACCGTCGGCGGCGTCACCGGCGTCGTGCTGGCCAATGCCGGCGTCGACCGCGTGCTGCAGGAGACCTACTACGTCGTCGCGCACTTCCACTACGTGCTGTCGCTCGGCGCGGTGTTCGCGATCTTCGCCGGCTGGTACTACTGGTTCCCGAAGATGACGGGCTACATGTACAACGAGGCACTCGCGAAGTTGCACTTCTGGGTCACCTTCGTCGGCGTCAATCTGGTGTTCTTCCCGCAGCACTTCCTCGGTCTGTCCGGCATGCCCCGCCGCTATGTCGACTATCCCGATGCGTTCGCGGGCTGGAACTACGTCTCGTCGATCGGCTCCTACATCTCGGGCTTCGGCGTGCTCATCTTCCTCTACTGCGTGTTCGACGCGTTCGCCCGCAAGGTGCCCGCCGCCGACAATCCGTGGGGTGCCGGCGCAACCACGCTGGAATGGACGCTGTCCTCGCCGCCGCCCTTCCACCAGTTCGAAGTGCTGCCCCGCGTGCAGTAAGCAACCTTAGCCGCGGCGCCTCTCATGGGCGCCGCGGCTCGATCACGAAGCGAGTAGGTTTAAGTGTCGGTCCTCGATCAAAACGCCATCGATATCAGGATCTCCGAGGCGGAGGTCGGCGACTACATTGCGCTGTTGAAGCCGCGGGTGATGTCGCTCGTGATCTTCACCGCGCTGGTCGGGCTGATGATGGCGCCCGGGCATTTCCATCCCGTGCTCGCGATCACCTCGCTGCTCTGCATCGCGGTCGGCGCCGGCGCCTCCGGTGCGCTGAACATGGCGCTCGAAGGCGACATCGACGCCAAGATGTCGCGCACCGCCAACCGCCCGATCCCGCGCGGCCGTATCACCAGGCCCGAGGCGATGACGTTCGGCATGACGCTCGCCTTCTTCTCGGTGATGACGCTCGGCATCCTCGTCAACTGGATCGCGGGTGCGCTGCTAGCCTTCACCATCTTCTTCTACGTCGTGATCTACACGATGTGGCTGAAGCGCTGGACCGCGCAGAACATCGTGATCGGCGGCGCCGCCGGCGCGCTGCCGCCGGTGGTGGCCTGGGCCGCAGTGACCGGCACGGTCGATGTCGAGCCGCTGCTCCTGTTCCTCATCATCTTCTTCTGGACCCCGCCGCACTTCTGGGCGCTGGCGCTGTTCCGCTCCGACGATTATGCCCGCGCCGGCATCCCGATGCTGCCCAACGTCGCCGGCCCCGATGCGACGCGGCTGCAGATCCTGCTCTACACCGTCGTGCTGATCGCGGTGGCTGCGGCGCCCTGGGCGCTCGGTTATTTCGACTGGATCTACGGCATCACCTCGCTGGTGCTCGGCGCCGGCATGCTGGTGCTCGCCATCAACGTCTATGTGCGGCGCGAACGCAGCCAGTCGCTGCGCGCGACGCGCAAATTGTTTGCTTTCTCCATTCTTTATCTGTTCGCGCTGTTTGCGACCCTGCTTGCCGAGGTCGTGTTCCGCGCCCTGGCTCCGATGGTAGGGGGCGCATGACGCTGGCATGCCCGACAAATCCGAGCCAGATGGAATCGTCCTCACCGAGGCGCAGAAGAAGAGCCGCCGTCATCGCTCGATTGCGATCGCGCTCGCGCTCGGCGTGCTCGTGGTGCTGTTTTTCGCGGTCACCATGGTCAAGGGACCGGCGGTGCTAGTTCGGCCATTGTAGGAAAGATGAATCAGAAGCCGACCATATCGCGGGATGAGAGCCGGAGGGCCACGAAGGGGCGCGGTCTCTTCAATGGTCTCGGCCGCGACGCGCTGGTCGCTTCGATCTGCGGCGGCGTGGTCGCGCTGATGGTCGGTGCCTCCTATGCTGCCGTGCCGTTCTACAACTGGTTCTGTCGCGCCACCGGCTTCAACGGCACGACGCAGGTCGCGACCGCCGCGCCGGCGACCGGTCCCATCGCGCGCAAGATCGCGGTGCGCTTCGATTCCAACGTCGCACCGGGCCTGCCCTGGAAGTTCGAGCCGGAGCAGACCGAGATCGAGGTCAATGTCGGCCAGGTCACGACCGTCTACTACACCGTGACCAACCAGGCCGCGCGCACCACCGCAGGGCAAGCGGCCTACAACGTCGCGCCGCTGACGGTCGGGTCCTATTTCCAGAAGATCAACTGCTTCTGCTTCACCGAGCAGACCATGGCGCCCGGCGAGAAGCGGGAGATGCCCGTGGTGTTCTATGTCGATCCGTCGATCATCGACGACCACGACAATGACGGGCTGGGCACGATCACGCTGTCCTATACGTTCTATCCGGTGCGCGAGCCGGCGGTGAAGCCGCTCGCAGCCGGCGAGGACGACAAGCGCAAAGGCAATCTTTGATCGCCGGGCTCACATCCGGGGATTGGAATTAAAGGGGACAAGTGCCTGACAGGCACGGGCTAAGGAGAGAGACGGAAATGGCGACCGCGCAAGGCAAGCATCACGACTATCACCTGGTCGATCCGTCTCCGTGGCCGGCCGTCGGCTCGGTCTCGGCCTTCGTCATGGCATTCGGCGCCATCGCCTGGATGCACCACATGTTCGCGGCCGCGCCGATCATCTTCGGTGCCGGCACCATCGGCGTGCTCTACACCATGGTGAGCTGGTGGAGCGACGTGATCAAGGAAGCCCAGTACAAGGGCGACCACACCCGCGTCGTGCAGCTGCACCACCGCTACGGCATGATCCTGTTCATCGCCTCCGAGGTGATGTTCTTCGTCGCCTGGTTCTGGGCGTTCTTCAACTCGGCGCTGTTCCCCGACTTCGCCGTCCAGGCCACCCGTGACGCCGTCTTCGGCTGCGGCCTTGGCACCCAGATGGGTGCGTGCAGCGTGCCCGGCACCTGGCCGCCGCACGGCATCGAGAGCTTCGATCCCTGGCACCTGCCGCTGCTGAACACGCTGATCCTCCTGACCTCCGGCACCACCGCGACCTGGGCGCACCACGCGCTGCTGGAGAACGACCGCCAGGGCCTCAAATACGGTCTGATCCTCACCGTGCTGCTCGGCGCGGCCTTCACCTGCGTGCAGGCCTATGAGTACAGCCACGCCGCGTTCTCCTTTGCGGGCAACATCTACGGCGCGACCTTCTTCATGGCGACCGGTTTCCACGGTTTCCACGTGCTGGTCGGCACCGTGTTCCTGCTGGTGTGCCTGGCGCGCGCCTATGCCGGTCACTTCACGCCGAAGCAGCATCTCGGCTTCGAGTTCGCCGCCTGGTACTGGCACTTCGTCGACGTGGTCTGGCTGTTCCTGTTCATCTGCATCTACGTCTGGGGACGCGGCGCCGAGACCATGGCCCACGGCGCGCATTAGAGCCCGATCGATCGTGATATAAGGGGGCGGCCTCATCGGCCGCCCCTTTTGCTTAAGGTTTGGAGAGGGGAAGGAAAGTGCATGACCGAGTATCCTCCCGCGACCGTTCTTCAGAGCGCGATGCGCGGGCTTGCCTGCAAATGCCCGCGCTGCGGACAGGGCAAGCTCTATGCGGGCTTCCTCACGCTCGCTCCGTCATGTGAGATCTGCGGCCTCGATTACGCCTTCATCGACTCCGGCGACGGGCCGGCGATCTTCATCATCATGCTGGCCGGCGCCATCGTGGTGGCCTGTGCGCTGATCGTCGAGGTCAAGTACCAGCCGCCGTTCTGGCTGCATGCGGCGTTGTGGCTGCCGCTGATCCTGGTCACCACGCTGTTGCCGCTGCGGTCGATGAAGTCGCTGTTGATCGCGCTGCAATTCCATCACAAGGCGGCGCCGGGCCGGCTGGTCGATCGCGCGAAATGAACGGGACCGCGACGCGCCGCCGCGGCGTGGCGGGATTTGCCCTGTTCACGCTCGCCCTGATCGCAGCCTTCATTGCGCTCGGTGTCTGGCAATTGCAGCGCCGTGTCGCCAAGCACGAATTGATCGCGGCGCTGGCCGAGCGCCTTGCGGCGTCGCCCGTCGCGCTGCCGCCGCCCGCACAGTGGAGCACGCTGAATGCGGCCAATGACGAGTTTCGCCGCGTCAGCTTCACGGCGACCTACGCGCCGCTTCCCGACGCCATGGTCTACAGCTCCGGCTCGGCCGTGCGCAAGGATGCCTCCGGTCCCGGCACCTGGGCCTTCCTGCCGGCACGACTGCCGACCGGCGAGATGATCGTGATCGATGCCGGCTTCGTCGAGAACACGATGCAGGATCGGTCCGTCGAGGATCGTGCCGTGACGAAGCTCGTCAGCGGCAGGCAGGTCGCGCTCACCGGCTATCTGCGTTTTCCGGAGGAAGCGGGCTGGCTCACGCCCGCGGAGAATCGCACCAAGCGGCTGTGGTTCGTGCGCGATCATCATCTGATGGCGAGTGCGCTCGGCTGGGGCGCGGTCGCGCCGTTCTACATCGATCTGGAACAGCCCGCGCCAGAGAACGGCATCCCGCGTCCCGGACCGCTCGACGTGCATCTGAAGGACGACCACCTGCAATACGCCATCACCTGGTTCACGCTCGCAGGCGCGGTGCTGATCGCATTCGGCGTGTGGGTGAGGGGACGGCGGCGGAATTGATGCACTGCGGTATTCCGAGACGGAATCCGGAATCTTCCGGGCTTTACCATTCGGCGTCCATTCACGACTGTAGCCACAAGCCGCGAAACGAATTCGCGTGAGTAAATCGGGATGGACGCGTGAGTGACTTCGATCAGATGGGCATTGTCGTCGACTGGCTGGACGCCTGTCGCAAGGGCGACCTCAGGTCGCTGATCGATCTCTATACCGACGATGCCAGTCTCGAATGTCAATGCGGGTGCACGCACCTCTATCGCGGTCGCAGCGAGCTCGAAGCTTATTGGGGATCGCGGCTCGGTGCGCTCTCGTCTGCCGGATTCGGACTCGAGGAGATCAGCCCCGCGCCGCAGGGCGTCGAGCTCGAATATTCGATCGCCGGCTCGTTGCGCATCCGCGCCAGCTTCGGCTTCAGCGTCGATGGCAAGATTTCCCGGACCACCTGCGCGCCGGCGCGGCAGAATCCAATGGACTGCTCGGCCTGCTGACGCACGATCCGGGACCAGGGCCGCGTTAACGCAAAACGGCCAGCGGTTTTCCGAAAAGGTCGTGCGCCAACAAAGAGCTAACGCGCGGCGAAAATTCAACTTATCGTCAGCACTTTAGCGGGGCACGGCCCCCGCGCCGCCAAATATGCAGACGGGCGCAGCTGGACGCACGCAGAGGTCTTCCCCATTTAGTTAAATTCTAACGCAGGTCGTATTTTCACTCTTTCCATTTGTTCCCGCTGGCTTATCTGTTGAGGAAAGCGAGCCAGAACAATGCAAGACATCGTCAAGCCGGCCACGCGGATATTGATCGTCGACGACCATCCGGTCGTCGTATTTGGTTGCAGGTCGCTGTTCGCGTCGGATCACTCGGTCCGGATCGACGAGGCCAGTGACGCAAAGTCCGGTCACCGCGCCTTCGTCAGCAAGCGTCCCGACGTCACCCTCATCGACATCAGCCTGCCCGACGTCTCCGGTTTCGAATTGATGCGCCGCATCCGCAAGGACGATCCGGACGCCAAGATCATCATGCTCAGCACCAACGACGATCCTGCGTTCGTGGTCCGGGCGGTCGAGATGGGCGCGCAGGGCTATGTCTCCAAGGCCGACGACACCAAGATCCTGGTCAAGGCCGTGCGCAAGGTCGCGGCCGGCGACAATTTCATCTCGCCGCAGCTCGCGGAGGCCGTGACCTTTTCCGGCGCGGCGATCAAGGCGAACCCAGCCTCGCAGATGACGTCGCGCGAATTGGAGATCCTGCGGCTGCTGGGGCGCGGCGACAAGATCGTCGAGGTCGCAGAAGCGCTCGGTATCTCCTACAAGACCGTCGCCAACACCACGTCGCTGTTGAAGCAGAAGCTTGGCGCGAAAAACCACTCCGACCTGATCAGGATCGCGGTGGCGATCGGGATGAACTGAGCTCGGTCGTCCGCACCGAACGGATACGCTTCCAGCAGCAGGAAAAGACAGCAGGCGCGTCGCGCCGAGCTTCAAACCGTGGTGCGATCCGCGATCATCGCTTTGATACGATCGGGAAAAGCTGGAACGTTTTCCGGCGCAAACCGTTTTTGCCCTTGACGATGAGATGACACCCGACCAAAAGCTCACGGCGAACGATTTGACGGGGCCCTGGTTTTCGAACCGGCGTCCGAACGCGGATAAAACAGGTCTGCACACGTAACGACAGACCCTTCCAGGAGAGGGCTGCGGCATCGCCGCAGCCCTTTTTCTTGCGACGCATTAAGCCGGAGTCGGCACGGGAAGCGGTTTCCCGATGCTGCAAAACGCTTTATGGTGCCCCCAGCTTGCTACGGCAAAACAAAGTAACATCATTTAAATCAAAGGTTTAGGCGATCGGCCGGCCTTTGGAGGGCGGTTTGACTCGATATATCTCCACCCGGGGCGAGGCCCCCGAGCTTGGCTTCTGCGACGTGATGCTGACCGGGCTTGCCCGCGATGGCGGGCTCTATGTGCCCCTCGTCTGGCCGCAGCTCTCGCCAGGGACGATCGCAAGCTTCTTCGGCCGGCCCTATTGGGAGGTTGCGGTCGACGTGATCCGTCCCTTCACCGGCGGTGAGATCTCGGATGCCGATCTCGGCCGCATGGCGAACGAGGCCTACGCCACCTTCCGCCATCCGGCCGTGGTGCCGCTGCGCCAGATGTCGCCGCATCAATTCGTGCTCGAGCTGTTTCACGGTCCGACGCTCGCCTTCAAGGACGTCGCGATGCAGCTGATCTCGCGGCTGATGGATCATGTGCTCGCCAAGCGCGGCCAGCGCACCACCATCGCGGTCGCGACCTCCGGCGACACCGGCGGCGCTGCCGTCGAAGCCTTCGCGGGCCTGGAGAATGTCGACCTCATCGTGCTGTTTCCGCACAACCGCGTCTCCAACGTGCAGCAGCGCATGATGACGACGACGGGCGCTGCCAACGTGCATGCGCTCGCGATCGAAGGCACGTTCGACGACTGCCAGGCGCTGGTGAAGGGGATGTTCAACCATCACCGCTTCCGCGACACGGTCGCGCTGTCCGGCGTCAACTCCATCAACTGGGCGCGCATCGTGGCGCAGGTGGTCTACTATTTCACCTCGGCGGTCGCGGTCGGCGCGCCGGCGCGGCAGGTCGATTTCACCGTGCCGACCGGCAATTTCGGAGACATCTTTGCAGGCTACGTCGCCAAGCGCATGGGGCTTCCGGTGCGGTGCCTTCGCATCGCCGCCAACGTCAACGACATCCTGGCGCGCACGCTCAAGACCGGCATCTACGAGGTGCGCGAGGTGCACGCCACCGCATCGCCGTCGATGGACATCCAGATCTCCTCGAATTTCGAGCGGCTGATGTTCGAGGCCGGCCGGCGCGATGCGGCCGGCGTGCGCCGGCTGATGGACTCGCTGAAGCAGTCGGGACGTTTCGTGCTGCCCGACGCCACGCTCGCCGCGATCCGCGAGGAGTTCGACGCCGGCCGCGCGGACGAGACTGAAACCTCGGCTGCGATCCGGGCCGCCTGGCGCGAGGCCGGCGAGCTCGTCGATCCCCATACTGCGGTGGCCCTCGCAGTGGCCGATCGCGACACCACGGACACGACGGTGCCCAACATCGTGCTGTCCACTGCGCATCCCGCCAAATTCCCCGACGCGGTCGAGGCCGCCTGCGGCATGCGGCCGCAATTGCCGGCCTGGCTCGACGGGTTGATGACCAAATCCGAACACATGAAGGTGATGAAGAACGATCAGGCCGAGGTAGAGCGGTTCGTGTTGTCGGTCAGCCGCGCCGCCAAGCAGGGAGTTGCCGGATGAGCGTCGAGATCTCCAAGCTTGCCTCCGGCCTCACCGTCGTCACCGACAATATGTCCCATGTCGAGACCGCCGCGCTCGGCGTCTGGGCCGGCGTCGGCGGCCGCGACGAGAAGTCGAACGAGCATGGCATCTCGCACCTGCTCGAGCACATGGCGTTCAAGGGAACGACGCGGCGCTCCTCGCGCGAGATCGTCGAGGAGATCGAGGCCGTCGGCGGCGATCTCAATGCCGGCACCTCGACCGAGACGACGTCCTACTACGCGCGGGTGATGAAGGCCGACGTGCCGCTGGCGCTCGACGTGCTCGCCGACATCCTCGCCAATCCCGCCTTCGAGCCGGAGGAGCTCGAGCGCGAGAAGAACGTCATCGTGCAGGAGATCGGTGCTGCGCAGGACACGCCCGACGACGTCGTGTTCGAGCATCTCAACGAGCTCTGCTATCCCGACCAGCCGATGGGCCGTTCGCTGCTCGGCACCGCCAAGACGCTACGCGGCTTCAACCGCGACATGCTGCGCGGCTATCTCTCCACGCATTATCGCGGCCCCGACATGGTGGTGGCCGCCGCAGGTGCGGTCGATCACCGTCAGGTCGTGGACGAGGTCGAGAAGCGGTTTGCAAGTTTCGAGGCGACGCCGGGACCGAAGCCGGCGCCTGCGATGTTCGGCAAGGGCGGCGCGAAGGTGGTGCATCGCGAGCTCGAGCAGGCGCATCTGACGCTGGCGCTGGAAGGCGTGCCGCAGACCGACCCGTCGCTGTTCTCGCTCCAGGTCTTCACCAACATCCTCGGCGGCGGGATGTCGTCGCGGCTGTTCCAGGAGGTGCGGGAGAAGCGCGGGCTGTGCTACTCGATCTACAGTTTCCACGCGCCCTATACGGATACCGGTTTCTTCGGGCTCTACACCGGCACCGATCCGGCGGACGCGCCGGAGATGATGGAGGTCGTCGTCGACATCATCAATGATTCGGTGGAGACACTGGCCGAGGCCGAGATCGCGCGTGCGAAAGCACAGATGAAGGCGGGCCTGTTGATGGCGCTGGAGAGCTGCTCTTCGCGCGCCGAGCAGCTTGCGCGGCACGTGCTGGCCTATGGGCGGCCGCAGACCGTGCAGGAACTGGTCGCCCGAATCGACGCCGTCAGCGTCGAATCGACGCGAAATGCGGCACGAGCGCTATTATCGCGGAGCCGCCCCGCGGTTGTTGCATTGGGCAGCGGCAGGGGTCTGGACACGGCGGTGTCTTTTGCGGAAGGATTGACCCGGGCGCGAGCTAAGGCGAGGCTCCACTAGGAGCTGTGCCGGAAGGCTCATGTTGCGCCCCCGGGAAGCATCACATGGCCCTCTTTCGCTTGCCATCCAGTGGACCTGCAGCCCTCGCCCCGCGCGGCAACGGGCTGCTGTTGCGTGCGCCGCAGATGTCCGACTTCCTGCAATGGGCGCATCTGCGCGAGGGAAGCCGCGATTACCTGACGCCCTGGGAGCCGATCTGGCCGTCCGACGATCTCACCCGCTCGGGCTTCCGCCGGCGCCTGCGCCGCTATGCCGAGGACATCGCGGCGGACCGGTCCTATCCGTTCCTGATCTTCCGGGAACTCGACAGCGCCATGGTCGGTGGCATTACGCTCGCCAATGTCCGCCGTGGCATCGTCCAGGCCGGCACGATCGGCTACTGGGTCGGGCAGCCCTACGCCCACCGCGGCTATATGACGGCGGCGCTGCGGGTGTTGCTGCCGACCCTGTTCGGCGAGCTCAACCTGCACCGGGTGGAGGCCGCCTGCATCCCGACCAATGCGCCCTCGATCCGGGTGCTGGAGAAGTGCGGCTTCTCCCGCGAAGGGCTGGCGCGCCGCTATCTCTGCATCAACGGGGTCTGGCAGGACCATCTGCTGTTCGGCCTGCTGCACGAGGATTTCCGCGGCTAACCAAGCCGAAAATTGCCTTGTTGTGTTGCCCTATCCTGTGCCTTGGGTTCGCCGATTTTGGCGATATAAGGCGCAGCAGGCCGGCGATCCGCCGGGACATTGTCATGGAGTATGGTCCCTTGAAGGTGAGAGAGCTTCGGTCCTCGCAGGCCGCGCTGCGGCGAGGTCCGGTGATCGCGCTGGCGTTGTCGATGGCGTTCGCGGCGGCCTCGCCGGCGGCTGCGCAGTCGCTGACTGACCGCTTCAAGAGCCTGTTCGGCGGGTCCTCGGACGAGCCGCCGGCCCAGACCACGACCCCGGCGCCCGGCCAGCCGGCCGACACCCAGGCCGAGATCGACTGCCCGTCCGTCACGGTGCGCGCGGGCGCATCCACCTACGCAGTCGCCGCCCCCGGCAAGCAGGCGATCGGCAACGACGTGCGCTACCAGGCCTCGATCACCAAGATGGCGCGCGAATGCGTTCGCAATGGCAGCGAAATCACCGCGCGGATCGGAATCCAGGGCCGCGTCGTCGCCGGCCCCGCCGGTGCGCCGTCGTCGGTCGAGATTCCGCTGCGCGTCGCGGTCGTGCAGGGTGGCATCGGCGAAAAGGTGATCGGGTCGAAGGCCTATCGCACGACGGTGGCGATGTCCGAGGACGGTAGCGCGCCCTTCACCTTCGTCGCCGAGGATATCGTCTATCCGATGCCGTCGTCCGCGGTCGCCGATTCCTACATCTTCTACGTCGGCTTCGACCCGCAGGCGTTGTCGGGCAGCTCAAAGGCGGCGCCGAAAAAGAAGAAATAGCGGCATAGACCGAACGCCCTCGTGCCCCGGACGCAGCGCGGCACGCAGTGACGCGCTGCAGAGCCGGGGCCCACGCTTCCATCGCGCTGGGTCCCGGCTCTGCGTTGCACGCTGCACCGCGTCCGGGACACGAGAGCAATTCGAGCCCCACCAACACCGTGTCAGTCAACGAAAAAGCCGGCGCTCATCGCGCCGGCTTTTTGATTTGTGAGGAAACTCGCCTCAGTTCAGCTTCTGCCGAACCTCGGTGATGCCCTTGGCGAGCAGGTCGTCGGCGACCTGGCCCTTGACCGACTGCGACAGGATCGTGGAGGCGGCCTGGACGGCGGCCTCTGCGGCTGCGGCGCGGACGTCGGCGAGTGCCTGGGCCTCGGCGAGCGCGATCTTGCTCTCCGCGGTCTTCGTTCTGCGGGCGACGAAATCCTCCATCTTCGCCTTGGCTTCGGCCGCGATGCGCTGGGCTTCGGACTTTGCGTTGGCGATGATGTCCTGGGCCTCACGCTCGGCGCTGGCGCCGCGGGCCTTGTAGTCGGCGAGCACCTTGGCCGCCTCCTGCTTGAGGCGCAGGGCGTCGTCTAGCTCGGCCTTGATGCGCTCGGCGCGATGGTCGAGCGCCGTCATCACCGACTTGAAGACCCCGAGATAGCCGAACACGACCATCAAGATCACGAAGGCGACGGCGACCCAGGTTTCAGGATCGAAGAACATATCGGACTAACCCTTCAAGGATGCATCAACAGCGGCATTGACCGACGTCGCATCCGGAACGACACCGGTGAGCTGCTGCACGATGGCGCCCGCCGCATCGGCCGCGATGCCGCGGACGTTGCTCATGGCGGCCGCACGGGTCGAGGCGATGGTCTTCTCCGCCTCGGCGAGCTTCTTCGCCAATTGCTCTTCCAGGGCCTTGCGCTCGGCTTCCGCCTGGGCATTGGCCGTCTCGCGGGATTCGTTGCCGATCGCCTGCGCCCGCGAGCGCGCCGAAGCGAGCTCGCCCTCATAGGCCTTCAGCGCCGCGTCGGACTGGTCCTTCAGCTTCTGCGCTTCGGCGAGGTCACCCTCGATCTTGTTCTGACGCGCCTCGATCGCGCCGCCGACGCGCGGCAAGGCGAGCTTGGACACGATCACGTAAAGGATGACAAAGAAGATCGCGAGCGACACCAGCTGCGAAGCGAAGGTGCTGCTCTCGAACGGCGGAAAGCCGCCGCCGTGATGACCGCCATCGGCTTCGGTGTGGGCGTTGGCCGGCTGGCCTTTTGCCCCGCCATGACTCTCGGCCATGGAGTACTCCTGTTGCTGTCACGCGCCGCTTCGGATGAAGCGGCGCGAAAGAAGTCGTTCTCAGAAAACGAACAGCAGAAGCAGCGCGATCAGCAGCGAGAAGATGCCGAGCGCTTCGGTCACGGCGAAGCCGAAGATCAGGTTGCCGAACTGGCCCTGCGCGGCCGAGGGGTTGCGGACGGCTGCGGCGAGGTAGTTGCCGAAGATCACGCCCACGCCGACGCCCGCACCGCCCATGCCGATGCACGCGATGCCCGCGCCGATAAGTTTTGCTGCTGCCGGATCCATTTTAGACTCCTTGGAAGAAAGATTGGGTTGTGGGTGGAAATTCCCCGGACCGCTCAGTGTCCCGGATGAATGGCGTCGTTGAGGTAGATGCAGGTCAGGATCGCAAACACATAGGCTTGCAGGAACGCGACCAGAATCTCGAGAGCGTACAGCGCGATGGTGAGCGCCAGCGGCAGCACGCCGCCCACCCAGCCGATGGCGCCGAGCGAGAAGCCGAGCATGGCGACGAAGCCCGCGAACACCTTCAGCGCGATGTGGCCGGCCAGCATGTTGGCGAACAGACGAATGCTGTGTGAAACCGGCCGCAGGAAGAACGACAGGACCTCGATGAACATCACCAGCGGCAGGACGTAGCCGGGGACGCCGTGAGGAACGAAGATGCTGAAGAATTTCAGGCCGTTCTTGTAGACGCCGTAGATCAGCACGGTGAAGAACACCAGCAGCGCCAGCGCTACGGTGACGATCAGATGGCTCGAGATCGTGAAGGTGTAGGGGATGATGCCGACCATGTTCGAGACGCAGATGAACATGAACAGCGAGAAGATCAGCGGGAAGAACTTCATGCCTTCCGCGCCGGCGGTCGAACGGATCGTCGAGGCGACGAACTCGTAGGAGATTTCGGCGACCGACTGGAGGCGTCCCGGAACGAGCTGGGTACCGCTCGCCAGCATCAGGAGCGAGATGATCGCCACGGCGATCAGCATGTAGAGCGATGAATTGGTGAAGGCGATCGTTTGATTGCCGATATGGCCGATCGTGAAGAGAGGCTCGATGTTGAACTGGTGGATCGGATCGATTTTCATCGGCGCGGCATCTCTTGGTCTGCCGGGCGAGCCGGCGGGTCTCTGTATGCCGGCCGGGCCGGCCCGCCCCGGCGAAGCCGGCGCGAAAATTCCTCTTGGCTCCGGTTACGAACCGCCGCGCCTGCTTGAACCCGCGCCCGCCGATCTCACCACGTTCACCACGCCGGCCACGAAGCCCAGCAGCGTGAACACGATAAATCCGAAAGGCGACGTCGACAGCAAACGGTCGAAACCCCAGCCAATCCCCGCTCCGACAATGACCCCGGCGATCAACTCGGAGGATAGCCGGAAACCAAGCGCCATCGCCGAGGCTCTGGCCGCTCCGTCTCCACCTTCACCTGCGGGTTGCTCGGTCTTGATCCTGCGGTCGCGAAATTCGGACAACCGCTGATTAAGACTTCCGAGCCTTGCGGAAAGCGCAGCCTCCTCGGGCGATTTATCGCCATTTCCATTCTCGCCGTGCCCCGTGCCTGTATTCATGCAACGAAGACCCGAAACGCCGCGGTTGAATGGAAATTACGCCCGCCACCCTCGAAAGCCGCGCGGACCATACTGACCGCACATAATCAAGTCAAGCCAAGTCACGATTGCGTCGTTTTCGTTTATCTATTTGATATTGCTTGAGATAACGCTGCCTTCCCCAGCGCCGCACACAGCGTGACGCCGCACCGCAGCAGCTCGCGTCGCAATCAGCGGCTGTTGCCCGGATTTGGCCGCTCTACGGGTATCGAACGAGGTGCGGAAATCGCTCATCCCACCGGCGCGTTTTTCGCGCCCGGGGTGTAGGATTGGGGGCAGGTCAGATGATTTTCCGACGGAGCAGCGCCATGAGGTCAGCGACGTCATCCACATGGTTTTCGGCGGCGGTCATCGCGGTGGCAGTCACGGCGGGCGGCGGTCTCGTTGCCGCGCAATCGGCGCCCGAGAGCGAGAACGGCCGCTACACCATGACGCCGACCCCAGACGGCGTGTTGCGGCTCGATACGCGCACCGGGGTGGTGTCCACCTGCTCGAACAACGGGGCGGGCTGGGCCTGCTACGCCGTGCCCGACGAGCGCTCGGCGCTCGATGCCGAGATCGGCCGCCTGCAGGCCGAGCTCGAGAAGCTGAAGGCACAGTCGGCTGCCGCGCCGACCGTCTCCGGCAAGATCGAGGACGCGCTGCCGAAATCGGACTCGCTGAAGAAGGCCGAGCCGAAAATTGCCGAGAACAACCGCAAGATCGAGGTCCCGCTGCCGAGCGATCAGGACGTCGACCGCGTGGTATCCTTCCTGGAGCGCGCCTGGCGGCGGTTGATCGAGATGGCCAACCGCGTGCAGAAGGACGTGTCGGGGAAGATCTAATGCCCTGTTGACGTTGTCTCGATGTCGTCCCGGCGAAAGCCAGGACAACGTAAGAAGGTCGTTCATGACATCGACCACGCGCTCCGCACCGTCGACGGTGCAAGCCGCGACCATCGTATCATCGTTGCTGACGGTGCAGACGTCGGGCCGCGGCTTCGTCGACCTCACGGCCGAGGCGGCAAAATTCGTGCGCGAACTTCACGCGCGCGAGGGCGCATTGACGCTGTTCATCCGTCATACCTCGGCGTCGCTGACGATCCAGGAAAATGCCGATCCCTCCGTGCTCGTCGATCTCGCCACGGCGTTGTCGCGGCTCGCGCCGGAAAATGCCGGCTGGGTGCATGACACCGAGGGCCCCGACGACATGCCGGCGCACATCAAGACCATGCTGACCGGGACATCGC
This sequence comes from Bradyrhizobium iriomotense, assembly GCF_030160715.1. Classification (GTDB taxonomy): domain Bacteria; phylum Pseudomonadota; class Alphaproteobacteria; order Rhizobiales; family Xanthobacteraceae; genus Bradyrhizobium; species Bradyrhizobium iriomotense. The sequence goes on from NZ_BSOW01000013.1 coordinate 35,689, forward strand.
TCCAGGTACCGGTCCTGAACGGCGCCCTCGCGCTCGGCACCTGGCAGGCGATCTATCTGATCGAGCATCGTGCGCGGCCGCACCGGCGCGAAATCGTGCTGCAGTTCACCGGCCAGGCGAACTAAAGCATGATCCGGAAAAGTGTGAAGCGGTTTTCCGAAAAGATCATGCGCAAACAACAACCTAAAGCGCGATGACGATTCATCCTAATCTCATCGCGCTTTAGAGCATGATCCGGAAAAGTGTGAAGCGGTTTTCCGAAAGGATCATGCTCAAACAACAACCTAAAGCGCGATGATGATTCATCCCAATCTCATCGCGCTTTAACCGATACACGCTGACAAAACAAAACCGGCCGCGGATTTCGCGGCCGGTTTGCATTCGGGCTTGCGCCGGCGGCAGGCCGCCGGCAGCTCCGAGATCAGGTCGCCTTGATGTCGACGTCCTTGGTCTCGGGCAGGAACAGGAAGCCGACCACCGCGGTGATCACCGCGAACGTGATCGGGTACCAGAGGCCGGCATAGATATCGCCGGTCGAGGCCACGATCGCGAATGCGGTCGCAGGCAGCAGGCCGCCGAACCAGCCGTTGCCGATGTGGTAGGGCAGCGACATCGAGGTGTAGCGGATCTTGGTCGGGAACAGTTCGACCAGCATCGCCGCGATCGGCCCGTACACCATGGTGACGAAGATCACCAGGATGAACAGCAGACCGATGATCGCGGCCACCTGTGGACGGAAGATGTCGAACGGATGCGACATCTTCACGATGCCGGCGTCGCCTGCCTTGGGATAGCCGGCCGCCTGCACCGCCGCGAGGACCGCCGGGTTGCTGTCCTTGGCGTTGGCGTAAGGAACTTCCTTGCCGTTGACGACGACCTTGACGCCGGAGCCGGCCGCGCCGGGCATCGTCGCGTACTTGACCGACGACTGGGACAGGAAGGCGCGTGCGGTGTCGCAAGGCGCGGTGAAGACGCGGGTGCCGACCGGGTTGAACAGGTCGCCGCAGCCCGCGGGATCTGCCCATACCTCGACCTTGCCCGATTCGATCGCTTTTTCCAGCGCCGGGTTGGCGTTGGTGGTGATCATCTTGAAGATCGGGAAGAAGGTCAGCGCCGCGATCAGGCAGCCGCCGAGGATGATCGGCTTGCGGCCGATCTTGTCGGACAGCGTGCCGAACACGATGAAGAAGCCGGTGCCGAGCAGCAGCGACCAGGCAATCAGCAGGTTCGCGGTGTAGCCGTCGACCTTGAGGATCGATTGCAGAAAGAACAGCGCATAGAACTGGCCGGTGTACCAGACCACGCCCTGGCCCATGGTGCCGCCGAGCAGAGCGAGCAGCACGAGCTTGCCGTTCTGCCAGTTGGCGAAGGCTTCCGTCAGCGGCGCCTTCGAGCTCTTTCCTTCGTCCTTCATCTTCTGGAAGATCGGCGATTCATTGAGGCGGAGCCGGATCCAGACCGAGACGCCAAGCAAGAGCACCGAGACCAGGAACGGAATGCGCCAGCCCCATTTGGCGAAGTCGGCTTCGCCGGTTGCGGTGCGGGTGAACAGGATCACCAGCAGCGACAGGAACAGGCCGAGCGTCGCGGTGGTCTGGATGAAGGAGGTGTAGTAGCCGCGCTTGCCGTTCGGTGCGTGCTCAGCGACGTAGGTCGCTGCACCGCCATACTCGCCACCGAGGGCGAGACCTTGGGCGAGGCGCAGCGCGATCAGGATCACCGGAGCGGCGAACCCGATCGTCGCGGCGTTCGGCAACAGGCCGACGATGAAGGTCGACAGACCCATGATCAGGATGGTGACGAGGAAGGTGTATTTGCGGCCGACGATGTCGCCGATGCGGCCGAACACGATGGCGCCGAACGGGCGCACCAGGAAGCCTGCCGCGAAGGCCAGCAACGCGAAGATGTCACGGGTCGCCGGCGGATAGTCCGAGAAGAATTGCGCACCGATGATGCCGGCGAGCGAACCGTAGAGGTAGAAATCGTACCATTCGAAGACGGTGCCGAGCGACGACGCGAGGATGACGAAACGCTCATCCTTCGTCATGCCGGTCGATCGTACCGACGTTGCAGCCATTGTGGACATCGTGAACTCGCTCCCCGAAAATCGTTTCCTCGCTCCCCCGGGATGTCCGGACGCAGCCGGACAGCCTCTGGGCTTGCCCCCAAGGTAACATCGCCGTGAAACCGGCCCCAATACGACTTTCGGCCTTTCGCACTGACGCGTGGCTGACGGGCGCTGGCATGCAATGCCGCGGGGGCCGGAAGATCGGGATTAACCCCTTTGCAGCAAAGGGATAATGTGTGCTTGCATGCCACGGCCGCTCGGGGAAGAATTGCCCCGGCGGTGCCCTGACTTGTTGGCCCCGACCATAACGACTGCAAGAGATCGATGAACGCTCCCGTAACCCGCCTCGTCATCGCCGACGATCACCCCCTGTTCCGCGATGCGCTGCGCCAGGCCGTGGCCGGCGTTCTGACCTCGGCGCGGGTCGACGAGGCCGGATCGTTCGAAGACCTCACCAAGCTCCTGGAACAGGACTCCGACGTCGACCTGGTCCTGCTCGACCTGTCGATGCCGGGAATCTCCGGCTTTTCCGGCCTGATCTATCTGCGTGCGCAATATCCGGCGATCCCGGTGGTCATCGTCTCGGCGTCCGACGACAGCGCCACGATCCGCCGCTCCCTCGACTTCGGCGCCTCCGGCTTCATTCCCAAGCGGTTCGGCGTCGAGACCCTGCGGGACGCCATCCTCAAGGTGATGGCCGGCGACGTCTGGGTGCCGCCGGATACCGACCTCAGCGCTGCCGCCGATCCCGACATGATGCGCCTGCGCGACCGGCTGGTGACGCTGACGCCGCAGCAGGTGCGGGTGCTGATGATGCTGTCGGAAGGTCTTTTGAACAAGCAGATCGCCTATGAGCTCGGCGTCTCCGAGGCGACCATCAAGGCCCACGTCTCCGCGATCCTGCAAAAGCTCGGCGTCGAAAGCCGCACCCAGGCCGTGATCGCCGCCGCCAAGATCGCCGGCGGCCAGTGGAAGCAGGGCACGCCGACGGGGTAACGCAACTCGCGTATGTCAGATCTGTCATCCTGAGGTGCTCGCGTAGCGAGCCTCGAAGGATGAACGGCCGCGGAAGCAGCCGGGCCGCTCAACCTTCGAGGCCTCCGCTACGCTCCGGCACCTCAGGATGACGGATCTTCTATAAGCAGGCCACGATCGTTGTCTCGCGCTACTCCGCTGCCGCCACCATCTGCTGCGTGCGCCATTGTCCGAGCAGGGCGCGGAGCGACGCCGGCTTCACCGGCTTGTTCAGCACGGCGATCTTTTCCTCGCGCGCGGCGAGCTGCACGGCCGGGCTGCGGTCGGCGGTGATCAGGATCGCCGGTAGATTGTCGCCGAAGCGGCGGCGGATGTCGCGGATGGCGGCGATGCCGTTGCCACGGTCGAGATGATAGTCGACGAGCAGGCCCGTCACGTTGCGGCCGGCCGCTTCGATCGCGCTGATCGCGCCTTCGGGATCGGCGACCGCGATGACCTCGGCGTCCCAGGCTTTCAGCAGCGTGCGCATGCCGTCGAGGATCGCCGCGTCGTTCTCGATGCACACGATCAGCGCGCCGGCAATCGGTGCGCGCGCGAGCGGCGTGGCGCTGGTCACCGCCGCGGTATGGGTCACCGCCTTCGCGGTCGGCACCGTCACCGAGAACATCGAGCCGCCGCTTGCATTGGCATCGATGGCGATGCCGTGCTTGAGCACGCGGGCCAGGCGCTCGACGATCGACAGGCCCAGTCCCAGGCCGCGCGCGATCCGCGCGCCCTGTTCGAGGCGATGGAATTCCTTGAAGATCTCGCCGCGCTTCACGGTGGGGATGCCGACGCCCGTGTCGTAGACGCAGACTTTCAGCGATTGTCCCTGGCGGTGGCAGCCGACCAGGACGCGTCCGCGCGGCGTATATTTGATCGCGTTGGAGATCAGGTTCTGGAGCAGGCGTCGTAGCAGCAGCCGGTCCGATTTGACCGCCAGCGAGCAGGGCATGAAAGTCAGCCGCAAGCCCTTGGCGCGCGCGATCGGCGCGAACTCGATCTCCAGCGACCGCATCAGGTCGCCGATCTTGAAGCTCGAGATCGAGGTCGTCATGGCGCCGGCATCCAGCCGCGAAATGTCGAGCAGCGCGCCCAGGATCTCCTCGATCGCCTGGAGCGATTCGTCGATGTTCTCGACCAGCCGCGTCTCCTCACCGCCATGCTGGCGCTCGACAAGGCTCGTCGCGTAGAGCCGCGCGGCGTTCAGCGGCTGGAGGATGTCGTGGCTCGCCGCCGCGAGGAAGCGTGTCTTGGAAATGTTGGCGTCTTCGGCAGTGCTCTTCGCCTGCGCCAGCTCCGAGTTCAGCCGGGTCAGCTCCTCGGTGCGGTCGCGCACCCGCTTCTCCAGCGTGGCATTGGCGCGCTCCAGCGCCTCCGCTGCCTCGAAGGACGGCGTGACGTCGGTGAAGGTGATGACGAAGCCGCCGCCGGGCATGCGATTGGTCAGGACCTCGATGACCATGTGGCGGTCGGGAAGACGCTCCAGATAGGGCGCGCTGTCGGTCGTATAGGCGACGAGCCGCCGCGCCAGCATCGCCTCCTGGTCATCGACTTCCGCCGGATTGCCGGCGCCCATGAATTCCAGGATCTCCCGCAGCGGCGTGCCGAACTGAATGAAGTGGGGCGGCACGCTCAACAAATCGCCGAACTGCCGGTTCGAGCAAATGAGCTGGAGGTCCTCGTCGAATACGGCGATGCCCTGGCGCACATGGTTCAGCGCGGTCTGGAGGATCTCGCGGTTGAAATGCAGCGCCGCATGGGAATCGTCGAGCAGTTTTAGCGCGGCTTTTGCGGAAACCGTTCGCTTGCGCAGCAGCAGCGACATCACGAGCCGCGAGGAGGCCGCTCCGATCGAGGAGGCGATCATGTGTTCGGCATGCTGCAGCAGCTCGAAATCGGCCGGTGCGCCGGCTTCGAGCCGCACATTGCGCCGTGCCGCAAAGGCCTCGAAGGAATGCCGCGCGCGATCGGGCCCGAGATATTGCGCGACCGTGCTCTGGATGTCCTGCACGGTGACGGTGGTGCGCCAGCGGCGGAAATTCGGCGCGATCGGCGCGAGCGTATTGGGAACGAACAGGTCGCCCTGCACGAGCTCGATCGAGCTCGGCTGGCGCGCCAGCGAGAGCAGGACGTAGGTGAGGATGTTGAGCGACAGCGACCAGGCGACGCCGTGCAGCAGCGGCGGCAGGTCGGCGCCGAACAGCGCCTGCGGCCGCAACGCCTCGATGCCGAACGGACCGTGCTGGAGGAGCAGGATGCCTGACGTCGAGGAGTCGAGGAAGCTCGGCAGGAACAGCGTGTAGACCCACACCGCGAAGCCGATCAGCATGCCGCCGATGGCGCCGCGCGCGGTGGCGCGCCGCCACAACAGACCGCCGAAGAAGCTGGGCGCAAGCTGGGCGATGGCGGCAAAGGACAGAAGACCGATCGCCGCGAGCTGCGTGTTGCCGAGCGCGCGATAATAGAAATAGGCCATCACCATGATGGCGAAGATCGCGAGCCGTCGCGAGCGCAGCAGGAAGTCGATGAAATCCGTCGCCCCCGTGCGGCCCTCAGGCCGCCGCTTCAGCACCAGCGGCACCACGAGGTCGTTGGAGACCATGATGGAGAGCGCGACGCATTCCACGATCACCATCGCGGTCGCCGCCGACAATCCGCCGACGAAGATGGCCACGCTGAGCAGGTCGCTGCCGCCCTCCATCGGCAGCGCCAGCACGTACATGTCGGGGTCGACCGCGCCGAACGGGAAGGTCACGAGGCCGGCGAGCGCGATCGGGATCACGAACACGTTGATGGCGACGAGATAGAGCGGGAACAGCCAGCGGGCGCGACCGACCTCGGCATCGGACGAGTTCTCCACCACGCTGACGTGGAACTGGCGCGGCAGCAGCATGACCGCGCAGAACGACAGCAGCGTCATGGTCAGGAAGTTGCCGACCGAGGGCGAATAGTTGATGGCGCGCACCGCCTCCGGCGTCCTCATCGCACGCTCGATCAGTTCGTGGGGCGAGAACATCCAGAAGGTGACGAAGGCGCCGGCAGCGAGGAACGCCACCAGCTTGACGATGGATTCGGTCGCGACCGCAAGCATCAATCCGTGCTGGTGCTCGGTGGCGTCGGTCTGGCGCGTGCCGAACAGCACGGCGAAGGCCGCCATCGTCAGCGTCACCATCAGCGCCATGTCGCCGAGGATCGGGATGTGGGAGAAGGCCTGGTCCTCGCTCAGGATGGTTTCGAGCGAGGAGGCGACGGCCTTCAGTTGCAGGGCGATATAGGGCACCGAGCCGATGATCGCGATCAGCGCGACCGTTGCTGCCACCGCCTGGCTCTTGCCGTAGCGCGCGCCGATGAAGTCGGCGATCGAGGTGATGTTCTGCGCCTTGGCGAGCTGGATCACGCGGCGCAGGATGCCGGTGCCGAACCCGATCATCAGGACCGGGCCGACATAGATCGCGAGGAAGTCGGTCGAGGTGCGGGTCGCGAAGCCGACCGAGCCGAAGAAGGTCCAGGAGGTGCAGTAGATCGCGAGCGAGAGTGGGTAGATCAGGCCGGAGGCACGACCGGCTCGCGCCTGGGAGCGGCGGTCGCCATGGCTCGCCACCAGGAACAAGAAGCCGATATAGCCGAAGGCGGCTGCGATCACGCCCCAGTCGTGCAGCATTGCTGGGGGCCTCTCCCTTGCATCGCGGCGACAGCCGCGTTCGATCTCATTTTCCGAAGAAAATCTAGCGCTTAAGCTTGCCGCAAGCGACAGCCATTTTTCCGGGAAGTTTAGGAACTATCATCGTCGTTAAGCCGCGCGGTGTAGTGGACCTCCCTCGCCCCGCTTCTGGGGTGAGGGGGCTCTCCCCGGGGGGCGGTGGCAGTTGGGAAGCGCAGCACCTCCCAACGTCGTCCTGGCGAAGGCCTGGACCCATCACCACAGGGAGTGGGTATGGGCACACTGACGGCCGCAGCCTGCTGCAGCAATTCACGGTCGGGGTAATGGTCCTGGCTTTCGCCAGGACGACGGCCAATGCCTTGTTTACTCCGCCGCCAGCGACTTCTGGCGCAGGGGCAGGCCGAGGCGGTCCCAGACCTGGAGGAGGGCTTCGGCGAGCTGATCGATCAGGCCGTCGTCGTGATAGGGCGAGGGCGTGATGCGCAGCCGCTCGGTGCCCTTGGCAACGGTCGGATAGTTGATCGGCTGGATGTAGATGCCGTGCTCTTCCAAAAGCAGGTCGGAGGCCTGCTTGCACTTCTCGGGATCGCCGACGAACAGCGGCACGATGTGGGTGTCGCTCGACATCACCGGCAGGCCGGCGGCATCGAGGATCGCCTTGACGCGGGCGGCGCGGTCCTGGTGGCGCTCGCGCTCCCAGCTCGAGGTCTTCAAATGCTTGATCGCGGCGGTTGCGGCCGAGCAGATCGCCGGCGGCAGCGCGGTGGTGAAGATGAAGCCCGGCGCATAGGAGCGCACGGCGTCGATGATCTGGCCGTTGGCCGCGATGTAGCCGCCGAGGCAGCCGAAGGCCTTCGCCAGCGTGCCTTCCAGGATGTCGATGCGGTGCATCACGCCGTCGCGCTCGGCGATGCCTCCGCCGCGCGGGCCGTACATGCCGACCGCGTGGACTTCATCTACATAGGTCATCGCGCCGTATTTCTCGGCGAGATCGCAGATTTTTGCGAGCGGGGCGACGTCGCCGTCCATCGAATAGAGACTCTCGCAGGCGATCAGCTTCGGCCGGTTCGCACCCGCAGCCTTCAGGAGCGCTTCGAGATCGGCGAGATCGTTGTGGCGGAATACGACCCGTTCGCAGCCGGACTGGCGGATGCCCTCGATCATCGAATTGTGGTTGAGCTCGTCCGACAGGATCAGACAGTTCGGGATGAGCTTTGCGATGGTCGCAATACCCGTCTGGTTCGAAACATAGCCCGAGGTGAACAGCAGCGCCGCTTCCTTGCCGTGGAGATCGGCGAGCTCGGCCTCGAGCTGGACCAGCGGATGATGGGTGCCGGCAATGTTGCGGGTGCCGCCGGCGCCGGTGCCGACCCGGGTCGCGGTCTCGACCATGGCGCCGACCACCTTCGGGTGCTGGCCCATGCCGAGATAGTCGTTGGAGCACCAGATCACGACGTCGCGCTTGCCCTTGGGCGAGTGCCACACCGCATGCGGAAACCTGCCGGCCATGCGCTCGAGATCCGCGAACACGCGATAACGCCGTTCGGCGTGGAGGCGGTCGAGGGCGGAGGAGAAGTACTGGCTGTAATCCATCGGCAGACCTGCGGCGGAACTTGAGGGCCCAAGCGGCTCATCTTCTTAGAGCTTTTCCAGCTCTAATGTCCATGCGCCCGCCGTATCGGGCTGCGCGGCGAGCGTGGCCTTCTCGATAACCGACCCGTGGCAGAAAAAGTTGATTTGGATCAACCGGCTGGCGCCGCCGGCGAGACGACGTGTGCGGTGCATCGAAGGGGCCGCTTGGACATTTTGTCCGCGCCGCGTCGCCGTTCACGATCGCAATATTGGCCGAGGCTTTACGTTCACGTCGTCCTGAACTGAAGCACGCCGTCCTTCTGTTCGGCGGTCAGCCGCCCCTCGACCAGCATGTAGTTGACGTGGGCGATCAGCTCGCCCGCGGCGAAGCCCATCTGGTGAGGATCGAGCACGTGCTTGTGGAACACGACAGGCACGAGCTGGGACGAGGTCTGCGGCACCTCGCGGCACGCGTCCGCGATCATCCGGCAGCGTTCTTCATGGTGATCGGCAAGCTGCTTGATGCGGGTCTTCAAGCCGTAGAACGGCACGCCGTGGCCGGGCAGCACCAGCACGTCATAGGGCAGCGTCGTCGTCAGGCTCGCCAGCGAGGCCAGATATTCGCCGAGCGAGTTCTGATCGGGCTCGACCGCCCAGACGCTGACGTTCGGCGAGATCTTGCTCAGCACCTGGTCGGCGGAGAGGAACAGCTTGTCGTCGGCGCAATACAGCATCACCTGGTCGAGCGCATGACCGCCGCCGGTGATTACCTTGAAGCGGCGTGTGCCGATCACGACCTCGTCGCCATGCGAGATGCGCCGATAGGAGGCGGGGAGCACCGAGACGCGCTTCAGATATTCCTGGCCGCGGCCGAGCAGCTTGTCGGTCAGCGTCTCGTCCATGCCGTGGCGGCGGAAGAACAGCCGCTGCGCGTTGCGCCGCTCCTCGGTGCCGCGGTTCTGGTGATAGACCGATTGCAGATATTCGACCTGCGACATCTCGAGCGGACAGTTGAACCGTTCGACGATCCAGCCCGCGAGCCCGACATGGTCGGGGTGCGAATGGGTGACGATCAGGCGCGTGATATGGACGCCCTTCAGCGGCCCATCGAACAGTTTCGTCCAGGCCTCGATCGTCTCCTCATTGCCGAAGCCGGAGTCGATCATCGCATAGCCGTCGCCGTCGGCGAGCAGGTAGATGTTCACATGGTTGAGGCGGAACGGCAGCTTGAGCCGCACCCACAACACGCCGGGCCGCACCTCCACGACCTCTTCGGGGCCGGGATGCTGTTCCCAGGGGTAGCGCAGGGCCTCGGCCGAGGGCTGCACGCTGTCGCTCTTCGAATGCATGGACTATCGGTACCCGCACATCGGGCGGGACGCCAGCCGAAAAACCACGTGGGGTGGCCGCCGCATACCGGTCATTCCGGAGCGCGAATGGCGAGCTATCACCGTCATTCCGGGGCGCGCGATAGCGCGAGCCCGCCATCTGGAGGTTGTGGCGCGAGATTCCGGGTCTGGTCCTTCGGACCATCCCGGAATGACGGAGAATTCTTACGCCGCCCGAATATTGCTGAGGAAGGTGTCGATCTCCCCGCGGAGCACGTCGGCTTCGCGGCGCAGCGCATCGGAGGCGCTCAGCACTTCCGTCGCCGCAGCGCCTGCTTCGGCCGAGGCGGTGGAGACGCCGACGATATTGCTGGAGACCTCGCTGGTGCCCCCCGCGGCATGCTGGATGTTGCGGGCGATCTCGCGCGTTGCGGCACCCTGTTCCTCGACGGCGGCGGCGATTGCCGTGGTGACGTCGTTGATCTCGCCGATGATCTGGCCGATGCCCCTGATCGCGCCGACCGCAGAGGTCGTGACCTGCTGCATGCTGGCGATCTGGGTGCGGATCTCCTCCGTGGCCTTCGCGGTCTGGCTGGCGAGGCTCTTCACTTCGGAGGCGACCACGGCGAAGCCGCGGCCGGCTTCGCCGGCGCGCGCCGCTTCGATCGTGGCGTTGAGCGCGAGCAGATTGGTCTGCGAGGCGATGGTCTGGATGAGATCGACGACCACGCTGATGCGGCTCGCGCTGTCGGCGAGGCCCTGCACGGTCGCGTCGGTCGCTCCGGCCTCGTGGACCGCCTTCTTGGCGATCTCGGCCGAGGTGACCACCTGGCGACTGATCTCGGCAATCGACGACGACAATTGCTCGGTGCCGGCCGACACCGTCTGCACGTTGACCGAGGTCTCCTCGGCGGCCGACGCCACGGCGTTGACCAGCGCATTCGACTGGTCGGCCGTCGACGACATGCTCTGCGCGGTCGTCTGCATCGAATTGGCCGATTGGGCGAGGCTGTCGAGGGCCGTGCGCATGGTGCCTTCGAACGATCCGATCTGCGCTTCCATGCGCGCGGCGCGCTCGGCCTTGGTGGCGCGGTCCTTGTCCTGCTCGCTGGAGAGTGCCCGGGCTTCGATCATGCTCTGGCGGAACACCTGAAGCGTATCGGTCATGGCGCCGATCTCGTCATTGTGTTTGGTGCGGACGACCTCGGTATCGAGATCGCCGGCCGAGAGCAGCTGCATCGCGCGCTGCAAGCCGCCGATGCGCCGCAGGATGTTGCGTCCGACATAGAGCCAGACGAACAGCGCCGATCCGATCAGCGTCAATCCGCCCAGCCCAAGCATGCTGGTGGTGGCGAGCGAAATCTCCTGGCGGGCCTGGAAGGTCGACGCATTGGTCGCCTCGTGCACGCCATCGACGATCTGCTGCACGTTGATGCCCAAGCCGGCATTGAGCTTGCGTGTCTCGTCCAGAATGGTCTGGCCGTAGTCGATGGCGTCGAGCTCCTGCTGGCGGACTTTGAACACGCCGGTCTTGCCCTCACCGAACGCGAGCAGCTTCTGCATGGCCTCGCGCATCCCGGTGATTGAGGTGTTGTTGGGCAGATCCTCGAGGTTCGACTGCACGCGAGTGCGGAGTGTCTTGAATTCCTTTTCGATCGCCTCCAGCGTGCGGCTGGAGTTGGCCGAGAGCGCCGCCATCATGTCGGCGGCCATCAAATTGCCGTTGGCGGACACCGTAGAGATCTGCGCGACGGTGCGCGCTGCCTCGGTGGCGTCATCGGCCGAGACTTCGTTAGAGCCCAGGATTGCGTTCAGTCGCGTCTGCGCGTCCAGCATCGCCGGATTGGCGGCGTCGACAAAGGATTGCTGCGCCTTGCGCAGCGCCTCATATTGCTTCTCATGCAGAGCCGCCGTCTCGAGCCGCTCGCGCGCGGCGGAGACCAGACTCTTCATGGCCTCGTCGATGCTCACGGTCAGGCCGAGAGCACTTGCGGTCTGCTTGTCGGCGCCGAGCTCGATGATCTCGCCGAGCTTGCCCATGGCGAGCCGCTGAATCTCCTGAACGTTCTTGGTGCGCTCGTTCAGCGCCTCCTCGGTAGGCGAGGCCAGCAGGCCCGGGCCTTGCGCCGCAAGTGTTGCGCTTTGGGAGGCGAGCTGGAGACTGGCGGCAAGGCGCGGAATGTCGCGGCCGCTCAGGTCCATCATGGTAGTGCCGAGATGCTTGAACACGAAGCCGGCGCCGGCCGAGATCACCAGGCCCATGGCCGCGATCACCGCGAAGGCGGCGAACAGTCTGCCGCGCACGCCCCACTTCGGCAACGAGAAACGAGGCCTGAATCTGCCGAGGCCCACACGGATCGCCATCACAATTCCCCCACGCCGTTACTTTGCGGCGGCAGTATCGGGGTAGCGAGTTAAAAAATCGCAAGCGCTGCAATTGCTTGCGCTCTTTCCACTCGGCAAAAAAGAGAGGCCGGCATGACTGCCGGCCCCTCCGCAAGATCGATTGTGGTTAGCGATCAGTAACGCGCGGCCACCGGGCCGGCCCAGTTGAAGCGGTAGTTGACGCCCGCCTTCATGGTGTGATCGTCGGTGGTGAAGCTGCCGGCCGGCACCAGCGCGGCCGGAGCGGTGAAGGTGGCGCTGCCGAAATTGTAGTACTGGTACTCGGCCTTGGCCGACCAGTTCGGGGCGAACATGTATTCGAGACCCGCGCCGACGGTGTAGCCATTGCGATGATCGCCCGAGATCGCGAATGCGACCGGCGCGCCGCCGAGCGTCACAGTCTCGTTGTTGTCCGAATAGGCGTAGCCGCCCTTCACGTAGAGCAGGCCCGGGCCCCAGGTGTAGCCGACGCGGCCGGTGATCGAGCCGAGCCCGCGCTGGTCGTTGGTGTAGGCGTAGCCGCTCGGGAACACCGCGCCGACGCTGCCGGAGAGCCAGGAGTACTGGCCTTCGACGCCGACCACGAAGTTCGGGTGGAACTGCCAGTCCGCGCCGACCTGGAGACCGCCGAGGAAGCGACCGTTGCCGCTGTTGCCGGTGGAGAGGCCGTTGAAATTGTTGTCGCTCGAGAACGCGCCGCCGAGATGCGCACCGAGATAGAAGCCGGTCCAGTTGTAGATCGGCGCGACATAAGCCGGTTGAGGCGCCTTGTTATAATAGGGGCGGGCGCCGAGATCGGCACCGACGGCGGGCGCGGCCGCGCTCACGGAGAGCAGTGCAACGGTCGCGAACAGAATCTTCTTCATCGTCTTCTTACTCCAACACTTCATTCCCGGCAGGCGCGCTTCGTCGCGCCGTCGTTGCTTTCGCAGATAGAGGGCTTTTGACTAAAATGCTGTCACATGCGTGGCACAGTCGTCGCCAACCCAACGTACTGGCCGGCAAATGCTTTTCGTGCTTAACGGCGGCTTAAGAAACGGTGAAGGAAGGCTTAACGCGGTGCCTTTGCGGACGACATCCGCCGCTCTTCGTCAAGCCAGGCGCCTGCGCACTTCCTCGCGCATCTGTTCGCGAAATTTTTCGCGCTGCGCGGGCCGATCCTTCTCGGCGATGGTGTGGCGATCGAAGATGTCGAACTTGTCGAGGATCGGATAGTGCTCGCTCGCCATCGCGAGCACGCCGAGCACCTTGGCCGCCGACGCGGTCGGGCCGCGCACCTCCCATCGCCGGATCGTCACGGTCCCGCTCGCGGCCGGCAGGCCGCACAGCTTCGCCATGTCCGCGACCGTGAGCTCCCGGCCGATCGCCTCGGACAGGTCGGCGCGCAATTGCTTCAGTTCGGGGCCGGTCATGTCACTCCAATCCACGCAGTCGCTGGCTGAATGCACTAGCGCTGATTCGGGTCCATCCGAAGGCGGGCATGATCGTGCTAGTCTTCCCCTTGCCGGTCGAGCGTCAGCGAGGGGAAATCGCATGCCTATGTTCAAGCTGCCCCTGTCGGGGGATGTCGTGCAGTCCATCTATCCGTCGTTCTTCAGCCCGACCGGCAGCCAGTTCGGGCTCGTGAACATCACGGTCGGGCAATCCTCGGCGCCCGAGGTCGAGCGGGACGTGCTGTCGGATGTAGGTAGCTATGGCAGGCAGATCGGCCAGATTGCGGACGCACTGCTCGTGGTCATCGAGCATCTGGAGGCCGACTCAGATGGGACGCTCAAGCGCGACCAGGCGATCAAGGACTTCAAGACGATGCTGCATGCAGTGGCCAAGGTGAAGAAGGGCCATGGTCGCGAGGCGCGCCGTCCGCGCGACTGATCACGCCGCCGGCGCGCGCTCTTTTCGCCCGGGCACGGCGGCGAGCAGCTCGCGGGTGTAGCTGTGGTCGGGTGATGCGAAGAGCTGTGCCGTCGGCTTCAGCTCGACGATGGCGCCGCGCTGCATCACCGCGATGCGGTCGCAGATCTGGGCGGCGACACGCAGATCGTGGGTGATGAACAGCATTGAGAGGCCGAGGCGGGCCTTGAGATCCTCCAGCAGCCGCAAGACCTGCGCTTGCACGGAGACGTCGAGCGCGGAGACCGCCTCGTCGGCGACGATGATCTCGGGCTCGAGCGCGAGCGCCCGCGCGATGCCGACGCGCTGGCGCTGGCCGCCGGAGAACTCGTGCGGATAGCGGTCGAGCGCACCGGCGTCGAGACCGACCATCCCAAGGAGGTCGCGGGCGCGGTCGAACGCCACTTTCGGCGCGACGCCGGCGGCGATCGGGCCGTCGGCGATGATGTGGCCGATCTTGCGCCGCGGGTTGAGCGAGGCGAACGGGTCCTGGAAAATCATCTGGATGCGATGGCGCTCGGCGCGAAGCGCCTTGCCGGCAAGTGATGTCAGATCGGTCTCGCCGATCCGCACCGTGCCGCGATCCGGCTCGATCAGCCGCATCACGAGCCGCGCCACGGATGATTTGCCGGAGCCGGATTCACCGACGAGACCCAGCGTCTCGCCTTTGAGAATGCTGAAATTGACCTCGCGCGCCGCGTCCACCTTGCGGTCGTCGCGAAACCAGCCGCCCGAGGTGACATAGGTCTTGTCCAGCCCGATCACCTCGACGGCCTTGAGCTGATCATCGAGCGGCGCGCGCGTCGGCGGATCCATCGAGGGCACTGCTGCGAGCAGCGCCTTGGTGTAGTCATGCTGCGGCGAGGTGAAGACGGCCGCAGCCGGGCCTTCCTCCACCACCTTGCCATGGCGGAGCACCACGACCTGATCCGCAATATCCGCGACCACGCCGAAATCATGGGTGATGAACATCACCGCCATGTTGCGGTTGCGCTGGAGGTTGCGGATCAGCTTCAGGATCTGCGCCTGCGTGGTGACGTCGAGCGCGGTGGTCGGCTCGTCCGCGACCAGCACCGCAGGCTCGAGCGCCAGCGCCATCGCGATCATGGCGCGCTGGCGCTGGCCGCCGGAGAGCTGATGCGGATAGGCGCGCACGATGCGCTCGGGGTCGGGCAGGCCGACCTCGCGCGCCAGCGACAGCGCCTTGGCGCGGCGCTGCTTCGGCGTCAGCAGATCATGCGCCTCGAACATCTCCGCCATCTGGTCGCCGATGCGCATCAACGGATTGAGCGCGGTCATCGGCTCCTGGAAGATCATCGCCAGGCGTCGGCCGCGCAAATCGCGCCAGCCGTCGTCGTCGAGCTTCAGGAGGTCGCGACCTTCAAACTGAATCTCACCGGATGCGACGTCGACTGTGTCGGGCAGCAATCCCATGAGCGCATGCGCACACATGGATTTGCCGGAGCCGGATTCTCCGACGACGCAGACGATCTTGCCGGGCCTCAAATCCAGCGAGACGCCATCGACCGCGAAGGGCCGCTCGGCGCCCTTGGGCAGCGCGATCCGCAAATTCTTGATCGAGACGACGGGCGGGGCGGTCATCATCATCGCCCCTCGCGCGAGAGCCGCGGGTTGAGCGCGTCGTTGAGGCCTTCGCCAATGAGATTGAGCCCGAGCACCGAGATCAGGATCGCGATGCCGGGAAACACGGTGATCCACCAGGCCTGCCGGATCACGGTGCGGCCGGCGCCGACCATGTAGCCCCAGGAGATCAAATTGGGATCGCCGAGGCCCAGGAACGACAGCGAGGATTCCAGCAGGATCGCGGTTGCGACCATCAGCGAGGCCAGCACGATCACCGGCGACAGTGCGTTGGGCAGGATCTCGCGCCAGATGATCCAGCCATGCGACTGTCCGGTGACAATAGCGGCCTGGACATACTCGCGCGTGCGCAGCGACAGCACCTCGCCGCGCACCAGGCGCGCGACCGGCGGCCAGCTCACCACCGCGATCGAGGCCACGATCGAGTAGATCGACGGCTGGAGGATCGCGACCAGCACGATCGCGAGCGCAAAGCTCGGAATGGTCTGGAAGAATTCTGTGAAGCGCATCAGGGCATCGTCGACCTTGCCGCCGAAATAGCCGGCGATGGCGCCGATCGGCACACCGACGATCAGCGCGACCAGCGTCGAGACGAGGCCGACCAGCAGCGACACGCGCGCGCCGAAGATCAAGCCGGCGAAGACGTCGCGCCCGAGCGCGTCGGTCCCGAGCGGCACGGTCGAGAGCGTGAAGGGCGGCAGGAACGGCCGCTGCACCATGCGCCACGGCGAGTTCGGGAACAGCAGCGGGCCGAACACGGCAACCGCGATCGCGAGCAGCAGGATGATGAGGCCGATCAGCCCGCTCGGGTTGCGCAACATCGACGTCCAGAACTGCTTCATGCGGCGAACTCGATGCGCGGATCGACCAGGCGATAGACGAGGTCGGTGATGAGATTGAAGATCAGCACCATGGCCGAGCAGATCACGAAAACGCCGAGCAGAAGGTTGTAGTCCCGCTGTAGCAGCGCGTCGTACATCAGGCGTCCGATACCGGGCCAGGCGAACACGGTCTCGGTGATCACGGCGCCGCCGATCAGCGTGCCGGAGTGCACGCCTGCGAGCGTGACGACCGGGAGCAGCGCGTTGCGCAGCACGTGGCGGCGCTGGATCACTCCATCGGAGAGGCCCTTGGCGCGCGCGGTCTTGACGAAGTCGAGGCGCTTCACCTCCAGCATCGAGGCGCGCGTCATGCGGGTATAGGTCGCCATGAAGAACAGGCCGAGCGTCATCGCCGGCATGATCAGATGCGCGGCGACGTCGAGGACATGGGCAAAGCCCCGGTAGTTGCCGCCGACGGTCTCGTAGCCGAAGCTCGGCAGCCAGTCGACGGTGACCGAGAACAAGAGGATGCCCATCAGCGCCACCCAGAAGATCGGCGTGGCGTAGAAGATCAGCGCGAACACCGTGACTGATGTATCGAGCCAGGTTCCGGCGAAACGCGCGGCGAGGGTGCCAAAGAGGATGCCGAGCGCAAGCGAGATCGCGAAGGCCGTCAGCGTCAGCAGCAGCGTTGCCGGCAGCCGCTCCATGATCAGCTTCGCGACCGGCGCCTGCTGGCGGAAGGAGAAGCCGAGATCCAAGGTCGCGACGCCCTTGACGTAGATCAGGAGCTGCTCGGGCAGCGGCTTGTCGAGACCGAACTTCTCGCGGAGCTGTTTGACGAAGACCTGGTCGCTAGCCCCGGCCTCGCCCGCCATCACGATGGCGGGATCGCCGGGCGCAAGCCGGATCAGGAAGAAATTGAGGACGACGATCGCAAGCAGCACGATCACGCCCTTCACGACACGCTGAGCGATGAAGGAGAGCATTGTTGAGCGCTATCTTGATGACGGCCACGGAGAAGGTGCGCTCCCTCGCCCCGCTTGCGGGGAGAGGGTTGGGGTGAGGGGGACTCTCCGCGAGGGCGGTAGTAGTTGGTCTCGCGGAGACTTCCCCTCACCCGCCGCGCTCTGCGAGCGCGTCGACCTCTCCCCGCAGGCGGGGAGAGGTGAAGGAGCTGTTCTCACTTGTCGAGCCATGCGTCCTTGAAGCCGTCGTTGACGCCGATCGCGGTGGTGATCAGGTCCTTGACCTTGCAGCGGGTGATGGTCGGGAATTGCAGCTCGAGCTGCCAGGCCACCGGCACGTCCTCGACCAGGATCTTCTGCGCCTTCTCGTAGATCTCCTTGCGCTTGGAGTCCGGGGTTGCCACCGCGCCGTCGGCGAACAGCTTGTCGATCTCCGGATTGGAGTAGCCCTCGACATTATTGAACACCTGGCCCTTGGCAATCGCGCTGGAGACGTAGTTGCGCCCCACCCCGAGCGCGGGATCGCCGTACTGATAAAGATAGGTGAAGGCGATGTCGTAGTCCCAGTCGGAGATCTTCTGGTTGCCGCCGGCGACATCGGTCGAGATCGTCTCGATGTTCATGCCGACGTCCTGGAGGTTCTGCTTCACGGCCTCGCCCCAGCGCTGCCAGGTCTCGCCATAGGCGAGCGGCAACAGGCGGACCTTCTCGCCGTTGTAGCCGGCTTCCTTGAGCAGCGCCTTGGCCTTGGCCGGATCGTAGGGGTACTTTGGCACGTCGTCGGTGTAGAACTTGATGCTCGAAGCCGACGGCCCGGTTGCGACCTTGCCGAGACCGTTCCAGATCACGTCCTTGGCGAAATCGCGGTCGATCGCGTACATGATCGCCTGGCGCACCTTCTTGTTCGCGGTCGGACCCTGGCGGTTGTTCAGCCAGAGCCAGGCGAGCGGCGAGAAGAACTCCCAGCCCGCACCGGTAACGCAGGTGTCCTTCAGCTTGGACAAGCGCGGCACGTCGAAGTTTTCGACGGAGCCGCCAGGCAGCACGTCGACCTTGCCGGTCTCGAACGCCACCGAGCGCGCGGCAGCGTCGGGGATGATCTGCCAGTAGATCTCGTCGAGATAGGGCTTGCCCTTCTCGTGGTAGTTCGGATTCTTCACCAGCCGAATGAACGAGCCCTTCTGCCATTCCTTGAACATGAAAGGGCCGGTGCCAATCGGGGCGTTGTTGTAGGCGTTGGTCTTCCAGTCGGTGCCGTCATAGAGATGCTTGGGCACCATCGGCATCGAGCCGACCTCGAAGATGCCGAGGAAGGGGCCGAATGGCTGTTTCAGCGTGAAGACGACGGTGGTGTCGTCCGGCGCCTCGACCTTGTCGACCTGCATCAGATTGCTGCGGGCGCGCGCGTGGGTCTGCTTCAGCATCTCGACCGAGAACAGCACGTCGGCGGAGGTAAAGGGCTTGCCATCATGCCAGGTGACGCCCTTCTTGAGCTTGAAGGTGTAGGTCTTGGCGTCTTCGCTGACCGTCCAGCTCTCGGCGAGCTCCGGCTGCGGCTCGAGCTTGGGGCTGTAGCGCAGCAGGCCCTCGAAAATATTGCCCGATACCATCTGGACCGGGCCGTTCTGGACCATCGCAAGCATGAGGCCGGGGGGCTCGGGCTGGATCACCGCGTTGATCACGCCGCCCGTCTTGGGCTCCTGCGCCGCCGCCGCGGCCGCAACACTGATGCTCAGGAGGAGACCAAGCAACACTCGTTTCGACATATCGTATCTTTCTCAAGCGGCACCGGACGCGCGCTCACGCGCCATCGTTCCGCGCGAAACTGCGGCCGGCCCATCCAAGTCCCCATCCATCGTCGAGGCTCACAGGTCCCGTTCCGCGTCGCAAGATGAAAGTCTCGACAGCGATCGCACAAAAAATGTACAGCGCGTTCTGTTTTCACTTGATTCATCTCCCTGTCACGGAGACAAGTCCGCCATGGACAATGCCACGCGCTCCGAACGATCCCGCAACGCTGCGCTCGATGCGGCGACCAGGATCATTGCGCGCGACGGGCCCGGCCGACTGACGCTCGATGCGATCGCGCGTGAGAGCGGTTTGAGCAAGGGCGGCGTGATGCACCAGTTCCGCACCAAGGAAGCCGTGCTGAAGGCGCTGCTGGAGCGGCAGATGGAGCATTTCGAGGAGTTCTCGACTCGCTACATGGCGAAGGTGAGTGCAACCTCGGTGAATCCCAATCTGGCAACCCAGCTCGCTACCGTACGGGAAGCGGCCACGTCACCGAACTCCGCCGCGCTCGCGCTCGTCGCGGCCATGGTCGAGAATCCCGGCCTGATGGTGCTGCCGCGCGAGCGCGAGATGAAAAGGGTGGCGGCCATCAAGGCGGAGGCCGCCGATCCCGAGCTCGCACTGTTGCGCTGGGCGGCGGCACGCGGATTGCTGTTGAGCTCGCTGTTCGGCATGTCGCCGCTCAGCAAGGACGAGCACCAGCGGCTGTTCGCGCGTCTGCTCGACGACGATCAGTGGCGTCCGCTCGAGAAGTCGGCCAAGCCCCGCGCCATCAAGGCTGCCTCTGCATCCGCGGCGAAGGCCGGCACGGCGCGCAAGCGCGCCTGATTCGTCGTGACAAGCTCGAACCGATCGCTGCACAAAGGTTCGCCTGCGGCCAAATGTTCCAGGCTTTCATTTCGGCACTTTACAAACCGTCTGGTCGGTTTTATAGATGGCGACACTGAGAGCTGACCCAGGGCGTCGGATCATGGCCCCGCAAGAGGCCTTGGGTCGGCAATGGTGAAAGCCGCAGCCGCGTTCTGTCCCGTACGCGGTTGCGGCCCACATCAGGACCATTGCCTTCTGTCCAGCCATCAAAGGAGTGTGGAATGGATCGCTCGATCGCCATGCGCGGTCTGGGAACGCTCGCGCTTTGCGCCGTCGTCGTCGGCTGCGCATCCGTGACGCCGGTGCCTTATTCGGAGATGGCCTCGTCGGCCTACATGGCGCCGGATGCCTCCGACACGTCCGGCCGCGTGCCGTACCGCTACTCCACCTCAGCGGACTGGCGCAGCTACAATAAAGTCATTCTCGATCCCGTCGTGATCTATCGCGGCAAGGATCATCAGTTCGGCGACATGTCCGACAAGGACAAGGCGACGCTCGCGGCCTACATGCAGAACCGCTTCGCCGACAAGCTGCGCAGCCGCTTTGCACTGGTGACTGCCCGCGGCCCGAACACGCTGCGGGTGCGGCTGACCCTGACCGGCGCGGTCACCAACACGCCGGTGCTCGGCACGCTGTCGCGCTTCGATGTCGCGGGCGCCGTCTATAACGGCGTGCAGGCTGCGCGCGACGGCGAGGGTACGCTGACCGGCTCGGTCATCTACGGCGTCGAGATCTTCGACGCCTCGACCTCGCGCCTGCTCAGCGCCTACGTCACCAAGCAATATCCCGGCGCCTACGACATCAAGGCGAGCGTCGGCTCGCTCGCCGCCGCCACGGCCGGCATCGATAAGGGCGCCGACGCCTTCATGGCGCAACTGAACTGAAGCGAGAGGCGCAGCAAGATGAACATCCTTCTTCGCTTCGTCGTCCGCGTCGCGATCACTGTCGCGCTGATGGTCTTCGACGGCCGCGCCAACGCGATGAGCCCCACCGAGCCCACCGGCACCTGGCTCACCGAGGATGGCCGGGCCCGCATCCGGCTCGAGCGCTGCGGCGTGGGCCGCGACCGCATCTGCGGTTTCATCGTCTGGATGAAGACCCCGCTGGATCCGCGCGGCCAGCCGCTCCGCGACAGCGAAAATCCCGATCCCGACAAGCGCGCCCGCGCGCTGCTCGGCCATCAGCTCATCATGGGCCTCGAGGCGACACCGGAAGGCCGCTTTGCAGGCGAGATCTACAACGCCGAGGACGGCAAGCGTTATTCCGTCTCGCTGTGGCGCGAGGCCGCCGACAAATTGAAACTCAAGGGCTGCCTGATCAGGTTCTTGTGCCAGACCCGGGCCTGGCAGCAGACCCTCGACGTCCAGCCCGGCCAGCTCGTCGGCCTGACCGGCGACGTCAACGGTCCCCGTGCCGACAAGGAATGGGCCGCCACCTCGCCGACGAAGCCGACCCAGGTGGAGGGGAAGTAGGGGCGGTTACCTATGCGGCCGCCAGCGCCTTCCGCCACGCCGCGCCGCGTGCCAAGATGCCTTCGATCGCAAAAAACAGTTTCAACAACCAGATCGGTGGATCATGAATGATCAGCCTTTTCCCGGCCCCGCCCTGCGCCCGCTACGCTTGCAGATTGGCGCCCAGAAAATCGCGGGCTTCGAGAGCACAGGCACCGGACGGCCGATCCTTCTGATCCACGGTAACTCGTCCTCGTCCCGGATCTGGCAGAAGCAATTGCAGGGGCCGCCAGGGGCAAAATTCCGCGTCATCGCGATCGACCTGCCTGGCCACGGCGCGTCGTCGCCGCCGCCCAACCCGGAAGCCGACTATTCAGGTGGCGGCTATGCGTCGGTGATCGCCGCGCTCGCACGTGAGCTCGATCTAGAGAACGCCGTGGTGGTCGGCTGGAGCCTCGGCGGCCATGCCGTGCTCAATGCGGCGGCAGCGTTGCCGATGGCCGCCGGCCTGATGATCTTCGGCACGCCGCCGGTCAGCATGGCGCCGGGCGGCTTTTCCGGCTTCAAGAGCCTGTCGACCACGGTATTCACGCCGCAACCGAGCGAGGCGGAGATCGAGGAGTGGATGAAATCGGCCTTCGCACCGGGCTATGCGCCGATTCCCGATTTCGTCGTCGCGGACTTCCGCAACACGGACGGCAACGCGCGCGGCTATCTCGGCGCCAACGTTCAGGCCGGCCGCATCTCCGACGAGGCCGAGATCGTCCGCAATCTCAAGATTCCGCTTGCGATCGTCCACGGCCGGGAGGAGCAGATCGTCGATCTCGGCTATCTCCAGCGGCTGCCGGCGCCGACGCTGTGGCGCGGCGAGGTGCAGGTGATCGACGGCGCCGGCCATGCGCCGCAATGGGAGAGGGCGGAGGCCTTCAACAAGGTGCTCGACGCATTCGCATCGAGCGTTTGATGGCGCGCCGTCATTCCAGGATGCGGCGACGCGCCGCCTCGTGGCCGCGCTCTACGCCAACCCCGCCCTTCGAAACCCTTCCAGATAGTGTTCGCGATCCGCGTCGCTGCGCCAGGGCAGTTGCGTCGTGATCCAGGCGAGCGAGATGTTGGGCTGGGTCCGGCGCAGCTCCTGCAAGGCGGTTGCGGCGAGCTCCTGATCGCCCGCCATTCCGGCCGAGACCGCGAGCACGCGATAGGCCCCGGTGAGATCGCCGCGGTGGCGGATCGCCTCCCGGGCAAGTGCGATCGCTTCGCCATAGCGGCGTTCGGTGAAGCGGGCATAGCCGGCGATCCCGTAATAGATCGCGAGCGACGGATCGCGCGGGCTGAGGCGGATCACCTTTTGCGCCGCCTCGAATGAGTCGCTGGACCGGCCGATATAGGACAGCGCCAGCGCGTAATAGCCCTGCGCCAGCGAGAAATTCGGGTTGAGCCTGAGCGCCTGCTCGAACTCCGACAGCGCATCGTCGAGCCGCCGCGTCGAGAAATAGACGCTGCCGAGCGCGGTATGCGCCCAGGCATCCTCATGGTCGCATTTGACCGCCGCGAGCGCGGCGGCTTCGGCGACGGGTGCCGCGGTCGCAAGCTCCGCCCAGCCGAGATGCACGCCGAACATGTGGCTTGCCGCCAGCAGCGACTGGGCCTGGCCGTAACCGGGATCGATCGTGATGGCCTGCGCCAGCAGCGCCTGCGCCATCAGGTGATCCTGCCGCGTCACGCGCCAATAGTGCGAGAGCCCTCGCATCAGGAGGTCCCAGGCGTCCAGGCTCGCCGGCTGCTTGCGCCGGGCGTGAAAATTCTCCGCCGCATAGATCTGCGGCTCGATCGCCGCGACGATCGCGTTGGTGATCTCGTCCTGCACGGCAAAGACGTCGCCGAGCTCGCGATCGTAATGCTCGGCCCAGATGTGGCTGCCGGTGACGGCGTCGTTGAGCTGCGCGGTGATCCGCACGCGGCCGCCGGCCTTGCGCACGCTGCCTTCGACGACGTAGCCGACGCCGAGCTCGTCGGCGATCTCCCTGATATGCACGGCACGTCCCTTGTAGGTGAAGGACGAGTTGCGGGCGATCACCAGGAACCAGCGCACCTTCGACAGCGCGGTGAGGATGTCCTCGGCGATCCCGTCGCAAAAATACTCCTGCTCGGGGTCGTCGCTCATGTTCTCGAACGCCAGCACCGCGATAGCCGGGCGCTCCGGCGCGCCCCGCAGGCGGGGCGCCTCGGCCGCAGGCGGTGCCGACGTCTGCTCCAGCACCTCGCCGACGAAGCGAAAGCCCTTGCGCGGGATGGTCTTGATCAGCCGCTGCGCCGCGCCGTCATCGCCGAGCGCCTTTCGTGCCGCGTTGATGCGACTATTCAGCGCAGAGTCCGAAACGATGCGGTTGTCCCAGACCTGGCTGATCAGGTCGTCCTTGGTGACGACGCGGCCGCGCTGCGTGACGAGGTGCACGAGCAGGTCGAAGACCTGCGGCTGCAATGGAACCGGAGCGCCGTCACGCGTCAACTCGCGCAGGTCGCAGTCCAGCACATGATTTTCAAAGCGAAATCGCACGTCTCGTGATCTCAAGCAAAAATCAGCGTCGTCTCAGGCGAAAATCAATCGTCCGCAAAAGCCTCGGCACGTCCGATCCGGCAGGGTGCAGCGACCCAATGAGTGCCGGTCTTTCGGCACAACGGAGCTGTCTATGACCCAACTGGATCACCAAGTTCATTCCATCAGCCCGGATGTCGCGGGCACCAAAGTCTTCAGGTTCATCTCCTTTCTGTACGGAATTGCGGCCTATCTCATGTTTCTCGTCACCATCCTCTACGCCATAGGCTTCATCATGGGCATGGTGGTGCCCAAGAGCATCGACACCGGAACCGATTCCTCGGCGATCGAGGCCGTCACCATCAATCTGCTCCTCATGGCGCTATTTGCCGTTCAACACAGCGTGATGGCACGGCAGCAGTTCAAGGCGTGGTGGACGCAGTTTGTGCCAAAGCCCGTCGAGCGCAGCACCTATGTGCTGCTGGCGAGCCTGTCGCTGCTGCTGCTGTTCTGGCAGTGGCGGCCGCTGCCGGCGATTATATGGGAGGTCCAGGACCCGGATGTCGCCGTGACGATCGTCACGCTATCCTTCGCCGGCTGGGTGCTGGTCTTCACCTCGACCTTCCTCATCAATCACTTCGAGTTGTTCGGTCTGCAGCAGGTCACCCAGCAACTCGTCGACAAACAGGCCTCGCCGCCGCGGTTCAGGACGCCGCTGTTCTACAAATTCGTCCGGCATCCGCTGTATCTCGGCTTCATCATCGCAATCTGGGCCGCGCCGACCATGACCGTGGGCCACCTGCTGTTTGCATCCGTGATCACGCTCTACATCCTGCTCGGCATCATGCTCGAGGAGCGCGATCTCGTCGCGCTGT
Source organism: Bradyrhizobium iriomotense (assembly GCF_030160715.1). Lineage (GTDB taxonomy): Bacteria > Pseudomonadota > Alphaproteobacteria > Rhizobiales > Xanthobacteraceae > Bradyrhizobium > Bradyrhizobium iriomotense. Next base: position 60,524 of record NZ_BSOW01000013.1, read on the forward strand.
TTGGCGACGAGTACCGGCAATACAAACAGCGCGTATCGATGCTTATTCCCTGGCGCCGCTCGGTTTGATCTTCGTCTCAACCAGATCTTCATCGTCATCCAAGGAGACTGAAATGAAACACGTCGGAAACTGCTTCTGCGGCGCGGTCGCGATCGAAGTGACGGGCGCGCCGGAGGCGATGGGCTACTGCCATTGCCGCTCCTGCCGCTCGTGGTCGGGCGGGCCGGTCAATGCGTTCAGCCTGTGGAAGCCGGAGGCCGTGCGCATCACTGACGGCGCCGATCACATCGCGACCTATGCCAAGACGCCGCTCAGCCAGCGGAAATATTGCCGCAAATGCGGCGGTCACCTGATGACCAGCCATCCGCCGCTCGGCCTGATCGACGTCTTCACGGCCGCCATCCCGACGCTGGCGTTCACGCCGGCCGTCCACGTCAACTACGCCGACACCGTGCTGCCGATGCACGACGGCCTGCCGAAGCTGAAGGATTTCCCGGCAGAGTTCGGCGGCAGCGGCGAGATGATGAAGGAGTAGCTGGAGACTTCGCCTCTCCCCGCCCCTGCGGGGAGAGGGAGGGAGCTACCTCAATCCCGCCCGTCGCAAGCCCTCGAGATAATGCTCCCGGTCCTCCACGCGCTGCATCGGCAGCTCGCTGGTGATCCAGGCGAGCGAGACGTTGGGCTGGGCGCGACGCAGGCCCTCGAGCGCGGAGGCTGCCAGCTCGCGATTGCCGAGCATGCCGGCGGCGGCCGTCAGCGCGCGATGCGCGCCGACGAAATCGCTGCGCTGACGAAGCGACTCGCGCGCGAACTGGATTGCGTCCTCGTAGCGATGGCCGATGAACTGCGCATAGGCGGCGACCCCGCAATAGATCGCCGAGAAGGGATCGCGCGGGCTCAGCCGCAGCGCGCGGCGCGCGGCCGCATCGCCATCTTCCCAGCGGCCCGCATAGCACAGTGTCACGCCGTAGAAGGCATGCGTCATGGCAAAACTGGGATTGAGCCGCAGCGCCAGCTCGAATGCCGCGATGGCGTCGTCGAAGCGCCGCCGGAACAGATAGGTGTAGCCGAGCCCGTGATGGGCCCAGGCATCGTCGCGATCGGCCTCGACCGCGGCGAATGCGGCGCGTTCCGCGACCGGCAGCGTGGCCGCCATGTCGGCCCACCCCATATGGGCGCCGAACATATGGCTGGTCGCGAGCAGGCCGAGCGCCTTGCCGTAGGCGGGGTCGATCGCGATCGCCTTATCGAGCAGTCCCTGGGCCGCGGCATTGTCGCCTCGCGTGATCCGCCAGTAATGCGACAGCGCGCGCATTACCAGATCCCAGGCATCCAGGCTTCCCGGCGGCTTCTGCTGGGCGCGAAAGCTTTCGGCGGCGTAGAGCTGCGGCTCGATCGCGGCGACGATGGCGTCGGTGATCTCGTCCTGCACGGCGAAGACGTCGGCGATGCTGCGGTCGTAGCGCTCGGCCCACAGATGGCTTCCGGTCGTGGCGTCGTTGAGCTGCGCGGAGATGCGCACCCGGTCGCCACTCCGCCGCACGCTGCCCTCGACGACGTAGCGCACGCCGAGCTCGCGGGAGATCTCACTGAGGTGCACCGCGCGGCCCTTGTAGACGAAGGAGGAGTTGCGCGCGATGACGAAGAACCAGCGCAGCTTCGACAGCGCGGTGATGATGTCCTCGCTGATCCCGTCGGAAAAATAATCCTGCTCGCGGTCGCCGCTCATGTTGGTGAAGGGCAGCACGGCGATTGCTGGGCGGTCGGGCAACGGCAGCGCGGCCGGGGCTTCCCTGGCCTGGCCGGCATGCTCCGCCGGGCTGCCATGGCCGTTTCGCATCTCGACGTCGCCGACGAAGCGAAAGCCTTTGCGCGCGACGGTGCGGATCAGCGCCTGGCTCGCGCCGGAATCGCCGATCGCCTTGCGCGCGGCATTGATCCGGCTGGTCAGGGTCGATTCCGAGACCGAGCGCCCAAGCCAGATCTTGTCGATCAACTCGTCCTTGGTCACCACGCGGTCGCGATTCCTCATCAGGTGAACGACGAGGTCGAACACCTGCGGCTCGACCGCGACGGGAACCTGATCCCGGCTCAGCTCCCGCCTGTCGGTGTCAAGTAGGTGATCGCTAAACAGAAACTGCACTGCGACGACTCTGGCCTCACGACAAAATCAAGCATCTGAAACGGCAATATGAATTGGGTCTGGATTCTATGAGTCCATCGAGGCCCATTCCTGGTTCATCGCAATCGCGGCGGTTGCTCTGAACTGGACAGATGTCAGCTATGTCGCCGATGGGCGGCGCGGGCGATGGAACCGGGCGATTTCACGCCGTCGTCACCGCCCGCCCTACGCTTTATGGCCGGGTGGTCACGGACACGGATGACGGCGGCCGTCGTTGCCGAGGAAGGTGCCGCTGTTCGGATCGTAGGACGGGTAGCGCGCCTGCGATAGGCGACCGCGTCGTCACTGGGCGGTGCTCCGTAGTAGGTGGGGGTGGGAGCGGATAGCCGGGACCATAATAATAAGCCGCGGCGGACGCCGGCGACAGCGCGCCCGCCGCGAGGCTTGCAAGCAGCACGGCTGCGGCAACAGAACGAAGCGATTTCAACATCAGGTCTCCTCGCCATGCGAAATGCGATCGACGCCTCGCGGGTGATGATCGAGCAACCCGCGGCAGCGACGGATTAAAGTTTCGACAGGATGACGGCTCGCAGCGATTTCGCTGAAGCAGCCGCGCCACGATCGCGGCGCCGGCTTCATCGAAATATGGCCTTGGGGTTGCTCAAATCGGGCCGCCGTCGTGGCAACGTGTTGAAAACCAAGATGCGTGAAACTGCGTATCTCGGCGCGCGGTGCGCAATTGGCTCGCGCACTTGCGCCGTGCGATGCTAGACTTAGATGGAACAGAGCCCGTCAGCAGAGGACCCGGCATGACCGATCAACGCATCACCTCCACTCCCATCGATCCCGCAAAGCTCGACCGGCTGGCCGAGGTGGCGGTGAAGGTGGGCCTGGGCTTGCGGCCGGGCCAGGATCTGCTGCTGACCGCACCGGCGATCGCGCTGCCCCTGGTGCGGCGGATCGCCGTGCATGCCTACAAGGCCGGCGCGGGCATCGTCACGCCGATCCTCTCCGATGAAGAGATGACGCTGGCACGCTACCGCCACGGTCACGACGACAGTTTCGATCGCGCCGCCGGCTGGCTCTACGAGGGCATGGCGAAGGCGTTCTCGGAGAATACCGCGCGGCTGGCCATCGTCGGCGACAATCCGATGTTGCTGTCGGGCGAGGATCCCGCCAAGGTGGCGCGCGCCAGCAAGGCCAATTCGATGGCGTATCAGCCTGCGCTGGAGAAAATCGTCAATTTCGACACCAACTGGAACATCATCGCCTATCCGAGCCCGTCCTGGGCGAAGCAGGTATTTCCCGACGATCCCGAGGAGATCGCGATCGGCAAGCTTGCGGAAGCGATCTTCGCCGCGTCCCGCGTCGACCGCGAGGATGCGATGGCGAACTGGGCGCAGCACAATGCGGTGCTGCGCGAGCGCACGAACTGGCTGAACGGCAAGCGTTTCCGCGCGCTGCAATACTCCGGCCCCGGCACCGATCTGACCATTGGCCTTGCCGATGGTCATGAATGGGAAGGCGGCGCCTCGCTCTCGAAGAACGGCATCAGCTGCAACGCCAACATCCCGACCGAGGAAGTCTTCACCACGCCGCACTGCCGGCGCGTCTACGGCCACGTCGTCAGCTCGAAGCCGTTGTCGTATCAGGGCACGCTGATCGACAACATCGCCGTGCGCTTCGAGGACGGCAAGATCGTCGACGCAAAGGCCTCGCGCGGCGCGGAGGTGCTGAACAAGGTGCTCGACACCGACGAGGGCGCGCGCCGGCTCGGCGAGGTGGCGCTGGTACCGCATTCCTCGCCGATCTCGCAGAGCGGGCTGTTGTTCTTCAACACGCTGTTCGACGAGAACGCGGCCTCGCACATCGCGCTCGGCCAGTGCTATTCGAAGTGCTTCATCAACGGCGCCAAGCTGACGCCGCAACAGATCGTGGCGCAGGGCGGCAACCAGAGCCTGATCCACATCGACTGGATGATCGGCTCGGCCGAGACCGACATCGACGGCATTTTGGCCGACGGCAGCAAGGAGCCGGTGTTCCGCAAGGGCGAGTGGGTGAAGTAGCTGGCCAACCTCACGCCGCTGCGTTGCGCAGCATCGGATTGCGGTCGATCGTGAAGCGGTTGAACAGTGTCGTGAACGGACTGCCGTCGGTCGCGCGCACGATGGCGTCGGACGCGGCGACCGCTTCATAGAGCGCGCCGACGGGATCCTCCAAGGCGGGAAGGTCGAGCGCGTCACGGATCGCGTCGCGGGCGTCGTTGATGTCGTCCTCATGATCGAGCGTCGCCTCCAGCGCGCCCGCCGCCCGCCGCATCTGCTCGAGGTCGCCGCCGGCGGAGAATTTGAGGATCTCGAGCCAATAGGGGCAGGCGACGACGATCTGGATGAAGTCCTCGAACGTCGCCGCGATGATCCCGGCACGGCCCTCCGATGACGCGTACAGCACATGGTTTGACGGCAGCAGCACGAACGCGCCACCCGCGCCGTCGATGCCGAGTTGCCGGGGCGCCTCGATGCCATCGATGGAGAACCAGTCGGGCGGCCGATCGTCCGCTTCAAGGGAGACGTCGAGGGCCGCGAGCTGCTCGGCAACCTCGCTATTGGCGCTGACGGCCTCGGGGAAGAGGGGCATCGGACAGGCTCCTTCCTGATTGAATTCCGCGCAATTTGTCGCACCCCGCGAGAAACGGGTTCATATGCGCGGAATCCGCTGCAAATCGGCGCGTTAGCCGCGCCGCACATGCAACTTGCGGCTGATTGTCCGGGCCCGCGTAAGGAAGAATTAAAAAACGGCTACTAGCGTCACACGCACTGTTTGAAACGGCCCGGGGCCTGGGCCAACCATTCATATTCTATCCCCAGAGGAAGCCGATGTCGCGCGCGTTGATTGAAACCGGAAGCTGTGCCGTCGATCTGGAACTGCGGCCGATCGAGCCGTCCTGGATCATCGAAGGCAATCCGGTGTCGCGCTCGCACATCCTGTCGACCAGCACCGACGGCACCGCATCGACCATCATCTGGTCCTGCACGGAGGGCCGCTTCAACTGGTACTACGATTTCGACGAGACGATCATGATCCTGGAAGGATCGATCGTGCTCGAGAGCGAAGGCATGCCGCCGAAGCGCTACGGCGTCGGCGACGTGATCTTCTTCCGCGACGGTGCACATGCCAAATGGCACGTCGAGGGCCACGTCAAGAAGATCGCCTTCTGCCGCAAGACCAATCCGGCGCTCATCGGCTTCATGGTCCGTGTCGTCAATAAGCTGAAGCGGATGTTTCTCTCGCCCGGCGAGCGTCGTCCCGCGACGCTCATGGGCGCCCGCTGATCCCCAGGTTCTACCAAGGCGCTTCCCAGCGAATGGCGTCGAAAGGGGTCGGGACTGACGTCCCGGCCCCCTTCTCACGTCATGACGGCAGTTCGAGCCGGTAGACATTGGTCGCCGTCTGCAAGAACAGAGCCGTCTTCTCGGCTTCGCTCAGCGGCGCCGCGATGCGCTTGAAGGCATTGAAGATCACCTGGTAGCTGCACTGGCCCTTGTCCGGCGGAAAGTTGCTTTCGAACATCGCGCGCTTCGCCCCGAAGGCCTCGATGCAGGTCTCGACATAAGGCCGCCACGCCGCCGCAAGCTCCTCCGACGACGGCGGCCTCTCGCGCAGATGGAAGTCATAGCCGAGCAGGCACATCGCAAGTCCGCCGAGCTTGACCACGACGTTCTCGCATCTCGCGATCTCCTGGATCGCCGCGCGCCACACCGGAAACACCTCCTCGCGCCGGCCCGCGAACCGGCCGGTGCCGGCCGGCCCGCCGCAATGATCGAGCACGATTTTGGTGTCGGGAAAGGCGCGCGCCAATTCGGTCAACTCGCCGATCTGTGGATGAAACAGCCAGGCGTCGAAGCTCAGGCCCAGCGGCGCGAGGCAGGCAAAGCCCTTGCGGAAGGTCGCGTCCGCCAGCAACCCCTTCGGCCGGTTCGCATACATGCCCGCGACCACCGGGTCCTCGTCCCAGGCGGAGGAATGCCGGATGCCGCGAAAGCGGCCGTTGCCGGCCGTGATCTCCGCTTCCAGCACCGGCTTTGCCGCATCGCCAAGCATGAGATTGACGTGGCTGACGATGCCCGCGCAGATCGCGGCCTTGCCATAGCCGCCGCTCGCGCTCATCGCGGCGACGCCGCTCGCGAACTCGACCTCCCCGACGGGGCGGAAGGCCTCGGGTCCATGCGCGCGGTACATCGAGCGGCAGTCGACATAGACGGTTGCAATGACATTGTGGCCGGAGGCGATGTCGGCCGCCATCTCCTCGATCAAATAGCGCTGTCCGCCGCGATCCCAGAGGTGGTGATGAGGATCGACGATCGGCTGCGAGGGATCGATAATCTCCTCCCGGTGCAGCGCGAGCCAGTCCTCGCGCGGATCGGCAAAGAGTCCGCTCTTGTTGGCGGGCATGCTGCTCGCGGCCATCGGCATTCGCTCCCCTGATTGTCGTTGCCGATGAAGCTAACATCCGGGGACGATGCGCGGCAGCGCGTGTTGCGCAACCGCGCCCTTCGGCGAGAGCGCATCAGGCGGCCTGGTCAGGCTTGGCGGCGTCGCGCCTTCACCTCCACCACCAGCCGCCAGTCCGCTGCCGTTGCAGGCTTGGCCTCGCCGAGCCAGTGGAACGTAGTCTCGGTGATTTCGGTAAAGCTCCAGCGTGACAGGTCGCCGCTGTCGGTTCCGCCTTCCTGCACGATGTCGGCGCCGCGCGGGCGGCCGATCTGCTGACGGAACAGGCTGCGGCCGGGATCGAACCAGGAAATCCGCCAGGCGTCGATGGTCGGATCGTACACGCGCAACGTCGTGCCGTACCAGTTGCCGGCGATCGGGAACGGCGGTGCGCCGGCGGGGCGAGGGATCATCCAGACATCCTGGACGGCGCGGCCCTCCAGCACCCAGCCGAAATGGATCTCGCCGGCCGCGCGATGGGTGGCGCCGTTAGGCGCGTGCGCGATGATCTCGGCATCCCAATCGCCGATGAACTGGCCGTAAAGCCTCAGCGCCTGCGCATGTTCGCGGTTGGGCCCGTCGGCGTGCAGAAATCTGGCAAAGTCTGTCATGTCGCTCTCCATTGCTGCGGAGAGACCATCACGCGCAGACAGCAGCCGGCTTGGAGAAAATTGCGCGGGGGCGCTTTACACGCCGTCGAGGATGATCACCGTCGGCGTGCCCGGCAGCGAATCCCGCGAGATCCGCAAGGAGCGTTCCAGGCGCCGGTCGATCTCGAAGTCGCGACCGATCCGGCGCATGAAGTCGTCGAGCGGGGTGGCGAAGCGGTGCATCGGCAGCACGACGGACGCTCGCAGGCGTTTCGTGATCTCCGAGATGCCGTCCAGCGACATGGTGTAGGTGCCGTCGATCGGCACCATGACGATGTCGAGCCGGCCGATCTGGGCAAAATGGCTGTCGTCGAGCTTGTGGTGGAGATGGCCGAGGTGGCCGATGCAGAGGCCCGCGACCTCGAAGATGAAGATCGAGTTGCCGTCGCGGATCATGTCGATGCCGGCATCGTCGCCGAAGTAACGGCGGATGTCGGTGGTGACGTTGCGGATGAAGGTGTCGCCGATGCGCTCGGAGATCAGCGCCGGCTTGCCGTCCTCGCCCCAGCCATGCAGCACATGGGGGATGCGCTTGTCGGGATATAAAGAGTAATGCGTGCTGTGGGCCCGGTTCATGGTGACGACATCGGGCAGCCGGCCGACCTGGTAGGCGCCGCTATAATCGGTGGCGATGCGCAAGCCGCCGGGCGTGTCGATGAAATAGGTGGAATGGCCGGCATAGGTGATCTCGACCTCGGCCGCATTCGCCGCCTGCCGAAAGGCGACCGGCAGTGCGCGCGGCGCCGCGTTGGCCATCGCCAGGCACTCGCTGCGCTGTGGTGGCTGTTGGGCGAGGGCAGGTGTTGCCAGCCAGCCGAGAAACGCAAGGACCGTCAGCAATAGTCGAGACATGAAGAACCGTCCGTCGCTTATCGACGATCTGATGAGTGTATCTACGAATTATCCTCGCGTCATGTGGTGCTGGCCAGCCGCGCCATTCCGCCGCTCGCCTCGATCAGTTTCACAGCCTTTTTGTCGAACGATACGAAGATATCGGCTCCAAGCCAGTTGCCTTCGTGGGCGATGACGCCGTCGGCGAAATCGCCGCCAGCATCGAGGAGCGCCAACCCAGCCTCGGCCACGGGACGGTTGACGACCACATTGGAGGCATTGACAAAATGCCGGATGGAAGCCGCGATATTCTCAGCAGAAGTTTTATAGCCGCGTGAGAGGACCCAAGCCAACTCGCACAATGCAGGGATCGAAATAGCTATTACGTCTGCCTTCTTGAGAAGAGCTTCGGCCGCTTTGCTCTGTTCGGCATCATCTCCGATCAGAACCCGTACCAAGACGTTGGTGTCGGGTGTTATCTTCATCGCTTGCCGGCCCAGCCGTCGGCAATGATCTCGTTCATCTCCTCGATCGACAGCGATCGGCCCTTCGTTTTTCCTTTCAGGAAGCCGAAGGCATCCGAAATCTTTCCGGTGGGCCGAGCTGCCTTCACCTCAACTCGACCCCCAGGCAGCTTTTCTATCGAGATCTTGTCGCCGGGATGCACACCGAGGTGCTCCAGGAGATCCTTCCGCAACGTAACCTGCCCCTTTGCCGTGACGGTAAGCGTGCCCATGCGATCCTCAATGCTTCATATTTGATAAGTAAGGCAATTTAGCCTTACTTTCAAGCGGGGGCAGGCCGATGCGAGGCTTCTCACCCCCGCCGCGGGCTGAACTTCCAGGTGGCGGCGACGAGGCCTGCGGTGATCAGGCCGCTGATGACGCCGGCGACGGGTATCGCGAGCAGCAGGGCGGCGGTGGCCGCCCAGCCGATCGAGGAAAAGGCCTCCGCGAAAGTCGCAAGCCGTGACGAAGTCTGGCGGCGGCGGAACTGGCTGCGCCGCGCCTGCACGCGGAACCAGAGTTGGATCGCAGTGGCGGACGCTGCGCTGACAACGATCGCGCCCGCCGTGATCGCCGCCTGGAGCGGCGAGGCAAAGCCAAGTGTTGCGACCAGCGGAGCGAAGATCGCGGCGATCGCGATCAGCACGACCTCGATCTTGGCGCGGATGACGCGCGAGGCCGACAGCGGCGCGGTTGCGACGAGATCGGGGGCGTCCTCGCCCGAAATCGTCAGCCAGGCGAGACCGCCGGCAAGCTGTCCCGCAGCCATCACGATGACGGGTGTGATCAGCACCAGCGCCGCCGAGCTGTCGGCAAAGCTCCGCCACAGCAGCAGCGCCGGCGGCACCAGATAGAGCAGTTGCATCAGGGTTTGCGAGATCAGCCAGGGATCGCGCCAGAGCAGCATGAACTCCTTGCGCCGCAGCGCCTGTGGCCGGGTGCCTGTGCGAAATTTCCGTTCGCGCGCGGTCCGGCGGCTGGATGTCCCCTGAGCCGCGGCGTCGATGGCGGTGTCGGCGAAGCGGCCCGAGAACAGCGCCATCACGCCGCCCAGCATGACGAGGCCGAGCGCGAGCAGCAGCGCCAGCGCCTCGCTGTCGCCCATCACCGCCCGCGCAGGCCACCAGACGAGGTTGTCGACATCTGGCGCATAGGCGGCCGTGGTATCCGAGGTCAGCACTGCGAAACGCGACAGCGTGCCGTAGGAGATGATCGCGGCGATCTGGAGCGCGATGACGAAGCCGGCGCCGATGACTGCGGCCAGGATCTGCGCGATGAAGCGGGTCCGCGCCGGGCCGATCAGGCGAAACAGCAGGATCGTGATCGCGATCGCAACGGCGGCGGCCGACAGCCCCATGGCGACGACCACGCCGAAGGCGGCGAGCCATCGCGGCCCGCCGCCGATCACCAGCACATCGATGAAGGGCGTCGAGAACAACAGCGCCATCGCCGTGATCGCGAGCGCAATCGCGGCGATGCGCACCGAGAACAGGTTGGTAAGCCTTGCCGGTGACGACATGATGAGGTCGAGATCGGCGCGGGCGTAAAACACCCGCGTCACCGATTCGATCGCTTGCGACAGCATCAGCGACCAGGCGAGCGCGATCGTTGCCGTGATCACGATCAGCGACGATTTGTCGAGCGGCAATCGAAGTCCGGCGAAGCGGCCGATCACGGCCCAGGCCGGAAGATGCAGGAGTGCGGCAAAGGCGATCAGGCCGATCACGGCGGCGCGCTTTCGCTTGCGCTGGCCCGTCATCATCGCGAGCCATTCGCGCCAGGCGAGGCGGAGCTCGTGGCGGGCAAACCAGGAGAGCGCGGTCGCCGAGCTCATGCCGCGGCAGCCTCAAGCGTGACCAGCGCGATGAAGAGATCCTCGAGGCTGGTGTCGGTGTGGCCGTTCTGCTGGCGCAACTCTGCGAGCGTGCCTTCGGCAACGAGGCTGCCCGCCGCGATCACGCCGATGCGGTCGGCCATGCGCTCGGCGACCTCGAGAATATGCGTGGTCATGATCACGGTGCAGCCGGCGCGGACGCGCTCGGCCAACAGGCCCTTCACATGGCGGGCGGAGACGGCATCAAGGCCGGTCAGCGGCTCGTCGAGAATGATGAGGCGGGGGGCGTGAACCAGCGCGCCGGCAAGCGCCACCTTCTGGCGCATGCCCTTGGAAAATCCCTCGCAGCGCTCGTGCCGGTGCGGCGCAAGGCCGAGGGAGCCCAGCAGTTCCTGCGCGGACGGTTCGGAGACGGCGGGGGCGATGCCCCAGAGGCCGGCGACGAATTCCAGATATTCGAGCGGCGTCAGCTTGTCATAAATCATGGGCTCGTCCGACACCCAGGCCATCACCTGCTTGGCGGCGACGGGATCGGCAAGGGCATCGACGCCGAAGATCGACACCGCGCCGGCATCGGGCCGCAGCAGCCCTGCGACCATGCGCAAGGTGGTGGTCTTGCCGGCGCCGTTGGGGCCGACCAGCGCGTAGAATTCACCGGCGTGAATGGTGAGATCGAGGGAATTGACCGCCAAACGGTCAAAACTCTTCGTTAACCCTCGTACGCTCAGCGCCGAGCTGTCCGGTTTCATGACGGCCACACCATACGGTTTCGCATCGCTTGCGACCTTGATCTGAAGATGTTTCGGCACGGTGAATCATCCTGCCACAAATTCCGTCATCCGGCACGGATGCATCCGCCTCTCGTTTTATTGACAGCGCTTGGCGGTTCAGGCTGAATTGCGCCGGGCAAATGGCGCTTTCCGCGACTTGAGAGATCGCGTAGCGACTTGGAACAAGATGCGTCGAGACGGCCGCGAAGAGCCGCAAGAAGCATCGGGGAGGACGCTCGACGATGCTGGACTTCGTTCAGCAGCTGGTCAGTGGCATTGCACTGGGCTGCGTCTACGGCCTGATCGCACTTGGCTTCGTGCTCGTTTACAAGGCAACCGAGGTCGTCAACTTCGCCCAGGGCGATCTGATGATGCTCGGCGGCTTCTTCGCCTTCACTTTCATCGGCATGATGGGCCTCAACTACTGGGTCGGCTTCGCCGGCGCGGTTGCGGCCATGGCGCTGTTCGGCATGCTTGCCGAACGCATCGTGGTGCGGCCGATCCTCGGCTATCCGCAATTCTCTATCATCATGGCAACCATCGGGCTCGGCTACTTCCTGCGCTCGGTCGCCGGTATGATCTGGGGCACCGACGACTTGAAGATCGAGACGCCGTTCAGCCAAGGCGTGCTGCGCATCGGCGCGCTGGTGCTCGCCTATGACAAGCTCTCGGTGATCGCGGCAACCGTCATCCTCTGCACGCTGTTCTATCTGTTCTTCAACAAGACCACGCTCGGCACCGCGATGCGCGCCAGCTCCGAGAACATGCTCGCGGCCTACTACATGGGAATTCCCGTGAAGCGCGTCGTGTCGATCGTCTGGGCCATCAGCGCGGCGGTCGCGACCTGCGCCGGCGTGCTGTTGGCGCCGATCACCTTCATTCATTCCAATGTCGGGCTCGTGCTCGGGCTGAAAGCCTTTCCCGCCGCCGTGCTCGGCGGCTTCGGCTCGATCCCGGGCGCGGTCGTCGGCGGCGTGTTAATCGGCGTGATCGAGAGCATGGCCGGCTTCTATCTGCCGGAGGGCTGGAAGGACGTCGCGCCCTACGTCGTGCTGCTGGCGGTGCTGCTGCTCAAGCCCGAAGGCCTGTTCGGCCTTCACGTCCGCAAGAAGGTCTGAACGCCATGCGCTTCCTGTTCAAGACCGACTATGACGACGACATCCGGCTGTTCCCGCATTCGGGCTACGTGGTCTCCTATGGGCTCCTGATCGCGGTGCTCTTGATCGCGCCTTACGTGCTCTCCAGCTATCTGATGAGCCAGCTCGTCTTCGTCTGCATCTATGCGACGGTCGGCGTGGCGCTCCTGATCCTCACCGGTTTTACGGGGCAGGCCTCGCTCGGGCATGCTGCGTTCCTGGCGATCGGGGCCTATACTGCGGCCTATTTGCAGAAGTACAACGTGCCGTTTCCGGTCTACTTCCTCGCCGCAGGGCTCCTGACCGGACTGATCGGCGCGCTGGTCGGCTTCCCCGCGCTGCGCCTCCAGGGCATCTATCTCGTCATCGCCACGATCTCCTTCGCCTTCATCGTCGAGGAGATTCTGGCGCGCTGGGAAAGCGTCACCAACGGCAATGAGGGCATGCGCATCAAGACGCTGTCGCTGCTCGGCGTCGCCGTGCCGCGCGACAGTCCGGCGTTCTATTTCCTTTGCCTGGCCGTTCTGGTCCTGACCATCGTCGGCACGCTCAATCTGCTGCGCTCGCCGACGGGGCGGGCCTTCGTCGCGATCCGCGACTCCGAGACGGCGGCGCGCAGCATGGGGGTCAATGTCGCGCTCTACAAGGTGAAGTCGTTCGCGATCTCGGCGGCGATCACCGGCTTTGCCGGCGTATTGTTCGCGCACAAGCTCTCCTTCATCTCGCCAGAGATGTTCACGCTCCAGCTCTCGATCGAGTTCATCATCGTGATCCTGATCGGCGGCACGTTCAGCCTGCACGGTGCGGTGCTCGGCGCGATCTTCATCGTGATGATCGATCCGTTCCTGACCTATCTGAAGGACGATATGCCCGGCATCATTGCCGGCGTTGCCGCGACCTTCGGCGCGGGCGCCGAAGCTGCGGCGAACGTCCAGGCGAAGGTCGCAGCCTTCGCCTCGCTCAACGGCCTGAAGGGCGCGATCTACGGCGTCATCATCGTGCTGTTCGTGCTGTTCGAGCCGCTCGGGCTCTACGGGCGCTGGCTGAAGATCAAACTGTTCTTCCAGCTCTTCCCGCTCTACAAGCGCGCGACCTTCAAGCGCCAGAAGATCTACGTGAAGTCGGAACGGAACAGATGAGCTATTTCCGCGCCGAGAACCTGTCGTTGCATTTCGGTGGCCTCAAGGCGGTCGACGCGGTCTCGTTCGCGGTCGAGAAGGGCGAGATCCTCTCGATCATCGGGCCGAACGGCGCGGGGAAAAGCTCGATCTTCAACCTGATCTCGCGGATCTATCGGCCGACCTCGGGCCGCATCTTCTTCGAGGACCAGGACATCACGGAGGAGCCGCCTTACGACATTGCGAGGCTCGGCATCGCCCGCACCTTCCAGAACATCGAGCTGTTCGAGAATGCGACCGTGCTCGCGAACCTCTTGGTCGGGCGACACCGTCATTCGACCACGCAGCTCTGGCAGGAATTGCTGTTCCTGCCGAGCGTACGCGCGAACGAGAAGCTGCACCGCCGCCGCGTCGAGCAGGTGATCGAGTTCCTCGATCTCGAGCCCTATCGCGACAAGCTGATCTCGGGCCTGCCTTACGGCGTGCGCAAGGTGATCGAGCTGGCCCGCGCGCTCTGCTCCGAACCAAAACTGATCCTGCTCGACGAGCCGTCATCGGGGCTGAATGTCGAGGAGACCGACGACATGTCGTTCTGGATCCGCGACATGAAGAGCGAGCTCGGCATCACCGTGCTGATGGTCGAGCACGACATGTCGCTGGTCAACCGCGTCTCCGACCGCGTGATCGCGCTGAACTACGGCCGGGTGCTGGCGATGGGCTCGCCCGCCGAGGTGCAGCAACATCCCGACGTCGTCGCCGCCTATCTCGGAGCCTGACGCGATGGACGCCGCCGTTTCGCCCGACATCATCCTGAGGCTTTCCAATATCGAGAGCTATTACGGCCCGATCATGGCGATCCGCGGCATCTCGCTCGAAGTGCCGCGCGGCCGCATCGTCACGCTGCTGGGAGCCAATGGCGCGGGCAAGACCACGGTGCTGAAGACCATCTCCGGCATTCTCGATCCGCAGAAGGGCACCATCGAGTTCATGGGCAAGCCGATCCAGCGCATGGAGGCCGACAAGATCGTCCGGCTCGGCCTCAGCCACGTGCCGGAAGGGCGCGAGGTGTTTCCGTTCCTCTCCGTGCGCGAGAACCTGATGATGGGCGCCTATCCGCGACACGACCGCGGCGGCGTCGCGGAGGATCTGGAACGGGTCTACGGCTATTTCCCGCGGCTGAAGGAGCGCATCAACCAGCCGGCCGGCCAGCTCTCCGGCGGCGAGCAGCAGATGCTCGCCATCGGCCGCGCGCTGATGAACCGGCCGACACTGCTGCTACTGGACGAGCCGTCGCTGGGGCTCTCGCCGATCCTGGTGAAGGAGATCTTCACGATCATCCGCCGCGTCAACGAGGAGCAGGGCATGTCGATCTTGCTGGTCGAGCAGAATGCCAAGGTGGCGCTGGAAACGGCGCATTACGGCTACGTGCTGGAGATCGGCCGCGTCGTGATGAACGACACCTGCGACCGCTTGATGCATTCCCAGGACATCCAGGAATTTTACCTTGGCGCCAAGGAAGCCGGCGCCAGGGGCGAACGGCGCTGGAAAAAGAAGAAAACGTGGCGTTAAATGCGGACGTCCCTTCGTCAACGAACAGACCGCCGGCAAGGCAGGCAGCGGAAGGGATAGCGACAAGGAGGGAAGGGCATGGCCCGAGCGGCGGTGCTGACAGTCACCGACACGATCGCAAAGAGTTTTCTGCGCGCGGTGGAGACGCGCGGGGAGAGACCCGCGATCCGCGAGAAGAAGTTCGGCATCTGGCAGCCGACGAGCTGGCGCGAATGGCTCGAGATTTCCCGGGAGATCGCTTACGCACTCAATGCCTCCGGGTTCAAGCCCGGTCATGTCGCTTCAATCATCGCCAACGCCGTGCCGGAATGGGTCTATGCCGACATGGGCATCTTGTGCGCCGGCGGTGTTTCATCAGGGATCTATCCCACCGATTCCTCGTCCCAGGTCGAGTATCTCGTCAACGATTCAGCGACGCGGGTGATCTTTGCCGAGGATGAAGAGCAGCTCGATAAGGTGCTCGCCTGCCGCGCACGCTGCCCGACGCTCGAGAAGATCGTGGTGTTCGACATGGAAGGCCTCGGCGGCTTTGTCGACGACATGGTGATGTCGTTCGATGAATTCCGCGCGCTCGGGCGCAATCACATGGTCGGCCGTGAGCAGCTCTGGCAGGAGATGGTCGACAGCCGCAGCGCAAACGATCTCGCGATTCTCGTCTACACCTCGGGTACGACGGGTCCACCCAAGGGCGCCATGCACTCCAACCGCAGCGTGACGCACCAGATGCGGTACGCCAATGATTTCATCCCGGCGAGGGAAGACGATCAGCGCTTGATCTTCTTGCCGCTGTGCCATGTCGCCGAGCGGGTCGGTGGCTACTACATTTCGGTCGCGCTCGGCTCGGTGATGAATTTTGCCGAGAGCCCGGAAACCGTGCCCGACAATCTGCGTGAGGTGCAGCCGACCGTATTCCTCGCGGTGCCACGCATCTGGGAAAAGTTCTATTCCGTAATCACCATCGCGCTGAAGGATGCGACACCGTTCCAGCAATGGGTCTACCGCCGCGCCATCGATATCGGCTTTCGCGTAACCGATTCCCGGCTCGAGGGCGAAGCACCGTCGCTGGCGCTCAATCTCGCCAATCGCCTCGCCTATCGGCTGGTGTTTCGCAACATCCGCCGCATGATCGGCCTCGATCGTTGCCGCATCGCGTTCACCGGTGCTGCGCCGATCTCGCCGGACCTCATCCGCTGGTACCTTGCGCTCGGCATCGACATGCACGAGGTCTACGGCCAGACCGAGAATTGCGGGGTTGCGACCATGATGCCGTCCGAGCGCATCAAGCTCGGCTCGGTCGGCAAGGCGGTACCCTGGGGTGAGGTCAGTCTCTCGGCCGACGGCGAGATCCTGATCAAGGGCGACTTCCTGTTCATGGGCTATTTGAATCAGCCGGCGAAGACCGCCGAGACCATCGACCAGGACGGCTGGCTGCACACCGGCGACGTCGGCACCATCGATAACGAAGGCTTCGTCAAGATCACCGACCGGATGAAGGACATCATCATCACCTCCGGTGGCAAGAACATCACGCCGTCGGAGATCGAGAACCAGCTCAAATTCTCACCTTATATTTCCGACGCGGTGGTGATCGGCGACAGGCGGCCGTATCTCACCTGCCTCGTCATGATCGACCAGGAGAACGTCGAGAAGTTCGCTCAGGACCACGACATCCCCTTCACCAACTATGCGAGCCTGTGCCGGGCGTCGGAGATCCAGGACCTGATCTGGCGCGAAATCAAGACGGTGAACGGCAGTTTCGCTCGCGTCGAGACCATCAAGAAATTCCACCTGATCGAACGCCAGCTCACGCCGGAGGACGAGGAGCTGACGCCGACCATGAAGCTGAAGCGCAGCTTCGTGAACAAGCGCTACGCCGCCGAGATCGACGCGATGTATCGCGAGCGCGCTGTGGCTTGAGGTGCATGCCCCGGTTTTCCCGACAAGGGGCATGCATAGAAAAAGAGCGAAGGAGCGATGGCCACGCCCTTCGCGCAAACAGGAGCCTTGAAGAGAGAGGAGACGTCGATGTCGAAATCGTTTTTGGCGTTCGGCCTGGCGGCAGGTGCGATGGTGCTCACCTGTCTGCCGGCCGCGGCGCAGACCAAGGTCACCAATGAAGGCATCTCGGCAAACGAGATCGTCATCGGCACCCACCAGGATCTGTCGGGCCCGATCAAGGGGTGGGGGGTTCCCGTCTCCAACGGCATGAAGATGGCGTTGGAGGAGATCAACACGGCGGGCGGCATCAACGGCCGCAAGATTCGACTGGTGGTCGAGGATAGTGGATACGATCCGAAGAAGGCCGTGTTGGCGTCGCAGAAGCTGGTCGAGCGCGACAAGATATTTGCCATGGTCGGCCCGATGGGCTCGCCGACAGTGCTTGCCGCGCAGGACATCCTGTTCGACGCCGGCGTGCTGCAGCTGTTTCCCCTGAGTTCGGCCGAATTCACCTTCAAGTTCGACCCGAGCAAGCCGCAGGAGCGGCTGAAATTCAGCAATCTCCTGCCCTATGTCGAGAGCACGCGCGCCGCGCTCAAGTACATGAAGGAGACCAAGAATTTTACGAAGCCCTGCATCATGTATCAGGACGATGAGTACGGCAAAAACGTGCTGGACGGCTTCAACCAGCAGCTCGAAGCGATGAAAGTGCAGCCGGCCTCGATCACGAGCTACAAGCGCGGCGTCTCCGATTTCAGCGCGCAGGTCGCCAAGATGAAATCCGACGGCTGCGATCTCGTCGTGCTCGGCACCGTGATCCGCGAGACCATCGGCGCGATGAGCGAGGCCAGGAAGCTCGGCTGGGACGTCACCTTCCTCGGTGCCACCCCGACCAACGTGCTCGAAGTGCCGGCGCTGGGCAAGGAAGCCGTCGAAGGACTCTACGCCGCCTCGATCTTCGAAATCCCTTACGAAGACTCGGCGAAGGGCAAGGTCAAGGAATGGCTCGCCAACTACAAGAAGATATTCGGCATCGATGCCAACACGCAGGCGATCATCGGCTACAACGCGATGATGACGTTCGCCTTCTATGCCGATAAGGCCGGCAAAGATTTGACCGGTCAGAAGATGCTCGACGCGCTGGAGTCCGGCGACAAATTCCTCGACATCTTCAACTCGCCGCCGACCACGTTCTCCAAGACCAATCACCTCGCCAACACCATCACCCAGGTGCAGCAGGTCAAGGGCGGCCGCTGGGTGCTCGTGAAGGACAATCTGATGTTCTGATCTTTGCTTCCCGCGCGGGTGGCGCACCCTCTCCCATTGTTGTGGGAGAGGGGGCTTCGATGTGAAGCATCGAAGCCGGGTGAGCCATTCTCTCCGCACGTGAGTCTATTGTAGTCGAGTTCGCGGAAGCGACCCCTCATCCGGCGCCATAGCCGATGCGAAGCATCGGCGTTCTCTTAGGAACGGCGGCCAAAGGCCGCCTTTGCCACCTTCTCCCACACGGAGAGAAGGAATCACACCTACGATCCGCCACCCGCGACGCCGGACTCCACCGGCGCCAGCTCGTCTTCCCGGCAGCGCCAGCCATCGGCGGCTTTCTGGAAGGCGAAGGTTCGCTGGATCCTGAGCCGGCGCGTCACATTGAAGCTTTCCCGGGCGTTTTGCTTGGGAGCCGTGGCCGGTTGCGCCTTGCCTGACCTGGGGTCCCAGCAGGTGCCGGTGCAGGTCGATGCGACCGGGCTGCAAGTGGTGAAGGGCGACAGCACGACCATGTCGATATCGGCGGTGACCTTCGCCTCCTGCTCCCCGACGTCGCTGCCGGTGGCGGACACGCGGCTGATGCGGACGAAGTCGCCGCAGGAATTGGCCGCATGGATCTTGGCGACGCAGAAGTCGGCGGCATCGGTATCAGGCAGCCTTGCAGCGATCTGGCGGCCGAACACCCGCTTCGGATCGCCCTTGGCACCAAGGATATCGGCCGTCTTCCGGCTCAGATATTCGGCGAGACAGCCTTGCGCGGATGACAGCTCGGCCAGCGGCACGTTCTCCTTGCCGACGAGGTCGCATTTGCGATCGCGCTCCCTTGTCCAGCGGCCGTATTCGGCGAAGGCAAAGCGCGCTTCGGTCGGGTTCAGCTTGCCGATCAAGCCGAGGACCCGGCCGTTGAGCTCCTCCTCCGCCAGCGCCAGATTCCGGGTCGCTACAGATCAGTGCGCCGGCCGCCGTGTTGGCCGCGAGGCAATCGAAATCGGGGTCGCGCAGGATCGCGGCGCGCTCCTCGGTCTCTCTGAGCAGGCAGGTCCTGACGCGGTCGATGTCGCGGGTAGGGACGGCGGTCTGGCCGAAGATGCCGCAGCTCAGATTGCGCTGCCGCACCCATAGCGCGTTCTCCTCGATCGCCGGCAGACGATCCGGCAGACGGGAGAGCCGCGCCTCGATGGCCGCGCTGAGTTTGTCGGTCGCTGTGGCAAGCTCGCCGTCGCCGCAAAACAGCTGGCCCGCGGGATCGCTCTGCAGCTCGCAACGGTTCTTGACGAACAGCGGCAGCTTGTCGGCGATCGCTGGATCCGGATTGGCCGCCTGCGCGCGGGCAGGCGACATCAGTGACACCGCAATGATCGCCAGCACAAACGCCCGCATTCCGCTTGTCCCCGAAGCCCGCATGACACGCCATGCTAGCTTCCCGCGCGGCGCGACGGAACCGTGAATGTGGAGCTGTTCGGGGGATTAGAGCATGATCCGGAAAAGTGTGAAGCGGTTTTCCGAAAAGATCATGCTTAAACAATAATCTAAAGCGCGATTCATCCCAATCTCATCGCGCTTTAGCGCGCCGCGATCACCGCCGGGCGGCTGCTGTCAGGCGCCGCGACGAACGCCGGCTCGTCGACATATTTCAGCACCGCGGACTGATAGAGCACGAACAGCGGCTGATAGATCCGCGCCGCCTCATCCTCGACCATGGCCATGCGGCGGTTGTCGAGCATCAGCCAGTGGCCGTCGAGCCTGGCGGCCGCGACCGCATGCTCCTCGCCGACTTGCGTGTCGCGCACGAAGACGATGCGCAGATCCTCCGGGGGAATGCCCGCGAGGCGAAGCGCGGCGAGCTTTGCGATCGCATAGTCCTCGCAATCGCCGGCGCCGCGCTGGAAAGTGGCGAGCGGCGAGCTCCAGACGTCGTCGGCGCCGTCGTTGGCCGCCTTGATCGCGAGATTGATGGCGCGGTTGGCTTCGCCGAGGCGGGCGCGGCCTTCGCGGCTACGCGCCTGGTCGACGATGGCAAGCAGCTTCAATGCGGCGGGCGAGACGCAGTTGTCGCGGTCGCCGTCGCACAGCGCGAGCTGCACCATCTCGTCGTCGAGCTTGTCCTTCAGATGAAACCACTTGTCGCGGACGCGACCTGCGGAGATCGCGAAGGCGAACACGCCGAACGGCTCGGCAGATTTCCGCACGAGAACGGCGGGCCCAGGCGACAGCAGCGTGCCGGCGCGAAGGTCGGCGGCCGATCCGAGCAGGATCAATCCGCACAAGAGCAGGACTGCGCGCCAGGCGCGCGAGTGAGCAACGGTCTCCATCTGACTTCCCCTGTCCAGCATCGGCGGGACACCCCTGACCCACGCGTGCCGGCTTTGTTTCTGGTGCGGGGATGGTGAGGGGAGGGCCGTTTTGTTCTGCTTAACGCGCCGGGCAGGAGGGTCCAAAACCGCCGAACAGGCTGAAACCGGTCTCGCCGGTTTGGGTAAAATTTTACGCGTCGAGCCCGGGAAGGCGGGTCTGCCGCGAAATGGAACCAATTGCGGGCTCAGCTTGAGTCAATGGCCGAATCCGCTGTGTATGACTAATGACGGGCTTATCGCGCAAGTTCTGTTGGCCGGCTCACGGTTAAAACTCCGTATTTGCCGCAGTATGCTGCGGGGCACTGCAAAGGATAGATGACATAAGTATTTGTGCATGAATTTATACGTCGAAATACTTGTGACGATGGGATAGATCGTCAATTCGGTGGAAATATACCTGCAAATATTCCAGAAATTACCTTTGCTGCTTTGCTCCTCCGTCGCCTGCTGCCGGCTATAGTGAGGCGTCGTCTCGATTCGCGCAAGAAATAGACGGTTTCGCTAAGGACTTGGTAATGATATGCAAGCATAGGCAGCCGATACTTCTTTAAATATTAACTCTTTTCCCGGTGTTTCCCCCGTTGAATTACGCTGGCAAATTTGACGCCGCGCTTTCCTTGGACGGCCAGGGCCTTCACTCGCCCGCCTTTCACTCGCCCGCCAATGGCCATGTCGATTCGTTTTCCGTCTCGGGTCATGGGAACCTGCCGCAGGGCGCGTTCGTGGTTCCCGATCCCAATCTCCTGTTCCATGGCGACTTCAAGCGCGCAGGCGTCGATCTCGTGCTGTCGAATGACGGACACGACTTCGTCATTCACGATTACTTCAAGGGCGAGAAGCGCGCCGCGATCGCCTCGCCCGACGGAGCCCATCTCACCGGCGACATCGTCAACGCGCTGGCCGGCAACGTCCAGTATGCGCAGGCGGCGTCCGGCGCCGCCGCCGCGCAGGTCATCGGCCATATCACCAAGCTGACCGGCAGCGCGACCGCGGTCCGCAACGGCGTCTCGATCATCCTGAACAACGGCGACAACGTCGAGAAGGGCGACGTGCTCTCGACCGGGGCGGACTCGACCCTCGGCGTCACCTTCATCGACGGCACCGTCTTCGGCCTCTCCTCCAACGCGCGGATGGTGCTGAACGAGATGGTCTACGACCCCAACGGGTCGAGCAACTCCTCGCTGCTGAGCCTGGTCGCGGGCACCATCACCTTCGTCGCTGGCGAGACGGCCAAGCACGGCGACATGAAGATCGACACGCCGGTCGCCACCATGGGCATCCGCGGCACCGCCGTGCTGACGGAAATCAGCTTCTCGATTCCGTCGGGCGGCGGCGATCCGCAGCCGCAGGCGAATTTCCAGGTGCTGGTCGAGCCGGATGGCACCACCGGCTCCTACATCCTGTTCGACAAGGTCACGCTGCTGCCGATCGCCACCGTCAACCAGGCGGGGCAGATGATCCAGATCAGCGGTGGCAACGTCTCGGTCACCAACGCGCTGCTGTCGCCGGACGTGCAGAAGCTGATCACGGACGTGTTCTCGCTGAAGTTCACGGACAACAACACCAACACCAAGCTGACGAACAACTCGACCGATTCGATCACGCAGGACGGCAACCTGCTGCTGATCAAGACGGCGAGCGGCGCGACCGCGCAGGCGACTTTCGTCAACACGGTCAATACCGGCAACGGGCAGCCAACGAACACTCCCGACAAGCCGACGACCTACAGCCGCATTCCCGGCGCGCCCGACGCACGCAGCCTCGACCTCAACGGCAACGTGAAGACGGCGTTCACGCTGACCGAGCTGGACAACAAGACGGGTGATACCGCCGATCTCGATGTGATCAGCGCCAAGATCACGTTCTTCGACTTCAATCTCGGTGACAGGCCGACGGTGAAGGTGAACTTCGCGTCCTTCGCCTACCACAACGCCCAGCACGACGACGTCACCGCGGGATTGTCGGACCTGCAAAAGGCCGACATCTTGGCGACCGAGGCCAAGATCGCCGTCGTTGCCGCCTCCGACAACAACAATGCGGGCTCGGCGACCTGGACCTACAGCGTTCCGGACAACGCCTTCGATTTCCTGGCCGCCGGCGAAACGCTGACGCTGACCTATCGGGTCCGCGTCGACAACAATTTTGCCGACCTCAACGAAACCGCCTTCATCGACATCACCATCACGGTCACCGGCACCAACGACACGCCGGTGATCACCTCGAGCGTTCCGACCATCACCTTCGAGGGCGGCACCAGCGTGCCCGGCGGTCCGCTCACCTCAGAGGTGCCGACCTCGGGAACGCTGACCTTCACCGACGTCGACCTGACCGACACCCACAAGGTGTCGGTGAAGCTGACCGGCGCGACCCTGCCGGACGGCAGCACCGTGCCCCCGGGACCGCTGGCGGCCTTCGAAAAGGCGATGTCGGTTGCGATCGATACCGACAGCACCGGGACGGGCGACGGCATCATCGACTGGTCGCTCGCCGATCTGCCCGTCTACCTCGCCGACTTCATTCCGAAGGGCGAGGTCCTGACGCTGACCTACACCGTGACGATCACGGATTCGCAAGGTGCGACCACGACCCAAACCATCACCGTCACCATCAAGGGGACTGACAGCCCCGCGGTGGTGTGGGTCGCGACGGCCGAGGCCGGCTCTCCGCCCGGCGGCTTCTGGAAGGACGCCGCGAACTGGGAAACCGGCACCGTGCCGACGATCTCTGACGACGTCATCGTCATCACCGATCAGCTGCACGGGCTGATGCCGTCTTATCCGGTCACGATCGACGAGGCGGCGTTCGCCAAATCGCTGACCATGAACGATTTCGGCGGTCCGCCGCCCGAGGTCATCAACCAGAGCACGCTGACGATCGCCGGAGCGCTCAATCTCAGCGCCGACTCGATCCTGACCAATTCCGTGGGCGCCACGATTTCCGTCGGCGGCAAGGCGGAAATCCTGGACATCAGCGTGCTGACCAATTCCGGCACACTGACGCTCGCGGGCGGCGGCGACTTCGCCGTCGGTGCCTCGATCACCAATGCCGGCACGATCGAGCTCACCGGCGGCACGCTCAATATGCTGGCCGAGCTCCACAATGCCGGCGGCACGCTCACGGTCGATGCCGGTGCGACGCTGGACGTCGACGGTGGGACCATCGACAGCGGCAAGCTGACCATCGGCGGCACGTTGGTGCTGGAGGGCACGAGCCTCCTGACCCATGGCGAGCTGGACAATTCCGGTGCCGTCACCGTCACGGGGGCCGTCGCTTTCGACAAGGAGACCGTCGACAACCACCAGACCATCGAAATCCAGGCCGATGCGACGCTGACGCTGGACCAGGGGACCACGGTCGACAATTCGTCCGGCACCATCACCGTCGACGACCATGGCGTGCTGGTCCTCGATCAGGCCGAGATCACCGGCGGAACCATCAACAATTTCAGCAGCACGGTCGGCGGCACCATCGACGTCACCGGCGACAGCAGCATCGACGGCGGCGCTACGCTCAACAAGGGTACTGTCACGGTCGAGAGCGATGTCACGCTGACGCTCGACGATGTGACGGTGTCGGGTACGGCGATTACCGACAACGGCATCCTGAAGGTCGGTAGCGGCAAGACGCTGACGCTGAACGGTGCGAGCATTGCCGGCGGCAAGCTCAACGTATCAGGTACGCTCTCGTCCAGCGGCGCCAGCACGATCACCAACAGCTTCATCACCAACAACAATGTGATCGAGGCGATCGGCGGCGTGCTCGTTCTCGTCGCGACGACTTCGGCCACCATCACCAATGCCGGCACGTTGCAGGCCAACGGCGGCGAGCTCGACGTCAATGGCGAGGCGGTCACCAACACCGGAACGCTGGCGGCGATCAACGACGGCACGCTGAAGCTGATCTCGACGACGGTCACCAACACCGGCGCCACGGTCTCGGTGGACGCGGGCTCGACGCTCGATCTCGTCGGTGCGACCATCGACGGCGGCACGCTGACGCTGTCCGGCACGCTGGTCTCGACCGGCATCAGCGCCATCGACAGCGCCGACATCACCAACACCGGCACGATCGACGTCACCGGCGGGACGCTGACGATCGATCCTGTGGTGCAGCACACCATCACCAATCAAGGCCTCATCGAGGCGAATGGTGGCGAGCTCGACATCACCGGCGATCTGATCATCAATACCGGCACGCTCGAGGCGATCAACGGCGGCGTCCTGAAGCTCGACACCGTCAAGGTCACCAATACAGGCGGCACGGTGACGGTCGACGGCACCTCGAAGCTCTATCTGTCCGGCGTCGAGATCGACGGCGGCCATCTCGGCAATGCCGGTCATCTCTACAGCGTTAAGGGCAGCAACACCGTCACCGCAGGGGTCACCAACACCGGCACCATCGAGGTGCAGGACGGCGCGCTCGACCTCGCCGGCGGCCTCAGCGGCGCCGGCGCGCTGATCATCGACAATGGCGCGACGCTCGAGCTTGCTGGTGCCACCGCGCAAACCGTCACCTTTGCCGGCGGCACCGATACGCTGCAGCTCGACAATGTCGCGGGCCAGAGCTTTACCGGCACCATCGCCGGCCAGTCCTCGGCCGGCGGCACCTTCACCGTCACGGGCGCGGGCAACATCACGACGGCAAGCGGCGATGCGCTCGACTTCACAGCGAGCGGCGGCACGATCGCCGCGCCGGCCGACATCCTGCTCACGCCGACAGGTAGCCTGACGGGCGCGGCCAACGGCATCTTCGTCACCGAGAACGGCGTCGGCGACATCTCGCTGACGGCGACCAAGGACATCACGGGCTTGAACGGCAACGGCATCTGGCTGCGCGATAGCGCGACCGGGTCCGGCGACATCACCGTGACCAATCTCACCGGCAAGGCGAAGGGCACAGGCGCGGGCTCCGAGGGCGTGCTGGTCGAGAACCTCAACGCCGCAAACGACGGCGATATCACGATCAAGCAGCTCGGCGGCGCCGAGGGCGGCGCCTACGGCATCGACGCCACGACCCATGGCGATGGCGACATCGGCATCGAGGCCGGCAGTGCCGTCACCGGAAGCTCGGTCTACGGCATTCGCGCGCGCAGCTATGGTGCAGGCAGTGAGACCGTCACCACCGATGCGGACAGCGTCATCACTTCGGGCAGCTCCGGCATCGTCGCGGTCAACCGGGCGACCTCGCTGGATGCGTCCGCGGACAGCACGATCACCGTCAATGCCTACGGCACCATCAACTCCGGCAGCAGCCTGAACCAGAGCGGCAATACGCCGGCCGGTATCCAGGCCGGCTACACCGGAGACACCACGAGCAGCGTGGCCAACACGGACGTCAACGGCTCGGTCACGATCAACAACTACGCCAACATCACCTCCGGCGGCCATGCCATCCACGCCTACAACTACGGCAATGGTGACGTCACGGTGAGCGATGGCGCCGGCACCACGGTCACGGGCGCTGTGCAGGGCATCCGGGCGCAGGCCTTGAGCGGCGGCACCGGCGATGTCGAGGTCACCGTCGGCGCCAATGCGCATGTCACGGGAACGTCGGGCTACGCCATCCTCGCCTACAGCATCGACGCCGGCGACATCGACGTGTCGCTGTCCTCCGGCGACGTCCTGACGTCGGGCAGCTCCGGTATCGTGGCAGTCAACTATGCGCACGCCGTTGCGAGCGCCGTGGGCAGCACGATTACTGTCGAGGCGCACGGCACGATCCACTCTGGCAAGACGCTGAACAACGACGACACCACGCCGGGCGCGATCATTGCCGGCTACAAGCCCGACGGCGATTCCACCTTCTCTAGCCTGGTCAACGGCGACGTCACGGTCGAGAGTGACGCCACGATCACGGCGGATGCGGGCTTCGGCATCGAGGCTTTCACCTGGGGTATCGGCGACGTCACGGTGACGACCGGCGAGACGTCGTCGATCACGGCTGCCGGCACCGCGATCGGCGCGTTCGACCATGGCGGCGGCGACGTCAGCGTCACCAATGAGGGCTCCGCCACCGGTGCGGTCGGCCTGTCCGCGCTGGCCGCGGGCGCCGGTGACATCACCATCGTCAATGACGGCGACCTCACGGGCACGAGCACGGTCGGCATCGTCACAAACAGCGTGGGCGGGACGGGCTCGACGCACATCACCAACACCGGCTCGGTCGTGGGCGCAACCGGTCATGCCGCGATCTTCGTCCAGCAGAACGCCACCGGCACCGCGCTGATCGACAATTCCGGCACCATCGGGCCCGATGATGCGGGTGCCGTGACCTCCACGACCTATGCCATCGTGGAGACCGGCGGCCACGTCACGATCGACAACACCGGCGACATCGACGGCAATATCTCGGTCGCCAGCGCGACCTTCAACAACGAGGCCGGTGGCACCTGGACGGTGTCCGGATCGAGCTTCTTCGGCACCCTGTCCACGTTCAGCAATGCCGGCGAGATCGATCTGCACGACGGCGCGTCGATCTCCGGCGCTGATGGTGCGGCCTTCGCAATCACCAACTCCAGCGCGATCGAGAGCTGGGGCACGACCTCCATCAGCGGTGCCATCACCAACACCGGCAGCATCGAAATCGACAGCGGCACCATGACGCTGTTCGGCTCGCTGTCCGGCGCCGGCTCCGTCACCATCGACGCCAATGCGACGCTCGACGTCAAGGGCACGGTCGCGCAGACCATCACCTTCTCGGGCGGCGGCGCCGAGCTTCAGATCGATACCGGGAGTTTCGGCGGTTCAGTCGCGGGCTTCGCGGCGACCGACAAACTGGACCTGTCGACGATCACCTTCGACGGCGGCACCACCGCGACCTACGACGCGGAGACCGGCAACCTCGTCGTCAGCGATGCCTATGGTCACAGCATCACGGTGAAGCTGGTCGGCGACTACAGCAACGCGCATTTCGCCGGCAGCGACGACGGGACCGGCCACACGCTGATCACGCTGAACGCTGCTAATGACGCGCCGAGCTTCAAGGCCGCCGAGACCTCGCAGAGCACAAGCTTCAGCGAGCTTGCCGACACGACCGGCGCGCCGAGCACGACCACCGATCCCGCGCCGGCGGCGATCGGCACGATCCATTTCACCGACGTCGACTTGACTGACCGTCCGCAGGCCACGATCACGGATCAGACCGTGACATGGCTCGACACCGATCAGACCACGCACCTGACGCTGACGGCGGACGAGACGACCGCGCTCGAACAGGCGCTGACGCTGCAGCAGGCCGGCAACCACAACAACGGCGCGATCGGCTGGACCTATTCCATCCCCGACGGCACGCTGGATTTCCTCGGCCAGGGCCAGACCGTGACCGTGGTGTCGACCGTCACGCTGAACGACCAGCATGGCGGCACCGACACGGCCCAGGTGACCGTCACGATATCAGGCAAGAACGACGCGCCGACGCTGGATGCGGCGACGCTGGCATCGGTCGGCGGCGGCGACACGGATCCGGGCGGGGCGACCGTGAGCGATCTCTTCGCCGGAAAATTCCACGACGTCGACCATGGTGCGAGCCTCAAGGCCATCGCGATCACGGCGGACAACGCCACGGAAAGCCAGGGGACCTGGCAGTACGAGGTTGCGGGCACCGACCAGTGGGTGGACATCGCCGGCGTCAGCGACAGCAACGCGCTGGTGCTGAGCCCGGACACGCTGATCCGCTTCGTGCCGGCCGACGGCTATAGCGGCACGCCGGGCACGCTCGACGTCCACGCCCTCGACGACACCTATGTCGGCGACATCACCGGCGCGAGCCCGGTCTCGATCGACATCACCGCTGCCGGCATCGGTCACGGTGGCTCCTCGCCGGCGTCGGACCTCGCCGCCTCCATCGGCACCGAGGTGACGGTGCCGTCGAGCTCGAACGTCGATGTCTGGACGGGCAACGTCGACCAGAGCTGGAACAATGACGGCAACTGGTCGCTGGGTCACGTGCCCACCGCGGCCGAGACCGCATCGGTCGATACCGACAGCACCGTCTATCTGACGCTCGACCACAATGGCACCGCGATCGGCGGGCTGTCGCTCTCCGCCGTGACCGAGCTCGACATCACCGGCGCCGGCTACAACCCCGAATACGAAAGCGTCGACAGCTATCTGTTGGTGAACGGCGCCCTCGTCAATCACGGCTATATCGACGTCGCCGACGCCTATCTCACCGCCTCACAGCACGTCGTCAACACCGGCACCATCGACGCCGACGGGCACTATGCGACCGTGAACTTCGGCAACCTGCCCGGCAGCGTCATCGACAACGCCGGCGGCACGCTGGAGGCCGACGATGGCGGGCATATCAGCTTCTTCTACAACACGATCAACGGCGGCGCGATCGACCTCGTCGGAGAGGATTCGGTTGCCCTGCTGCGCGCCTCGATCGTCAACGGCACGACGCTGACCGCCGACGCAAGCTCCTATTTCGAGGTGCTGGGCACCACGACTTTCAACGGCTCCGCCAGCGCCATGTCGGTCGACGGCGACATCCATATCGACGTCAGCGGCAAGCTCGTCCTCGAGGGCACCATCAACGACACCGGCTCGGTCGCCAACCACGGCGTTCTCGTCGCCGACACCGGCGCGACGACGATCCTCGGCGATCTCACCGGCTCCGGCATCGTTCAGATCATGAGCGCGAGCCTCGAGCTCGGCGGCTCCTCCGATTCAGCGATCGAGTTCGTCGGCACCAGTGTCGGCACGCTGCATCTGGACTCGACGTCGCACTTCACGGGCACGGTGACCGGCTTCAGCTATGGCGACAATATCGATCTTGCCGGCATCGACCCCAAGAACGTCTCGCTGGTCTCGACCGACAGCGGGCTCCAGGTCCATTACGGCAGCGGTGACGGCGACTACTTCACCATCACCGGCGAATACGATGAAGCGGGCTTCAGCCAGACCAGCGACGGCAGCGGCGGCACGGAGCTCGTCTGGAGCCACCAGTCGCCGGTGATCGACACCACGCATTTCACCCATGTGCACGACGAGGCGACGAATACCGACACGGTCATGGGCCTGTCGGTCTCGGGGTCGTCGACCGAAACCTACACGGTGACCGCGGAGACCGAGGGCGCGAAGGAAGGCTCCGGCGTGACGCCGTCCTCCCTCGACGGCGTTTCGCTCGACCAGGTCAACACGGCTCTCCACAGCGTGACCTACGATCCGGGCGCCACCCCGCCCGATACCGACATGATCACCTTCAAGGTGACCGACAGCCTCGGCGCCAGCGACACCGTCAACTTCATCTTCGACGAAGGCGGTTCGGACCCGGTCACGCTGACCGGCACCAGCGGCAAGGACGTCATCTTCGCCACCGACCACAGCGACACGTTGATCAGCGGCGGCGGGCAGGACCAGTTCGTGTTCGGCCCGGCATCAACGACGGACGCCGTCCAGCACACCGTCTATGGCTTCGATACGACCCAGGACAAGATCGACCTGCGGCAGTTCGATACCATCAATTCGGTCGCCGACCTCACCATCACCCAGCAGAACGCCGATACGCTGATCACGCTGGACGATCACGAGACGATCCTGCTCAAGAACGTGGCCGCAGGTAACCTGCACGCCGGCGATTTCATCGTCACGAACCACGGCACGACGTAGCACGGGCCTCATTCTCCCGCTGTAGGTGCGGCAAAAAAACCTGAAGTCGTCGCTTGCGGCCATGGCCATTTGCCTCCTGACGATCCAAGATCGAGCCCGATCGGGTACCGGGAAGTCCAACGGGCATGAAGCGGCTCAAGATATGGCGGCGGTGGTTCGCGCGCAGGTTCGGCTATGCGCGGCTGGTCTGCCTTGCGCTGCTCGTCGGCTTCGCCGCCCTGCGCATCGCCGATCCGAGCCTGGTCGAGGAGCTTCGCGTCCGCACCTTCGACCATTACCAGGTCTGGGACTCCCGCAAGAAGACCGCAAGGCCCGTCGTCATCGTCGATATCGACGATCGGACGCTGAAGGCGGTCGGCCAGTGGCCGTGGCCGCGAACCAAGCTTGCCGACCTCGTCACGAACCTGACGCGGCTCGGTGCCGCCGCCATCGCCTTCGACGTGATGTTCCCGGAGCCCGATCGGCTCAATCCCGACATCGCGGTCGAAACCTTCCGTAACCTGGACGAGGCGACGCGCGACAAGCTGAAGGCGCTGCCGAGCAACGACCAGATGTTCGCCGAGGCGATGAAGCGTTCCCGCGTCGTGCTCGGCGAGACCGGCCTTCCGGTCAGCAACTCGGAGCTCGACAAGAAGCTTCCGCAGACTGGCCTCGCGACCTTGGGTGAGGAGCCGCATCGTTTCCTGTTCGAATTTCCCGGCCTGCTGCGAAACATCCCCGTTCTTGAGGCGGCCTCCGCCGGCCGCGGTCTGCTGACCATCAAGCCCGAGCGCGACGGCATCGTCCGGCGGGCGCCGATGATCACGCAGGCCCAGGATGTGATCCTGCCATCGCTGAGTCTCGAAATGCTGCGCGTGGTGTCCGGCTCCGACACCATGCTGGTCAAGACCGATCGCGAAGGCATTCGCAGCGTCGGCGTGAAGGGTTTTTCGATCCCGACCGACAAGAACGGTCAGCTCTGGGTGCATTTCGCCCCGCAGGATCCCTCGATCTACGTGCCGGCGGTTGACGTGCTGGAAGGGCGGGTTGCTTCGGACAGGGTCGCGCAGCGGCTGGTGCTGATTGGCACCTCGGCAGCAGGGCTGAATGACATCAAGACGACGCCGGTTGATCCCGCCATGCCCGGCGTCGAGATCCACGCCCAGGTGCTGGAAAGCGCGCTGACCGGCTCGATCATCTCGCAGCCGAACTACGGCATCGCGCTCGAGTTCTTCGCCGCAATGATCATGGGCGTCCTCGTGATCATCTTTGCGCCGAAGTTCGGGCCCGTCACGCTGGTCGGCGTCGGCGCGCTGTTCGCTTCAGTGCTGATCGGCTTCTCCTGGTACTATTATGTGCGCTATCGCCTCTTGATCGATCCCACCTATCCGCTGCTCTCGACCACCGCGATCTATTTGACGCTGATCTTCGCAAGCTTCGTCCGCGAGCAGCAGCAGCGCAAACAGATCCGCGGCCATTTCGCGCAATACTTGTCGCCCGTTCTGGTCGAGCAGATGGCGCAGTCTCCGGAAAAGGTGGTGCTCGGTGGCGAGGAGCGCCAGATGACGATCATGTTCTCCGACGTGCGCGGCTTCACCACGATCTCGGAGAGCTACAAGCACGATCCGCAAGGGCTGACCGCGCTGATGAACCGCTTCCTGACGCCACTCACCAATGCCATCCTCGCGCGCAAGGGCTATGTCGACAAGTACATGGGCGACGCCATCATGGCGTTCTGGAACGCGCCGCTCGACGACAAGCAGCACGAGATCAACGCCTGCGAGGCGGCGATCGACATGCTGGAGAAGATCGACGAGGTGAACAAGGAGCGCGAGGAAGAGGCCGCCGAGGGCGGCCACGTCTACATTCCGCTCAATGTCGGCATCGGCCTCAACACCGGTGTTGGCGTGGTCGGCAATATGGGCTCGGACCTCAAGTTCAACTATTCGGTGCTCGGCGACAGCGTCAACCTGGCCTCGCGCCTGGAAGGGCAGACCAAGGAGTACGGTTTTCCGATCATTGTCGGCTCGAAGACCGCGCTCGCTGCCAAGGACAAGTTCGCCATCCTCGAGCTCGACTTCATCATGGTGAAAGGGAAGACCGAGCCGGAGGTGATCTATGCGGTCGCCGGCCGCGAGGACGTGATGCATTCGGGAGCCTTCCAGCGCCTGCGCAATATCACCATCGAGATGCTCGCCTGCTACCGCAGCCGCGACTGGCAGGGCGCGCTGGACGCGATCGAGCGCGGCCGCAGGAGCGAGGACGCCGACACGCTGGAGAAGCTGTTCCGTCTCTACGAGGCGCGCATCAGGAACTACCAGGCCAACCCGCCGCCGGACGACTGGAACGGCGCCTACGCGCTGCTGACGAAGTAGTGGTGCATGTAGAAGTGGTTTGCTGGCGCCTCAAACTTGGTGTTGTCCTGGCTTTCGCCAGGACGACGGCGCAGTGATTGGCGAGGTCGGTCCCCTCACTCCACCCCGATCGTCGTCAGATCCTGGAACCAGTGCTGCGCCTGCACGAACTGCTTGATCTTGGGCGACAGCGCATGCGGGTTGGTGTCGTGGACGACCCAGACCAGCACGGCATCGTCGACGATCTCTGCATGCGCCTGCGCCA
This sequence comes from Bradyrhizobium iriomotense, assembly GCF_030160715.1. Classification (GTDB taxonomy): domain Bacteria; phylum Pseudomonadota; class Alphaproteobacteria; order Rhizobiales; family Xanthobacteraceae; genus Bradyrhizobium; species Bradyrhizobium iriomotense. Next base: position 93,318 of record NZ_BSOW01000013.1, read on the forward strand.
GCAGCTCGTCCTGTCTGGCGGTGTCGAATGTCTGCTTGGCTTCGTCGATCAGCGCATCGACCTTCGGATTCTTGTAGCCGCCCCAGTTGACGCCGACCGGCGCGATCTGGCCCGAGTGGAAGAAGCGCACGATGGCATAGAGCGGGTCGGAGGTGACGTAGGCGATGTTGTTGGCGGTGATGCCGGTGTTCATCTCGTCGGCCGCGCCCTTGCGCCAGTGGGTGTAGAGCGTCTCGAGCTCGACGACCTTGAAGTCAACGTCGATGCCGATTTCCTTGAAACTCTGCTGCAGGAATTCGTTCATCGGCAGTGACAGCATCTGGCCGGTGCCGCCCTGCGCGATGATGAAGGTGGTCTTGAGCGGCTTGTCCTTGCTGTAGCCGGCCTCCTCGACCAGCTTCTTCGCGGCGGCGAGGTCGTACTTCAATTCAAAGGTCGGCTTGCCGAACCACGGGCTCGACGGGTCGACCTGGCCCTTCGCAGGCTTTGCAAGCCCGTTCATCAACCCGACGACGGCGTCGCGGTCGATCGCGAGATTGAGCGCCTTGCGCAGGCGGATGTCGGTCCAGGGCGAGCCCGGCAGCACGCTCAAATGATAATTCCACACATGCGGCGTGACGTTGTCGACGATCTTCATGCCGGCCGCTTTCAGCTGCGGCACGGCATCGGGGGCGGGCGTCTCGATCAAATCGACTTGTCCGGCCAGCAGCGCGTTGGTGCGCGTCAGCGCTTCCGGCATCGGCACCAGCACGAGCTTGTCGACCTTCGGAATCCGCTTCTTGTTCCAATAGTCCGGATTCTTGGCTAGCTCGGCGAGTTCGCGCGGCACCAGCTTCGTCAACTTGAACGGGCCGGTGCCGGAGGGCTGGCTTGCGAACTTGTCCCAGTCTTTGCCGAGCTTCTCATATTGCGCCGGGCTCGACACCAGGAACCAGAGCATCTGATAAGGGAAGAAGGAATCCACCGTCTTGGTGGTGATCTCGATCGTATCGTCGTCGATCTTGGCGTAGCTCGCGACCGAAGGCAGGCGGGTCTTTACCTGTGCGCTCTGCCGCTTGTCGAACTGCGGCGCCTTGTCGTTGAGCACCTTGTCGAGATTCCAGATCACCGCATCGGCGTTGAAGTCGCTGCCGTCGTGAAACTTCACGCCCTTGCGCAAGGTGAAGCGCCATTTGGTCTTGTCTGACTCATTGACCTTCCATTCGGTGGCGAGCCCCGGCACCAGCTTGCCCGGTCGGTCCGCGACGTCCATCTCCCACGCAACCAGTGGATCGTAGATCGTGTAGGCCGTGAACTGATAGGCGCCGGCGCCGCGATCGGGCTGGCCGGTGGTCAGCGGAATGTCCGCCATGGAGATTCCGTAACGCACCACGGTTTCGGCGTCCGCCGGGATTGCTGAGAACGCCAGCGCAAGGACGGCGAGACAGCTCAAGATTCGATTGCGCATGACCAAGACTCCCAACGAAAAATCTGGAGCCGAACGTGCAATCTTGATGCCAGAATAGGCAGCGCAACACGTTCGCCGGCGCAGCATCACAAGGACTTGTCGTCGCAGGTGCAATTTGCAGAATAAGTTTCCCCGCTGGCATAGCCATTGCATACGTTTGCATCAAAAATAATCATCGAAAGCCGGAAAAGGATTGAGGCGATGCTTATCGAAAAAACCACCCGCGCTGCATTGATTGCGGCGCTGGCGCTCGCGACCGCGGCGGCCTGGCCGCGTGCGGCCAGTGCGGAAACCGTGCTGCGCATCGGCATGACCGCGGCCGATATTCCGCGCACGCTGGGCCAGCCCGATCAGGGGTTCGAAGGCAACCGCTTCACCGGCCTCACCATGTACGACGCGCTGACCATGTGGGACCTATCCTCGGCCGACAAGCCGAGCGTGGTGATCCCGGGGCTTGCGACCGAGTGGAAGGTCGACGACGCCGACAAGACCAAATGGACCTTCAAGCTGCGCCCCGGCGTCACCTTCCATGACGGCTCGCCGTTCAACGCCGATGCCGTGATTTGGAACGTCGAGAAAGTCTTGAAGCAGGACGCGCCGCAGTTCGATGCCAGCCAGGTCGGCGTCACCGCCTCGCGCATGCCGACGCTGGCCTCCGCGAAGAAGATCGACGACATGACGGTGGAGCTGACGACCAAGGAGCCCGACAGCTTCCTGCCGATCAACCTCACCAATCTCTTCATGGCGAGCTCGGCGAAGTGGCAGGCCTTGTATGACAAGGCCGAAGGCGCCGATGCCAAGGCGAAATCGCAAGCAGCCTGGGCGGCGTTCGCCAAGGACGCTTCGGGCACCGGCCCGTGGAAGATGTCGAGCTTCACGCCGCGCGAGCGGCTCGAGCTCGCCCGGAACGCGAGCTATTGGGACAAGGCCCGCGTGCCCAAGGTCGACAAGATGGTGCTGCTGCCGATGCCGGAAGCCAATGCGCGCACCGCGGCGCTCTTGTCCGGCCAGGTCGACTGGGTCGAGGCGCCGGCGCCGGATGCGCTGCCCGAGATCAAGCAGCGCGGCTTCGTGCTCTACACCAATGAAGAGCCGCATGTCTGGCCCTGGCAGTTCTCGCGCGTCGAGGGCTCGCCGTGGAACGACATCCGCGTGCGCAAGGCCGCAAATCTCTGCGTCGATCGCGAAGGCCTGAAGGATGGATTGCTCGCGGGTCTGATGGTGCCGGCGAGCGGCACCTTCGAGCCCGGCCATCCCTGGCGCGGCAATCCGAGCTTCCAGATCAAGTACGACAAGCCGGCTGCGCAGAAGCTGATGCAGGAAGCCGGTTACGGTCCGAACAAGAAGCTCACCGTGAAGGTGCAGACCTCGGCGTCCGGCTCGGGCCAGATGCTGCCGCTGCCGATGAACGAATATCTCCAGCAGGCGCTCGCCGAATGCTATTTCGACGTGCAGCTCGACGTGATCGAGTGGAATACGCTGTTCACGAACTGGCGGCGCGGCGTCAAGGATCCCAGCGCCAACGGCTCGAATGCGACCAACGTCACCTATGCGGCGATGGATCCGTTCTTCGCGCTGGTGCGCTTCCTGCAATCGGGCATGGCGCCGCCGGTCTCGAACAATTGGGGTTTCATCAACAATCCCAAATTCGATGAGCTCGTGAAGAAGGCGCGGCAGACGTTCGATCCCGCCGCGCGCGACACGGCGCTTGCCGAGCTGCACGCCGCATCCGTCGACGACGCAGCCTTCCTCTACGTCGCCCACGACGTCGCCCCACGCGCCATGAGCCCGAAGGTGAAAGGCTTCGTGCAGCCCAAGAGCTGGTTCGTCGATTTCTCGCCGGTGTCGATGGTCCAGTGAGGCGAGCAGGCTGATAGGGCTCCCCTCCCCCTTGCGGGGAGGGGCTGGGGAAAGGGGGTTCACACGGGCGGTCCCTGTGTGGCCACCCCTCTCCCTAGCCCTCCCCGTCGCAAGTCGGGCCTGCCCGACTTGCGCATTGATGATGCGCAACCGGGGTAAACTCCGGTTGCGTTGGGGAGGGAACCCTCGCATCGTGCGTCCCTCACTGTAGCCCGCGCGCCCAATCGTGCGACGTCACGTTAGGTAGTTCAGTGCTCGCCTATATCGCCAGACGCATCGTCTACGTCATCCCGATCGTCATCAGCGTGGCGCTGGTGTGCTTCCTGCTGGTGCACATCACGCCGGGCGATCCGCTCGTCGCCGTGTTGCCGGCCGATGCGTCGCAGGAGCTCGCGGCGCAGCTCCGCGCGGCCTACGGCTTTGACCGGCCGCTGCCGGTGCAGTTCGGCCTCTGGCTGCTCCGCGCGCTGCACGGCGATCTCGGCAACTCCATCGCGACGGGACGCCCCGTGCTTGCGGAGGTCATGCGCGCGGTCGGCAACACCGTGACGCTGGCGATTGCCGCCGCCATCATCGGCTTCACGATGGGGATCCTGCTTGGCCTGATTGCCGGCTATTTCCGCGAGACCTGGATCGACAAGCTCGCGACATCCTTTGCCATCGCCGGCGTCTCGGTGCCGCATTACTGGCTCGGCATGCTGCTCGTCATCATCTTCTCGGTCGAGCTGAACTGGCTGCCCGCGGTCGGTGCCGGCCCCGGCGGCTCCGGCGCATGGGCGTGGGACTGGGCGCATCTGCAATACCTCGTGCTGCCGGCGATCACGACGTCGGTGATTCCCATGGGCATCGTCACCCGCACCGTGCGCGCGCTCACCGGCGACATCCTCAGCCAGGATTTCGTCGAGGCCTTGCGCGCAAAGGGCCTGCGCGAAACCGGCGTGTTCCGCCACGTCATCAAGAATGCCGCGCCGACCGCGCTTGCCGTGATGGGCCTCCAGCTCGGCTACATGCTCGGCGGCTCGATCCTGATCGAAACCGTGTTCTCCTGGCCGGGCTCGGGCTTCCTGCTGAATTCAGCGATCTTCCAGCGCGACCTGCCGCTGTTGCAAGGCACGATCCTGGTGCTGGCGCTGTTCTTCGTCTTCCTCAATCTGCTGGTCGACATCGCGCAGGCCGCAATCGATCCACGCATCAAGCGGGGCTAGCGGGATGAGTTTGAGCCCAGCTATGGCCGCGAAGGCAGTGCGCTCCCTCCCCCGCTTGCGGGGGAGGGTTGGGGAGAGGGTGTGTCCACAATCGAGAACCCCCAAGAGGAGAGAGCCCTCACCCGCGCCTTGGGCGCGACCTCTCCCGCAAGCGGGAGAGGTCGAGCGAGCCCGGGGCGTGCACCGATTGCAAAAATGCCTGCCGGGAGTCGGCCGATGAGCGAGCTTCCGCTATCTGCCACCAGCGACGCCGCGCTTCAGGCCGCACCCGTGACGAAAGCGCGCGGCTATTGGGCGACGGTCGGCCGCCGTATCCTGCGCGACAAGGTCAGCATGGCCTGCGCGCTGGTGCTGATCCTGATCTTCGTATCCGCTATTCTTGCGCCGTGGCTTGGCCTCGAGGACCCCTACAAGGGCTCGATGATCCGCCGCCTGCGCCACATCGGCACGACGGGTTATCCGCTCGGCACCGACGAGCTCGGCCGCGACATGCTGGCCCGGCTGATCTATGGCGGGCGGCTGTCACTCGTCGTCGGCATTCTGCCCGTGATCCTTGCCTTTGGCATCGGCACCTCGCTCGGCCTCGTCGCAGGCTATGTCGGCGGCAAGCTCAACACCGCGATCATGCGCACGGTCGACGTGTTCTACGCCTTCCCCTCCGTGCTGCTCGCCATTGCGATCTCCGGCGCGCTCGGGGCCGGCATCCTCAACTCCATCGTGGCGCTCACCATCGTGTTCGTGCCGCAGATCACCCGCGTCGCCGAAAGCGTCACCACCGGCGTGCGCAACATGGATTTCGTGGAGGCTGCGCGGGCGTCCGGTGCGGGGCCCTTCACCATCATGCGCGTGCACATCCTCGGCAACGTGCTCGGCGCGATCTTCGTCTATGCGACCAGCCTGATCTCGGTCTCGATGATCCTGGCCGCCGGCCTCTCCTTCCTCGGGCTCGGCACGAAACCGCCGGAGCCGGAATGGGGGTTGATGCTGAACACGCTGCGCACCGCGATCTACGTCAACCCCTGGGTCGCAGCCCTTCCGGGTGCGATGATCTTCGCAGTCTCGATCTGCTTCAACCTGCTCTCGGATGGCCTGCGCAGCGCCATGGACATCAGGAACTAGGACATGAGCGAGGCGAACCTTTCCGTCGAGACGCTTGCCCCGGTCGAGGACCGCGGTGGCGTCGCGCAGCCGCTGCTAAGGGTCAACGGCCTGACCAAGCATTTCCCCGTGCGCGGCGAGCTGTTCAGTGCGAAGCGCACCGTGCGCGCCGTCGACAACGTGACCTTCTCGGTCGCCAAGGGCGAGACCGTCGGCATCGTCGGCGAATCCGGCTGTGGCAAGTCGACCACTGCGCGGCTCCTCATGCATCTGATGCCGCGCGATGCCGGCGACATCATCTATGACGGCATGACCGTCGGCCAGGCGCTCAGCCTGCGCGAACTGCGCCGCGGCATGCAGATGGTGTTCCAGGATTCCTATGCTTCGCTCAATCCGCGCCTGACGATCGAGGAATCGATCGCCTTCGGTCCCAGAGTTCACGGTATGGCGGATAGCGCAGCCCGCGCGCTCGCGCGCGAGCTGCTCGGCAAGGTCGGCTTGCGTCCGGAAAATTTTGCCAACCGCTACCCGCACGAGATCTCCGGCGGCCAGCGCCAGCGCGTCAACATCGCGCGGGCACTGGCGCTGTCGCCGCGGCTCGTGATCCTCGATGAAGCCGTCTCGGCGCTCGACAAGTCGGTCGAGGCGCAGGTGCTCAATCTGCTCGCCGATCTCAAGCGCGAATTCGGCCTGACCTATCTCTTCATCAGCCACGACCTCAACGTGGTCCGTTACATCAGCGATCGCGTGCTGGTGATGTATCTCGGCGAGGTCGTCGAGCTCGGCCCGGTCGATGCGGTCTGGGACGCGCCCGCTCATCCCTATACGCGCGCGCTGCTGGCAGCGATGCCGTCCTCCGACCCCGACAAGCGCACCGAGACGCCGCCGATCTCGGGCGACCCGCCCAACCCGATCGATCCGCCCTCCGGCTGCCGTTTCCACACCCGCTGTCCGTTCGCGGAGCCGCTCTGCGCAAATGCTACACCGAAGCTCACTGCGCTCGGTACAATGGGCCATGAGGCCGCCTGCTATATGGCCGTACCGGGATCGGGCCACAGCCGCGCGCCGCAAGAGGGAGCAGCATGACAAGCCCGACTGCCAAAGACATCAAGGCCATGGCCGATACGGCGGGTGTCCCCGTGGACGAGGAGACTGCGACCCGCATCGCCAATTCCATGGGCCCAGTGTTCGACGGCTTTGCGACCATCGCCGGCACGCTGCCGATGGATCTGGAGCCGTCTCTTTATGTGCTCGCGCAAACCACCAAGGTTCCCGCATGAGCACCGAGCCCGCCTTGATGACGCTGACCGAGGTCGCACGCGCGATCGCGATGAAGCAGGTGTCCTCGCACGAGGTGACGCGCGCGCTGTTGCATCGCATCGCGCAGTGGCAGCCGCATCTCAACGGCTTCATGGCGATCGAGGCCGAGGCTGCGCTGAAGGCCGCGGAGCAAGCCGACGCTGCGCTTGCGGCGGGCGAGGTGCGCGGGCCGCTGCACGGCGTTCCGCTCGCGCACAAGGACATGTACTACGACGCGGGCAAGGTCGTCACTTGCGGCTCGCTGATCCGCCGCGACTACGTCGCCACCACGACGTCGACGGCGCTCCAGCGCCTGAAGGATGCCGGCCAGGTGCGGCTCGGCGCGTTGCACATGGCCGAGTTCGCCTATGGTCCGACCGGTCACAACAGCCATTATGGTCCGGTGCGCAATCCCTGGAACGTTGCGCATATCACCGGCGGCTCGTCGTCGGGCTCGGGCTCGGCGGTCGCCGCGCGGCTGACCTTCGCCGCGCTCGGCTCCGATACCGGCGGCTCGATCCGCATGCCCGCGAATTTCTGCGGCGTCACCGGCCTGAAGGTGACCTGGGGCCGCATCAGCCGCGCCGGCGCGATGCCGCTGTCGCAATCGCTCGATACCGTTGGCCCGTTGGCGCAGACCGCGGAGGACTGCGCGCTGCTGCTCGCGCTGATGGCAGGCCCCGACCCCGAGGATCCGACCGCGAGCGCCGAGCCTGTGGCGGATTATGTTGCCGCGACAAAAGGCTCGCTGAAGGGTCTCAAGATCGGCGTGCCCGCAACCTTCTATGTCGATGATCTCGACAGCGAAGTCGCGCGCGTGCTCGACGAGACCATTGCCGTGCTCAAGCGCGAGGGTGCCGACATCGTCAAGGTCGAGCTGCCGGACCAGCGGCAATTGCAGGCCGCGAGCCAGCTCGTGCTGGCGGTCGAGGCGGCCGCCTTCCACAAGCGCTGGCTGATCGAGCGTCCGCAGGATTATGGCGCGCAGGTGTTGATGCGGCTCCAGAACGGGCTCGCGGTCCCCGCCATCACCTATCTCGAAGCGATGCGCTGGCGGGGGCCTGCGCTGGCGGCCCATCATGCCGCCACCGCCGGCGTCGATGCGGTGATCGCGCCGGTCTCGCCGGTGCCGCCGCCGACGATTGCCGAGAGCGATGTCGGCGGGAATGCGAATGCGCCGGCGGTGTTGCAGCGGCTGACGCTGTTCACGCGTCCGGTGAACTATCTCGGCCTGCCGTCGCTGGTCGTGCCGTCGGGCTTCACTGGAAGCGGCCTGCCGGTCGGCATGCAGCTCATCGGGCGCGCGTTCGACGAAGCGACCCTGCTCACCATCGGCGCCGCGTTCCAGCGCGCGACCGACTATCACGCCAAGGTGCCGAAGCTGCCGTCATGACCAAGCTCGTCGAGATCTCAGGCCTCAACATCCGCTTCACCGGCGAGCGCACGGTTTTTGCCGTGAACGATCTCGATCTCTCGCTTGGTGACGGTGAGGTGCTGGGCCTGCTCGGCGAGTCCGGCTCGGGCAAGAGCGTGACGCTGCGTGCCCTGATGCGGCTCCTGCCGAAGAAGCGCACGCAGATCTCGGGCACCGTCAACGCCATGGGCCGCGACGTGCTCGCCATGGGCGAGGAGGAGCTCTCCGCGTTCCGTGGCCAGACGGTGTCGATGATCTTCCAGGAGCCGGCGCTGGCGCTCGATCCGGTCTACACCATCGGCGCGCAGATCGCCGAGAGCGTGGTGCGTCACGAAGGCAAGAGCTATGCGGAGGCGCGGGCGCGCGCGCTGGAGATGCTCGAGGTCGTCCGTATCCCCTCGGCAAAGCGCCGGTTGGATGCCTATCCGCACGAAATGTCCGGCGGCATGCGCCAGCGCGCGATGATCGCGCTTGCGCTCGCCTGCCGGCCAAAAATTCTGCTCGCGGACGAGCCGACCACCGCGCTCGATGCCACCGTGCAGATCCAGATCCTGTTGCTGCTGCGCGAACTGCAGCGCGAGTTCGGCATGTCGGTCATCTTCGTCACCCATGACATCGGGGTCGCGATCGAGATCTGCGACCGCGTCGCGGTGATGTATGCCGGCCAGATCGTGGAGCAGGGGAGCTTGCGCGACATCGTGCGCGCGCCGGTGCATCCCTACGCCAAGGGCTTGCTTGCCTCGACCATTCACGGCGCCAAGCGGGGACAGCGGCTCGAGACCATCCCCGGCACGCCGCCCTCGCTGGCCGAAATGCCCCACAACTGCTCCTTCGCCCCCCGCTGCGCCGTTGCCCAGCCGCAGTGCCTGGCGCAACTGCCTGCGAATGTGGCGGTCGGACCCGGCAGGGCGGCGCGGTGCGTGCTGGCGGAGGCGACGACGGCCGCTTCGTAGCCTGTTGGTTGTGAAGTCAGTGCAAGCCACGAGTCGGCTGCGCTCCCTCCCCCTTGCGGGGGAGGGCCGGGGAGGGGGTAGCCCCGGGTGAGGTCAGAGTTCGTGGCACCCCCCTCCCTGCCCCTCCCCCGCAAGGGGGGAGGGAATGAGAGGGCGGTGCGCTCCTGGCCTCGGAAATCTCAAGCATCAGGACCGAGTTGCCGCGATCCGCCGGGCGCATCCTGGTCGGGCCCGTTCTCCTTTGCATGGGGTTGTTTTCGATATTTTTGTCGGCGCGAGGCCGCTGGGGGCGCCAAGAGTATTCAGTTCCCGTTCATCCCGGTTCCCGTTCCATGCCCCCCGTTCACGGAGAGGGACTTCAACGTATGTATATTTCTGGCCAAAGCCTCATCGTCATCCTGTTCGTCGGCCTGGTTGCCGGCTGGCTCGCGGGCAAGGTGGTACGCGGAAGCGGATTCGGCATCATCGGCGACATCGTGATCGGCATCGCCGGCGCATTTGTCGCGAGCTTCCTGTTCCCGCGGCTCGGCATCCATCTCGGCGTCGGGCTGATCTCGGAGATCATCTACTCCGCGATCGGCGCCATCATTCTGCTTCTGGTGGTTCGCCTGGTGCGTGGCGGCGGGCGGCTCTAGCGGTTCGTTGCGAGAAACCGGCTGCCGCGATGTCAAATTCATCGCGGCAGCCGCGAAAACTGTGGAATTCCGGATTTGCGCCGCAGTGCGGCTGCGCTAGAGCTTTTGAACCAGATTGTTGATCGACTGTCGTGCATTGGACGATCGCCACAAACGCGATATTAATCCGGGTCGAGTACCCGAAATTTAGCTCGTGAAATCAGGGGTTTTACCCCTCACCCGATGAGAAGCGACTGATGGCAGCGGTTCCCGGCTTACGCCGTTCCGAGCTCGGTGACGCCTTGCGCGCCTGCCGCGCTGTGTTCCTCGGTGTCGGCCTGATGAGCTGCATGATCAACCTGCTCTATCTGACCGGGTCGATCTTCATGCTGGAGGTCTACGACCGGGTGCTGCCCAGCCGCAGCATCCCGACGCTGGTCGGCCTGATCATCCTCGCCGGCGGTCTCTACATCACGCAAGGCGTTCTGGACCTGATTCGCAGCCGCATCCTCGGCCGTATCGGCACTGCGCTCGACGAGGCCCTGAACAAGCGCGTGTTCGACACCATCGTGCGCCTGCCGCTTCTGGTCGGCAACCGCAACGAAGGCCTCCAGCCCCTGCGCGACCTCGACAACGTCCGTTCCTTCCTCGGCGGCATGGGGCCGAGCGCGTTCTTCGACCTGCCCTGGCTGCCGCTCTATCTCGGCATCTGCTTCGCCTTCCACGTCATGATCGGCATCACCGCTTTGGTCGGTGCGATCATCCTGGTCGGCCTCACGCTGGTGACGGAGTTGATGTCCCGCCGGCCCGCGCGCGAGGCGACGAGCCTCGCCGCACAGCGTAACGATCTCGCCGCCTCCAGCCGCCGCAATGCCGAGGTGCTGGTCGCGATGGGCATGGCCGGCCGGTTCAACCAGCGCTGGAGCGAGGCCAACGAAAAATATCTCGCCGGCAATCAGCACGCCAGCGACGTCGCCGGCGGTCTCGGTGCCATCGCAAAAGTTCTGCGCATGATGCTGCAATCGGCCGTGCTCGCGGTCGGCGCCTATCTCGTCATTCATCAGGAGGCGACCGCCGGCATCATCATCGCGGGCTCGATCCTCTCGGCGCGCGCGCTCGCGCCGGTCGATCTCGCCATCGCGCATTGGAAGTCCTTCGTCGCCGCGCGGCAGAGCTGGCAGCGGCTCAGCCGCCTGATGGAGCAGATTCCGGCCCAGGTGATGCCGACCCAGTTGCAGGCGCCCTCGAGCCGCCTCGCGGTCGAAGGCGTCAGCATCGTGCCGCCGGGCGATCAGCGCGTCATCGTGCAGGACGTGACATTCGCGCTCACTGCCGGCATGGGCCTCGGCGTGATCGGTCCGAGCGGTTCGGGCAAATCGTCGCTGATTCGCGCGCTGGTCGGCGTCTGGCAGCCGGTGCGCGGCAAGGTGCGGCTCGACGGTGCGGCGCTCGATCAATGGTCCTCCGACGTGCTCGGCCGCCACATTGGCTATTTGCCGCAGGACGTCGAGCTGTTCGGCGGCAGCATCGCGCAGAATATCAGCCGGTTTGATCCCGATGCGGCCTCCGATGCCATCATCGCCGCGGCGAAAGAGGCCGGCGTGCATGAGATGATCATCAAGATGCGCGAGGGTTACAACACCCAGGTCGGGGAGCAGGGCACGGCGTTGTCCGCCGGCCAGGCGCAGCGCGTGGCGCTGGCGCGCGCGCTCTACGGCAATCCGTTCCTGATCGTGCTCGACGAGCCCAACTCCAACCTCGACACCGAGGGCGACGAGGCCTTGACCCGCGCGATCCGCGCCGCGCGCGAGCGCGGGGCCATCGTCGTCGTCGTGGCGCATCGGCCGATCGGCGTCGAGGCGGTCGACCAGATCCTGGTGCTGCGCGACGGCCGCATGCAGGCCTTCGGCCCGAAGGAGCAGGTGCTCGCGCAGGTGCTCCAGCCGCGCGTCGCCCCGCCGGCGCCGCCGATCAAGATCGTCAGCGAAGGCGGAGTGGCCAAACCATGAGCTCGATGACGATGGCGGGCGCCAAGCCCGCGGCAAAGAGGAGCGTGCGGCAGTCGATCAGGTTTCACCTGCTGCTCGGCCTCGGGATCGTGCTGCTGCTCGCCGGCGGGCTCGGCGGCTGGGCCTCGACCGTGCTGATCTCCGGCGCGCTGATCGCGCCGGGCCAGATCGTCGTCGAATCCAACGTCAAGAAGGTGCAGCATCCGACCGGCGGCGTGGTCGGCGAATTGCGTGCCCGCGACGGCGACCTGGTCAAGGCCGGGGATATCGTGGTGCGGCTCGACGACACCGTCACCAAGGCGAACCTCGCCATCGTCACCAAGAACCTCGACGCCGGTCAGGCGCGCGCGGCGCGGCTTCAGGCCGAGCAGCGCGGGCTTGCAAAGATCGAATTCCCGCAGGCGCTGCTCGATCGCGCAAGCGATCCCGACGTGGCGACGCTGCTCGCCAGTGAAGGCAAATTGTTCGACGTCCGCGTCAATGGCCGCGCCGGACAGAAGGCGCAGCTTCGCGAGCGCATTCAGCAGCTGAACGAGGAAATCGAGGGCCTGAAGGCGCAGGAGACCGCCAAGGACAGGGAGATCGTGCTGGTGCAGCAGGAGCTCACCGGCGTCCGCGACCTCTACGAGAAGCACTTGGTGCAGCTCTCGCGCCTGACCACGCTGGAGCGCGACTCGGCCCGCCTCAACGGCGAGCGCGCGCAGTACATCGCCTCGCGTGCCCAGGCCAAGGGCAAGATCACCGAGACCGAGCTCCAGATCATCCAGGTCGACAAGGACATGGTGAGCGAGGTCTCCAAGGATTTGCGCGAGACAAACGACAAGATCGGCGAGCTGATCGAGCGCAAGGTCACCGCCGAGGATCAGCTCCGCCGCGTCGACATCCGCGCGCCGCAGGACGGCATGGTGCTGCAATCGACCGTGCACACCGTCGGTGGTGTCGTCACCGCCGGCGACACCCTCATGCTGATCGTGCCGCAGCAGGACGACCTCCAGGTCGAGGCCAAGGTCAATCCGACCGACATCGACAAGCTCCAGGTCGGCCAGAAGACACTGCTGCGCCTGTCCGCCTTCAACCAGCGCACCACGCCGGAGCTCAACGGCGTCGTAAGTCGCGTTTCGCCCGATGTCACCACCGACCAGCGCACCGGCCAGAGCTATTACACCATCCGCGTCTCGATGCCGCCGGAAGAGGTCGCCCGCCTCGGCGAGGTCAAGCTGATCCCCGGCATGCCGGTCGAGGCCTTCGTGCAGACCGGCGACCGTACCATGCTGTCCTACCTGATGAAGCCGCTGCACGACCAGCTGATGCGGGCGTTCCGGGAGAAGTGACCCGCAGGGTCATCCCGGGGCGCGCAATGACGCTATCGATGTAGCGGCGCTCCGCATTCTCCGCCGTCATTCCACGTTGCGCAGTTGCGCAACGGGGATGCGTGCGCAGCACGCAGGCCCGGAATCCATAACCCCGGCTGGTGGATATGGATTCCGGGCTCGCGACTTCGTCGCGCCCCGGAATGACGAGTTGGAATAGGCGGCGCCGTTGTGGCTATACTCTCACTCCGAACAGCGCAGTCAGCACGAAACGGCATCCCGCACCATGCATCACGCCCCGATCCAGACCCCGCCGGCCATCGCCACCGAAGCCTTCACCGATGCGGGCCTTGCGGTCGCACGCCTCGAAGAGATCTACGAACGCAACACGAAATTCCTGCGCGATCACTTCGAGGCCTATCTGGGCGGGACGTCGCCGACGACGCGCGTGCGCGCGTTCTATCCGTTCGTCCGCATCACCACCGCGACGCATGCGCGGCTTGATTCGCGCCTGGCCTATGGCTTCGTTGCCGGCCCCGGCGTGCACGAGACCAGCGTGACGCGGCCGGACGTGTTCCGGACCTATCTCACCGAGCAGATCGGACTGCTGATCAAGAATCACGGCGTGTCGGTCGAGATCGGCGAGTCCGGCGAGCCGATCCCGATTCATTTTGCCTATCGGCGGGACATCAACATCGAGGCGGCGATCACCACGGGCGATACCAGCGGCACGCGGCTGATGCGCGACGTGTTCGACACGCCGGATCTCGCCACCATGGATGATGCGATCGCCGACGGCACGCTCGCGCTGGCGCCCGGAGCGCCGGAGCCGCTGGCCCTGTTCCGCGCGGCGCGCGTCGACTATTCGCTGCGACGGCTCTATCACTACACCGGCACCGATCCCGAGCACTTCCAGAATTTCGTGATCTTCACCAACTACCAGTTCTATGTCGATGCCTTCGTGCAGCTCTGCCAGCAGCGGCTCGCCTCAGGCGAGGACGGCATCGATGCCTTCGTCGCACCCGGCAACGTAATCACGCGCAACGCGCGGCTTGGCGGCGGCACGAGCGGCGTTGCGCCCGAGCGCGCGCCGCAGATGCCGGCCTTCCATCTCGTCGAGCCCGGCTATCAGGGCATCACCCTGATCAACATCGGCACGGGCCCTTCCAATGCGCGGAACGTCACCGACCATGTTGCGGTGCTGCGGCCTCATGCCTGGCTGATGGTCGGACATTGCGCGGGCTTGCGCAACACGCAGCGGCTCGGCGATTACGTGCTGGCGCATGGTTACGTCCGCGAGGACCACGTGCTCGATCAGGAGCTGCCGCCCTGGGTGCCGATTCCGGCGCTCGCGGAAGTGCAGGTCGCGCTCGAGGAGGCGGTCGAGGAGGTCACGGGATTGTCGGGCTTCGAGCTCAAGCGCCTGATGCGAACCGGAACGGTCGCGAGCGTCGACAACCGCAACTGGGAGATCAGCGGCGCTGCGGTCATTCGCCGCCTGTCGCAATCCCGCGCCGTCGCGCTCGACATGGAATCGGCGGCGATCGCCGCCAACGGCTATCGCTTCCGCGTTCCCTACGGCACCTTGCTATGCGTTTCGGACAAGCCGCTGCACGGCGAGATCAAGCTCGCAGGGATGGCGAGTGCATTCTACCGGCAGCGCGTCAGCCAGCATCTCGAGATCGGCCTGAAGGCGCTCGAACGGCTCAAGCACCAGGAGTCGGAACGCCTGCATTCGCGCAAGCTGCGCAGCTTTGCCGAAGTCGCGTTTCAGTAGTTTCAGCGTCTCATGCTCGCGCGATTAGGGTAGCGAAACTGCCATACGCTGCACTGACGTCTGCGTGAACACACAAGCCGTCCGGAATATTCACCGCTGGAGCAGGGTTTACACGTCGTCCGGGGCCCCCTTGACCAAGGCCACAGGAGGCAGACATGTGCAATGCTCTGATCAGGTACGTCGTGCTGGGAACCGTTGCGGTGGCGCTGTTCGCGGCGCCGGCGGTCTTTGCAGCAGGCGGCGGAGGTGGTGGTGGGGGAGGCGGAGGAGGCGGCGGCGGAGGTGCCGGCGGCATGGATCCCTTTGCAAGCAGGTCCACGGGCCAGACGATGCCGGCGCCGTCCTATCCGAATCGTTCCGGCACGAAGGCCACCCAGAAGGGAAAGAAGCCCAACAACCAGTCGAGCATCGGTGACCCCGCGTTCGCGGCCGCCTATCGCGCCGCCTACGACACCATCTACGACCGCAACGACTATGCCTCCGCGATCGCGCAGCTCAAGGCGCTCGGCCGCGACGACAATCCGAACGTCGCCAATCTCATCGGCTATTCCTATCGCAAGCTCGGCGACTACAAGCAGTCGCAGGTCTGGTACGAGCACGCCCTGGCGATCGATCCGAACCACGTGCTGACCTGGCAGTATTACGGCCTGTGGCAGCTCGAACAGGGCAATCGCGAGCAGGCGATGTATCACCTGGACCGGATCGCCGCGATCTGCGGTACGAGTTGCGAGGAATACAAGTCGCTCGCGGCGGCGCTGGACAAGCCGACTGGCACGGCGCTGGTATATTGATGTTGCATGGTGGGTTGACGACTTGTCCGCCGAAACTTCAAGAGCAAAGGCGGATGCCAACCCACCTTTTTTCTAGCGGCATTGAAGATGCCGTCCGCATCAATCACGACCCAGCAAAAGCGGTGACAAGCCGCAAAAATTTCCGCATTGTCCTGCCCGGGGCGCGACCGGGACGAGTGGATGCCGCTGACGCGCGACAAGATCATTGGCCATGACATCGAACGGCTGGCCTTCCGTTTCACCATGCTCAATGATGGCGACGTCGTGACGTGCCAGATCAGCGATGCAGCGATGGATGAGCTCGCGGGCATGCAGGGCACAGAAAGCAGCGCACGCCAGGCGCAATTCATCTCGCTGCGCGAGACCATCGAAGGGATCGCCTCGGAGCTCTACGACGAAGCTCCGCGGTTCAAGGGATATGTGGTGCGGATATTCACGAAACATCTGGGGAGGTAGTGCCGCCGCAACTCCGCTGTCGTCCTGGCGAAAGCCAGGAGCCATTACCACCGTCGTGCTTTGTTGGAAGAGATTTTGGCCACGAGTCACCGCGACAGCTTCCGGTCGGGGTTATGGTCCTGGCCTTCGCCAGAACGACATTGAGGGTGTGGTGCGCGCCCAACAATCACGCTTCCAAATTCTTCAGCAGCAATCGCAACGCCGTCTCTGCAAACGTCTGCATGTTGGCGAAGCGATCGTTGCTGCCGGTCTCCAGCGTCATCACCTCCGCCGCGGGTCCCGCGACCGCCATGCAGCTATGGCCGGCGGCGTCGCCGTAGCGATTGCCGGTGGGGCCCGCCGCGCCGGTCTCGGACAGGCCCCAGTCGCAGCCGAAGCGCGTGCGCATCCGTTCGGCGAGCAGTCTTGCGTAAGGCTCGGACGAGGAGCGAAAGCCCTTCATGCCGTCATCCGAAATATCCATCAGCACGCGCCGCGCATCGCGCGTGTAGACGACGGCGCCGCCAAGGAAGTAGGCCGACGCGCCGGGTACCGCGAGCAGGCTTGCGGCGATCAGGCCGCCGGCGGAGGATTCCGCCACTGCAATGGTCTCCTTGCGCGCGATCAATTTGGCCGCGACCTGTTCTGCAATCCCCACGAGCTCTTTCATCTTGCGTCTCACTCCTGAGCAACCTAGCTGCGCTCTTCTAGCATATGACAGTGGCGCTGGCCGAGTTGCAGGCGGCTTGCAGGCCTGCTTGAATGGCGTCAACAAGCGGCGCGGCGAAAGCGCGCGTGCAGAGGAAGCGTCATGACGTCCCTGATCGCCGGCGGCGTGGATTGTGACGTGCACCCGGCGGTGCCGCATCTGACGAGCCTTTTGCCGTATCTGAACGATTACTGGCGCGACCAGGTGACGACGCGCGGCATGGTCGATCTGGTCTCGCAGTCCTATCCGCAGAATTCGCCGATCACGGCCCGTCCCGATTGGCGTCCCGAAACCGGCAAGCCGGGATCTCATCTCGCTGACATGCAGCGCCATGTGCTCGATCCCTTCGCGCTCAGCTACGCGATCTGCAACCCGCTCTATGGCGTGCAGATGGTATTTTCCGAAGACATGCAGAACGCCTTCTGCCGCGCGCTGAACGACTGGCTGGCGAAGGAATGGCTCGACCGGGAACCGCGGCTGCGCGGCTCGATCGTCATTCCCCTTCAAAATATCGAGAAGTCGGTGGCCGAGATCGAGCGCTGCGCCGCGGACAAGCGCTTCGTGCAGGTGCTGATGCTTGTCATGGGCGACATCCCGCTCGGCAAGCGCGCGCTGTGGCCAATCTACGCGGCGGCGGAACGGCTGGATCTCGCCATCGGAATCCACGCTGGTTCCGCCTATCACAATCCTCCGACCTCGGTCGGATGGGGCTCGTATCACATCGAGGATTATGTCGGGCAGGCGCAGGCGTTCCAGACCCAGCTCACCAGCCTGATCGTCGAGGGCGTGTTCGTCCGCCATCCGCGACTGAAGATGGTGATGCTCGAATCCGGCATCTCGTGGATCGCGCCCTATCTCTGGCGCCTGCACAAGTTCTGGCGCGGGGTGCGGATGGAGACGCCCTGGGTCGATCGCGCACCACTGGAGATTGTGCGCAGCAACATTCGCTTCTCGTTACAGCCGTTTGACGCGCCACCGGAACCGACGACATTAATTCGCCTGTTTGAGCATATGCAGTCCGACGAATTAGTCCTATTCTCCACCGACTATCCGCACTGGCAGTTCGACGGCCAGGATGCGCTGCCCGAAGGTCTCACCCCCGATCTCGTGCGCAAGATCATGATCGACAATCCGCACGCAGCCTATCCCCGCCTGATTTAGCCGCTGCCAAAGGAGGCAAGGCGATGAATATCCAGTTCCGCGAAACGACCGAGTCCGCTTCCCCTCTCACAAACAAGACCGCAATCGCGGACTGCGATATCCATCCGGCGCGGGCGACACGAACCGAGCTCTATCCCTATCTCGCCAAACGCTGGCAGCATCATCTCGACGTCTACGGCGTGCATGCCTATCAGGGCATGATGGAAGGCCCTCCCTATCCGAAGGCCCAGCCCAACGCCTCGCGCCGCGATGCCTATCCGCCGGAAGGCGGCCCGCAGGGCGCTTCGCTCTCCTTCATGCAGCAGCAGCATCTCGATCCCAACAACGTGCAGCTGGGTGTACTCAATCCGCTCGGCACCGGGCAGGGTATCCGCAATCACGAGCTCTCGGCGGCGCTGTGCTCGGCGATCAACGATTGGCAGATCGACAAATGGACCAGCAAGGACAAGCGGCTGAAGGCCTCGATCGTCGTCGGCAATGAGGATGCTATGACGGCGGCCGCCGAAATCCGCGAGCGTGCCGGCGACAAGAACTTCGTTCAGGTGCTGCTGCTGAGCCGCAACGTCGAGCCGCTCGGCCAGCGCCGTTACTGGCCGATCTACCAGGCCGCGGAAGAGGCCGGCCTTCCGGTCGGCGTGCACGCCTTCGGCTTCGGCGGCAATCCGATCACGCCGTCGGGCTGGCCGAGCTATTACATCGAAGAGATGGTGGGGCATTCGCAGTGCCAGCAATCGGCGCTCGCAAGCCTGGTGCTCGAAGGTGTGCTCGAGCGCTTCCCGAAATTGAAGATGGTGATGATCGAGGCCGGCTTCGGCTGGGCGCCGTCGCTCGCCTGGCGGCTTGACAAGGTCTGGCAGCGGCTGCGCAGCGAGGTGCCGCATGTGCGGCGGCCGCCGTCGGAATATATCCGCGAGCAGGTGTGGTGGACGACGCAGCCGATGGAGGATCCTGAGCGGCGCGAGGACCTGTTCGACGTGATCAAATGGATCGGCTGGGACCGGTTGTTGTTCGCGACCGACTATCCGCATTGGGATTATGACGAGCCGTCGCGCGTGCTGCCGCCCGGCGTCAACGACACCGACCGCGAGGCGTTTTATCTCGGCAATGCGCGGAAGCTGTACGGGATCAATTGATGGCGCGACACGTCATTGCGCCAGTGGATGAGCTTCCGCCGGGCACGCGAAAATTTCTGGAGATCGACGGACGGCCGATCGCGGTCTTCAACATCAAGGGCGAGTATTTCGGCCTGCTCAATCGCTGTCCGCATCAGGGCGCGGCGTTGTGCGAGGGTCCCTTGATCGGGCTCGCGCAGTCAAAAGATCCCGGCGAGATCGAATACACTAGGCAGGGGGAGATCATCCGCTGCCCCTGGCACGGCTGGGAATTCGACGTGCGCACCGGCCAATCCTATTGCGACCCGCGCCGCTTTCGGGTGAAAGCGTATCCGGCTCATGTCGAGCCGGGCACAAGCGTTGTGAAGGGCCCGTATGTCGCGGAGACGATTCCGGTGCGGGTCGAGAGCGACTACGTGGTGGTGGAGCTGTAACTCCCGCCGTCATTCCGGGGCGGTCCGCAGAACCGAGCCCGGAATCCAGAGGTTGTAGCGCGAGATTCCGGGTTCGCGCTTCGCGCGCCCCGGAATGACGATGGGGCTAATGGCCAGCGACCGGCTCCGCCACCGGATCATACGTCGCGACCGCCTTGCCGCCACCGCGATAGACGGTCGAGGCCGCGATGATGCCGAGCACGGCGGCGAACATCAGCCAGAAGCCGGGCGAGGCCTTGTCGCCGGTTCGCTCAATCAGCCAGGTCGAGGCGAACGGCGTGAAGGTGCCGAACAAAGCGGCCGCGAGCGCAAAGGCGAGCGAGAAGCAGGTGGTGCGCACATGCGCCGGCACGATCTCGACGAGCGCGCCGAGCATGGTGCCGCTATAGACGCCGAAATAGAACGAGAACATCATCTCGACGGCGAGCAGCTTGCCGAAGGTCGGCGCGGCCACCAGCCAATGCAGCGCCGGATAGGCGGTGACCAGCGACAGGCAGGCGATGGTCAGCAGCACCGGCTTGCGACCGATGCGGTCCGACAGCGCGCCGCCGACCGGATTCCAGATGAAGTTGGTCACCGCGACGAGCAGCGTGACCAGCAGCGCATCCTGCGTCGACAGCTTCAGCACGTTCTTGCCGAAGGTCGGCGTGTAGACCGTGACGAAATAGAACGTCGTGGTGGTGAGGATCGCGATCATCATGCCGAGGATGACGATGCGCCAGTTGGCAAGCGCCGACGAGAATACCTGCGCGGCGGTCGGGTGTTTCTTCATCGCCAGAAACTCCGGCGTCTCCTGGAGCGTCCGTCTAAGGAAGAAGATCAAGGGGATGATCAGGCAGCCGACGAAGAAGGGAATGCGCCAGCCCCAGTCGGCGACGGTATCGGCCGGCATCAGCTCGGAGAGAATAAAGCCGAGGATCGACGCCACGAAGATCGCGACCTGCTGGCTTGACGACTGGAACGAGGTGTAAAAGCCGCGATTACCCGGTGTCGAGATCTCCGCGAGATAAACCGAGACGCCGCCGAGCTCGACGCCGGCGGAGAAGCCCTGGAGCAGGCGGCCGAGCAGCACGATGATCGGCGCCGCGATGCCGATCGTCGCGTAGCTCGGGCAGAACGCGATCACCACGGTGCCGGCCGCCATGATCGCGAGCGTAACGATCAGGCCCTGGCGGCGGCCGATGCGGTCGATATAGGCGCCAAGCACGATCGCGCCGACGGGGCGCATCAACGCGCCGAGCCAGAACACGCCAAAGGTATTGAGCAACGAGGCCGTCTCATTGGCCGCGGGGAAGAACGCCTTGCCGATCGCGGCGGCATAGAAGCCGAACAGGAAGAAGTCGAACTGCTCGAGGAAATTGCCCGAGGTCGCGCGCAGGATGGCGCCGATGCGTGATTTGATCTCGGGCGGATTGGTTGAAGTGGCGGGTCCAGCCATGACGCTTACTCCCTGAGGATGTGGCCGGACCGGAACTCATTTTCACGGCGGGCGACGGATCGTGCTGCGACAATCTGTCTTACCCCTCTCGCGCGAGGTTGCGGGAGTCAACCGATTTCGCCGCCGAAGCTGATGATTTTTCAGGCTTTATTCTGCGCTGCGGCGATCAGCCAGTCGCGGAATGCGAGCAGTTTCGGCGCTTGGCGGCGGCCGTCCGGCGCGACCAAGTAGAAGCCTGCATCTGCCGGAAGCGCGATCCGGAAGGGGACCACGAGGCGGCCCTTGGCGATGTCGTCCTGGACGTAGGTGGTCCGCCCCATCGCCACCCCCATGCCGTCGATCGCCGCCTGCACCGTCATGAGCGTCATGTCGAAGGTGATGCCGGGCTGCTTGGAAATGCTGGTCGAAAGCCCCGCCGCCGTCAGCCACAGGCGCCAGTCGTCGCCGTCGTTGGTGTGCAGCAGCACATGGTCTTTCAGGTCCTGAGGCGTGCGCAGCGGCTTGTCGCCCCTGAGCAGCGAGGGGCTGCATACCGGGAACAGCTCGTCCCGCATCAGCCACTCGGCGCGCACGCCCGGCCATTGGCCGCGACCGTAACGGATCGCGGCGTCGACATTGTCGCGCTGGAAATCGACGAGACTCGTCGATGTGGTGAGGCGGACGTCGATGCCGGGATGCTGCTCCTGGAAATTGGTCAGCCGCGGCAGCAGCCATTTGGCGGCCAGCGAGGCGATGGTCGAGACGGTCAGCACCTTGTCGTCGTCCTTGCGGAGCAGCCGGTCGGTGGCAAGCCTGAGGTCGTTGAAGGCGGCGCGGACGCCGGGAAGATAGTCGCGCGCCTCCGGCGTCAGCGACAGCGCGCGGTTCTGGCGGACGAACAGGCGGATGCCGAGCTCCTCCTCGAGCCTGCGGATCTGATGGCTGATCGCGGTCTGCGTCACGTTCAGCTCGGTCGCGGCCAGCGTGAAGCTGAGGTGGCGCGCGGCGGCCTCAAAGGCCCGCAAACCGTTCAGGGAGGGCAATCTGGCAGTCATTTGGCAGCATGATGCATGAGCTTATTTCATGCGAAAGGGTACAAATTGTCGTTTGTCGAAAGGCGCCTTGAGGCAGATATTGCAGTCACAAGTTAGCTCCAGGAGCTGAAGATGTCTACTTTGACCACCCATTCGATGACAAATCATCATGCGTCAGGCCTGCTGTACCAGATCGGCGACACCTTGCACGTCTGGTACGAGCGCTACCGCACCCGCAAAGAGCTCTCCCAATGGACCACCCGCGATCTTCAGGACGTCGGCCTCTCCTGGAGCGACATTGCCTTCGAGGCTGAAAAACCCTTCTGGCGGGCCTGATTGGCCGCCCGGCCGGCCCCGCCTCAGGAGAGGGGCGCCGGCAGTCCCTTATCCCGCGGGAGGTTGCCATGAGCACGCTGCGTCTGGATGATCTCAAGCAATACTCGGACACGCTGCGCACCCGTCACGGGGGCGTGTTGACCGTGCGCTTCGTCGAGCCGCGCGACACCGACGAGCTCCAGCACTATTTCCGCTCGCTGTCGTCCCGCTCCCGCTACAACCGCTTCTTCGGCGCGCTGAGCGAGCTGCCGAAAGCGCTGCTGCACGACTTCACCCATGTCGGCGAGCGTGAGCGCTTCAGCGTGATCGCGACCATGATGGTCGATGGTTTCGAGACCATCGTCGGCGAAGCGCGCTATGCCTTCCACGCCGAGACCTCGACTTTCGAATTCGGTTTGTCGGTCGACGACCGCTGGCAGGGCCATGGCATCGGCACGGCGCTGCTCAGAAATCTCGAATGTCGCGCGGCCGCCTTTGGCGCCGAGCATATCTTCGGCGACACGCTGCGTTCCAACGACGTAATGATCTCGCTCGCCCGCAAATCCGGCTTCGCCTTCATCAATCATCCGGATGATTGGAAGCTGGTGCGGTTCGACAAGGAGATCGCGGTCGAGCCAAAGGATATTCCCTGCGCAAGCTGGCGTCTCGCTGCCCTTTCCCGTCAGGCCGAAAGTCCCTCAGCCACGGCCTGACCGTACTCGAAGCCCGGTTCTGGCGAGTCAGAACCGGGCCATTTTTTTGTGCTCACGCAGCATCGTCATTGGTGAAGTCGGTCGAGGTCGCGACCGCACGCCATTCCGCAAGCTCCTTCGCGACGAACGCGTTCTTCGCTTCGATCCGCTCTACCGTGTCGCTGCCGAGCGGCAGCCGCAGCGGCGGCGTCTCCGCATTGACCAGTCTGATGAAGGCCTGGGCCAGCTTGCGCGGGTCGCCGCGCTGGCCGTGGTTGGCGTCAGCGGCGTGGGCGCGGGTCTTGCCGACGCTCTCATGATAGTCGTCGATCTGCTGCGCAGTGCGCGACAGCGAGGTCTCGTCGAGGAAGTCGGTGCGGAAGAAGCCCGGCTCGACCACCGTCACCTTGATGCCGAGCGGCGCCACTTCAGCCGCTAGCGCTTCGCTGACGCCTTCGACCGCAAATTTGGTCGCACCATAGACGCCCCAGCCGGGATAGCCGGTGTAGCCGCCGACCGACGAGATGTTGATGATGTGGCCGGCGCGCTGGCGGCGCATGTGCGGCAGCACGGCGCGGGTGACGCCGAGCAGGCCGAACACGTTCGTGGCGAACAGTTTTTGCGTCTCAGCGCCGCTTGCCTCCTCGATCGCGCCCAACAGGCCGTAGCCGGCATTGTTGACGAGGATGTCGATGCGCCCGAACTTCATCACCGCCTGGCCTGCCGCCTCATGGGCCTCGGCCTCGCTGGTGACATCGAGGCGGGTCGCGAGCAGCCGCTCGTGCCGACCCAGCCGCGCGGTAACGGTTGAGGGATCGCGCGCTGTCGCGACCACGGCATCGCCGGCCTTGAGTGCCGCCTCGGCGATCAACGCGCCGAAGCCCCGGGAAGCTCCTGTGATGAACCAGACACGCATGATGTTGCCCTTTCCATATGGGCCCGGCGATGTGCCGAAGCCGATGGGCAAAGGTGTAGCGGCTCGCCATAGCTGAGATAATCCGCTATATACTCCGTAGGCTCTTGATAAAAATTCATCAATGCGGATCGACCCGTCCGACCTTGCGACCTTCCTCGCCATCGCCCGCCACCGCAGTTTTCGCGCGGCCGCGACCGAGCTCGGCGTCACGCCCTCGGCACTGTCCCATGGCCTGCGCACGATCGAGGAACGGCTGGGCCTGCGGCTCGTCAACCGCACCACCCGCAGCGTGGCGCTCACCGAAGCGGGCGAGCTTCTGTTCGCCCGCATCACGCCGGCCTTCCGCGACATCGACGATGCGCTCGAGGATCTCAACAATTTCCGCGGCAAGCCCGCCGGCACGCTGCGCTTCACCGCCGCGCGCCAGTCCGCACAGCTGGTGCTGCTGCCGATCGTGACGCGCTTCCTGAAGGAATTCCCTGATGTCAGCGTCGAGATCGTCCTCAACGATTCCCTGATCGACATGGTCGCGGCCGGCTTCGACGCCGGCGTACGCTTCGGCGAGACCATCGCCGCCGACATGATCGCCGTACCGATCGGCCCGCGGCATCGTTTTGCCGTGATCGGCTCGCCCGCCTTCTTTAGGACGCACAAGCCGCCCACCACGCCCCACGACCTGAAGGGCCTGCCCTGCATCCGCTACCGCTTCACCTCGGGCGCGCTCTATCACTGGGAATTCGAGCGCGGCGGCATCGAGCTCGCCATCGACGTCACGGGGCCGCTGACCATGAACGACCAGGACCTGATGGTCGATGCCGCGCTCGATGGTGTCGGCCTTGCCTACGTCTTCGAGCAGCAGGTCGAAGCTCTGCTGGCAAAGCGCAAGCTGGTTCGCGTTCTCGCCGATTGGTGCCCGGCCTATCCCGGCTTCTTCCTGTATTACCCAAGCCGCCGCCAATTGCCGGCGGCCTTGCGGGCCTTTGTCGATTTTGCACGGACGCCAGCCGCGTAGCCGGATTTCGCTTCACTCCACTCGGGCTACGACCAATGCTATTTGCCGGTAAACACCGGCTTGCGCTTCTCGATGAATGCCTGCACCGCCTCCTTGTGATCGGCCGTCGTGGTCAGCCGGATCAGCCGTCCGGCCTCATGGTCGCGGGCGGTCTCGAAATCGAACAGCAGGGCTTCGTCGAGATTGTCCTTCATGTAGCGCAATGCCAGCCGCGGGCCCTCGGCGAGCGACTTGGCCAGCGCGAAGGCCTCCTCCTGCAATTTGTCGTCCGGCACCACGCGATTGACGAGGCCGATCGCCTCGCAGCGCGCAGCATCGACCTTGTCGCCCGTGAGCATCAATTCGCGCGCCCGCGCAGTGCCGACGAGACGCGTGAGTAGCCAGGCGATGCCGTAATCGCCGCTGAGCGCGATGCGGGCATAGCCGGTGGCGACGAAGGCCGATTGCGCGGCGATGCGGATGTCGCAGGCCATGGCGATCGCGAGCCCCGCGCCGACCGCAGGGCCCGGCAGCGCCGCGATCGTCGGCTTGCGCACCGAGACCAGCGCGCCGGTGAGGAGCCGCTGCCGCTCCTGCAAATCGGCGACCCGGTCGTCAAAGGACATTTCGAGCTTGGCCTTGTCGCGATGCGCGCCCATGCCCTTGACGTTGCCGCCGGCGCAGAAGGCATCGCCGGTGCCGGTGAACAGCAACGTGCCAACATTGGGGTCCTCGCCGCAGGTCCGGATCATGGTGCGCAGCGCCGGCGTCAGCACGTCCGATAGCGAATTGCGCGCCTCGGGCCGGTTCAGCGTGATCACCGCGACGCGGTCGCGAATGACGCAGAGGAGTTCGTCGGTGCCGGTGTCGATGATGGTTTCGGTGGTCATTGTGCTCCCTCTCTCCCATCATTGCGAGCGAAGCGAAGCAATCCAGGAATGTTTCCGCGGATGCAGACTGGATTGCTTCGTCGCTTCGCTCCTTGCAATGACGGTTGTTGTGACGTTATCGGTTCAAAACTTCTCCACCCAGGGCCGCAGCTCCATTTCCCAGGCCCAGGCGCTGCGCGGCTGTTGCAGGACGTTCCAATAGCTTGCGGCGATCGCATCGGGATCGAGCATCGAATCCGGTCCGTCCGGTGCTTCCGCGCGCGCTGCGCTGCGGATGCCGCCGTCAATGACGAAATGGGCAACGTGAATGCCCTGCGGCGCGAGCTCGCGCGCCATGCTCTGCGCAAGCCCGCGCAGCGCGAACTTGCCCATCGCAAATGGCGCCGATTGCGCATAGCCCTTCACGCTCGCCGATGCGCCCGTGAACAGGATCGCGCCGTGCTTGTTGGGCAGCATGCGTTTCGCCGCCTCCTGCGCCACCAGGAAACCGCCAAAGGCGCTGACCGTGATCGACTGCGCGACATCGGCTGCGACGAGCTCGACAAAGGGTCCGCGCGTGCGGCCGCTGGCATTGTAGACCACGACGTCTGGCGTACCGATCTCGCGCTCGACGAGGCCGAACAGACGCTCAACCTCCTCCGGCTTGGTTGCGTCGCAGGCATAGGCCTTCGCGCCCGTCTCGCCGCAGAGCGCGCCGAGCTTTTCGATCTTTCGCGCGGCGAGCGCCACGCGCAGGCCCTGGGCGGACAACAGCCGTGCCAGCGAGGCGCTCAGGCCTTCGCCGGCACCGACGATGAGCGCGATATTGTATTTCGGATGTTCCATGTTGCGATCCTTTGGGAAGCTGGAACAGCGGATCTATGCATGCTTCGCTTGAACGACCAGCCGCGTCCGCCAAAGCGGCCGATCACAATTCCGCAGAGCGGTCCGGGCCATCGCCACGCTCATGCCTCCCCGACGATTTGCGGCTTTATCCGCATCCTCGCCTGGAGCATGATCGACATCATCCAAAGCGGCAAGCATCAAAGCGGCGGGAAATGCCGCCGGACGGAAACGAAAGAGGTCGATCATGCATAAGCCGGGCACGTCGCAGAAGGGAAGCGTCGCTGGCGAGCAGCCGGGTCTGCTTGCGCCCGACACCACAGGCATGAATTTCTACCGCGCCGATCCGGCGTTGACGGATCTGTTGCGCATCCATTTGCCCGATCCGTTGTTCCGTCACATCGAGCCGCATCTCGAACGTCTCGGCGAGCTTGCCGGCGGCACTCTCGACGAATGCGCGCGGCTCGCCGACCGGCATACGCCGGTGCTGCACCAGCGCGACAAGTTCGGCCGCGACGTGCAGTGGATCGAATATCATCCGGCCTATCGCGAGCTGGAGAAGGCTGCGTTCGGCGAGTTCGGCATTCACGCACTGTCGATCCGCAAGGGCATCATGGGCTGGCCGGACAAGTATCCCGTCGTGGCAAAACACGCCTTCACCTTCCTGTTCAACCAGACCGAATTCGGGATGGGCTGCCCGATCAACGTCACCGACGGCTGCGCCAAGCTCCTGGCCAATTTTGGCAGCGAGGCGCTGAAGGCAAAATATCTGGACGGGCTGACCCAGACCGATATGACCAGGCTGACCCAGGGCGGCCAGTTCATGACCGAAAAGGAGGGCGGCTCGGACGTCGGCACGCTGACCACGCGCGCCGTGCAGGACGGCGACCATTGGCGGCTCTATGGCGAAAAATGGTTCTGCTCGAATGCCGACGCCAAGGTCGTGATGCTGCTCGCGCGTCCTGAAGGCGCCGGCCCCGGCACGCGTGGCGTCGGCCTGTTCCTGATGCCGCGCTTCCTTGATGATGGCTCGCAAAACCACTATCGGATCGTGCGGCTGAAGGACAAGCTCGGCACCCGTTCGATGGCTTCGGGCGAGATCAAGCTCGAAGGAGCAGTCGCCTATGCGGTCGGCAAGCTCGATCGCGGCTTCGTGCAGATGGCAGAGATGGTCAACTCCTCGCGGCTCTCGAACGGCGTGAAGTCGACAGCGCTGATGCGCCGCGCTTACCACGACGCGATGACGGTCGCGACCAACCGCGTGGTGTTCGGCAAGCGCATCATCGATTTGCCGCTCGGACGGCGGCAGATGATGAAGATCATGCTGCCGGTCGAGCAGGCGCTGTCGATGAGCTTTTTGACCGCCGACGCGCTCGACCGCGCGGAAGCCGGCAGCCAGGATGCCGCGGCGCTCTTGCGCATCCTGACGCCGACGCTGAAATTCCGCGCGACACGTGATGCACGAAAGGTCTGCGGCGATGCGCTCGAGATGCGCGGCGGCATCGGTTATATCGAGGAGTTTGCGACCGCGCGCTTGTTGCGCGATGCGCATCTCGGCTCGATCTGGGAGGGCACCGGCAACATCGTCGCCATCGACGCGCTGACACGCGCCGTCGGCCGCCATGGCGCGGAATCTGCGCTCGCCGCCGACCTGCACGCCCGGCTCGACGACAGCGCATCCGTGCCGCAGGCCTGGCGCGATCGCCTGCGCGGGCTCACCGATCGCGCGGTCGGCTTCGCGCGCGAGGTCGCCGATAGCGGCGACAACGAAGCCGATGCGCGGCGTGCGACGAGCCTGCTCTATCACGTCGCAAGCGCCGTGGCGCTCACATGGGAATCGCACCGCATCCACGAGATGCGCGGCGATGCGCGACGGCTGCTGTTGTCGCGGCTCGTGATCGATCATCGGGTATCGCCAAGCGATCCGTTCCGGCTCACGGAAAATCAAACCCAGCAAGCAATCGTGTCGTTGCTGCTCGGCGATCGCGCGGCTGCGATGCCCGAGGTTGGCGAACTGGTCCTGGCGGCGTAGGCTTGCGCGTCACCTCTCCCATAGGGAGAGGTGACGACACCGCACCAACGAAACGACAATAACGAGGAAACAAAAAATGAAGGCCGCTGTCCTCTATGAAGTCAACAAGCCGCTCGTCATCGAGGATATCAGCCTGCCGAAGCCAGGCCCGCGCGAGGTCCTGATCCGCACCGCGGTCGCCGGTCTCTGCCATTCCGACCTGCACTTCATGGAAGGCCTCTATCCGCATCCGCTGCCCGCGGTGCTCGGCCATGAATCGGCTGGTGTCGTCGAGCAGGTCGGCTCAGACGTGACCTATGTGAAGCCGGGCGATCACGTCGTCACCTGCCTCTCCGTGTTTTGCGGTACGTGCGACAATTGCTCCACAGGGCGCACCGTGCTCTGCACCGACACGACGGTGAAGATGCTGCCGGGTGTCTCCGACCGGATGCAGTGGTCGAAACCGGAGAAGCTGCACCAGTTCCTCAACCTGTCCTCGTTTGCCGAGCAGATGCTGGTGCACGAGAACGCCATCGTCAAAATCCGCAAGGACATGCCGCTCGAGCTTGCCGCGCTGATCGGCTGCGGCGTGATCACCGGCTATGGTGCTGTCGTGAATACCGCGAAAGTCCAGGCTGGCGAGACCGTGGCGGTGATCGGCTGCGGCGGCGTCGGCATGGCCGCGATCAACGGTGCCGAGATCGCCGGCGCCGGCCGCATCATCGCGATCGATACCAACCCGGCAAAGCTCCAGCTCGCAACCAAGCTCGGCGCGACCGACATCATCAATCCCGCCGATGGCGACGTGGTGAAGCAGGTGCGCGACCTCACCAATGGCGGCGTGCATCATTCCTTCGAGGTGCTCGGCCGCAAGGAGACCGCCGAGCAGGCGTTCGGCATGCTGGCCTCCGGCGGTACGGCGACGATCGTCGGCATGATCCCGTTCGGACAGAAGATCGAGCTGCACGGTTTCGATTTCCTGCGCGAGCGCAAGATCCAGGGCTCGTCGATGGGTTCGAACCATTTCCGCGTCGACATGCCGCGTCTGGTCGAGTTCTATTTGCGCGGCCGGCTGCACCTGGAGGACTGGATCTCGGCCAAGCTCAAGCTGTCCGAGATCAACGAAGGCTTCGCCAACATGAAAGCCGGCAAGACGCTGCGCAGCGTGATCATGTTTGACAGGTAGCTCCGGTGCCGCCCACAGCTCAAGCGTCATCGCCCGCGAAGGCGGGCGATCCAGTACGCCGCGGCAGAGCGAGGGACGTCAAGCGTCTCTGGAATACTGGATGCCCCGCTTTCGCGGGGCATGACTGCGGAGGGGGCGTCGATATGTGCTTTCCTCACCGCGACACGTGGGCCGACACGGCGAGCCATTTGCCGTTCTGCCTGGCCCAGCAATCGGTATAGCGGCCGGTGCCCTGCTGGCCGTCCGCCGT
The DNA here is from genome assembly GCF_030160715.1 of Bradyrhizobium iriomotense. Classification (GTDB taxonomy): domain Bacteria; phylum Pseudomonadota; class Alphaproteobacteria; order Rhizobiales; family Xanthobacteraceae; genus Bradyrhizobium; species Bradyrhizobium iriomotense. The sequence continues at coordinate 123,470 of NZ_BSOW01000013.1, forward strand.
CGTGTAGCTGGTCGCGGCGTGGATGATGGCGAAGTCGCCCATGATGCGGATCACGACGTCGTATTCCCTCAAGTTCCGGATCGCGATCGGCTGCGCCGTCTGCTTCAGGAAGCCGGCGCGGTCGACCAGCGTCTTGTCGGGATTGGAGCAGTAGAATTCGGGCGCGAGAATCTCGTCGAAGCGCTTGACGTCGCAGTTTTGCACGGACGCGACATAGTCGCGGTTGAGCGCCGTGAGCTCTTCCATATCCTTGTTCATGGCCTCTCTCCCTACAGTCATCCGAGGCGGCCAGCAGGGCCGGAGCCGATATTTGCTCGTCATTGCGAGGAGCGGAGCGACGAAGCAATCCAGACTGTCACCGCGAAAATATTCTGGATTGCTTGGCTACGCTCGCAATGACGACGTTGCAACGCTAATCATCAAACATTGCCGGCGGCACGAACCCGCCGAACTCCCGCTCGATCAGCTCGGCGAGCTTCAACGGGGTGCGGTCTTCCAGGAACGGGCCGACGATCTGGACACCGAGCGGCAGGCCGTCCTTCGAGAGCCCGAGCGGGATCGCGGTTGCGGGCAGGCCGGGCAGAGTCGCAATGCCGGGCCAGGCAAGCTGGTCCGAATAGGGATAGTCCTTGCCGTCGATGTTGATGCGCCGCTTCGCCATGTCGGGCGAATGGTCATGCGGATAGGCCGGCGTCGGCATGATCGGGCAAATCACCGCGTCGAACGCGGCGAACAGCGCGCGCCATTGTGCGCGCAGCCGGGTTCGCGCGCCGTCGTCGAGAACCCAGGCACGATGGGTCGAAATCATGCCGCGCAGGCGCTCGGCCACGAGGCTCTTGTTCTCGGATGGGATCTGGCTCACCGCTTGTTGCGCGTCGGCCAGGGCTTCGGGCGGGAAGAACGCGCCAAGAAACGCCAGCAGCATGCGCATGTAGAGCCGGGATGTTTCCGCAAAATTCGGAAGCAGCGGGCTCTCGCGTGTGACGACCATGCCGGCCTTCGCAAGATCGCCGGCAAGTTTTTCGATCGCGCCGCGAATCTCCTCGTTCGCCGGCAGCAGCGGATGGCTGTCGATCACCAGAACCCGAAAACCCTTCGGCGTCTGATGGCGCGCGGCCGGCAGATCGAGCCTGTAACCGACGCCGGCCTCCAGCGGGTCCGGGCCCGCCATGACGTCGAGCAGCAGCGACAGGTCTGCAGCACTCCGCGCCATCGGCCCGATCACGGCCATGTCAGCCTCCGACGGCAGGGCCGGGAACGGCGGCGGTGTGTGGCCGCGCGAGGCGCAGACTCCGAAGGTCGGCTTGTGCGCGTAGATGCCGCAATGAAACCCGGGCACGCGCAGCGAGCCGCCGATGTCGTTGCCCATCGAGAGCGGGCCGTATCCCGCCGCCAGCGCCGCCGAGGAGCCGCCCGACGACCCGCCGGGCGTCCGGCCGAGATCGAATGGATTGTTGGTGGTGCCGTAGATCTCGTTGTAGCTCTGCCAGTCACCCAGGCCCACCGGCACGTTGGTCTTGCCGAGGACCACGGCACCTGCCGTCTTCGCGCGTGTCACGGCGAGCGCGTCTTCCGCCGGCTTGAAGTTCTTTTGCGGCACATAGCCCCAGGTGGTGGGAAGGCCTGCGACGTTGAAGGATTCCTTCACCGTCATCGGCAGGCCGAGCAGCGGCCTCTTCTCGCCGCGTCCGAGCGCGGCATCGGCCTCGCGTGCAGCAGCGAGCGCCCGATCGAAATCGCGTACGCAGACGGCATTGATCTTGCCGTCATGGCGTTCGATCCGGCCGATCGCATCCTGCGTGAGCTCTACCGACGAGACCTTCTTGGCGTTCAGCGCAGCCGACAAATCGACTGCGCTCGCAAAGCTCCATTTCGACTTGGCCACGGCATTCTCCTGCGCTCGTTGTTCTGAATGATGCGCAGATTGGCCCAATGCCGCAACCGCCGTTTGACAGTGATTGCGGTGGGCGCCCAACGGATGGTCGTCATCGCCCGGCTTGACCGGGCGATCCAGCACGCCGCGGCTTCTCCGCACACGTCGCTGTTTCTGGAATACTGGATCGCCCGCTCGGGCGATGACTGAGAGCGTGCTTTAGACCGGCGCTACGCCGCCCCGATCAATATCCCGACCCCAAGCACGATGGCGCCGCCGAGCACGATCTGGAACACAGCCTGGAGGAACGGCGTATCCATGTAGCGCGCACGGATGAAGGCGATCGCCCATAATTCGAAGAACACGACGACGCAGGCGATCGCTGTCGCGATCCAAAACGCATTTGGCCAGCTATCGGGCACCAGATAAGGCATGGTGTGACCGAGCCCGCCGAGCGTCGTCATCAGCCCGCAGGTGACGCCGCGCAGCCAGGGCGAGCCGCGGCCAGTGAGTGAGCCGTCGTCGGAGAGCGCTTCCGCAAAGCCCATGCTGATGCCGGCGCCGATCGAGGCTGCGAGGCCGACCAGAAACGTCTGCCAGTTCTGGTGCGTGGCGAAGGCCGCCGCGAACAGCGGCGCCAGCGTCGAGACCGAGCCGTCCATCAGACCGGCGAGGCCGGGCTGCACATATTGCAGCACGAACATGCGGCGACGCGTGCGGTCTTCCTCCGCGCGCACGTCGGGCTTGAGTATCTCGTCCGTCAGCTTGGCGGCGGTGTTCTCGTGATGCTTCTCCTCCTCGGCGAGATCGCCGAGCAGGCGGCGCACGCCGACATCCTCGGCCTGCTCGGCGGCACGCGCGTAAAACCGCTCGGCCTCGAGCTCCATGGTCTCGACCTCTTTCCGGATCGTGTCGAGCGGCAGGTTCTTGGTCAGCCAGATCGGGCGGCGGCGCAGGAAGCCCCGGACGTCCTCGCGGCGAATCGGCGGCAGATGTTGGCCGAAGCGCTCTTCATAGAGCTGGAGCAGGCGATGGCGGTGGCCGCGTTCCTCCTCGGCCATCTGCTCGAAGATCTTGGCCGAGTCCGGATAGCGCTCCTTCAGATCCTCGGCGAAAGTCATGTAGATGCGGCTGTCTTCCTCCTCCGAGGAAATCGCGACCGCGAGCACCTCTCGCTCGGTCAGATCGGCAAAATTCTTCACGACGGCCCCGCATCAATACTTTAGAATAGTTCTAAACTATATAAAGCGCCGTGATTGCGGGGTCAATTCACACGGCGTGAGCCTTGGCGAGGAACTCGATCAGCAGCCGGCTCACCTCGACGGGCTGCTCCTGCTGCACCCAATGACCGGCGCCATCGACGAGATGGCAGCCGAGCATGTTCGTGCAGGCGCGCGCCTGCATCGCCTCGAACACGCCAGGGCGCTGATATGTACCCCAATCCTGCTTGCCCGAGATGAAGCAGGAAGGCACGTCGATGGTGCGGCCCGCGAACAGTTGCAATTCGTTATTGAAAGCACCCGACGTGCCGCAGCGATACCATTGCAGGCCGCCCTGGAATCCGGTGCGACCGTATTCGGCGCTGTAATAGGCCAGCTCCTGGTCCGGCAGCCACTGGTTGCCGGCGATCTCGGCTGGTGACGGCATCTCCTTCGCGACCGTCTGCGGCATGGTCTCGTCGAGATCCATCACGTAATAAGTCGGCAGCTTTGCGAGCTCGCCAGCAGACCAGGATTTCAGCGGATACGGCTTGTTGTCGGTCCAGTCCGCGCTCTTGTGATGATAGTAAGCGCGCAAGAAATCGTGCACGCCCTGTGGCGCGCGATGCAAGTCGGCATTGGCTTCGCGTGTCGAATAGTACCACTGATAGTGCTTGCGCGGACGCGCCAGCGCGGCGAGCTCGCGATGCACGGGGTCATCGTTCGGCGCCGCCGCGGGCTTGTCGGTGGTGCCGAACGGCAGGGGTGGCGGTCCGCCGAACGGCGCACTCATCATCACCATCGAGCGGAACACGTCGGGCCGCACCAGCGCGCACCAGGACGCAACCGGACTGCCGAAATCATGGCCGATCACGTCGACGTGCCGGTAGCCGAACGCCGACACCAGCCCGAGCGCGTCGCGGACCAGGTTGAAAAGCCGGAAGGGCGCGAGATCGCCGTCGTAATCCACCTGCCATCCGGTGGTGCGGCCATAGCCGCGCTGGTCCGGCGCGATCACGTGATAACCGGCAGCGGCGAGCGCCGGCATCACCTTGCGCCAGGAGAAGGCGAGCTCCGGAAAGCCGTGCAGCAGCAGCACGCAGGGTCGCCCCCGCGTCTCGAAGCCGGCTTCGAGCACATGCATGCGCAGGCCGTTGATTCCGTCGACATAGCGGGAGCGGATGCCGGCGGGCAGGGGGATGTCGGGGAGGGATGTCATGGCGATTGCCTCGTCGTGGCGGCGGATGCAGCAAGTGTTCTCGTGCCCCGGACGCAGCGCGGCATGCAATGACGCGCTGCTGAGCCGGGGCCCAGCTTTTCGACACTATACCGGAAACCGCCATGGGTCCCGGCTCTGCGCCGCACCGCTTGCGCGCTGCGCCGCGTCCGGGACACGAGAGCTCACTTAAATCTTCACCGCCGTCTTCGGCCAGTAGCGGTCGCGCAAGTGGCGCTTCACCAGCTTGCCGGTTGGCGTGCGCGGCAGCTCGGTTTCGAAATCGATCGAGCGCGGGCATTTGAGGGCGGAGAGGCGACTCTTGCAGTAGGCGATCAGGTCGGCTTCGAGTTCCTTGCCGGCGCGACTCATATCGTGCGGCTGCACGACCGCCTTCACCTCTTCGCCCATCTCCTCGTTCGGCACGCCGAATACGGCGACGTCGGCGACTTCGGGGTGGCCGACCAGCACGTCCTCGGTCTCCTGAGGATAAATGTTCACGCCGCCCGAGATGATCATGTAGGACTTGCGGTCGGTGAGATAGAGGAAGCTGTCCTTGTCGAGATAGCCGACGTCACCGAGCGTCGACCAGCCCTTGGCATTGTAGGCCTTCTTCGTTTTCTCGGGATCGTTGTGATAGGCGAAGGCCGGCGCGTCGGAGAAATAGACCGTGCCGATCTCGCCAACGGGCTGCTCCTCGTCGTTCTCGTCCAAAATCTTGATCTTGCCGACGACAGCGCGGCCGACGCTGCCACGATGCTCCAGCCATTGCGTGGAGTTGCAGACGGTGACGCCGTTGCCTTCCGAGCCCGCGTAGTATTCGATCAGGATCGGTCCCCACCATTCGATCATTTTTGCTTTCACGTCGACCGGGCAGGGAGCGGCGGCGTGGATCGCGCCCTTCAGCGTCGAGACGTTGTACTTCGCGCGGGTCTCGTCCGGCAGCTTCAACATGCGCACGAACATGGTCGGCACGAGCTGCGACTGCGTCACCTTGTGTTTCTCGATAAGCTTCAAGAATTCTTCGGCGTCGAAATGCTCCATGATGATCGAGGTGCCGCCGAGCACGATCGCCATCATGTTGAAGCGCAAGGGAGCTGCGTGATAGAGCGGGGCCGGCGATAGATAAGTGGTCTCGGCATTCATGCCGCACATGTCGGCGCAGAGCACGCGCAGGAACGCATTCGGCTCGTCGATGGGCTTGCCCTCGAAGGCCTTCTTGACGCCTTTCGGGCGGCCCGTCGTGCCCGACGAATACAGCATGTCATAGCCGGCGACCTCGCCCGCGATCGGCGTCGTCGGCTGTGCCGCCGCTTCCTTGTCGTAGGAACGGAAGCCGGGCAACGGCTCATCCATCATGTAGAAGATCGGCTCGCCCGGGGCGCCCTTGATCAATCCCTTGATCTGGTCGGCGCACTTCGGCGTCGTGATGACGACCTTGGCGCCGCAATCGCCGATGATGTAGTCGATCTCGTCCTGCTTCAGATAACGACTGATCGCGGTGTAATAGAGCCCGCTGCGTTGTGCCGCCCAGCAGATCTCCATGAAGGCGAGGCGGTTCTCCATGAGCAACGCGATGTGGTCACCGGCCTTCAGCCCCAGCGAGCGGAACAGGTTAGCGCCCTGGTTCGAGAGCTCGTCGAGCTCGCGATAGGTGATCGCCTTGCCGGTCCCGGCCATCCGATAGGCGATCTTGTCGGGCGTGGTGCGGGCGTAGACGGAGGGGTGGGTCATAGAGGAGACCTCTCAACACAAAAGGTGTCATCCCGGCGAAGGCCGGGATCCATAACCACCGTTCTTAATTGTTAGATCAGAATGCCGCCCCAGCTCCCCTAACCACGCACTCCTGTGGTTATGGGTCCCGGCCTTCGCCGGGACGACACCTTTTGTGTGGAGGCGCTCTACAGCCGCTCCACGATCGTCACGTTCGCCATGCCGCCGCCTTCGCACATGGTCTGGAGGCCGTAGCGCTTGCCACGCTGCTTCAGCGCATGCAGCAGCGTTGTCATCAGCTTGGTGCCGGAGCCGCCGAGGGGATGGCCCAGCGCGATTGCGCCGCCATTGACGTTGAGGCGGGCGGGATTGGCGCCGGTGGTCTTCAGCCACGCGGTCGGCACCGAGGCAAAGGCTTCGTTGACCTCGAACAGGTCGATGTCGTCGATTGCCATGCCGGCCTTGTCCAGCGCGCGCTTGGTGGCGTGCAGTGGCGCGTCCAGCATGATGACGGGATCGCCGCCCATCATGGTCATGTGATGCACGCGCGCCAGCGGCTTGACGCCGAGCGACTTGAGGCCACGCTCGTTCACCACCATCACGCCGGAGGCGCCGTCGCAGATCTGGCTGGCGCTCGCAGCCGTCAGCCTGCCGTTATCGGCAATCAGCTTGACGCTCTTGATGCCGTCGAGGCTGGCGTCGAAGCGGATGCCTTCGTCGATGTGATGGGTGTCCTTTGAGCCGTCGGCGCGGGTGATCTCGAGCGGTACGATCTCGTCCTTGAAATGGCCGGCTTGCGTCGCCGCAATCGCGCGCTGATGGCTGTTATAGGAATACTCGTCGAGCTCATCCTTGGAGAGGCCGTACTTCTCGGCCATCATCTCCGCGCCGGTGAACTGGCTGAACACGATGTTGGGATAGCGCTGCTCGATGCCCGGGCTCTTGTAATGGCCAAAGCCGTTCTTGGCCGCGAGCTGCGAGGACAGGCCCATCGGCACGCGCGTCATCGATTCCACGCCGGCGGCGATCACCACGTCCATCGCGCCCGACATCACGGCTTGGGCAGCGAAATGCAGCGCCTGCTGCGAGGAGCCGCACTGCCGGTCGATCGAGGTGCCCGGCACGCTCTCCGGCAGCTTCGAGGCCATGATCGCGTTGCGCGCGACGTTGTTGGACTGCTCGCCGACCTGCATCACGCAGCCCATGATGACGTCCTCGACCAGGGCAGGGTCGGCCTTGCTGCGGTCGACCAGCTCGTTCAGCACCTTTGCGGCGAGATCGGCTGGATGCCAGCCGGCGAGGCGGCCCCCCTTGCGCCCGCCGGCGGTGCGCGCAGCGGCGACGATGTAAGCCTCGGCCATGTCGGTTTCTCCCTGAATTCTTCTGAATGGTTGGTTGTCGGGGGCGGATTAAAGGGGCCGACGATGATTTAGTCAATCGATCAATTAACTCTTGTGGGGAGGCGCTGCTTGCGCTTATCTGCGGCCCTTCGTGCGGCGAGACAGGAATCTCCGTGACTACCAGCGTACCGAACAGGGTTCCGAGCGGAAAGAATTCCACGGCAGAGAAATTGCTCGTGGCCGCGAGCGAGCTGATGATCGAACGCTCCTCGATCGAGATTTCGCTCAGCGACATCGCCCAGAAGTCCGGCGCCAACGCCGCGCTGGTCAAATATCACTTCGGCAACAAGGACGGCCTGTTGCTGGCGCTGCTGGCGCGCGATGCCGGGACCGAGCTTACCAATCTCGAATATCTCCTGGTCCAGCCGATCACGCCGACCGCGAAGCTGAAGCTACATATCGGCGGCATCATCCGCGCCTATCACCGGTTCCCGTACATGAACCGGCTGATCCACTATCTCCTGCACGAGAGCACGGCGGAATCCGCCGACGAGGTCTCAAAGTTCTTCGTCGCGCCCCTGCTCGACTTTCACCGTCGCCTGCTCGCCGAGGGCGAAAGCAGCGGCGAGTTCCGCGTCACCGATCCCGTGCTGTTCTACACCAGCCTGATCGGCGCCTGCGATCACCTGTTCTTCGGCCGGCACGCGATGTCTCGCGCGACCGGCGTCGGCCCGGTCACCGACGAAGTCTGCCGGCAATACATCAAGCACATGGAAACGCTGATCTGCGGCGGCATCCTCACGCAAGCCGAGGAAGCTGCCGCAGCCGGATGACCGGCCCAAGATGTTCAAGTCCAGAGAAGAGACGCCCAAGGAGAGACTTACGATGCAGTTGAAAGATGTTGCCGTTCTCATCACCGGCGGTGGTTCGGGCCTAGGCGCCGCGACCGCCCGCGCCATGGCGGCCAAGGGCGCCAGGATCGGCGTGATCGACCAGAGCAAGGAGAACGCCGAGAAGGTCGCGGCGGAAGTGAAGGGCGTCGCGCTGCATGCCGACGTCACCGACGAGGACGGCATCAAGGCCGCCATCGCCAAGGCGGAAAGCGCGCATGGCGTCGCGCGCGTGCTGATGAATTGCGCCGGCATCGGTGGCTCGCAGCGCATTGTCGGGAGGGACGGCATCTATCCGCTGGCGAAGTTTGCGCGGATCATCAACGTCAACCTGATCGGCACCTTCAACTGCCTGCGCCTGTTCGCCGAGCGCCTGATCACGGCCGAGCCGATCGGCGAGGAGCGCGGCGTCATCATCAACACCGCATCCGTTGCGGCCTATGAAGGCCAGATCGGCCAGATCGCCTATTCGGCCTCGAAGGGCGGCGTCGTCGGCCTGACGCTGCCGGCAGCGCGCGATCTCGCAAGCCAGAAGATCCGCGTCAACACCATCGCGCCCGGCCTGTTCTTCACGCCGCTGCTGATGGGATTGAGCGACGAGGCGCTGAAGAGCCTTGGTTCGCAGGTGCCGCATCCCTCGCGTCTCGGCGATGCCGCCGAATACGGTTCGCTCGCCGTGCACATCGTCGAGAATGCGATGCTCAACGGCGAGACCATCCGTCTCGACGGCGCCATCCGCATGGCGCCAAGGTAAAGGCTTCCACCGTCGTCCTGGCGAAAGCCAGGACCCGTTACCACCAACGCGAGCTGTGGCGCACGCTTGGCCAACGCTGGTGGTTGACAACAAGGGCCTGTGGTTATGGATCCTGGATCGGCGCTCGCTCGCTCGCTTGTCCAGGACGACGTTGGGGAGTTGTCCATGTCCTAACCGCTGCAGATCGAGCATGACGAAGGCGTCGACCAGGCCTTCCTCGACAAGCGAAAGCCTGTCTATATCGAGCGCTGAACGAGAATGATCCGCAAAGGACGATAATTCCGGGAGACGCAAAATGAGTGGGAGTGCGGCGGCGGTGATGACGAAGCCCGTGTTTCGTAAGATCGAGTGGTTGCCGCGCGACATCGACGTCGAGCGGCGCGAGGACGGCACGGTGGTGCTGAAATCGCGCATTCCGCTGCAGCCTTACGAGACGCACATTCCGGCGTCGCTGGCGAAATGGGCGAGGGAAGCGCCCGACCGCATCTGGCTTGCGCAGCGCGGCGGCGCGGATCGCGCGTGGCGCAAGGTGTCCTACGGCGAAGCCAAGCGTACAGTGGATGCGCTGACGCAAGGCCTGCTCGATCTCGGCCTCGACAGTCGTCCCGTCGCGATCCTCTCCGGCAATTCGATCGAGCACGCGCTGATGACGCAGGCTGCGATGCAGGCGCGCTCGCCGGCTGCACCGGTGTCGCCGGCCTACTCCCTGATGAGCCACGATCACGTCAAGCTGAAATATCTGTTCGACCTGATCAAGCCGGCCGTCGTGATGGTGCAGGATGGTCCGACCTTTGAGAAGGCCCTGAAGGCGCTCGATCTCACCGGCGTCGCCGTCGTTCACGTGCTGCGCCCCTGCGAGGGCATCAAGAGCATCAGTTTCGCCGAGCTCGCGGCAACGCCTGTCACCGTTGATGTCGATGCCTCGATCGCGCAGATCACGCCGCAGACAGTCGGCAAGCTTCTGTTCACCTCCGGTTCGACCGGCATGCCCAAGGCCGTCATCAATACGCAGGCGATGATGTGCGCGAACGCGGCGATGATGATCCAGGTGCGGCCGCGCTCGCCTGATGGACCGATCGCGACCATGCTCGACTGGATGCCCTGGAATCATACCATGGGCGGCAATGCTGCGTTTCATCCGCTCCTGGTCGATGGCGGCACGCTCTATATCGACGACGGACGGCCGATGCCGGGGCAGTTCGAGGAGACGCTGCGCAATCTGCGCGAGATCTCGCCGACCTATTACGCCAACGTGCCGGCCGGCTATGCGGCGCTTGCTGCGGCGATGGAGAAGGACGATGCGCTCTGCCGCTCCTTCTTCAAGAACCTCTCGATCATGGCCTATGGCGGCGCGCGGTTGCCGGATGATCTCTACGACCGCATGCAGGCCCTCGCCGTGAAGACCACCGGCGAGCGCATCGTGTTCTACACCGGCTGGGGCTCGACCGAGACTGCGCCGACCTCGACCGGCACCTATTGGGACACCGAACGCGTCGGGCTGATCGGCCTGCCATTCCCCGGCGTCGAATTGAAGATGGTGCCGTGCGGCTCGAAATACGAACTGCGGCTCCGCGGCATCAACGTCACGCCCGGCTATTTCGGTCAGGCGGAGCTGACGAAGAAGATGTTCGACGAGGAAGGCTTTTACTGCATCGGCGATGCCGGCGTCTTCGTCGACGACAAGGATCCCGTGCAGGGCATCATCTTCGCCGGCCGCGTCGTGGAGGATTTCAAGCTCACCACCGGCACCTTCGTGCATGTCGGCTCGCTCCGCACCGATGCGATCGCTGCCGCGACGCCGGTCGTGCATGACGCGCTCGTCGCCGGACAGGATCGCGCCTGCATCGGTCTGCTCGCCTGGCCCAACCTGCACGCCTGTCGCCAGCTCGTCGGCAATCCGGAGCTGAGCTTTGAGGACGCCGTGAAGCACCCCGAGGTGATCGCCTGCTTCAGGCGTGGCCTCGAGGCACACAACGGGGAATGCGAAGGCGCGAGCAGCCGCATCATCGCGCGCGCCGTGCTGATGGTCGAGCCGCCCTCGATCGACGGCAACGAGCTGACAGACAAGGGCTACATCAATCAGCGCGCCGGCCTGGAGCGCCGCGCCGCGCTGGTGGAGCGGCTTTATGCCGAGACGCCGGACGACAGTGTGATCGTGCTGCGATGATGCGCATCTCTCTCAACTCGTCATTCCGGGGCGCGCGCAGCGCGAGCCCGGAATCCATCGGGCCGCATGCGCCTGGCGAAATTCATTCCGGGCTCGCGACTTCGTCGCGCCCCGGAATGACGGCCTCAATCCAAGCGACAGACGATAAAAAGGTAAGCCGCCATGAATTTCGATTTCTCTGACGATCAAAAGCAGCTCCGCGACCAGGCGCGCAAATTCCTCGGCGAAAGGTGCTCGCCCAAGGCGGTGCGCACGGTCCTTGACGGCAAGGCGCCTTATGACAAGGAGCTGTGGAAGGGCCTCGCCGAGATGGGCTTCCTCGGCGTCGCCATTCCCGAGGAGTTCGGCGGCGCGGGCGCCGGCCATCTCGAGCTCTGCGTGATCGCCGAGGAGGTAGGCCGGGCGAATGCGCCAGTGCCGTTCTCCTCCACCGTCTATCTCGCCGCCGAGGCGTTGCTGATCGCCGGCAGCGACGCGCAGAAGACGAAATGGCTGCCTGCAATCGCCTCCGGTGAGGCCATCGGCACGCTGGCGCTGTTCGAGGGCACTGGCAATCCATCGCCGAAGAACATCAAGCTTGCCGCTTCGGGCGGCGTGCTCAACGGCGTCAAGAAGCCGGTGCCGGATGGCGCAATCGCCGATTTCGCCGTCGTCGCTGCGCGCACGGGATCGAGCGGCCGCGAGAGCGATATCTCGTTGTTCCTCGTGGACCTCAAGGCGGGCGGCGTCGAAGCCAGGAGCCTCAGCAATCTCGATCCGACGCGCGGGCAGGTCGAGCTCACCTTTGGGAATTGCAAGGCCGAGCCGCTGGGAACTGTTGGCGAGGGCTGGAGCATCCTGACCCAGGTGCTCGATCGCGCCGCGGTGCTCACAGCTTTCGAGCAGGTCGGCGGCGCCGATCGCGCGCTGGAGATGGGGCGCGACTACGCGCTTGACCGCATCGCCTTCGGCCGTCCGATCGGCTCGTTCCAGGCGATCAAACACATGCTCGCCGACATGTATGTCTCGGCGACGCTGGCGCGCTCCAACTGCTATTACGGCGCCTGGGCGCTCTCGACCAACGCATCCGAGCTGTCGGAAGCCGCGGCGGCCGCGCGCATCAGCGCGACGCAGGCGTTCCAGCATTGCGCCAAGAACAACATCCAGGTTCACGGCGGCATGGGTTTCACCTGGGAGTTCGACTGCCACATGTACTACCGCCGCGCCAACGCGCTGGCGCTGGGCCTCGGCAGCCTGTCCTATTGGGAAGATCAGCTCATCGACCGCATGCGCAAGAAGAACGCGGCGTGACGATAGGTTTGTAGGGTGGGTTAGCCCCGCGGATTGCGCGAAGCGTAAACCGCTAGGCGTAACCCACCATCGGGCCGCAACAACACTCTAGAGAGTTGGTGGGTTACGCTTTCGGCTAACCCACCCTACGAAGGAAAAAAGGAAGCGCCATGAATTTCGACGACACACCGCAGGAAGCCGAGTTTCGTGGCTTGGCCCGCACATGGGTCGACGCCAACGCGCCGAAGGAGTTCGAGGAGGAGCTGTCGAAATCCTCGCTCGGTCGCATCCGGCTTGCAAAACGCGACATGGTCGAGGTCGGCAAGGACTGGCAAAAGAAGAAGTCGGAGGCGGGTTGGGCCTGTCTGCACTGGCCGAAGGAATATGGCGGGCGTGGCGCAACGCCGATCGAGCGGGTGATCTGGCAGCAGGAGGAGGGCGTCTACGGCAAGCTGACGCAGCCGTTCCAGATCGGCGAAGGCATGTGCGGCCCGACCGTGATGGCCTGGGGCAGCGAAGAGGCGAAGCGTCGCTACCTGCCGAAGCTCGCCTCGGGTGAGGAGATCTGGTGCCAGCTCTTCTCCGAGCCGTCCGCCGGCTCCGACGTCGCGGGGCTTCGCACCCGCGCCGAGAAGAAGGGCGATAGCTGGGTCGTCAACGGCCAGAAGATCTGGACCTCGGGTGCGCATTATTCCGACTACGGGCTCCTGATCGCGCGGACCGATCCCAACGTGCCCAAGCACAAGGGGCTCACCATGTTCTTCCTCAGCATGAAGAGCCCGGGCGTCGAGGTGCGGCCGATCAAGCAGGCCAACGGCATGCAGGAGTTCAACGAGGTCTATTTCACCGACGTGGTGATCCCGGACAGCCAGCGCCTGGGCGCCGTCGGCGACGGCTGGAACGTGTCGCTGACCACGCTGATGAACGAGCGCATGTCGATCGGCTCGCGGCTTGCGACCGGCGTGCCCGAGATGTTCGAGTTCTGCTCGAACCTGATGCTGGAGGATGGCCTTGCGATCGACGACCCCGCCGTGCGCTCGAAACTCGCGAGCTGGGCGGTGAAATCGAACGGGCTGAAATATACCAGCTACCGCGCGATCTCGGCGCTGTCGAAGGGCGAGCGGCCGGGCCCCGAAAACTCCATCGGCAAGCTGGTATCGGGCATGATGCTCCAGGACATCGCGGCCTACGCGATGGATCTGCAAGGTGCGGCCGGCGTTCTCACCGGGGTCGACGAGGAGACTGTGCACGGGCAGTTCCAGCAGATGCTGTTGTCCTCGCCCTCGATGCGCATCGCGGGCGGCACCGACGAAATCTTGCGCAACATCATCGCCGAGCGCGTGCTCGGCCTGCCCGGCGATATCCGTGTCGACAAGGACGTGCCGTATAACAAGATTCCCACGAAGGGGCGGTGATCTCGGACTGTAGGGTGGGTTAGCCCCGCGGATTGCGCGAAGCGCAATCGGCTAGGCGTAACCCACCACTTCTGCCGACGCGGAAACAAGAGAGGTGGGTTACGCCTTCGGCTGACCCACCCTACGAAGAGAACAACGCGAGTTGATCCATGGACGCTAAAGTCAACCAAAACGACCGCATCGGCGTGCTCGAAGAGCTCCTCAACGAGCGTTACTCGGTGCGCGCCTTCCTGCCGAAGGAGGTCGATCGCGCGACCATCGCGCAGGTGCTGACGACCGCGCAGCGCACCGCGTCCTGGTGCAACAGCCAGCCCTGGCAGGTCGTCATCGCCAGCGGCGAGGCCAAGGAGCGCTTTCGCAAGGCGATCTATCAGGAGGCTTCCTCAGGCGGTCTCGGTGACAACTACGATTTCACCCCGCCGCGCGAATATGTCGGCGTGTATCTGGAGCGTCGCCGCGAGAGCGGCTTTCAGCTCTACAACACGCTCGGCATCGCTCGCGGCGACAAGGCCGCCTACGCAAAACAGGCGCTGGAGAACTACAATTTCTTCGGCGCGCCGCATATCGCGATCATTCACACCAACGAGCCGCTCGGCATTTACGGAGCGATCGATTGCGGAGCCTACGTCTCGAACTTCATGCTGGCCGCGCAGGCGCTCGGGCTCGGCACGATTCCGCAGGCGGCGCTCGCGCGCCACTCCGGCCTGATCCGCCGGCATTTCAACCTGCCCGACGACCGCCGCGTCGTCTGCGGCATCTCGTTCGGCTATGCCGACCATGCCCACAAGGTCAACAGCTACCGCACCTCGCGGGCGAGCGTGGCTGATACGGTGACCTTTGTGGACGAGTGATCCCCGCTCCCCGATGCAACCCCTGTAGCCCGGATGAGCGAAGCGATATCCGGGACCAGCGATTCCCCGGATGTCGCTTCGCTCATCCGGGTTACTCATCCTGGTGAGCTATGAACGACGAAAGCCCCGATCGTCATGATCGGGGCTTCGTGGTCGGACGTTGTCACTCAGTAGATCCCGTACGCGCAGACGTTCACGATGCGCACGCGCGGGCCGTGGCGGGTGGGCACCACGCGCTCCTGGTAGCAGCCGCTCACGCCGGTGTTGACATAGAGGCCGCCATGGCCCCAGCCCCAGCCGGGACCCCAGTGATGATGGAAGCCGTGGGCCGACGCGGCGCTGGGCGCGAGGGCGGCAACGCCGAGCGAACCGGCGGCGACGAGACCAAGGACAAGCTTGCGAAACATTCTCTTCTCTCCAGTGTGGCACGAAGCCGTTGTTATGTCCCTGCATCTCGGTCGGCATGACTCCGAAACGCGTTCATGCGCGCGCGCAGGAATCGTGTTTCAAGATTGTTTCGTGAGGAGAGACGGCGGGAGCTCAGGCCTTGCGCGCCACGTAGACTGCATCATGCGACGCCTCGATAGCGTGCGATGGCCGCGCCCCAATCTCTACTCGTCGTCCCGGGGCGCGCAAAGCGCGAGCACGGGACCCATAGCCGCAGGATTGAGTTTGGCGAAGACTCGTGACCACGATCTCGTACCCCAACCACTCCCTGTGGTTATGGGTCCCGGCGTTCGCCGGGACGACAGCGAATTTGCGGTGCGCTCTCGCTCTCCTGACGTCCTGCAGCCTGCGGAAGTCGAATCCGCTCAAAACCTCGGCGGCCGCTTTTCCGCAAAGGCCTTGATGCCTTCCTTGATCTCGTCGCCGCGCATGCTTTCGCGATGGCGGCGGTCGGCGGCTTCTTCGTCGAGCGCACCGCGGGCGAATTCGTTGATGGCGCGCTTCATGCCGCGCATCGCGATCGGCGCGTTGCCGGCGAGGATGTTGGCGAGCTTGTCGACTTCCTCGTCGAGAAGCTCCGGTGCCACCATGGCGGTGAGATAGCCGATGCGCAGCATCTCCGGCGCGCTGATCTTCTGCGCGGTCAGGAACAGCGTCTTGGCGTTGTCGACGCCGAGCCGGGTCACGTAACGCTTGATGCCGCTGGTGTAGTAGTGCAGTCCAAGCCGTGCAGCCGGCATGAACATCTCGGCGGTGTCGGCGCCGATACGGAAGTCGCAGGCGAGCGCAAGGTCGGTCGAGCCGCCATAGACGCCGCCGTTGAGACGGCAGATCGTGGGTACGCCCAAATCCTCCAGGCGGTTGACCACCACCTCGAACGCCGACCCGGCGCTCTGCTCCTCCCTGGCGCTCACCGCGCGCTCGGCCACCGAATTGAGATCGTAGCCGGCGGAGAAGGCGCGCCCGGTGCCGGTCAGCACCAGCACGCGGATCGCTGGGTCGGCCTCGATCCGGTCGAACAGCTTCAAGAGCTCGCCGAGATCTTCAGCCTGCAACCGGTTGAGATGCCTCGGCCGGTTGAGGCGGACGGTGGCCCGCGCGCCATCGATGTCGAGCAGGGGCGTGCTGGCAGACTCGGCCGCATCCGACATTGCTGTCTCCATTCACTTGTTTTCGAGCGCGCGGCGTTTGGCTTCGGCATCGATGGTTTCGGCGAGATCGGGATGCCGCGCCATCAGCACACGGAAATCGACGAGGTCGAGCACGAGCAGCCGCGAGACCTTCACGGTCGTGACGTTGGCACCGCGCACATTGTTGCCGAGCAGCGCCATCTCGCCGAAGAACGCGCCTTCGCCGAGCGCCACCTTCTTGCCGGGAAGATCGACCTCGACCTCGCCGGAGGCGATGAAATACATGCAGTCGCCCTGCGCGCCCTTCCTGATGATCATGGTGCGGGCCGGCAGGTCCATGGTGCGCAGCATATGGGTGACGTCGGCGATCGCGGACGGTCCGAGAGCGGCAAAGAACGGCACCTTGCTGACGGTCTCCCAGGTCTTGAGGAAATTGTCGCGCCGCGTCTCGGCGGCGAAGCCGGTCGCCAGAATACCGGTCCAGAGGCCGAACACGCCGAGGCCCGAGATCATCACCAGCGCGGCCACAATCCGCCCGAGCGGCGTCACCGGGACGACGTCGCCATAGCCGGTCGTCGTCAGAGTCACCACCGCCCACCAGAGTGCCGACGGCACGCTGCCGAAGGTCTGGGGCTGCACGTCGCGCTCCAGGAAATATTCAGCAACGGAGGCGAGGAACACCACCATCAGAAAGATCACGAGCACGCTGAGCAGCGGCCCCGATTCCAGCACCAGCACGCGGCGAAGCTGCCGCAGGCCAGGGATGCCAGGTATGACCTTGAGCACCCAGAGCACGCTGAGCAGCCACGCCGTCTTGGATTCGACGCCCAGCACCAGCGCGACGGGCACCGCCAGCGCGCCGATCGCATCGACCAGCCCGCTCGAGGACAGCATGTAGAGCTCCAGCCGCTGCTGGCTTGCCATGTGGCGCAGCCGGACCAGCCATTCGAACACGAAATAGGCGAGGCACGCCCACAGCAAGGCGCTCGCCCCGTGATGGGCGGCTTCATGGGTCGGATCGACCGTCAACAGCGTCATGGTCACGACGCCGACCGCAACCGCGACATAGGCCGCTTTGGTCATGTTCCGGCCGGCCGTCGCGGCCACGAATTTCGCCAGAGCTGATATCAACGGCTTGGACATACGGGATTGCGGTCCGGTGTTGGCTGGATTGCCGGTCCCGGTTGGGACTGCCGCGCCAAAGTGCCTGCGCCGGCGGGGGCCGTCAACGACAGGACGCTGATCTCACGCGCTCTGTGCGGTCTTCACCACCACAACGTTGGTGTCGTCATGCGCGGCGGCCTCGCGCGCGGCCTTGTCGGCGTCGCCAGCGCGCTTCTCGGCGTCGCCAGCGCGCCTTTCGGCGTCGCCCGCGTTTCGTTGCGCATCGCCTGCGTGCCGCTTCAGATTCTCGCGCCGCATGCCGATCTCGTCGCGGACGAATTCATAGCCGAGCTTGAATGTATCGAGCCCGTCGGTACTGATCGTGCCGTCTCTTAGTCCCACCACGGCTGTGCGCAGGATCGCCTCGAGCTCGTCCGCCAGGCACTCGAGCTCGTCGAGCGAATGCGCATGCTCGACGCGCTCGCCGACATCGAGGATGGCCGTGGAGAGCTCGCTGGCCTTCTCCGGTGCGATCCTGGTGATCTTGGCGTAGATCGCCGCGAAGATCGAGCCGATGACGCTGAGCGCGCCGGCGCCCAGGTACATCATGTCGCTGTACTTATCCATGAACGACTTGGTGTCGTCGTTGATGTAGTCGGCCGCACCCTGCTGGGCCATGACGAAGGCGTCCTTGTCGGTCGATGCCGGCTCGATCCGGGTGGCGAAGCCGCTGTCGAGCCCGAGCTCCGACTTGTTCTCGTAGATGATCCGCGCGAGTTCGCCGCCGGTGCTCCCCGACATCTTCGATTGTGCGACCAGCAGCCATTCGAGCCCGATCGTGTCGAGGTCGTCGTCGGGAATTTCCGGCGAGGCCGACAGCGTGCCCGCCGTCAAGGTCTCCTCGGAAATGCCGGGAATCTTGCGCGCCAGCGCCTTGGCCTCGTCGATGGCGTTCAGCGTGAAGCCGCCGCGCTTGGCGACCTGCTCATAGGCTTTGTCCCGCACCGCTTTCGAGGCATGGACGATGGCGATGACAGCGGCATAGCCGCTGGCGGGCGCCAGCAGCTTGTCCAGTGTTGCGCCCTGCGGCGCCATCTGCACGCGCGCGGCGGCCTCCGGCGTGTCGGGGACGTCGAGGATGCTGCGGACGAAGGCGAGCGAAGAGTCGTTCTCGGCGCGCACCGCGACCTTCTTCTTCTTCAGTTCGGCGAGCGACTTGACCTTCTTGTTGCCGGGGCCGAGCAGAAGCACGAGATCGTGCTCGAGGATCGCGAGCGCGCGCGCCCGCGACGGCACCTTGCCGTCGGTGCGCAGGATGGCGAGATCGGCCTGCTTGCGGTCGAACTGGACAAGCGCCTTGGCGTTGTCAGGATTGTTGACGATCTTGATCCGGAACCGCGAGGCGTCGTTCCTGAGCACGGTGGCGAGCTTATTGGCGAAACGCGCCTCGTCGCTGTTGGCGTCACCGACCGCAAAGGTCAGGGTCTCCGAATTGCGGAGCATGGCCCGGCCGCCCCAGACGGTGGCGAGCGACAGGATCAAGGTCAGCACGACATAGAGCACAACCTGCTGCTGATTGGTCTTGATGACCTTCGGGCGCGGCGGTGGGGACTGCTCGGTCGATGACATCTGGCCTTCAGCACTCATGGCTGGCCTTATCCCGTTGCCAGGCGGCGGCCGGCTTGCCGGCAAAGACCGTCCGAAAATTCGTAAACGCCTGAAAAAAGTACGATAATCCTCTACCTCCGGATGATAGCCCCCCGGCGGCAGAATGCAAATTTCGAGCCGCGGGTAACGTTACCGCGAGGGGGCGGTGGCGACCGGTTCCTATCGTCGTTCGGCCACACCTTGCGATTTTCCGGTTCCTTCCGGGGTGCATTCCACCGCGAGAAATGTCATAAAAGCGCGATCTCGGCGATTTGGCCGGGCCCAAGAAGAAGTCGCACTGAACGCTCCATTTTTTCTTCCACGTTCAATGAGGGCGTCCAGCTTTGTCGTTTCCACCCATGTCATCGGCGGTTCCGGTCGAAGCGCTCATTGGCTGGATGCTGCTGCTCACCTTCAAGCACATCATCGCCGACTTCGTGCTTCAGACCGCCTGGATGGCGCACGGCAAGGACCAGAAGCATGGCTGGGCCCTGCCGCTCCTGGTGCACTGCCTGGTGCACCTTGCGGTTGCGCTGCCGCTGATCCTGATATTCGCGCCAAAGTTCTGGTTCGTCGCCGTGATTGATTTCGCGATCCACATCACGGTCGATCGGGCCAAGGGATTCGTCTCGGCCAATTTCGGCGTCAACCAGGAGCACCCTTGGTTCTGGACCCTGATCGGCGTCGACCAGGCGCTGCACCACCTCACCGGATTTGGGCTGTCGATTTTCATGGCCGCGAACTGAGCCCGCCGGCTTCGGCGGCGTTCCGATTCGCAAAACCGGGCGCAAGACACCCGGAACACTCCGGCCCGTGTGGTTAACCTTTCGTTAGAGAATTGCGCTGCATCTTCGGCATAAGACGGAGAATCGCAATGTTTTCAAGCCGAGACGCCTACGAAAGCGATTTCTGCCCGGTCCGCGAAGAGCTCCTGGGCGAGATGTATCGCGCCAGCGAAAGCGGCCTGCCGAAACTGGTTGAGAGTGTTGCCCCCGAGGCCCGCGCCAGGCTGGCCTTGTTCTGCTACCGCCGCAGCCATCTGCATTCGCTGGCGGTCGCGATCGCGGCGACCTGCACGGAGCGCGAACTGATCGAGAGCGGGGGGCGCGTCGGCTCCACGCTTTACGCGCTGTCGCGTGAAAGCACGGCCAAGGCATCGCCGTCGCTGTCGGGCAGCCGCAAGCCGATTACGCTATCGACCAAACCGCTCTCGGTGCTTGCGCCGCTCGAGGACGAACTCGACGACGATCTCGTTGAAGCCGTTCCCGCCTAAAGCGTCACATCGATCACCGGCAGTCCGAACTTCCGCCGCGCCATCGCGCATTCGGCATCGCCAGGCATGCAGGTGCGGCACACCTCCGGCCGCACGGCATAGATGCCGCAGGCGGTCGCATCCCCGATCTTCCCTTTCAGCGCCGAACAACGATCGCCGTCGCAGCGCATGCCCGATTGCCGTTCGTTGACGAAGGCTTGCGGGATCAGCGCGAGCTCCTCGTCGCTCTCGATCGAGAAGCGCGGCCAGTTCACCGAGTAGGCGCAGCAGGCGCCGCAAGCCTGGCAAAGCTGCGACAGGTCGGTCGTGGAGTTCTGGTCCATGTCGCTCAATTGTCCTTCGGCTGACCCCACACGAGGCTCTGCCGCCACTTGGCGCGCAGCACGTCACGCCGCTCGGGATATCTCTCGTCGAGATAGGTCGCATCTACCACGCGGTCGGTGCGGAAGCTGCGGAAATCGTTGCGCAGCTCGCACCAGGCTGCGAGCAGCCGCACCGCCTCGAGATAGCCGACCGCGATCGGCCAGATCGTGCGCTGGCTGTCGCGGCCCTGCTCATCGCGATAGCGCAGCGTGATCTTCTTGCCCTCATGGATCTGCGTGCGCGTGCGCACCATGTCCATGCGGTCGGGTTCACGATTCCAGCTCGGTCGCGCGCGGCTTGCCGGCTCCAGCACGAAGGGACGCAGACGCTCGGGCACGGTGTCGGCGATCTTCGCCATCAGGTCCTCGGCGGCGCGCGCCAGTGCCGTGTCGGCGTGGCCGGCTACCCATTGCGCACCCAGCACCGCCGCCTCGATCTCGTCGGGTGTCAGCATCAAAGGCGGCAGGTCAAAACCCTTCTCCAGGATGTAGCCCATGCCGGCCTCGCCGCGGATCGGCACGCGCTGGCCGATCAACGTTGCGATGTCCCGATAGACAGTGCGCTTGGAGGTCTCGAGCTCGGCCGCGATCGCGTCCGCGGTCAGCGGTTTGCGGGTGCGCCTTAAGACCTGGATGATCTGAAACAGCCGGTCGGCACGTCTCATGACACGTCTTCCGATTTGGCGCCGTTTAAAAAACGGCGCGCGGATGCTGACAGGATGTTGGCAGCAGGGGAGTTCTATACCGGGACAACACTTCGAATGAAGAGGATTTGTCCATGATGCTTCCCACCACCTTCAGCCAGGCGAGCCCGCTGTGGCGGGTGCAGGCCTTGCTGCAAACCTTCACTCTTGGCCGTCTCGGTGTGTTCGATCTCATCTTCGTCGACCTCCGTCTCGCGATTGTCGCTCTCGTGGCACGCTCGCTGCTCGGGGCTGCGGACGCCGTGGTTAGCCACGTCATGGCCCGCGCCTGGCAGGGGGCCCGTTTCGCGCAGGATATCACGGCTGCTGCCACCATGGTGGCAGCAGCCGGTCGGTAGGTTCCAACAACTGTTTCGGGGATCAGGAGCAATAGCATGATCACGCTTTACGGCTTTGGCATCGGCTTCGGCCTGCCGGAAATCAGCCCCTTCGTCACCAAGACGGAGGTGCAGTTGAAGATGGCAGGACTGCCCTATCGGAAGGAGCGGGCGATGCCGCCCGCTTCGCCCAAGGGGCAGTTGCCGTTCATCGACGACGATGGCGAGGCGGTCGCCGATTCCACCTTCATCCGGGCGCATATCGAGCGCCGCTATGGTTTCGACTTCGATGCCGGGTTGTCGTTGCAGGAGCGCGCGCAGGCCTGGGCCTTCGAGCGCATGATCGAGAGTCATGTCTACTGGGCGCTGGTCGGCGCACGCTGGGTGGACCCGGTCAATTTCGCCAAAGGCCCGGCGCATTTCTTCGACGGCGCGCCGGAGCACAATCGCGAGAAGCTTCGCGAGGACGCGCAATTCCGCGTCGCCGAGAACTATCTGCTGTCAGGGCTCGGCCGGCACGCGCCCGATGACGACGTCGATCTCGCCGTGCGTTCGCTGTTCGCGCTGTCGGTGCAGCTCGGCGACAAGGCTTATCTGATGGGCAACAAGCCCTGCGGCGTCGATGCAACCGCCTTCGGCGCGCTCGGCGGAATTTTGACGCCATTCTTCGAATCCAGGTTGCGCGAGCGGGCGGAAGAGTTTCCGAACCTCAGGGCGTATGTCGATCGCATGATGGACCAATACTATCCGGAGTTCGCCTGGACGAAACTGCGAGAGGCGGCTTAAGCGTATATTGCTTCCACGGGCTCGCTGCACCTCGCCCGCTTGCGGGGGAGGTCGGCGCGAAGCGCCGGGTGGGGGCTCTCTCGGTTAAAGCATGATCCGGAAAAGTGTGAAACGGTTTTCCGAAAAGATCATCCGCAAACAACAACCTAAAGCGCGATGATGATTCATCCTAATCTCATCGCGCTTTAGGGGACTTCCTCGGCAAATCTCGAAAAATCCCTACGCGGAGGCACCCTCACCCCAACCCTCTCCCGCAAGCGGGAGAGGGAGCGCGCCGACACCGTGGCTACAACTTGATCTCAGCAGCAAAAGAAAAGAGCCGGCCCGACGGGCCGGCTCTGATCGTTGGAATGATCGGCGCGCTTACTTCACCAGCTTGTACTTGCCGTTCGTCACCGTGAGCAGGATGCGTGAGCGCTCGTCGAGGCCGTAGCGGTCCTTTTCGGTGAAGTTGTAGACGCCCTGGCTCGCCGCCAATTCCTTCTCCGACAGCAGGGCCTGGCGGATCGCTTCGCGGAATTCCGGCGTGCCGGGCTTGGCGGTCTTCAGCGCCGTCGGAACGATGCGCTTGAGAAGCTCGAAGGCATCGTAGGAGTGGCCGGCGAACTGGCTGCGGCTGTTCGGGCCGTACTTGGCTTCATAGGCGGTGTTGAGCGCAAGGCCCGGCTTCTTGGTCTGCGCCTCGTCCGGCTGGTCCTCCGGATCCATCACGGGCCCTGAGGCCATCAGCACGCCTTCCGCCGCTTTGCCGGCGATGCGGATGAAGTCCATGCTCGCCGCGCCATGGGTCTGATAGATCAGGCCCTGATAGCCGCGCTCGCGCAGCTCGGTCTGCGGCAGCGCGGCTGCGGTGCCGGACGCGCCGACCAGGATCGCGTCGGGATTGGCGGCGACGAGCTTCAGCACCTGTCCGGTCACCGACGTATCGGGACGCGCGAAGCGCTCCTCGTCGGCGATGGTCATGCCCATCGGCCCGGTCTGCGCCTTCAAATCATTGAACCAGAGGTCGCCGTACGAATCCGAATAGCCGATATAGCCGATGGTCTTCACGCCCTTGGACTTCATGTGGTCGTAGAGCACCTTGCCCACGATCGGGATCGGCTGCGGCATCGCCACCGACCACTTCATGCGCTCAGGCGTGATCGGGAAGGGGGCGAGGCCGAAATGCGGAATGCCGGCTTCGTTCGCGACGTTGGAAACCGCGATCGTCGGCGGCGTCAGCGCCGAGCCCATGATGATGTCGGCCTTGGATTCCGTGACGAAGCGGCGCGCGTTGGTGGTCGCGGTGGTCGGGTCGCCGCCGTCGTCGAGCACGATCACCTTCAGCGGCACGCCGGCGATTTCCTTCGGCACGAACTCCAGCGCGTTGCGCTCGGGAATGCCGAGCGCCGCGCCCGGACCGGTCGTGGTGGTTGTGATGCCGATGGTGATTTCGCTGGTCTGGGCCATCGCGGGCAGCGCCGGCAGGGCCAGTGTTGCCGCTGTTATCGCGGCGCTCAGGTAAAAGCGTTTCATCTATTCCTCCCTTTAGGTGTGTCTTTGAAAGCAGACTTTGTGATCGAATTCAGCCCCGTCTTTGGGCGGTGCGGCGATTTAGCTCCCGGTGAACTTGGCGACCATCTCCGACGGAAACGGCGCGGATTTCAGCTTGTCGGGATTGGCCGGGTCGCGGCGGACGAGAACGCGGGTCTCGAAGGCCTCGATCGCCAAGGCCTCGCCCTTGTAGACGTCGTGCTTCACCTCGAAGCTCGAGCGCTTGATGCTCTCGATTCTGGTCTCGATGGTGATCCAGTCGCCATGGGTCGAGGGGATGTAGAACTTCGCCCGCGTGTCGACCATGGGAATGCCGACCAGGCCGTATTTGTGGACCAGGTCCTGTTTCGAGAAGCCGGCCTTCTCGAACAGCACCGAGGTCGAATCGTCGAACATCGAGAAATAGCGCGGGTAATAGACGATGTTGGCGGGGTCGCAGTCACCCCACTGGATCTGGACGTCGCGCCGATGAACGAACATGCGCTGGCCTTGCTGTCGTTGTGCCTTACTTCGGCGCCATGCGCAGCGAGCCGTCGAGCCGCACCACCTCGCCGTTGAGATAGGCATTCTCGACCATGTGCAGCGCGAGCGCCGCGAACTCGTCGGCGTTGCCGAGCCGGCGCGGGAAGGGGATCGCCGCGGCAAGCGAATCCTGGGCTTCCTGCGGCAGGTTTGCGAGCAGCGGGGTGAGGAACAGGCCGGGCGCGATGGTCAGCACGCGGACGCCGAATTGCGCGAGCTCGCGCGCGATCGGCAGCGTCATGCCGACGATGCCGCCCTTGGATGCCGAATAGGCGGACTGGCCGATCTGGCCGTCATAGGCTGCAACGGACGCGGTGTTGATGATAACACCGCGCTCGCCACTCGCCTGCGGCTCGAGCTTGGACATCTCGGTGGCGGCAAGACGCAGCATGTTGAAGGTGCCGATCAGGTTGACCTTGATCACCTTGTCGAAATCGGCGAGCGCCATCGGACCATCGCGGCCGACCACGCGCTTGGCAACGCCGATGCCGGCGCAGTTGACGAGCACGCGGGCCGGGCCGTGGGCCTTGGCGGCTGCCGCGATCGCTGCTTCAGCCGAGGCGGCGTCGGAGACGTCGCAGGTCACGGCCACGCCCTTGATCTCGGCCGCGACGGTTTCGGCGAGCTTGGTATTGAGGTCGCAGACTGCGACCTTGGCGCCCTGCGCCGCAAGCTTTCGCGCGGTGGCCGCGCCCAGTCCCGATGCACCGCCGGTGACGATGGCTGCCTGATCCCTTAACAACATGGCGTTCTCCTTTGGCGGATTGTTTCTAGGCGACCGATATTACACGGTCCGACGAATTTGCAGCATAGAGCTCGTCGATCAGCGCGATGCGATGTTCCAGCACGGCGCGCTGGTTGATCGAACCCTTGTCGGTGACCTCGCCCTTGTCGATCGAGAGCGGCGTGTCCAGCAGGATCGCGCGGGTGATCCGGGTCGAGGAACCGGTGGCCGAGCCGAGGAACTGGATGAGGCGCTCGCGGAACGCCTCACGGACCAGGCGATCGCGCGCGGTGACGACGAGATCGTCAGCCGGCAGCGTCGGATTGATCAGGCGGCAGCCATCGAGGTCGAGCACCACGAGCGCGGAAATCTCGTCGCGATTGATGCCAGCGATGACGACGTCGCGCACCAGCGGCGCGCAGGCCGCCGTGAGGCGCGCGCGCAGCGGGCCGACGCTGACCCAGGTGCCGCTTGCGAGCTTGAAATCCTCGCTGACGCGGCCGTCGAAGTCGAAGCCGGCATTGAAGTCATCAGGATCGGCGGGCTTGAGTGCATCGCCGAGCTTGTAGAAGCCTTCCTCGTCGAAGGATTTTGCCGTGATGTCGGGCTGGCGCCAGTAGCCGGGCATGACATTCGGGCCCTTGCAGCGGACTTCCAGCTTGCCGTTGTTCGGCACGAGCTTGGCGTCATTGCCGGAGACGGGCAGGCCGACATGGCCGGAGCGGCTGGTGCGCGGATTGACCGACATGAAGAACGGCGCGGTCTCGGTGGCGCCGAGGCCCGTCAGCATCGGGACGCGATAACCCTTCTCCTTCACCGCGAGCTCGTCGAGGCTGTTCCAGACGAAGGGCGACAGCGCCGCGCCGGAGAAGAACATTGCATGCAGGCGGTCGAAGAACTTTGCGCGCAGGCCCTGGTCATCGCGCAGATAGGGCAGCAGCGATTCATAACCCTTCGGCACGTTGAAATAGACCGTCGGCGAAATCTCCTGGAGATTGCGCACGGTCTCCTCGATGCCGCCGGGCACCGGCTTGCCGGCATCGAGATACATCGAGCCACCGTTGTAGAGCGTCAGGCCGATGTTGTGGTTGCCGCCAAAGGTGTGATTCCAGGGCAGCCAGTCGATGATGACCGGTGGCTCGTCCTTCAGGAACGCCAGCGTCTCGCGCAGCATCACCTGATTGGCGCAGATCATGCGCTGGGTATTGATGACCGCCTTGGGATTTCCGGTCGAGCCCGACGTCAGCAGGAATTTGGCGATCGTGTCGGGGCCGATTCTCCCGTGTAGCTCGTCGAGCGCTGGGTGGATCGGCGTCGCCATGAGGTCGGCGAGCAGCGTGACGTCGCGCCCCGGCACCGTGCCGTAGGACGCGGCGATCTCGGTGCCGAGCGAGACGTTGGTCGCAAGCGCGTCCGCGAACTTGTCGGCATCCTCGGCAAAGACGAGGCCGGGCGTCAGCAGCTTCATCAGATAAGAGAGCTTGCCGTAGTCCTTGGAGACCAGCGAATAGGCCGGCGAGACCGGGCAGAACGGGACGCCGGCATAATACGCGCCGAAGGCGAGCAGCGCATGGTCGATCGAATTGCCGGAGAGGATGACGACAGGCTTCTCCGTCGACAGGCCACGCTGGATCAGGCCGGAGGCGATGTGCCGGCTCGCGGTGAGCAGCTCGGCATAGGTGATCTTGCGCCAGCCGCGGCCGCCTTCGCGCTCGGCCATGAAGACGCGGTCCGGCGTCGTCTTGGCCCAGTGATGCAGGCGATCGGTGATGCGCACCGGATAGTCGCCGAGCGGCTGCTTCGGCCGCAGGTAAATCGTGCCGTCATCGCGCCGCTCGATGTTGACGGAGGGATCGCCGAATGAGATCGGCCGCAGCGGGGAGCTGCTCGCGCCGCGCTCAGTGGTGGACGAGGACGGCTGCGCGCTCATGACATTACGCTCATGATTTGGGCTTCACCTTGGCGGTCTTGTGCTCGAGGAACTCGCGAATCCGCCGCTTGGCTTCCTTGTCGCTCTGGGCGACCGTTGCCATCAGCGATTCCATCAACAGGCCAGCCTGCGGATTGGCCTCGGCGATCATCGGCAGCGCCTGGAGCACGGCGAAATTGGTCAGCGGCGCGTTGGAGGCGATCCGCGCGGCGAGCTCCAGCGCCTTCGTCAGCGAGCCGCCTTCTTCGGTCAGATATTGCGCAAAGCCGTAGGAAGCGCCTTCGGTCGCGGGATAGACGCGGCCGGTCAGCATCATGTCCATCATTCGCGCCACGCCGATCAGTCGCGGTAGCCGCACCGAGCCGCCGCCGCCGACGAAGATGCCGCGTTGGCCCTCCGGGAGGGCGAAATAGGTCGAGGGCTCGGCGACACGGATATGCGCGGCGCAGGCCAGCTCCAGCCCGCCGCCAATCACGGCGCCCTTCAGCGCCGCGATCACGGGCACGCGACTGTACTGGATGCGGTCGAACACCCGGTGCCACATCTGGGAGTGCAGGAGGCCGCCGGTCGCGTCGTGGTCGGTCAGCTCGGAGAGGTCGAGGCCGGAGGAGAAATGGTCGCCGATGCCATGGATGACGACCGCGCCGATGTCGTCCGGCAGCGTCGCAAAGCAGTTGCCGATCTCGTGAATGATGCCGTCATTGAGCGCATTGCGCTTGGCGGGCCGGTTCAGGCCCACGGTCAAGACCTTGTCCGCCCTCTCGATCTTGAGCAGCGCATCAGGTCCCGCGGCTGCGGTATCGGCGTTTCCCTGTGTCATTTGCGTCCTTTTCAGAATAGTTATGTTGTATAACGAATTTCAAGGGAGTCAATACGGGACCAGGGAATTCCGGGCACCGGTCAGGCAGGCGATGAGTGCTCCAAATTCGGCGTCGTCCCGGCGAAGGCCGGGACCCATATCCCCAGGGAAGAGTTTGGCGAAGACTCGTCGTTCGGTACACCAATCTCCCGCAATCGATAGATTTCGCGGTGTGGGTCCCGGCCTTCGCCGGGACGACGAGCAGGGTGTGCCGAGCCAGCGGAATGCTTACGACCCGCCCGCCTCACATCACCTGATGCACATCAATCACCACGCGGTCCGCATGCCGTGCGGCGGAAGCGACGAAAATGTGTTGCATCAGCCAACGGTACTTCTCGTGCCCGGTTTCGAATCTCGGCACGGTGCGGAAGTAGATCAGCGCGGGATCGACGGGCTCGCCGCGCTTGAGCTTTTGCAGTAGGTCCACCGGGCCGAAGCGGATGCCCTTGTTCTCGACATAGACGGTGGCGCCGTCGTCGGTCTCGAAGGCGTATTTGGCCTCCAGGTCGATCAGCTCGCTCGGGCGGATGGTCTGGAAGTCGGCGCCGAACGGCAAGACCTTGCCGTTGATCGCGCCCTGCACCTCGCCGCCGACGATCGGGATGATGCGGCGGACACCGGTGCCGGTCTCGCCGGCGGTGATGACGTCACCGATACGCGCGGTGATGGTGAAGACGTACTTCGTCTCGAGCTTGGGTGTGGTCATCACTCCACCTCTAATGCGCCATCATCCGCGTCGGCAGCCACGTCGCCAGCAGCGGGAAGGCGATCAGGATCACGAGACGCACGAGGTCGGTCGCCACGAACGGGATGACGCCCTTGAAGATGGTGGAGAAGGATACGTCCTTCACCACGCTCTTGATGACGAAGACGTTCATGCCGACCGGCGGGTGAATCAGGCCGAGCTCGACCGTCATCACGATGATGACGCCGAACCAGATTGGATCAAAACCGAGATGCGTGATCACGGGGAAGATGATCGGCACGGTCAGGATGATCATCGCCATGGCGTCCATCAGGCAGCCGAGCACGAGATACATCACCATGATCAGCGCCAGCACGCCGTAAGAGCCGAGGCCGAGGCCGGTGAGGAATTCCGTCACCTTCTGCGGGGTCTGCGTCACCGTCAGGAAATAGCCGAAGATCAGCGCGCCGATCAGCACAGTGAAGACCGCGGCAGCGGTGCGCGTCGCTTGCAGGAGCGAGGCCAAAATCTTCTCGCGGTCGAGCCGCCCGGTGAGCACGCCGATGATGAAGGCGCCGGTGGCGCCGACGCCGCCGGCTTCGGTCGGCGTGAAGCGCGGCAGGAACGGCAGGCCGTAGAGGCCGCCGATCACGAACAGGAACAGCAGGACCGGTGCCCAGATATCCTTCAGGCCCGCGAAGCGCTCGTTCCACGGCAGCTTCTTGCCCTTCGGCAAAAAGTCGGGACGGAAGTATCCGATCAGTCCGATGGTGATCATGTACATGCTCATCGCAAGCAGGCCCGGGATGATGCCGGCGATGAAGAGCTTGCCGATGTCCTGCTCGGTGATGATGCCGTAGACCGCCAGCACGGTGGAGGGCGGCAGCATCGCGCCCAGCGTGCCGCCGGCCGCGATCACGCCGGTGGCAAAGGACTGCGGATAGCCGAAGCGGCGCATCTCGGGATAGGCGACGGCGGAGAAGGTTGCGGCGGTCGCCACCGAGGAGCCGCAGATCGCGGCGAAGCCGCCGCAGGCGCCGACGGTCGCGATCCCGAGACCGCCGCGCAAATGGCCGACAAAACCGTTGGCGGCGCGGAACAGCTCGCGGCTCATGCCGGAATTGCTGACGAAGGAGCCCATCAGCAAGAACATCGGGATGACGCCAAAGGTGTAGTCGGTGACCGTTCGCATCGAGGTCTGGCCGACAAGCTTTAGTGCCGGCGTTCCGCCGACGAGATAGGAGAAGCCGGAGACGCCGACGAGGCCCATGGCCATGCCGACGGGCACGCGCAGCAGCATCAGCGCGAACAGGGAAACGAAACCGAGTACGGCGACGGCATCGGTGCTCATGATCACTCCGTCGCCTTCAGCTTGGGATCGTGCATTTCTTCAGGGTGGAAGATCAGCCGGTAGGTTCGGATCGCGATCAGCAGCACCGCGGAGACGTCGCCGATCCAGGCGACCGCGAAGAACGGCCAGGTCGGCATGTGCAGGTCAAAGGTCTGCACATTGTCATTGTAGGTGCCGCGCACCTTGTCGAACAGCGTCCAGGTCTGCACGGTGACGACGAACAGCAGCACCAAGGTTGCGAACACGTCGATCCAGCGCTGATAGCGTGGCTTCACGTTGGCCCAGACCAGGTCGACCGTGATGTGCGTGCCCCGATAGGAAGTCGCGGCGATGCCCCAGAAGATCAGGATGCCGAGCAGCATGCGGCCGATGTCGAAGGAATCGGGGATCGAATAGTTCAGCGTGTTGCGGAGCAGGACCGAAACGAAGATGTCGAGTGCGACGAGACCGACGAAGCCGGCCGCGATCCATTCGATCGTGTCGATAAAGCGATCCATCCAGGCGCGCTTCATAGGGGTGTCCCGTGGTGAGCTGTCATTGGTTTGATTCCGGTCTTGCCACGCACTCCACCTCGCCCCGCTTGCGGGGAGAGGTCGGAATTCGCGCGTGAGCGCGGATTCCGGGTGAGGGGGATTCTCCGCGAGCTCATCCGTCACCATCTTTGCGGAAGCAGCCCCTCACCCCAACCCTCTCAGCGCGAGCGAAGCTCGTCGCGGCCCCGTAAGAACGGGGAGAGGGGGAATGAGAGTCTGCCGCGATGGCTACTCCGCCAGCGCGTTGTACTTCTTCAGCGAGGCCTTCAGCTCGGCGAGCGCTGCGTCCGGATCGGTGCCGGTCTTCTTCACGCCCTCGCCCCAGGTCTTGACCAGCGGCTCCGCCGCCTTCTTCCAGGACGCGGTCTGCTCCGGGTTCAGCTTGTAGACCTCGTGACCTTCCTCCGCCTTGATCTTTTCGATGCCCGCGTCCTCGAACTTGCCCCAGTGCTCGCCGACCACGCCCGCCATCTCGGTCGTGCAATTCTTGTCGATGGCCGCCTTCTGCTTGTCGGACATCGCGTTGTACTTGTCCTTGTTGATGACGAAGACGAAGGTCGTGACATAGAGCGGCGCCTCCATGTCGTACTTCGTCACCTTGTCGATGCCGAACAGCAGCAGCGAGCCCCAGGGGAAGGTGACGCCGTCGGCGACGCCGCGCTCGATGATGTCGCGCACTTCCGGCGCCGAGGACTGCACATTGGTGCCGCCGAGCGAGGTGACGAAATTCGCCATCGTGGCGTGCGCCGGGCGGATTTTCAGGCCCTTCACATCCTCGGGGACGACGATCTTCTTGGTGCGGGAGTGGAAGGAGGAGGGCGAGTGGACGAAGGCGAGGCAGTATTTGACGTCCTTCATCTCCTTCTCGGCATATTTGCGATACCAGGCATCGAGCCCCATCGAGCCGCCCTTGGCGTCCGAGACGAGGAACGGCAATTCGCCGGCGCCGATGATCGGGAAGCGGCCGGGCTGATAGCCGGGATTGACGTAGGTGACGTCGGCGATGCCGTCGCGTGCCATGTCGTAATGGTCGAACGCCTTGCCGAGCTGCTGCGCCGGGAACACCTTGCTCTTGATGGTGCCGCCGGAATCCTTCTCCACCGCGGCCGCCCAGTCCTCCAGCGACTTCTGGAGCGGATGCGAGGCCGGCACCCAGTGCGAGATCTTCAGGTCGAAATTCTTGTCCTGCGCGAAGGCAGGCGTCACGCTTGCTGCCAGCAGCAACGCCAGACAGGCTTTCCTCATCGCTCGTCTCTCCCTGTTCTTGACCGCAGGCTTCTTCGGCCCGGTCTCGTTAGTTAACATGTTATATAATCGGAGCGCTTGTTCAAGCCGGAAGTGGCAACGCGACTGCATTCGTCGCGCGGAAAGCGTTGCCCGGATTTGCCGCGCTGCGGCGAATGGCACTCCCCTTTACTCAAACGTTACATGTTATAATTATCGCGCGCGGATGACTGCGACAAGCAAGCTCGCGCCGCACCCTACAGGATCGGAAGGAGCAAGTATTGCGGACAAAAGTCGCAATCATCGGTGCTGGGCCGGCGGGATTGCTGCTTGGGCAGTTGCTCAACAGCTACGGCATCGACAACGTCATTCTCGAGCGGCAGAGCCCGGACTACGTGCTCGGGCGCATCCGCGCTGGTCTTCTCGAAGAAGGAACCGTGGCGCTGCTCGACGAGGTCGGCGCGGGAGCGCGCGCGCATGCCGAGGGCCTCTTGCATGAGGGCATCGAGCTTGCCTTTTCGGGTCGCCGTCACCGCATCGACATGAAGGCTGCGACCGGCAAGACGGTCATGATCTATGGCCAGACCGAGGTGACGCTCGATTTGATGAATGCACGGAAGGCGGCGGGCCTCGCCTCGGTCTATGAAGCCAAGGATGTGCAGCCGCACGATTTCGACGGCAGTCACCCGCGCGTAACCTACGTCAAGGACGGCGTCACCCACGAAATCTTCTGCGACTTCATCGCCGGCTGCGACGGCTTCCATGGCGTTAGCCGCGCCAGCGTCAAGCCCTCGGCGATCGAGGAGTTCGAGCGGGTCTATCCGTTCGGCTGGCTCGGCATCCTGTCGGATACGCCGCCGGTCAGTCATGAGCTGATCTATTCCAACCACGCCCGCGGCTTTGCGCTCTGCACCATGCGCTCGGCCAAGCGCAGCCGGCATTATGTTCAGTGCTCGCTCGACGATCACGTCGACCAGTGGCCGGACGATCGTTTCTGGGACGAGTTGAAGCGCCGGATCGATCAGGAGGCGGCCGACAGCCTCGTCACTGGCCCATCGATTGAGAAGAGCATCGCGCCGTTGCGCAGCTTCGTCGCCGAGCCGATGCGCTTTGGCCGCATGTTCCTGTGCGGCGATGCCGCCCACATCGTGCCGCCGACCGGTGCCAAGGGGCTGAACCTCGCAGCAAGCGATGCGCACTACCTCGCAACCGCGCTCCGCGAATATTACGACGAGAAGACGAGCGCGGGGATCGATGGCTATTCCACCAAGGCGCTGGCGCGGGTCTGGAAGGCCGTGCGCTTCTCCTGGTGGATGACCTCGATGCTGCACAAATTCCCCGACACCGGCACCATCGGCGCCCGCATCCAGCTCGCCGAGCTCGACTACGTCACGCAGTCGCAGGCCGCGATGACGTCACTGTCGGAGAATTACGTGGGGCTGCCGTTTTAAACACGGCGTCATGCCCCGCGAAAGCGGGGCATCCAGTACGCCGCGGCCTCTCCGTATCCACGCGCGGTCTCTGGAATACTGGATCACCCGCCGCCGCGTGTGATGACAGTCATCGTGCAGCAACAGCCGCGCCCATTTCAAACGCCTGCACAAATTCCGTTTAAAACTTTGTAGGTGATGCGTCCGTCACGACCATCGCGTTCAATGGCTTTAACCAACGACGCGAGACGCGCATGATGACGACCGCCATCCCGGACGGCTTCGAGCCGCATTTCCGCAAGAGCCCGCTCACCGATCCCTGGGAGCCGCTCTATTCAAAGCGCACCGACAAGGCCGTGATCGTCGGATTGCGGCTGGCAAAGCCGCATACCAACGCGCGCGGGCTCATTCATGGCGGTCTCATTGCAGCGCTTGCCGATGCCGCGATGGGCTATAGCTGCGCGCAGGCCACGGGCTGGACGACGTCATTCGTGACGATCTCGCTCGCCGTCGATTACGTCGGCGCGGCCGAGATCGGCCAGTGGTGTGCGGTCGAGAGCGAGGTGATCAAGACCGGCAGCACGATCTGCTTTGCGCAGTCGCTGATCAAGGCCGACGACGTCGTGATCGCGCGGGCCAACGGCACGTTCCGCGTCGTGCCGAAGAAGCAGTAGCGGCGACTACCCGAACCGCCAGTTCGTCGTCTCCACCACGAGATCGATGAACGCGCGCACCTTGGCCGAAAGCAGCCGCGAGGTCGGATAGACGATGTGGATCGGCAAGGCCGGCTGCTCGAATTTCGCCAGCACGATCTTGAGGCGCCCGCGCTTCAGGCCGTCGGCGGCCTGATAGGCCAGCACCCGTGTCACCCCGCCGCCCTGCTCGGCATGTTGCAGCACCGCATCGGCGCTGTTGCTGATGAAGCGCGGGTTCGGCGTGACCTCGATATCGCGGCCGTCGCGCAGAAAACGCCAACTGGTCGCGGGACCGAACTGGATGGTCCGGTGCTGAAGCAACATCTCCGGCGTCCTCGGCTCGCCATGGCGCTTGAGGTAATCAGGCGAAGCCACCACGATCCGCCGCATCTCGCCGACCTGCCGCGCCACCAGCGAGGAATCGGCGAGATGTCCGATCCGCACCGCGACGTCGACCGCATCCTCGACGAGGTTGATCATATGGTCGGACAGCCGTAATTCGCCGGTGACGTCCGGATAGCGCTTCAGGTACGCCGACATCACGGGGCCGACATGCAGCCGGCCGAAGCCGACCGGCGCGGAGACCACGAGCCGCCCGCTCGGCCGGTTGCGTTCCGCGCGCGCCGAGCCGTCCGCCTCCTCGACATCGGCGAGGATCCGCCGCGCGCGCTCCAGATAGCGCGTGCCGACGTCGGTGAGCGTCACGGAGCGCGTGGTCCGCTGCAACAGCCGCGCGCCGAGATGCTCCTCCAGCGAGGCGATCATCCGGGTCACCGCCGATGGCGACAGCCGCAGCTTGCGCGCCGCCGGCGCAAAGCCGCGCAGCTCGGCGACGGTGACGAAGACGTGCATGGCCTCAAGCCGGTCCATGGGGATTATTGCATATATCGCAATGATGAAGTGTCAAGCCGGCCGATTGTTTTGGATAGGAAGGAGGCCATTTTGGGCCGTGACAGACGCGAGAACGCGCCAGCTTTTGGAGATGGTCCGATGCCGTCCGCCCACGCCTACGCCAGCGACGTCGCCTTCACCCCGGCAGTGAAATCGATCCAGACGCGAAAAGGCTCGCGCGAGGCCTATGCGCACGCTGAGCAGCGCGGCTGGCGCACCGAGGTCGACGAAAATCTCGCGGCGTTCCTGGCCGATGCCAGCAGCTTCTATCTCGCCACGGCCTCAGCCGACGGCCAGCCATACATCCAGCACCGCGGCGGCCCGAAAGGTTTCTTGAAGGTGCTGGACAAGCAGACGCTCGCCTTCGCCGACTATGCCGGCAACCGGCAGTATCTCACGCAAGGAAACCTCTCAGAAAATCCAAAAGCCTATATCTTCGTGATGAACTACGCCCATCGTCGCAGGGTGAAGATCTGGGGCGAGGCGCGCGTGGTGGAGGATGATTCGGCGTTGACGCAGTCGCTGATGCCAAGAGGCTACAAGGCGCGCCCCGAGCAGGTCATCGTGTTCAAGATCGCCGCCTGGGACACGAACTGCCCGCAGCATATCCCGCAGAAATTCGATGCGGCGGATGTGGCGGCAGCGCTGGCCGCGCGCGACGCCAGGATTGCGGAGCTGGAAGCGGAGGTCGCGGCGTTGAAGGGGGAGAGGGCGACTAGTTAGGTCCTAGTCTCCGCCCTCTCCCTGCATTCTCCGATGTCACGCCCCGCGAAGGCGGGGCATCCAGTACGCCGCGGCGTCTCGGTTCAAGCACAGCGTCTCTGGAATACTGGATCGTCCGCCCCAGTGCGCAATTGCGCACAAGGCGGACGATGACAGTTGAGCTTAAGGAGGCGTCTAAGCGCTACAGCACGCTCGCGCCTTCGTGCTGGAAGCCGAGATAACTGGCGGCGACGCGTTCGTTGGCGGCGATGTCGCTGGCCTTGCCGCTCAGCACGAACTCGCCGAGCTCCATCACATAGGCATGATCGGCGATCTTCAGCGCGGCCTGTGCGTTCTGCTCGACCAGCAGCACCGAGACGCCGCTGGCGCGCAGCTCAGTGACGATGCGGAAGATGTCGGCGACGATGATCGGCGCCAAGCCCAGGCTCGGCTCGTCCAGCATCAGCAGCTTTGGCTCCCCCATCAGCGCACGGCCCATCGCGAGCATCTGCTGCTCGCCGCCGGACAGCGTGCCGGCGAGCTGCTTGCGCCGCTCCTTCAGCCGCGGGAACAACGTGTAGACGCGCTCGATCGAGCTCTTCGCCCTGCTCTTCTCGATGCGGAAGGCCCCGAGCTCGAGATTGTCCTCGACATTCATGGTCACGAACAATTCGCGGTGCTCCGGCACGAGCCCCAGCCCAATCGCAACGCGATCCTCGATGTCGAGCCGTGCGAGGTCCTGCCCGGCAAAGGCGACGCGGCCCTTCAGCGGCAAAATGCCCATGATGGCCGAGAGCAGCGTGGTCTTGCCGGCGCCGTTGGCGCCGACGATGGTCACGATCTCGTTTTGGCCGACCTCGAGCGAGACCGAGCGAACGGCCTCGACCTTGCCGTAGGCGACATGCGCGTCGGTGACTGACAACAGCGCGCTCATGCCGCCACTCCGAGATAGGCCTTGATCACTTCGGGATTGGTCTTGATCGTGGCGGGCGTGCCTTCGGCGATCTTGGTACCGAAATCGAGCACCACGATGCGGTCGGCCAGGTTCATCACGAAGCCCATGTCGTGCTCGACCAGCAGCACGCTCATGCCGCCGTCGCGGAGCTCGCGGAGCAGCTTTGCGAGCTGCTGCTTCTCCATGTGGCGCAGGCCGGCCGCCGGCTCGTCGAGCAGCAGCAGCATCGGATCGACGCACAGCGCGCGTGCGATCTCGACGATGCGCTGCTGTCCCAGCGAGAGCGAGCCGGCAAGCTGATGCATTTGCTCGCCGAGGCCGACGCGCTCGATCTGGCGCGCGGCTTCCGCCAGCAGCCGCGCCTCGTCGGCGCGGTCGAGCCGCAGCATCGAGGCAATCGGGCCGGAATGGCCGCGCAGATGCGCGCCGATTGCGACGTTCTCCAGCACTGTCATGTCGGGCACCAGCTTGACGTGCTGGAAGGTGCGGGAAATGCCGAGCTTGACGATCTCCTGCGGCGGCGCCTTGTCGACCTTCTTGCCGAGCACCGAGATCGAGCCTGACGTGGCCGACAGCACGCCGGTGATCAGGTTGAACGTCGTGCTCTTTCCGGCGCCGTTCGGGCCGATCAGCGCGACGATCTCGCGGGCCTGGACGTCGAAGGAGACGTTGTTCACCGCGATCACGCCGCCGAACTGCTTTCGCGCCTTCTCGACCTGGAGCAGCACGCTTGCCTCGGCCGGAGCGCGGACGCGCGCCGGCAGGGTCAGCGAGGTGTCCGGCTTCCTGCCGCCGGACCTCTCGGGCAGGAACGACATCAGCCACGGCCAGACGCCGCCGGGCGCAAGCTGCAGGAGCGCCACCAGCATGATGCCGAACACGATGGTCTCGACCTGTCCGGAGCCCGGCAGGATGAGCGGCAGATAGCTTTGCAGCACCTCCTTCAGAACCACGACGATCGCCGCGCCGAGCACGCCGCCCCAGACATAGCCGGCGCCGCCGACCACCGCGATGAAGAGATATTCGATGCCGGCCTGCGCGCCGAACGGCGTCGGGTTCACCGCGCGCTGGAGGTGCGCATAGAGCCAGCCGGAGAGACCGGCGAGCACTGCGGCATGGATGAACACCAGCAGCTTTGCACGCGGCGTCTGCACGCCAAAGGCTTCGGCGGCGACGTGTCCGCGCCTGAGCGCGCGGATGGCGCGGCCGGTGCGGGAGTCCAGCAGGTTCATGGTGAGCAGCGCCGAGACGATCACCGCAACCCAGATCGCGTAATAGATCGAGCCGGGTGAGAGCATCTTGAACGTGCCGATCGACAGCGGCGGGATGGCGGAGATGCCGTCGTTACGTCCCAGAAATTCGAGCTTGCTGAAGAGATAGAACAGCCCGAGCCCCCAGGCGAGCGTGCCGAGCGGCAGATAGTGGCCCGACAGGCGCACCGTGACCAGCCCGAGCAGCACCGCGAGCAGGCCGCTGACCAGCAGCGAGAGCGGCAGGGTCAGCCAGGGCGACAGGCCGTAGGTCGTCGACAGCACCGCGGTGGTGTAGGCGCCGAAGCCGACGAAGGCGGCCTGTCCGAACGAGGTGAGGCCGCCGACGCCGGTCAGCAGCACGAGGCCCATCGCGACCAGCGCGGCGAGGCCGATATTGTCCAGCAGCACGATCCAGAACGGCGGCATGCCGGGAATGAACGGGATCGCCGCCATCAGAAGCGCGAAGACGAGAATGGGAAGCCGATCGGTCATCGCACTCAATCCTTCTCTTCCTCGACCGCGGGAGCTGCGAGCGAGCGCAGCAGCAGCACCGGGATCAGGAGCATGAAGACGATGACCTCCT
The DNA here is from genome assembly GCF_030160715.1 of Bradyrhizobium iriomotense. Lineage (GTDB taxonomy): Bacteria > Pseudomonadota > Alphaproteobacteria > Rhizobiales > Xanthobacteraceae > Bradyrhizobium > Bradyrhizobium iriomotense. Next base: position 161,797 of record NZ_BSOW01000013.1, read on the forward strand.
TGTAATTGCTGGCATAGAAGGACGAGAACGCCTCGACGATGCCGACAAAGAGCGCGGCGATGGCCGTCAGGGGATAGCTGACGAGGCCGCCGATGATCGCTGCGACGAAGCCCTTCAGGCCGATCAGGAAGCCGCTGTCGTAGTAGAGGGTGGTAATCGGGACGATGAGGATGCCCGACAGCGCGCCGATCACGGACGCCAGCAGGAAGGCGATCTGCCCCGACAGCGAGGTCCGGATGCCGGCGAGCCGCGCCCCCAGCCGGTTGACGGCGGTCGCGCGCAGCGCCTTGCCGTAGCGCGTGAAGCCGAAGAACAGCCAGAGGCCGACGATGAAGGCGATGGTGATGCCGTAGACCGTGATGCTCTGGCCAGTGAAGCGCAGCGCGCCGAGCGTGAAGGCCGTCGACAGCACCGCCGGCCCGCGCTGGCCTTCGGCGCCGAAGAACAGGAGGCCGAGGCCCTGCAGCGCAAGATGGACGCCGACGGAGGCGATCAGCAGCACCAGCACCGAGGTGTGCGCTAAGGGCTGGAACACGATGCGATAGAGCGACACGCCGATCAGCGCGACGATCACGAGCGACAGCGCCATTGAGATCGCGACCGGCGGCTTCTGGCCGGCGAAGTAAAGGGTCACCGCCAGCACGATTCCCGGCAGCACGATATTGGCGAGGAAGGTGCGGAGGATCAGCCGCCCGTGCAGCGCTTTGCGGCCTGCGAACAGGTCGAACACGAAGGCGACGATGCCCATCGCGAGCGCGAGCTTGGCCGTGCCCGGCATCTGGCCGGAGGCGAGCGAGGCATAGGTCAGCGCGCCATAGGTGACGAATTCGCCTTGCGGAATCAGGATGACGCGGGTGACGGCGAACACCAGCACCAGCGCCAGTCCGAGCAGCGCGTAGATCGCGCCGTTGGTGATGCCGTCCTGGATCAGGAACAGCAGGATGGTGGTATTCAAGACCGGACGCTCCCCCTTAAGATCGGGGCCGATCCCGCTTTCGTGGTGGATCGTCCCTCACAGCCATTGAAATTTGGTGGCGATATTTGATATGGTCCATAACAATTATCGAATATAACTTCAAGGGCCGGGGAACACCGGGCATAAATCTAGCGGGATTGCGAGCAACAGGCGATGACCGTTTCCAAGGCGGCGGAGAAGTCGGCGGAAGCAACCGCAAAGGGCGCGGAGGCGGCCCGGGCGCGCAAGGACGCGCCCGATGATGCCGGCGAGGCCCTTCAGCTTGGCGAACTCTCCGAGCAGCTCGGCTACGTGCTCAAACGTGCCCAGCTCAAGGTGTTCGAGAATTTCCTGCACTGCATGGCTTCGCTCCAGCTCACGCCGGCGCAGTTTTCCGTGCTGCTGCTGGTCGAGAAGAATCCCGGCCGCAATCAGACCGAGGTCGCCTCCACGCTCGGCATCCTGCGCCCGAATTTCGTGGCCATGCTGGATAACCTCGAGAGCCGCGACCTTTGCGCGCGGATCCGCTCCACCAACGATCGCCGCTCGCACATTCTGGTCCTGACCGACAAGGGCAAGGCCGTGCTGTCCCGCGCCAAGAAGCTCGTCGCCACCAAGCACGAGGCGCGACTGAATGAGCTCCTGGGCGGAGCCAACCGCGAAGCCCTGATCGCGATGCTCTCGAAGATCGCTAACGAGTTTTGAAAGCCCGCAGCTAGCCAACGGCACGCTGCACTCCGTTTCCCTGGTGGCGATTACGCCGCAGCGAACCGGTCAGGCAAGGCGGGCGCTTCCGGGGACAGGAAGCGGCGCTCGATGTCGGCTGCGGGCAGCGGGCGGCTGAACAGATAGCCCTGCATCTCCGTGCATCCCTCCGCCGCGATCCGGTCGAGCTGCTCGCGCGTTTCAACGCCTTCCGCCGTCGCCGTCATTCCCAACCCGCTTGCGAGCGCCGCAATCGCTCGCACGATGTTGAGTGATCCGGCATCGGTGGCGACGTCGCGCACGAAGGAGCGGTCGATCTTGATCTTGTCGAACGGAAAACACTGCAAGTAGGTCAGCGACGAATAGCCGGTGCCGAAATCGTCCATCGCGATCCGGATCCCGAGCTCGCGTAGCCGGTGCAGCGTGGCGAGCGTCCCCTCCTTGTCCTGCAGGAGGACGCTCTCGGTAATCTCGATTTCGAGTCGGCTGGCGTCCAGCCCTGCGGCCGCGAGCGCGCCAACGATCACCTCGGCGAGACCGCCGTAGCGGAACTGTACGGCCGATATGTTGACGGCGACGTGGAGGTGCTTCGGCCACCGGCTCGCGGTCATGCAGGCCTGCCGGATCACCCACTCGCCGATCGGCACGATCAGGCCGATTTCCTCGGCGAGCGGAATGAAGCTGTTGGGAGGGATCAGCCCGCGCTGCGGATGCTGCCAGCGGATCAGCGCCTCGAAGCCGCTGATCTCGCCGCTGTGGCTCTTCACCAGCGGCTGATAGTGAAGCTCGAATTCGCCGCTGGCGAGCGCCTTGCGCAGATCGAGCTCCAATGCGCGGCGGCCTTGCACCTCTTCGTCCATGGTCGGCTCGAAAAAGCGGTACATGCCCCGGCCGTCGCCCTTCGCCCGGTAGAGCGCAAGGTCGGCATTGCGCAGCAATTGCTCGGGCGTTGCTCCGTCGGCCGGCGCAATGGCGATGCCGATGCTTGCCCCCGCGATCGTCTGCTGGGCGTCGATCTCGAACGGCGCGCTCATCTGCCCGATGATGCGCTGCGCAAGCGTGGCGGCTTCGCTTGCCTCGCCGATCGGGGTCTGCAGGACGACGAATTCGTCGCCGCCCATCCTGGCGATCGTGTCGCCGGGGCGAACGAGGCGGCGCAGACGCTCGCTCACGCCCTTGAGCAGGGCATCGCCGGCATGGTGGCCCAGCGTGTCGTTCACCGACTTGAACTTGTCGAGGTCGATGTGATGCACCGCGAACATCTGGTTCGAGGTGAACGCCTGCTCGAGCCGCTGGTTGAGCAGGGCGCGATTGGCGAGATCGGTCAGCGCGTCGTGATGCGCCATATGCGCGATCTTCAGCTCGGTCCGTCGCTGCTCGGTGATGTCCTCGTGGGTCGCCACCCAGCCGAGATCCGGCATCGGGCGATGGCGGATCTTGAAGGTACGCCCGTTTCGCATCTCGACGATGCTGTCGACGGGCTCGGCCGAAACAACGACGCCGGTTCGCCATTTCATGTACTCGTCCCGCGACATCGCGGGCACGCTGCCGGCCGCAAAGCGCATGTCGACGATATCAGACAGCGGAGTGCCGGGACCGACGCGCTCGGGCGGCAGTCCGTACATGTCGATGAAGTCCTTGTTGCACACGATCAGCCGGCGGTCGGCATCGAAGAAGCACAGCCCGTGCGACATGTTGTTGATCGCGATGTCGAACTGCATGTTGCGCTGTCGCAGCCGCGCGCTGAGCTCCTCGCGCTCGGTGATGTCCTCGTGGGTGGCCATGCCGCCGCCATCCGGCAGGGGGTGGACGGTATAGGCGATGATCCGCCCGTCCGCGAATTCCTGCACGGCCTGTTCGCTGACGATCGTGCGCTCCGTGCGGGCGCGAACATAGTCATCTGCCTCGCCGCGGATCTTCAATCCCAGCTTGAGCCGATGCTGGATCAAGTTGCTCACCGGCGTGCCCGGCCGCACCTCGTCCGGCGCAAGGCCGTACATGTCCATGTAGCGCTGGTTGCAGTAGATGACCTCGCGGCGCCGGTCGAACAGGATGATGCCGAGCCAAAGATTGTTGACGGCCTGCTCGAGCAGCCCGCCCAAGGCGAGCGAGCCGAGCGGGCCGTTGTCGGCGACCTGCCTGTCGCGATCCTCCATGTCTGTTCGCCCCCTTCAAGCGCGGAAAGCATTAGAGCAGAGGCTGGTGAATGGTCTCCCCGATCTGCCGCATTTGCAGGCAGGTTCTGAAGTTGCAGCGAATTTCGCGTTAAGGGATGCGATGAGATTGCAGCAGGCCGGTGATCGTATCTTGATGTGCAGTGCAGCATAGTTGATGCTTGATACATCACTTTAGAGGCTATACGCTTGCTTTATCAAGCGTGGCACTTGCCATGGAGGCGCTCACAGTGATTACCGCCGCGCAGCTGCGGGCCGCCCGGGCCCTGCTCGGGATCGACCAGCGTGAATTAGCGCAGCGCTGCTCGCTGTCGCTGCCGACGATCCAGCGCATGGAGGCCTCCGAGGGCGTCATTCGCGGCAACGTCGATTCCCTGATGAAGCTGGTCGAGGCGCTCGCGGTTGCGGGCATCGAGCTGATCGGCGAGGGCGTGCCCTCGACCGGCGGCGGCCGCGGCGTGCGGCTGAAATCTTTGCCGAGCGCGGGCGAGGACAACAAATGACGACGCGCGCGCGACTCGCAACCCGGGAGTTCTGATGATCTCGGTGGCGCTATGGTCGGTGGCATTGCTGCTGTCGCTGGCGCCGGTCGGGATCGCGCTGTCGACGCGTCCGCGCGGTTCGATCGTGCTCTACGGCGCCTGCCTTGCCGTCACTGCGACGCTTTGCATCGCCGCGCTCCTTCATCTCTTCGATCCCGCGCATCCGGTGTCGAGTGCGACACTGCCGATCGGCCTGCCCTGGCTCGGGGCTCACTTCCGCCTCGATGCGCTGTCGGCCTTCTTCCTGGTCGTGATCAATCTCGGTGGCGCAGCCGCGAGCCTGTTCGCGCTCGGCTATGGCGCGCATGAAGAATCTCCCGGCCGCGTGCTGCCGTTCTATCCAGCCTATCTCGCCGGCATGAACACCGTCGTGCTCACCAACGACGCCTTCAGCTTTCTGGTGGCGTGGGAGTTCATGTCGCTGACCTCCTGGGCGCTGGTGGTGGCGCATCATCGCGAGGCGCAAAACGTTCGCGCCGGCTATGTCTATCTCCTGATGGCGAGCTTCGGCACGCTGGCGCTGTTGCTCGCCTTCGGCCTGCTCGCCAATGGTGCCGGTTACGATTTCGACGCGATCCGCGCCTCGCATCCCTCGGCCGCGCTCGCCGGCATGGTGGTGATCCTCGTCCTGCTCGGCGCCGGCTCCAAGGCAGGCCTCGTGCCGCTGCACGCCTGGCTGCCGCTCGCCCATCCCGCCGCACCCAGCCACGTCTCGGCGCTCATGAGCGGCGTGATGACCAAGGTCGCCGTCTACGGCTTTGTGCGTATTGTGTTCGACCTGCTGCCGGAGCCGGAGTGGTGGTGGAGCATGGTGGTGCTCCTGGTCGGCGGCCCCACCGCGACGTTGGGCGTGCTTTATGCGCTGATGCAGCGCGACATCAAGCGCGTGCTGGCCTACTCGACCATCGAGAATATCGGCATCATCTTCACCGGCCTCGGGCTCGCGCTCGCCTTCAAGGCGCAGGGGCTCGACTGGGTGGCGGCGCTGGCCTTCACCGCGGCGATGCTGCACGTCTTCAATCACGCGCTGTTCAAGAGTCTGCTGTTCTTCGGGGCCGGCGCGGTGCTGGAAGCAACCGGCGCACGCGACATGGAGAAGTTCGGCGGGCTGATCCATCGCATGCCCCGCACGGCCTTCGCAATGCTGGTTGGCTGTGTCGCGATCTCGGCGCTGCCGCCCTTCAACGGCTTCGTCTCGGAATGGCTGACCTTCCAGGCAATTTTGCTGTCGCCGCAACTGCCGTCGTGGGGCCTGAAGCTCGCCATCCCCGCGGTCGGCGGCTTGCTGGCGCTGGCGGCGGCCTTCGCCGCGGCCTGCTTCGTCAAGCTCTACGGCATCAGCTTCCTCGGACGGCCCCGCTCCGACGTCGCCGCGGCCGCGCACGAGACGGACCGTTTCTCGCTGGCCGCGATGTTCGCGCTGGCGGCGCTCTGTCTCGTCGCCGGCGTCCTGCCCGGCCTGTTCATCGATGCGCTGGCGCCGGTGAGCAAGGCCATGGTCGGAAACGTCATGCCGCACCAGACCGGGCTGCAATGGCTGACGATCGTGCCGATCGCGGAAAGCCGCAGCTCCTATAACGGCCTCCTCGTCTTCCTGTTCGTCGCGCTCTGCGGCACCGCTGCGGCGTCCGCCATTCACCGCCTCGCCTCCGATCGCCTGCGCCGCGCGCCGGCCTGGGATTGCGGCTATCCCGACCCCAATCCCGCGATCCAGTACTCGGCCTCGAGCTTCTCGCAGCCGATCCGCCGCGTGTTCGGCAGCGTCATTTTTGCGGCACGCGAGATCGGCGAGATGCCGCCGCCGTCCTCGCGCGCGCCCGCGCGGCTCACCGTCGAACTGCATGACCTGATCTGGGAGGCGCTCTACGCACCGATTGCGAAGGCGATTTCCTTCGCCACCGAGCACATCAATGTCCTCCAGTTCCTCACCATCCGCCGCTACCTGACCTTGGTCTTCGTGGCGCTGATCGTGCTGCTCCTGGTCGTGGCACTATGAATGCGCTGCGCGACATCCTCTCGCAAGGCGTCCAGATGCTGCTGGTGCTGCTGCTCGCCCCGCTACTCACCGGCTTCGTGCGCAAGGTGAAGGCGCGGCTGCTCCGCCGGCGCGGGCCGCCGCTGCTCCAGCCCTATCGCGACCTTGTCCGCCTGATGCGCAAGGATGTCGTGCTCGCGGACAACGCCTCCTGGCTGTTTCGCGTCATTCCCTATCTGATGTTTGCCGGCACCTGGGTGGCGGCCTGCCTGGTGCCGACCTTCGGCAACGGCCTGTTGTTCTCATGGAGCGCCGATCTCATCGCCATCATCGCGCTGCTTGGCAGCGCCCGTTTCTTCCAGGCGCTCGCCGGCATGGACGTCGGCACCGCCTTCGGCGGCATCGGCTCCAGCCGCGAGGTGATGATCGCAACGCTGGCCGAGCCCGCCATCTTGATGACGGTGTTTGCTGTGGCGATGATCGCGGGCTCGACCCAGCTCTCGAACGTCGCGGAGTTCATGGGCTCGACGGCTGTGGGCCTGCGCGTCTCGCTTGGCATGGCGTTTGTCGCGCTGACCATCGTGGCGTTGGCGGAGAACGGCCGCATCCCCGTGGACAATCCCGCCACCCATCTCGAGCTCACCATGGTGCACGAGGCCATGGTGCTGGAATATTCCGGTCGCCATCTCGCACTGGTCGATCTGTCGTCGCAGCTCAAGCTTTTGCTCTACGTCTCCCTGATCGCCTGCGTGTTCCTGCCTTGGGGTACGGCGACGGCCGATGCTGGTGTGGCGACGCTGGCGTTTGGCGCGCTGCTCTTTCTCGGCAAGCTGACTGTGCTCGGCTTCCTGCTCGCGCTGTTCGAGACGTCGATCGCCAAGATGCGCGTCTTTCGTATCCCTGAGTTCCTGGGGGCGGCGCTGATGCTGGCGCTGCTCGCGACCCTGCTGCGCTTCGTGTCGGGGAGCCTCTAAACATGAGCAGCCTGCAATTCGACATCGCCCACCTGCTCGCCGGCTCGCTCGTGCTGGCGAGCTTCATGATGCTCTACCAGGACCGGCTCTATGCCCTGCTCAACGTCTATGCGCTGCACGCCGGCGTGCTGGCGCTGTCGGTGGCCTGGCAGGCCTATGTGCAGCAAGCGCCGCATCTCTATGTCACCGCGCTGATCGCGCTCATCTTCAAGGCGATCATCATTCCGGTGGCGCTGCACCGGATCATCAGGCGGCTCGGCATTCACCGCGAGATCGAGAACGTGATCGGCATCGGGCTGACCATGATGGCCGGCATCGGCCTCGTCGCGCTGTCGATGGTGGTTATGCTGCGGGTGACGCCGGGTGCCGACGCACTCGCGCGCGAAGACCTCGCCTTCGCGCTGTCGGTGGTGCTGCTCGGGCTCCTGATCATGGTGACGCGGCGCAATGCCGTCAGCCAGGTGGTCGGCTTCATGTCGCTGGAGAACGGCCTCGTGCTGGCGGCGACGGGCGCCAAAGGCATGCCCCTGGTGGTCGAGATCAGTGTCGCCTTCTCGGTGCTGATCGCCTTCATCGTCATCGGCATCTTCCTGTTCCGCATCCGCGAGCGTTTTGACAGCGTGGACGTCCAGGCGCTCGACCGCTTCAGGGGAGAGCGGCGATGACGATCGACGCGCTCGGTGCCATCCTGCTGATCCCGGCCATCTCGGCCGCGCTGCTCGCGATCCTGCCGGGCTACCTCTTGACGGCAAAGCTCAACGTCGTTGCGGCGCTCGCGACCTTCCTCACCTCGCTGTCGCTGTTCGTGATCGAGCCGACGTCAGGGCAATATCTGCTGCTCGACGACCTCAACAAGGTCTTCATCGTGCTGACGACCTTCGTCGGCTTCACGACATCCGTGTTCAGCGCGAGCTACATCCATCACGAAATCGAGACCGGACGGCTGACGCCGGCCTTCCTGCGCTTCTATCACGCGATGTACCAGACGCTGATGTTCGCGATGAACCTTGCGCTCGTCGCCAACAATATCGGCCTGATGTGGGTCGCGGTCGAGGTCGCGACGCTGACGACCGTGCTGATGGTCGGCATCTACCGTACCCATGAGGCGCTGGAAGCGGCCTGGAAATATTTCATCCTCGGCAGCGTCGGCATCGCGCTGGCGCTGTTCGGCACGATCCTGGTCTACATGGCGGCGCGTCCTGCGGTGGGCGAGGGGCCCGACGGCATGGTGTGGACCGTGCTGGTGCAGCACGCCGCGGCATTCGATCCGGCGCTGCTCAACGTCGCCTTCGTCTTCCTGCTGCTCGGCTACGGCACCAAGGTCGGCCTCGCGCCGTTGCATGCCTGGCTGCCCGACGCGCATGCCGAAGGTCCGACGCCGATCTCGGCGGTGCTGTCGGGCCTGCTGCTCAACGTCGCGCTCTATGCGCTCTTGCGCTTCAAGATGATGCTCGCAGTCAATTCCGCGGCGATTGCGCCGGGGCCGCTGATGGTGACGATGGGCCTGATCTCCGTGATCTTCGCGGCGCTGATGCTGTACCGCCGCCGCGACATCAAGCGCATGTTCGCTTATTCCTCGATCGAGCACATGGGCATCATCGTCTTCGCCTTCGGCATGGGCGGGCCGCTTGCGAATTTCGCCGGCCTGTTGCACATGACCATGCACTCGCTGACCAAATCCGCGATCTTCTTCGCGGTCGGCCATATCGCGCAGGTCAAGGGCACCCAGAAGATCGCCGACATCGGCGGGCTCACGGTGACCAATCCGGTGCTCGGCTGGGGCCTGATGCTCGGCGTCATCGCCATCGTCGGCTTGCCGCCGCTCGGCATCTTCATGAGCGAGTTCCTGGTCGTCAGCTCGACCTTCTCCCGCGCGCCGTGGCTGACCGCAATCCTGGTGCTCGGCATCATCATCGCGCTCGGCGGGCTTTTCTTGCGGATAGGCGCGGTGATGTTCGGCGAGCCCAAGGGCAAGACCGCGCCGGCGGAGGCCTCCTATGTGCCGATGTTCACGCACCTGGCGCTGGTCGCGATGGCCGGCATCTATCTGCCGCCGGTCCTGGTAACCGGCTTTACCAACGTCGCAAAGCTGCTGGGATAGGCGATGGGCATCCTCGACGGCATCCCCCATGTTCACGCGGTCCCGTCGCACCGGCCCTTGCCGCGTGTCGTCGTGGCGGATGAGGGCTGGCAGGCGGCGATCGAGGAACTAGCCGGCGGCCGCCTGACGCTGTTCGGCTTCTGGGGTGAGCCGACCGCGGTGCATATGGCGCTGCTCGATGAAGCCGCCGCCGAGATCGCGGTCGTCACCTACGAATGTGCGGCAGGTAGCTTTCCGAGCGTCGCCCGGCATCATCCGCCCGCGCTGCGGCTGGAGCGGACCATCCACGACCTGTTCGGGCTGATGCCAACCGGCGCCAACGATACGCGGCCATGGCTTGATCACCACGTCTGGGGAAAATCGTTCCCGCTTGGGAGCCGCAACGCGCCGCGTGAGGCCGTCCCGTATCAGTTTCTGCCGGCCGAAGGCGAGGCGCTGCATCAGGTTGCGGTGGGGCCCGTGCATGCCGGCATCATCGAGCCCGGCCATTTCCGCTTCACGGCCAATGGCGAGCACGTGGTGCGGCTCGAGCAATGGCTCGGCTATACGCACAAGGGCGTCGAGTCGTTGATGCAGGGCGCAAGCCTTGAGGCCGCTGCAAAGCTTGCCAACCGCACCTCCGGCGACAGTGCGGTCGCCTATGCCTTCGCCTTTGCGCGCGCCGTGGAGGCCGCGCTCGACATCGAGGCGCCGCCGCGCGCGACGTATTTGCGCGCTCTGATGGCGGAACTGGAGCGGCTTGCCAATCATTTCGGCGACATCGGCGCGATCTGCAACGATGCCTCCTTTGCGCTGATGCATGCGCAGACCGGCATCTTGCGTGAGCGCTGCTTGCGCGCCGCGAATATTGCGTTCGGCCATCGCCTGATGATGGACGTCATCGTGCCCGGTGGCGTGACGCGCGACATTGCGCCTGAGGGCGTCGCGGCGCTGCGGACGCTGCTTGCCGAGATCAAGAAGGTGTTTCCGCGCCTGATCGAGCTCTACGACAATACGGCGTCGCTCCAGGACCGCACCGTCACCACGGGCATCGTGAAGAGCGAGTATGCGCGGCAGTTCGGCGCCGGCGGCTATGTCGGCCGCGCGTCGGGCCGCGATTTCGATGCGCGGCGCGCGCTTGCTTACGCGCCCTATGATCGCCTGGCGTTCGAGGTGCCGGTGCTGGACGCCGGCGATGTCAATGCACGGGTCTGGATTCGCATTCGCGAGGTCGAGCAGAGCGTCGCGTTGATCGCGCAGAGTCTGGACCTGATGGCGCCGGGCGAGATCAAAAGCGCGCTGCCGATTGGGCGCGGTGAATGCGAAGGCCTGGCGGTGACGGAGGCGTTTCGCGGTGACGTGCTGGTCTGGCTCAGGCTTGACCGGGAGTTGCGCGTGCAGCGCTGTCACCTGCGCGATGCCTCGTGGTTCCAATGGCCGCTGCTGGAGACCGCGATCGAGGGCAACATCATCGCGGACTTCCCGCTTTGCAACAAGTCGTTCAACTGTTCCTATTCGGGCGCGGACCTCTGAGCCATGCGCAAGACCCTGCTCGAAAGTCTCACGCACGGTTCGCTGACCGAGCCCGCGCCCGCGCCGGATGAGGCGGGGCTTGCCGAGCTTGCGAGCAAAGTCGACCGCGTCGCGCAGGCAAAGCTTGGCCGTTCGCTCGCGATCCGCCAAATCGATGCCGGCTCCTGCAATGGCTGCGAGCTCGAGATCCACGCGCTCTCCAACGCCTTCTACGACATCGAACGTTTCGGCCTGCGCTTCGTCGCCTCGCCGCGTCATGCCGACGTGCTGCTCGTCACCGGGCCCGTGACCAGGAACATGCGGCAGGCGCTGGAGCGGACCTACAACGCCACGCCCGATCCGAAATGGGTCGTCGCCGTTGGCCGCTGCGCGCTCGATGGCGGCATTTTTGCAGGCAGCTACGCCTGCGTCGGCGGCGTGTCCGAGGTGGTTCCGGTGGATCTGCACATCAACGGCTGTCCGCCGTCGCCGATCGATCTTCTGAAAGGCCTGCTTGCGCTGCTGGAGCATGTCGGCGGGAAGGGGTGAGGCGCCTCCACACATTCCGTCATTGTGGCCATGACGGGCTTGTGGCGAGCGCGTCCCATACTCTCGGTGTCATCACCCGCGAAAGCAGGTGATCCAGTATTCCAGAGGCGGTGAGGGGATACGGAGAAGCCGCGGCGTACTGGACCCCCCGCTTTCGCGGGGGATGACAGCTGTGTTGAGGTTGGACTGCTCGAGACAACCATGGTCGCAGCCAACCTCGTCAAGTCCGGTGATGACGCCGGACAGAGCCGAGAGTCCTAATCCACCAAAATCACCCGGATGTCGTTCACGTTGGTCAGCGTCGGGCCCGGTACCAGCAAATCGCCCGTCGCGGCAAAGAATGCCGTCGCGTCGTTGTTGTCGAGATAGGCCTGCGGCTCCAGCGCCAGCGTCTTCATCTTCGCGAACGTCGCCGCGTCGATCAGCGCGCCGGCGGGGTCGGTGGGCTTGCCGGCGCCGCCGTCGGCGCCGTCGGTGTCACCGGCGAGCGCGGCGATGTCGGGCGTGTCCTTGAGCAGGCCGGCGAGCGCCAGCGCGTATTCCTGGTTGGGGCCGCCGCGGCCATTGCCGCGCACGGTCACCGTGAGCTCGCCGCCGGAGAGGATGGCGGTGCGCTTGCCGGCGGCGCGTGCCTTCAAGGCCAGCTTCGCATGCGCGGCGGCGACCTCGCGCGCCTCGCCTTCGAGATCGGCGCCGAGATCGATCACCTCATAGCCCGCGTCCTTCGCGAGCTTGACCGCGGCGTCGAGCGATTGCTTGGGACGCGCGATCAGTTCGAAATGCGCGCGCGCAAACGCGGCGTCGCCGGGCTTGCAGCTCTCGTTGCCCGGATCATCCAGCGCGCGGCGCACGGAGTCGTCGAGCGCGAGCTCGTATTTGGCGACGATGGCGCGGGCATCGGCCAGCGTGGTCGGATCCGGCACCGTGGGGCCGGAGGCGATCGCGGAGGGCTCGTCATGCGGCACGTCGGAGATCGCGAGCGTCACGATCTCGGCGGCATGCTTTCCAGCGCGCGCGAGCCGCCCGCCCTTGATGCGCGACAGGTGCTTGCGCACGATGTTCATTTCGCCGATCGGCGCGCCCGAGCGGAGCAGCGCGCGATTGACCGCCTGCTTCTGCGCGAAGCTGATGCCTTCGACGGGGGCGATCCAGTTCGCCGAGCCGCCGCCGGTGAGCAGCACCAGCAAGAGATCGTCGGGCCCGGCCTGTTGCGCGAGTTCCAGCGTGTCGGCGGCGCCCTTGAGGCCTGCTTCGTCAGGCACGGGATGGCCGGCCTCGACCACCCGGATGCGCCGCGTTGGCACGCCGTGGCCATGGCGGGTGGTGGCGATGCCGACCAGCCGCTCCGGATCGAGCTTGAGCGTATCGAGATAATGCCGCTCGGCGGCCGCGGCCATCGCGCCTGCGCCCTTGCCGGCGGCGAGGCAGATCACGCGGCCCTTTGGCGCGGGACGCAGATGCGGCGCCAGCACGACGTCCGGGTGGGCGGCGGCGACGGCGGCGTCATAGAGGGCGCAGAGCAGGGGGCGTCGGTCGGTCATGGCGCTGCTTTCGTCAAGGAGAGGCGGTTGCCGGCGGCCTCGCCGGAGTAGGCCCGCCCCTTGCGTAGCGCATCGCCACGCAAAGCGTAAGCCGCCTTGCCCATCATTCGATTATGCAATCGCGTGATGATAATCGGGGCGCAACAAAAGACCCCCCGCGATCGTCTCGCGAGGGGCTTCCTGCAGCTCGAATCTGCCGGGCGGCTAGCCGCCGACGTCGGCGCTGATCACGTCGCCGAACAGCTCCCATTGCTCACCCTTGAAACGTTGCAGTTGGAGTGAGCTTATCGGGGCGAAATCGGTGGGAGAGGTGTTGATCTTGATGCCGGGCAGCAGGACCTCGGTGCGGAAGTCCTTGAGGTTGGCCGCCTGCTTCATGACGTTTTCTCGCGTGAGATCGTCTCCGCACTGCTTCAGCACCTGAACCAACGTCTGAGCTACGCCATAGCCGGTGACCGTATAGCTATCCATCTTGTCACCTTCGGGGAAGTACTTTGTCATGAACGCAAGGTACTCCTTCATGCCCGGATCGTTGTCCCACTGCTTGTCGGTGGTGTCCTTGAGGTATGCGGCGGAAACGATGTCTTGCGCGTTTTCAAAGCCCGCAGGCTTGAGCACGCTGCCCACGGAGGACGACACGTTGTTGAGGAAGTGCAGCGGCTTCCAGCCAATCTCGGCGTTCTTCTTGATCGCTTGAGCCGCAAATTTCGGCGTCGTGATGTTCATGAACACGTCGGCGCCGGTCGCCTTCAGCTTGACGATGTGGCTGTCGATCGTCGGCTCTGAGGTCTCATAGCTCTCCTCCGCGACGATCATGCTCGCGGCTTTCGCGCCGAGGCCGTCCTTCAGGCCCTTGAGATAGTCCTTGCCGTAGTCGTCGTTCTGGAACAGCACGGCGATCTTGGCCTCCGGCTTGTTCTTGAGCAGCCACTTCGCATAGATCTGCGTCTCGCTCTGGTAGTTGGGCTGCCAGCCCATGGTCCAGGGGAAGTTCTGCGGATCGTTCCACTTGGTGGCACCGGTGGCGACGAAGAGCTGCGGCACCTTCTTGGAGTTCATGTATTTCTGGATCGCCGAGTTCGGCGGCGTGCCGAGCGAGTTGAAGATGAACAGCACCTCATCGCTCTCGACCAGCTTGCGCGCCTGCTCCACCGTCTTCGGCGGCGAATAGGCGTCGTCATAGGAGATGAAGTTGATCTTGCGGCCGTTGATGCCGCCCTCCTCGTTGATCTTCTTGAAATAGGCGGCCTCGGTGCGGCCGATGACGCCGTAGGCGGACGCCGGTCCGCTATAAGGCATGATGTTGCCGACCTTGATCTCGGTGTCGGTGGCACCGGTGTCGTATTTCTTCTGGGCAGATGCAGTGGAGGTCGAGGCCGCGAAAAGCGCAAGCACGATTGACGCGGCAGCAAGTTTGCCAGTGACAGCGGGCATTCCAGTCTCCCTATTTTCTTGGTGTCTGTGCGTCCTTTTCTTGTGTTCGGGTTTTCTGCTGACGCGGCGGCAATTGAATACGATTTGTCACACGGCTTCAAGAAAAAGCCCCTGCGACGAAGTCACGGAGGCTGCTTCTTTAGTAGTCATCGGCGTCCGCTTGGCACGCCGCGAAATGACGCCTGGCGTGCCCGACCGTCCGGTTGCAGTTGCGAGGTGGAGGACGGGCTAACCAAACCGTGGTCGGTTGTGTCGTAGATCACACCCCATTTTTGGTTGCGCGTCTTCCGGCCGCCCGGCTAGTGGCTCAGCTCGCTGGAGATGACGTCGCCGAACAGCTCCCACGACTTGCCCTTGAAGCGCATCATCTGGAGCTGCGCGATCGGCGCGAAATTGTCCGGCGAGGTGTTGATCTTGATGCCGGGAAGCAGCGTATCCGGCGCGAAATCGTTCAACCCCGCCGCCTGCCTCATGACGTTCTCGCGCGTGAGATCGTCGCCGCACATCTGAAGAACCTGCACCATCGTCTGCGCCGCGCCGTAGCCGAACGCGACGGCGGCATCGAGTCTGTTCGCCTTCGGATCAAACTGTGCGAGGAAATTGTAGAACCTCTTCATCCCGTCGTCGGCGTTCCACTGCGGGTCGGAGCCGTCCTTGACGTAGGTCGCCGAGAGGATGCCCTGCGACACCTCGAAGCCGGCCGGCTCGATCACGCCGCCGACCGATGCCGAGACGTTGGAGATGATGTGCATCGGATGCCAGTTGATCTCGGCCGACTTCTTGATCGCCTGGGCCGCGAATTTCGGCGTGGTGATGCTGATGAAGACGTCGGCGCCCGAGGCCTTCAGCCTTACGACGCGCTCGTCGATCGCGGGCTCGGAGGTGTCGTAGCCGTCCTCGAGCACGATCATCGAGCCTTTCGGCCCGAGGCCGTCCTTCAGCCCCCGCAGATAGTCCTTGCCGAAATCGTCGTTCTGGTAGAGCACGGCGATCTTGGCTTCCGGCTTCTCCTTGACGATGTATTTGGCGTAGATGCGCGCTTCGCTGGCGTAGCTCGGCTGCCAGCCCATGGTCCACGGGTAGTTTTTCGGATCGTTCCATTTGGAGGCGCCGCTCGCCACGAACAATTGCGGCACCTTCTTCTCGTTCATGTACTTGCGGATGGCGCCGTTGGTGGAGGTGCCGAGCGATCCGAAGATCAGGAGCACCTCATCGCTTTCGACGAGCTTGCGGGCCTGTTCGAGCGTCTTCGGCGGCGAGTAGGCGTCGTCGTAGGAGATGAACTTGATCTTGCGGCCGTTGATGCCGCCTTCCGCATTGATCTTGTCGAAATAGGCCGCTTCGGTCTTGCCGATCACGCCATAGGCGGAGGCCGGACCGCTATAGGGCATGATGTTGCCGATCCTGATCTCGGTGTCGGAGGCGCCGGTGTCATATTTCTTTTGCGCCAGAGCGGTTCCGTTCGTTGCGGCGCACAAGACGAATACGGCGGACAGCGCCGCGAACTGAAGACGGACGGCAGTCATTGCTCCCCCACCGTGGGTTGGATCGGCGTCGCATTGAACAAGATTGGCGCCTGCCGTCAACAAAAAGCCCCCGCGATTTCGCGCGGAGGCCCTTAGCCCATGGTTGCAGATCAAGCCCTGGGCGTCAGCTCATTATTCCGGCGGGACGTCGCCGTTGATGATGTCGCCGAACAGTTCCCATTTGTCACCCTTGAAACGCTGCATCTGCAACTGGCTGATCGGGGCAAAGTCGGTCGCGCTGGTGTTGATCTTCACGCCGGGCAGCAGCGTGTCCGGAGCGAAGTCCTTCAGGCTCGCCGCCTGCTTCATGACGTTTGCGCGGGTGAGATCGTCGCCGCACATTTCCAGCACCTTCGCGAGCGTCTGCGCCGCGCCGTAGCCATAAACGACGTAGCTGTCGTTCTTGTCGGTGCCCGGCATGTACTTGTCGACGAACTCCGACCACTTCTTCATGCCGGGATCATCGTTCCACTGCGGGTCGCCGGCGTCCTTGCCATAGGTCGCCGACAACACGCCCTGCGAGTTTTCGAGTCCGGCCGGTTTCATCACGCCGCCGACCGAGCTCGAGACATTGGTGACGATCTGCAGGGGCTTCCAGGAAAGTTCCGCCGCCTTCTTGATGGCCTGGGCGGCGAATTTCGGCGTTGCGTAGATCACGAACACGTCCGGATTGGCGGCCTTGATCTTGACGATGTGCCCGTCGATCGACGGTTCGGACACCTCATAGCTTTCCTCCACGATGATCGCGGAAGCGGCCTTGGCGCCGAACCCGTCTTTGGTGCCCTTCAAATAATCCTTGCCGAAATCGTCGTTCTGGTAGAGCACCGCGACCTTGGCGTCGGGCTTCTCCTTCATCAGCCACTTGGCGTAAATCTGCGCTTCGCTCTGGTAGGACGGCTGCCAGCCGATGGTCCAGGGGAAGTTCTTCGGATCGTTCCACTTGGTGGCGCCGGTCGCGACGAAGAGCTGCGGAATCTTCTTGGCGTTCAGATATTTCTGGATCGCGCTGTTCGAGGGCGTGCCGAGCGGATTGAACACGGCCAGCACCTCGTCGCTTTCGACGAGCTTGCGGACCTGCTCGACCGCCTTTGGCGGCGAATAGGCATCGTCATAGGTGACGAAGTTGATCTTGCGGCCGTTGATGCCGCCCTTCTCGTTGATCATCCTGAAATAGGCTTCTTCGGTCTTGCCGATGACGCCATAGGCGGAAGCCGGACCACTATACGGCATGATGTTGCCGATCTTGATCTCGGTGTCGGTCGCGCCGGTATCGTATTTCTTTTGGGCGAGTGCTGCGCCGGAGGTGATCGTTGCGACCGCCGTTACAACCGCGGCAGTTCCCAGTATTCTTCCAAACAGCAATTCAGTCTCCTTTTGAGCGTTTCAGTTCTTCTTGAATTTGCCAATCAACTGTTGGCTGACGATCGCGACCTGCCTTGCGCCGTGCGGCACGAGGTAGATGACGAGGAACAGCAGCACGCCGAATACCGCGCCCGAGAGACCCTTGGAGATGCCCTCCGCGATGTTCGGCACGAAAATGATGAAGGCAGCGCCGACGAACGAGCCGGGCAGCCAGCCGACGCCGCCGACGACCATGCCGAGGAACAGCGAGATCGCGAGCGTGATGTTGTAGCTGTCGGGCGCGACGAACTGCACGGCGATCGCGCTGAGGCCGCCGGCGACGCCGGTGATGCCGGCGGAGACGCCGAAGGCCAGCGTCTTGTACAAGGCGACGTTGACGCCCATCGACGAGGCCGCGATCTCGTTGTCGCGGATCGCCATGAAGGCGCGGCCCGAGCGGGAGCGCAACAGGTTCACCGAAAAGATGTAGATCGCGAGCACGACGACGAGCGTGAAGTAGTAGAGCCACATGTCCTGGCCCATCGGCAGGCCGAACGGGGCGTCCGGCTTGGTGACGACGAGGCCCTGCACGCCGCCGGTCCAGTGTTCGAGGAAGTTCAGCTTCAGGAGCTGCGGCATGGCGGTCGCGAGCGCGAAGGTCGCCAGCGCCAGATAGACGCCGGAGAGCCGCAGCGCCGGCTGGCCGAACAGGAAGCCGAAGCCGAAGCAGATCACGCCTGCAACCGGCAGCGTGAGCGCATAGTTGATGTTGAACTGCTCCATCAGCACCGCTGTGATGTAGGCGCCGACGGCATAGAACGCGCTCTGGCCGAGCGAGAACTGGCCCGAGCCGCCGGTCAGGATGTTCAGCGCCAGCACTGCGAGCCCGTAGATCAGGAGCATCGTCAACTGGAAGATGATGAAGTTCTTGGCAAACAGCGGGACGATCAGGAGCGCTGCGAGCACCACCAGCGAGGTGGTCGTGCCCAGCGTCATGGCTCGCTTCGGAACGGCTTCGACGGCCTGGTGGCCTTCCGCGACGACTTCTTCTGCTGCGCTCATGATCAAACTCGCTTGACGATGTGCCGGCCGAACAGACCAGCGGGTTTGACGACCAGGACGGAGATGATCAGCGCGAGCGCGATCGGAAGTTTCAGCTCATTGCCGACGCCGGGGATGTAGGTGCCGGCGAGGTTCTCGAAGATGCCGACCAGGAAGCCGCCGACCACCGCGCCGAACGGGCTCGACAGGCCTCCGAGCACGGCCGCGGCAAAGCCGTAGATCAGGACGCCGCCCATCATGTTGGGCTCGAGGAACACGACTGGCGCGATCAGCATGCCGGCGATCGAGCCGATCGCCGCCGCCATGCCCCAGCCGAGTGCGATCATCCAGCTCGTGTTGATGCCGACCAGCCGCGCCGATTCAGGCAGCGAGGCCGCCGCCCGCATCGCAAGGCCGATCCGCGTGTACTGGAAGAAGAAAAACAGACCGATCAGCAGCAGCAGGGTGACGCCGATCATGCCGGCCTGGTGGGTCGAGATGAGCTGGCTGCCGAGGAACGGCGAGGAGCCGAACGGGGTGGGGTATTGCTTGATGGTGAAGTCCCAGATCAGTCCGGCGGAGGAGTTGATGATCGCAAACAGCGCGATGAAGCCGGCGACGTTGGTCAGGATCGGTGCCTTGGCGAGCGGCTTGAACAGGATGCGTTCGATCGCGATGCCGCCGACGAAGGAGAGCGCCAGCGTAATCACGAAGGCCCCCCAATAGGGCACGCCCCATTGCATCAATTGCCAGGAGATGAAGGTCGAGAACATCGCCATCTCGCCCTGCGCGAAGTTGAGATGGTCGATCGCCTGGTAGATCATGACCACCGCGAGCGCCATGCAGGCATAGATCGCGCCGGTGGCAATGCCGGCCAGGACCTGGTTGGTGAACAGCTCCATCGTCCCGGCTCCCTCAGTAACCCAGATAGGATTTGCGGATTTCTTCGTTGTTCGCGATGTCCTTGGCATTGCCCGACATCACGATGCGGCCGGTCTCGATCACATAGGCCTGGTCGGCGAGCTCGAGCGCGAGCTGCGCGTTCTGCTCGACCACCAGGATCGTGACCTTGTCCTCGCGGTTGATCTTGCCGAGGATCTTGAAGAGGTCGCGCACCACGAGGGGCGCAAGTCCGAAGGACGGCTCGTCCAGCAGCATCAGGCGGGGCCTCAGCATCAGCGCGCGGGCAACTGCGAGCATCTGCTGCTCGCCGCCCGACAGCGTGCCGGCCTGCTGGGTATGCCGCTGCTTCAGCACCGGGAAATGCGCATACATGCGCTCGATGTCGGAGACGATGCCGCCATTGTCCTTGCGGGTGATGGCCCCGAGCTGAAGATTTTCCTCCACCGTCATGTTGGTGAAGGTGCCGCGGCCCTGCGGCACATGCGCGATGCCGAAGCGCACGATGTTCTCGGTCGAGCGGGTGCCGAGCGGCTTGCCGTCGAACTCGATCGCGCCGGTGGATCGCACCATGTTGCAGATCGCGCGCAGGGTGGTGGTCTTGCCGGCGCCGTTGGCCCCGAGCAGCGTCGTCAGCGAGCCCTCGTTGAGCGAAAAGGACAGGCCGTGAAGGGCCTGCACCTGGCCGTAATAGGCGCGCAGGTCCTTGACGTTGAGCAGCATCGTCATTGGTCCTTGCTCCCGAGATAGGCCTTGATGACGTCGGGATCCGCCTGCACCTGGGCGGGCGTGCCTTCCGCGAGCTTCTTGCCGAAATTCAGCGCGACGACATGATCGGCGATCGACATCACGAGGCCCATGTGATGCTCGACCAGCAGCACGGTCATGTGACGGTCGTCGCGGATGCGGCGGATGAGGTCGCCGAGCACGTAGACCTCTTCATGGTTGAGGCCGCCGGCCGGCTCGTCGAGCAGCAGGATCTTTGGGTCCGCCGCCAGCGCGCGCGCCAGCTCGACGCGCTTCTGCGTGCCGAAAGGCAGGCCGGAGACGGTGTTGTGGGCGACGTCCTCAAGGTCGAGATAGGCGAGGATCTCGTGCACCTTCTTGTTGACGTCGGCCTCGCTGCGGCGAATCCACGCAAGGCGAAGTGAGTCGCTGATGATGTCGCTGGAGGTGCGCGCATGCGTACCGACGCGCACATTGTCCATCACCGAGAGGTTGGGGAACAGCGCCACGTTCTGGAAGGTGCGGCCGATGCCGATCTCGGCGATCCGGTGCGGCGGGCGCGTCAAAATGCTCGCGCCTTCCATCAGGATGTCGCCGGACGACGGCTGGTAGAGTCGGGAGAGGCAATTGAACAGCGTGGTCTTGCCGGCGCCGTTGGGGCCGATGAGCCCGAGGATCTGGCCCTTGTGCATGTCGAAGGACACGCCGTTGAGCGCGACGATGCCGCCGAACACGACGCTGACGTCGCGAACCGCGAGCAGAGGAGAATTCCCCTGCGCGAGCTGTGCCTGCGTCATCTCGTCTCGCCCATACCGTTGAGTGGGCCGGAGGGCGACGCGAAGCGCCCTCTGCAACGACAATGGCTATCTGATCCCCTCGGCCACACGTGCAACTTTTCCTCCTGATTTCAGCTTCTTGCCGGCTTCTTTTTTAAATTGCGGCGCCATTCCGCCGAGCGTCGCTTCGATGTTCCTTACCATCGCCAAGAGACGTGGTCCAATGTCGGTAATCAAACGCTCTTCCGTGAAGCGGAATGCGGGCGCGCCGCAATTGAAAGCGTAGGGACCGGTTCCGTCGTTCAACCTGAGTGCGACGCCCGCAGCGCCGATGTCGTCGTGCCAGTCGCCGACCGAAATCGCGAAACCGTATTTCGCGACGGTTTCGCCGGAACGCTCGAGCCCGTCGCGCAATTTCGGCCAGCGGCTGCCGTAATGTTCGCGCAGGTCGCGCAGGAGCGAACTGCGTTCCTCTTCCTCGAGCGCCCAGAAATAGGCGCGACCCATGGCGCTGGTTGCAATCGGCACGCGGGAGCCGACATCAAGTTGAACGCCGACTGTCTCGCTGCCCCGGCTCTGCCCGAAATAGATCATGCTCTGGCGGTCGCGACCGCCGACCGCAACCGCGCCCCCCGTGGCGCGCATCACTTCCTCGCGAAACGGCTCGGACAGATGTCGAATGCCGAGATTGGCCAGCGCCGTGTAGCCGAGCGCCATCGCGGCCGGGGTGAGCTGGTACTTTTCGAAGCGGGGAACCGGTGTAAGATAACCGAGCTTCGTCAACGTATAGGTCAGCCGCGAGACGGTTGGCTTGGGCAAATTCGTGCGGGCCGCAATCTCCTGATTGCCGAGAAGTCCGTCGTTGGGTTGGAATGCGCGCAATACATCGAGCCCGCGGGAAAGCGCGACGACGAAGTTCCGATCGGTCGCTGGTTTCTTTCCTGTACGCTTCATCCCTGATCTGCTTCTTGCGCGGAGTCGTTGACAAGCCACGTGCTTCAAAATAACCCTGCCGTCAAGATGCGGAATTAAATTCCGCACTGCGAAATGGAAACAAAAGTAAATCCCAAAGTGGAGGGTATGCCGTGAGCGAAGTGGTCAAGCTTGAGCGTCATGACGAGATCGGGGTCGTCACGGTCAATAGCCCTCCGGTGAACGCGCTCAGTGCGGCCGTCCGCGGCGGAATCCTGGAATGCGTCAAGCAGGCGGTCGCCGATCCCGCCATCAAGGGCATCGTGCTGACCTGTGCGGGCCGCACCTTCATTGCCGGCGCTGACATCACCGAGTTCGGCAAGCCGCCGAAGCCGCCGGGCCTCAATGAAGTGCTTTCCGAGATCGAGAACTCACCGAAGCCTGTGGTCGCCGCGATCCACGGCAACGCGCTCGGCGGCGGCCTCGAAGTGGCACTCGCCTGTCATTTCCGCGTGGCGGTGAAAGAGGCAAAGCTCGGCCTACCCGAAGTGAAGCTCGGCCTCTTGCCCGGTGCCGGTGGCACCCAGCGTCTGCCGCGCGCGGTGGGCCCGGAGCTCGCGGTCAAGATGATCGTCGGCGGTGATCCGATCGGCGCCGCGGAAGCACTTAAGAACGGCCTGATCGAGGAGATCGTCGAAGGTCCGACGCTCGGCGCCGAAGCCTTCGTCCGCAAGCTGCTCGCCGAGAAGCGTCCGCTGCGCCGCCTGCGCGATGACGACAGCAAGATTGCCGCCGCGAAGGCCGACCGCTCGATCTTCACCAACGCGGTCGCCGCCATGACCAAGAAGTCGCGCGGCCTGGAAGCGCCGTTCGCGGCGGCCGACGCCGTTGGCTACGCCATCGATCTGCCGTTCGAAGAGGGTCTGAAGAAGGAGCGCGAGACCTTCCTGAAGCTCCTCACCAGTGAGCAGTCCAAGGCGCAGCGCTACGCCTTCTTCGCAGAGCGCGAGGCCAACAAGATCGCGGGCGTGCCGGAGGGTACCAAGTCGCGCCCCGTCGAGCGCGTCGCCATTCTCGGCGCCGGCACCATGGGCGGCGGCATTGCGATGTCCTTTGCCAATGCCGGCATCCCCGTCACCCTGATCGAGACCGGCGAGGAGCAGCTCAAGCGCGGCATGGGCATCATGCAGAAGAACTGGGAAGCGACCGCGGCGCGTGGCGGCATCCCGGCGGATGCGCCCGCCAAGCGCATGGCGCTGATCAACGGCGTCGTCGGCATCGAGAATGTCGGCAATGCCGACCTCGTCATCGAGGCCGTGTTCGAGACCATGGCGGTGAAGAAAGAGGTGTTCGGCAAGCTCGACCAGTACGTCAAGCCGGGCGCCGTGCTCGCCTCCAACACCTCGTATCTCAACATCGACGAGATCGCGAAGTCGACCAAGCGTCCGCAGGACGTATTGGGCATGCACTTCTTCTCGCCGGCCAACGTCATGAAGCTGTGCGAGATCGTGCGCGCCGACAAGACCGCGCCGGATGCGCTGGTGACCGCCGTCACCATCGCGCGCAAGATCGCGAAGGTGCCGGCCGTGGTCGGTGTCTGCGACGGCTTTGTCGGTAACCGCATGCTGGCGCAACGCGGCAAGCAGGCGGAAAAGCTGCTGTTCGAAGGCGCGCTGCCGCAGCAGGTCGACGCCGTCGTGACCAAGTTCGGCATGCCGATGGGCCCGTTCGCGATGGGCGATCTCGCCGGCCTCGACATCGGCTGGCGCTCGCGGAAAGATCGCGGCATCAAGTCGGAGATCGCGGACGCGCTGTGTGAAGCCGGCCGCTTCGGCCAGAAGACCGGCAAGGGCTACTACAAGTATGAAGCCGGCTCCCGCGCGCCGCTGCCCGATCCGGAGGTCGAGAAGCTGATCGACGAGACGCTGCTGCGCCTCGGTCGCAAGAAGCGCGTCGTCAGCGACGAGGAGATCCTCGAGCGCATGATGTACCCGATGATCAACGAGGGCGCGAAGATCCTGGAAGAGGGGATTGCGGCGCGTCCGTCGGATATCGATGTGGTCTGGCTCTATGGCTATGGCTGGCCGATCTATCGCGGCGGCCCGATGTACTGGGCCGACACGGTCGGCCTCAAGCACATCGCCGACCGCCTGTCGGTCTACGCCAAGGAGACCAACGACCCGAGCCTCGAGCCCGCGCCGCTGCTGAAGAAGCTCGCAGCCGAAGGCAAGACCTTCGCCTCGCTCGCAGCCGAGTCGAAAGCGGCGTGATGGCCGCTGGCACGCTCTCTCCGTTCCCTCCCCCCTTGTGGGGGAGGGGCAGGGAGGGGGGTAGCCCCAGACGACGCCGGCGTTCGTGGCACCTCCTTCCCCAACCCTTCCCCACAAGGGGGAAGGGAGCCCGTCTGCTCGTGCTCACCTTACGCCAATCTGTTGCGACCGCTTTGCAGAGTATCGACCGTCTATGACCCATCCCGGCGAACAGTTTTATCCCGAAGGCGTGCGTTGGGACGACGCCATCGTCCAGGGCACGCTGCCTGATCTGCTGTCGAAGGCCGCCGCCGACTTCGGCGCGCGCGCCGCGATCGAATTCCGCGATCGTCCGATCAGCTACGGCGAGCTGGAAGCGATGGCGGAATCCGCCGCCGCTGCCTTCCTGCGCGCCGGCTGTGGCAAGGGCTCTTCCGTCGCGCTGTTCCTCGGCAACACGCCGGACCATCCCGTCAATTTTTTCGGCGCGCTGAAGGCAGGTAGCCGCGTTGCGCATCTGTCGCCGCTCGACGGCGAGATCGCGCTGTCCCACAAGGTCAGCGATTCCGGCGCGCGGGTGCTCGTCACCTCGAACCTCGCGGCGCTGCTGCCGACCGCGCTGAAGTTTTTGGAAAAAGGTCTGATCGACAGGCTGATCGTCTGCGAGGACGATCATTGGGGCAAGGTCGGCACGCCGCAGGCCGCGATCCCCGCCGATCCCAGGATCGTCACCTTCAAGGCCTTCATCGACGGCGCGGTCAAACCGGCGCAGTGGCCTGTCGTCACGGCCGACGACGTCGCGCTGCTGCAATATACCGGCGGCACCACCGGCCTGCCGAAAGGCGCGATGCTCACGCATGGCAACCTCACCTCGGCGGTGTCGATCTACGACGTCTGGGGCAAGCCGGCCCGCGCCGCGCGCGGCAACATCGTCGAGCGCGTGATTTGCGTATTGCCGCTGTTCCACATCTACGCGCTCACCGTCGTTCTCTTGTCCTCGCTCCGCCGCGGCAATCTGATCTCGCTGCACCAGCGCTTCGACGTCGAGGCGGTGATGCGCGACATCGAGGTCAAGCGCGCGACCTACTTCCCGGGCGTGCCGACGATGTGGATCGCGATCGCGGCGCTGCCCGATCTCGACAAGCGCGACTTCTCCTCGCTCGTCACGATTGGCTCCGGCGGAGCGCCATTGCCGGTCGAGATCGCAAATTTCTTCGAGCGCAAGGTCGGCAAGAAGCTCAGGAGCGGCTGGGGCATGACCGAGACCTGTTCACCAGGCACCGGCCATCCGCCCGTCGGTCCGGACAAGCCGGGCTCGATCGGGTTGATGCTGCCCGGCATCGAGCTCGACGTGGTGTCGCTCGACGATCCCACGAAGGTGCTGCCGCCGGGCGAAGTCGGCGAGATCCGCATCAAGGGACCGAACGTCACCAAGGGCTACTGGAACAAGCCGAAAGAGAGCGCGGAGTCCTTTGCCGACGGCCGCTTCCTCACCGGCGACATCGGCTATCGCGACGCGGACGGCTATTTCTTCCTGGTCGACCGCAAGAAGGACATGATCATCTCCGGCGGCTTCAACGTCTATCCGCAGATGATCGAGCAGGCGATCTATACCCATCCCGGTGTGCACGAGGTCATCGTCATCGGCATTTCCGACCAGTATCGCGGCGAGGCGGCCAAGGCTTTCATTAAGCTCAAGGCGGATGCAAAGCCGTTCTCGATCGACGATCTGCGCAGCTTCCTTGCCGGCAAGGTCGGCAAGCATGAATTGCCGGCGGCGGTCGAGTTCGTCGACGAGCTGCCGCGCACGCCGGTCGGCAAGCTGTCGCGCCACGAATTGCGCCAGCAGCAGAAACCATCTCAATCCAGTCAACAAAGCGCTACAGGAGTCCGCTCGTGACCGACGCCGTCATCGTTTCCACCGCCCGCACGCCGATCGGCAAGGCCTATCGCGGCGCGCTCAACAACACCGAGGGCGCGACGCTGCTCGGCCACGCCATCGGCGAGGCCGTCGCGCGTGCGAAGGTCGATCCGAAGGAGATCGAGGACGTCGTAATGGGCGCGGCCCTCCAGCAGGGCTCGACCGGTGGCAATATCGCGCGCAAGGCGCTGCTGCGGGCCGGCCTGCCCGTCACCGTCGCCGGCACCACGATCGACCGGCAATGCGCCTCGGGTCTGCAGGCGATCGCGCTTGCCGCGCGCTCGGTGATCTTTGACGGCGTCGAGATCGCGGTCGGCGGCGGCGGCGAGTCGATTTCGCTGGTACAGAACGACAAGATGAACGCCTTCCACGCCCAGGATCCGGCGCTGCTCAAGATCAAGGGTGAGGTCTACATGCCCATGATCGACACGGCTGAGGTCGTGGCGAAGCGCTATGGCATCTCGCGCGAACGCCAGGACGAATATTCGCTGGAGAGCCAGCGCCGTACAGCGGCCGCGCAGCAGGGCGGCAAGTTCAGGGATGAGCTCGCGCCGATCACGACCAAGATGGCCGTGACCGACAAGGCGACCGGCGAAGTCTCCTTCAAGGACGTGACGCTGTCGCAGGATGAGGGGCCGCGTCCCGAGACCACCGCCGAAGGCCTCGCGGGCCTCAAGCCCGTGCGCGGCGAAGGCTTTACCATCACCGCCGGCAACGCCAGCCAGCTCTCCGACGGCGCCAGCGCGTCGGTGATCATGAGCGACAAGGAGGCGGCCAAGCGCGGCTTGACGCCGCTCGGCATCTTCCGCGGCTTCGTCTCCGCCGGCTGCGAGCCCGACGAGATGGGCATCGGCCCGGTCTTCGCCGTGCCGCGCCTGCTCAAGCGCCATGGGCTCAAGGTCGACGACATCGGCCTCTGGGAATTGAACGAGGCCTTTGCCGTGCAGGTGCTCTACTGCCGCGACAAGCTCGGCATCGACCCCGACAAGATCAACGTCGATGGCGGCGCGATCTCGGTCGGCCATCCCTACGGCATGTCGGGTGCGCGCCTCACCGGCCACGCCTTGATCGAAGGCCGCCGCCGCAAGGCCAAATACGCTGTTGTCACCATGTGCGTCGGCGGCGGCATGGGCGCGGCGGGACTTTTTGAGGTGCTGCAGTAACAACTGTCGTCCTGGCGAAAGCCAGGACCCATACTCCGCAGCGGAGTTTGGCGGACAGACAATAGTGGCCTTCGCGAACCAACGCAGGCCGGTGGTTATGGGTCCCGGCCTTCGCCGGGACGACAGGAAGAAGCTCACAGGAGGATCCGATGGATCTCGCATTCACGAAAGAAGAGCAGGCGTTTCGCGAGGAAGTGCGGCAGTTCTTCCGCGACAACGTGCCGCCGGACACGCGGCGCAAGCTGGTCGAGGGCCGCCACCTCTCCAAGGACGAGATGGTGACGTGGTGGCGCATCCTCAACAAGAAGGGCTGGGGCGTCAGCCACTGGCCCAAGCAGTATGGCGGCACCGGCTGGACCAGCGTGCAGCACTACATCTTCAACGAGGAGCTCCAGTCCTATCCGGCGCCGCAGCCGCTCGCCTTCGGCGTCAGCATGGTCGGCCCGGTCATCTACACCTTCGGCAATGAGGAGCAGAAGAAGCAGTACCTGCCGCGTATCGCCAATGTCGACGACTGGTGGTGCCAGGGCTTTTCCGAGCCCGGCTCCGGCTCCGACCTCGCTTCGCTCAAGACAAAAGCCGAGCGCAAGGGCGACAAGTGGATCATCAACGGCCAGAAGACCTGGACCACGCTGGCGCAGCACGCCGACATGATCTTCTGTCTTTGCCGCACCGATCCGTCCGCCAAGAAGCAGATGGGCATCTCCTTCATCGTGTTCAGCATGAAGTCGAAGGGCGTCACGGTGCGCCCGATCCAGACCATCGACGGCGGCGTCGAGGTCAACGAAGTGTTCTTCGACGACGTCGAGGTGCCCATCGAGAACCTGATCGGCGAAGAGAACAAGGGCTGGGACTACGCGAAATTCCTGCTCGGCAACGAGCGCACTGGGATTGCGCGCGTCGGCGTCTCAAAGGAGCGCATCCGCCGCATCAAGGATCTGGCGTCCAAGGTCGAGTCCGGTGGCAAGCCGATCATCCAGGATGCCGCCTTCCGCGAGAAGCTGGCGGCCTGCGAGATCGAGCTGAAGGCGCTGGAGCTCACCCAGCTCCGCGTCGTCGCCGACGAGGGCAAGCACGGCAAGGGCAAGCCCAATCCGGCGTCCTCGGTGCTCAAGATCAAGGGCTCCGAGATCCAGCAGACCACCACCGAGCTGCTCATGGAGGTCATCGGCCCGTTCGCCGCGCCCTACGACGTGCACGGCGACGACGGCTCGAACGAAGCCATGGACTGGACCGCCCAGATCGCGCCGAGCTACTTCAACAACCGCAAGGTCTCGATCTACGGCGGCTCCAACGAGATCCAGCGCAACATCATCGCCAAGGCGGTTCTGGGGTTGTGAGGGACGTGACAACGGTGTCGTCCCCCGCCTTGTGCGCAATTGCGCACTGGGGCGGGGGACCCAGTACGCCGCGGCGGTCGTGGTTACGGCAGGCGGTTGCGGTTACTGGATCCCCGCCTTCGCGGGGATGACGTCTGAGAACAAGGCGACGGCAGGCCAACAAAGAACCTGTGTCGATTTTTGGAGAGACAGATGGATTTTGATTTGACCGAGGAGCAGCGGCTTCTCAAGGACAGTGTCGACGGCCTCTTGACCGACTCCTACGATTTCGAGAGTCGCAAGAAGTACATGAACGAGAAGGGCGGCTGGAGCAAAGCCGTCTGGGGCAAGCTCGCCGAGCAGGGCTTGCTTGGCCTGCCCTTCGCGGAAGCCGATGGCGGCTTCGGCGGTGGCGGCGTCGAGACCATGATCGTGATGGAAGCGCTCGGCAAGGCGCTCGTGCTCGAGCCTTATCTTGCGACCGTCGTGATCGGAGGCGGCTTCCTGCGCCATGGCGGCTCGGATGCGCAGAAGGCCGCGCACCTGCCGGGCATCATCGACGGCAGCCGGACGCTTGCGTTTGCGCAGCTCGAGAAGAACTCGCGCTACGACCTGTTCGACGTTGCCACGTCGGCGAAGAAGAAGGGCTCCGGCTGGGTCATCGACGGTGAAAAATTCGTCGTGCTGAACGGCGAGAACGCCGACACGCTTGTCGTCACCGCGCGCACGAAGGGCGACCGCCGCGACAAGACCGGCATCGGCGCCTTCCTGGTTCCCGCGGGCGCCAAGGGCGTCACCAAGAAGTCGTACCCGACGCAGGACGGCCTGCACGCTGCCGACATCACCCTGACCGGTGTCGAGGTCGGCGCCGATGCGGCGATCGGCAATCCCGAGGATTCGCTTGCGCTGATCGAGCGTGTCGTCGATGAGGCCCGCGTCGCGCTCTGCGCGGAGGCGGTCGGCCTGATGGACGAGTCGCTCAAGACCACCGTCGAGTACATCAAGACGCGCAAGCAGTTCGGCGTCGCGATCGGCACGTTCCAGAGCCTCCAGCACCGCGCCTCCGACATGTTCGTCGCCGCCGAGCAGGCTCGCTCGATGTCGATGTTCGCGACCATGGCGAGTGATTTCGAGGATGCACACGAGCGCTCCAACGCGATCGCGGCCGCCAAGGTGCAGATCGGCAAGTCGCTCAAATTCGTCGGCCAGCAGTCGATCCAGCTCCACGGCGGCATCGGCATGACCATGGAGGCGAAGATCGGCCACTACTTCAAGCGCCTCACCATGATCGAGAACACGTTCGGCGACACCGAGTATCACCAGCGCCGCGTAGCGGACGCGGGCGGGTTGATTTAGGCTGTCGCCCCATCGTCATTGCGAGCCAACGGGTCCGCGCGAAGCGCGGCCCGATGACAGGCTCCGCGAAGCAATCCAGGATCTATCCGCGGAGACAGTCTGGATTGCTTCGTCGCTTCGCTCCTCGCAATGACGGCGTGGAAGCAGGGAGCCCAGCGACAATGAAGAACGCCCCGTTCGATCCCACCGGCAAGGTCGCCGTCAAGGCGGCGGTGTAGCTAACGTCCGGCCAGCGCCTTTTCGATCGCGCGGGCGACGATCAGGGCGGAGCGCTCGTCGAGGTGGACGCCGTCGGCCCAGCGCAGCTCCGGGAGCGGCTCATCGAATGTGAGCCATGCGGTATGGTCCGGGAAGGCCTCCTGCGCGATGGTCCTGGTCGCGGTGACGGAGCTGGTCTTTTCGATCTCGGGCGAGAACGGAACGGCGATCAGATAAGCGCGCCCGCCGCGCCGCTCGATCTCGCCGATGAGCTGTTTGATGAGGGTGGTATTCGCCCGTGCCTGGGCAGACGGCTCCTCCGCATTCATCTCCCCGACGGCGCGCTCGAGATAGATGTGGTTGTCGAAGGCGGAGGGCGGCTGGCGCAGCAGATCCTCGCGCTCGGCGCGCGCCTTCGCGGCATCCGGCGGCGTGTGACTCCAGGTCTCGAGGGCCGCGATCGCCGTTCGCACCGGACGGAGAAACACGGCGCCCGTTCGTTCGCCGCCGGAGAACCGTTCGACCAGGGGCTCGTCGACGGCGCGCGAGAGAACGTTGGTCTCGATCAGGACGATCTTCGGCAGGCGCGGTTGCTTCGCGATGATCGCAAGGCCGGTCACCGGGGAGCCGCCGGCCAGCGCCAGATTGCGCAGGTGAGGGCGTGAGAAATATTCCTCCTTGAGACGCCAGGTGACCGAGCTGCCAACCAGCACGACGTCAGGCACGGGCTCGCTCACATAGCGATTGAGGGTGATGAGGCTGCCGTCGCGGGTCGTGACCGCCGGCTGCTGGAGCGCCGCGCCGATCCATGCCGTCGCAAGGCCGCAGGCCAGCAGCAGCGCCGCCGCGGTAGCGGCGCATCTGATCAGCCATGGAAGGGGCGAGGTCTGCTGCATGGTCAGAACTGGAAATAGATGAAGGCGGCATCGGGGCCGGCTTCGAGATAGGCGAGAGCTGCGAGCGCGCCATACAGATACGGCTCCCATCGCCGCAACCTGCCGTCGACGAGCGCGCCGACGCCGAAATGCTGGATAATCACGGGAAGGCTGTAGAGCAGGGCCAGGTTGTAGAACAGCTTTGTCGGATTGGGATTGGTCGTCGGCGTGAACATGCCCTTGAGATAGCCGAGCGCGTGATCGAAGTTCGGCAGCTTGAAGAAGATCCAGAGCATCGTCACGCACAGGAACACGACGCCCATGCGGAGCAGCCGAACAAGTGGTCCGGCATCGGCCAGCACTTTCAGGAACGGCCTTTCAATAACGAGAAGCAGCCCGTGCAGCATGCCCCACAGCGCATAGCCCAGGCTCGCGCCGTGCCAGAGCCCGCCGAGCGTCATCACGATCATCAGGTTGAGACAGGTTCGCACCGGGCCCTTTCGGTTGCCGCCCAGCGGGATGTAGAGATAGGTCTTCAGCCAGGTGGACAACGAAATATGCCAGCGTGTCCAGAACTCGGAGAACGAGGCCGAGATGTAAGGCAGGTCGAAATTGACAGGCAGGCGGTATCCGAACAACAGGCCGAGGCCGAGCGCGATCGCCGAATAGCCGAAGAAGTCGGCGTAGATCTGGTAGCTGTACAAAAACACCAGCAGCCAGCGGTCCTGTGTGCGCACCGTCTCATAGAGCGGAAAGTCCATGTAAGACGTCATCTCGTTGAGATTGTTCGCCACATAGAGCTTGAAGAAATAGCCGGCGAGGATCCATTTGGCCGCCTCCACGAAAGCGACGTCGGCAATCAGCTTGGGCGCGATCTGCGGCATGAACTGGCCCGCGCGCGTGATCGGGCCGGAGACGAGCTGCGGAAAGAAGATGATGTAGAGGAAGACGTCGCGCAGCGGCGGCGGGCGCTTCTCGCGCGTCAGGTCGACCAGCAGGCTGATGTTGTGGAACACGAAGAACGAGATGCCGATCGGCAGCGGCAGGCGCAGCAGGAAATCCACCGGCGCTAGCCCGATCGGATGAGCCGAGGCGGCGTCGACGAACAGGAACTTGTACTTGAAGAAGGCGAGCAGCCCGAGATTGAAGACGATCCCCGCCGGCATCCACACCGCCCGTTTGTCGAACGCCAGCACCAGGAAGACCCAGGTGCCGAGCACCGCGACGAGCAGCAGCGGCAACAGCTCCGGCTGGCCGAAGCCGTAGAAGAACACGCTCGCCAGCACGAGGAGCTGGACCTGGACATGGCGCAAGGCCGGCAAATAGTAGGCGCCGAACACGACCGCGACGAAAACGCCGAACTGAAGAGAAGTGAAGGTCATGCCGTCCCGTTTTGCCTGGTCCGGCATGTATCACCTTCGCTGGCGCCGTCCTAGTCTTGCAAGGCAGCGGCGGTGTAATCACTGTGGTGTCCCGGACGCGGCGCGGCACGTCAAAAGCGCGTTCACGCGCGTCTTCGACGCGTTATGGACGCGACGCAGAGCCGGGACCCATGCCTCCGCGACCAATGTTGGGCCCGGGCTCAGCAGCGCACCGTTTCACGCTGCGCTGCGTCCGGGGCACGAGGACCAGCTTGACCTTCCCGCCTCAATCCGCTCCCTTAGCCGCGACACAATAACCCTCCCCGGGATACCGGAATCGCCAAGGTCAACATCCATGTCTTTCGTCCTCGCCATCGATCAGGGCACCACCTCCTCGCGCGCCATCGTGTTTCGCAGCGATATTTCCATCGCGGCGACCGCGCAGCAGGAGTTTCCGCAGCATTTCCCGGCCTCGGGCTGGGTCGAGCATGAGCCGGAGGACATCTGGACCTCGACCGTGATGGTCTGCCGCGACGCGGTCCAGCGCGCCGGCGTCACGGCCAAGGACATTGCCGCGATCGGCATCACCAACCAGCGCGAGACCACCGTGGTGTGGGACCGCGCCACCGGCCAGGCCGTGCACCGCGCCATCGTCTGGCAGGACCGCCGCACCGCCGATGTCTGCTCGAGGCTGAAGGCCGAAGGCCATGAGCCAAGAATCTCGCAAAAGACCGGCCTGATCATCGACCCCTATTTCTCCGGCACCAAGGTCGCCTGGATCCTCGACAACGTCCCCGGCGCCCGTGCGCGGGCCGCGCGGGGCGAACTCATGTTCGGCACGGTTGATTGCTACCTGCTATGGCGGCTGACCGGCGGCAAGGTGCACGCCACCGATGCCACCAACGCCTCGCGCACGCTGCTGTTCAACATCCACACCGGGGAGTGGGACGACGAGCTGCTCGAGCTGATCGGCGTGCCGCGTTCGATGCTCCCCGAGGTGAAGGATTCCTCCGCCCGCTTCGGCGAGACGACGGCCGACCTGCTCGGCGGCGCTATACCGATCTGCGGCATCGCCGGCGACCAGCAGGCCGCGACCATCGGCCAGGCCTGCTTCCGTCCGGGCATGATGAAGTCGACTTACGGCACCGGCTGCTTTGCGCTGCTCAACACCGGCACCACGCCGGTAGCCTCGAAGAACAAGCTGCTGACCACCATCGCCTATCAGCTCGGGGGAAAACGCACCTACGCGCTCGAAGGCTCGATCTTCGTCGCCGGAAGCGCGGTGCAGTGGCTGCGCGACGGTATCAGGCTCATCAAGCACGCCGCCGAAACCGGCCCGCTCGCGGACCAGTCCGATTCCATGCAGAGCGTCTATCTCGTGCCGGCCTTCGTCGGCATGGGCGCGCCGTACTGGAATCCGCGCGTGCGCGGCGCGCTGTTCGGCCTCACCCGCAACACCGGCCCGGCCGAGTTCGCGCATGCTGCGCTGGAAAGCGTCTGCTACCAGACCTTCGATCTCTGGGCCGCGATGCGCGCGGACTGGCCGAGCTCGGAGACGGCGAGCGTCGTGCTGCGCGTCGACGGCGGCATGACTGCCTCCGACTGGACCATGCAGCGCCTCGCCGATCTCTTGGACGCACCGGTCGACCGCCCCGTGATCCAGGAGACCACGGCGCTCGGCGCTGCCTATCTCGCCGGCCTCAACGCGGGCGTCTATCCCGAGCCGACAAAATTCGCCGACAACTGGCGCCTCGAGCACCGCTTCAAGCCCAACATGAGCCAGGCGACGCGCGAGCGGAAACTCGCGGGGTGGGCGAGGGCCGTGAAGGGCGTGCTCGCGAGCGACGAGGGAGAGGGGTAGCAAGCCTCTCTCACCGAGTCGTCCCGGCCTAGTGCGCAATTGCGCACTAAAGCATGATCCGGAAAAGTGTGAAGCGGTTTTCCGAAAAGATCATGCGCAAACAATAACCTAAAGCGCGATGACGATTCATCCTAATCTCATCGCGCTTTAGGCCGGGACGACGTGGAATAGTGGCTCGCGCTCGGCTCCATAGGAAACCGCCATAATCCTGCCCGACGGCCATTCCGAAATCCCCGCCGGCAAGATCGCCGCCATCGTCACTCATCTCGAAATGACCGTGCGTCCACCGCGCCGTGACGATCCTCCCGGCGACTGGCGCCTGCGCAAGGTCGATCATCCTACGCTCGACTGGTATCGCGACCTTTATCGCCGCGTCGGCGAGGAGTGGTTATGGTCTTCGCGGGCGCGCATGAACGACGAAGGTCTCGCCGCGGTCATCCACGCACCGGGAATCGAGGTTTACGCCCTGGTCCTGAACGGCCGCGATGAAGGCCTGCTCGAATTGGATTTCCGCGAGGCCGGTCAGTGCGAGCTGGTTTATTTTGGCGTCAGCGCAAGCCTCATCGGAAGCGGCGCCGCTCGCTTCCTGATGAACTGCGCGTTGGATCTTGCGTGGTCACGCGACCTCGGGCGCGTCTGGGTGCACACCTGCACCTTCGATCACCCGTCCGCAGTTGCGTTCTACCAGCGCTCCGGCTTCCGCCCGTTCCGCCGCCAGATCGAGATCGCCGACGACCCGCGCCTCGACGGCACGGTGCCACGGACAGCGGCGAAGCATGTGCCGATCATCGAGTGATAATCGGCGATCCGTGGCCCGGATGAGCGCAGCGATATCCGGGATCATTCTGAGCAAGACTTTCCCGCATGTCGCTACGCTCAAGCGGGCTACGGCGCTGCGACGCGCTCAAAACACCTCCTGCTTCCCAGCGAAAACCCGTGCTGCATGGCGTTGAAGCAGGTCAACCCCGTCTGCTCCGACCGGCACGTGAATCCCGCGCGCTGCCAGATTTCGCCATGGGTCACCGGCAGCGTCGCGTCCATCACCGTGTCGCCGGCACAGATGTGCCCCGCGCTGCCCTTTGCGTCATCTCGAAGGCATGGCCCCAGTCGAGCTCGCAATCGGCGGGGCGGTGCGGGCGCGTCTCCATCTCCATGAGGTCGCAGCGGAGCACGGCTTGTCCGTTGTCGCTTGTTGCAGCCGGTGCAATGCTCCCTTTCCAAGATTTTTCTTGTCAGGCGCGCGTATTGGCGATGAACTGGCCGGCCCTGCCGGATCTACGAGAAAGAGCGCAAACCATGTTTTTGATCGGCCAGTATGATTCTCCCTTCGTCCGTCGTGTCGCGATTGCGCTGAAGCTTTATGGCATCGCCTTCGAGCGCAGGCCGTGGTCGACCTTCGGCGATGCCGACAAGATCGCCCCGTATAATCCCTTGCGCCGCGTGCCGACGCTGGTGCTGGACGACGGCGAGGGATTGATCGAGAGCACGATCATCCTCGACTATCTCGACGATCTCGTCGGACCCGAGAAAGCGATGCTGCCGCGCGCGGGCGCGGAGCGGCGGCGGCACTTGCGCATCTGCGCGCTGGCGAGTGGCCTCGGCGACAAGGCAGTCAGCCTGCTCTATGAGCGCGTGCTGCGGAAAGAACAGCTCGCGCTGTGGGTCGAACGCTGCCAGGCACAGATCGCCGACGTGTTGAAGGTGCTGGAAGCCGAGCGCGCCAAGGTGACGACGCCGTACTGGCTCGGGACGCGCATCGGCCACGCCGACGTCGTAGTCGCCTGCGTCGTCCGCTTTACCCGCGAAGCGCATCCGCAGCTCTTCGATGCCGCGCGCTACCCGGCCCTCACGGCACATGCGGACCGCTGCGAGGCACTGGCGCCGTTCAAGGAGATCGTCCAGCCCTTGGCGCCGCCGAAGGGATAGGCCTTCCTTCTTCCCGGAGGAGGCGAGTTGGTCTGCCGCGGCTTCGCCCCTTGCTCAGTCATTGCGAGCGCAGCGAAGCAATCCATACTGTCTCCGCGGAAAGATACTGGATTGCTTCGCTGCGCTCGCAATGACGAGCTTGTGGGAAGCGCGTCCCACACACTCGGTGTCATCGCCCGCGAAAGCGGCGATCCAGTTCGGCAGGCCGATCGCATGTCCCGCGATGATGGTATATTACCCCTGATTTGCCCGACGGGTCAAACTAATTTCGCTAAATCCGCAATTCGTCATCCGGCAGCCGATCGCCTTTGCATGGGGTTGTTTTTCAGATTTTGGTGGGGCGCCGAGTTCAGCCCGCCCCCACGCGCTTTTTCTGCCAGGCCAGATGCACGGCGCAGGTGCAGCCGGGGGGATGCGAGACGAGGTCGCTGGACGCGACGTCGTTCGCCGGTGTGGCCGCGAACGTCGCGTCTCCCTTCGCAGGCGCTGCCGCCGAAGCCTGCTGCGCCGGGATGTAGTTGAGGATCGGCGCCAGCCAGCGCTCGACCTCGGCCACCGTCATGCTCTTGCGCGCGGCATAGTCCTCGACCTGGTCGCGCTCGATCTTGCCGACGCCGAAATAGAAGCTTTCGGGATGGCTGAAATAAAGCCCCGACACGGACGAGCCCGGCCACATCGCAAAGCTCTCGGTCAGCTTCACGCCGGCGGTGTTCTCCGCATCGAGCAGGGCGAACAGCGTCTTCTTCTCGGTGTGATCGGGCTGCGCGGGATAGCCGGGCGCGGGGCGGATGCCCTGATATCTTTCGAGGATCAGATCCTCGTTGGAGAGCTGCTCGTCCGGCGCATAGGCCCAGAACTCGCGGCGGACGCGGGCGTGCATCCGCTCGGCGAAGGCTTCGGCCAGGCGATCGGCCAGCGCCTTGCACAGGATCGAGGAGTAATCGTCGTTGGCCTTCTTGAAGCGGTCGGCGACCGCATCCTCGCCAATGCCGGCGGTGACCACGAAGCCGCCGATGTAGTCCGGCACGCCGGCAGGCGCGATGAAGTCGGACAGCGCCGCGTTGAAGCGGCCCTCGCGCTTCTCCAGCTGCTGGCGCAGCGTGTACAGCGTCGCAACTTTCTTGGTTCGATTCTCGTCGGCGTAGAGCACGATATCGTCGCCTTCCGCGTTCGCCGGCCAGAAGCCGATGGTGGCGCGGGCCCGGAACCATTTTTCCTTGACGATGAGGTCGAGCATCTTGCGCGCGTCGTCATAGAGCGAGCGTGCGACCTCGCCGACCTTGGGATCACTGAGGATCGCAGGGAAACGTCCCGCGAGCTCCCAGGTCTGGAAGAACGGCGTCCAGTCGATGCAGTCGACGAGCTCGGCGAGATCGTAGTCGTCGAACGTCTTGGTACCCAGGAAGGCCGGCTTCACCGGCCTTGTCGCGGCGAAATCGACCGGCACGCGGTTGGCGCGGGCGTCAGCCAACTTCAAGCGCTTCTTGTCGGCCTGCGCACGCAGATGCGCGTCGGAGATCCTTGCGTATTCGGCACGCACGTCCGCGGCATAAGCCTCGCGCTTCTCGGGCGACAGCAGGGACGAGGCGACGCCGACGGCGCGGCTCGCATCGTTGACGTGAACCACCGGGCCAGCCCTGTAGTTCGGGTCGATCTTGACGGCGGTGTGCACGCGGCTGGTGGTGGCGCCGCCGATCAGCAGCGGCAGTTTCAAGCCTTCGCGCTGCAATTCGCCGGCGAAGAATGCCATCTCGTCGAGCGAGGGCGTGATCAGGCCGGACAGGCCGACGATGTCGGCCTTCTCCGCCTTCACGGTCTCGACGATTTTTGCGGCCGGCACCATCACGCCGAGGTCGATGACCTCGAAATTGTTGCACTGGAGCACGATGCCGACGATGTTCTTGCCGATGTCGTGGACGTCGCCCTTGACGGTCGCAAGCACGATCTTGCCGGCGGACGAATTGGCGTCGCCGCCGATGCCGTTCGCGAGATTGCGCGCCTTCTCCTCCTCCATGAACGGCATCAGCCAGGCGACCGCCTGCTTCATGACGCGCGCGGATTTGACGACCTGCGGCAAGAACATCTTGCCGTCGCCGAAGAGATCGCCGACCACGTTCATGCCGGCCATCAGCGGGCCTTCGATCACGTCGAGCGGGCGCGAGGACACCTTGCGGGCCTCTTCCGTGTCAGTTTCGATGAACTCGGTGATGCCATGCACCAGCGCGTGGCTGAGGCGTTTCTCGACCGGCCATTCGCGCCAGGCGAGATCGGCTTCCTTGGTCTGCGTCTTGCTGCCGCGGAATTTTTCGGCGAGCGCAAGCAGCCGCTCGGAGGCACCGGCGTCGCGGTTCAGCACGACGTCCTCGCACACCTGGCGCAATTCGGGGTCGATGTCGTCATAGACGATCATCTGCCCGGCATTCACGATGCCCATGTCCATGCCGGCCTTGATGGCATGATACAGGAACACCGAGTGCATGGCCTCGCGCACCGGCTCGTTGCCGCGGAACGAGAAGGACAGGTTGGAGACGCCGCCTGAGACATGCGCGCCGGGCAGGTTTTTGCGGATCCAGCGCGTCGCCTCGATGAAGTCGACGCCGTAATTGTTGTGCTCCTCGATACCCGTCGCGATCGCGAAGATGTTGGGATCGAAGATGATGTCTTCCGGCGGGAGCCCGACGCGATTCACCAGGATGTCGTAGGCGCGCTTGCAGATCTCGGTCTTGCGCGCGAACGTATCGGCCTGGCCGACTTCGTCGAATGCCATCACCACGACCGCCGCGCCATGACGCCGCGCGATCCTGGCCTCAAGGATGAATTTCTCCTCGCCTTCCTTCATCGAGATCGAGTTGACGACCGGCTTGCCCTGCACGCATTTCAGGCCGGCCTCGACCACCGAGAATTTTGAGGAATCGACCATCACGGGCACGCGGGCGATGTCGGGCTCGGCGGCGACGAGGTTGAGGAAGGTCCGCATCGCGGCTTCCGAGTCCAAGAGACCTTCGTCCATGTTGACGTCGATGATCTGCGCGCCGTTCTCGACCTGGTCGCGCGCGACCTGGAGCGCGGCCGTGTAGTCGCCGGCCGTGATCAATTTGCGGAAGCGGGCCGAGCCCGTGACGTTGGTGCGCTCGCCGACATTGACGAAGGGGATCGCATCCGTCAGCACGAACGGCTCGAGGCCGGAGAGCCTCAAGCGAGGCTCGATCGCGGGCACGACGCGCGGCTTGTGCGGGGCCACGGCCGCGGCAATCGCCGCGATGTGCTCCGGCGTGGTGCCGCAGCAGCCGCCGACGATGTTGACCAGACCATCGCGCGCGAACTCGCCGACCAGGCGCGCCATATATTCCGGCGTCTCGTCATACTGGCCGAATTCGTTGGGCAGGCCGGCATTGGGATAGGCACAAACAAGAGTGTCGGCGACGCGGCCAATGTCGGCGATATGTGCGCGCAGATCTTCCGCGCCGAGCGCGCAGTTGAAGCCGATGGTGACGGGCTTTGCGTGCCGTACCGAATTCCAGAACGCTTCCGGCATCTGGCCCGACAGCAGGCGGCCGGATTTGTCGGTGATGGTGCCTGATACCATCACCGGCACGTCAATGCCGCGTTCTTCCGTGATCTCGGCGATCGCATAGAGCGCGGCCTTGGCGTTCAGCGTGTCGAAGATGGTCTCGACCAGCAGCAGGTCGACGCCGCCGTCGAGCAGGCCGCGGATCTGCTCGCCGTAGGACTCGCGCAGATCGTCGAAGGTCACGGCACGGTAGCCGGGATTCGCAACATCAGGCGAGATCGAGGCGGTGCGGTTGGTGGGGCCGATCGCGCCGGCGACAAAGCGCGGCTTGCCGTCCTCGGCCGCGACACGCTTGGCGGCGTTGCCGGCGAGGCGGGCGCCTTCGCGCGCCATCTCGTAGACCACCTCGGCAAGATCGTAATCGGCCTGCGCGATCGAGGTCGTCGAGAAGGTGTTGGTCGCGACGATGTCGGCGCCGGCACGCAAATACGCGGCGTGGATGTCCTCGATCGCCTGTGGCTGGGTCAGGATCAACAGGTCGTTGTTGCCCCTGAGGTCGCGGTGGAAATTCTTGAAGCGCTCGCCGCGGAAGGCGGCCTCGTCGAACTGGAGGCCCTGGATCATCGTGCCCATGGCGCCGTCGAGCACCAGGATGCGGTCGCGCGCGGCGGCGAGCAGGGCAGTGCGCTTGGGGGATACGGTCACGGTCATAGCTTACGCCGCCTTCTGCGCGCTCTTGGCGCGAATGCCGAGCAGATGGCTGATCGCGAACACGAGATCGGCGCGGTTCATGGTGTAGAAATGGAAGGTGTCGACGCCGTGCTTGGCGAGCTTGTGCACCTGACCGGCGGCAACGGTCGCCGCGACGAGCTTGCGCGTCTCCGGATCGTCGTCGAGCCCATCGAACTTCTCCGCGAGCCAGTTCGGCACGCTCGTGCCGGCGCGGGTGACGAAATTGCGGGCCTGCTTGAAATTGTGCATGGGCATGATGCCCGGCACGACCGGAATCTCGATGCCGCGGGCGCGGACGCGATCGAGGTAGCGGAAGTAGAGGTCGTTGTCGAAGAAGACCTGGGTGATCGCGCGCGTCGCGCCTGCATCGACCTTGGCCTTCAGCGTGTCGATGTCGGCGTCGAAGTCGCGGGCTTCGGGGTGCTTCTCCGGATAGGCGGATACCGACACTTCGATATCGGCGTGCCGCTTCTTGATGCCGGCGACGAGCTCGGCGGACGTCTGGTAGCCGTCGGGA
Source organism: Bradyrhizobium iriomotense (assembly GCF_030160715.1). GTDB lineage: Bacteria > Pseudomonadota > Alphaproteobacteria > Rhizobiales > Xanthobacteraceae > Bradyrhizobium > Bradyrhizobium iriomotense. The sequence continues at coordinate 202,449 of NZ_BSOW01000013.1, forward strand.
TGGGTGGCGTAGGGCGTGCCGATGCCGCCGGGCGGGTCGCCGCGCAGGCCGACGATGTGGCGGACGCCGACCTCGTGGTAGCGGTCGACGATCTCGTCGATCTCGCCGCGCGATGCGCCGACGCAGGTGAGATGCGCGGCCGGCAGCAGCGAGGTCTCCTTCAGGATGCGCGCGATGGTGGCGTGGGTGCGCTCACGGGTCGAGCCGCCCGCGCCATAGGTTACCGAGACGAATTTCGGCTCCAGCGGGGCGAGGCGATTGATGGTCTCCCACAGGTTCTTCTCCATCTCCTCGGTCTTGGGCGGAAAGAACTCGAAGGAGATCGCCGGACGCTTGGCGAGGTGCCCGTCTTGCCCATTGTCTTGCCCGTGATATGGGGCAGGCATCGTCGGCTCGGTCATGGCGCCACTCACTCCAGGTCTCTTCGCAACTGCGGCAGGTTTAGCTTGGGAAGCGCTAAGATAGGCCAAACGCGGCGTTCTCGACAGCCCATTGCCGATGGGAAATGGCCCACTATCGTCGACAATATTGGCCATTTTTCGATATCTGTGATTTTGGTGGGAAGTAGGTAAAACGATAAAATATACGTATTATCAATTAATTATGTGATCTTTGGGTTCCGATCGTCTTGAGCATATCGGGTGGGCAGTATGAAGACCGAGTGATTGGCGTTCGCAGAATCCCACCACTATCCAATCAACTCCGGGGCCGTCTCGCCCCCAGCACACGTCAGCTCTGCTCCATCGGGCCATTGCCGCCTCGACGCGGCGCACTACCTTGAACCGGCCATGATCCCGCTCTCCGTCCTCGATCTCTCCGTCGTCACGTCAGGCACAAAGCCCGCGGCGGCGCTGCGCAACAGCATCGACCTTGCGCGCCATGTCGATCAACTCGGCTATGTCCGTTACTGGCTTGCCGAGCACCACAACCTCGCTTCCGTCGCGAGCCCGGCGCCCGATGTCATGATCGGGCAGATCGCGGCGGTGACGAAGCACATCCGCGTCGGCTCCGGCGGCGTGATGCTGCCCAACCACGCACCTCTGGTGGTCGCCGAGCGCTTCAAGATGCTGGAGGCGCTGTTTCCCGGCCGCATCGATCTCGGCCTCGGCCGCGCGCCCGGCACCGACGGTGCCACAGCGTACGCGCTCAGGAGCCGGCTCGACCGCCGCGAGGGCGACGATTTCCTGGAGCGGCTGCACGAACTGATCCTGTGGGAGACGCGCGAATTCCCCTCAGGCCACCCCTATAACAACGTCGTGGCGATGCCCGACGACACGCCGCTGCCGCCGATCTGGCTGCTTGGCTCCAGCGACTATTCGTCGGAATTGGCAGCCCAGGTCGGCATGGGCTTCGCGTTCGCGCATCATTTTGCGAGCCATGATGCGATCGACGCGATGGTGCATTACCGCAACCGTTTCCAGCCGTCCGCCTGGCGCGCGACGCCGCACGCAATTCTCGCGGTGGCCGTTGTCACCGCGGATACCGACGAGGAGGCGGAAAAGCTCGCCTCGTCCTTCGACCTCAATCGCCTGCGCCGCGACCGTGGCCAATATCTGCCGCTGCCGAGCGCGGAAGAGGCGCTCGCCTATCCCTACACGGACGCCGAGCGCGCCTCGATCGCCCGCAACCGTTCGCGCCTGTTCGTCGGTAGCCCAGCGACCGTGCAGCAAAAGCTCAAGCCGCTGATGGACGCGAGCAAGCCGGACGAGCTGATGGTGATCACCGCGGTCTACGACCACGAGGCGCGGAAGAAGTCGTATTCACTGCTGGCGGATGCGTTCGGGCTGGTGAAGCAGGCCGCTTAGATCGTCGTCCCGGACAAGCGCAGCGAAGCGGAGCGCAGATCCGGGACCCACGCGCGAGCGCTTGCGCTCGTCGCGATAGCCACAGGAAGCTGTTTGGCGAAGACTGATAACCATCATCTCGCGTCACAACCTCTCCGTGGGCTTATGGGCCCCGGCCTTCGCCGGGGCGACGGCTAGTCCAGTTTCTCGCTGAACGTCGCGCGGAAGGGATGGCCGGGATAGACGCCGACGATGCGGAATTCCCGCGAGAAGAATTTCAGCTCCTCGAGCGCGAAGGCGAGCCCCTTGTCGTCGGGATGGCCGTCGACATCGGCGTAAAACTGCGTCGCGAAGAAATTGCCGTCGACCATGTAGCTTTCGAGCTTGGTCATGTTGACGCCGTTGGTGGCAAAGCCGCCCAGGGCCTTGTAGAGCGCGGCGGGTAGGTTGCGCACCCGGAATACAAAAGAGGTGACCAGCGGGCCCGAGCCCTGCGCGGCCCACTTCGCCTCGCGGGCCAGCACCACGAAACGCGTGGTGTTGTGGGCCTCGTCCTCGATGTCCTCGGCGAGAATGTCGAGGCCGTAGATCTTTGCGGCCAGCCGCGAGGCGATCGCGGCAACGCTCTTGTCCTTGCGCTCGGAAATGTCGCGCGCGCTGCCGGCGGTGTCGGCCGCCACGATCGGCTTGACGCCGAGCTTGCGGATCACGCGCCGGCACTGGCCGAGCGCATGCACGTGGCTCTCGACACTCTTGATGTCTTCGAGCTTGGTGCCCTTCACCGCCATCAATTGATGGCGGACCGGCAGAAACCACTCGCCGATGATGAAGAGGCCGGAGGCCGGCAGCAAATGATGGATGTCGGCGACGCGTCCCGCGACCGAATTCTCGATCGGGATCATGCCGAGATCGGCCTCGCCCGAGGAGATCACCGACAGCGCGTCCTCGAAGGTCGCGCACGGCATGGGCTCGGCGTCGGGATAGGCCTCGTCGATGGCGATGTGGGAATTGGCGCCAGGCTCGCCCTGGAATGCGATTTTCATCTTGCTCATGTCGGGCCTTGTAACAGCGGCTCAGGATTTGGAAAGGATGCTGCGCGCGGTCTCTAGGTCCGCCGCGGTGTCGACGCCGCGGGGCACGGTATCGACAATGGTAAAGTCGATGCGCATGCCGGCCTCCAGCGCCCGGAGCTGCTCCAGCTTCTCCTGCAATTCCAGCGGCGAGGGCGGCAGCGACACGAACCGCTCCAGCGCCGCGCGGCGGTAGGCGTAGAGGCCGATATGGTGGTAACGCGGTCCGTCCCCGGTAGGGGCGGTCGCGCGGGTAAAATACAGCGCGCGCATGCGCCGGCCGCCGAGCGAGGTTCCCACCGCCTTCACCACGCTGGGGGCGAGGTTCTCCTCCTCGGTATGGATTTGCGAGGCCAGCGTGGCGATGTCGACGGCGGGGTCGGCCAGCGGAGGCAGCACGTCGCGGATGTTCTTGATCGAGATCGTCGGGAAATCGCCCTGGAGATTGACCACGATCTCCGCCTTGCCCTCGGGATCGAGCTTCTGCATGGCCTCATGGATGCGGTCGGAGCCCGACGGATGCTCGGGGCGGGTCATCACGGCGACGCCGCCATGCGCGGTGACGACGTCTGCGATCTCCGGCGTGTCGGTCGCGACCGCAACCCGCCCGATGGCCGCCTCTTCGGCCCGCCGCAACACGTGCACGATCATCGGCAGCCCGGCGATGTCCTTCAGCGGCTTGCCGGGTAGGCGGGTGGCCGCCATGCGGGCCGGGATCAGCACTAAAATACGGGGATCGGTCATCCTGTTCGAAGGCCTGGACGGCGCGGATTCCGCGCCAAGAAATGGGTGGGGACGGGGTGAAAGCCGGGCCGTTTATACGGGTTGCCAGACCCCGGGCAAACCGATATCTCAATGTCAAAACTCGGGGGGATGATAGGAACGTTCGATTCTCCCGAGGCTCGTCCTGGCGGCCGCTCGGGTCGCTTTCCTTCATGCGGCGTGGGGCCTGATCCGACATGGACTCCTTCGAACTCAATAAAATCCTCGGTGCCATCCTCGGTACCTGCCTCGTCGTCCTGGTGACGAGCTTCACTGCCCAGGCGCTGTTTGCTGCGAAACCGCCGGAGAAGCCCGGTTTCGAGATCGCCGTGAAGGAAGCTGCCGGCCATGGCGCCGAAGGTGGCGCTGCCGCGGCGCCATCCGAGCCGATCGAGAAGCTGCTCCAGACCGCCTCCGTCGAGAAGGGCGCCTCCGCCGCCAAGAAGTGCGGCGCCTGCCACACCTTCGAGAAGGGCGGCCCGAATCGCGTCGGTCCGAACCTCTACGGCGTCGTCGGCCGCGCCCGTGCGTCCGAGGCCGGCTTCAACTATTCCGCCGCCATGAAGGCCAAGGGCGGCGAGTGGAGCATCGACGATCTCAACAAGTTCATCACCAACCCGAAGGGCTTCGTCTCGGGCACCGCGATGGGTTTTGCCGGCATCCCGAAGGATAGCGAGCGCGCCGACGTCATCGCCTATCTGAACAGCCTGGCCGACAGCCCGAAGCCGCTGCCGACCGCGGCGAAGTAAGATCGTCAAATAGATCGCGCTGACACGGCGGCCAGGCTCGAAAAGCCTGGCCGTTTCCTTATCTACCGCTTGTCTACCCCTTGGCCGCCTCGCAGCGTTGTTATCGGGGCGTTTCGCCGCAGCGAACCGCCCCCTTGGGCTTCCAAGATGAGGAAAAAGCAACATAATCGGTCGAAACCTTGCCGTATATTGGGGCCTTAAAGGGGTAACCTCCTTCGAGACAGGGACGTTCATTTGGCCATTACCCGACGCGATCTTCTGCTAGCCGGCGCTGCGACTGCTGCGCTCCCCGCCCTCGGTTCCGCCGCAGGTGTTCCGATTGTCAGTGCTGCTGAGGCGCAATCGGCCGGCGAGCTCCCCTGGCGCCACGGTCTCTCCCTGTTTGGCGACATCAAATATCCCGCCGATTTCAAGCGCTTCGATTATGTCAATCCGGACGCGCCCAAGGGCGGCGTCGCGCGCATGATCTCGATCGGCACCTTCGACAATTTCAACATTGCGGTCGCCGGCATCAAAGGCGTGATCGCGCCGGCTGCCGGCCTGATCCACGAAACGCTGATGACGCGCGCGCAGGACGAGGTAGCGACCCAGTATGGCGAGCTGGCCGAAGCCGCCCAGCATCCGGACGATTTCTCCTGGGTGATCTATCGCCTGCGCAAGGACGCGCGCTGGCACGACGGCAAGCCGGTGACGCCCGAGGACGTGATCTTCTCGCTGGAGACGCTGAAGAAGCATAGTCCGATGTACGGGTCTTACTACCGGCACGTGGTGAAAGCCGAGAAGGCCGGCGAGCACGACGTGAAGTTCACCTTCGATGGTCCCGGTAACCGCGAACTGCCGACCATCGTCGGCGAGCTCACGGTGCTGCCAAAGCACTGGTGGGAAGGCACTGACGCCCAGGGGCGCAAGCGCGACGTCGGCGCCACGACACTCGAGATTCCGCTTGGCTCAGGCCCATACCGGATCAAGGAATTCGTGGCGGGACGCTCGATCAAGCTCGAGCGGGTCAAGGACCATTGGGGCGCGAACCTGCCGAGCCAGATCGGGCAGAACAATTTCGACGAGCTGCGCTTCGAATTCTTCCGCGACAACATCGTGGCCCTTGAAGCCTTCAAGGCCGACCAGGCCGACTGGATCGCGGAGAACTCCGCCAAGCAATGGGCGACCGCCTACGATTTTCCGGCCGTTGCGGACAAGCGGGTGGTCAAGGAAGAATTTCCGGTCAACGACTCCGGTCGCATGCAGGCCTTCGTGGTCAACACCCGGCGCGACCAGTTCAAGGACCCGCGCGTGCGGCGCGCCTTCAACTACGCTTTCGACTTCGAGGAGATGAACAAGCAGCTGTTCTTCGGCCAGTACAAGCGGATCAACAGCTACTTCGAGGGCACGGAACTCGCCTGTTCCGGATTGCCGCAGGGCGAGGAGTTACAACTCCTCGAGGCACTGAAGGACAAGGTGCCCCCGGAAGTCTTCACCACGCCGTACCAGAATCCCGTCGGCGGCAATCCGGAAGCGGTGCGCGCCAACTTGCGCGAAGCGGCAAAGCTTCTGAAAGAGGCGGGCTTCGAGGTCCGCGACCACAAGCTGGTCGACGCGTCGGGCAAGGCTCTAACGGTTGAAATCCTGGTGCAGGATCCCTCGTCGGAACGCATCGCGCTGTTCTACAAGCCCTCGCTGGAGAGGATCGGCGTCAATGCATCCGTCCGCACCGTCGACGACGCGCAGTACCAGAATCGGCTGCGCAGCTTCGATTTCGATATGATCATCGACCAGTGGGGCGAGTCGCTCTCTCCGGGCAACGAGCAGCGCGAATTCTGGGGATCGCAGACGGCCGACGTGCCGGGTGCGCGCAACACCATCGGTATCAGGAATCCGGCCGTGGATGCCTTGATCGAGAAGGTGATCTTCGCCAAGGATCGCGCCGGTCTCGTCGCTGCCACGCACGCGCTCGATCGCGTGCTGCTGTGGAATTTCTACGTCGTGCCGCAGTTCACCTACGGCTTTTCGCGCTACGCAAGGTGGGATCGCTTTAGTCACGCCGAGCCGCTGCCGAAGTATGGACGGTCCGGCTTGCCGACGTTGTGGTGGTATGACGCGGAAAAGGCTGCCCGAATCGGAAAACGCTCTTGAGGAAGCTTTCGCGCATGGCGCAGCTTTCACGCCGGCACGTGCTTGGCCTCGGTGTCGGCGGCGCCGTGAGTGCATCTCTCGGCCGCTTCGCACGTGACGCTGCGGCCGCATCGGAGATGCCGGCCGAGATGCACGGCATCTCGGCGTTCGGCGATCTCAAATACGCTGCCGACTTTCACCATTTCGACTACGTCAATGTCGATGCGCCTAAGGGCGGTACGTTCTCGCTGATCCCGGCTATCCGCGCCTACAACCAGTCCTACTTCACCTTCAGCTCGCTCAACGCCTTCATCCTCAAAGGCGAGGGCGCGCAGGGCATGGACCTGACTTTCGTCTCGCTGATGGCGCACGCCGGCGACGAGCCCGATGCAATGTACGGCTATGCCGCCAAATCGGTGCAGATCTCCCCCGACAAGCTCGCCTACCGCTACACGATCCGGCCCGAGGCGCGGTTTCACGACGGCACGAAGCTGACCGCGCATGACGTCGCTTTCTCCATCAACACGCTGAAGGAGAAAGGCCATCCGCTGATCCAGTTGCAGATGCGCGACGTCAAAGGCGCCGCAGCGCTCGATGATGCGACCGTCGTGGTCAATTTTGCCGAGAGGCGCGCGCGCGACGTGCCGCTTTACGCGGCGGGCCTGCCGATCTTCTCAAAGGCCTATTACGCGACACGGCCGTTCGAGGAATCGTCGACCGATATTCCGCTGGGGTCAGGTCCGTACAAGGTCGCGAAATTCGAGATCAACCGCTACATCGAGTTCGAGCGGGTGAAGGATTGGTGGGCGGCCGATCTTCCCGTCTGCCGCGGCATGAATAATTTCGACATCGTGCGCTACGAGTTCTACCGCGATCGCGACGTCGCCTTCGAGGGCTTTACCGGCAAGAACTATCTCTACCGTGAGGAATTCACCTCGCGCATCTGGGCGACGCGATACGATTTTCCGGCCGTCAAGGACGGTCGCGTCAAGCGCGAACAGGTGCCGGACCGAACGCCATCGGGCGGTCAGGGCTGGTTCATGAACACCCGCCGCGACAAATTCAAGGATGTGAAAGTCCGCGACGCCATCAATTGCGCGTTTGACTTCGAGTGGACCAACAAGACCATCATGTACGGCGCCTATGCGCGCACAATCTCGCCGTTTCAGAACTCGGACCTCGTCGCCCAGGGCATGCCCTCGGCGGAGGAGCTAAAACTGCTCGAGCCCTATCGTGGCCAGGTCCCCGACGAAGTCTTTGGCGAGCCCTATCTGCCGCCGGTGACGGACGGCTCAGGCCAGGACCGCACGCTGCTGCGCAAGGCGCAGCAGTTGCTCCAGGAGGCAAAGCTTCCGGTCAAGGACGGCAAGCGGCTGCTGCCGAACGGCGATGTCTTTACCGTCGAGTTCCTGATCGACGAGCCGTCGTTCCAGCCGCATCACGCGTCCTTCATCAAGAACCTGAACACGCTGGGGATCGAGGCCAGTCTGCGCGTGGTCGACGCCGTCCAGCATCGCGCGCGGGTCGAAGCGTTCGACTTCGACGTCGCGATTGAGCGCATCAGCATGACGCCGACGCCCGGTGACAGCCTGCGCACCTATTTCACCGCACAGGCCGCGGCGACGAAGGGATCCTATAATCTCGCCGGCGTCGCCAGCCCCGCGATCGATGCGCTGGTCGAGAAGGCGATGGCGGCCAATACGCGCGAGGAGTTGACCGTCGCCTGCCGCGCGATCGATCGCGTGTTTCGCGCCGGGCGCTATTGGGTGCCGCAATGGAACAATACCAGCCATCGGCTGGCCTATTGGGACATATTCGGCCATCCGAAGGAGTTGCCGCGCTACCAGCTCAGCGACTATTCCAGCGACGTCGGCGAGCGGACCCTCTGGTGGTTCGACGCTGCCAAGGCCGCTAAGCTCGATCAGGCGAAGTAGCTCATGAGCGCCTATATCGCCCGCCGCATTCTCCTGATGATCCCGACGCTGCTCGGGATCCTCTTCATTTCCTTCGTGGTGGTGCAATTCGCGCCGGGCGGCCCTGTGGAGCGCGTGATCGCGCAGCTCTCCGGCGCCGACACCGGCGGCACCTCGCGCATCTCGGGCGGCGGCGACTTCGCGCAGCGTGCGCCGGGACAGGTCGGCGCCGGCGGCGACGCCGTCAACTCGAAATACCGCGGCGCGCAGGGGCTCGATCCAGAATTCATCAAGAAGCTGGAAAAGCAGTTCGGCTTCGACAAGCCGGCGCCCGAGCGGTTCGCGCTGATGGTCTGGAATTTCGCGCGGTTCGATTTCGGCACCAGCTACTTCCGCACCGTCAGCGTCATTCAGCTCATCAAGGAGAAGCTGCCGGTCTCGATCTCGCTCGGCATCTGGCTGACGCTGATGACGTATCTGATCTCGATACCGCTGGGCATTCGCAAGGCGGTCAAGGACGGCGCGCGGTTCGACACCTGGACGTCGGCGGTGATCGTGCTCGGCTACGCGATCCCGGGCTTCCTGTTCGCGATCCTCCTGATCATCCTGTTCGCCGGCGGCTCGTTCTTCAACTGGTTCCCGCTGCGCGGGCTGACGTCGGACGGCTGGTCGCAATTCCCCTGGTACTGGAAGATCCTCGACTATTTCTGGCACCTGACCTTGCCGCTGATCTCGATGGCGCTCGGTGCGTTCGCGACCATGACGTTTCTCACCAAGAACTCGTTCCTGGACGAGATCCGCAAGCAATACGTCATGACCGCCCGGGCCAAGGGCTGTACCGAGCGCCAGGTGCTCTACGGCCACATCTTCCGCAACGCCATGCTGATCGTGATCGCGGGTTTCCCCGGCGCCTTCATCAGCGCCTTCTTCTCCGGCTCGCTCCTGATCGAGACCATCTTCTCGCTGGACGGGCTTGGGCTGCTCGGTTTCGAGAGCGTTCTCAACCGTGATTATCCCGTCGTGTTCGGCACGCTGTACATCTTTTCGCTGATGGGTCTCGTGGTCAATCTGATCTCCGATCTGACCTATATGTGGATCGATCCCCGGATCGATTTCGAGGCGCGGGAGGTCTGATGACGGTCACCGCACCCACCCCGATCGAGACCACGACCAGATCGCCGCTCGGCGAGGCCGTGCCGATCACACGCAAGGCCTTCGAACCTTCGCCGCTCAATCGCCGGCGCTGGCAGAACTTCAAGGCCAACAGACGCGGCTACTGGTCGTTCTGGATCTTCATGGTCCTGTTCGTGGTCTCGCTGTTCGCGGAACTGATCGCCAACGACCGGCCGTTCATGATCAAGTTCGACGGCCGTCTCTACTGGCCCGCCTTCGTCACCTATTCGGAGACCACCTTCGGCGGCGATTTCGAAACCGCGGCCGACTATCGCGATCCCTACTTGCAGAAGCTGATCAAGGACAAGGGCGGCCTGATCGTCTGGCCGCTGATCCGCTATTCCTACGACACTCACAATCTCGACCTGCCGACGCCCGCGCCGTCGCCGCCGACCTGGATGCTGACGGAGGCGCAATGCAAGCCGGTGGTGGAGAAGAAGGGCCTGAAGAGCTGCCGCGATCTCGAATACAACTGGCTCGGCACCGACGACCAGGGCCGCGACGTGGTCGCGCGGCTGATCTACGGCTTCCGCATCTCGGTGCTGTTCGGCCTGATCCTGACCATCGTGTCGTCCGTCATCGGCATCATCGCCGGCGGCGTGCAGGGCTATTTCGGCGGCTGGATCGATCTGTCGTTCCAGCGCTTCATCGAGATCTGGAATGCGATTCCCTATCTCTATCTGCTGCTCATCATATCGGCGGTGCTCCCTCCGGGCTTCTTCATCCTGCTTGGCATCATGGTGCTGTTCCACTGGGTGGCGCTGGTCGGCCTCGTGCGCGCGGAATTTTTGCGCGGGCGTAATTTCGAATACATCCAGGCTGCGCGGGCGCTCGGAGTCTCCAATGCCGTGATCATGTTCCGCCACCTGCTGCCGAATGCCATGGTCGCGACGATGACGTTCCTGCCGTTCATCGTCTCCTCGTCGGTGATGACGCTGACGGCCCTCGACTTCCTGGGCTTCGGCCTGCCGCCCGGCTCGCCGTCGCTCGGCGAAATGTTGGCGCAGGCCAAGGCCAACGTGCAGGCGCCGTGGCTTGGTTTCTCCGGCTTCTTCGCCGTTGCGATCATGCTGTCGCTCTTGATCTTCACCGGCGAAGCGGTGCGCGACGCCTTCGATCCGCGCAAGACGTTCAGGTAGGCGATGGACGCGATCAACCAGCCCCTGCTCAGCGTGCGCGACCTCTCGGTGGCCTTCCACCAGGGCGCGGGCACGACGCTCGCCGTCGACAAGGTATCGTTCCAGATCAAGCGCGGCGAATGCGTGGCGCTGGTCGGCGAGTCCGGCTCCGGCAAGTCGGTCAGCGCGCTTTCGGTCATGAAGCTGCTGCCTTATCCGAACGCCTCGCATCCCTCGGGAAGCATCCGCTTCAAGGGGCGCGAGATCCTGAACCTCTCGGAACAGGAGATGCGCGGGATCCGCGGCAGCGACATCTCCATCATCTTCCAGGAGCCGATGACCTCGCTGAATCCGCTGCACACGATCGAGGCGCAGATCGGCGAGATCATCCAGCTTCACAATCCGACCAGCAATGCGCTGGCGCGCAAGCGGACGCTGGAGCTGCTCGCCCAGGTCGGCATCCCCGATCCCGAGACGCGGCTCGCGAGCTATCCGCATCAGCTCTCGGGCGGCCAGCGCCAGCGCGTGATGATCGCGATGGCGCTCGCCAACGAGCCCGACCTGTTGATTGCGGACGAGCCGACCACGGCGCTCGACGTCACCGTGCAGGCGCAGATCCTGGCGCTGCTCGCCGAGATCCGCTCGCGCCTCGGCATGAGCCTCTTGTTCATCACCCATGACCTCGGCATCGTGCGCCGCATCGCCGACACCGTCTGCGTGATGAACGGCGGCAAGATCGTCGAGCAGGGGCCGGTCGAGCAGGTCTTCAACAGTCCCAAGCATCCCTATACCCGCGACCTGCTCGCGGCCGAGCCGAAGCCGGATCCCGCGCCGCCGCAGCCGAATGCGCCGGTCGTGATGTCGGCGGACGCGCTAAAAGTCTGGTTTCCGATCAAGCGTGGTTTCCTGCGCAAGACCGTCGGCCACATCAAGGCGGTCGACGGCGTCAGCGTCGCCGTGCGCAAGGGCGAGACGCTCGGTGTCGTCGGCGAGTCCGGGTCCGGCAAGACCACGCTCGGGCTCGCGCTGTTGCGGCTGATCTCGTCGAACGGCCGCATCGTCTTCCTGGGGAAGGACATCCAGGGCCTGCGCTTCAAGGAGATGCGCCCGTTCCGCCGCGACATGCAGATCGTGTTCCAGGATCCGTTCGGCTCGCTCAGCCCGCGCATGTCGGTCGCCGACATCGTCGGCGAGGGCCTCTCGGTGCATCAGCCAAACCTGTCGCGCGAGGACCGCGAGGCGCGCGTCATCAAGGCGCTGGAGGATGTCGGTCTCAATCCGGAGACGCGCTTCCGCTATCCGCATGAGTTTTCCGGCGGCCAGCGCCAGCGCATCAGCATTGCGCGCGCGATCGTGCTCGAGCCCGATTTCGTCGTGCTGGACGAGCCGACCAGCGCGCTCGACATGCTGTTCCAGGCGCAGATGGTCGACCTCCTGCGCGAATTGCAGCGCAAGCGCGACCTGACCTACGTGTTCATCTCGCACGATCTGCGTGTCGTGGCCTCGCTCGCCAGCCATCTGATCGTGATGCGCGGCGGCAAGGTGGTCGAGGAAGGGCAGGCGGCGGAGCTCTTCAAGAACCCGAAGACCGACTACACGCGCGCGCTGTTCGCGGCGGCGTTCCGGCTGGAGACGGCGGGGAACGGGGCGGTGGCGACGTAGCTTTGCCGGTTATGCGTGCGACTTGTCCGCCGAAGAGCGTAGGCGGTAGCGCACCCGGAATCCTGAAAGGTCGCTTTTCGCAGATGAACGGGATTTTTGATCCGAAGCGGACCTCCGGCCGTCCGCAAGCCATTCATTTCCAGATTATAGATCTCTCAAAGCTGTCAAATTCCGCACGAGCTTCATCGCACGGCTTGTTCACAATGAATGCGAGATAAAGTTCCGCGTGTGGGGCACCATGGTAAAACCTTATGAATGAACATACTTCGACGGCCTTACCGTCATTGTCCCGGTTGAAGGCATCGGAATCCAGTTGCTCCTCAGTAATTCCATCCGGCCTGTGAACGGTATCATGGCGGTGCCACTTGCCTTCATCGACCATCCTGCGTCCGCCATCCCCAATGATGTCCGCAATCGAACTCTGCTTCATGCGTTCAAGCGCATTTCCCTTTGCGCGATCCGTATCGACGAATTGGTCGGCGTAATACATTATAATGAATGGCGGTTCTTCAGCCCTGATGCTTCCTAATATGGTGCCGATGTGGTCCGTTGATACGTGCCACATCTCACCAAACGTGACGGAAAACCCTCTCGTATCTATGGTAGTAGGTTCGTTCCCAAGACACGGCCGCGCGAGAAGCATGAGCGCTGTAACAAAACTCGCAATGAGTTTATGAGCAGTACTCGGTGTGGCAATCATCTGACCATCTCTACCGGCGCGTTCATCTTTGAGACGACGCGTTCTACAGCCGCTTGATCGCGACGACGCCGCTGCCAGCCGTCTTGATCCGCGCAATCGCCGGCGCGATCGGCTCGATCACCGTCGCCATGTGATGCGCATTGGCGTGGACCATGGTGCCACCGTCGCGCACGATCGCGACATGGCCCTTCCAGAAGATCAGATCGCCGCGTTGCAGCTCGGTCCTCTCATGCGGCTCCAAGGTTCGCCCGAGACCCGCCAGTTGCATGTCGCTGTCGCGCGGGCAGCCGATGCCGGCGGCAGTCAGTGAAACCTGGACCAGCCCGGAGCAATCGATGCCGAGTGAGCTCTTGCCGCCCCAGAGATAGGGCGTGCCGACGAAGCGCTCGGCGACCCCCACGAAGTCCGGCTCGCGATGATCGAGGGCGACGAGGTGCGTCTTCGGCAGATATTGTCCCTCGCGGGTGACCGCGAAGGGGCCATCGTCGCGCGTCACGGCAACCTTCGATCCCATCACGAGCGCGTCGGATGGCGGCAGCTTGATCGACGGGCCCGGAAAGGCAAGGGTCCGGAGCGCGCTGACCTTGTGCGTCGGTGCGGCAGAGGACTTTGCTAGCGCTGCATCAGGCAGCCAGCCGACATAGCCGTCGCTCACGAGCTGGCCCCAGGCCCAGCCTTCGCCGTTGCGATCGTAGATCGTGACGCGTTCGCCGCGCATCGCTTCGGTCATCAGCATTGCGTTCGACGACGGCTGTTCACGCAGCGGCGCGATCGCCTCGATCACCTCGAACTCTTCGCCGGTGACGAAGCGGTCGGCCTGCACCTTGCCTTCGAGATATTTCGCGGCGATGTCGCCGCGCGACGGCGTCAGCCGCTTGTCATGCATAGCGTTCGCTCAGCAGTAGGTAGAGTGCGCGTGCGGCCTGGCATTCGCCGCCCTCGGGTCGGGCCGGTTTCGCCGATGGCGTCCAGGCGTAGATGTCGACATGCAGCCAGCTCTTGGCATGCTCGACGAAACGCTGCAAAAACAGCGCGCAGGTGATCGATCCGGCAAAGGTGCCTGATGGCGCGTTGGTGATATTGGCCGTCTTGGAGTCCAGCCAGGAATCGTAAGCCGGCCATAGCGGCATGCGCCACAACGGATCGTTCTCCCTGACGGCGCAGCGCGCGACGTCGGCGGCCAGCGTCTCATCATTGGTGTAAAAGGGCGGTAAATCCGGGCCCAGCGCGACGCGCGCGGCACCCGTCAGCGTGCCCAGATCGATCAGCAGATCGGGCTTTTCCTCGTCCGCCAGCGCCAGCGCATCGGCCAGCACCAGCCGGCCTTCGGCGTCGGTGTTGCCGATCTCGACCGTGATCCCCTTGCGCGAGGGGAAGATGTCGAGCGGCCGGAAGGCGTTACCGGCGACCGCGTTCTCGACGGCGGGGATCAGCACGCGCAGCCGCACCTTGAGCCTGGCGCCCATCACCATGCGCGCGAGCGCCAGCACGTTGGCTGCACCGCCCATGTCCTTCTTCATGATCAGCATGCCGCTCGACGGCTTCAGGTCGAGCCCGCCGGTGTCGAAGCAGACGCCCTTGCCGACCAGCGTGACCTTGGGATGCGCAGGGTTGCCCCAGGTGATGTCGATCAGGCGCGGCACGCGGGTCGAGGCCATGCCGACGGCGTGGATCAGCGGAAAGTTCTGCGCCTTCAAGTCGTCGCCGACGATGCAGCCGAAGGTCGCGCCGAATTCGGTGGCGAGCGCCTGCGCGGCCGCGGCGAGTTCCTCCGGCCCCATGTCGTTGGCGGGCGTGTTGACGAGATCACGCGCCAGACACGCGGCATCCGCGATCCGCGCAACTTCAGCGGCGTCGACCCCTTCGGGTGGCACCAGCCTGACCTCGGGCGCGTCCGCCTTGCGGTAGCGGGCAAAGCGATAGCTGCCGAGCGCGAAGGCGAGGGCGGCGAGGCGCGCATCGTGCGGTGCATTGGCGAAGCGATAGGTGCCCGGCGGCAGCAGCCCGGGCAGGCTGCCCGCCCGGAACAGGTCGCGTGATCTTGCGGCCTCGTCCTCGAGGCCGAACAGCACCCCCGCGACCGCTCCGTCCGGCGCCGGCAGTGCGAGATATGCGCCCGGCTTTCCCGCAAAGCCGTTGGCCTTTGCGAACTGTCGTTGCGGAGGCGCCAGCGTCTCGGCGATCTGGTCCCAGCTCGATTTGGTCACGAAGGTGATGGGGATGGCGGCAGACGACGTCTCGAATACGGAAGGCATTGGCGGGGCCGGCCCAGGCTGGTTCACATGATGACATGAGACTTCGCAGAGTTTCGCGGCACCTGCAATCGGCTTCGCCGCCACCCGGCGCGCCCGCGAGCCGCTACTCGCCTTGGCCTCACCATGCTAGGTTCCGCCAAAACGCGTCCGCGGCGTCAGTGCCGCGGGTCCAAGGGCGGATCCAAGACAAGCCGTGCCGGGAGGGAATGCAATGGAATTTCTGTGGAGCGTGGTCGCGTTTCTCGGCCATGCCATCGAGGCGGTCTTCGCCTATGTCGAGCATCATCACTGGATCTTCGCGTTCCTCGCCGGCGGCTACGTTTTCTATCTCCACGATCGCGCGGTCCATGCACGCTTCGACGCGCTCGACAAACGCATCGACGAGGTCCGGAAGCGGCTGGCCATGGAATATTGAGCCGCGCCTCGTGACGCCCTCGGCGATCTGATCGCGTGGCCCGCGTTAGGCGCGTTAACCGGCCGTTAGGGTTAACAGTCTATTGCTGGCCCGTTCAGCTCGATCAATCGGCTCGAGAGTCAAAGCGTCATGCGTCAGCGGTCCTGTGTTGCCCGGCTTCTTGCGTCCAGCTCGCTGCTCGCGGTACTGGCGGCCGGCCTTGGCGGTTGCACGGCCATGTCGAAGCTCTCCGATGTCACCGGCTCGATCGGCCCCCGGGCGGAAGCCGCAGCGCCCGCAGATCCTGCCCGCGCCGCCGACGTCTATGGCGAGCGCTACCGCGCCAATCCCAAGGATCCCGACGCCGCGCTCGCCTATGGCCAGGCGCTGCGCGCCAACGGCCAGCGAGCGCAGGCCGCCGCCGTGCTGGAGCAGGCAACCATCGCCCATCCCGGCAACAAGCCGCTCCTGGCGCTCTATGGCCGCGCGCTCGCCGACAACGGTAATTTCCAGCAGGCCTTCGACGTGCTGTCGAAGGCGCACTCGCCCGACAATCCGGACTGGCGCCTGCTCTCCGTGCAGGGCACCTGCCTCGATCAGATGGGCAAGCACGAGGAGGCGCGCCGCTACTATGTCAGCGCGCTGAAGATCGCGCCTGGCGATCCCGGCGT
The DNA here is from genome assembly GCF_030160715.1 of Bradyrhizobium iriomotense. GTDB lineage: Bacteria > Pseudomonadota > Alphaproteobacteria > Rhizobiales > Xanthobacteraceae > Bradyrhizobium > Bradyrhizobium iriomotense. The sequence goes on from NZ_BSOW01000013.1 coordinate 218,809, forward strand.
CCTGTCCAATCTCGGCCTTTCCTACATGCTCACCAAGGAGCTGCCGCGGGCGGAAGAGACGCTCCGGCAGGCCTATGCCTCGCCGCGCGCCGGCGCGCGGGTGCGGCAGAATCTCGCGCTAGTGGTCGGCTTGCAGGGACGCTTCACGGAGGCCGAGACCATCGTCAAGGCGGACCTGCCGCCGGACGAAGCCGCGGCCAACGTCGCCTACCTCAAGGAAATGCTGAACCGCAACGATGCGCCGCGCAGCCCGGCCAAGCGCATGTCGGTGCCGGTCGCTTCCCTCAGTCAATCCGAGTAATCAGCTGGCCCTGTTCGACGGTCGCGGGCCGCCGCGCGGCCCGCGCGAGCCGTCAATGCAGCTCCGAGACCTTGATGCCCGTCGGTCCGAGAATGACGACGAACAGCACCGGCAGGAAGAACAGGATCATCGGCACGGTCAGCTTCGGCGGCAGCGCGGCGGCCTTCTTCTCGGCCTCGTTCATGCGCATGTCGCGGTTTTCCTGCGCCATCACGCGCAAGGAGTGGCCGAGCGGGGTGCCGTAGCGCTCCGCCTGCTGGAGCGCGAGACAGACCGATTTGACGCCTTCGAGACCGGTGCGGCGCGCAAGGTTCTCGTAGGCCACCTTGCGGTCCTGCAAATAGGACAGCTCGGCCGTGGTCAGCGTGAATTCCTCCGACAACGCAATCGACTGGCCGACGATCTCGGTCGCGACTTTCCGGAACGCCATCTCGACCGACATGCCGGATTCGATGCAGATCAGCAGCAGGTCGAGCGCGTCGGGGAAAGCGCGCTTGATCGAGAGCTGGCGCTTGGAGATCGCGTTCTTCAGGAACAGCATCGGCGCCTGGAGGCCGAGATAGGCGGCGCCGACGCAAATGCCGATCTTGATCGGCAGCGACTGCTGCATACGCGCGATCAGGAAGACGTAGAGCGCGGCGCCGACGAACAGCACGAGCGGCGTCACCATGCGGGCGAACAGGAAGGTGATGTAGGGCGCCTGGCCGCGATAGCCAGCCATCACGAGCTTCTCGCGCGCGGCCTCCTGCGCCAGCCATTTGGTGAGGTTGAAGTCCTCGACCACCTTGGAGACGAGCTGCTTCGGCGTCTGTCGCAGCGAAACCTTCTCGGTCTTGGCGAGCCGGTCGCGCTCGCGCTGCCGGATCCGCTCGCGCTCGCTTGCCACCGCCTTCATGCGCTTGGCAAGGCCCTCGCCGGCGAACAGCGGCATCACCAGCGTGTAGACGGTCGCGCTGGCGGCAATTGCCGCCAGCAGCATCGTCATGAAATGAACGTCGTGCAGTTTCGTGACGAGGAGATCGACCATACGCGCACCGTCAGAAGTCGAAGTTGATCATTTTCTTCATCACCAGGATGCCCATCGACATCCAGACGACGCAGCCGACCAGCATGAGCTGGCCGGTGGGGTGGGTCCACAACAGCGAGATGTATTGCGGGGTCGTGAGATAGACCAGGAACATCACGATCGGCGGTAGCGAGCCGATGATGCCGGCGGAGGCCTTGGCCTCCATCGACATCGCCTGGATCTTTTCCTTCATCTTCTTGCGATCGCGCAGCACCTTTGAGAGGTTGCCGAGTGCTTCGGAGAGGTTGCCGCCGGACTTCTGCTGGATCGAGACCACGATGCCGAAGAAGTTCGCTTCCGGCAGCGGCATGCGCTCATAGAGCCGCGAGCAGGCCTCACCCAGCGGCATGCCGATCGCCTGGGTCTCGATAATCGCCAGAAATTCGCTGCGCAGCGGCTCCGGCGAATCGGCGGCGACGACCTTGATCGATTCGAACAGCGGCAGGCCGGCCTTGATGCCGCGGACGATGACGTCGACGGCGTCCGGGAGCGCTGCCAGGAACTTGTTCTCGCGGCGCTTCTTCAGGAAGCTCAGCATCCAGCGCGGCAGGCCGAAGCCGCCGGCGAAGGCAAGGCCCGCGGCCCCCACCAGTCCGCCGCCGACGAACATCGCGAGGAAGAAGAACGCGCCTCCGAGCGCGGCGGAGACGATCCAGAATTTCTGCGGCGTCCAGTCGAGCCCGGCCTGCGACAGCCGCACGTGGAGCGGAACGCTCTTTTCCTTGAGGCGACGCTGCTCGAGATCCTTGAGCGTGCTTTCGACCTGCTCGCGGCGCGAGCGCTGGCTTTTCTCGGCCTGCCGTGCCGCGACCGGCTCGGTGCGCGCGACGGAGGCACGGCGGTTCTCCGCCTTTCGCTCGCCGGACAACAGCGGATAGAGGAAAACCCAGGCGACGCCGCCGACGGCAGCGGTGGCGAGAAAGGCGAGGGCGAGAACCTGTATCTTCATGGTGCGTTACCGCTCACGTCGTCGCCGCCACTTCCGCCGCATCGAGCGCGGCGGCAAGGCGCTTCTCCTCGCCGTAATAGCGGGCGCGCTCCCAGAAGCGGGGGCGGCCGATGCCGGTCGAGCGATGCCGTCCGATGATCTTGCCGTTGGCGTCTTCGCCCACGAGGTCATAGAGGAAGATGTCCTGGGTGATGATGGTGTCGCCTTCCATGCCCATCACCTCGGTGATGTGGGTGATGCGGCGCGAACCGTCGCGCAGGCGGGCGGCCTGGATGATGACGTCGATGGAGGCGCAGATCATTTCGCGGATCGTCCGCGAGGGCAGGGAGAAGCCGCCCATCGTAATCATGGATTCGCAGCGCGACAGCGCCTCGCGCGGATTGTTAGCGTGCAGCGTGCCCATCGAGCCGTCATGGCCGGTGTTCATGGCCTGCAACAGGTCGAAGGCTTCGGGTCCGCGGACCTCGCCGACGATGATGCGTTCGGGGCGCATACGCAGGCAGTTGCGCACCAATTCGCGCATCGTGACCTGGCCTTCACCCTCGATGTTGGGCGGGCGGGTTTCCAGCCGCACCACGTGAGGCTGCTGGAGCTGCAATTCGGCCGCGTCCTCGCAGGTGATGACGCGCTCGTCGTGCTCGATGTAGTTGGTCATGCAGTTGAGCAGCGTGGTCTTGCCCGAACCGGTACCGCCAGAGATCAGCACGTTGCAGCGGCAGCGGCCGATGATCTGGAGGATCTCGGCGCCTTCAGGGGTGATCGCGCCGAACTTGACGAGCTGATCCAGCGTCAGCTTGTCCTTCCTGAACTTTCGGATGGTGAGCGCGGGGCCGTCGATCGACAGCGGCGGCACGATGGCGTTGACGCGGGAGCCGTCGGCGAGACGGGCGTCGCAGATCGGCGAGGATTCGTCGACGCGCCGGCCGACCTGGCTGACGATGCGCTGGCAGATATTGAGGAGCTGCTGGTTGTCGCGGAAGCGGATGCCGGTGCGCTGGATCTTGCCGCCCACTTCGATGAACACCGTGTTGGCGCCGTTGACCATGATGTCGGCGATGTCATCGCGCGACAGCAACGGCTCGAGCGGGCCATAGCCGAGCACGTCATTGCAGATGTCGTCGAGCAGCTCTTCCTGCTCGGCGATCGACATCACGATGTTCTTGATCGCGATGATCTCGTTGACGATGTCGCGGATTTCCTCGCGCGCGGACTCCGAGTCGAGCTTGGCGAGCTGGGCGAGGTCGATTGCCTCGATCAGGGCGCCGAAGATCGTCGCCTTGACCTCGTAGTAATTGTCCGAGCGGCGGCTCTCCATCGGCGGAGGCGGTGGGGCCTTGATCGGTGCCAGCGGGGGCGAGACGACGGCCGGGGGCGCCGGCGCGCGCGAGACACTCGGCGCCGGAGCCTGGGCAGGCTCTGGCGACACGGCGCCGGGCTTGGGGGCCCGAAGGTCGGTGTCTGTTCCGCTACGCTTACCGAACACTTAACAACTCCATGCGGCGGCTATTTTCCGCGCAACTTCTCAATCAGGGGTGAAAGGAACGACGACTTTTGCTTCTTTGTCTCGCTGCGGCCGGTCAGGCGCTGGGCGATCTGGAGGAACATGTCGATCGACTTATGGTTGGCCGAGATTTCCGCGATCATCTGGCCATTATTGGCGGCGGAGCCGAAAGTCTGGGGCTCGAACGGGATCGAGGCGATCGGCTGACTCTCGATCGCCTTGGCGAACTCGGTGGCGGCGATTTCGGGCCGTTTGGGGACGCCGACCTGGTTCAGGCAGTACAGCGGCGGCCGGTCGTTCGGCCGGGCCGCTTTCAAGAGGTCGAACAGGTTCTTGGTGTTGCGCAGGTTGGCAAGGTCGGGCGCGGCCACGATCAGGATGTCATCCGCCCCGATCAGGGCGCGCTTGGTCCAGCCCGTCCATTGGTGCGGGATGTCGAGCACGATGCAGGGCATGGTCGAGCGCAGCGTGTCGAACACGGCGTCAAAGGCGTCGGTGCCGAAATCATAGACCCGGTCGAGCGTGGCCGGCGCGGCCAACAGGCTCAGATGGTCGGTGCATTTGGATAGAAGACGGTCGACGAAGGCCGTATCGACGCGATCCGGCGAGAACACGGCGTCGGCGATGCCTTGCGGCGGATCCTGGTTGTAGTCGAGCCCGGCGGTGCCGAAGGCGAGGTCGAGATCGGCGACCACCGCGTCCATGGCCAGGTCGCGCGCGATCGCCCAGGCGACGTTGTGGCTGATGGTGGAGGCGCCGACGCCGCCCTTGGCGCCGACGACTGCAATGATGCGGCCGACCGCCTTGGCTTCCGGCGCAGAGAACAGATTGCAGATCGATCGCACCACGTCGATCGGGCCAACCGGTGCCAGCACGTAGTCGCTGACGCCGCGGCGCACGAGTTCGCGATAGAGCATGACGTCGTTGATGCGGCCGATCACGACGACGCGGGTGCCGGCATCGCAGACGGTCGCGAGCTGGTCGAGCCCGCCGAGCAGGTCAGCCCGCCCGTCGCTCTCCAGGACGATCACGTTCGGTGTGGGTGCGGAGCGATAGGCTTCGGCCGCAGCCGCGATGCCGCCCATCTGGATCTTCAGATGAGCCTTGCCGAGGCGGCGGTCCTCGCCGGCCGACTGCACGGCGGCGGCAGTCTCCACGGTCTCGCAGAACGCCTGGACCGAGACGCGCGGGGCAGGTGCAATATGCTCCTCTGCCGGCGGCGCGCCCTGCGGCTGCTCTTCTTGAGTCTGGCGAGCGTAGCTGATCATTTGCCGGTGTCGCTGAGTTTGGCCTTGTCGGCCTCGGGATAGATGGTCGAAGTCGGCTGACCCTTGCGGTATTTCTCGAAGGCGACATTGCGGCGCATCGTGTAGGCCGGCGTTTCGGGCCGCGGCTGCTCGAGGTCCGACGGATTGTCGATCATTGCAGCCATATTGCGCTGATAGCTGCAGCCGAAATTGTAATAGGACTTGTTCTCGAACCATCGCGGGTTCTTCATCGAGGGACCGAGATCTTCCGGCCAGAGCCCGCAGGGCCCCGCGACGGCGGCGATCCTGGAATAGGTCAGGCGGATCGGCGGCAGGAAGCGCTGGTCCTCGGGGCGGTAGCGGCGCACGATGACGCCGCGCGGCGGCAGGCCGGCCGCAGCCAGCAGCGCCTGGATTTCGCGCAGCGATTCTGCAGCCGCGCGTGCATTGGGCGTGTCGGTCGGTACGTCGATATGGATCGCGCCGGTGCCCTCGTGCATCCAGGTCGACGCCAGACCCGCGACGTCGGCGCGCTGGGCTGCGGTCAGGCCACCGCGCGCATGACCGACGAAGACGACGATGGAGCGGTTCTGCTCCTCGATCGCGATCGGGTGGCGCTGCTTGTAATCCTCGGGAATGGAGGCGGTGACGGCCTCATCGGTGTGAGTGCAGGCGCCGAGCGCGATCGCAATGCCGATGAGCACGCCGCCGACGCGAAGGGCGCTGTTGCGATTCTGGGGTGATCTGGTGGTCATTCCTAAAGTCCCCGTTTCGCTTCAGTCCGTGATGAAGCCGTAGGTGCCGCGGTAATTCCGCGCGGGATCGACCCGGCCCGGCACGCCATAGATGCGGTTGATGTTACCGAGCAGCTCGGCCTGCGGATCGGCAGGCGCGGCAAAGCCGTCATCCGGACGCGACAGGTCCTTCTGCGCGACGGCGCGCACGATATAGGGCGTCACCAGAACCATCAGCTCGGTCTGGTTATTGACGTAGTCGCGGCTGCGGAACAGCGTGCCGAGCACCGGAAGCTGCATCAGCCCGGGCAAGCCGCTGACCGCCTGCTTGGTCTGCTCCTGGATCAGCCCCGCCATTGCCATCGCGCCGCCGGAGGGAATTTCCAGCGTGGTTTCCGCGCGCCGGGTCTTGATCGAGGGGACCGTCAGCGAGTTCACCGAGGTCGAGGTGACGGCCTGCGACAGCGTGATCGAATTGTCGTTGGACAGCTCCGAGACTTCGGTCATGACGCGCAGGCTGATCTTGCCTTCGGTCAGAACGACCGGCGTGAAGTTGAGCGAGATGCCGAACTTCTTGAAGCTGATCTGGGTGGTACAGACATGCGTGGTCGGATCGCAGGCATAGCCCGCCGGCACCGGGAATTCGCCACCGGCGATGAAGGTCGCCGACTCGCCCGAGATCGCGGTCAGGTTCGGCTCGGCGAGCGTGCGGATCACGCCCGCGGTTTCCATCGCGCGCAGCGTCGCCTGCACGGAGGGGGTCGAGCCGAACGTCGAGGTCAGGTTGTTGCCGGACACCAGGTTGCGGCCCAGGGCCGTGAACGGGTTGGAGTTGGTGAAGTTCACCACCGCGGTGCCGTAAGCGAGATTGGCGGAGAGGTCGATGCCAAGCTGCTTGATGATGTTGCGCGCGACTTCGGCGACCGTCACCTTCAGCATGACCTGGTCGCGGCCGCGGACCACGATGGAGTTCACAACCTTGTCGGCGCCGCCGGCAAGACGCGCGGCGAGGTCGTTGGCCTGCTGGGCCTCGATCGGATTGGCCGCGGTGCCGGTCAGGATGACACCCTCGCCGAGGCCGTCGATCTGGAGGTCGGAATTGGGCGAGACCTGCTTCAGCGCGGCGCGGATGCCGTTGAGGTCGCGCTTGACCGCGATGTCATAGGCCGCGATCTGCTGGCCGGCGGCATCGAAGAACACGATGTTGGTCTGGCCGACGGCGGCGCCGATGATATAGGCGCGCTGCGCCGAGCGGACCACCGCGTTGGCGATCTTGGGATCGGCCACCAGCACGTCCTTGATCTCGCGCGGCAGGTCGATCACGATCGACTTGCCGACGCCGAGCGACAGGAAGCGCGCGTTCATCTGGCCGTCGGCCGCGATCGGCGCCGCGTTGCGAGAGTCGGCGGCGATGACCGGGGTGAGCGCCGGATTGAGCGTCAGTGCGAGCGCGGCTGAAAACGACAGGGCGCGGACCATGCTGGTCCGCAACGCCGCCCGATTGCCCCTGCATTTCATATCGAAAGTCCCCATCGTCACTTAGCTCGGAATGCCGAAGCGAATGACCGAAACAGTCTCGCCGCGCCTGCGCGCCGGTTCGTCTTTATTGTCGTTCAGGGCATTGACGTCGGCGACGCTGCGCCGCGCACTCTTGCCGTGCCGGGTGAGCAGCACGTCGACGCGGTCATTGGGTAGGATGAAGCCGCCGACGCTCGGAAGCTGAGCGACCGGCGCGATCGGAGCCGGGCTGTCGGACCCGCTCGCCAGGTACGCGGCGATGCCGCCGGCACCGATAGCGACCGTCAGGACGACAATGCGTGCGGTATTCATTACGCTTCACTTTCCACAAAACGCCGCGACGCTGCCGCCGCCGTGATGGCAAGTTGACCAGCTAAACGTCAAAGCATGGTTAATGAGGCGTATCTAAATCGCCTTAACGCCGGGTTTATCCGGTGTGTTCAGCGCAGCGCGAGGTGAGCGAGATCAATCGCTTTCACCCATTCCGTCTCCGGATAGACCATCAGCGCGCCGATCGCGAGCGCGATGCCGTATGGGATGGCGCCCTCCTTGGCGTGCAGTCGCGCGAGCCAGGCGTGTCCGGCAAGTCCGTAAGGCAACGGCCATTGCCGGAATTGGAGCAGCAGCAAGGTCAGCGCGCCGCCGAACAGCGAGGCGTAGAGCAGGAAGTTCATCAGGTGGGTAAAGCCGAACCACAGTGCGACGGAGGCTGCGACTTTCGCGTCGCCACCGCCGATCCAGCCCATGGCAAAGCAGGCGAATGCGACGACCAGCATCAGGGCACCGGCGCCGACATGGGTCAGCATCTCGTAAGGCGCCATGCCCCCCGCGAGGGCAAGAATGAAGAAGCCGGCGACCAGCGCCAGCGACACCCGGTTCGAGATGGTCATCGTGAGCAGGTCGCTCGCGGCGGCGAAGGCCATCAGGGCCGGGAAGAGCAGAAGGCGCGCGAGGTCGAGGATCATGATCTGCTTCTTGAGGGAGCGCTGGCCGGCGCGGGATCGGAGCTCGCGGGATTCTAGCCGCCAGTGTTAAACAAACCTGAAACGGGATGCGGCGCCGCGCGTGCGGCGGAGATCACCAGATGCTGGCGATCCGGGCCGCGAGCGTAACCAGAGCGAGCAACAGCGCAAGGCAGACCCAATAGGTCGGCGCCTCGCTGTGCGCGGAAGCTGCCGTCTCCAACACGGCTTCGGTTCTGGTCTTACGCAACGCCACTGGAACTCGAGACTTTTCGGAAAGACAAAGCCCCGGACGTATCCGGGGCTTCTGCTGCAGGTCGGACGCTTATTTCAGCGAGCTGCTGATCGAGCCGAACTTGGCGTTCAGCGAGGTGCCGAGGTTGTTGACGACGGTGATGATCGCGAGCGCGATGCCGGCGGCGATCAGGCCGTACTCGATGGCGGTGGCGCCGGATTCATCCTTCACGAAACGCGCAATCAGGTTCTTCATGAGCAAAACTCCATGTGGGTGTGGGGTGGCCTCGTTCGGCGCAATTCTCAAGCGTTGTGAGGATGAGAGCCCAGCCGTTGCGGTACGGTTAACCTGATCACGGAAACTCGATCGTGGCGTGATGCTTTTCAGCAGAGTCAATTTCCTCTTAAGGCGCGCGCTCGAATTTCGAGGCATCGGCGGCCCGCGGCAACAATGGCCGCCGATATGCAGTGCGGCTTCACGCTCCCTTAAATTTCGAAGCGTAGGCGTAGAGCCGATACAGATGAGAAGTGAGACGCTGATGTCGAGCCTGCCCATGGACGTCGCCTTGATGCTTGGCGAGACCATCGCAAAGGTCATTCCCGTTACCGCGGCGCTCGCGGTGGTCTTCACGGTGCTCGAGCATTTCTGGGCCTGCAATCCCGGCGTGCCGTGGTGGCGCAAGCGCGAGATCGTCACCGACATCTGCTACTGGTTCTTCGTGCCGGTGTTCGCCCGCACGATGCGGATCGGGCTCTTGATCGTCGCGGCTGGCGTCGTCTTCAACATCCACGATCCCGACGAGCTGATCGCCTTCTACGACAACGGCCATGGTCCGCTGTCGGAGCTGCCGCTATGGGCGCAGGCGGCGCTGTTCCTCATCCTGTCGGATTTCATGCTGTACTGGCTGCACCGGCTGTTTCACGGCGGCGGCTTCTGGAAATACCACGCGATCCATCATTCCTCGGAGGAACTGGGCTGGATCTCGGCGGCACGCTTTCATCCGGTGAATCTGGTGCTGGGCACGATCGGCGTCGACGTCGTGCTGCTCACCGTCGGCATCTCGCCGAACGTGATGATCTGGCTCGGGCCGTTCACCACCTTCCATTCGGCCTTCGTGCACGCCAATCTCAACTGGACGCTCGGACCGTTCAAATACGTGCTGGCGACGCCGGTCTTTCACCGCTGGCACCACACCTCGCTCGAGCAGGGCGGCAATACCAATTTTGCCGGCACCTTTCCGCTCTGGGACATCCTGTTCGGGACCTTCCGGATGCCGGCGAACGAGCTGCCGCAGGAGTATGGCAAGGACGAAGCGGAGATGCCGAGCGAGATCGGCGGCCAGCTTGCCTATCCGTTCCGCCACTAGATCGGGGACCTCGCGCGCCCACCGGAAAGGCCGGGCCGCAGCCGCCGTTCGCCCGAGTTGCATCAGCTTCATTAACGTCACTTTGACGTCTGGCCGGCTATCTTCCAGAACGGCGGAGAATCCGCTCGGGGTAGTGTGAGAGTAAAGTTATGAAGCCCGCGCGTTTTATTGTCCTGGCGATCGCCCTCATAGCCGGCGCCCTCGCTGCCTATCTCGCAAGCAGTTCGTCGGATAGCGGTCCCCCGCCGCCTCAACAAGTCGCCCAATTGCCGACCGTTGACGTTCTTGTGGCCAAGATCGACATCGGATTGGGACAGACGGTCGGCCCCAACGAACTTCAGTGGCAGACGTGGACGCAATCTTCGGCCAGTGGCAGTTTCATTCGCCGTCCCGATCGTCCCGAAGCAATCACGCAAATTACCGGTTCGATTGCGCGTCAACCGTTCATCGCGGGTGAGCCGATCCGAGAGCAGAAACTGGTCAAGGCAGACGGTTCCGGCTTCATGGCGGCCATCCTGCCCTCGGGCAAGCGCGCAATTTCGACCGAGATATCTGCCGAGACTGGCGCAGGCGGCTTCATATTGCCGAATGATCGCGTGGACGTGATCCTCACGAAGCGCGAGAAACCGCCTGCCAACTCGGAGGGGCCTCAGACCGACAGCATTTCGTCGCAAGCCATTCTGACCAACATACGTGTTCTTGCGATCGATCAGGCCCCCAAAGAGAAAGAGGGGCAGAATGCGGTTGTGGGCAGGACCGCCACCCTGGAGTTGACCCCCAGCGAAGTCGAACTGCTGGCTGCATCGCGTCAGAGCGGCACCCTATCTCTCGCATTGCGCAGCATTGCCGACAACGAGAAGAAGGTCGTTGCCGAGAACGACACCAGCAACCTCATCACAGTCTATCGTGGCGCCTCCACCACGGAGGTGCTCAACTGCAAGCCCTTGTGTGGCCGAAAATAGCCTCCATTGCGCCGACGCAGTCGCGATCGGAAATTGGTTTACGCGGTGTTAGCGGCACGATCCGTGCTCGGCCGATCGTCTGAAAACCAATCACTTTCTACTATCCGAGCAGCAGATGGTCGCTGCCGCTGGGGACCTTCCTTGATGCCATCGCCTGCCGTCTGGACGTTTTCGAGCCGCAGCATGATGCAGCGGTTTCGCCGCAACCGCCGCGGCTCTGCGGCGGTCGAGTTCGCGCTGGTCGCGCCGATCTTCTTCGCGCTGCTGTTCGCGATCCTCGAGACCGCGATCATGTTCTTCGCAGGCCAGGTACTCGAGACCGTCACGCAGAATTCCGCGCGCTCGGTCCTGACCGGCCAGGCGCAGTCCGGCTCGGTGTCGGCCTGCGCGGTCTCCGGGGTTGCGGCGGCCTGCACGCAGACGACGTTCAAGAACTACGTCTGCACCCAGATCCCGGCGCTGTTCTTCGATTGCAGCAGTCTCTACGTCGACGTCTCGAGCTATTCGTCGTTCTCGGCGGTCACGCTGCCGAGCCACATCGATTCGGCCGGCAATTTCGATACGAACATGGGCTACAGCGCCGGTAGCGCCGGCGACATCGTGGTCGTCCGGCTGTTCTACCAGTGGCCGCTCTACGTCACCGGGCTCGGCTACAACATCTCGAATCTCGCCGGCAGCAAGCGCCTCCTGGTGGCGACGGCCGCCTTCAAGAACGAGCCCTATTCGAACTGAACGGATCCGAGCGGAGCCATGCAGGCGATTGCGAACATCTGGCGAAGCGCCGCCACCGCCGCGCGCGATTTCGGCGCAGACAGCCTCGCGCTGGCGGCGACCGAGTTCGCGGTGGTGGTGCCGCTGATGCTGGTGATGTTGTTCGGTACCGTCGAGGTTTCGTCGGGGGTGGCGATCGACCGCAAGGTCACGATGATGGCGCGCACGCTGTCCGACCTCACTTCGCAATCGACGTCGGTCGGCGACACCGACATGACCAACTTCTTCGCTGCGTCCTACGGCATCATGACGCCGTACTACGACAGCACGGTCACCTCCGCGACGATCAGCGAGCTCTACATCGATCCCACGAGCAAGGTGGCGCGCGTGCAATGGAGCAAGGGCTCCTCGCCGCGCTCGCAGGCCTCGGTGGTGACGATCCCCACGACGCTCGCGATCGGCGGCACCTATCTGATCTTCAGCGAGGTCAGCTACGTCTACACGCCGACGATCGGCTACGTGCTCAAGAACGCGATCACGCTGAGCGACGTCGCCTATGCGCGCCCGCGCCTGTCCACCTGCGTCTGGTACAGCCCGTCGACGACCTGCACGACGTACTGAGCCGATCGGATTTTTGGGCATGAAAAAAGGCCGTGCGCGACGCACGGCCGTTTCGTTTGCTCAAGTCCGCTTGGAGCGGGACAGCCTTAGCCGGCGGAGCGGAGGTTGTCGGCGGCCGACTTGCCGGACCGACGGTCGGCCACGATCTCGTAGGAGATCTTCTGGCCTTCGCGCAGCGTGCCGAGGCCGGCCCGCTCCACGGCGCTGATGTGCACGAACACGTCCTTGCCGCCGTCGTCGGGCTGAATGAAACCATAGCCCTTGGTCGCGTTAAACCACTTCACGGTTCCCATGCTCACGTGGGTAGTCCCTTCTCAGATAACACAATGTCAAAGCCCACTCTCGCGGGCTGGTTCGATCGAATTTTTGGAAGGGTCGTCAGCGTGTCTGAACCGGCTGTACCGGTGGATGCTAATGTCGTCCGGCCGAAAATCGATTAATTCATTTTATTGGAAAGGGGGTCTCAAAACAATCCTGACGTGCACGATTTTTTGATCCGCCGCCCGGGCGGGCGGCAGATCACATCAGGCCAGAACTCTACTTCCGTACCGCGGCGCGGCCGCGGGCCTTAACGGCGGCGGAATTGTCCGCCGCGCTGAGCCGCGCCCCGCGGCGGACCGCCGGTCGGACCCGGACGTTCGTCCTTATGCCGGAAAATCAGCCGTCCTTTCTCCAGGTCATAGGGCGACATCTCTACAGTTACGCGGTCCCCCGCCAGCGTCTTGATGCGGTTCTTCTTCATCTTGCCGGCGGTGTAGGCGACGATCTCGTGCCCGGCGTCGAGCTGCACACGGTAGCGTGCGTCGGGGAGGATTTCGGTGACCAGTCCTTCGAACTGGATCAGCTCTTCCTTAGCCATGAATTTCTCCAGGTCGTGGGACGGCTAGTGCGAATAGGGTTTGCGGTTGGGCCGACCGTTCGGACGACTCTCGCGGCGTAAAAACGCAACGCCTTGTATCCCATCGGAGTGGCCGGCGCCATGCGCGGGACGCTGTTCCGGCCGATCGTTTGGTGACGAATTCACCTTACCACCGGAACGGCGGCGGCGAGACCCCTTTGAGGCCTTGTGGGCGTCGCCGGGCCTGCCATCCACATGCCGTCCGTCGCCATGCCGACCATCGCCATGCCGCGCGCCCTGCGGGCGCGGACCCGGGCGGCCCGGACGATGCTGCTTCGCGGGAGCAGATGGCGCATGCGCCGCTTCGCGGCCGGCGTCGGTGCGGTGATCCTCGCGCGGGAGCGCGACGCGGATCAGGCGCTCGATGTCGCGGAGATAGCTGAGCTCCTCACCGCCTGCGACCAGCGAGATCGCGGTGCCGTCGGCGCCGGCCCGTGCGGTGCGGCCGATGCGGTGGACATAGGTCTCCGGCACGTTCGGCAGGTCGAAATTGATGACGTGGCTGATGCCGTCGACATCGATGCCGCGGGCGGCGATGTCGGTCGCCACCAGGGTGCGGATCTCGCCGGAGCGGAACTGGGCCAGCGTCCGCTCGCGATGGTTCTGCGACTTGTTGCCGTGAATGGCGTTGGAGGCGATGCCGGCCTTGGCCAGCGTCTTCACCACCTTGTCGGCACCGTGCTTGGTGCGTGTGAAAACCAGCGCGCGGTCGATCGGCTCGTCCTTCAGGAGCTTGGTCAGGAACGCGGGCTTGGCGGAGAAATCCACCTGGATGATGCGCTGGCGGATGCGTTCCGCCGTCGAGGACACCGGGGTGACGGCGACGCGGGCCGGGTCGCGCAGCATCGAGTCGGCAAGCTCGGCGATGTCCTTCGGCATGGTGGCGGAGAAGAACAGCGTCTGGCGCTTGATCGGCAGCTTGGCGACGATTTTGCGGACGTCGTTGATGAAGCCCATGTCGAGCATGCGGTCGGCTTCATCGAGCACGAGGAACTCGACGCTGGAGAGCTTCAGCCCGTTGCTCTGCACGAGGTCGAGCAGGCGGCCGGGGGTGGCCACCAGCACTTCGACGCCCTGCATCAGCGAGCGGACCTGGCGGCCCATCGGCACGCCGCCGATGGCGAGCGTGGAGGACAGGCGCATGTGGCGGCCATAGGCGTTGAAGCTGTCGAGGATCTGGCCGGACAGCTCGCGGGTGGGCGACAGCACCAGCACGCGGCAGGTCTTGGGCTGCGGCTTGACGCGGTTGTCCAGTAGGCGGTGCAGGATCGGCAGCGCAAAGGATGCGGTCTTGCCGGTGCCGGTCTGGGCAATGCCGACGACATCGCGTCCGGTCAATGCCAGGGGGATGGTCTGGGCCTGAATGGGGGTTGGCGTGACGTAATTTTCTTCTTTGAGGGCACGCGAAATGGGATCGGCCAGGCCGAAGTCCTGAAAGGAAGTCAAAAGAGGGGTTCTTTCCATGTCAAAAGCGAGCGCCCACGCTGTTTCCGCGTGGCGCGCGCAAGGGTGTCGAGAAGACACCTGCGTGTTTGGGGTGTCGGATTGCTTGATAAGAGGGGCAAGCCAGAGGCCCAAACGGGCTTAAGAACACGCGGCTCGCTACGACCCCTTGATCATTCGAATGATTCGTTGGGGTTTCGGAGCTTGATATGGAACATCCCGGGGGCGCTTTCAAGGCGGCGCGGCCGCAGGTTGGCATTGCGGTGCACGAATAGTTATGCCGGAAAATTAGACAGCGAGCATTTTTTGATCAAAAAATAGACTGGATGCCGCATAAGCATACATTTTTTCTGCTCAAGATTTAAGCGGACCAAGTGTGGCAAATCCTTGGTTCCAGCAAGATTCTTATTTAAAACCAAAGACTTATCTGTCCCCAAGCCCATGGCACGGTTCTTGCGATTCCGTTAACCGCTGGCGGCCGTGGGGCCGTTCGCAGCGTTTTCACGTCTGCGTCAGGGAGATGATAGCTCATGCTTACTAAATCCACTCACGATATAGCGGCGTCATTTAGCCGCCGCGGCTTGCTCGCCGCGACCGCCGGACTGATGCTGGGTCTGGCTTCCATTACCGGCGCAAAGGCCGCAGACGACACCATTAAGGTCGGCGTGCTGCATTCTCTCTCGGGCACCATGGCCATCAGCGAAACCACGCTGAAAGACACCATCCTTTTCCTGATCGACGAGCAGAACAAGAAGGGCGGCGTGCTCGGCAAGAAGCTCGAGGCCGTCGTCGTCGATCCCGCTTCGAACTGGCCGCTGTTCGCCGAGAAGGCGCGCGAGCTGATCACCAAGGACAAGGTCGCCGTCGTGTTCGGCTGCTGGACCTCTGTGTCGCGCAAGTCGGTGCTCCCGGTCTTCAAGGAGCTGAACAACATCCTGTTCTACCCCGTGCAGTACGAGGGTGAGGAGAGCGAGCGCAACGTGTTCTACACGGGTGCGGCGCCGAACCAGCAGGCGATTCCCGCCGTCGACTACCTGATGAAGGATGAGAAGGTGAAGCGCTGGGTGCTCGCGGGCACCGACTACGTCTATCCGCGCACCACCAACAAGATCCTGGAAGCCTATCTGAAGTCGAAGGGTGTCGCCCAGGAAGACATCATGATCAACTACACGCCGTTCGGTCACTCCGACTGGCAGACGATCGTGGCCGACATCAAGAAGTTCGGCTCGGCCGGCAAGAAGACCGCGGTGGTCTCGACCATCAACGGCGACGCCAACGTTCCCTTCTACAAGGAGCTCGGCAACCAGGGCATCAAGGCGAAGGACATCCCGGTGGTCGCGTTCTCGGTGGGTGAGGAAGAGCTCGCCGGCATCGACACCAAGCCGCTGCTCGGCCATCTCGCCGCCTGGAACTACTTCCAGTCGATCAAGACTCCGGCGAACGAGAAGTTCATCAAGGAGTGGCAGGCCTACACCAAGAACCCGAAGCGCACCACCAACGACCCGATGGAAGCGCATGTGATCGGTTTCAACATGTGGGTGAAGGCGGTCGAGAAGGTGAAGTCGACCGATCCGGACAAGGTGATCGATGCGCTTCCCGGCATCGAGGCACCGAACCTGACCGGTGGCACCTCCAAGATGCTGCCGAACCACCACATCACCAAGCCGGTGTTCATCGGCGAGATCAAGGGCAACGGCCAGTTCGACGTGGTCTGGAAGACCCCGAGCCTCGTTCCGGGCGACGCCTGGTCGAAGGAGCTGGACGGCTCCAAGGACCTGATCGGCGACTGGGTCGAGAAGAAGTGCGGCAACTACAACGTCAAGACCAACAAGTGCCTCGGCTCTGGCTCCTGATCCAGGCCTGACTTGACTGTACGAAACGGGGAAGGCGGCGATCCCGCCGCCTTCTCCACCCATTTCTGCCGGGGTTATTCACAGTGCTCGCCAACTTGCCAGCCCGTCTCTGTGCGCTTGCGCTCTCGTTATTCCTGATCGCGTTCGCGCTGCCGGCCTTCGCCGGTCCGTTCGAGGATGCGGTCGCCAAATTCGCCAATGACGATTTTTCCGACACGGATGAGGCGATCGGCGTCGTCGCGAGCAGCGGCAACAAGCTGGCCTTTCCGATCATCAGCGCGCTCCAGGACGGCCGTCTCATGGCCGACCCCGACAGCAAGAAGGTTTACGTCGTCGGCGCCGACGGCAAGTCGATCGATGCCGCAACCGGTGAGCCCGTCGCCAGCGTTCCCGACAGCGCGAGCGCGGTGCGTCTCAACAACCGTCTGCGCCGCAGCGTCGATGCCGCGCTCGGCAGCCTGACGCTTCAGTCGCCGGATCTGGCGGTGCGCCTGCAGGCTGCGCAATCCGTCTTCAAGTCGCACGAGGAGACCGCACTCGAGGCGGTCGATGGCGCGCTTGCCAAGGAAACCAACAAATCCGTCAAGGTTGCGCTCGGCGAAGCCCGCGCAGCGATCCTGCTGTTCAAGTCCGACGCCACCGAGGTCGAGAAGCTCGAGGCGGTCGCCACCCTCAAGGCGCGCGGCGACCAGGAAGCGTTGGCGCTGCTGACCGGCATGGGCGACCAGCCGGCTTCGGTGACCAAGGCCGCGGCAAGCGCGATCGGCTCGATCCAGAGCTCGCTCGCGGTCTGGTCCACGGTGCAGAATGCCTGGTACGGCCTGTCGCTCGGCTCGGTGCTGCTGCTCGCCGCGATCGGCCTCGCCATCACCTTCGGCGTGATGGGCGTCATCAACATGGCCCATGGCGAGATGGTGATGCTTGGCGCCTACACCACCTTCGTGGTGCAGGAGGTGATCCGCACCCGCTACCCCGCCTTGTTCGACTATTCGCTGCTGATCGCCGTGCCGCTGGCCTTTCTGGTCTCAGGCGCGATCGGCGTGCTGATCGAGCGCAGCATCATCCGCTTTCTCTACGGCCGCCCGCTCGAGACGCTGCTTGCGACCTGGGGCCTGTCGCTGGTGCTCCAGCAGGCGGTGCGCACCATGTTCGGCCCGACCAACCGCGAGGTCGGCAACCCCTCCTGGATGAGCGGCGCCTTCGAACTCGGCCAGATCACCATCACCTATAACCGGCTCTGGATCCTCTGCTTCACGCTTGCCGTGTTTGCGATCCTGCTCGCGATGCTGCGCTACACCGCGCTCGGCCTCGAAATGCGCGCGGTGACGCAGAACCGCCGCATGGCGGCCTCCATGGGCATCGCCACCTCTCGCGTCGACGCGCTGACCTTCGGCCTCGGCTCCGGCATTGCCGGCATCGCCGGCGTCGCGCTGTCGCAGATCGACAATGTCAGTCCCAATCTCGGCCAGAGCTACATCATCGACAGCTTCATGGTCGTGGTGTTCGGCGGGGTTGGCAATCTCTGGGGCACGCTGGTCGGCGCCTTCACGCTCGGCATCGCCAACAAGTTCCTGGAGCCGGTCGCCGGCGCCGTGCTCGGCAAGATCGCGATCCTGGTCCTGATCATCCTGTTCATTCAAAAGCGCCCGCGCGGCCTGTTCGCGCTCAAGGGCCGTGCGGTGGAAGCATGACCCCTCACATGCTCACGCGATCGCTGGACCGCGGCGCGACGATGTTTCTCGCCATCGTCGCCGCCTGCGGCATCCTGATTCCGCTCTCCAACCTGCTGTTGCCCGCCGGCTCGTTCTTCCAGGTGCCGACCTATCTGGTCGCGCTCTGGGGCAAGTATGTCTGCTACGCGATCCTGGCGCTGTCGATCGACCTGATCTGGGGCTATTGCGGCATCCTCTCGCTCGGCCACGGCGCGTTCTTCGCGCTCGGCGGCTACGCCATGGGCATGTACCTGATGCGGCAGATCGGCACCCGCGGCGTCTACGGCAATCCGATCCTGCCCGACTTCATGGTGTTCCTGAACTGGCAGAAGCTGCCCTGGTACTGGTACGGCTTCGACATGTTCTGGTTCGCGGCGCTGATGGTGCTGTTCGTGCCCGGCCTGCTCGCCTTCTGCTTCGGCTGGCTCGCCTTCCGCTCGCGCGTCACCGGCGTGTACCTGTCGATCATCACGCAGGCGATGACCTATGCGCTTCTGCTCGGCTTCTTCCGCAACGATTTCGGCTTCGGTGGCAACAACGGCCTGACCGACTTCAAGGACATCCTTGGCTTCAACGTGCAGGCGGAGGGCACGCGTGCCACGCTGTTCGCGCTGAGCTGCCTTGCCCTGATCGTCGGCTTCCTGATCTGCCGGGCCATCGTCACCTCAAAGCTCGGCAAGGTGCTGATCGCGATCCGCGACGCGGAATCGCGCACGCGCTTCCTCGGCTATCGCGTCGAGTCCTACAAGCTGTTCGTGTTCACGGTGTCGGCCTGCATGGCCGGCGTCGCCGGCGCGCTCTACGTGCCGCAGGTCGGCATCATCAACCCCTCCGAATTCGCGCCGGGCAATTCGATCGAGGCGGTGATCTGGGTCGCGGTCGGCGGCCGCGGCACCCTGGCAGGCGCGGCGCTCGGCGCCGTCGTCGTCAATTATGCGAAGACCTTCTTCACCTCGGGCGTGCTCGCGCCCTACTGGCTGTTCATGCTGGGTGCGCTGTTCATCCTAGTGACGCTGCTGTTGCCGAAGGGCATCGTCGGCACCTTCAATGCCTGGTGGGAGCCGTTCAAGGCGAAGAACGGCGTGGCAAACGAGGCCGCCGAGGACGGCGTCAGCGAACCGAAGATGGCGGAGTAGGCGGAAATGAACGTCATGGATACCCGCGCGACTTCCGCGATGCTCTATCTCGACGGCGTGCACGTCTCGTTTGACGGCTTCCATGCCATCAACAACCTGTCGCTGACGCTGGCGCCCGGCGAGATGCGCGCCATTATCGGCCCGAACGGCGCCGGCAAGACCACGATGATGGACATCATCACCGGCAAGACCAAGCCGGACGAAGGCACCGTGCTGTTTGACGGCGTCACCGACCTGACGCGCCTCGACGAGACCCGCATCGCCGAGCTCGGCATCGGCCGCAAATTCCAGAAGCCGACCGTATTCGAGAGCCAGACGGTCGAGGACAATCTCCTGCTCGCGCTCAATGTCGATCACAGCGTCAAGGGCACGCTGTTCTGGCGCGGCAGCAAGGCGGAATCCGAACGCATCGAGAAGGTGCTGGAGACGATCCGGCTCACCGATGCGCGGGGTCGCCTCGCCGGCAGCCTAAGCCATGGCCAGAAGCAGTGGCTTGAGATCGGCATGCTGCTGGCTCAGGATCCGAAGCTGCTCCTGGTCGACGAGCCCGTCGCCGGCATGACCGACGTCGAGACGCACCTCACCGCCGAGCTGCTCAAGGAAATCAACAAGAACCACACCGTGATGGTGGTCGAGCACGACATGACCTTCGTCCGCGAGCTGGGTGTGAAGGTCACCTGCCTGCACGAAGGCTCGGTGCTTGCCGAAGGCACCATCGACCAGGTCTCGTCCAACGAGCGGGTCATCGAAGTCTATCTGGGACGCTGAGCGATGCTTGAGGTCAAGGACATCAACCTGTTCTACGGCGCAGCGCAGGCGCTGCGTGGCGTCTCGATCGCGGCCGAGCCCGGCAAGGTGACTTGTGTGCTCGGGCGCAACGGTGTCGGCAAGACCTCGCTGCTCCGCGCCATGGTCGGGCAATATCCGATCTCCTCGGGCGCGATCGTGTTCGATGGAAGCGACATCACAGCGCTGAAACCGTATGAGCGCGCGCGCAAGGGCATCGGCTTCGTGCCGCAGGGCCGCGAGATCTTTCCGCTGCTCACGGTCGAGGAAAATCTCAAGACCGGTTTCGGTCCGCTCAAGCGCGACGACCGCCATATCCCCGACGACGTGTTCTCGCTGTTCCCGGTGCTGCAATCCATGCTCGGCCGCCGCGGCGGCGACCTCTCCGGCGGCCAGCAGCAGCAGCTCGCGATCGGCCGCGCGCTGGTAATGCGGCCAAAACTGCTGCTGCTCGACGAGCCGACCGAGGGCATCCAGCCCTCGATCATCAAGGACATCGGCCGCGCCATCTCGTATCTCCGAAACCTCGGCAACATCGCCATCGTGCTGGTCGAACAATATCTCGACTTTGCCTGCGAACTCGGCGACAGTTTCGCGGTGATGGATCGCGGCGCGGTGAAATACACCTGCGACCGCTCCAACCTCGATCCCGGCGAGATCAGCCGCCAGATGGCGCTGTAAGCCTTTCATTCTGCCGCGACCGGCTGGGGAGGCGGATGCGCAGCGACGTTTCAACCAATTCTTCTAGCTTGGAGTCTTTGGTGTTCGACGCCAACCGCGCCCGCGGCGCGGTACGCTTCGACGTCCATGCGCGCGAGGGCGTGACGCGGCGCGGAGCCCTGCATGAGTCCGGCTCCTTGCGCGTGCGTTTTCCCTCGCCGGAAGGCGAGGGGCTCTCCGGCGTGTTCGTCAACACTGCAGGTGGGGTTGCCGGAGGGGACCGCTTCGATGTCGAGATTTCGGCGGGCGAAGGTACGCGCCTGACGTTGACCACGGCGGCGGCCGAGAAGGTCTATCGTGCGCCGGGCGCGGCCGCAGAGCTCAATATTGCCCTGAAGGTCGCCGCGGGCGCGCATCTGTCCTGGCTGCCCCAGGAGACGATCCTGTTTGATCGCGCCCGTGTCCATCGCCGCTTCGACATCGTGCTCGATGACGCGGCCTCGCTCCTGCTCTGCGAGATCGTCGTGTTCGGCCGCACCGCGATGGGTGAGCGCATGGAGCAGGGCGAGTTCGTCGACCGTTGGCGGCTCTCCCGCGGCGGCCGGCTGGTGTTCGCCGAGACCGTCAGGCTCGACGGCGATATCGGCGCCAAGCTGGCGCGCCCTGCCGTCGCCAAGGGTGGCGCCGCGATCGGCACCGCGCTGATCGTCCCAGGCAATGAGGCCCTGGTCGAGCGCATCAGGGAAGCCTCGGAATCTTTCGTCGGCGAGGTCGGGATATCCGCCTGGAATGGCTTTGCAATGGCGCGGTTCTGTGCCCAAGATGCGGCCGCGTTGCGCGCCGACATGATGGCGGTGCTGGCGCGCACCGGCGCCGCGCTGCCACGGCTATGGCTGAATTGATGAACTAACGAAGAGATTTCGCATGAACCTGTCTCCCCGCGAAAAGGACAAGCTTCTGATCTCGATGGCGGCCATCGTGGCGCGGCGCCGACTCGAGCGCGGCGTCAAGCTCAACCATCCCGAAGCGATCGCCATCATCTCCGATTTCATCCTCGAAGGCGCGCGCGACGGTCGCACCGTCGCCGAGCTGATGCAGGCCGGTGCGCAGGTCTTGACCCGCGACCAGGTGATGTCGGGCATCCCCGAGATGATTCATGACATCCAGGTCGAGGCAACGTTCCCGGACGGTACCAAGCTCGTCACCGTCCACGAGCCGATCAGGTAGGAGCAGAGCATGATCCCCGGCGAACTCTTCATCAAGGACGGCGAGATCGAGCTCAATGCCGGCCGCAAGACCGTCACGCTCTCGGTCGCCAACACCGGCGACCGCCCGATCCAGGTCGGCTCGCACTACCATTTCTTCGAAACCAATCCGGCGCTGAAATTCGATCGCAAGAAAGCCCGCGGCATGCGTCTCGACATCGCCGCCGGCACCGCCGTCCGCTTCGAACCCGGCCAGACCCGCGATGTTCAGCTCGTGGCGATGGCCGGCAAGAAAACCATCTACGGTTTCCGCGGCGACGTGATGGGGAAGCTGTGAGCTTCTGCTGAAGGCAAAAGGTAGTCCGTGATCTATAGTGAGGTGAGCACACCGGTCAGGCTCCCTCCCCCCTTGCGGGGGAGGGTTGGGGAGAGGGGTGAGCCACGGGCGCTGACGGAAGTAATTCTGCAAGGCTCCGTCTATCGCGGACTTCGTCATCGAGGTGGATTGTGACCGCCATGCTCTCCGCCGTCCGCCTCATCTCCGAAGCTGCCGAGCTGGCCGCGCGCCGGCATAATGGCATGGCCCGCAAAGGGCGGGGGAACGAGCCCTACATCAATCATCTCGCGGAGGTCGCGAACCTGCTCGCGACCGCGACCGATGGCGCCGATGCCGAGCTCGTGGCGGCCGGCTGGCTGCATGATGCGATCGAGGACACCGAGACAACGCGTGAGGAGCTCGCGCAGAAATTCTCCGACCGCGTTGCCTCCCTCGTCGTCGAATGCACCGACGACATGAGCCTGCCGAAGGCCGAGCGGCGACGCCGGCAGGTGATCGACGCGCCGAAGAAATCCGCGGGCGCAAAGCTGATCAAGATCGCCGACAAGATCAGCAATGTCGGCGCGCGTATTCATGCCGACCCGAGTCCCGACGAGCGCGACGATCTTGCCGACTACACCGGCTGGGCCGAGCAGGTGGTCGCCGGCTGCCGCGGCGGCAATCCATGGCTCGATACGAAATTCGACGATGCCGTGAAAGCAGCGAGGGCCTCGCTGTGACCGGCCAAACATTCAAAATCAAACGGGGCTTGTGATGTCCGTCAAGATGAAGCGTTCAGTCTATGCCGACATGTTCGGCCCCACCGTCGGCGACAAGGTGCGGCTCGCCGACACCGACCTCATCATCGAGGTGGAGAAGGATCTCACCACCTATGGCGAGGAGGTGAAGTTCGGTGGCGGCAAGGTGATCCGCGACGGCATGGGGCAGTCGCAGGTCACTAACAAGCAGGGTGCGGCCGACACCGTCATCACCAACGCGCTGATCGTCGACCACTGGGGCATCGTCAAGGCCGATGTTGCGATCAAGGACGGCATGATCTCCGCCATCGGCAAGGCCGGCAATCCCGACATCCAGCCGGGCGTCACCATCATCATCGGCCCCGGCACCGACGTGATCGCGGGCGAAGGCAAGATCCTCACCGCCGGCGGCTTCGACAGCCATATTCATTTCATCTGTCCGCAGCAGATCGAGCACGCGTTGATGTCGGGCGTCACCTCGATGCTCGGCGGCGGTACGGGCCCGTCGCACGGTACCTTCGCCACAACCTGCACGCCGGGTCCGTGGCACATGGGGCGGATGATCCAGTCGTTCGACGCCTTCCCGGTCAATCTCGGCATTTCCGGCAAGGGCAATGCCTCACGGCCCGCGGCCCTCGTCGAGATGATCAAGGCCGGCGCCTGCGCGCTGAAGCTGCACGAGGACTGGGGCACGACGCCGGCGGCGATCGACAACTGCCTGTCGGTTGCCGACGCTCACGACATCCAGGTGATGATCCACACCGACACGCTGAACGAGTCCGGCTTTGTCGAGGACACCATCAAGGCCTTCAAGGGCCGCACCATCCACGCCTTCCACACCGAGGGGGCCGGCGGCGGCCACGCGCCCGATATCATCAAGGTCGCGGGCCTGAAGAACGTGCTGCCGTCCTCGACCAATCCGACGCGCCCTTTCACGCGCAACACCATCGACGAGCATCTGGACATGCTGATGGTGTGCCACCACCTCGATCCCTCGATCGCGGAAGATCTCGCTTTTGCCGAAAGCCGCATCCGCAAGGAGACGATTGCCGCCGAAGACATCCTGCACGATCTCGGCGCGCTCTCGATGATGTCTTCGGATTCGCAGGCCATGGGTCGCCTCGGCGAGGTCATCATCCGGACCTGGCAGACCGCCGACAAGATGAAGAAGCAGCGCGGGTCCCTGCCGCAGGACAAGGGCAAGGACAACGACAATTTTCGCGTCAAGCGCTACATCGCGAAATACACGATCAATCCCGCGATCGCGCATGGCGTGTCAAAGCTGATCGGCTCGGTGGAGAAGGGCAAGCTCGCCGATCTCGTGCTCTGGTCGCCGGCCTTCTTCGGCGTCAAGCCGGACTGCATCGTCAAGGGCGGCACGATCGTTGCTGCGCCCATGGGCGATCCCAACGCCTCGATCCCGACGCCGCAGCCGGTGCATTACCAGCCGATGTTCGGCGCCTTCGGCAAGGCGCGCACGGCGTCCTCCGTCGTCTTCACCTCGAAGGCGGCGGTCACCGGCGGCCTTGCGCGAAAGCTCGGCATCGACAAGAAGCTCTATGCCGTCCAAAACACCCGCGGCAGGATCTCCAAGAAGAGCATGATCCACAACGACGCCACGCCCAATATCGAGGTCGATCCGGAGACCTATGAGGTGCGCGCCGACGGCGAGCTCCTGACCTGTGCGCCGGCCGAGGTGCTGCCGATGGCGCAGCGGTATTTCATGTACTGAAATTAGCGCGAACGCTCGCCCTCGGAGCCTGTCCGAGGGCGGATTTTCCGGTTTTGCGTCTCGTCGCGCTTGGTCTAATGTCGCGCCCGGCATCTTGAAGCCAGAAGAAAAGCCGGGAGGATTTCTCGTGATCTATGTCGTTGCCACCCTGACCATCAAGCCTGAGACGCGCGCCGAATTCATCGCAGCCGCCACCGCCTGCATCAAGGAGACGCGGAAGGAGCCGGGCAATATCGCCTATGATTTGCATGAGAGCGTCACCGACCCGAGCAAACTGGTTTTCGTCGAGCAGTGGGAAAATGCCGAGGCGCTGGTGCCGCATCGTGGCATGGAGCACATGAAGACGTTTGGCCGCGTCGCGGTGAAATGCTTCACGGCGCCGCCGAAGATCGAAGTGATCACGCCTGAGAAGGTCGAAGTACGGTAACAGGACGACAGCAATATGATCCGGGCGACGCAGGTTAAGGGACAGCACCGCTTCACGGACGCGCCGGCGGATACCGTGGTGCTCGATTTCGACGATCGGCACCGCCGCCGCATGGCGATGACGGGAACGCGGGGTCTCGAATTCCTGCTCGACCTGGAGAACGCCGTCGCGCTGCGCGGCGGCGATGCGCTGGTGC
Source organism: Bradyrhizobium iriomotense (assembly GCF_030160715.1). GTDB lineage: Bacteria > Pseudomonadota > Alphaproteobacteria > Rhizobiales > Xanthobacteraceae > Bradyrhizobium > Bradyrhizobium iriomotense. The sequence continues at coordinate 244,104 of NZ_BSOW01000013.1, forward strand.
TGGAGGATGGCCGGCTGGTCGAAGTGGTGGCGGCTCCCGAGCCGCTGCTCGAGATCCGCGGCCGCGATCCGCTCCATCTCGCCCGCGTCGCCTGGCACCTCGGCAACCGGCACCTGCCGACGCAGATCATGGCCAAGAGCCTGCGAATCCGCCGGGATCACGTCATCGAAGCGATGGTGAAGGGCTTGGGCGCGCGGGTGATCGAGATCGAGGCGCCGTTCGATCCCGAAGGCGGCGCCTATGCCGATGCCGGCCACGCGCATGGACATGATGATCATACGCATCATGACCATGCGCATCATGATCACGGGCATCACCAACACGATCATGGCCACCATCACCATGATGACCACGGCCATGACCATCACCACCATGATCATGCTGCTCATGACCATGATCACGGTCACCATCATCACCACGACGGGCATTGCGACCACCCCGAGCATCATCACGGCCACGGCCATGCTCATGACCACAAATGAGCCGGCTGGCGCCGGCCGCCTGACGGAACGCGAGGCGGCGGCGCTCTACCGGCTGATGACGTGGCTGTCGCCGGCGTTTCCCGTCGGCGGCTTCTCCTACTCCAGCGGCATCGAATGGGCGGTGGAGGCGGGCGATATCACCGACACAGCGACGCTCGCGAACTGGCTCGACGCAATGCTCGGCGACGGCGCTGGCTTCTGCGATGCCACCTTCCTGGTGCAGGCATTTCTCGCGGCGGAGGCGGGCGATGAAGCTCGCTTGCGCGACACCGCGGAGCTTGCGGTCGCCTTAGTGCCCTCGCGCGAGCGGCAGCTCGAGACCACGGCGCAGGGCCGGGCCTTCATCGACATCGCGCGCGCGGCCTGGAATGCGGATGGGCTGGACGCGATGGTCGCGGCCTGCGCGGGGCCGCTGGTCTATCCCGTCGCGGTCGGCGTGGTCGCTAGCGCCCACGGCGTCCGGCTCGAGCCCACGCTGCACGCCTTTCTGCACGCGCTGGTCTCGAACTGGATTTCGGCGGCGAGCCGGTTGATCCCGCTCGGCCAGACCGACAGCCAGCGCGTGCTCGCATCGCTGGAGCCTGCCGTGGCCGCGACCGCTGCGCGCGCGTTGAGCGCGACCTTGGACGATCTCGGCAGCGCGACGTTCCGCGCCGACCTCGCAAGCCTGCGGCACGAGACACAATATACGCGGCTGTTCAGGTCGTGAGTGGTGCGGCAGACTCCTTCGTCGTCGTGGCGAAAGCCAGGACCCATAACCACAAATGCTCGTGGTTATGGGCGGCGGAGGTGGCCCAGTTTGCCGCTACAATAAAATCCAGTGGTAATGGGTCCTGGCTTCCGCCAGGACGACAAGGAAAGTGCAATCGATATGGCGACTTCTCACGGCCCCCTGCGTGTCGGTGTCGGCGGCCCCGTCGGATCGGGCAAGACCGCGCTGATGGATCTGCTCTGCAAGTCCATGCGCGAGCGCTATGACATCGCGGCGATCACCAACGACATCTACACCAAGTGGGATGCGGAATACCTCGTGCGCTCGGGCTCGCTGACGCCGGACCGTATCGCCGGCGTCGAGACCGGCGGCTGCCCGCATACCGCGATCCGCGAGGACGCCTCAATGAATCTGGCGGCGGTTGCCGATATGCGCGCAAAGTTTCCCGGCCTCGATCTGGTGCTGATCGAGTCCGGCGGCGATAATCTCGCTGCCACTTTTTCCCCGGAGCTCGCCGACATCACCATCTATGTCATCGACGTGGCCGCGGGCGACAAGATACCGTCCAAGGGCGGGCCGGGCATCACGCGCTCCGACCTCCTGGTCATCAACAAGATCGACCTTGCACCGCATGTCGGCGCCTCGCTGGAGAAGATGCAGACCGACGCCAAGCGGATGCGCGGCGAGCGGCCCTTCGTCATGACCAACCTGAAGAAGAGCGAGGGACTCGACCGCATCATCGGCTTCATCGAGGCCAAAGGCGGGCTGAAAAGGGCGGGCTGAAGGGAGCCTTGCCCGCGGCGACAGGAAACGGTCTGGCGCGACCCGTTAATATCTGCGGCAAAATGTGTCTCCGCGGAACCAATGTTCGCCACGGTGATTAACTAACTCCGGTGCCCGGAGCGCTGACGTCTTGGCTGGCGGATTAAGCATTCCGGTCGACCCAAGTTGCGTCCCGATGGCTCCTCCTTCATTATCGCTTTCCGTGGGGTTTCACTCTCTTTCGGCAATTGGCCGTTCGAGCGGCGTTCAGATGCTCCGTGTTATTCGCCAGCCTCTCACCTTCTGAGTAAACGAGTGGTTCGGCTGGGATTCATCATCGGTTTTATCGCGCTGCTCGGGATACTGCTCTCCGGGCTCGCGGCCTATCGCGTCCATGATCAGGAGCTGACAATCGATCGCATCGCGCTGGCCCGCGCGATCGACGTTCATGCCAGCCTGGTGCAGGACCGCCTGACCGAGCGCGAGCTCCTGGCGCGCGTCGCCTCCGGCCTGTTCCGCACGCCCGCCGTCATCAAGCCGAACATGCTGGAGCCGCTGCGCTCGGCCATCTATGCCTTCAAGACCGACTTCGTGGTCGCCTCCTGGATCGCCCGGCTCAAGCCGACGGAGTTGAGCGCGGCGCAGGCGGCGCTCAGCTCCGCCGGCTTTCCCAATGCGAGCATCCGCAACTACGACGACACGCCGCTCGACACCACGAAGATCACCGAGCCGATCAACGTGCTGATGGATCTTGAGCCGCGCAGCGAGGAGACCAAGGCGCTGCCCGGCCGCAGCTACGATCAGGACGGCGTGCGCGGCGCGATGCTGGCGCGCGCGATGGCCGAGAAGAAGTCGGTCGCTTCGGATCCGGTGCCGCTGCTGCGTCCGAACGGACCCATCGGCGTCATCGTGGCCGCGCCCGTCATTCCGGAAGGTGCGGCGGAGCCTGCCGGGTTCATCACCTTTTCTTACGAACTCGCCTCGCTGATGCTGACCAATGACGATATGTCGCTGTTCTCGGTCGCGTTGCGCGACCCGCGCGCGACCGGCGGCGAGCTGATCGCCAACGACCAGGGTATCGTCAGCGCGCGGACTATCGCGCAGGATGGTCCGCTGCCGTCCTCGACACGCTCGGTCAGTTTCGGCGGCCGCGACTGGCAGCTCAGCTACTTCGCCAAGACCAATTCGGCGCGGCGCGCCGAGCAGACCGCCGTCATCGTCGCGGCGATCGGCTTCGCGATCACGGCAATGGTGTGCGGCCTGTTCGGCTATGTCGCCTACAACAATCTGAGGCTCAGCCGCGAAATCCAGGTGCGGATCGGATTCGAGCGCCGGCTGACGGCGGTGATCGACGAGCTGAACCATCGCGTGAAGAACATTCTGGCGGTGATCCAGTCGATCGTGACGCGCACGCTGCGCCACGGCTCCGACATCGACGTCGCGCGCGAATTGCTGATCGGGCGCATCCACGCGATGTCCAACGTGGTTTCGCTGCTCAGCGAAAGCCAGTGGCAGGGCGTCAAGCTGAAGGGCCTGTTCGAGGCGCGCGCCATTCCGCATGCCGATCGCATCGCCATCAGCGGGCCCGACATCGCGGTCAGCGCGCGTGCCGCGCAAAGCCTGTCGCTGCTGTTCTTCGAGCTCGCCTCGCATTCCGACGAGGGCCTGTCTCTGGTAGGCAAGCATCCGCACATCACCGCGAACTGGACGGTGACGGGCGAGGAGCCCGATACGGTCTTCCATTTCCGATGGGAGGAGTTCAACACCAGCGAAGCGACGCGTCGCGCCGATTCCGATTTCGGCCTGATCCTGCTCGACCGCGTTGCGCCGGAAGCGCTCGGCGGCACCGCCAAGCGCTACTTCACCGACGCCTCCTATATCTACGAGCTCACCGCACCGATGGAGACCGTCGTCGACATGACCGAGCGCGACCGCACGGAAAAATTCTCGGCGCCGGTCAGGCCGGTGCGGTAGCAGCGGCCGCGCGCTCCTAAGCGCGACGGATGAGGGGCTCTATCCGAGAATGCAAAAGGCAGTTGCGGGCGCGGAGACAGAACCCCTCACCCGCGCTCGCTTCGCGAACGCACCCTCTCCCACAAGGGGAGAGGGTCAATTGGCGTATGCTGAATCGATCAGCCGCCGCTGCCGCCGATCACGGCGCGCACGGTCTCGTCGGGCCCGAAATCTTCCGCGCCGTCGACATACAGCAGTGCTGCGAGCTTCGAGCGCGCGCGGTTGACGCGGCTCTTGATCGTGCCGACCGCGCAGCCGCAGATCGAGGCCGCGTCCTCATATGAGAAGCCGGACGCGCCGACGAGGATCAGCGCCTCGCGCTGGTCCTGAGGCAGTTTGTCGAGCGCTGCGCGAAACTCCTCGAACTCGAGATGCGCATTCTGCGACGGCTGGGTCTTCAGCGTCTTGGCATAGTTGCCTTCAGCATCCTCCACCTCCCGCCGCCGCTTGCGATAGTCGGAGCGGAACAGGTTGCGCAGGATGGTGAACAGCCAGGCCGGCAGGTTCGAGCCGGGCTGGAACGAGTCGATGTTGGCGAGTGCCCGCAACAACGTCTCCTGGACCAGATCGTCGGCACGGTCGGCATTGCCACTCAGTGAGATGGCGAATGCGCGCAGGCTTGGGACTGCCGCCAGAATGTCGTCGCGCAGGGATTCCGTGAGAGGCATTAGTCCCTCCCATTGTTGTCGTTGGATCCCCCATTGCTTTGATCTTGGGGAGTTCCTCCCGGCGTATCAAGCTTCTTGATCAGCTCGGCGAACCGCTCGGGAACCCCCTGCCGCACGACGTCGTCGTACATGGCGCGCAATTGATGGCCGATCCGGGATTGGATTTCCGGTGTCAGCCCTCCCTTGCCGGGGGTCGTGTTTCTGCTGGCTTGAGATTTGAGATCTTTCATGACCTGTTCCACGTTTCCCCGAGTTAAGTCACTGTCAAATCGAGAAATTTTCTCAACCGGGAGCCGTTCCCTAGTAAGGCCTAATGCGAACTTCGGCGAAAAGTTCCAGAGTGAACGGAACTTTTCTTATGCTCAGGCGTAATCACGCCAACAGGGGAACCCGGGCCGCCCCTGGCCGATGTCTGGCCCGAAGACGAATGGAGTGGGGATGTCCCGTTCACAGCTTGTTGCTGAACACCTGCCGCTGTTGCGCCGGTACGCGCGTGCCCTGACGGGCAGCCAGCCGTCCGGCGACGCCTATGTCGCAGCCATGTTGGAAGCCATGCTCGGGGATCCGGCGGTGCTCGACGAGAGCCACGGACCGCGCGCCGGCCTGTTTCGGCTGTTCACCCAGATCTGGAATTCGGTCTCGCTCAACGATGATGCTGAGGTGACGACGCTGCCGATGCCGCCGGAGCGGCGGCTGTCGAACATCACGCCGCTGCCGCGCCAGGCGTTCCTGCTGCTGTCACTCGAGGGATTTTCGGAGGAGGAAGTCGCCTTCATCCTCGCCACCGACGTCGGCGAGACGCGCCGGCTTGCGGACGCCGCGGGCCGCGAGATGGCGGCGGAGATCGCGACCGACGTGCTGATCATCGAGGACGAGACCTTCATCGCCATGGACCTCGAGAGCCTGGTGAAGAATCTCGGGCACAACGTGGTCGGTGTCGCCCGCACCCATGCGGATGCGGTGGCGCTCGCCAAGAACAAGCGGCCCGGTCTGATCCTCGCCGACATCCAGCTTGCCGACGGCTCTTCTGGCCTCGATGCCGTCAACGAGCTCTTGCGCAGCTTCGAGGTGCCGGTGGTGTTCATCACCGCATACCCCGAGCGCTTCCTCACCGGCGAGCGGCCGGAGCCGGCGTTCCTGATCTCGAAACCGTTCCAACCCGCGATGGTCTCAGCGGTGGCGAGCCAGGCGCTGTTCTTCCAGCGCAACTCGCGTAACCGCACGCCCAAAGCGCCCGCGGCTTGAGCGAGGCGCCGGCCGCGTAAGACATAGAACGTAGGACGAACTGATCCGGCGCACCAACAAAGGTGCGCCGGATTTTTTTGGCGCGCTCGCCGCTTGACGGTCGGGCAATTGACGCCTCATAGGTCCTGCGACGGTCGCGCCGCGGCCTAGCGTGTCAGGAGACTCTTCCATGCTCGATCAGTCGCTGCTCGATCGTCTCGCCATCCGCGATCTCCTCGAGAACTGGGTGGTCTGGCGCGACGCTGGCGACTGGGAGCGCTTTGCGACCGTCTGGCACGCGGAGGGTTGGATGTCCGCCACCTGGTTTCAGGGGCAGGCCGCGGACTTCATCAGGGTCAGCCGCGAAGGCTTTGCCAAGGGCGTACGCATCCTGCATTTCCTCGGCGGCACCAGCATCGATCTCGAAGGTAGCCGCGCCATCGCGCAGACCAAGATGACGATCTCGCAGCGGGCACAGGTCCACGACATCGTCTGCGACGTGGTCTGCACTGGGCGCTTCTACGATTTCCTGGAGAAGCGGCAAGGCGTCTGGGAAATCGTCCGCCGCCAGCCGATCTATGAGAAGGACCGGCTCGATCCGGTCGATCCGTCCGCGGTGCTCAAGCTCGACGCCGAGCGGCTGGCCGCGCTTCCCGAAGGCTACCGCCACCTCGGCTACATGCAGGAATTGATCGGCTACAAGGTCAAGCGTGATATGCCCGGCCTCACCGGCGCCGAGGTCGAGAAGCTCTACGCGCAAGGGCGTGAGTGGCTGGCGGGCAAGGCGGCGGAATAAGAGAAGTCTGGCCGAAAGCAGGTCCAGACAAAAGCAAGCCCAGAAAAAAAGTAAGGCGCGACTGGCATCACCACAGTCGTCGTGGGATTCCGCGCTTGTCCTCAATCGTTCGCTGCGGGCTTATAACTCATTGTAAGTTCTGCTATAATCGTGTCACTTGAAATTCGCCGTCGTTCACGGACGTTCGCCGCCATCCGCTGCAATCCGTGTTCAATGGTGGGGCGGATGGTGGGGCGGTTATGTCAAGAAGACAGTTGCACAAGCTCTCCGCTCGGGAAGCGGAGACCATCGTTGAGCCCGGCCGCCATAGCGACGGGGGTGGACTTTACCTCGCGATTGAGAGTGGAGCCCATGCGCGACGCCAATGGATTTTCCTGTACCGCGTGCGCGGTACGGGCAAGCGCCGCGAGATCGGGCTCGGCGCCGCTAAGGGCAAAGGGAGGGACGGCATCTCGCTGGCGGACGCCCGCCTCAAGGCCGCAGACATGCGCAAGAAACTGTCCGAAGGCAAGGACCCCGCGGCGGAGAGGCGCACGGAAGTACTGGCGGCGACCACGTTCGGAGAATTTGCGGACGCCTTCCTGGTATCGATTAAGGCTGGCTTCAAGGGCAAAAATACGCTCGCTGACTGGACGCGAGACCTGAAGGTTCGATGCAAGCCGATTCGGGAAGTCAAGCTTGCCAATATCACGGTGAACGAGGTGTTAGGCATCCTGTCGCCGATATGGATGACGATCAACCGTACGGCACGCGAAACGCGAAGCCGGATTGAACGCGTGCTCGATGCGGCCGAAGCCAGGGGTCTTCGGTCCGGTAAGAACCCGGCGATGTGGAAGACCTTGAAGCCGCTTTTGCCGAAGTCGAAGCGATCGAAACGCCATCACAAGGCCGCGCCCTACGAGGACGTCCCCCGCATCGTGCAGGCGCTGCAAGCCAACCACGAAGCGGCAGACACGGCGGCCAACCTCGCGGCTGAGTACATTATCCTGACCGCGGTGCGGACCGGCGAAGCCCGTCTGATGCGCGTGCGCGAGGTCGATTTCGAGGAGCGGCTTTGGACCATCCCAGCGGAACGGATGAAGACGGAGGATCACCCGGAAGGCAAAGATTTCGAAGTGCCGCTCTGCGACCGCGCTGTCGCGATCTTGAAAGCTGCCGTCCCGAAGGACGCCGCACGCGACGCCTACGTGTTCGCCGGGCAATGGTCAAAGGATCATACGAAGCCGCTGGGTATAAATGCCGTGCTCCACGCCCTCAAAGCCGTATATCCGGCGATTACAACGCACGGGTGCCGATCTAGCTTCCGCGATTGGGCGGGTGACGAAACGCGTTTTGAACGCGAAATTGCGGAAATGGCATTGGCCCATAAGGTTGGCGACGAAACCGAGCAAGCGTATCGGCGTGGCAATGCGTTGAAGAAGCGACGTCAGTTGATGGATGCGTGGGGCCGATATGTCGCGCGCGGTGCTAACGTGATCCGGCTTCTCGGTCGGCAGTCGGCATAGCTTCGTACGATGGCAGAGAGAGCAGCCGGCTTCGCCTTTGGCTCCGGAGTCGCAGCCTTCATTCAGCTTGCGAACGAACCGCCTATGGCAAACCTCGGATGACGGATCGAGAAGTCCGGGTAGCCACGAGGTGCGTTGCAATCGTCATCTGCGCCGGCTCTGGCCGAACTCATCGTCGAACCACATCTCGGCGTCATAGTTGGCCCCGCATGGTCGAGCGGAAGTCAAGGAAGCGCGAGTAGTGGTTCTTCGACAGCCCAGGTCTTGAACTCATAGAAGCTGGGATGCTTTCGCCTTTCTTCCGGCATCGCATCCCACCATTGGGTAGCAAGTGCCCGGATGGCGGCTCTGATTCGACTTTTCTCATGGGCGATTCTAGCAAAACTGGTTCTCATTGATCGGGTCGTGCCCACGATCTCGTAGCAACTCGGGACGTGCTCACGCCTATCTGCGCGAGAAACGGCATCCTAGATCTTGACTTGCAGCATAGGGAATCGCCGCTTCAGATCCCTCGCTCCGGTCTGTACTCCATCTCTCCTGGCGAATACGTAGCTTGCTGTGGCGGCTAGAGAGGGCTGCGACGAGCACGGCTCAGACATCTTCCCAAGCCCCGGGGTGCAAGTTGTCGCTTGTATGAAAAATCCGGAGCGTTCGAATAAGCTCAGGGAATTGGGCCGCTATGCTCAGTATTTCAGACCAGAGGTTAGGGCCCCCGCAAAACGCTGCAGCTAAGGCGTCTCAGTTCAATTCCGTTGCCTCTTCTTCGCCGCAAGACGGCGAGCACCCACGTGATCGCGCTGGAAAAATGCAATTACTCGTAGTAACAGCAGGAATAGTGCACTCGATTCAAGTAGTAATTTTACGCATTGGCTGGTCAAGCGGCGACGGCAGCGAGTGCTGCTCTCATTCTGTGATGCAATCGAGAGCGTTGTACGCCCAATCACGGTCTTGTCTCGGGAAGTTTTCCTGGCGCTGACTGCGGCTGGCATCGCGCTGCTTTGCTCGAGCCTGCTCGCCTTTGCCTTGATCTAAAGCCAACATACTGGCTGCCTTTCGCGCCGCAGGAAATGATTGGATGCCGCGGAAGTTCAAAGATGATTTGGAACAAGGGTTGTTTGATGGTCGCCTCGTGAGTCGGTTGCGATGAAGAGATACTATTTTGATGTCCACGACGGCTGCCAATTCATCCGTGACGATGAAGGCGTGGAGCTGCCCGACATCGAGTCTGCGCGGCAGGAGGCAACCGCTGCGCTCTCGGAGATAACCCGCGAATGGGCCATAGGCAGGCCGCAGCATCGCATGGCAGTTGAAGTTCGCGATGATCGTGGCCCAATCTTGGAGGCAAGTTTTAGCTTCGTGATCGAACAGCGCGACTTGATAGCCCTCGGTTTGGATCGAAATGCAATTTCGCACGCCGATTGACGGCCGAATTCGCGGAATTATGAGCGCGTTCGTGCAACCAGGGCCATGGCAGAGTTCAGCTGATTGGGCGGCTAGCGGCGCGTTGAAGCTTGTTCCCGAAGGGGAAGCGCGAGCCGGTTTAGAGTAGGACTACAAAGACATGGGGCTCCCGACAACGGGCCGAACATCAAGATCAAACGACGAGGATGGCGCCGTTTGGAATCGTATTGCACAGGAGCGCCGGCGGCGAGTTTCTGGGCCATGATTCCGGAGCCGGCCACCGCGGCGTCCACCTTGCTTAATTTGATCGATTGTCTCGTTGCCAACTCGCTCATCCTGGCGCTGGCCTCGAAGTCGTCTCCTCGATACCGTCTGCTTGATACGACGCGAACTTTTGCGCTCGAAAAGCTCGTTGAAGCGGGGCGAGCTTGACCGAGTGTCGCGTACCATCGGAGCCTTGACCAAGGCGGATGGCCGTGGTGGGCTGCCAGTGCGCCACCATATGAAGCGAGATGGCATGAGCCGCCTCGGCGTTGGTGGGAGATGAACTTGCACCGGATGGAGGCAAGCTCGTCGAGCAGAAAGACGGCGGATAACGTTTATCTATGCTCATTATCGCCATGGTTGCAGTGCTAAGGACCCGCACCGGTTAGCCGAGATCAAAATGGCCAAGAATGGCGTATCAACTTCCTCGGCACTCGTCGGCGACTAGACCGGCTCGGTTCGGCATAGAACGAGTCCGTTGAGTGTAGAATGCTTAGAAACAGGTCTCGGCGATGGAGCAAAGAAGAAGACAAGCGCCTTCTCGATCTCGCTTCAAAACGCGAAATGTTCAAGCAAATGCCTATCCTCCTCGAGAGAAGCGAAAACGCGGTCGTTCGGCGGCTCAGGCAACTGCGGCTGAAGCTCCCAGGATCGCGGCCCCGCACAGAGTGAGTAGCCTCAAGCAGGCCTTCGAGAGTAGCGCGGAGGCGCAATCACCGATACCAGGACTTGTTGTAAGTCGAAGGTTCGACATCGACATCGACGAAATGCCATCAGTGGGTGTTCTTTCCTTCCGGCGTGAATTTGGAGTCATCGGCCCAATTTGAGATGGCAGCAAGAGACGCGTCCCCGATCAGGTCTTTGATGCTGTCTGATGAAGATGATTGGCATCAAGCGTTTTGAGAACTCTGGCAGATGCGATGGACGAAATTCAGTAGAACGGAGCCGCCCCCCAGTTGAGCCAGCGAACGACACCTCGCTTGGTCGCTCGCCAAGTGAAAGTAGGCCCACGGGTGGGGCGCCATACAAGGCCCCGCCTCGGCGGGGCTGATGTTGGATCAAGCTGCCATCGCCTGGGACCAGTTTGGCGAGAAATCGTGACTGCCGGGAACCTGACCGTGAGTGGTGCTTTCCGTCGAAATGATCCGTCTCTATGACGAAAAACGGCACGCCTGCTACGCTATCCTTCACTTTCGTCGATTCCCCACGGGATTGGCGGCTGCGAGGTCCGGTTGGGTTTGCCTCCATTGCCGGGCCTCGCTTCTTGGAACACTTGGCGCATGGCTGAAGAACCCTCGCTGGAGGCGAACTTACAGGACCTCCGGTCGAGGTATGAACTTGGCCGCGTGCTGGAGCCAAGCCGTGCACCTGAGCCATCGCGTCCGACCGCCCCCGCGAGCCTTCGCGACAGTCAGAGCCGCCGCGTAAATAAGGTCGCGTCAGCTGGTATAGCGCGACAATCAGGATGAGAGCGGCGCGTCAATCAAGATGAGACGAGGCGGCCGAGTCAGGAGATAATTGACGCTGGCCGCCGGCTTGGCAAG
>NZ_BSOW01000014.1 GCF_030160715.1 Bradyrhizobium iriomotense
CTCGGGCCGTCACCCGGGCTGGGCCATTCCTCACGGAACGGCACCATCATAAGCGATCGCGCTAATACAAGGGTGGGTTAGCGAAGCGTAACCCACCTCTTTCGCTTCCGCGGAGGTGGACCGTGGTGGGTTACGCCTTCGGCTAACCCACCCTACGACTGTGTCTCATCCAGCGCCACGAACCTGAACGCGTCCCCGTCGCGCCTGATATGCCCGCCGGAAAAATGCCCGCCGATCACCAGCGTCGGGGTGTCGGCGAAGCGCGAGAACAATTCGCGCCGCGTCCCTGCCGATTGCTGCGGGTCGGAATCCACCGTCGAGCACCAGTCGAGATGCGCCATCTGGCAGGGGTGGTGGGCCGCGTCGCCCGCGAGCAACGCCTGCTCGCCGCGGGACCGGATCAGGACGCTCATATGTCCGGGGCTGTGGCCGGGCGTCGGGATCATGCTGATCTCCTCGCACAGCCGGTGATCGCTCGGGATCAGCTCGGCGAGGCCGGCGTCCACGATTGGTTTCACGGAATCATTGAACACGGCCGCCTTGTCCGGCTCGGTCGAGTGATCGCGCCAATAGTCGTATTCGGTCTTGCCGAATACGTAGCGGGCCTTCGGGAAGCTCGGCACCCATTGGCCGCCATTGAGCCTCGTGTTCCAGCCGACATGGTCGACATGGAGATGCGTGCACAGCACCGTGTCGATGCTGTCGGGCGCAAGGCCCGCCGCCGTCATCATCTCCAGGAACGGCGTATTGCGGTTGTTCCAGGTTGGGACGTTGCGGCCCTGCTTGTCGTTGCCGAGGCCGGTGTCGACGATGATGCGGCGCGACGGCGTCTCCACCACCAGCGAATGGATCGACATTTTCAGCCGGCCCTCGTCGGTCGCGAAATGCGGGATCAGCCAGGGCAGTTTCTGAATTTCCTCATGGCTCGCCAGTGGCAGGATGAAGCGCGTCGAGCCGACCGTCTCCATTTCCACGAATTTGGTGATCCTCACCTCTCCGACCGTCCACTGCATCCGGCGCGTCCTCTTGTTCTGGTTGAGGCCGACATTGCGTGTTTCCGTGGGGCGCCGCAATGGATCATCGGGTGCGATGCGGCGTTATCGGGGAACCCGAGGAAAGCCAAAAGAGGGAGCCATGCCTGAGCTAGCGATTTCCGCCGAGAAGATCGCCTTCCTGATCGAGAAGGCGCGCGAGTACGACGTCAAGGAGGCAGACTCCGATCCGGACTCCGGGTCCAATCCGACCGATGACGATGCGATCGACGTGTTGCAGGACAACGGCTCCGATCCGGTCGGCGAGGAGCTCACAAGCTTCATCAGCGCCCTGAACGAGGACGAGCAGATCGATCTCGTCGCGCTGATGTGGCTCGGGCGTGGCGACGGCGGGCCGGACGACTGGGACGATCTGCGCGCCCGCGCCGTCGAGGCGCGCACCGAACATCAAAATCCCCGGCGAGAAACCGCGCACTATCTGCTGGGAGAGCCGATGCTGGGCGACCTGCTCGCCGATGGCCTCGACGCCTTCGGCGTCGACTGGACCGACGAGCGCCCGAGCGCGGATTCATCGAGCTTCAGCGAGCGCGACGAAAACGAGCCGACCAAGCGGCGGTGAGCTGTCACTTAACCTCTCCCCGCGAAGGGCGGGGAGAGGGAGAAGAGGAACTTACAGCGTCCCCGGGAACGCGCCGCCGTCGAGCAGGATGTTCTGCCCGGTGATGAAGCCGGCCTTGGCGCCGCACAGGAAGGCGCAGGCGTAGCCGAACTCGTCGGGATCGCCGAAGCGGCCGGCGGGGTTGAGCTTTGCGCGCTCGGCCAGAATCTGCTCCGGGGCGATGCCCCGCTTGTCGCCTTCGGCCTTCGCCGTACCGCGCAGGCGATCCGTTTCGAACGGGCCCGGCAATAGCGCATTGATGGTGACGTTGTTGATCACGGTCTTGCGCGAGAGGCCGGCAATGAAGCCGGTGAGGCCGGCGCGCGCGCCGTTGGACAGGCCCAAGATATCGATCGGCGCCTTCACGGCGGCCGAGGTGATGTTGACGATACGGCCGAACTTGCGCGCCATCATGCCGTCCACCGTCGCCTTGATCAGCTCGATCGGCGTCAGCATGTTGGCGTCGATCGCCTTGATCCAGTCGTCGCGGGTCCAGTTGCGGAAATCGCCGGGCGGCGGGCCGCCGGCGTTGTTGACCAGGATGTCCGGATCCGGGCAGGCCTTCAGCACGGCCTCGCGCCCCGCTGATGTCGTGATGTCGCCGACGATCTCGGTGACCGTCACGCCCGGGTGGGCCTTCCGGATCTCCTCGGCCGTCGTCTTCAGCGCGTCCGCACCGCGCGCAGTCAGCGTGACATGCACGCCCTCATTGGCGAGCGCCATGGCGCAGGCGCGCCCCAGGCCCTTGCTGGATGCGCAGACGATGGCGCGGCGACCTTTGATCCCAAGATCCACTGTTTCACTCCGTAATGTCAGGCAGGTTTGGAGGCGCCACTGTAGCCAACCTCACCACCGTTGATAAGAGACGGGCTGTTGCCAAAATGCATGGCGCGCCCGCGGAAGAAGGTCACGCGCGTCAGATGGGCCGCTCCCTCTTGATACGATCGATGGCGGCTGCGGCTTCAGGCGGCAGGGACTTGAATCCCATCTGTCCGGCAGCGGAGAACAGTGGGCGCAATTGCGACCCGACGAGGAACGGCGGCTGCCGGTTGGCGGGCACCAATTGATCGAAGACCAGGACCAGCGTTGTTGCGACGAGGCCGACCCGCACGGCTCCCAGCGCTGCGCCGCCGATGCGGTCGCCGAGCCCGGCTTCGCCGACCGCATCGTCAAGCGCGGCGCGGCCAAGATGTCCGAGCGCCATGCCGGTCGCGACGAAAACGCCGAAGAACAACGCCCAGCCCTGAAGCAAAGGCGGGGCGGTCTCACCGGCCGTGTGAGGCGTGATCAGCGACATCAGCCAGATGGCGATCGGTGCAGCCAGAAGATAGGCGAGGATCGTGATCGCACTGCGCAGCAGGCCGGTCCTTAAGCCAAAGCCGATCGCCACGGCCAGCGCTGCATAGACTGCGAGATCGAAACTGTTCACGAGCCGGGCCCCTGCATGTATGGAACGAGTGAACGGCGAACCGATCATTCCGGTTTCAGATCGCTAAAATCGTCGGTATCTATGCGGGGCACACCCTGGGAACTTCGCCATGTCAGACCTATTCGGCGTCAGTAAAGAAACCATCCTCGTCACCGGCGCGAGCCAGGGCCTGGGGCGGCAATTCGCTCGGGTTCTGGCTGCGCATGGCGCGGCCGTTGCACTCGCGGCGCGCCAGACCACCAAGCTGAAGCGCCTTGAGGACGAGATCCGCGGGCGTGGCGGCCGCGCCGCGGCGATCGCGCTCGATGTCACCGACACGGCGTCGATCGCGAGGTCAGTCGATGAAGCGGAAGCGGCGCTCGGTCCCATCACCGTGCTGATCAACAATGCGGGGATTGCGATCGAGAAGCTCGCGACCGAGCAGACCGAGGCGGACTGGGACGCCGTGGTCGGCGCCAATCTCAAGGGCGCCTATTTTCTTGCAACCGAGCTGGCGCGACGAATGATCGCACGCAAGCAGTCGGGCAATATCGTCAACATCGCCTCCGTGCTCGGCACCGGCGTGTTGAAGGCGGTCTCGCCTTACGCCATCTCCAAGGCCGGCATGATCCAGGCGACGAAAGCGATGGCGCTTGAGCTGGCCGGCAACGACATCCGCGTCAATGCGCTGGCGCCCGGCTATATCGACACCGAGATGAACCACGATTTCTGGTCGACGCCATCAGGCGAACGGCTCACCAAGCGCATCCCGCAGCGCCGCGTCGGCGCCGAATCCGATCTCGACGGCGCGATCCTGCTGCTGGCCTCAAACGCGTCGCGGTATATGACGGGGAGTGTGGTGACGGTGGATGGTGGGTTCTTGTTGAGTTGAACCATCTCGTCGTTCCGGACAAGCGCAGCGTTTTACTCAGATGTCGTCCCGGCCTTCGCCGGGACGACAACGTGAAGATAGCGCCGCTCTAACTCGCCCGCATCTCTGCCCTGATCATATCCGCGGCCTTCTCGCCGATCATGATGGTCGGGGCGTTGGTGTTGCCGCCGATCAGGGTCGGCATGATCGAGGCGTCGACGACGCGCAAAGCGTCCAGGCCATGCACCCTGAGCTTCTGATCGACCACGGCGAGCGCATCGGTGCCCATCTTGCAGGTGCCGACGGGGTGATAGACCGTGTCCACGCGGGCGCGCAGGATGTTGCGGATATCGTCGTCGGTTTTCACGTCGGACGTAATCATGTCCTTCTTCTGCAAAGCGCGCATCGAGGGCGTCTCCATCAGTCGTCGCGTTGTCTTGTAGCCAGCGACCATCGCTTCCACATCGGCTTCCTCGCCCAGGAAATTCGGATCAATCAGCGGCGCCGCTGTGGGATCGGCGTTCTTCAGCCATACGCTGCCGCGGCTCTTCGGCCTGAGCAGGCAGACGTGGCATGAGAATCCCGCCTCCTTGTGACGTTTGCGGCCGTGGTCGTCGAGCATCGCAATGACGAAGTGCAGTTGGATGTCGGGCAGGTCGAGATCGGGCCGGGTTTTCAGGAAGCCGCCGCACTCGGCGAAATTGGTGCTGATAAGGCCGCGGCGCTCGCGGCGGTACCGCTGGATGGCGCGGAGCAGGGATGGCAATCGGCCAAGCGATGAGTGAGCGAAATGCGGATAGTCGGAAGCGTAGATGAACACGAAATCCGGATGGTCCTGCAGATTGCGGCCGACGCCCGGCAGATGATGGACAACGCCGATGCCGTGGTTGTCGAGCGCAGCGGCATCGCCGATTCCAGACAGCATGAGGAGCTGCGGCGACTGGAAGGCGCCCGAGGCGAGGATCACCTCGCCCCTCGCACGGAGCTGCCTCTTCTGCTTGCCCTGCAGATATTCGATGCCGACCGCGCGCCTGCCCTCGAACAGGATTTTCGTCGCCTGTGCCTCGGTCTCGACGCGCAAGTTCGCGCGCGTTCCGATGTGGGGTTGCACATAGGCGCGCGCCGCGCTCCAGCGCTCGCCATTGTGTTGCGTCACCTGGTAGCTGCCGAGCCCTTCATGGTCCTCGGCATTGAAGTCCTCGCGGGTCCGAAACTGCGCCTCGCGCGCGGCCTGAAGGAAGACGTCGTGGATCGGATTGTCGGAGCGCAGCTTGTTGACATGCAGGGGGCCGTCCTTGCCGTGATACTCGCCGTCGAAATCGGCGTTGTTCTCCGAACGCTTGAAATAGGGCAGCACGTCCGCGTACGACCAGCCGGTGTTGCCGAGCGAGGCCCAGTGGTCATAGTCCCATTTGTTGCCGCGGATGTAGACCATGGCGTTGATCGCCGAGGAGCCCCCCAGACCCTTGCCCCGCGGTTGATAGCCGACACGGCCGTTCAATCCCTTCTGCGGCACGGTGTCGAATGCCCAGTTGGCCGCACTGTACGGCAGGGCGAGCCCGAACGGCGTGGTGATCCGCCAACTGTCGTTCCGACCGCCGGCATCGAGCAGTGCGACCGAGGTCTGCGCATCCTCCGACAGCCGTGCTGCCACAGCACAGCCGCCCGAGCCCGCGCCGACGATTACGAAATCGAATGTGTCAGTCATTGTTCTTCCCCCTGCAATGCTCTTATTGTTTTCGTCATTGCGAGCTCGCAATGACGGCGTTGAGAACTACGCCATGAACCGCGTCACCTCCTCCAGCCGCGCGATCTTGCCAGGCTCGGGGGCCTGCTCAGCCCGCGCCACCGTAGCGTGAAGCGAATCGCCGAGCGCAGCCCACGGGCGGCTGGTCAGTGATTGGTCCACGGCGTTCCCCCGTCATCATGTTGCCGCAAGCTGGCCCTTTGCGGAACTTATGACAAATACTGACCTTTTTGCCCCCAATGGGTGCATTTTGCCTGTCATAAAGTCGAAAAAAAACGTCCCCCGGCCTTTCCAAAGGCCCCCGCGGTTGATACATAGCCCTCGCACCCGACGGGCTTCGCGCCCCGGGTTGCCTTCCAAGGAAGCCTTTGGGACGCGAAAGCAAGCCACGCCACCCGCGCTGGTCCAAATTCACCGTCCCCGGGACTCTCATCGAAGGCGCTGCAAAGGTTTAACGCGGGGTGGAGCAGCCCGGTAGCTCGTCAGGCTCATAACCTGAAGGTCATAGGTTCAAATCCTATCCCCGCAACCAAACGAGAGAAGGCCCCAGCAATCTGAAGGATTGGCTGGGGCTTCTGCTTTCTGGTTGGCCATTTCGTCGGGCGACCCGCCTTCGGGGCGTATTGCAGCCTGCTTCGCTGAATTGTTGCTCGATTTCAGTGTGCGCCCAGATAGGCGGCCTGGATGCTCTCGTCCGACCGCAGTCGCGCGCCGCTGCCCTGATCGACGATCATGCCGTTCTTGAGCACATAGCCGCGGCTGGCGATTGCCAGCGCCATGTGGGCGTTCTGCTCGACGAGCAGGATCGTGACGCCGCGCTTGTTGATCGTCTCGATGATATCGAAAATGCGCTCGACGAAGAGCGGTGAGAGTCCCATCGACGGCTCGTCAAGCAGGAGGATTCGAGGCCGCTGCATCAGCGCGCGCGCGACGGCGAGCATTTGCTGCTCGCCTCCCGACAGCGTGCCGCCAAATTGCTTGCGGCGTTCGGCGAGCCGCGGGAACAGCTCGAACATCTCGTCCATCCGGCTGGCGATATCGGCGGTCGAGCGGACCGTGAAAGCACCCATTTCGAGATTCTCGGTCACGGTCAAATCGGCAAAGATGCGCCGCCGCTCCGGGACATGGGCAAGGCCAAGCCGCACGACGTCGTGTGGCGGCACCGATCCGAGAGAGCGTCCGTCCAGCAGGACGTCGCCGGAGCGGATCGGCAGCAGGCGCGAGATCGCACCAAGCGCCGTCGTCTTTCCGGCGCCGTTGCTGCCGATCAGCGTAACGATTTCGCCTTCGTTCACGATCACCGACAGGCCGTGGATGGCGTGGATCGCCCCGTAGAACACGTCGATGCCTTGAACCTCGAGAAGAGGGCGAGCCGTCGCTTTCGATGCATTCGTCATGACGCCTCTTCGCTCTCCGGTGTGGCCGTCCGCGCCGCGACGCCACGGCCGAGATAGGCTTCGATCACTTTCGGGTGCGTCCTGATGTCATCCGCCCCGCCTTCCGCGATCTTGCGGCCATAGTCGAGCACGACGATATGATCGGAAACAGTCATGACGAGCCGCATGTCGTGTTCGATCAGCACCACCGCGATGCCGAGTTCGGACCGGATCCGCAGGATCAGCGCCTTGGCATCCTCCGTCTCTTGCGGATTCATTCCAGCCGACGGCTCGTCGAGCAGCAGCAGCTTCGGCTTCGTCGCGAGCGCGCGCGCGATCTCGAGGCGTCGTTGCTCGCCATAGGCCAGACTCCCCGCCAGCGCGTCTGCTCGCTCCGCAAGGCCGACAAACCGAAGCAGCTCAGATGCGTCCGCAACCGCGGAACGCTCCTGATCCGCGTAAACGCGCGTGTGGAACAGAGCGCCCCAGTACCCCGAACGCATATGCATCGATCGCGCGACGAGCACATTCTCGAGGGCCGTCATTCCCGCGAACAGACGGATATTCTGAAAGGTCCGCGCGAGGCCCGCGGCCGCGACCTGATCCGGTCTCAGGCCAACGAGGTCGACGCCGTCGAGCAGCGCCGTGCCAAGGTCGGGTCGGTAGATTCCGGTGATGAGGTTGAAGAACGTGGTTTTGCCCGCGCCGTTCGGCCCGATCACCGAAACGATCGATCCGCGCTCGACCTGCAGGGTGACGTCATCGACCGCGGTCAGGCCGCCAAACGATTTGCGCAGGCTCGCCACGTCCAGGAGAAGATCGCCGGTCACGAGACCCTCCCGGCGTTCTTGGCGGAGATCGGACGTCGTTGGGCGGGGACCAGCCCGCGCGGTCGATACAGCATCATGGCGATCAGAATGAGGCCGAAGATCAGCCGCTCGTATTTGGAGGGCTCGAACTGCGTTGGCAGGTTGGCGAAGGACCAGCCGAAAATCTCAAATCCAGTCGCGCGCAGATGGTTCAAGCCGGCCGACAGCGATTTCAGGACCTGCAGATTGAGGATGGTGACGAGGCCGGCCCCCATCATCACGCCACGTATCGAACCGAGGCCGCCCAGCACGATCATCGCAAGGACGCCGATCGACTGATTGAAGTCGAAGCTTTCCGGGCTGACGAAGGTCTGCTTCGCGGCGAACAGGACGCCCATGGTTCCCGCGAAGGCTGCGCCGGTCGCGAAGGCGATCAGCTTGGTCCTCACCAGCGGAATGCCCATAGCCTGCGCGGCGATCTCGTCCTCGCGGATCGCCAGCCACGAGCGCCCGATGCTGGAACTGTCCAGCCTGCGATTGGCCAGCACGGCCACGAGAACCAGCGTGAGCACAACCGCATAATAGATCAGTGCCTGCCATTTGAAGGCCGGCGCGGTGGTGGTTGCGAGGGCGCCGGCGACTTCCGTGAGCGGCTGCGCGATCGCGGCGATTCCCTGCGGGCCGTTTGTGATGTTCACGGGCTTGTCGAGGTTGTTCGCGAGGACACGGATGACCTCGCCGAACCCCAGCGTGACGATGGCGAGATAGTCGCCCTTCAACCTCAGCACCGGCAACCCGAGCAGTGCGCCCGTGCCGGCCGCGACAAAGACGGCGGCGACCGCGACAACGAAGAAGGCGTCGCCTTGCAGCGGAAATCCCACGCCGAGCAATGCGGCTCCGTGGGGAGAACTGACAATGGCCCAGAGATAAGCCCCAACCGCGAAGAAGGCGATGAATCCGAGATCCAGCAAACCGGCGAACCCGACCACGATGTTCAGCCCCAGCGCCAGCACCGCGAAGATGCCGACTTGAATGGCGACATCGAGATAGAAGGTGTTGCGCATCCCGATGATGGGCAAGGCGCACAACAGCACGAAGGCAAACACGGGCATGCCGACGCGCGGATCGCATTTGTCGAAGTCGCTGGCGATGAAGAGCGGCACGAGCAGCGCGAGGAACGCGGCGGTGTCGATCAGACCGTTGCCCGTAAATACGAATACGCACAACAGAGTCACCGCCAGTGTGTAGGCGATCAACCACACCGATCTCTTGGGAAAGCCGGGGGCCATGGATCAGACCTTTTCCGTGGAGGGACGCCCGAGAAGGCCCGTGGGTTTGAAGATCAAGATGAGGATGAGGATACCGAAGGCAAAAATGTCCTTGTATTCGGTACCGATCGCATTGTTCGTCAGGATCGGAACGAACGTGCCGATCAGCATCTCGATCAAGCCGAGCACGATGCCACCAACCATGGCCCCGGGGATCGACCCGATCCCGCCGAGGACCGCGGCGGTGAATGCTTTCAGACCGGGTATGAAGCCCGAGAACGGATCGACGCGCCCGAACTGCAGCGCGTAGAGAGTCCCCGCGACGCCGGCGAGCGCGCCACCGATCAGGAAGGTCAGCATCACGATGCGATTGACGTCGATGCCCATCAGGCTTGCCGCCATTCGGTCCGTTGCGACCGCTCGGATTGCCTTTCCAAGGCGCGTCTGATTGACGGTATATCTGAGCCCCGCCAGCATCGCTCCCGCGACGATGAGGATGACGAGCGATTTCATCGGAACGCTGTCGTTCGGCGTCAGCGGCAGGGGGATGTCGAAGAAGGGCATCGATGGGAATGGCCGGATGAACTGGCCGAAGAGGCTTTCGACGAAGCGCACGGCGTCCTGGAGGAAAAGGCTGATCCCGATGGCCGTGATGAGCGGCGCCAGCTTTGGCGCGTTCGAGCGTCGCAGTGGCCGGTAGGCGATCCGCTCGGCGAGCCCCGCGAGCGCGGCTGAAACCGCGGCCGCAACGATCATCGCGAGCACCAGTTGCGCGACGGGGTGGAGCGAGGAGCCGGCCAGAACATAGGTGAGCAGTTCGACCGCGACGACGGCGCCCACCATGAAAATCTCAGAGTGGGCAAAATTGATCAGGCCCAGCACACCGTAAACCATCGTGTAGCCGAGCGCGATCGTGGCATAGAGAAGGCCGAGGATCAGCCCATCCGCCAGGGTCGGCGGAAGCAATTCGAGAGCCAACTGGAAGGACATGTCGACGTTTTCCGAAGGCGCTATCCGCCATAGTGCCGGGTCTAAGTCAGGGATCGGAAGAAGGCCGCGGGGCGGGCCCCCGCGGCCGCACTACTTGTCGACCCTGGTCAGGACCCGCCGGGGGCAGCGACGTCGATGATCTTGACGATCTTGTTGGCATCGGCCGATTTGCCAGCCTCGATCACGACATACTTCGCGCTCGCGATGTCTCCGCGATTGTTGAAGGCGATCGCGCCGGTCACACCGTCGAACTTGACGCCGCGAACGGCTTCCGCCACCGCGGCGCGGCTGGGCATGGTGCCGCCCTTGGCCTTCGCTGCGGCGACGATCGCCTCGATGACGACGCGAGCGCTGTCGTAGCCGTAGGCGGAGTAGACCTCGGGGTCCTTGTTGAACTTGGCCTTGTAGGTCTGCGCGAAGGCCGCGGCGGCCGGCATTTGAGACAGTGGTAGCGCGGTCGTCGTGAAATAGGCGTTCGTCATGTTCTCCGGCCCCGCGATCTTTTGCAGGTCGCCGCTATCCAGGCCGTCGCCGCCAAGGAACGCTGCCTTGAGGCCCTTCTGCCGCATCTGCTTGATGATCAGGCCGCCCTGGGGGTAGGTGCCGCCGTAATAGATGAGGTCCGGCTGGTCGACGCGCGCGCGGTTCAGGATCGATGAGAAGTCGGTCTCGTTCTGGTCCATGCCGGTGGACAGGATGACATTCGCGCCGTTCTTCCGGGCCGCCGCTTCAAAGGTCTGGGCGATACCGGAGCCATAGGCGGACTTGTCGTTGATGATGTAGACCTTCTTCGCTTTCAACGTGTCCATTGCGAAGTTGGCGCCCGCCGGTCCTTGAATGTCGTCGCGACCGCAGATGCGGTTGGCGATCGCCCGCGTCGTCTCACGATCGGTAATCGCCGGATTCGTGTTGGCCGGGGAGACCATCACGAGATTGTCCTTGGCATAGACTTCCGAGGACGGGATCGCGACGCCGGAATTGTAGTGGCCGACGACACCGAGCACCGCGGGGTCGTTGAGGATTCGGTTGGCGTTGGCGACCCCGACGTTCGGCGTGGCCTGATCGTCCTCCGGCTGGAGCGACAGCTGGAAGCCCATGTCGGTCAGCTGCTTGCCGAACTGGGCGACAGCCAGCTGTGCGCCGAGCATGATGCCTTCGCCGGCGACGGATTGCTGTCCCGAGAGAGGCGATTGCGTGACGATCTTGATCGTCCCTTTGTCCTCGGCGATTGCCGCGCCGGTGAGCAGCAGCAGGCTGGTGGTTGCCGCAGTTAAAGTCTTCATCAGTCTCATGGTGACTTCCCCGTGTTCGAGAGCGCCCGATCAGCTTGCCCAGATCGGCACAAAGACGCTGGGAGCGATCATCGAGTGGGGGATTTCGTCCGGCTATTTGGCGGCTTGCGTCATCTTGACGTTTGCTTACGCTCAGGCAGCGTCAAATAGCGCCAGAAAATGCCGGACCGAGGTCAAAGGCCATGTTCAATCGGACCTGGACCCGGCCAGCGACTTGCGGAGCTCATTGGTCGAGAGCAGGGCGGGCAGTCCCGTCTGCGGCAAAGGTCGGCAACCGTCATGGCCCGGGCGACACTTGATTTCCCTGCCAGCTGGCGCGGCAGTCGAGCCTACGAACTGGGCACCGCGGGATGAGCGCCGCAGTTGGCGAACAGCGCCAGTTTGGCGATCTCCGTGGGAGCAATCCTCTCGTGGATCATGCAAGCGGTGCGAAGACCCCCGGGGGATCACTGGTTGGGGGCGCCTCTGCTTGCGCTGTCGCGGAGTTTCCATATTATGCTTTTGGAGCGTCAATTAGCGTCAGGTATGGATGGCCAGGGCGAAGGGCACTATGGGGGCGGCCGAGGATTCCGCCAGCGAGATGCAGCGGTCCTTCTCGGAAAATCTTCGTCTGGCCTGCAGCTACGCGCCGTCCGTCTCGGAGGTCTGTCGTCGTCTCGACATCAACCGCACGCAATTCAACCGCTATCTGCGTGCGGCGGCGCGACCGTCACCCAACATCCTCAACCGTCTCTGCGACTATTTTGGCGTTGAGGCGACCGAGTTTCATCTGCCGCCTCCGCAGTTTGCGCGCATCATCGCGCTCAAGCGGCACACCTCGAAACCGCGCCCGCCCTACGCCGATGCCATCGACAAGCTGCGCGCGGCATCGCTCCCGACGCTGCGCGGCTATGTCGGCTACTATTACGTGTACTATTACTCGATGAGTTCGCCAGGGATGATCCTGCGCGGCCTCATGCATCTGTTTACGCACGACAACGAAGTCTACTACCGGCGTATCGAGCACTTCTCCAATCAGGAGCGGACGGATGCCGCCTTCAAATGCCGGTATTCCGGCGCCGCCTTGTTCTTGGAAGACCGGATCTTTCTGATCGATTCCGAGACGTTGACCAGCAACGAGATCACTCAGACCATTCTGTTTCCGTCGCGGCGAAACAAGATCGCCCGGCTGACCGGGCTGATCATGGGCGTGTCATCGGGAAACCAGCGCAGAATTGCCTGCTCCCGCGTTCTCCTGGAATGGTTGGGCGCAGAGATCGACATCCGACCTGCGTTGGCGAATTGCGGGCTGTTTGCGCCTGACGCGCCGTCGATACCGCGGTCCATACGGGATATGATCGACAATACGATGCCGCCGGGAGCACCGCTGTTTTATCCGGTTGACGCATGACACGTGCGCGGCCGTTCAAGACAACGGCCACGACACACCAGTTTCACTGCTGAGCGCCCGAAGGCACGAGCTGCTCGAGACCTTGCTCCGGCTGAGCTTCCGACAATTCGAGCCAAAGCCGAACGAGAGCTGCCTCGGCCGTTTCTTCGCCCCCGTTCTCCACGCCAAGACGCCATAGTGGGGCGCCGGCGGCGTAAGCGCCTGGTGTAAGGCCGCCTTGCTCGCACTGGCTGACTGCCCGCAACCGGCATCCTCTCCGGATGGCAGCATCAAAAGCACCAAGCAGATCGTCGCGGCCCGCGATCGTGCCTGCCCCGAACAATCGTATGACGGCACCGTCCAGCTCCGCCAGCGCCGCCGAGATCATGCGGGCCGGCATACCCGGTGAAATCGTCAGAATCGACACGCGCGCATCACCGAAACGCCGCGGACGAAAATGCGGCGCGTCGACCTGCGGTGTGATGGCGCGAAAGGAATCTGACGCGCGGGAGTGGCGCTTGACCAGTCCGGATGCCGCGATCATGCGCCCCGCGAAGGCAAGCCACACACCGGGTGGCGCGCTGAGGGCCGATTGAAGCGCGAGCGCGAGATTCGATTCGGCGTCTCCGTCCGTGCCGAGCGGACGCATGGCGCCGCACAGGATGATCGGAAACGGCGCTCCCGCCAGCGACTGGCTCAGCGCGGCGCCGGTGAAGCTCATCGTATCCGTGCCATGCGTGATGACGGCACCGTCGCCGGACCATCCTTCGAGATGTGAAATGATCTGGTTCCAGTGCTCGCGGCCAATGTCGGCGCTATCGACGAGGGGGGCGAATGAGCGGATCGACAACCGCGCGCCCGGTGGTCCAAGTGCTGTGGCCGCATCCTCCAGCACACCGGTGGCGGGGGCCAGCCCGTCGGCAGATCCGCGCATGCCGATCGTGCCGCCCGTGTGAATGAGCAGGATTTCGCGGCAACGTTGGCCCGACGCCTTGGCGATCTGATCCGCGTCCACGTTCATTGAACCCGGGCCGCCGATGCCTGGCCTTGTGCGCCAGCAAGCGAACGGTCGACCAATTCACGTGCAACGAGGTCGGTGACGTCGATGAGCCTCTTGCCGGTTTCGATATCCGAGATCAACGGCAACTCGGTACAGGCCAGAATGACGTGATCCGACGTCAGGCCTTCAACGAGGGTCTGGAGGCGTGGCCGCAGCGAGGGATCGCGGCTGCCGAGACGCTTCACGTCGAGAATGAGGTTGTGCAACTCCGCGGTGTCGGCCGGTGTCTCGATCGCCACGAGATCGCTCAGTGACCGGTAGGCAGACCACGGTCCAAGACTCGTCACCGGAGCGGCACCCAAGAGGGCGATGCGGTCGACGCGATTGCTCGCAACCCAGGCCGAAAGCGCGGATTGGAAGGACACGAATTCCCCGGGCAGGCCCAGCGATGCAATGCGCGGCGCGAACAGGTTGAGGGTATTGCAGGCGATTGCATAGGCGTCCGCCTGGACCGCGATCGCGGCGATCGTCTGTTTCAGGCTGTGCCAGACGATGTCTTCGTTCTCTTGGAGATCCATCGACAAGCCCAGTGTGGGCTCGGACAAGACCACGACCCGCGGGGCGTCGAGATCTCCGCGAAATTGTTCGCCGAAAAGCGTCTGGTTGCGGGCAAGGACCTTGCTCCAAAGATCGATGCCGGCCTCAGGCCCCGAGCCCGCGACAATCCCGATCGACGCCCGCGTCGCCCCTTCTCTCGTCGGCCTCATAGCGTCGCCCTTGTTCGTCGAACACATGCCCGTAGATTCTCATTCGCAACCTCCATGCCAATTTCGCTTTCTGTCGCTTGATGATGCGAAACGATGCTGGAATCGCGTCAAAGAGTTGCCGCCGGCGCTTCGCGGTCCTGACCCGGCCGTGCCGGCCGGGCGAGGGCTCGTCACTTCAGGGCCGCCATGTAATCGCGGATCGAATGGTCAGGGATCGCCTTGCGCGCAATCAAGTGGTGAACGCAGTTGGCAGCAAGGTCGAACGAGCGGTAGCAATGATGCGCAATCATTGCCAGATGCTTGAGTTGCTCGACCGTCATGTCGGCTGGCCGCATGAAGTTTCGCACATAGACGATGTCCGCCTCCAGCAACTGGTTCATGGTCGCATTGGGATTGGACGGGTCGCTCAAGGGAGCGATCATGCGACGCTTGATGCCCGTGAAGGCGTGGGGGACGAACCCCTGCTTGCGCAATTCGTTATCGATATCGCCGAATGTCGGCTGCTCCTTGTAGAGGCAAAGAAACGGGACCTCCGTTTGGATGGCGACCGCCTGCTTCAGCTTTTGCCGCCCGCTTCCGAAGACGGCCAGTTCGGCGCCCTGAACGTCGATCTTCAGGAAATCCAGATCCCGGATTTCGGTGATATCGTCGAGCCGGCGGGTCTGGACCGGATGTTCACTGACCACGCTGCCCCATTCGGCGAATTTCGCGAAATGCGAGAGCACATTCTGATCCGGGAGCAGCAGGCTTGTCATTCCCGGTAGTTGGCAGAGACGCAGCTTTGCTTTGTGCCCGTTTCCGACGACATAGTGATAGTAGCTCTCTAGGTCGCTCTTGCGGGCATTGAGCTCGGCGAGCGCCGAGTCCTGCGGTTCAAAACCGACGACGGTGCAAAGTCTTCGTTGCAGCATCGCCTTGTAGGGCGGCTCACCGTCGATCGGATTGGCCCCGACATCGACCACCGAGGTCAGCCGCGCCGGCTGGATGAGATCGTTCAGAAGGTCCGGTTCGTTGTTGCTCATATGACCGCCGTGGCCGCTCCTGGTTCTTCGGTCAGATCCGATGGTGATGCAATGAGGACTCTAAGAGCTTGGGCGTCGAAAGGCAGGGATTTGACAGCAGTATCCTGTGTCGATTGCGCCAGATATATCTCAGAATCCGGGAAAGAAAATGGCCCGCATGATGCGGGCCAGAGGTCACGAATGATGCGCGTCTTCCGCGCGTCGCGGCAAAGTGCGTGGCGGCAGTGTCCCGCCCGTTTCAGGAGATCATGGCTTTGACTTGCGCAGTGTCCGCAAACTCGGTCAGCTCGACGATTTTTCCGTCCTGAAATCTGAACAGGTCCAGGATGTCGGTCTCCCAGTTATTCCCGGTCGGGCGATATCTGACGAGGACGCGGGACTGCACCGCGGCACGCTGCCCCTCGACCAGGTCGCTCAGGATGTCGCGCTTTAGGAAGTCGAAGTTGGCAATGAATTGACCGAAAGCCTCTCGCAAGGCCTGGTGTCCCTGAACCCTTCCGGTGAGCTCGAGCGCGCTTTTGTCGCCGACCAGCGTGAAAGCACCTTCGGGATGAAAAGCTGCGACGAGGCCCTCCACATTGCCGGCTGCGCGCGCCGCATAAGCTGCCATGATGACTTCGATCATGTCTTCGCGATGTCCCATGTCGGGCTCCCTGCAACATATCTCACGTCGGGACAGACTAGCTACCTTTGCGTGCAAAGGCAAAATCCCAGCGCTCGTGCGCGAGCTCGCCACGGACGATTTGCCGCAAGTGATCCAGTTCACACTTGGTGTGATGGAACCTGTTGTAGCCTAAGGTTGCATTTGGAAAGCGACCCATTTCGAACGAGGCCCCTGGATTTCATGGGCCGGATTGCCCACGCGGCACGCTGATCTTTTTAAGGGCGTATCCCTGTCTCGGGTCCGTGCCGCGGCTGACGGGCAGGCGATGGAGGGGGCAGCATGAGCGAATCGACCGCCCAACAGCGCGTCAACTGGCGGACATTCGAGTGTAACCAGCACGCAATGGTCCGCATCTCCTTTGGTCCCGACGAGATCCTTGTCGCGCCCCCGACGGCTGACGCCTGGCAGGCGCTGGCGATGGTGCTGGCAGCGCACGGCTACAACATCAGGACGGCCGACACCGACAGCTACAACTGCCGCGCCATCACCGGTGGTACCGAGAAGAGCCTGCACGCCTACGGCATTGCGCTCGACGTCAACTGGACGACGAACCCGTACAAGGAGACCTCGGACCAGCGCAAGGTCCGCTTTTCCGACCAGACGACGCAGGATCTGCGCGCCCAGGACGTCAAGCGCAACCTCGCCGACACCGACATGACCCAGGCCATGATCGACGACGCGCTTGCGATCAGGACGGTCAACAAGAAGCGGGTGTTCGAGTGGGGTGGCAACTGGATCAATGTCAAGGACACCATGCATTTCGAGATCGACGTCAAGCCGGACGATCTCGCGACGGGCATCGACTGGAGCTCGGTGAAGGGAAACACCCCAAACGGCCGGCCCGTGCCAAGCCGGCTGGTGGAAACGCGCGGCGGCGGCTCGCCCCTGCAAGGCGATATCAGGCTCGGAAACTTCGAGAAGGTGCACGCGCTCATCGAGAAATGGGAGGGCGGCTACACGAATCATCCGCGCGATCCCGGTGGCCCGACCAACATGGGCATCACGCTGAAGGACCTGTCGGACTGGCGGCACGCACCGGTCACGGCCGATGACGTGCGAAACCTCACGCGGGACGAGGCGCTGCAGATCTTCCGCGCCAACTACTGGACGCCGGTGCATGGCGACGAGATCCCACTGCCGGCCGCCCAGGTCGTCTACAACACCGCCGTGCTGAGCGGGACGGGGCGCGCCATCCGTTTGTTGCAGCAGGCCTTGGCCCGTCAGCAGAGAGGGCTCGACGTCGACGGTCGCATGGGGTCGTCCACCATCGACGCCTGCCTTGCCGCCGATCAGAAGATGCTGGTCGAGGACTACTGCTCGACCTACGAATCCTATCTGCGCGGCCTTCCCATCTTCGACACGTTCGGCCGCGGCTGGCTCAACCGGCTCGCCGAAATCCGGCAGACGGCGCTCGGATGGGCGGAAGCGCCAGAGATCAGCAGTCCGGACATCGTGCCGCGGGAACTGCAGCCGACGCCCATCCTGGGGACCGAACTCAGGTTCGGCGACAAGGGGGCGCTGGTCGAGGGCCTGCAGCGGAAGCTGACGGAGCTTGGCTATTCGCTGGGCGAGATCGACGGCCAGTTCGGCACGCTGACGCGCGAGGCGCTGCTGGCGTTCCAGGCCGACAACAACGTTTCTCCGACCGGTGTCCTCGATGCGGCCACCCAGGCCGCCTTCGCCCGGCCGCAGCCGCGTCCGCTCTCGCGCGATCGCCTGTCCGCGACGCCGGACGATCTGCGGGCGAGCGGCTCGCAGACGATCAAGGCCGCTGACAATACCAAGATCGCCGGCTGGATCTCATCGATCCTCGGCGCGCTCGGCATCGGCAACAGCGCCGCGGTCCAGGTGATCAACAACAACGTCGCGACGCCCCCGCCGCCCAACCTGTCCCAGTTCCTGGGAGAAGTGCAGAAGCTGCTGACGTCACCGCAGTTGCGTGCCGATCCGGCGAACACCCAGCAGGTGCTCGATGCCGCCAAGCAATTGCAGAATTTCAACGTCAAGCAGCTGGTGTCGCCGGAAAATATCCAGATCCTCGACAATATCCGCGGGCTCATACCCGCCAATGTCATCAGCTCAAATCCGGCACTTTCCAATTTCTTTCAGATCATCGACGGAGCGCGCGGGTTCACCCAGTTCCATACCATCTTCGACGCCTTGCCCGGGATGTTTGCCAACGACTCGACGCTTCAACTCTTGTCGAAGGGACTGTCGGTCGCGGCGAGCAGCGTGATCCCGGGCTTCGGCGGATCGCTCGCGGCGCTCGCGATTGGCCTTGCGACGAACTATTTCAGCAATCGCGTCATCGACGCCCGCACGCGCGACCACGTCACGGGCGCCAACACGAACCGATGACCATGAACGACACCACCCAGACAATCATGTCGGCCGCAACGGCCATTCCGTCCAACTCGGGGGCGAGCCATGATCATTGACACCAACATGCGGACGACTCCGCTTCTAGCCTCCCTGAGGCAGAGCGGCGTCGATACCATCATCCGCTATTATTGCCGCCACACGCGGCAGCCCGAAAAACGGCTGACGCCCGACGAAGCCGAAGCCATCATTCGCTCAGGGATGAGGCTTGCCGTCGTCTACCAGGGCGCTGGCGATTCCGCAGGCTCGTTCTCGGCGGATGCAGGTGCTCAGGACGGCGCCTACGCACGCGACTATGCGGCGAACGTCATCGGTCAACCCGGCGGTTCGGCGATTTACTTCGCCGTCGACTATGATGCGTCCGATGCGGACATCCGCACGCGCATCGTTCCGTATTTTGCCGCGGTTCGGAAGGCCCTGACGGGCGGGGCGGGCGCGGCCAGCTACCAGGTCGGGGTCTATGGCAGTGGCGCGGTATGCCAGGCGCTGCTCCAGGCCGGACTGGTGTCGTTCACCTGGGTCTCCCAATCGGGCGGTTTCAACGGCACTACCGCCTTCCTGCGCTCCGGGCAGTGGAACCTGCATCAGCGCCTGCCTTCGACGCTCTGTGGCCTGAGCGTCGACCAGGATGACCCCAATCCGCAACGGCCGCAGTTCGGTGCGTTCAATCAACTCACGACGGGCGCGCCTGCGCTCGCAAACATTGGTGTGGCGAGCAACTACGCACCGCTGCCATCCATCAGCACGACGTTCGTGCAGCAGCAGCTCCAGCGTCTCGACTACCCGCCGGGGGCGATCGACGGCGAATACGGGCCGCTGACGCGCGCGGCGCTGCTCGCGTTCCAGGCCGACAACAATCTGCCGCTGACGGGAGTGGCCGATGCCGCGACCGCCGCCGCATTCGAGACCGCGCGCCCGCGTGCGCTCGACCCGAGCCGCGTGCGGGCGACGGCCGACGATTTGCGCAAGATGGGCTCCCAGACCGTCAAGCAGGCGGATCATACCAAGACCGCCGGCTGGATCGCGTCGATCCTCGGTGCGTTGGGCATCGGCAACAGCGCGATCGTCGGGATGGCGAATTCGGCAGGCGCAGCAGTGCAGCCCGCGCCAAGCGGACAGTTGCCGCAGGGGTTGTTCAAGTTTCTGAACGACCTCCAGATCTTCCTGTCGTCGGGACAGTCGGCCGACAAGCTGGAGTCGATCAAGGAAGGTCTCCGCCAGCTGCAAGGCGTCGACCTGAAGAACCTGATCACCCCGGAAAACGCCAACCTGCTGCAGCAGTTGAAGGCTCTGATTCCGACGGACGTGCTCACGAAGAACCCCGACCTCGCCAAGATCCTGCAGCTGGGCGACATCGCGCGCCAGGCCAGGCCGCAATTGCAGACGGTGTTCGACATGCTGCCCAGCTTCTTCACCGACGGCACCGCCTTGCAGGTCCTGGCGAAGGGCGCTGCCGTGGCTGCGCAGTCGATGATTCCCGGTTTTGGCGGCAGCCTCGCCGCGCTCGGCATCGGCCTTGCCGCCAACTATTTCGGCAACAAGATCATTCAGGCCCGCGTCGAGGACCACCAGACCGGCGCCAACAAGAGGCTATAGCGGTGGTCGGTCGCGCAATCACCAGGACTGCGTGAGGCCTCGCGTCGTTCCGTCGCTTGTCGTGCTGTATCCAGGCGGCTTCGACGCGGCATCGCGGCAACACGCTCTCCAGAGACGATTTTGTCTCTGGTAGTCCGCACCGGAGTTCCGTCGAGTCCGAGCCAGGCAGTTCACTCGATCTTATGGTGCCGCGCATTGAGGGCGCGAGGAGAGCGTTTGTCGCATCTTAAGTTTTCGACCGATGCCTTCGCCGACAACGACAAGATCGAGGCCTGGCGCGAGGTTTTCGGCCGTTCGGTCGTGAAGATGGAGATGAACCCGGCCCGGGGCGAGCCCTTCCGCAGCGCAGCGCAAATTCATGCCCTGCCTGGTGTCACCATCGCCTCGATCAGCAGCTCCGCCAATCGGGTGACGCGCACGCCGAACCTGGTTGCAGACGGCAGCGACGATTTCGTCTTTGCCGTGATGACCGACGGCGAGGCGACGATCAGCCAGCGTGGGCGCGAGGTGGTTTTTCGCAAAGGCCAAGCGGTGCTCTGGTCCAACGCTTCGGTTGGAAGCTGCGACTACGGCATGCCGATCGATTTTGTGGCGCTCGTCGTTCCGCGCGCGCTGATCCCTGTTGCCGACATCGACGGCGCTCTGATGCGCCTGCTGCCGGCGGATCTGGCGCCGATGCGTCTTCTCAGTAACTATCTCGCGCTTCTACAGGAAGGGCGCCTTGAAGCTTCAACGCCGGACCTCAGGGCGGCGTGCGCAGCCCACTTGCGGGATCTCGTTGGATTAGCGGTGGGCGCGACACGCGAAGCGGCGGATGTCGCCAGCGGACGCGGCGTTCGCGCGGCGCGGCTCAGGGCGCTCAAGGCGGACATCACTGCGAATATCATGCGGCGCGACCTTTCCGCGGAAGCGCTCGCTCTGCGGCACGGCATTTCGCCGGCCTACATCCGCAAGCTGTTCGACAATGACGGCACCAGCCTCAGCCATTTCGTTCTGATACAACGGCTGAGCCGCGCCTATCGCATGCTGGTCGATCCCACCCTCGCCGATCGGCCGATCAGCGTCATCGCCTTCGAATGCGGCTTTGGCGACCTGTCCTATTTCAACCGGTCCTTTCGCCGCTACTACGGCGCGACACCGTCGGACATCCGAACGCGGCCGACGCGCAAAGGCTTCGTGCCCTGACGGCCCAGTCCGTGTGGTCGTTCCGCAACACACGCCGCGAACCCGGCGATGTGTAGCGCAGAGGCCTAGCCGTTGTTCGATCCGGTCCAAGCCCGCGCGCGGGTCGCCGACTATCGTTCTTTGCGGAACGCCAATTCACCGTATTCGCCAAACGTTTCCTCCGTCAGTTCGTCCTGAGAGTCTGCATGATGATTAGCTTCGCCTGCGCCAAATCCATTCGATCCGACGGCTCCCGCGGGGCGCTGCGACGGCGCCTGAGCAGGCCGCTTGCGGCTCTGCTGCTCGGCTCGACTGCGCTGGTGGGCGTAGGTTGGATGTCGTCGGCCGAGGCGGGGACCACGGACTGGACCGGTGCGAACTCGAACGACTGGTACAACCCTGGGAATTGGAGCGCGAATGTACCGCAATCGACGGATGCGGTCACCGTCGACGCCGTGACGCCGAATGGGGCGGTCGTCAGCGGCGGGAGTGCAAACGCCCAGACGCTCGTTGTCGGTCAGAGCGGCTGGGGAACCGTGACGGTCGTGAACGGCGGAACACTCAACGTTCTAGGCAATGTCGACATCGCGCAGCTTGCCGGTTCGACCGGCGACGTCGCCGTAGTCGGGGCAGGCTCGACATTGACCTCTGGCGGCTTCATTACAGTCGGAACGGTCAGGGCTGGATCGTTATCGGTCCTCGCCGGAGGCGCCGTCACGGCCTACGCCGTCGAAACGTCAGCAAATTCGGGTGCCTACGGTAGCATCGACGTTGATGGTGCAGGCTCCTCCTTGAAGGTCACCACTTCGCTCACCGTCGGCAATGCCGGCGAGGGGCTTTTGCAAGTCGCAAATGGCGGCTCCGTCACAATCGCCAAGAACAGCCTCATCGGCAACACCGGCACCGGCGCCGGCTTAGTTTTGGTGGATGGTGCGAATTCGACATTCGCAACCACCGGCCAGCTCATCATCGGCTCCATGGGCGCTGGCGCGCTGACCATCAGCAACGGAGCCGTTGTTTCGGCGGCCGGCGTTGGTCCCTTTGTGACCTCTGCCGTTGCGATCGCGGATCTGGGCGGGACAGGCACGCTCAACATCGGTGCGGCGCCGGGATCGACGCCGGTGGCGCCGGGTACGCTGAACGCGACGACCGTGCAATTCGGCATCGGCACCGGCACCATCAATTTCAACCACACCGGTTCGGGCTACGTGTTCGCGGCCGCCATCAGCGGTAACGGTACGATCAACCAACTCGCGGGCGAGACCATCCTGACCGGCGATT
Organism: Bradyrhizobium iriomotense; assembly: GCF_030160715.1. Lineage (GTDB taxonomy): Bacteria > Pseudomonadota > Alphaproteobacteria > Rhizobiales > Xanthobacteraceae > Bradyrhizobium > Bradyrhizobium iriomotense. The sequence continues at coordinate 22,654 of NZ_BSOW01000014.1, forward strand.
CCAGCGGCTTCACCGGCGGGACCAGCGTAAGCGGCGGCCGGCTCGCGGTGAGTGGTTCGTTGGGCTCCCTGGTGATGGTGGCGAACGGCGGAATCCTCGGCGGCAGCGGCACCGTCGGCGGCATTGCTGCCAATACGGGCGGTATCATCGCCCCTGGCAATTATTCCACGCTGAGCGCCCTCGGCAACGTCAACTTCGCACCCAATTCGGTTTACCAGGTCGCAGTCAATGCCGCAGGGCAGAGCGACAAGATCGCTTCCGGCAATATTGCGATCATCAACGGCAGCACGGTGCAGGTGCTGGCCGGCGCCGGCAATTACGCCGCAAGCACCAACTACACCATCCTCACCGCCGCTGCCGGCGTCAACGGCACCTTTGCCGGCGTCACCTCGAACCTCGCCTTCCTCACGCCGTCGCTCAGCTACGATGCCAACGACGTCTATCTCACGCTGACCCGCAACAGCGTCAGTTTCGCAGCCGTCGGCGTCACGCCGAACCAGATCGCGACCGCTGGCGGCATCGACAGCCTGGGCATGGGCGGCGCCGTCTCAAACGCGCTGCTCAATCTCTCGGCGTCGCAGGCTCAAAATGCCTTCGACCAGCTTTCCGGCGAGATCCATGCCTCGGCCAAGAATGTCCTGATCGACGACAGCCGCTTCACGCGGGACGCTGCGCTGGATCGCCTGCGCGCGGCGTTCGACAGCGTCGGTGGGCCGTCGATGGCGGCGATGGCCTACGCCGCAGTCGGGCCGGTGACGGCGCCAGCCGACACTGATCGGTTTGCCGTGTGGGCGCGCAGCTTCGGCTCCTGGGGCTCGACCGGCGCCGACGGCAATGCCGCCTCGCTCGGCCGCAGTGTTGGCGGGATCGTGGTCGGCAGCGATGGCCGCGTCGCCGAAACCTGGCGCGTCGGTTTGCTCGGCGGCTACGGCCATTCCAACGTACGGGTCGGCGACCGCATGTCGTCCGGCAGCAGCGACGACTACAGCCTCGGCCTTTATGGCGGCACGCAATGGGGCAACCTCGCCTTCCGCACCGGCGGCATCTACACCTGGCACGATCTCAGCATGTCCCGCACGGCCGCGTTCCCGGGCTTCGTCGATATGCTGAGGAGCAGCTACGGCGCGCGGACGGCGCAGGTGTTCGGCGAGTTCGGCTATCGCATCGACGCCGGGCGCACCTCGGCCGGCAAGCTCTCGTTCGAGCCCTTCGCCAATCTGGCCTATGTCAATCTCTCGACCGGCGGCTTCGTCGAGCAGGGCGGCGCGGCGGCTCTCACCAGCCAGGCCGACAAGACCGGCGTTACCTTCACCACGTTGGGCCTGCGCGGCGCATCGCAGGTCGCGACGCTCAGTGGCATGGGCATGACCGCGCGCGGCACGCTCGGCTGGCGCCACGCATACGGCGACACCGTGCCGCTCTCGACCCTCGCCTTCTCGGGCGGCTCCGCCTTCACCGTCGCCGGCGTGCCGATCGCGCGCGATGCGGCGCTCGTCGAAGCCGGACTCGATCTTGCCATCACCCCGACTGCGACGTTCGGCGTCGCCTATGGCGGCCAGTTCGCGCGGAGCGCGACCGACCAGAGCGTCAAGGGGACGTTTGCGGTCAGGTTCTGATGACGATCGGTGACGCTGTCATCGCGACGATTTACCGGCGACAGCCGCTTCAGCGGCAAGGAATTGGGGCAAATGATGAAATCGAGAAATGGTGCGGTGCTGATGAAGACTGTGAAATTGCCGGCATTCGCCGCCAAAGTGCGATTCGGGCGCGCCCCGACGTTCGCCGCTCCGTTCTTGTTGTCGGCGGCCGCGATGGTCGCGATCCCCGCAAGGCCGGCGATCGCCGCCTGCGTGCAGTCGGGCAGCACCGTGAGCTGTGACGGCGCGAGCACCACCGGCTTCGGCACCGGCACCGAAAACAACCTGACCCTGACGGTCCAGTCGAACGCCTCGATCACGGTCGGCCCGGGGCAGGTCGGGATCATCGTCGCGGATGGCAACACCGCGCTCAACAACGGCAGCATTACGACCGGCAACCTGAGCGAGGGCATGCAGGGCGTCAACAACAATACCTTCACCAATGCCGGCACGATCACGGTTGGCGACCAGGCCACGGCGATACACATGACCGCCGACAACAACACCGTGACGAACTCGGGTGCGATCGGCTCGACAGGGAGCTACGTCGGCGGCCTCCAAGTCGGAGGCGACGGCAACCTGGTCATAAATTCCGGCACCATCACCCTGACCGGGGCCATCAATACGACCGGTATCCAAGTCGACGGCACCGGCAACACCATCCAAAATTCCGGCACCATCACGGTCGGCAGCAGCAGCGGCTCCGAAAGCGTGGGCGTCTACCTGTGGAAGAGCAACAATTTTACCAACAGCGGCACAATCAAGGCCGCTGGCGATGGCGGCCTGGGCATCGTCGACAATGGCAACATCGTAATCAATAGCGGCACCATCGTTGCGACCGGCACCGCCGGCTCTGGGGTGTTTCTCGGGGGGAGCGGCAATAAGCTCATCAACAACGGCATGATCAAGGGCGGCGTCGGCGGCTACTCGCTGGTTTCCTCCGGCTCCACCGGCAACACCATCGCCAACAACGGCACGCTCGATGGCGCCGTGTCCCTCCTTGGCAACGCCGGCACGCTGACCAATAACAGGCTCATCACCATCACCGACCCAATGACGGCGTTGACGACCGGCAACATCGCGTTTGGCGGCGCGTTCACACAGACGGCGCAGGGCACGCTGGCACTGCGCGTCGACAATGCGGGCAACAGCGACGGTCTGCTTGCCAATTCCGCCCAGCTCGGCGGCACCTTGCGTGCGGTGGTGCAGGCTGGCCTCTATCAATCGTCGACGACCTATAGCGGCGTGGTGCAGAGTTCCGGCGCGGTGACCGGGCAATTCTCCAGCATCGTCTCGTCGTCAGTCTTCTTGACGGCAGCAGCGACCTATAGCACCGGCTCCGTCGACCTGACGCTCACTCGCATCGGGTTTGGCAGCGTGTCGGGCGAGACCGCCAACCAGCGCGCGGTCGGCAATGCGCTCGAGGCCGGCTATTCGACCGCGCTGACGGGCAGCGCGGCGACGTTCTATTCGAATCTGTTGCAGTCGGTCTCAGTGCGTGTGCTCGATCAGCTCTCCGGCGAGGGCACCAGCGGAGCGCAGAACACGGCTTTCGCCGCCGGCGCGCAGTTCGGCCAGACCATGGACGGCCAGATGAATGCCTGGCGCGCGGGCAGCCGGGGCAGCGATGCGAGCGCAGGCGCGCTCGGCTATGCCGAGGAGCGGCCGACGACCTCAGCCTTCGCCGCGCTGAAGGCGCCGCCGCTGGCGCAGCCGCAATGGCATGCCTGGGCTTCCGGCTTCGGCGCCGCGCAGTCGCTGTCGGGCGATGCGGCGACCGGCAGTGCCGGATTCAGCGACCGTGTCGTGGGCGGCTCCATCGGTGTCGATCATCTCGTCAATCCCGACCTGCTGGTCGGCATCGCCGCCGGCGGCTCCAGCGCAACCTTCAACGTCGACGATCGCGCGACCTCCGGCAGGCTCGACGGTGCTCATGTCGGCGCCTATGCGATGCAGCGGTTCGGCGCGGCTTACGTCTCGGCGCAACTCGCCTACAGCCATTTCAACAACTCCACCACGCGCAGCATCACCGGCATCGGCGCGGACGAGATCGCCAAGGGCTCATTCGGCAGCGACCAGCTCGGCGGGCGGTTCGAGGTCGGCCGCAGCTACGATTTCGCCCGTGTCTCGGTCACGCCCTACGCGGCGATCCAGGCCGCGCAACTCTGGCAGGCTGCCTACACCGAAACCAGCACCACCGCCGCCGGGCCGGGCGTGCTCGGCCTGAGCTACGCTGCGCACACCGTGTCCTCCCTGCCGGTGTTCCTCGGCACCAAGTTCGACGGGAGAGTCGAGGTCGGCAACGGCATGATGTGGATGCCGTTCGCCAACGTCGCCTGGGTGCATGAATTCAGCCCGACCCGCGCCGTCACGGCCACGATGATCTCGATGCCGGTTGCGGCCTTCACGGTCGAAGGTGCCCGCGCGGCCTCCGACGCCGGTCGGATCGAGGTCGGTTCGCGCCTGGCCCTGAACCGCTGGTCGGAATTGTCCGCGCGCTTCACCGGCGAGTTTGCCAAGGGCAGCCAGAGCTACGCCGGCACGGGATCGTTCAAGGTGAGCTGGTGAGAAGCGGCTGGATGGAGAATTCAGGCATTCCTCTTGAAGAGGCGATGGCGCGACGCAGCGCCATCGCTCGGTGAGACCAGGTCTATCGCGTCAGTAGCCGGGTCATTCTTGTAGCAGTGCCGACCCCTTTTTCGACCCCGAAATCTCCAAGGTGCTCCGCCTTCACGCAGGTGTCTGCATGTTCGATCTCGTAAGCCGCGATCTTGAAATGCTAGACGACTTGCGGAAAAATTGGTGGCGATACTACCTGGCTGAGGTTGCGCGCCTCCTCCTCAAAGAGCAGGTCGAGCGGCGAGGCACTGTCCTCAGGTACGTCACCTCGCCGGCGCGCCATGCGCGAACCAGCGGCGAGGCTGACACCGGGGTAGAGCGGGAACCGCATTCATAGTCGTCTCCCGAGTAAGCGCGCGCCGATGCAAGGCTCTCATCTATGGAGTCAACACCCTCACCGGGTCCCTCGGCTGCGCCGCGTCTCCCCCCGAACTTCCGACGGGGACGTGCCGTACGCGCGACGGAAGGTTCGGTTGAAGTAGGACAGATCATTGAAGCCGGTGTCGCGGGCGATACTGCTGACCGGACGATCGGTGAGGCGGTGATCGGTCAGCATCCGATACGCTGCAGTTAGCCGACGGCTGAGGACGAATTCAGTGAATGTCGTTCCCTCGGTCTCGAACAGCTTGCGAACATAGGCGGTGGAGATGCCGGTGTCTGCCGCGACCGTGCCCAGTGTCAAATCGCGCCGCCCGATGTCAGCGACGATCAGCTGCTTGATGCTTCGCAACCGCGCGGCGGCCACGCCACGCTTCTGCGCAATCTCCGCGCCTTCCGGTCCGGCGCCCAGCATGAGCGCGCTGAGATCGATCAAATGGAGCCCGACTGAGCGGCGCGCCTCCGGAGACGCAAGCGCAATATCCTCCTTGAGGAGCCCGGCGTAGCCGAGAAACAATCTCAGCTCGGGGCTTGCACGATCGATCGGTTTGCCTACGGCGTCGTCGAGATTCGGAACCAACGGTGCGATCAGGGATCGGCTAATCCGCAAGTGGACGATGCCGGTCGCGGTATGCCCGATCCCGGTCCCGACGACCCCGTTCGACGTCAGTGCAGCTTCTCCGGCTCGCAGTGTGGTCTCGTGACCGTTCTGCCGATAGGTTGCGACGCCGCTTTGGACGAACACAAGCACCGGATCGTCGTTGTCGATCATGCTCGATGTATGGCGGCAGGTCATCGCAGACATCTGCGCCGTTGCGATCGAGAGCCCCGGTAAGGCGCGCAGATTCATCTCCACGTCGAACGGTACCTCCTTTAGCGGGTCCATCTCCAGCTTCAGGATATTGCGGCCAAACAGCTCGCAAAAGGCTTCGGTGCGTTCGCGGTCGGCAAATGAGCGGCTGGAGATGGTGATCTGGTCGAATTCGTCGGCGTTGGCCAAGACGGCCTCCAGGTTACGCGAATACCGGCGCACCCTTGTCGCACGAAAGCCGTAGCACGTTCAAATGCCATGGAGATCCGTTCTCCGGTTCTTTGGCTCTCGCCCACCATCGCGGCCGCATGCTGCGCACGGGCGGCAGCGTGGCTCGAGAGGCTGGGACTAAACGATACTCGACTGGGACCAAACGCTACTCGCCGTCGGCTTCGCAGCGGCCAGCGCGAACAAACCTGCGCTGCGCGCTGATTTCGATAGCTATTTCGAACCAGCCGCAACATAAAATCGACCAATCACCGCGCGGGATAATCGGGGCGGACATCCGCTGCAAGCGGCCTTCGGTATTCATTCAACATCGAAATCCATATGCAGAACTGCGACACCAACGATTTCTCGGCCATGCACTTCTCGACCGACGCGTTCCCGGAGCGCGACCGACAGGAAGCCTTTTGCGAGATCGTTGCCCGTTCGTTGCTCAAGCTGGACGTCACTCCGCTCCACGATCAGCCGCTTGCCGCGACCATGTCATTCCGTGCCCTGCCGGGGCTCGGCCTCTCGACGGGCCGGCTGTCGCCGATCCACTGCCGTCATCTGGTCACTCAAGCGGACGACGACGACTTCGTGCTCGTGGTGAGCTGGACAGGTGGTGGGTGCAGCGTGTTGCAGGGGGATCAGGAGACGGAGCTCCACAACGGGCAGGCGACGCTGACAGCCAACGGCGTGCGTGGTGAAATTTGGGGCGCGAGCTCAACAGCATGCGATTATCTGAATTTGCGGCTCTCGCGCAGTTTGCTCGAACCCCGGCTTTCCGATTTCAGTGCAGCCCTGGCGCGGCCGATCGGCGCGGATAACCCGGCCTTGCGTTTGTTGCTCGGATACTGCCGCATACTGAACGACGAGAAAGCGGGCTTGACGCCGGAGCTCGGTAGCGCGGTCATCACGCACGTTCTCGACCTCGCCGCGCTGGCAATCGGCGCGACCCGGGACGGGACGGAAATCGCCCGGCGCAGTGTTGCGGCCGCGCGGCTGCATGCCGTCAAGGCCGACATTTGCGCGCATCTCGCCGATTGTAAGCTATCGGTTGCGGTCCTAGCCGCCCGTCACCGCGTGACGCCACGCTACATCCACCGGCTGTTCGAACTTGATGGCACGACGTTTTCCGAATTCGTCCTGACCCTGCGGCTGAGGCACGCCGACAGGATGTTGCGCGACGCTCATTTTCTGGATTGCACGATCAGCACGATCGCCTTCGACTGTGGATTCAGCGATCTGTCCTACTTCAACCGGACCTTCAAGCGCTTCTACAACGCCACGCCGTCGGACATTCGCCGAACAGTGCGCGGAACAGATTGACGCTGGCACGGCTGCACTTCAATCGGCTTCCACACATTCAATCGCCGGCGATGATGGAATATTGCCGGCGATTTGCCCGACGCGTCAAGCCAGTTCGTAAAATCAGCAATGTGACATGCTGGCGGCCGTTTTCGAGATCGTGATGCCGGTATGGGAAGCAGCGCATCACGAGAGCTGCGCGATATGTGTCTCGTTCGGTGCAATTGAATCCAGCGGCAGCGTTGCTGGTCCAGACACTCGTGCCTTGCCAAGCGCTGCTCGCGGGCGCGAAGGGTGTACGACGAGAATCGTGCCAATGCGTAATCGCTCAAGAAAGAACCCGTCGAAACTCCAGCTGTCTGCCTCTGCGCTAAAGCGATCGCGAGAAGCGATAAAGGTATCATTGAAGCATAGTCGAGTATCACTAAAGCCTAGTACGAGTTTCAAAACTGTATCGCTGCCTAAAATTAGGATGGGCAGCTTTTCCGTTTTTTTAGTGTTGCCCAGTTAGAACGATTGCCGGGAGTTCTGCTGTGCAGGTGGTCGTTATGGAAGAGCTAGACTCTGAGCATAAACCCGTTTGGACCAATGGTTGGATCGCCGCCGCTTTGGCGGTGGTTGCGACGGTGTTGCTGGGCGTTGATGTTGCGGACCAGAACTTGGCGTCTCCCGCCGAGGGCGTCGAAAGTGCTAACTCCTATGCGGCGGTGTTTGCTGCCGGAGCGACAGTCAGCCCGACCGATCACGGCATACCCGTGGGCGGTCGCGCACTTCTTGCGCAGAACCGATCCGAGAAAAAGGTTGTGGCCGTGCGAAGCGAGGCGCTCCGCGTTGCCGCCGACTAGGCGGCAAGTGACACGCTTTGAAAGGTCACGGCAACTCGACGCGGATCTTCGATACGATCTGGTCCAAGACAAAGAACGAGCCACCCAGGTTCGCCGTCGCAAAGTATCTTACACGGGTAACCTGGAGTGTTGCCAATGAAGCATGCGATCGTTGCTCTTCAGATTTTGACGGCGCTGATCTCGCCCGCAAGAGCCGAGAACTTTACTCGCGAGCAGAAATCGACCATCGATCTTGTGGCGCGCATCATCGTAGCGGGCACCGACGACAACTGTCGGCATCTAGTGACAATCGACCGCGCGATTGCCGAAGAGCTCCTAAACGCTGGAGTTACACCTGATCAGCAGATGGATACAATGGAGGTCGCCCTGTCGGTTTCGAGAGCCGATGCGCGCTCGAGCTACGACTCGAATCCTTCTCGGTTCTGCAAGGAGGCGTGGCAATTTGCTGGAAAAAACGGAGCTTACAAGCGGCAAATGCTTGAAATAAAATAGCCCGGGCCGGGTCCTTGTCGATTGGATGAGAGCGAACGCGGTGCGCAATCTTGTTGACGCAGATCGACGAGGTTGGAGGCCGCCAATATTCCAGCCGCGACCGCCCTCGCCAAATGCTAACGTAGGCGATGATAGACTATTACCCCTGATTTGCCCGACGCGTCAAGTGATTTCGTAAAATCCGCATCGCCTCGTGCCGGCGGCCGTTCTCCTTTGCATGGGGTTGTTTTCGACATTTTAGTTTTGGGCCGGTCTCGCGCCGCGCAGGCTGGCGAGCAGGTCTTGCGACGGCCAGCAATCGACGGTCAGGCCCGCGCGCGTTGGTATTGTCCGATCGCCCGCCTTGTGACCGTGCCCAGCCGGCCATCGATCGCATCGGAATAATAGCCACTCCTGTTGAGCTGCGTCTGGATCGCCGCAACCTCGCTGTTGCGCAACGGCTTGAGCCTGGCCCAGGGCGTCACGAACGGGGCGCCGCCCGCGATGAGGTCGGCGAGATGCCCGACGAACAGCGCGTAGACGTCGGACTGGTTGTAGCTGCGGATCGCCTGGAAGTTGGCGAAGACGAGGAAGGCCGGACCGTAAACACCGGCAGGCATGACCAGTTGAGCCGGGTCCTGCAGCATGCCGGTGGCGATGCCGGGATCGCCCACGGGCATGACGCCGAGCTTCAGCCAGGCTTCGAGCGGCCGCTTGACGTCAGGCGAGCTCTCCACGCAACTCACAGTCGGCGGCAGCCGAACCTTGAATCCCCATCGCTTGCCGCGCTGCCAGCCATAGTCGCGAAGCTGCTTGGCGCCCGAGGCGAGCGCGTCGGGTATGGAGCGCTCGAGATCGATCTTGCCGTCGCCGTCGCCATCGGCTGCGAATTTGAGGAAATCCGAGGGCTCGAACTGGGTGTGGCCCATCGCTCCCGTATAGGAGCCCTTCGCGTCCATGCTGATGGTGCCCTGCTGGACCAGGTCGAGCGCGATCAGGAGCTCGCTGCGGAACAGGTCCTTGCGGCGGCCGAGATAGGCTTGCGTCACCAGCGCCTGGAACACGGGATGGCGCTGCACCTCGGCGCCGTAATCGGTCTCGCGGCCCCAGATCGCAATGACGACGTTGCCGGGGACGCCGTAGTCGGCCTCGATGCGCGCGAGCAGGTCGCGATAGCTCTGGAAATGCCGCGCGCCCGTCCTGGCAAGCCCGGTGAGCTGTTGCCGGGGCAGGTAGTCCGCCGGCAGCTTCACGAATTCGGCCTGCTCCTTCACGGGGCGGCCGGGGATGACTAGATCCGGCAGGCCAAGGTCGAGCTGGACATTGGTCGCGCGGTCGAACACTGCCTGCTTCACGCCGCGCGCCTGCGCCTCCAGCCAGAGCTGCGCGCGCCAGGCGTCGAAGGCCGGCTCGGCACGAGCCTCCAGCGCCTGCATCAGCATGACGAGCGCGATTGTCCCGGCGATCGATGTGCGCCGCAAAATCCTGAGCAGCGCCCGTGCCGGCGAACCCGAGCAGCCCTTGTCCGAGAGGCCTTTGGGCGTGTTGCCAGCGAGCTCGCGCAAGATCCGTCCTTCAGTGGGAATCACGGGGGTAGGCTAGCACCTAAACCGATCGATGCGCCGGCCAATGAGAGCGGCTCACGCGACCACCAGTCCGACAGCCAGCGCCAGCCCGCTCAGATAGGTGAACAATGCGCCGGCAAAGCGCGCCGGGTTGGGCCGGTTGAGCGACTTGCCCCACAACAGCCCGGCGGCAAGCGAGAATCGCGCGATGGTCGCCACCACGATCGTCACGATGATCCAGCCAGGGGCCGGGCGCGTTGCAAACCAGAGAAACATCACCGCGAAGAACGGCGCGTATTCGGCCGTGTTGGCATGCGCCCGCACCGCGCGGTGAATAGGGTCGGTGGGGCCGAAATCATGGCCGATGCTCCGCCTGAACCTGCCGCGCAGGATCGAGACATAAAGCCCCAGGCCGAACAGCAGCAGGCCGAGCAAGGCGGTACAAATGATGGCGACGTTCATCGCGTGGCTCCTCCCCAAGGACGATACGAAAGGAGATCAGATCGCGGCGTTGCGGGAAAGCCCGACGAGGCGATCCGGTTACCCCTCACCCGACAAAGCTTCTTTTCCGCGGAGCCGATGTCCGCTAACCTTGGCTGCTAGCCACCGGGTTAGGTGGCGCAGTTGCATCGATTTCAGCATTGATTGATTTGGCGGCTCATCGGCCGCGAGACTGTCCTTAAGACTGTCCTTGGAAAACGGGGCGGAGCCATGATCAACCGGGAAACGGCAGCTCTCTTGACTCCGATCGAGCGCGACCTTCGGCTCGATCTCTTCCGCGGCATCGGCTTGTGGATGATCTTCCTCGATCACATCCCGCACGACGTCGTGTCGTGGCTGACCTTGCGCAACTACGGTTTCAGCGACGCCGCCGAGTACTTCGTCTTCATCTCCGGCTATCTCGTCGGCTGGATCTACACGCCGATCGTTGAAGGCGGCCTGTTCTTCGCGGCGCTCAAGCGCCTGTGGAAGCGCGCCGCGGAGCTGTATGTCGCGCACATCATGCTGTTCCTGATCTTCACCGCGCAGATCGCACGCACGGCGCGGCGGTTCGACAACCCGATGTATGAGAACGAGTTCAATGTCTTCAATTTCCTCCAGCATCCGGACGAACTGATCGGCCAGGCCATCCTCTTGAAATACAAGCCGGTCAATCTCGACGTGCTGCCGCTTTACATAATCCTGGTGCTCGCCGCACCCTTCATCGTGTGGTGCCTTGTGCGCCGCCCGAACCTTACGCTGCTTGGATCGGCGGCGTTCTATGTGCTTGCGCGCAAGTTCGACTGGAATATCGCATCCTATCCGCCTGGCACGACCTGGTACTTCAATCCGTTCTGCTGGCAGCTGATGTTCGTGTTCGCTGCCTGGTGCGGCAGCGGGCAGGTGAACAAGATCGCGAAATGGGTCTGGTCGAAGCCTGTCATGGGAATCGCGGTGGCGTGGCTGGTGTTCGCGTTCGTGATCGTGATGACCTGGCACGTTCCCGCGCTCGAAGCGCTGATCCCGAAATGGATGATCAAGATGATCTATCCGATCGACAAGACTGATCTGGACCTGCTGCGCTTCACACATTTCCTCGCGCTGGCTACGATAGTGACCTATTTCGTCTCGCGCGACTGGGTGACGGTCAGGAAGACATGGCTCCGTCCCGCCATTCTTTGCGGCCAACACTCGCTGCCGATCTTCTGTCTCGGCGTGTTCCTGTCGTTCGCCGCGCATTGGATCCTGACCCAATATACCAAGGGGGTCTGGGAGCAGCTTGCGGTCAGCTTTGCCGGCATTCTCATCCAGATCGGCGCTGCGTGGGTGCTGGATCGCGCCGCGAAAGTGCCCGACCTGTTTGTGGACGTGATTGAGGTCGAGGAGCCCGAACCCGCACTTGAGGTCGCAAAGGCAGGAACGGTCGCCGCGGCTCCCGCGCACGGCTGACAATGGATTCGCGGCGCCCAGGTAATTTGTCATGGAGAGGTCCATGTCCAGACGTTTGTTGACGATTGTCGGTACCCTTCTGCTTCTCGTCTGCAGTGCGTCGGCGCAGGCGCCGTCGCCCGAGGCGATGGGCGCGGCGCGCAAGCTCGTGATCACGATGAAGACGGCCGAGCAATATCGCGCGCTCCTGCCGCTGCTCCTGCTCAAGCTGCGCCCCGTTCTGTCCCAGGACAGGCCCGAGATCGAGCGCGACTTCGACGCCATGACGGCGACGAGCTCGAACATCTATGCGCCGTTCGTCGACCAGATGATCGACCAGATCGCCGCGGTCTATGCCGCCACCTTCACCGTCGACGAGCTGCGCCAGATCGAGGCCTTCTACGCCCAGCCGGCGGGGCGGAAGCTGCTGGAAAAATCGGACGCGCTTGCGCAGGCGAGCGCGCAGATCGCCCAGGACGTCAGCCGCAAGGCCGGCGACGAATTGAAGCAGCGCCTGACTGAGGCGCTGCGCCAGAAGGGGCACAAGCTCTGAGCCTGCCTTGGAGGCCCTGCTCAATCGCGCGGCGACTTGCGTTTAGGCGTCAGGACGCCGCAACGCGCGATGCGCGCCCCGGTCCGCACGAAATTGACCGGAAACGCCGTTGAAATTATAGCTTCCCTCAACGCCACGAACAACAGAATGACGGGGGAAGCCACATGACCGGCGACATCGGAGCCACCATCTCCAAAGCCCGCGAGCATTCGATCGGCGACCTCCTGCGCCGTTCGGCGCAACGCGAGCCGAATAAGCCGGCCCTGAGCTGCGGCAGCGTGAAGTGGACCTTTGCCGAGCTGGACGCGGTCTGCAATCGCCTGGCGCGCGGCCTGCGCGGCCTCGGTATCAGGAAGGGCGATCGTCTTGCGGTGCTGTCGCGCAATTCACATGCGTTCGCGGCTCTGCGCTTCGCCGTGGCGCGAATCGGCGCGGTGCTGGTGCCGATCAACTTCATGCTCAATCCGGACGAGATCAATTTCATCCTGAAGAATTCGGGCGCAAAGGTGCTTGCGACCGGTCCCGATTTCGTCGAGCCCGCGCGCGCCGCAAGTGCCAAGGATTGCGCGGTGGAGAAGCTGATCTGGCTGCCGGGCGAGGATCCGGCGTCGCCGCCCGCTGAAATCACCACGTTCGACGATCTCTTGCATTCCGACGGTTCGTTCCTCGAGGCCTCCGTCGACAGCCGCGATCTCGCCCAGATCATCTACACCAGCGGCACGGAATCGCTGCCCAAGGGCGCGATGCTGACCCATGAAGCCGTCATGTGGCAGTATGTGAGCTGCATCATCGATGGCGGCATGAGCGCGCATGACAACGTGCTGCACGCGCTGCCGCTCTATCATTGCGCCCAGCTCGACGTGTTCCTGGGGCCGCAGATCTATCTCGGCGCCTCCGGCGTGATCACGGGCAAGCCGACCGCCGACAACATTCTGGCGCTGATCGCGGCCCACGGGATCACCGCGTTCTTCGCGCCGCCGACAATCTGGATCGCGATGCTGCGCTCGCCCAATTTCGACAAGACCGATCTGTCGACGCTGCAAAAGGGCTATTACGGCGCCTCGATCATGCCGGTGGAGGTGCTGCTTGAATTGCAGCGCCGCCTGCCGAACGTCAAATTCTGGAATTTCTACGGCCAGACCGAGATCGCGCCGCTCGCCACCGTGCTTCAGCCCGAAGACCAGCTTCGCAAGGCCGGCTCGGCCGGCAAGCCGACGATCAATGTCGAGACGCGCGTGGTCAACACGGCGATGGAGGATGTCGGGGTTGGTGACGTCGGCGAAATCGTGCACCGTTCCCCGCATCTTCTGTCCGGCTATTACAACGATCCCGTGAAGACGGCGGCGGCGTTCTCCGGCGGCTGGTTTCATTCCGGCGATCTCGCCACCGTCGATGCAGAGGGCTACATCACCGTCGTCGACCGGGTGAAGGACATGATCAAGACCGGCGGCGAGAACGTCGCGAGCCGCGAGGTCGAGGAGATGGTCTACCGGATTCCCGCGGTCTCGGAGGTCGCGGTGGTCGGACTGCCTGATCCGCGCTGGATCGAGGCGGTCACCGCGATCATCGTGGTCAAGACCGGCGAGACGCTGGATGAGGAGACCGTGATCAGGCATTGCGCGGGATCGATGGCGCATTTCAAGGTGCCGAAGCGCGTCGTGTTCGTCGACAGCCTGCCGAAGAATCCGAGCGGCAAGCTGCTCAAGCGCGAGCTGCGCCAGCGTTTCGTCGGCAGCGATACGCTCGACAAGGCGATCCAGAAGAACTTTGGGACGTGAGGTGCGGCATCGTCGTGCCACTGTGTCGTCATTGCGAGCGAAGCGAAGCAATCCAGGAATCTCTCCGCGGTGACAGTCTGGATTGCTTCGCTGCGCTCGCAATGACGGAGAGGAGGGGGCTCCGCAGGTCCAACTGACATCGTGTTCGCGGCAGCGACCCCTCACCCCGCGACGGGCGGGGAGAGGGTCAAGGGTTCTCAATACTTCTTCATCGCAGCCCCGAACGCCAGCCACAGCGCCGTCGACGCGAGTCCAAAGCCGCCCAGAAGCAGGAAGGTCGGGCCGTAGCCGATCCATTCGGCGATCCAGCCGCCGAGCGCGGGGCTGAGGCTTGCGCCGACGCCCTGCACGGTGATGACCGCGCCCTGGCCGAGATTGATGCGGCCGGTGCCGTTGAGCGAGCGTGCGACCACGCCGGGCACCGCCACCGTCTGTAATCCCGTGCCGATGCCGTCGAGCACCTGCACCGGCACCACGCCCCACCATCCCGTGAGGAAGAAGGCGAGCACGCCCCGGATCGGCAGGAACATGAAGGAGACCAGGATCACCGGCCAGTAGTTGCGCTTGCTCGCGGCCTTCATGGCGATCAGTGACGTCACCACCATCACGCCCTGCGCGATCACCACCGTGGTTGCGACGAAGCTCGGTCCGTTGGCCTGGCCTTCGGCGACCGCCGCAAGACCATAGAGCGGTACGATCGCGGCATTGCCGAGATGGAAGATGGCGAGCGCCAGCGCCAGGACGAGCAGCGGCTTGTGCCTGAGCAGCATCGCCATCGCATCCGGCGGAGCCTTGGAGTCATCCTCCTTGCTGCCGCGCGCGACGCGGTCGTCGATCGATTTCGCCGGGATCATCAGCACGCAGGCGATCGCGATGAGGCCGAATGCCGCGGCGAGCACGAACACGGCGACATAGCCGTAGCTGTAGCCGAGGTAGCCCGACAGCGCTGCGCCGACCATGTTGCCGGCATGGTTGAACGCCTGGTTGCGGCCGTTCAGCGCATTGAAGCCCTTTTGCCTGGCGATGCCGAGCGTGATGCCGGTCACCGCCGGCACGATCGCGGCGCTCGCCAGCGACTGCGCCACTTGCGAGAACGTCACCGCCCAGAAGTTCTGCGAGATCAGGATGATCGCGGAGGCGAGGACGACGCAGACGCCGGGGATCACCACCCAAAGGCGCTTGTTGCGGCTGGCGTCGATGAAGCCGCCAATCGGCGTCGTGATCAGCATGCCCGCGACGTTGCCGATGGTCATGGCGGTGCCGATCAGCCCGCTCGCCCAGCCGCGCTCCTGGAGGAACACGCCGACGAACGGCCCGATGCCCGACTGCATGTCGGCCATGAAGAAATTGAGCGCGAAGAGGGGCCAGAGACGAGGTGAGGATGGGGACCGCGATGTCATCGATGCGTCAAGCGTGGTCTCAACCGAATCCGGTGTTGGCGGGGCTGCCTTGATCTTGTGTGGACCAAAACGTAACGGATGATGATGGCGTTGGTTCCAGCCGCCCTTGCGGAGGAGCGATCTGCACGTCACATCTTTGAATCGTTGTTGACGGATGTCTTTCCTGGAGCACGCCATGCCACTCTGGACCTGCGAAACTTGCGGCGCGCAATTTCCCTCGAGCGAACAGCCGCCGTCATCCTGTCCGATCTGCGAGGACGAACGGCAATTCGTGAACTGGAAGGGGCAAACCTTTCTGTCTCGCGAGGCTCTCGCGGCGCGTTGCCGCGTGGTGTGGCGGGACGATCTCGGCCTGACCGGCCTGTCGCTCGATCCAGGTTTTGCCATCGGCCAGCGGGCGCTGCTCGTTCCCGATGGCGGTGGTTGCGTGATGTGGGACTGTATTCCGCTGGCAACCACCGAGGCGATCGAGCATGTCAGATCGCTCGGCGGGCTGAAGGCGATTGCGATCTCGCATCCGCACTACTATGGCGCGCTCGCGGACTGGAGCGAGGCCTTTGGCGACGCGCCCGTTTATCTCCATGCCGACGATCGCCAATGGGTGACGCGGCCGCATCGCGCAATCGAGCACTGGACCGGTGACAGTCATCGCCTCTCGGACGAGATCACCCTGTTGCGCAGCGGCGGCCATTTCGCCGGCGCCTCCATGCTGCACTGGCCGCGTGGCGCGGATGGCAAGGGTGCGCTGCTCACCGGCGACATCGCGCAAGTGACGATGGACCGCCGCTTCGTCAGCTTCATGTATTCCTATCCGAACTATACGCCGCTGAACGCAGCCGCGGTGCGGCGGATCGCAGGCGTCGTCGCGCCGCTCGCGTTCGACCGCATCTATGGGGCCTGGTGGGGTCGTAACATCGCGGGCGGTGCCAGGGCGGCGTTCGACGCATCCGTCGCGCGCTATCTCGCCGCGATCGCCTGACCGACGCCTAGGCCCGCTGCCGCAGGGCGGCGGGCAGGTCCTGCCGCCTGGACCAGGAGATGTAGTAGGCAACCGCTGCGATGGCCCCGAGGCCCACGAGGCTGACCAGGATCTGGATTGCGACGAGATTGGGTCCCGTGATCAGGATCAGATGCGCGGCAAAGGACAAGAATACGCCGACGCAGAACACCGCGAGCCATTCCTCACCGCTCAGGATCACCGGTTGCAGCGATTTCCATTTCAAGGCCGGATGATCGGCCGGGACCAGATACGTGGCGAGGTAGGCGAGTGCGAGGAAATGCAGCACGCGATGCGGCGCGAGGTTTTCCTTGTCGTTCGGCGTGAAGATGCCGAGCACGGCATCCGGCAGATAGGCGGACAGTGCCGGCGAATGCCGCGCCAGCGTGACCGCCATTGCGAACACGAGATAGGCGCCCGCGAGCGCACGCAGCCAGGACATGCCCTGAAGCGCGCGGGCCGGCGCGCCGGTCACCGCAAACCAGCCGCCCAGCACCATCAGCATCTGCCAGCAGAACGGATTGAAGGTCCATTCGCCGTCCGGAGAGATCCGGAACGTCCAGCCGAAATACCTCGCCGCGAAGTACACCGCGATCGAGGCGAGCAGCGTCAGGTGCGGGCGGCGGAGCAAGCCCCACAGCGCCAGCGGAAAGAACGCCATCAGCGGGATCATCAATTGCAGCAGGTCGAGGTTGAGCGGCTCTTCCTGGAGCACCAGCCCACGCACCAGGATGCGCAGGGGATGCTCGAGAATCCCCGAGATGTTGTACTCGTGGATAATCTCCGGCGCGGTCGATTGCGAGGCGACGTAGGCAATGGCGTCGATATAGATCACGAACAGCACGACGTAGGCCGCATAGAGTCGCCAGACTCTGCGGAAGATGCGGGTTGCCGCGACGACGAAGCCGCGCTCCATCGCCATCTTGCCGTGGATGATCGTGACGCCGTAACCCACCACGAACACGAACAGGTCGGCGGCGCCGCTGAAGCCGAAATTGCGCAAGGTCAGCAAATTGGCAACATTATTCGGAATGTGGTCGAGGAAGATCGACCAGTTGGCAATCCCGAGCGTGAGATAAAGCCTGGCATCGTGGCTGAATGCCGTGAGGTTTGTCTTGGCAGTTGGATTCATTGCTAAAGAATGGTGATTGGAATCGATGGGGCGACGCTTCTAGCGGCAAGAATATCCCGATCCGAGTAGCGTTTTCGTGAACAAAGGCCCGGCACTTTTCTTGCCCTCTCCCGCAAGGGAGGAAGGAAGAAATGCCCCATCACAACCTCTTGATCTGCCGCGCCCGTGCGCTATATCCCGGTTTTCCTCAACCCATTTTCGATCCGGGTAAACGCATGACGACGTCAGATACGGCTGTGCATTCGCAGCCCTTCCAGGCCGAGGTGTCCGAGCTCCTGCACCTGATGGTGCACTCCGTCTATTCCGAGACCGACATCTTCCTGCGCGAGCTCATTTCCAACGCGTCGGATGCCTGCGACAAGCTCCGCTACGAGGCGATCGCGACCCCGGCGCTGCTCGGCGAGGGCGACGCCCCCAAGATCCGCATCATCCCCAACAAGCAGGCCGGCACGCTGACCATCGCCGACAACGGCATCGGCATGGAGCGGCAGGAGCTGATCGACCATCTCGGCACCATCGCCCGCTCGGGCACCAAGGCTTT
This sequence comes from Bradyrhizobium iriomotense, assembly GCF_030160715.1. Lineage (GTDB taxonomy): Bacteria > Pseudomonadota > Alphaproteobacteria > Rhizobiales > Xanthobacteraceae > Bradyrhizobium > Bradyrhizobium iriomotense. The sequence continues at coordinate 40,804 of NZ_BSOW01000014.1, forward strand.
CGTGGCGAAGCTGAAGGAGGCCAAGGACGGCCTCGGCCTGATCGGCCAGTTCGGCGTCGGTTTCTATTCCGCCTTCATGGTTGCCGACAGGATCCTCGTCATCAGCCGCAGGGCCGGCGAGAGCGACGTCTGGACCTGGACCTCGTCGGGCGGCTCCGGTTTCGAGATCGCGCACGCGGGCGAAGAAGATGCCGCGCGCGTGACCCGTGGCACCGAGATCGTGCTGCACCTGAAGGAGGATGCGAAGAAATATCTGGAAGACTACGAGATCCAGCGCATCGTCTCGGCCTATTCCGACAACATCCTCTTTCCCATCGAGCTCGTGCCCGCAGAAGGCGAGCCGCGCCAGATCAATTCGGCGAGCGCGCTGTGGCAGCGCTCGAAATCGGAATTGACAGCTGACGACTACAAGAAGGCCTATCAGCAGATCGCCACCGCCTTCGACGATCCCGCGATGACGCTGCATTATCGGGCCGAAGGCCGCTATTCCTACGCTGTGCTCCTGTTCGCGCCGGCGACGAAACCGTTCGACCTGTTCGAGCCGTCGCGCAAGGGGCGGGTGAAGCTCTACGTCCGGCGCGTCTTCATCACCGACGATGCCGATCTGTTGCCGGGCTATCTGCGCTTCATCCGCGGCGTCGTCGACAGCGAGGACTTGCCGCTCAACATTTCCCGCGAGATGCTGCAAAACAACCCGCAGCTCGCGCAGATCCGCAAAGCGGTCGCCACCCGCGCCGTCTCCGAGCTCGAAAGCCTCGCCGAGAAGGACGCGGAGAACTTTGCGAAGATCTGGGACGCTTTCGGCGCGGTCCTGAAAGAGGGTATCTACGAGGACTTCGAGCGCCGCGAGAAGCTCTTGACGCTGTCGCGGTTCACGACGACCTCGGGCGAGAAACGCTCGCTGAAGGAGGTCGTCGCCGACTTCAAGCCGAACCAGACCGAGATCTATTACCTCGTCGGCGACAGCATCGAGCGGCTGAAGTCCAGTCCGCGCCTGGAGGCGGCGGCTGCGCGCGGCATCGAGGTGCTGCTGCTCACCGATCCCGTCGATGCCTTCTGGACCTCGATGCCGATGTCGTTCGACGGCAAGCCGCTGAAGTCGCTGGGCCAGGGCGATCTCAATCTCGACCTGATCCCGCGCGTCGACGACGCGCAGAAGGACGAGCCGGCGGCTGACGAAGCCGCGACCATCGCGCTGATCAAGGGCTCCCTCAACGAGCGCGTCAGCGACGCAAAGGCGTCGACGCGCCTCACCAGCTCCGCCTCGTGCCTCGTCGCCGACAGCCATGGCCCGAGCCGCGAGCTCGAGCGCATCCTGGCGCAGCAGAACCGGGGCGAGCGCTCCAGGCCGATCCTCGAGGTCAATCTGCGCCATCCGCTGGTCACTGCGATTACCAGGGCGCCGGCCGGCTCGACGGTGATCGATGATCTCTGCCTGCTGCTGCTGGAGCAGGCCCAGATCCTGGACGGCGAATTGCCGGAAGACCCGTCTGCCTTCGCCGCCAGACTGAACCGCCTGGTGCTGCAGGGGCTGGGCGGGTAGGCGACGCCGCAACCGCGTCGAATTTTCCAAGCGCGCGTCACAAACGGGCGAGGTATGTTGCGAAACGGTCGCGTCCGGCACCGTGTTGTGCCATATCGGATCGGCGCGACGCCCGTCGTCGCCACCGATTCGAGGAATTTCCGATGCGCATACCACTCCTATCCATCATCGCGATCGCCACCCTCCAGGCCGCGACGCCTGCCAGCGCACAGCGTTACGACCCGCGCTATCCTGTGTGCATGCACGTCTACACGGGAGGCATCCGCGGTGGCGGCGGCAGCGATTGGTTCGACTGCTCGTTCACGTCGCTGGAGCAGTGTCGCGCCTCGGCCTCCGGCCGCGGCTTGACCTGCGACCTCAATCCCTACTACGCCTACGACCAGCCGCAGCCGCGACGTCGTCCCAAGCAGCCTTACTAGCTCGGAGCGGGCGAAGCCTTCATCGCCGGCCACCATTCCGACGCAAGGGGAGCAAGGGGGGGAGGGAACGCAGCGGGATTGCGGCTCGGTCAGCACTTTCAGTCGCTGAGTACTTCTAGCGCCGCTACTCCTTCTTCGCCCCCGACAGCTGTACCACCTTGCGCCAGCGCGCGGTCTCTTCGGTCAGCATGCTGCCGAACTCGCTTGCATTGCCATGCAGCACCGTCGCGCCGAGCTCAGCGATGCGGCTCCTGATCTCGTTGTCGGAGAGCGCCGCGTCGATCTCGCGGTTCAACAGATCGATGATCTCGCGCGGCGTATCCTGCGGTGCGCCGACACCGTAGAAGGACGAGGTCTCGTAACCCGGCAGCGTATCCGCGATCAGCGGCACGTCGGGCAGGACGTCGGAGCGTTCGCGTGTCGTGACACCGAGTGCGCGCAGCTTGCCGGCCCGCACCAACTCGAAGGACGAGGTGACGTTGTCGAACATGCCGTGCACCTGGCCGGTCATCACGTCGGTCAATCCTGGCGCTGATCCGCGATACGGCACGTGGGTGAACTGCACGCGGGCAAGCGCCTTGAACAGCTCGCCGGACAGATGGAGCGAGGTGCCGATGCCGGAGGAGGCGATCGAAAGCATGCCGGGATTTGCCCTGGCGTAGAGGATGAAATCGGAAACGGTCTGCACCGGCAGGTCGTTGTTGACGAGCAGCACCAGCGGAATACGCGCCACGCCCGCAACCGGCGCAATGGTCTTGGCGAAATCATAGGGCAGCGCGGGATCGAAGGACGCGTTGATCGCGTTCGCGGTCGAGGTCAGCAGCAGCGTGTAGCCGTCCGGTGCCGATGCGATCACCGCCTGCGTGCCGATATTGCTGCCGGCGCCGGGCTTGTTCTCGACCACGAAGGTCTGGCCGAGCCGGTCGGACAGGCGCTGGCAGAGCAGCCGCGACAGCACGTCGGTGGCGCCGCCGGGCGCGTAAGGCACCACCCATTTCACGCTGCGCGAGGGATAGGAGGGATTGCCGAGAGCGAATGCGCGAGGAGCCGCGACGCTTGCGGCGGCACAGGCGGCCGCACGGAGGAAGTTGCGCTTGGTGATCATTATTCTTGCCTCAAATGGAGGAACGCTATCGATGCGAGTGGTGCGTCCGCTGTCTCTGCAACCCTGTGAGCTTGCGCGCGGTTGAAATCGATATCGCAAGAATCGCCCGCTGCCGCACGCCGTTCCCGTCGCCTTGGTAAAGGATGACTAGAGTTAATCGCGGACTAACCGTGTTTTACCTTGTCTCTTAACGCCTGGTCAGGGGCTCGCGGTCTATAGCTACCGCGACAGACGACTGACCAGCCGAAAGACATCAACAACATGAGCACCGGCGTCATCGAGCAGGCGAAATCGACGCCCGCGCCCTCGGCCTCAAAGATCTGGCTGAAAGCGATCGAGCTCACCGCGCGCATCGAGACCCTGCCGGGCCGGCTGTTCGCCGATGTCGTCGAGGATTGGGCGAGGCGCCAGCCGGATCGCGCGGCGCTCGTCACCGACGACGAAACGATCAGCTACGATCAGCTCGCACGACGCATCAACCGCTACGCGCGCTGGGCGCGTTCGGTCGGCCTCGCGAAGGGCGACACCGTCGGTATGATCATGCCGAATGGTGTCGACTATGTCGCCGCCTGGCTCGGGATTAGCCGTATCGGCGGCGTCGTTGCCCTGATCAACACCAAGCTGGTCGGGCAATCGCTGGCGCATTGCATCGATGTCGCAAGGCCGTCGCACCTCATCGTCGCGCATGATCTGTCCGAGGCGCTTGCGGACGCTACGCCGCACCTGAATTCGACGGCAAAGATCTGGGCCCATGGCGATGCGCGCAGCGAGCGCTCGATCGACGTGGCGCTGGCCGCGCTCGACGACGGCCCGCTCTCGCAGGACGAGCACGGCGACGTCACCATCAACGACCGCGCGCTGCTGATCTACACCTCCGGCACCACGGGCCTGCCGAAGGCGGCCAGCATCAGCCATCGCCGCATCCTCAACTGGGGCTTTTGGTTTGCCGGGCTGACCGGTGCGACGCCGCAGGACCGGCTCTATGATTGCCTGCCGCTGTTCCATTCCGTCGGCGGCATCGTCGCGCCCTGCAGCATGCTCGCCGCCGGCGGCTCGGTGGCGATCGCGGATAAATTCTCGGCGACGAATTTCTGGCCCGACATCGTCCGCCACGACTGCACCCTGTTCCAATATATCGGCGAGCTCTGCCGCTATCTGCTAAAGGCGCCGCCGTCTGAATACGAGAACCGTCACCGCCTGCGGCTCGTCTGCGGCAACGGACTGCGCGGCGACATCTGGGAGGATTTCCAGGCGCGCTTTGCGCTCCCCCGCATCCTCGAATTCTACGCCGCGACCGAGGGCAATTTCTCGCTGTTCAACGTCGAGGGCCGGCCGGGCGCGATCGGCCGCATCCCGCCACTGTTGGCGCATCGTTTCCCGGCGGCGATCGTCAAGCTCGACGCTGCCGCCGGCGTGCCCCTGCGCAATGCCGACGGTCTCTGCGTGGCCTGCGCGCGCGGCGAGGCCGGCGAAGCCATCGGCCGCATCGGCATTGCCGATGAGGGCGGGGGCCGTTTCGAGGGCTATACCGACGCCGGCGAGACCGAGAAGAAGATCCTTCGCGATGTGTTCGCGAAGGGGGATGCCTGGTTCCGCACCGGCGATCTGATGCAGATCGATGACAAGGGCTTCTTCCATTTCGTCGACCGCATCGGCGACACGTTTCGCTGGAAGGGCGAGAACGTCGCGACATCGGAGGTCAATGACGCCGTGCGGGATTGCACCGGCGTGGTCGATGCAACGACTTACGGCGTCGGCATTCCCGGCACCGACGGCCGCGCCGGCATGAGCGCGATCGTGGCCAACGAGGGTTTTGATCTCACCGCGCTCGCGGGTCATCTCGCCGCACGGCTGCCTCCTTACGCCCGTCCTGTCTTCATCCGCGTATCGAGCGAGCTGGATGCGACCGAAACCTTCAAGCAGAAGAAGAGCCAGCTCGCGCGCGAGGGGTTTGATCCGGGAGCGATCGCCGATCCGCTGTACATCGCCGATCCGAAATCGGGGGCCTATGTTACGCTCGATCAGGAGGCGTATGCGCGGATTCTCGATGGTTCGATAAGGCTCTAGAGAAAATCAGGGATAGGTCCAATTTTATCTGAATTGTCCAAGAAGCCATTTACTTCTGTCCGGTAAACCACGGAGCAACGGGAGGCGGGCACTCCGCCGAAGACGTAAACGACAACAAAAACGAAGCGAGCGCAGCCATGTCGGTAAGGTTAAAGGTCACTGAAGCGATCAAGCAGATTGCCAAGGAGCAGCACGTCACGTTGCCGGAGCTGACGGACGGTCTGTCGCTGCATGAGACGGGGTTCGATTCGCTCGCCTTTGCGATCCTGGTCGCGCGCCTCGAGGACGAGCTCGGCGTCGATCCCTTCACGATTTCCGAGGACGCTGCCTTCCCCGCGACCGTCGGGGATTTCGTGCGGGCCTACGAAAATGTCCCCGCGTGAGATCTTCGCACTCCGCAACTATCTCGGCGCGGAGCTGAAAGGGCGGACGCTGTCGGATGCGCACCATTCGGTGTCGCTGACCGACGTGCTGTCGCAGACGGTGCGGGGCGGCCGTCTCGGCGAGCTGTCCGGCCGGTCGGTGCTGCTGAAACTGTCGGACCAGCTCAAATCGGGCCTTGCCATGATCGAGCTCGACGGCATCGCCCGTCGCATGCTGCTGTGCCCGCCGGATCTCAATCCTGCGCATCTCGACGCGCTGATTGCGGATGCGGAGATCGACGCCGTCGTCACCGACGAGCCGGAATTCTGGAAAGACAGCGCGATCCCGTTCGTCGTGATCGCGCAGCTGCCGCTCACGCCCGCCGCGCCTGCGGAGACCGAGCGCGCCACGGAATGGTTGATGCTGACCTCGGGCACCTCCGGAGTGCCGAAGATCGCCGCGCATACGCTGGAAGCGCTGACCGGCGCGATCCGCGCCGAGGCGCCTGCGCGCGGTCCCGCGCCGGTCTGGGCGACCTTCTACGACATCCGCCGTTATGGCGGTCTTCAGATTTTCCTGCGCGGGGTCCTTTCCGGTGGCTCGATGGTGCTGTCGGACCCGCACGAGGTCCTCGCGGACCATATCGCGCGTCTGAACGCGCGCGGCGTTTCGCACATCTCCGGCACGCCCTCGCATTGGCGCAAGCTCTTGATGAGCGGCTCGGCCGCGCAATTCGCGCCGCGCTACGTCCGCCTCTCCGGCGAAATCGCCGACCAGGCCGTGCTCGACGGCCTGAAGGCGGCATTCCCCGATTCCTCGATCGGCCACGCCTATGCCTCGACGGAAGCCGGCGTCGGCTTTGCCGTCAATGACGGGCTCGAAGGTTTTCCCGCCGACTATATCGGCGTCAACGCGAGCGGCGTCGAGATGAAGATCGTCGACGGCTCGCTGCGGATTCGTTCCGAGCGCATCGCGCACGCCTATATCGGCCGCGATGTGACAAAGCTCGCCGATGACGACGGCTTCGTCGACACCGGCGACATGATCGAGCTGCGCGGCGACCGCTATCATTTCGTCGGCCGCCGCGGCGGCATCATCAATATCGGCGGGTTGAAGGTTCATCCCGAGGAGATCGAGGCGGTCATCAATCGTCATCCGGACGTGCGGATGTCGCGTGCAAAATCGCGCAAGAGCCCGATCACCGGCGGCATCGTCGTGACCGACGTGATCCTTGCCGACGGCACCGATCCGGCGCGGGCCAACGAAATCCGCGAGCAGATCCTGGACCAGTGCCGGGCGCAGCTTGCCTCGCACAAGGTGCCGGCGGTGATCCGCTTCGTCGAAACGCTCGACGTCACCCCGGCCGGAAAGCTGGCGCGCACCGATGCATAACGTCCTCGTCACCGGCGGAAGCCGCGGCATTGGCCTTGCGATCGCGACGCGACTCGCGGGCGCCGGTTACAACGTGATCGCGGTGGCGCGACGCGAGACCGAGGAGCTCGCCGCTGCGGTGCGCGCGTCGGAAAAGCGTCTGCATTTCCGCGCCTGCGACCTTGCGGTGATCGACGCGATCCCGGCCTTCGCAAAGCTGGTGCGCGACGAGTTCGGTGCGATCTATGGCCTCGTCAACAATGCCGGCCTCGGCACCGAGGGCCTGCTTGCGACCATGCACAATTCCGAGATCGAGGCGCTGGTGCAGCTCAACGTGCTGTCGCCGATCATCCTCACCAAATATATCGCGCGGCACATGATGGCGGATGGCGCGGGCCGCATCATCAACATCTCCTCGATCATCGCTTCCACCGGCTATAACGGCCTGTCGGTCTATGGCGCGACGAAGGCGGCCGCGACCGGTTTCACGCGCTCGCTGGCGCGCGAGGTCGGTAAGCTCGGCATCACCGTGAACGCGATCGCACCAGGCTTCATCGACACCGAATTGACGCACAATCTTTCCGACGAAGGCCGCAAGCGTATCGCCGGGCGTAGCGCGCTGCGCCGCTTGCCGGACACCGAGGACGTCGCGCGGATGGTCGAATATCTGCTCGGCGAAGGCGGACGCAACGTCACGGGAACGGTGTTCACGATCGATGCTGGAAATACCGCTTGAGGGAACAGCTCAAGGAACTTCTGGCGCCACAATTGAGTTGATCGGGCTCAATTTCATTTCAGCGCGTTTGGCTCTAAGATGCCCAGCAATCGGTTGGGTTACGTCAATCGATCTGCCCTAATCGACAGGGAGCAGTGCATGACGGCTTCGAACCTTCCCCGCGCGTCAGTGCAGTCATCTCAAGCAAGAGAGAGCATCAACAACTGCAAGCCGATGTCGCATCAGAATTCCGGCGATCACGGCTATGAAATGTATCCGCAGCAATTCGTCCGGCTTGTCGGCTGCCATGACGTGCAGGCGCCCCCGGCGGCGGAGAGGGAGAAGCTGCACTAAGCGCGCTTGCGCACACGCTCGTTTCAATCGATCAGATCGCGGGACATCCAATTCGCTCCGCCGTGCCGGCCACGCGCGGAACGCGTTTTGGCGGCGCGCGGGCTCTTGTTGTCTCGGCCTGTTTCGGCCAATTATTGCGGGACCCCTCCGAGGTGAGCCGCCCGGCGAACCTTTTTCATTCCGTTCCCGTATCTTGATTGCGCGAAACACATTCGGCCTCAGGCGATGACAGCAGGCGTCTCCTTCTACGGCGGCATCCCCGTCTTCCGCGGCTTCACCAGCCTGATGGATCCCGCCCTCTATTCGCCGCTGCCGGATGACTGGACCATCGGGGTGGCCGACATCGTCGATTCCACCAAGGCGATAGCGGCGCAGCGCTACAAGGCGGTCAACATGGCCGGCGCCTCGGTGATCGCAGCCGTCACCAATGCGCTGGAGGGACGGGAATTTCCCTTCGTGTTTGGCGGCGACGGCGCGAGCTTTGCGGTCGCGCCCGGCGATCTCGATCGCGCCCGCGACGCGCTGGCCGCGACCGCGACCTGGGTCCGGCAGGATCTCGATCTGAAAATGCGCGTCGCGCTTGTGCCGGTCAGCGCGATCCGCGCGCAAGGGCTCGATGTGCGCGTCGCGCGCTTCGGGCCGTCGGCCAACCTGTCCTATGCGATGTTCTCCGGCGGCGGGCTCGGCTGGGCCGAAGCCGCGATGAAGCGCGGCGAGTTCGCCGTTGGCGAGGCGCCCGACGGCACGCAGCCGGATCTGTCCGGCCTGTCCTGCCGGTTCGAAGAGATCCCTGCCTCACGCGGGCTCATCCTGTCCGTGCTGGTGGTGCCGGCGCGCGGCGGCGATCCGCAAGCGTTCCGCAAGGTGATCGAGGACGTCATCCATCTCGTCGAGCGCAGCCCGGATGCGGGCCGTCCCGTGCCGGCGCTGGGCCCGCCGCTGAAATGGCCGCCGCAGGGGCTCGACTATGAGGCGCGCGCCAGGCGCGGAGGCTCGCTGCTCAAGCGCCGCGTCAGCGTGCTGGCCTATACGCTGTTCGCCTACATGATCGTCCGCTTCGACATCAAGGTGGGCGGCTTCGTGCCCAAAACCTATACGCGGCAGGTCGTCGAGAACTCGGACTTCCGCAAATATGACGACGGCCTGCGCATGATCCTCGACTGCACGCCGGAGCTCGAGCGCGACCTGAGCGATCGTCTCGCCTCGGCCGCGAAGAGCGGCATCGTGCGCTACGGCCTGCACCGGCAGGATGCGGCAATGATGACTTGCTTCACGCCCTCGGCGCTGCGCAGCGACCACGTCCACTTCATCGACGGCGCCCGCGGCGGCTATGCGTCGGCGGCAACGGCGCTGAAGGCCACGGCGGCGTGAAGGCTCAGCGCCCGACCCGCGTCCACGTTTCGCCGCCGCACAGTGCGCCGACGCAGCCTTCGATGCGGAGCGTATCGGTGCCGGTGACCGAGATGTTGCTCGCATACATGCTGCCGTCATCGGCGTTGTAGATCTGCCCCGACCATTTGTTGGGACCGGTGGCCTGCATGCCGTTGAAGAGCGGCAGGCCGATCAGCGGGCGCCTGGCGAGCGCGGGATTTGGATTCTTGCTGTCGCTGGCGGGCTGGCCGGTCGCGGTGTCGTAGGGCTCCTTCAGCCAGACGATGACGCCGCAGATGCCGCCGCCGCATTTGCTGACCTTGACGCGCGCATCGCCCGCCTGGGTCAGCCAGGTCCCGCTCGCATCCGCGCTCTGCGCGCGCGCTGAGGGGGCGCCGAACAATGCAGCGAGACAGGTGATGAGAACGGCTAGACTGCGGATCATGGAGAGCCCCGGAAAATGGAGGCGTCTCCATAGCAGCAAATCGCCATCATGCAACGTGCTGGAGAATCACATTCCTGCGTTCATTTGCCCCAGCGCGTAAGAAGCACGGAGCCTGCGGTGGACAGCCCGAACACCGCCATCGCGCCACTGATCAGGGCGAACAGCGTCCAGGCCGGCGCCTGCGCGAGCGCGAGGCCGCCGACGGCAACGATCAGCAGCCGCCCGGTGGACGCAAGCACCGGACCTCCGACGCGCGCGGCACCTTGCGATGAGAAATACAGCGACACGCCGACGCCGAAGAAGACGAAGGCGGGTCCCGCCCAGTGGAAATAGCTGTGCGCTGCGGCGGTGACGCCGGCATCGCGGGTGAACAGCGAGACCCACAGCGCCGGATCGAGCGCGACGACGAGGCCGATCAGGCCCACGGTGAGGCCTGAGGCTGCGGCCGCCGTCCAGGCGACACGCCGCGCGCGCTGCAACTGCCCGGCACCGATCGCCATGCCGACCATCGGCACCGAGGCGATGCCGAAGGCGAAGGTGATCGGGATCAGCAGGAATTCCAGCCGCGAGCCGATGCCGTAGCCGGCGAGCATCTCGGTGCCGAAGCTTGCGAGGATTTTCGTGAAGATCAGGATGGTGAGCACGGTTTGCAGCGGCGACAGGCAGGCGACCGCGCCGACCTTGAGGATGTCGAAGAACATGCCGCGCTCGAACCGGAACGCGCTGACATTCAGCGGCAAGCGGCTGCGGCCAGCGAGCAGGTACCAGACGAAGAAGACTGCCGCGAGCGTGAAGGCGATGAGCTGGCCGGAGGCGACGCCGCGCATGCCGAGTTGCGGCACGCCGAACAGGCCGAGCCCGAGCGTGCCGCCGACCACGACCTGCACCAGGCTCGCGCCGATCAGCGTCATCGAGGGCAGGCGCATGTCGCCGGTGCCGCGGATCACCGAGGCGAGCGTGTTGACCAGCCAGATCGCGATCGCGCCGGAGAACAGCACCTGCGAATAGTTGCAGGCTTCTTCCAGCACGCGGCCGCGGCCGCCGAGCAGCGTGAAGAAGTCGCGGCCGAAGAGAAGCATCATCACGGTGAAGAACAGCCCGCCGCAAAGGCCGATGATGGCGGCGTGCAGCGCCAGGGTCGCGGCGCGATCCCGGTCGCCGGCGCCGAGCGCCCGGCTGATCGCGGACGACACGCCGCCGCCCATCGCGCCCGCGCTCATCATCTGCGTCAGCATTGCGAAGGGAAACACCAGCGCGATCGCGGCCAGCGGAATGGTGCCGAGCCGGCCGATATAGGAGGTCTCGGCGATCGCGACCAGCGTGCTGCCGACCATCGCGATCATGTTGGGAATCGCCAGCCGCAACAGGGTCGGCAGGATCGGCGCGGTCAGGAGGCTGGCGATGGGGGATGTCACCGGGGCACGCGACGGTGCGGCGTCTATGGGGGCGTCGATCGTCATGCGTCACCGGACGGAATTAGATGATGATCGACATATTAAAGGCAAGCAGCGCCCGCGCCAGCCCTCCGTTCACGCAGGGCTCACCACGGCAGGCCGCATAGGTCGATGGTGCCCTGGCGCGGCGCGCGGCCGAGGTCGAACACGAAAGGCGCCGTGTGATCGAACAGGATCCGGCCCTCTGGCTGTTCAGCGTAGACCTCGCCGGTGAAGGGGTGCCAGTTGCGCGCCTGATAGAACGGGAAATTGTGTGGCTCGCAGAACAAAAGAGCAAAACGCGCCGCCTCGTTGGCGCGCATGGTCTGGGTGGCGGCCTCGAGCGCCAGTGTCGCATAACCGCGTCCTCGGCAGTCCTCGCGCGTGCAGACTCCGCCGATGCCGCCGACATGCATCTTGTGGCCATTCCAGGTGATGGTACGGAAGTAGATGCCGACGTGGCTGGCAAGCCCGCCCGAGGGCTCCGCGATCAGGACGCGCAAATCGGGATTCGCCCATTTTATATGTCCCCAAGGCAGTTTCTCCACCACATCGCGCGGATAGACCGCCTTGAACAGCGGCTCGGCGATCGGCCATGAGGCGTCGCCGTTCAAAATGTCGATCTCGATGCTCATGGGTCCGCTTTCCTCTATCCGCGCGACGGCGCATTCGTTCTCTCTTAAAGGCTTCAAAGGCAATGATATTTTGCGTCGGTCCCGCAAGCCTGATGTTCTGGGCTGAATTTGAGCACTCAAGCCATGCCGCCGCACCATGCGGTTTCGAGAAATTCGCGGTATTTAACGGCGCAGGAACCTTCTATAAGGGGTGACCGTTAGAACACGTTCCCCACCAGTTGCGGACAACAACCCATGACCTTTACGCTGCCCCCACTCCCTTACGCCTATGACGCCCTCGGCCAGTATATGTCGAAGGAAACGCTGGAATATCACCACGACAAGCATCATCAGGCCTACGTCACCAACGGCAACAACGCGCTCAAGGGGACCGAATGGGAAGGTAAATCCCTTGAGGAGATCGTCAAGGGCTCGTTCGGCAAGAACCCCGCGGTGTTCAACAATGCCGGCCAGCACTACAACCACATCCACTTCTGGAGCTGGATGAAGCCCAATGGCGGCGGCACCAAGCTGCCGGGCAAGCTCGAGAAGAAGATCAACGAGGACCTCGGCGGTTTCGACAAGTTCAAGGCCGACTTCCAGGCGGCCGGCGTCGGCCAGTTCGGCTCCGGCTGGTGCTGGCTCCAGGTCAAGAACGGCAAGCTCGAGATCTCCAAGACCCCGAACGGCGAGAATCCGCTGGTGCACGGCGCCACCCCGATCCTCGGCTGCGACGTCTGGGAGCACTCCTACTACATCGACTATCGCAACCGCCGCCCGGACTATCTGAAGGCATTCGTCGAGAACCTCGTGAACTGGGAATACGTGGAGTCGCTGTTCGACAAGGCGTAATCATTTGGAGTCATTCCGGGCGCGCGAAGCGCGAGCCCGGAATCCATTTATCCGCTCGGGCTGACGCCCGATGGATTCCGGGCTCGGCGCTGGTGCGCCGCCCCGGAATGACGAAAGTAAAAGGGCGGCCGCTCACGCGGTCGCCTTTTTGCTGGGCGAACCAGCCCTGCGCAAAGCGCGCACAGGTCTGTCATCGTACTGTTTGCATCACTGGGGCGGTGCCCTTAATCAGGACGGGCATCCCACCCAGTCGACTCTCGCCCGTTGTCAGAACCTTCCCCGAACAATCCGGCGCCTGCCGAGGACGCGGAGTCCGCGCCGCGGCCGGGGCGCATCCGCAAGCCGATCGGCTGGTCGACGATCATCATCGCAGGCCTGGTGGCGGTGAGCGCGGCGCTGGTCTGGCGGCGTGACGGCACCGACGGCGTCCTCGACATCCTCACCCACGATCTCTCGCTGTTCGGCGGCATCCTGCCGCGCGTGCTCGCCGGCTGCCTGCTCGGGGCCTTCATCTCGGAGATCCTGCCGCACGAGAGGGTGTCGCGCTCGCTTGGGCCGAAATCCGGCCTGATGGGTCTTCTGATCGGCACCGCCTTCGGCGCAATCCTGCCCGGCGGGCCGTTCACCGCCTATCCGGTGGCGAGCGCGCTGCTCGCGGTCGGCGCCGATTTCGGCGCCACCATCGCCATGGTCGTGAGTTGGACCCTGATCGGTTATGGCCGGGCGGTTGCCTGGGAAATCCCGATCATGGGCACGGATTTCACGCTGTGGCGGATCGTGATCTCGCTGCCGCTGCCGGTGCTCGCCGGCGCGCTCGGCCGCTTCGTCTATGTCCGGCTCTATCCGAAGCCTGACGCCGAGGACGACGAGACATGAGTGCCGCGCTCCTCATCGATATCCTCTTGTGGGGCTCGGTGCTCGGCGTCGGCCTGATCGCCTTCCGCCGCGGTCCTCCGGTGTTCAAGGCCTCGCTGCGCGAGGGCTCGATGGATTTCATCAACATCGTGCCGCGCATTGCGCTGGGTGTGATCGGCTCCGGTTACATCGCCGCGATCATCCCGCAGGAAGTAATTACCGGCTGGCTCGGTCCCGACAGCGGCTGGCTTGGAGTGGCCACCGCCGTGGTCGCCGGCGCTGCCACGCCCGGCGGCCCCGTGATCGGCTTCTCCATCGGCACGGTGGCGCTGAAGTCCGGCGGCGGCGTGCCGCAGGTGGTCGCCTATGTCGTCGCCTGGGCGCTGTTTGCCTTCCAGCGGGTGATCCTGTGGGAAATCCCGTTCATGCCGGCCCGTTTCGTCTGGTTCCGCTGTGCCGTCTCGGTGCCGTTCCCGTTCCTGGCGGCGGCGATAGCCATGGTGATCGGCAAGCCGTGACCTTGCTTCACTTCTCCCGCTTGCGGGAGAGCATAGGCCGCCTTCGGCGGCCGTCCTCTCAGGAGACGCCGAGGCGAAGCCTCGGCTATGCCGAAGGCGCGGGTGAGGGCTCTCTCCTCTTGGGGGCTCTCGATTGCTGAGACACCCTCTCCCCAACCCTCCCCCGCAAGCGGGGGAGGGAGCGCACCGTCTGGGAGGTTCGCGGCCCGCCCCAAGCCGTGGACAGGAGTAATGTTATAATATAACGTTTCCGGATGGTTCCCGCCGCGTCCCACGCCCATCATCACGACCATTCCCATGACCACGCCCATGCGCACGATCATGCCCATGGGCACGACCACACGCATGCCCACGTCCACGATCCCGCCGCGCCGCATCCGGCCCAGGCCGCACCCTGGTCGATCCTGCGCATGACCATGGCCGGCCGCCTCGGGGCCGCGCTGGCCGTCTGCGCGGTGCTCTGGGGTGTGGTCTTTCTGGCGATGAGGTGACCATGGTGGGGCTCGGTTTCCACAACGTCACCCTCGGCTATGACCGGCACCCGGCGGTGCATCACCTCAAGGGCGAGATCGCGCCGGGGGCGCTTGTCGCGGTGATCGGGCCGAACGGCGCCGGCAAGTCGACGCTGCTGCGCGGCATCGTCGGCATCCTGAAGCCGCTCGCAGGCGCCATCCATCTCGGCGGGCTCGATCCGCGCGATATCGCCTATCTGCCGCAGACTGCCGATATCGACCGCAGCTTCCCGATCTCGGTGTTCGATTTCGTCGGCACGGGGCTGTGGCGTGGGATCGGCCTGTTCGGCGGAATCGGCAAGGCCGCGCGCACGAAGATCCTGGGCGCGATTGCAGCCGTCGGGCTGAACGGTTTCGAGAACCGCCCGATCGGCACGCTCTCGGGTGGGCAGATGCAGCGCGTGCTGTTCGCGCGCGTGCTGCTCCAGGATGCTGCGCTCATCGTGCTCGACGAGCCCTTCAACGCCATCGACGGCAAGACCACGGCCGATCTGCTCGCGCTGGTGACGCGCTGGCATGGCGAGGGCCGTACCGTGCTCGCTGCGCTGCACGATATGGAGATGGTGCGGGCGCATTTCCCGCAAACCCTGTTGCTTGCGCG
This sequence comes from Bradyrhizobium iriomotense, assembly GCF_030160715.1. Lineage (GTDB taxonomy): Bacteria > Pseudomonadota > Alphaproteobacteria > Rhizobiales > Xanthobacteraceae > Bradyrhizobium > Bradyrhizobium iriomotense. The sequence goes on from NZ_BSOW01000014.1 coordinate 55,942, forward strand.
CGGCCCGGTGGCATGGGGCGCGACCGCCGAAGTGCTCACGGCGGAAAACCTCATGGTGGCGATGCGAATGTGCGAAGCCTTCGACGACACCGCGGCGGCCTGCGCCGACGATGACGGGCGCTCGCAGGCGGCATGACGCACGATGTATGACGCGCTGATCGGCCCCTTCACCGAATTCGAGTTCATGCGGCGCGCGCTCGCCGCCGTGATCGCGCTGTCGCTCGCCGGCGCGCCGATCGGCGTGTTCCTGATGCTGCGGCGGATGAGCCTCGTCGGCGACGCCATGGCACATGCGATCCTCCCGGGAGCCGCGATCGGCTTCCTGCTCTCCGGCCTTAACTTGTTTGCGATGACCGCCGGCGGCCTGATCGCGGGCTTTGCGGTGGCGATCCTCGCCGGTGTCGTCGCGCGCTCGACCGGGCTGAAGGAGGACGCCTCGCTCGCGACCTTTTATCTGGCTTCGCTGGCGCTCGGCGTCACCATCGTCTCGATCAAGGGCACCAATATCGACCTGCTGCACGTGCTGTTCGGCAACATCCTCGCGATGGACGACCAGACGCTGCTGGTGGTGGCGTTCAACGCCACGATCACGCTTCTTGTGCTTGTGGTGATCTACCGTCCGCTGGTGATCGAGAGTGTCGATCCGCTGTTCCTGCGCACAGTGAGTCGCGCGGGAGGACCTGCGCATCTCGCCTTCCTCGCGCTCGTCGTCATCAACCTCGTCAATGGGTTTCAGGCGCTCGGCACCCTGCTTGCGGTCGGGCTGATGATCATGCCCGCCGGCATCGCGCGGTTCTGGTCGCGCGATCTCACCGCGATGATCTGCATCGCCGTCATCGCCGCTGCGGTGTCGGGCTATGTCGGGCTCGTGCTGTCGTTCCAGACGCGGATTCCCTCAGGGCCGGCGATCATCCTGGTGGCGACCGCATTCTATGTCGTCTCCGTGCTGTTCGGCAGCGTCGGCGGGCTGGTCCGGCAGATGTTTCCCGGCCGGCATCTGGAGGCGTGATGCGCCGCCTCCTGCCGCTCGTCGTTGCGTCGCTCTTGATCGCCTCGCCGCTTCAAGCAGCGGAGCGGCTCAACGTGGTCGCGAGCTTCTCGATTCTCGCCGATTTCGTCCGCAACGTCGGCGGCGACCGCGTCAACCTCACGACGCTCGTCGGCGCGGACAGCGACGTCCATGTCTATACGCCAGCGCCGGGGGATGCGAAGCGGATCGCGGACGCAAGGCTCGTCATCGTCAATGGCCTGGGCCTCGAGGGCTGGCTGCCGCGGCTCGTGCAATCCTCGGGCAGCAAGGCGACCGTCGTGACGGCGAGCGCCGGCATCGCGCCGCTCAAGCTCGGCTCGGATTCCGATCCGCATGCCTGGCAATCGATCCCCAACGCGAAAGCCTACGTGACCAACATCGCGGGCGCGTTGGCTGCAGCCGCGCCCGAGGATGCCGAGTTCTTCCGCGCCCAGGCCGAGGCCTATCTGGACAAGCTCGAAACGCTCGACCGCGAGGTGCGCGAGGCGATTGCAAAGATCCCGCCGGAGCGGCGCAAGGTGATCTCGACCCACGATGCCTTCGGCTATTTCGCCGCCGAATACGGTATTCAGTTCATCGCTCCGCTCGGCGTGTCCACCGAAACCGAGCCCAGCGCCCGCGATATCGCCGGCATCATCAGCCAGATCCGGGCCCAGAAGATCCCGGCGGTTTTTCTCGAAAATATCAGCGACGACCGGCTGATCCGGCGGATTGCCGCCGAGACCGGCTCAAAGGTCGGCGGGACCCTGATTTCGGACGGTTTGACGGGCGAAAAGGGGCCTGCCCCCACTTACATTGACATGGTCAGGCACAATATAAAGGCCCTGACCAGCGCGCTTGAGCATTAGGGCAGGGGCCACCCCGCCTCGCGTCGCGCGAAAAAGCCCGATTTCGGAGTAGTTATGTCTGAAGTGACCTCCCCCAAGATTCCTGAAAAGATTCCCGTAACGGTCCTGACCGGCTATCTCGGGGCCGGCAAGACCACGCTGTTGAACCGCATCTTGTCGGAGAACCACGGCAAGAAATACGCCGTCATCGTCAACGAGTTCGGCGAGATCGGCATCGACAACGACCTCATCATCGGCGCCGATGAGGAAGTGTTCGAGATGAACAATGGCTGCATCTGCTGCACCGTGCGCGGCGATCTCGTGCGCATCATGGACGGCCTGATGAAGCGCAAGGGCAAGTTCGACGCCATCATCGTCGAGACCACGGGTCTTGCGGACCCTGCGCCCGTCGCCCAGACCTTCTTCGTCGACGAGGACGTGCAGAAGAACGCGCGGCTCGATGCGGTCGTGACGGTGGCCGATGCCAAATGGCTCTCCGACCGGCTGAAGGACGCGCCCGAGGCCAAGAACCAGATCGCGTTTGCCGACGTCATCGTGCTGAACAAGACCGACCTCGTCTCCAAGCCCGAGCTCGCCGAGGTCGAGGCCCGCATCCGCGGTATCAACCCCTACGCGAAGCTCCACCGCACCGAGCGCTGCTCGGTGGCGCTCGCCGACGTGCTCGACCGCGGCGCCTTCGACCTCGACCGCATCCTCGACATCGAGCCCGACTTTCTGGAGGCCGATGATCATGACCACGACCATGATCATCACCACCATCACGGTCATGACCATCATCACCACGATCACGGCCACGGCCTGAAGCACTATCACGACGAGGAGATGCAGTCGCTCTCGCTCAAGACCGACAAGCCGCTCGATCCCAACGTGTTCATGCCCTGGCTCCAGAACCTCGTGCAGGTCGAGGGCCAGAAGATCCTGCGCTCCAAGGGCATCCTCGCCTTCCACAATGATGACGACCGCTACGTCTTCCAGGGCGTGCACATGATGCTGGAGGGCAATCACCAGCGGAAGTGGAAGGAGGGCGAGCCGCGCGAGAGCCGTCTCGTCTTCATCGGTCGCGAATTGCCGGAACGGGCCATTCGCGAGGGTTTTGAGAGCTGCATCGTCTCGTGATGAAAGAGTTTACGCCGGCCGCCGATTCACCCTCGATCGTCTCCGTCACCGACCGCGTCAAGCCGGTCGCGCTCGGCATGGCGGTGACCTCGGTGCATTTCCTTGGCTCGCGCGCTGCGTTCGTCGGCGGCGAGGAGAACGTTGGGCTGGTTGATGCCAAGGGTGAGGTCAGCACCGTCGCCGTTCACAGCGGCGGCATTCTCTCCACCGCCAGCGACGGCAAGCACCTGGTCTTGGGCGGCGATGACGGCAAGGTCGTCTCGCTCGACGCCAAGGGCGAGGTGACGCTGCTTGCGACCGATCCCAAGCGGCGCTGGATTGACGCGGTGGCGCTGCATCCGGACGGTGCCTTCGCCTGGTCGGCCGGCAAGTTTGCCTTCGTCAAGAGCGGCAAGAACGAAGAGAAGTCGATCGAGGTGCCCTCGACCGTCGGCGGACTCGCGTTCGCGCCTAAGGGGCTGCGGCTCGCGATCGCGCATTACAACGGCGCGACGCTGTGGTTTCCGAACATGGCGGGATCAGCCGAATTCCTGCCCTGGGCCGGCTCGCATCTCGGCGTCAGCTTCAGCCCGGACAACAAGTTCCTGGTCACCGCGATGCATGAGCCGGCGCTGCACGGCTGGCGCCTCGCCGATAACAGGCACATGCGCATGACCGGCTATCCCGGCCGCGTCCGCTCGATGTCCTGGAGTGCCGGCGGCAAGGCGCTGGCGACCTCGGGCGCCGACACCGTGATCCTGTGGCCGTTCGCGAGCAAGGACGGCCCGATGGGCAAGGAGCCGGCGATGCTCGCGCCCTTGCAGGCGCGCGTGTCAGTGGTCGCCTGCCACCCGAAGAGCGACATCTTCGCCGCCGGCTATAGCGATGGCACCGTGCTGATGGTGCGGCTGGAGGACGGTGCGGAGATCCTGGTCCGCCGCAACGGCACCGCGCCGGTCGCGGCGCTGGCCTGGAACGCCAAGGGGACGCTGCTCGCATTCGCCGACGAAAATGGGGACGGCGGCCTCCTCGAGCTTTGATCTGTCATGGTTCTCACCGTATAGGGGGCCATGCGGTTTCTGACGACCTTCCAGTTTGCTGACTTCGCCGACACGCTGATCAGCCTGTTCGCGGCCTTCGTGTTCGGCACGCTGATCGGTGCCGAGCGGCAGTATCGCCAGCGCACGGCGGGCCTGCGCACCAACGTGCTGGTCGCGGTCGGTGCGGCCGCCTTCGTCGATCTCGCCATGCAACTGACCGGCGCCGACGGCGCAGTGCGGGTGATCTCCTACGTCGTCTCCGGCATCGGCTTCCTAGGGGCCGGCGTCATCATGAAGCAGGGCATGGACGTGCGCGGGCTGAACACCGCGGCGACCCTGTGGGCCTCGGCCGCGGTCGGCTCCTGCGCCGGCGCCGACATGGTGGCGCAGGCCGCCGCGCTGACCGTGTTCATCATCGCCGGCAATACGCTGCTGCGGCCGCTGGTCAACGCCATCAACCGCATCCCGCTCAACGAGAAGACGTCGGAAGCGACCTATTACTTCAAGGTCGCGGTGACGACCGAGGCCTTGCCCGACATCCGCGACCGACTGGTCGAGAAGCTGGAAGCTGCGAAATATCTGGTGGCCGATGTCGACGTGGTCGAGATCGGCGACGATATCCCGGAGATCGTCGCAAAGCTGGTCGCGACCGCGGTCGATCCGAACGAGCTGAACGCCGTGGCGGTCGACCTCCAGCGCCAGCCCGGCGTCCGCCACGCCACCTGGGAAGTCAGCACCACCGACTGAGCCCGGTTCCGGGAGGCTGGCCTCCCGGAACTGCGGCCCCGCCATTTCGTTGATATCGCGAATGGACTCGTGGTGATCGAGATGGCCGGTAACGACAAGCGCAGACTTCAACGCGACCTGCTGATCGCCTGCCTGCTGTTCGCGTCGGGCGTCGTGATCTCCGGCCTGTCGCTCGCGCAGATCCGGGCCGAGAGCCGCATGCAGACCGCGCAGGCAACTCAGCCGCTGCAAGGCACGCCGGCGCCGGATGGTCAGAGCAAGATGCCTGCGGAATCAAAGCCCGGCGGCGACCGCCCCACCACCCCGGCGCCCGAGCCGGCGCGCCCCGATCCGCAGACTCAAGGCGCCGCCAAGCCGGTGCTGCCGCCGGCACCGCCTGAGAAGATTGCGCCGCCGATCAAGGAAAAGCAGTAGCGCCGCCACTTGCGTGGCATCACCCCCCGCGAAGCCGGAAGTCGCCGACTCCTTTGCATGGGGTTGTTTTCGATATTTTGGGGCGTCCAAGCGTAGTGCCGCCTCAGCGCACCAGGATGTTCCGGAACTGCCAGGGATCGCTCGTATCGATATCTTCCGGAAACAGGCCCGGACGATCCGTCAGCGGCGTCCAGTCGGTGTAGAAGCCCTTCACAGGGCCGAGATACGGCATCTGGATTTCCAGCAGGCGATCGAAATCCATCTCGTCGGCTTCGACGATGCCTTCGTTCGGGTTTTCCAGCGCCCACACCATGCCGCCGAGCACGGCGGAGGTCACTTGCAGGCCGGTGGCGTTCTGATAGGGCGCGAGCTTGCGGGTCTCTTCGATGGAGAGCTGCGAGCCGTACCAGTAGGCATTGTTGTCATGGCCGAACAGCAGCACGCCGAGTTCGTCGATGCCATCGACGATTTCGTTCTCATCGAGGATGTGGTGCTTTTCCTGCATCTTCGCGGCGCGGCCGAACATTTCATGCAGCGACAGCACGGCATCGTCGGCCGGATGATAGGCATAGTGGCAGGTCGGCCGATAGATCGCCGTGCCCGATGCGTCACGCACCGTGAAGTAATCGGAGATCGAGATCGACTCGTTGTGGGTGACGAGGAAGCCATATTGCGCGCCGCGGGTCGGGCACCAGGTACGCACGCGCGTGTTGGCGCCGGGCTGCATCAGATAGATGGCGGCGCCGCAGCCAGCTTCGTGGGTACGCGCATTCTCGGGCATCCATTTTTCATGGGTGCCCCAACCGAGTTCGGACGGCTGCACACCTTCCGACAGGAAACCTTCCACCGACCAGGTGTTGACGAAGACATCCGGCTCTTTCGGCGATTTGGAGCGCTGGGTGTCGCGTTCGGCGATGTGGATGCCCTTGACACCAGCCTGCCGCATCAAGTCCGCCCATTCGGCCTTGCTCTTCGGCCTGGGGGCATTGAGCTTCAGATCAGCGGCGACATTGAGCAGCGCCTGCTTGACGAAAAAGGAGACCATGCCGGGATTGGCGCCGCAGCAGGAGACGGCCGTCGTCGAGCCGGCGGGGCGCGCCCTCTTGGCGGCCAGCGTCACTTCGCGAAGGGCGTAGTTGGAGCGTGCTTCCGGGCCCTTCGAGGCATCGAAATAGAAGCCGAGCCAGGGCTCGTTGACGGTGTCGATATAGAGAGCGCCAAGCTCGTTGCAGAGCTCCATGATGTCGGTCGAGCCGGTATCGACCGAGAGATTCACGCAAAAACCCTGGCCGCCGCCTTCAGTGAGCAGCGGGGTCAGCAATTCGCGATAATTGTCCTTGGTCACGGCCTTCTGGATGAAGCGCACGTTCTGCTTCTCGCAATGGGCCTTGCGGCCCTCGTCCTTGGGGTCGATCACGGTGACGCGCGACTTGTCGTAATCGAGATGCCGCTCGATCATCGGCAACGTGCCTTTGCCGATGGAGCCGAAGCCGACCATGACGATGGGGCCGGTGATCTTCGCGAAGATCTGCGAGGTGGGGCTCATGGGATGGTTTCTCCAGAAAGTGCTGGCGGACAAATGGTGAGGGGGTGGTCAGGTGCGGCGCTTCGCGGTCACTTCGATCTCGACCTTCATCTCGGGCTTGTAGAGCCCGCTCACGATCAGAAGCGTCGCCGCCGGACGGATGTCGCCGAGCACCTCGCCACAAACGGCGAAATGCGCATCGGCCTCGCTGGCGTCGGTGAGGTAGTAGGTCGCGCGAACGATGTCGGCCATCTCGAAACCACCCTCCTTCAGGGTGGCCTCGATGGTCTTGAAGCAGTTCCGTGACTGGCTCGTGACATCGGCGGGCATTGTCATCGTCGTGTAGTCATAGCCGGTGGTGCCGGCGACGAAGGCGAAGTCGCCCTCGATCACGGCACGGCTGTAGCCGGCGGTCTTCTCGAACGGCGAGCCGGTGGAAATCAGGCGACGGGACATCTGATCGACCTCGACTGAAGGGGTGTTTGGCGGGGTTAAAGGGCCTTTCGCGGCCCTGCGCAACCCCCGAGCGCCCGGTGAAGGGAGCTCAGCGGGGCTGCTGCGTCGTATCCTGCGACGGCGGCGGCGAGCCGCTCCACCGCCGCACCAGGATGTCCCTGACGATCATGATCGCGATCAGGACGAACAGCACCGATGTGATCAGGCTGCGCAGGCGCGGGCGGGCATCGCCGCTGGATGCGGCCGGGGTCTTCGCCATGACGTTCCCCTCAGGCCGCGTGCGCGTGCGGACGCGCTGCGCGCCGTTTGGGCAGCGTCGCGCCGGTCGCGACGATCAAGCCGCTAGCGCCGTCCAGCGCACCGGCCTCGAATTCGAGGCCGAGCAGCCGCTCGCGCTCGAACGGGCCGGGCAGCGAAAGCGCGCCGGTCTTCTCGGCCGAGAAGCCGAAGCGGGCGTAGTAGGGGGCATCGCCGAGCAGGATCACGGCGGCATGCCCGCGCGCCCGGGCGGCGGCCAGCGCTTGAAGCATCAGCGCGGCGCCGATCCCGAGCTCGCGGCAGGCAGGATCGACCGCGAGCGGTCCGAGGACCAAAGCGGGCCTGCCTCCGGCGCTGACGTGCCACAGCCGCACGGTTCCCACGAGGTGTCCTTCGCGCACCGCAGCCAGCGCGAGGCCGGCGGCCGGGGCGCGTCCGTCGCGCAGGCGCTGGCAGGTGCGGCCATGGCGGTTCTCGCCAAAGCAGGCATCGAGCAGCGCTTCACGCGTCGCGACGTCGGCAGCACGCTCCGCACGGATCGCGAACGGAGCGGCTTTCGAGGTGAGGGCGACTTGTGGCTTCCGAAGAGCAGTCATGACACGTCAGTCCTCGCTTGGACCCGCGCACAAGCGTCCGCGGTCAAGCGTCGTCAGAAATCGAAATGTCAGGGAGGGAGCCGGCGGACCGGCTCCCGATTCATCAGGCCTCGACGGCGAGGCGGATCAGATGTGGTAGGTCCTGAGCGGCGGAATGCCGTTGAACGCCACCGACGAGTAGGTCGACGTATAGGCCCCGGTGCCTTCGATCAGCACCTTGTCGCCGATCTCGAGCGTCACCGGGAGCGGATACGGGTTCTTCTCGTACAGCACGTCGGCGGAATCGCAGGTGGGCCCAGCGAGCACGCACGGCGTCATATCCGCCCCGTCATGCGGGGTGCGGATGGCGTAGCGGATCGACTCGTCCATGGTCTCGGCGAGACCGCCGAACTTGCCGATGTCGAGATACACCCAGCGCACCTCGTCCTCGTCGCTCTTCCTCGAAATGAGCACGACCTCGGACTCGATCACCCCGGCGTTGCCCACCATGCCGCGGCCCGGCTCGATGATGGTCTCGGGGATCTGGTTGCCGAAGTGCTTGCGCAGCGCGCGGAAGATCGACCGGCCGTAGGTCACCACGGGCGGCACATCCTTCAGGTACTTGGTCGGGAAGCCCCCGCCCATGTTGACCATCGAGAGGTTGATGCCGCGCTCGGCGCAGTCGCGGAACACCTGCGAGGCCATCGCCAGCGCGCGGTCCCAAGCCTTCACCTTGCGCTGCTGCGAGCCGACATGGAAGGAGATGCCGCACGGCTCCAGGCCCAGACGCTTGGCGAGGTCGAGCACCTCGACCGCCATCTCCGGGTCGCAGCCGAACTTGCGCGACAGCGGCCATTCGGCGCCGGCGCAGTCATAGAGGATGCGGCAGAACACCTTCGCAGCCGGCGCGGCACGGGCGACCTTCTCGACCTCGGCGGCGCAATCGACCGCGAACAGCCGAATGCCGAGCGCGAAGGCGCGCGCGATGTCGCGCTCCTTCTTGATCGTGTTGCCGAAGGAGATGCGGTCGGGCGTCGCACCCGCGGCCAGCGCCATCTCGATCTCGGCGACCGTTGCGGTGTCGAAGCAGGAGCCCATGGAGGCGAGCAGCGCCAGCACTTCCGGCGCCGGGTTCGCCTTGACGGCATAGAACACGCGGCTGTCGGGGAGCGCCTTGGCAAAGCTCTGGTAGTTGTCGCGCACGACCTCGAGGTCGACGACGAGGCACGGCTCGGTGTCGAGGCCATCCTTGCGGCGGTTGCGCAGGAATTCCTGGATACGTTCGGTCATGGCACTCTCCAACGGTCCCAGCGACGGGATCCGCATCAACGTGACGTCGGATAAGAGTGCTCCGGCCACATCGCGCGATGGAGGCGCAACGAAGCCAAAAGACTCAAACCAGACTGTGCTGCCGTGGATTGGTTGGGAGAGTTTCCCGCCCGCACACCTGGCAATGAAGGACAAGCCTTTTCAGTAGCCCGCGCCGGCGTTGGAATGCCGGTAGAGACCAAAAAAGCCCGATCCGTCGTTGCTTTAAGTCGCGTCCCCCGTTGAGAGCGGGGTGCGCCGGTTCGCCTCCGGCTGCCAGTCACGGTTGCAAAAAGTGAAGTCACCTTCGACAAGGCATCTCTTGAGAGAGATGCTGGACGCTCCGGGTTTGCCTTCAGTCTTCAGACCTCAGTCTTCCGACTTCTGCACTTCCGAAGAGCCCCTCGGCTTCTTCACCCCTTGGCGGCTGTCCGGCCTCTTGTCCGGATACCTACCGACTGACACACGACCACAGGCACGTGCGAAATTGGGCAAGAACGCACATAAGCGTTTTGACTCTGCTTCGCAAGAAATTTTTTAGGCTGAGAGCAGAATTGCCTAACGACTGCTTGCGCGGTGCTGCGCGAGCGACGTGCGAAGATGAACGGCTGTTAAGTTTGTGCGGGCTTGCGCGCGCCTCGTGCTCGCGCGCATCGCTTCACGCGCGCTTCGTGAACGGCTCGACGCGTTGAGCCGCACGGATGAACGCTGTCATGACGAGGACGCCGAGCGCGAACAGCACGGCTTGCACGATGTGCGCGCCGGTGTCGTCGAGTCCGAACAGAATCGCGAGCGCCCAGCCGCCGGCAAACGCCGCGCCGAACACCTCGGCGCCGATCAGGATGGCGGCGCTGATGACGGTGATGACGCTCGGCCAGACGATCTGGCGGGAGGAAGAGGCAGGCGCGTTCATGAGCTGGGTCCGTGGTCTTTGAGGGCCGCAATCTCCCCGAAAAGGGGCCCGGGAGCAAGGCCAAATGGCGCAAAAAAGCCCCATCGCGTGCTATAGCTGGCCCCCAACAAACCAGCTCAAAAATCGGGGCAAGCGATGTCAGAAACCCGCCAGACTACCGACGCTCCGCCGGCCGAGACGAACCCGCTGTTGCAGGCCTGGGTCACGCCGTTTGCGACCCCGCCATTCGACGCGATCAGCCCGGAGCACTTCCTCCCGGCCTTCGAGCAGGCCTTCGCCGACCACTCGGCCGAGATCGCCGCGATCGTCCACGACCCGGCGACACCCGACTTCGCCAACACCATCACGGCGCTGGAGCGCTCGGGCAAGCTGCTGACCAAGGTCGCGGCCGTGTTCTACGACCTCGTCTCCGCGCACTCCAATCCGGCGATCCTGGAGATCGACAAGGAGGTCTCCTTGCGGATGGCGCGGCACTGGAATCCGATCATGATGAACGCGGTGCTGTTCGGCCGCGTCGCCCAGCTCCACGAGAACCGCACCGCGCTGAAGCTCACGCCGGAGCAGCTGCGCCTGCTCGAGCGCACCTACACCCGCTTCCACCGCGCCGGCGCCGGGCTCACCGAGGAGGCCAAGGCGCGGATGGCCGAGATCAACGAGAAGCTCGCCCAGCTCGGCACCACCTTCAGCCATCATCTGCTCGGCGACGAGCAGGAGTGGTTCATGGAGCTCGGCGAGGACGACCGCGAGGGCCTGCCCGAGAGCTTCGTCGCGGCTGCCAAGGCTGCGGCAGAAGATCGCGGCATGGCCGGCAAGGCCATCGTCACCCTGTCGCGCTCCTCGGTCGAGCCGTTCCTGAAGGGCTCGGCGAGGCGCGACCTGCGCGAGAAGGTCTACAAGGCCTTCACGGCGCGCGGCGACAATGGCAACGCCAACGACAACAACGAGACCATCGTCGAGATCCTGAAGCTGCGCGAGGAGAGCGCCAAGCTGCTGGGCTATCCGACCTTCGCGGCCTACCGGCTCGAGGACTCCATGGCCAAGACGCCGGACGCGGTGAGGGGCCTCCTGGAGCGGGTCTGGAAGCCGGCCCGCGCCCGCGCGCTCGCCGACCGCGACGAGATGCAGGCGCTGATCGCGGCCGAGGGCGGCAATTTCCAACTCGCGCCCTGGGACTGGCGGTACTACGCCGAACAGCTGCGCCTTCAGCGCGCCAATTTCGACGACGCCGCGATCAAGCCATATTTGACCCTCGACCACATGATCGCGGCGGCCTTCGACTGCGCCACGCGGCTGTTCGGCATCACCTTCGAGGAGCGCAAGGACGTCCCGGCCTGGCATCCGGACGTCCGGGTCTGGGAGGTGAAGGGGCCGGACGGCAAGCACAAGGCGCTGTTCTACGGCGACTACTATGCCCGGCCGTCGAAGCGCTCCGGCGCCTGGATGACCTCGCTGCGCGACCAGCAGAAGCTCGACGGCGAGATCGCGCCCCTGATCATCAATGTCTGCAACTTCGCCAAGGGCGCCGGCGGCGAGCCCTCGCTGCTGTCGCCCGACGACGCCCGCACCCTGTTCCACGAGTTCGGCCACGGCCTGCACGGCATGCTCTCCAACGTGACCTATCCGTCGCTGTCGGGCACCTCCGTATTCACCGACTTCGTCGAGCTGCCCTCGCAGCTCTACGAGCACTGGCAGGAGCGGCCCGAGGTGCTCCAACAGTTCGCCCGCCACTATCAGACCGGCGAGCCGCTGCCCGACGACCTGCTCCAGCGCTTCCTCGCGGCGCGCAAGTTCAACCAGGGCTTTGCCACGGTCGAGTTCGTCTCCTCGGCCCTCGTCGACCTCGAATTCCACACTCAGCCGGCGGCAAGCGCGCAGGACGTGCGCGCCTTCGAGAGGCAAGAGCTCGAGAAGATCGGCATGCCCGACGAGATCGCGATGCGGCACCGGCCCACGCAATTCGGGCACATCTTCTCCGGCGATCACTACGCCGCCGGCTATTACAGCTACATGTGGTCGGAGGTGATGGACGCCGACGCCTTCGGCGCCTTCGAGGAAGCCGGCAACATCTTCGATCCGGCGGTAGCAAAGCGCCTGCACGACGACATCTACTCCACGGGCGGATCGGTCGATCCGGAAGCCGCCTATGAGGCTTTCCGCGGACGCCCGCCGGAGCCGGATGCGCTGCTTCGCCGCCGCGGCCTGCTCGACGACGCGAAGGCGGCCTGATGCGCATGCGCCGCCTGTTCGGCCTGCTGCTCGCCGCCGGCCTCACGCTTGCGGCGGGCGGGGTGCAGGCGCATCCGCATGTCTGGATCACCGCAACCAGCGAGCTGATCTACGCGGAGGACGGCTCGATCACCGGCGTCCGCCACGCCTGGACGTTTGACGACATGTTCTCGGCCTATGCGACGCAGGGGCTCGAGGGCAAGACCAAGGGCAGCTACACGCGCGAGGAGCTGGCTCCGCTCGCCCAGACCAACGTCGAGTCGCTGAAGGAATATGCCTACTTCACCTTCGCCAAGGCCGACGGCAAGAAGGAGCGCTTCAATGAGCCGGTCGACTATTTCCTCGACTACAAGGACCAGGTGCTGACCCTGCACTTCACGCTGCCGCTGAAGGCGCCGCTGAAGCCCAAGCAGCTCGTGCTGGAAGTGTTCGACCGCTCCTTCTTCATCGACTTCCAGATGGCCAAGGACAACCCGGTCAAGCTGGTCGGCGCGCCCGCCGGCTGCCAGATGAAGCTGGAGCGGCCGAATGACGGCACCGCGAGCGCTCAGAAGCTCAACGAACAGACCTTCATGAATGGCGAGAACTCGAACTTCGGCATGATGTTCGCCAACAAGATCACCGTGGATTGCCAGTGACCTCGCTGCTTCGTTCTCCGCTTGCGCGTGCGCTCGGCACCGGCGCGGCCGTTCTTGTCGCCGTTTGGGCCGTCGACGCCGGGCTTCACGATCTCCTGGCGCAAAACCCGTTCGGCGGGCCGCGCCCCGCGGCCGAGCCGGAGGCCGGCGGTATCATCGGCTGGCTGCTGGCCAAGCAGTCGGAACTCTACCGCGAGATGTCGGTGACCATCCGCGCCGCGAAATCCGACGGCTCGGCGGTGTGGACGCTGCTCGCGATCTCCTTTGCCTACGGCATCTTCCATGCCGCCGGCCCCGGCCACGGCAAGGCGGTGATCTCGTCCTACCTCGTCGCCAACCAGGAAACGGCGCGGCGCGGCATCGTATTGTCCTTTGCCTCGGCGCTGATGCAGTCGCTGGTCGCAGTCCTCATCGTCGGCATCGCGGCCTGGGCGCTGAATGCGACGGCCAAGACCATGTGCAGCGCCGAGAAGGTGATCGAGATCGCCAGCTACGCCCTGATCGCGGCCTTCGGGCTGCGCCTCGTCTGGGTCAAGGGCGGCGCCTTCATCCGCGCGCTCCAGGCCTCCCAGCCAGTGCCAGCGATCGCCGGCGTGCCGCATCACCACGATCACGGCCACCATCACCATCATGACGAGCATGGTCATGGTCACGATCACCATGACCACCATCATGGCCATGACCATCACGGCCACGCCCATGCCCATGATCATGTCCATGACGAGCATTGCGGCCATTCCCACGGCCCCGCGCCGAGCGAGCTTGCCGGCCCCGGCGGCTGGCGGCGCGGACTGGCCGCGATCCTCACCGTCGGCATCCGCCCCTGCTCGGGCGCGATCCTGGTCCTGGTGTTCGCGCTCGCCCAGGGCCTGTTCTGGGCCGGCATCGCCGCGACCTTCCTGATGGGGCTCGGCACTGCGATCACGGTTGCGACCATCGCGGTCATCGCCGTCTCCGCCAAGGACGTCGCCCGGCGCCTGAGCGCTGGCCGCGACGGCGGCGGCGCGCTTTTCATGCGCGGCATCGAATTCGCCGCTGCCGGCCTCGTACTGCTGTTCGGCGCGGGCCTGCTGTTCGGCTACCTCGCCGCCGAACGGACGACGTGTTTTTGAGGTGAATTCCCGTGCCCCGGACGCAGCGCAGCGTCCCTTCGACGATGCGCTGCAGAGCCGGGGCCCATATCTCCGCGTTGTCTTTCTCGGTCCCGGCTCTGCGGAGCAGCGCAAGAGCGCTGCACCGCGTCCGGGACACGGCAGAGAGAAACCTCACACCGGCAGAAACCGCTTCAAGGCGGGCATGAAGAAGATCGCGACGTTGATCGCAAAGCCGATGCTCCAGAGGATGGAGCGCAGCGTCGGGCGGTTGCCGAGATAGGTGAAGACGTAGGCGATCCGCACGATCAGGAAGAGCGCGGCGAGCTCGTCGACCAAGCGCTGCGGGGACTCGCGGAATTCGGCGAGCAGCACGGCAATCGCGAAGAACGGGAAGGTCTCGATGCCGTTCTGGTGCGCACCCAGCGCGCGCTGGGAGATGGCATCCTCATAGAAGGCCGGGTCGCGCGGCTTCGCATTGTCGAAACGACCGAACCTGATCCATTTGATCGAGGCGATCGTCGCCAGATAGAGCAGCAGCGCTCCAAATATGCACCATTCCGCGAGCGTCATGGTTCCTTCCCCCTGCACCCCGAAATCCTAGCGAAGTCGCCCCAATCTTGACAAGTTCGGCCCAACGCGCGAACCCGTTGGACCATGACGCGCGTTCTCCCGATCGACACATCGAAGGCCACCGCAGCGCCTGGCGCGCGTGTCGGCGTGCTGCTCGTCAATCTCGGGACGCCCGACACCGCGGATGCCGCGGGCGTGCGCGTCTACCTCAAGGAATTCCTGAGCGATCGGCGCGTCATCGAGGACCAGGGCCTGGTCTGGCAGTTCGTGCTGAATGGCATCATCCTGCGCAAGCGCCCGCGCACCAAGGCGCTCGACTACCAGAAGATCTGGAACACCGAGAAGAACGAGTCGCCGCTCAAGACCATTACCCGCTCGCAGGCCGACAAGCTCGCCGCCGCGCTCGCCGATCGTACCCATGTTGTGGTGGATTGGGCGATGCGCTACGGCAATCCGTCGATCAAGTCCGGCATCGATGCGCTGATCGCACAAGGCTGCGACCGGATCCTGGTGGTGCCGCTCTATCCGCAATATTCGGCCTCGACCTCCGCGACTGTCTGCGACGAGGTGTTTCGCGTGCTCGCCCGCTTGCGCGCCCAGCCGACGCTGCGGGTGACGCCGCCGTACTACGAAGACGAGGCCTATATCGAGGCGCTCGCGGCCTCGATCGAGGCGAGCCTGGCGAGCCTGCCGTTCAAGCCGGAGCTGATTGTCGCCTCCTTCCACGGCATGCCGAAATCCTATGTCGAGCATGGCGATCCCTATCAGGGCCACTGCGTGGCGACGACCGAGGCGCTGCGCCGGCGGCTCGGCATGGACGCCTCAAAGCTGCTGCTCACCTTCCAGTCGCGCTTCGGCAATGATGAATGGCTCCAGCCCTATACGGACGCGACCATGAAGCGCCTGGCGCAGGACGGCGTGCGGCGCATCGCGGTGGTGACGCCGGGCTTTGCCGCCGACTGCCTGGAGACGCTGGAGGAGATCGCGCAGGAGAACGCCGAGATATTCCGGCATAATGGCGGCGAGGCGTTTGCCGCAATCCCCTGCCTGAACGACAGCGAGCCCGGCATGGACGTGATCCGCACCCTCGTGCTGCGCGAGCTGCAGGGCTGGATCTGAGGGGCGTCCCATGAAACGGCGCGACCTCCTGGCACTTCTCGGCGGCGCTGCCCTGTTGCCGCTGCCGGCGGTCGCGCAGCTGGCGCCGGCCGCGATGCGCCGGCTCGGCGTGCTCACGGTGACGGCGGCCGATGACGCGATCGGGCAGATGCGCGCGACGATCCTGACCGATGCGCTCGCAACGCTCGGTTGGAAGGAACAGGACAATCTGCGGATCGACTGGCGCCATGGTGGTGGCGATCGGGCGCTGATCGCGCGGCAGGCCGGCGAGCTGGTTGCGCTCAATCCTGACATCCTGCTCGCCATAGGCACTCCGTCGGTCGAGGAATTGCGCAAGCGCGCCGCGGCAACACCGATCGTGTTCGCCGTCGTCACCGATCCCGTCGGCCAGGGTTTTGTCAAAACCCTTTCGCATCCGGGCGGCAACACATCACCGGCTTCACCGATTACGACGGGCCGATGGCCGGCAAATGGCTGGAGATGCTGACGCAGATCACGCCAAAGGTCTCCCGCATCGCCGTGGTCTACAATCCGGTGACGGCGCCGTTCGCCGGCCTCATGCTGCACGCGATCGAACAGGCGGCGCGCGCGCTCGGCGTGTCGGTCGAGCCGGCGCCGGTCCATGACGAGGCTTCGATCGCGGCGCTCGCGGCCCGCAAGGGCGAAGGCCTGCTCGTCCTGCCTGATTTCTTCACGCTGGCAAACCGCGCGCGCCTCCAGGCGGCGGTCGCCGAGGCACGCTTGCCGGCGGTCTACTGGAGCCGGACTTTCGTCGATGAGGGGGGCCTGATGTCCTACAGCACCGACAGCGCCGAGCAGGTGCGGCGCGCCGCCGCCTATGTCGACCGCATCCTGAAGGGCGCAAGGCCGGCCGATCTTCCGGTGCAAAACCCCACCAAATTCGAGCTTGCGATCAATCTGCGGACCGCACGAGCGCTCGGCGTCACCATCCCGCCGGCGATGCTTGCGATCGCCGACGAGGTTATCGAATAGGGTGCGTCCCCGCTAGGTTGGCGCCGCCCCGTTTCAAGAGCCTCCCCGCCAATACTTAATGGCCGTCGTTCCGGCTTCGTGCGTCTTGTGAAATGATCGCAAGAGGCCGACGTAAAGCGTGCCGCTGAACCGGTCGGGACGGGAATCCGACCAATGAACGGCGCGGGAAAAGCCTTTTCCCGCCTTGGAGGAGCTATGAGCGGTTTCGATATTTTTGCAATTGCACTGGTGCTGCTGGTCATCGTCACGCTGCTTGCCGGCGTGAAGACGGTGCCGCAGGGCTATGACTGGACCATCGAGCGGTTCGGCAAATACACCCAGACGCTGTCGCCGGGGCTCAATCTGATCGTGCCCTATTTCGATCGCGTCGGGCGCAAGATGAACATGATGGAACAGGTGATCGACATCCCCGAGCAGGAGGTGATCACCAAGGACAACGCGACGGTGAGCGTGGACGGCGTCGCCTTCTACCAGGTGTTCGACGCCGCGAAAGCCAGCTACGAGGTCGCCAATCTGAACAATGCGATCACTGTGCTGACCATGACCAACATCCGGTCGGTGATGGGCTCGATGGATCTCGACCAGGTGCTGTCGCATCGCGACGAGATCAACGAGCGCCTGCTGCGCGTCGTCGACGCCGCGGTCTCGCCCTGGGGCGTCAAGGTCAACCGCATCGAGATCAAGGACATCGTGCCGCCGGCCGATCTCGTCGAGGCCATGGGCCGGCAGATGAAGGCCGAGCGCGTCAAACGCGCCGACATTCTGGCCGCCGAAGGTCAACGCCAGTCCGAGATCCTGCGCGCCGAGGGCGCCAAGCAGGGCCAGATCCTCCAGGCCGAAGGCCGCCGGGAAGCCGCGTTCCGCGACGCCGAAGCGCGCGAACGTCTGGCCGAAGCCGAGGCCAAGGCGACGCAGATGGTGTCGGAGGCGATCGCCAAGGGCGACGTCGCCGCATTGAACTATTTCATCGCCGACAAATATATCAAGGCGTTCGGAGAGTTTGCGGACGCGCCGAACCAGAAGATCATCATGCTGCCGATGGAAGCTACGAGTCTGCTCGGTTCGCTGGCCGGCATCGGCGAGATCGCCAAGGCGACGTTCGGGGAGAGTGCGGCGTCCGCTACCGCCGCCGCCCGCCGCGGCTCGGTGCCGCCGGCAGGAAGCTCGCCGCCGGTAGTCCCGCAGTAGGACTCGGCGCATGACCCGGAAAAGTGGATACCGGTTTTCCGATAAGGTCATGCGCCAACTTAAAGAGGTCGTGTCATGACCGACATGTTCGTCACCCTCGGCACCTGGAACTGGCTGATCTTCGGCTTCATCCTGATGGCGCTGGAGGTGTTCGCGCCGGGCGTATTCCTGTTCTGGTTGGGGCTCGCCGCGCTGCTGGTTGGATTGGTGTCGTTCGTTGTCCATCCCTCATGGCAGGCGCAGCTCGTGATGTTCGCGCTGTTCGCCGCCGCCGCAGTGCCAGTGTGGCGGCGCCTGGCGCGCGGCAGGATCGACACGAGCGCGAGCCCGTATCTGAACAAGCGCACCGAGGCGCTTCTCGGCCGCGAGTTCACGCTGGAGAAGCCGATCATCGACGGAAGCGGCACCGTCCGCATCGGCGATACCGTCTGGCGCGTCGCCGGCCCCGATACACCGGCCGGCACGCGGGTGAAGGTGGTGCAGGTGGATGGTGCCAACCTGACGGTGGCGGCGGCGTAGCTCCGGTGTCATTGCGAGCGAAGCAATCCAGAATCTTTCCGCAGCAATAGTCTGGATTGCTTCGCTTCGCTCGCAATGACGTGGAGGCAAACAGGCGTCCGCCAAACCCTCAGCGTCATTCCGGGGCGCGACGAAGTCGCGAGCCCGGAATCCATAACCACCATCGTGAGTATGGATTCCGGGGCGCCGAAGTCGGCGCGCCCCGGAATGACGATAAGAGAGACGGCTTACGCCACGCCCGCCCGTAACAGATCGTGCAGATGCACGATGCCGACGGGCTTGTTCGCTTCGCTCACGATCAGCGTCGTGATCTTCCGTGTGTTCAGCACCTCCAGCATCTCAGTCGCGAGCATGGAGGGCGGCACGGTCTTCGGCTCTGTCGTCATGATGTCGTCGACGGTCGCGGTCAGGAGATCGGGCCGCATGTGGCGGCGCAAATCGCCGTCGGTGATGATGCCGGCGATCTCGCCCGTGGGACTGACGATGCAGACGCAGCCGAGGCCCTTGGCCGACATCTCGACCACAGCCTCCGACATCATCGTGCCAAGCGGCTTGACGGGGATCTCCGCGCCGGTGCGCATGTAGTCGCGGACGAATTTCAGCATCGCGCCGAGTTTGCCGCCGGGGTGGAAATGCGCGAACTCCAGCGCAGTGAAGCCGCGGCCTTCGAGCAGCGCGATCGCGATGGCATCGCCGATCGCGGCCTGCATCAATGTCGAGGTGGTCGGCGCCAGATTGTGCGGGCAGGCCTCGCGCGCCTTGGGCAGCTCGATCACGATATCGGCGGCCTGTCCGAGCGCAGAGCCAGCGTTCGACGTCACCGCGATCATCGGGATCGCAAAGCGTGCCGAATAATTCACGAGGTTTTTCATCTCCGGCTGCTCGCCGGACCAGGACAGCGCCATGATGACGTCGTCGGTGGTGATCATGCCGAGGTCGCCATGGCCTGCCTCGGCGGCGTGGACGAAGAAGGCGGGCGTGCCGGTCGAGGCCAGGGTCGCTGCGATCTTGCGCGCCATGTGGCCGGACTTGCCGAGCCCGGTGACGACGACGCGGCCCTTGGCGTTGCGGATCTTGTCGATCGCCGCCGTGAAGCTCGTAGCCAACGGGCCCTTCAGCGCAGTCGCGAGCGCGCCGATGCCGCCGCTCTCCGTCTCCAGCGTGCGCAGCGCGGATTCGATGTCGGGGGATACGGGGCCGGATGATGGGGTCATCAGCGGTTTCGAGCTCGGCATATTTTGATCCAGGGGAGATATCGGCAAACCCGGTTTTGCCGTGGCCGCCTGCTTAGCACGGCCGCGGCGGGGAGGCGACGCGCGTACGCCCGCCCTCAACGGCTCATTAACCATAATTGTTTTAACTCCATTAACGATGGTTCCCGCGCGCCCGCGGGAGCCGTCGCGAAAGTGACTGAATTCGTTGGAGTTTTTCACATCGTGGGGTCGTCTCCAGGCAGGGGCCGGAGCAAACGCGCGCACGTCGTGCGCGCCGTCTTGCCATGCCTTGTGCTGACCGTGCTGGAGAGCGCGCCCGCGGCCGCCCAGAGCGTCACGCCGGACCTCTTCAATCCGAACCGCGGCGGCTTCGTCTCGCCGGACACGTTGCCAACGCGCCGCACGGCCACGACCACCTTTGCGCAGCCCGCGTCGGATGCCTTGCCGGCGCTGCCCGATCCCAGTGCCGATCCGCGCAAGAGCAAGGATGCACCGGCGCCCTCGCGCGTCGGTCAAGTGCCGACCTATGGCCTGCCCGCCGCCAACGGCTCCGGCGCCTCGGGCTACGACTCGCTCAATCGCAAGCGGCAGCAGCCAAAACTTTATCCGGGGCAGCCGAAGCCGAAGCGCGCGCCGGGTCCCGGCACGCCGCCGCCAAGCGCTCCCGCGCCGGGCATCGGCCAGCCGCGCATCGCGCCGCCGCCATCGGAGACCGCCAACAAGACGCCGGTGCCGGCGGCGATGGCCGGCACCGCGCCCGGTCAGCCGTTGCGCCGGCGCCTCAAGCTCGACGACGATCCCTTCGGCCCCGTCGGCGACTACGCCGGCAGCTTCCTGATCAAGGGGGGGCTCGAGCTCTCCGGCGGCTACGACACCAACCCGGCGCGCCTCAACAAGCCGATCGGCTCGCCGGTCTATGTCGTCGCGCCCGAACTCGTCGTGATGTCCGACTGGGAGCGCCACGCGCTGGTCGCAGACCTCCGCGGTTCCTTCACCGGTTATGGCAACCAGTTGCCGGCAACAATCGACGGCGTCGCCTCGCCCGCGCCCGTCGAGATCAATCGCCCCGATTTCACCGGCCATGTCGACGGCCGCCTCGACGTCGACCGCGATCTCAAGCTGACCTCGCAGCTGCGCCTGCGGCTTGCCACCGACAATCCCGGCAGCCCGAACATCCAGGCGGGCCTGCAAAAATATCCGATCTACGCCACCTACGGCACGACGCTCGGCGTCGACCAGACCTTCAACCGTTTCGAAGTCGCGGCCGGCGCAACGGTCGATCGTACGGCCTACACCAACTCCAAGCTCACCGATGGCGAGACCTTCAGCAACGACGATCGCAATTTCAACCAGTATGGCGGCGTTGGCCGCTTCTCCTACGACCTCAAGCCGGGCTTGAAGCCGTTCGTGGAGATCGAGGGCGACACCCGCGTGCACGACCAGGCCGCCGACCGCAACGGCTACTTCCGCGATTCAAACGGTGGCTACGCCAAGGTCGGCACCTCCTTCGAATTCACGCGCATCCTCACCGGCGAAATCTCGGTCGGCTATGCCGCGCGCAACTATGTCGACCCGCGGCTCAGCCAGCTTTCAGGCTTCCTGACCGCGGGCTCGCTGGTCTGGAACGCGAGCGGGCTGACCACCGTGAAATTCAATTCCGACACACAGATCCTCGAGACGACGCTTGTGGGCTCTCCGGGCATCCTGGTGCACACTTACGCCGTTGAAGTCGATCACGACTTCCGCCGTTGGCTGACTGGCATCGGCAAGTTCACCTACGGCACGTACGACTATCAGGACAACGTGCGTAAGGACAAAACGTACTCGATCGAAGGCGACATCATCTACAAGCTCAACCGCAACCTCTGGATCAAGGGTTCGCTGCGCCACGACATTCTGGATTCGAACGTCCCGCTGTCGAGCTCGCAGGCGACCGTGGTGATGCTGGGGGTGAGGCTGCAGAATTAAACAGGAGACGGACAACCGCTATGCGCGAGAGCTCAGATAGGGCTGCTTGCTCTCACCCTCACTCCGCCGTCATGCCCCGCGAAGGCGGGGCATCCAGTACGCCGCGGCCTACCCGTATACGACTGACGTCTCGGGACAACTGGATCGCCCGCTTTCGCGGGCGATGACAGCTTCTGTAAATCTAGCAGAGGAGCGAATAGCTACCGCGGCAGGTCCGTCTTCCCCATCAGGAACGTGTCGATCGACCTTGCGCACAGACGGCCTTCGCGGATCGCCCAGACCACCAGCGATTGGCCTCTCCGCATGTCGCCGGCCGAGAACACGTTCGGGCGCGAGGTCTGGTAGTCGAGCGTGTTGGCGCGGACGTTGCCGCGCGGGTCGAGCTCGACCGAGAGCAGCTTCAAGAGGCCCTCGTGCACGGGGTGCACGAAGCCCATCGCGAGCAGCACGAGCTCGGCGTCGAGATCGAACTCGGTGCCGGCCATCGGCTTGAACTTGTCGTCGACGCGCACGCAATGCAGCTTCTTGACCTTGCCGTTCTCGCCGGAGAACTTTTGCGTCAGCACGGCGTATTCGCGGATCGCGCCTTCGGCCTGGCTCGAGGACGTCCGCATCTTGAGCGGCCAGTTCGGCCAGGTCAGGCCCTTGTTTTCGCGCTCGGGCGGCGCCGGCATGATCTCGAGCTGGGTCACGGTCTTGGCGCCCTGGCGCAGCGAGGTACCGATGCAGTCGCTGCCGGTGTCGCCGCCGCCGATGACGACGACATGCTTGCCGCCGGCGAGGATGTCGGTGACGCCGCCCAAGGGCTCTTCGGAGTTGCGACGGTTCTGTTGCGGCAGGAAGTCCATCGCGTAGTGGATGCCGTCGAGGTCGCGGCCGGGGATCGGCAGGTCGCGCGGCGCTTCCGCGCCACCGGTCAGCGCGATGGCGTCGTACTCGTTGAGCAGCTCGCGCGGATCGACGCTGCCGGTTGCACCGACATGGCTGTTGTAGTGGAAGGTGACGCCCTCCGCCGCCATCTGCGCGACACGGCGGTCGATGATGTCCTTCTCCATCTTGAAGTCGGGAATGCCATAACGCAGAAGGCCGCCGGCCTTGGCGTACTTCTCGTAGACGTGCACGTCATGACCGGCGCGCGCGAGCTGCTGCGCGCAGGCCATGCCCGCGGGGCCCGAGCCGATCACCGCGACCTTCTTGCCGGTCTTCTCAGTGTTGATCTCGGGCTTCAGCCAGCCGTTCTCCCAGGCGCGGTCGACGATTGCGCATTCGATGGTCTTGATGGTGACCGGGTTGTCGTCGATGTTGAGCGTGCAGGAGGCTTCGCACGGCGCCGGGCAGATGCGGCCGGTGAACTCCGGGAAGTTGTTGGTCGAGTGCAAATTGCGCGCGGCCTCTTCCCAGTTGCCCTGATAGACGAGGTCGTTGAAGTCGGGGATCTGGTTGTTGACCGGGCAGCCCGCCGTGCCCGGTGCGACCGAGCCGGTGCCGTGGCAATAGGGAATGCCGCAGTTCATGCAGCGCGCGGCCTGGTCGCGCGTTTCCTTCTCGGAGAGTGGAACGACGAACTCCTTGAAGTGCGTCAAGCGCTCGGCGACCGGGGTGTACTTGCGATCGTGCCGTTCGATTTCGAGAAAACCCGTGACCTTGCCCATTAAACCCGTAGTCCCTGCCGCTCGTTTTTCGTTTCGCCCCTCATCCTGAGGAGCGGCGCTTTGCGCCGCGTCTCGAAGGATGAAGGCCCGGATGGTGGCCTCATGGTTCGAGACGGCGCTTCGCGCCTCCTCACCATGAGGGGGTTAGACTTACGCCCCGATCGCGATTTTCGGCTCGGCGTCCGCGTTGGCCGCCATTTCGCGCAGCGCGCGCCGGTACTCGACCGGCATCACCTTGCGGAATTTGGGCAGCCATTCCTTCCAGTTCGCGAGGATCTCGATTGCACGCCTGGAACCGGTCGCCTTTTCATGGCGCGAGATCAGGACGTGCAAGCGTTCGACGTCGGAATCGAGCAGGTTCTCGAACACGTCGACCCGGCCATGCGCCTCGAGGTCACCGGAGTGGTTGTAGGTGCCGGCGTTGATCAGCTCTTCCGACAGCACCGGCTCGAGCTCGACCATGCTGAGGTTACAGAGCTTGTCGAAGTCGCCGGCCTCGTCGAGCACATAGGCGATGCCGCCGGACATGCCGGCTGCGAAGTTGCGCCCGGTCTTGCCGAGCACGACCACGATGCCGCCCGTCATGTATTCGCAGCAATGATCGCCCGCACCCTCGACCACCGCGACCGCGCCCGAGTTGCGCACGGCAAAACGTTCGCCGGCGATGCCGCGGAAGTAGCATTCGCCCTCGATCGCGCCGTACATCACGGTATTGCCGACGATGATGCTCTCTTCCGGCACGATGCCGCCGTTGCGCGGCGGCTTGACGATGATCTTGCCGCCCGACAGGCCCTTGCCGACATAGTCGTTGCCTTCACCCTCGAGCTCGAAGGTGACGCCGTGGGCGAGCCACGCGCCGAAGGCCTGGCCGGCGGTGCCCTTGAGGCTGACATGGATCGTGTCATGCGGAAGCCCGGCATGGCCGTAGATCTTGGCCACCGCGCCCGACAGCATCGCGCCGGCGGAACGATCGGTGTTGTTGATCTCGGCTTCGACCTTCACCGGCGCACCGCGGTCGAGCGCGGGCGTTGCCTTCTCGATCAGCTTGCGATCGAGCACGGCCTCCAGATGATGGTTCTGGCGCTCCGAGTGATAGATCTTCTGGCCCTTCTCTTCCTTCTGCTTGACGAACAGCTTCGAGAAATCGAGGCCCTTGGCCTTCCAGTGCGCGACCAGACGGGTCTGGTCGAGCATCTGGGTCTGGCCGACCATCTCGTTGAAGCTGCGGAAGCCGAGGCTCGCCATGATCTCGCGAACCTCTTCGGCGACGAAGAAGAAGTAGTTGATCACGTGCTCGGGCTGGCCGGTGAAGCGCTTGCGCAGGACGGGGTCTTGCGTCGCAACGCCGACCGGGCAGGTGTTGAGATGGCACTTGCGCATCATGATGCAGCCGGCCGCGATCAGCGGCGCGGTCGCAAAGCCGAACTCGTCCGCGCCGAGCAGCGCGCCGATCACGACGTCACGCCCGGTGCGGAAGCCGCCGTCGACCTGGACCGCGATGCGGCTGCGCAGCCGCTCACGCACCAGCGTCTGGTGGGTTTCAGCGAGCCCGATCTCCCAGGGCGAACCTGCATGCTTGATCGAGGTCAGCGGCGAAGCGCCGGTGCCGCCCTCGAAGCCGGCGATGGTGACATGGTCGGCGCGCGCCTTGGCGACACCGGCCGCGACCGTGCCGACGCCGATCTCGGAGACGAGCTTGACCGAGACGTCGCCCGTTGGGTTGACGTTCTTGAGGTCGTAGATGAGCTGCGCCAGATCCTCGATCGAGTAGATGTCATGGTGCGGCGGCGGCGAGATCAGGCCGACGCCCGGCGTCGAATGCCGGACCTTGGCGATGGTCGCATCGACCTTGTGGCCGGGCAACTGCCCGCCTTCGCCGGGCTTGGCGCCCTGCGCCATCTTGATCTGCATCATGTCGGAGTTGACGAGATACTCCGTCGTCACGCCGAAACGGCCCGAGGCCACCTGCTTGATCGCCGAGCGCATGGAATCGCCGTTCGGCAGCGGCTTGAAGCGGTCGGCCTCCTCGCCGCCTTCGCCGGTGTTCGACTTGCCGCCGATCCGGTTCATGGCGATCGCGAGCGTCGTGTGCGCCTCGCGTGAGATCGAGCCGAAGCTCATCGCACCCGTGGCGAAACGCCTGACGATGTCCTTGGCCGGCTCGACCTGGTCGACCGGTATGGGCTTGCGCTTCTCTTCCTCCGCGCTCTTGATCCGGAACAGACCGCGCAGCGTCAACAGACGCTCCGACTGCTCGTTGAGGATCTTTGCGAAGGCGCGGTAGCGCTCCTGCGAATTGCCGCGGGCGGCGTGCTGGAGCAGCGACACCGACTCGGCCGTCCAGGCATGGTCCTCGCCGCGGGTGCGGTAGGCATATTCGCCGCCGACGTCGAGCGCGCTCTTGTAGACCTGTGCGTCGCCAAACGCGTCGGCATGGCGCCGCACCGCCTCTTCCGCGATCTCGGCGAGACCCACGCCCTCGATGCGGGTGTGCGTACCGGCGAAGAACTTCGAGACGAAGTCTGCCTTCAGGCCGACCGCGTCGAAGATCTGCGCGCCGCAGTAGGACTGGTAGGTCGAGATGCCCATCTTGGACATCACCTTGAGAAGGCCCTTGCCGATCGACTTGATGTAGCGCTTGACGATCTCGTAGTCGTCGAGTGCGGCCGGCAGGCGGTCCTTCATCGCGATGATGGTCTCGAACGCGAGATAGGGATTGATCGCTTCCGCGCCGTAGCCGGCAAGGCAGGCGAAGTGATGCACTTCGCGCGGCTCGCCGGATTCGACGACGATGCCGACCGAGGTGCGCAAGCCGACGCGGATCAGGTGATGATGAACGGCGGCGCAGGCGAGCAGCGCGGGGATCGGCACCCGGTCGGTGCCGACCATGCGGTCGGACAGGATGATGATGTTGACGCCTTCGCGCACCGCGGCTTCCGCACGCGCGCAGAGCTCATCGAGCACCTGGTCCATGCCGGCAGCACCGAGGCCGGCGTGGAAGGTGGTGTCGAGCGTGCGCGACTTGAAATGGGAATCGCCGAGATCGGCGATCGACCGGATCTTTTCGAGATCCGCGTCGGTCAGGATCGGCTGGCGCACTTCGAGGCGCTTGGTCGTGGCAAGGCCTTGCAGGTCGAACAGGTTCGGCCGCGGCCCGATGATCGAGACCAGGCTCATCACCAGCTCCTCGCGGATCGGGTCGATCGGAGGGTTGGTGACCTGCGCAAAGTTCTGCTTGAAGTAGGTGAACAGCGGCTTGGGCTTGGCCGACAGCGCCGAGACCGGCGTGTCGTTGCCCATCGAGCCCGTGGCTTCCTCGCCGGTGGAGGCCATCGGCGTCATCAGGATGTTGATGTCTTCCTGGCTGTAGCCGAACGCCTGTTGCCGGTCGAGCAGCGACAGGTTCGAGCGCACGCCGGTGGTCGGCGCCTTCGGCAGCTCCTCCAGCACGATCTGGGTGCGGCTCAGCCACTCCTTGTAGGGATGGCTCTTGGCAAGCTCGGCCTTGATCTCGTCGTCGGGAATGAGGCGACCCTGCTCGAGGTCGACCAGCAGCATCTTGCCGGGCTGCAAGCGCCACTTGGTGACGATCTGGTCCTCCGGGATCTTGAGCACGCCCATTTCGGACGCCATCACGATGCGGTCGTCCTTGGTCACGAGATAGCGCGCGGGCCGCAGGCCGTTGCGGTCGAGCGTCGCGCCAATCTGGCGGCCGTCGGTGAAGGCGATCGCGGCGGGGCCATCCCATGGCTCCATCAGGGCGGCGTGATATTCGTAGAAGGCGCGGCGCTTCTCATCCATCAGCGGATTGCCGGCCCACGCCTCCGGGATCATCATCATGACCGCGTGCGGCAGCGAGTAGCCGCCCTGCACCAGGAATTCGAGCGCGTTGTCGAAGCAGGCGGTGTCGCTCTGCCCTTCATAGGAGATCGGCCAGAGCCGGCTGATGTCCTTGCCGTAAAGCTCGGAGCTCACGGAAGCCTGACGCGCCGCCATCCAGTTGACGTTGCCGCGCAGCGTGTTGATCTCGCCGTTATGCGCGATCATCCGGTAGGGATGCGCCAGCGACCAGGTCGGGAAGGTGTTGGTCGAGAAGCGCTGATGCACGAGCGCGAGCGCGCTCTCGAAATCCGGCTCCTGCAAATCGGGATAGTACTTGCCGACCTGGTCGGCGAGGAACATGCCCTTGTAGATCACCGTGCGGCAGGACAGCGAGCAGGGGTAATAGCCGGCGAGCCCGCGATCCCGGCGCTGGTAGATTGCCTGCGAGATCGACTTGCGCAGGATGTAGAGCTTCCGCTCGAATTCGTCCTCGGTCTTGGCGGCGCCGTTGCGGGCGATGAACACCTGCATGCAGGCGGGTTCGGTCGGCTTGACGGTCTCGCCCAGCGAAGAATTGTCGGTCGGCACGTCGCGCCAGCCGAGCAGCTTCAGGCCCTCGGCCTTGATCTGGTCGGCGATGATGCTCTTGATGACGTTGCGCCAGGCGGTGTCGCGCGGCATGAACAGCGCGCCGATCGCATATTCACCCGGCGCCGGCAGCGTGAAGCCGAGCGCCTTGGTCTTGCGAACGAAGAAGGCGTGCGGGATTTGCACCAGGATGCCCGCGCCATCGCCGGCGCGCGGATCGGCGCCGACCGCGCCGCGATGCTCGAGGTTGCAGAGGATGTTGAGCGCGTCCGAGACGATCTCGTGCGACTTCTTGCCCTTGATGTTGGCGATGAAGCCGACGCCGCAGGAGTCCTTCTCCATGCTCAGGTCGTACAGGCCTTCGGCGGGCGGACGGAACGTATGCTCGCGGTCGGTCGTTTTCGAGGCGACCGTCGCCGACAGCTCTTCTGCCACGAAGTTTGCGCGCTCGAATTGCGACCCGTTCATTGTTCCTGTCCTCTCCATGCGGCAAGCTGCCTCACCGCTATCTTCGGCGCACCTTGGGCGTTCCGCGGGCACCCTCTCTCGGGCCACCGCTCGTCCGTTGCGAGCCGCATTTTCTTAAATTCAGGCCTGGGCGTTCCACGTCCCCGAGAACGGCTTTGGCCTGCATCTTCTTGGCGCTCGAGAGCACCGCTTTTCGTTGCAATCCCTGTGCCGGGATCACAAGCAAAATTAAGACAGCTTTCCTGTCCTAACCATCACCTTGCCAAAATTTTGTCTAGCACACAAGCACGCAAAAGTCCCGATTCCCAAGGTGTCAATCACGCGCTTTCCCGCATCAGGCGTCCCCGATTTGAGGCAAACGCGCCGCGATCCGGCCCTGAGGCCGTCGGAATCCCGGGGGAAGCTTCCGATCAGCCCTTCGAAAGGCGCGCCATGGCTGAACAAGCGAACGAGCGCATGCCGCCCCTAGGGCCTGACAGGAGCGTTCCGACCATGAAGTTGTTCACAGGATGGGTGGCTGCCGCCGCATGTGTGCTGGCGGTATCTGCTGCCGACGCGCAGGGGCTGGGGAACGGAGGACTGCGCGGGCCCACCACCGCGGTCTCGGATTTCGACGGGCCCTATGGTCCGCTCGAAGCGCCGCCGCGCCCCTATGGCTATGGGTACGGCTACGAGTATGAGCGCGGGCCCGCGCCGGCGTTGCTGCCGGCGACCGAGGTCTACGCCGTGCTGCGCGAAAACGGCTTCTCGCCGCTCGGCATCCCGCGCCTGCGTGGGCTGGTCTACACCATCGCGGTGGTCGACCGCCGCGGCGACGACGGCCGGCTCGTGATTGACGCCCGAGACGGGCGGATTTTACGTTTCGTGCCGGCCTTCGGGCCAGGTTTCGGCATGGGGCCGGCCTATGATGAAGGTGCGGTAGCCCCTTACGGGCCGCAGGGCGCGCTGCCGCCGCCGACCGTGATCCGCAGCGCCGCGCCGCGGCCGCCGGCGTCGATCCCGCATGTCGCAAGCCGCACCGTCCCGATTCCGAAGGCAGCCCCGCCGCGCGGCGAGACGCCTGTGGCCACCGCCAGGCCGGCGCCATCCGAGGCCGCACCACACCAGGCCCAAGCGCAGCAGCCGCAAGCTTCACAGCAAGCCGCCGCCGCGCAGGCCAAGCCCGCCGAGGCGCCGCAGTCCGCGGCTCCAACCGTCGGCCAGGCCAAGCCCGCCCCGACGATTTTGCCGACGCAGGAGATGCCCGCGGCGCAGGGGCTGGAGTAGGGCGCGCCGCATCTTGATCGTTCGATCTGCGCTGCGCGCCCCACTCACCGTGTCGTCCCGGCGAAGGCCGGGACCCATACCGCGAGGTCTATCGATGGGCTCGGTGCGAATACCGAACGACGAATCTTCGCCGAACTTCTCCCTGTGGATATGGGTCCGGGCCTGCGCCGGGACGACGTTTGGGGAGGGAGCTGCGCAAAACAAGAAAGTACGCGCTCAGCTCGGCCCGTAGCCCGCCGCCTGCAGGATCAGACTCGCCACTTCCTTCGGACGTGACACCAGCGACAGGTGGCCGGCATCGAGCTCGACGGTGGTCGCGTGCATGCGCTTAGCAAGGAAACGTTGCAGGTCGGGGTTGATGGTGTCGTCATTCTTCGACACCGCGTACCAGCTCGGCTTCGCATGCCACGCGGCGTCCGTGGTGCGGCCGGCGAAGATCGAGGCCGCCGTCGGCCATTGCACGGCATAGAGCTCCTTCGCCTGCTGCGGCGCGACGCCATTGGCAAAATATTTCAGGAACGCGTCCTCGGAGAGCTTTGTGAAGCCGTCGCGCTCGACAATGCCGGCGCGCACCGGGCCGGTCGGGAATTGCTTCGACAGCGCCACGAAATCCTCGTTTGCATCCGGCGCACGCGCGGCGATGTAGACGAGACCGGTCACCTTCGGATCGGTGCCAACCTGGCTGATGACGGTGCCGCCCCAGGAATGGGCGACCAGCACGGTTGGGCCATCCTGTTCGGCCAGCGCGCGTTGGGTGGCCTCGACGGAATCGGAGAGCGACGTCAGCGGGTTCTGCACGGCCGTGACGTGCAATCCTGCCGCCTGCAGGATCGGGATGACCTCGGACCAGCTCGAGCCGTCAGCCCAGGCACCATGCACCAGCACGACATTCTTCGCCTTCACCGGCGCCGTTGATTGTGCATGGGCAAGGGTGATGGGCGCGGCCAGCAGGCTCGCCGCGACTAACAAGGTGCGCCAGACTTTCATGGTCACATTCTCCGTCTGTCTTGGTCCGATGCCAGGAAGGACGGATCGCCAGGCGGCCTTGTTACGCTCCTTCACCGCTCTGTGATGCAGTGCAAGACCAGACAAACAAAAACGCCCCGGGGCACCGGGGCGTTTTCGCAACTTGAAAGTCGAATGCTATGGACGCCTTAAGCGGCCGCCTTCTCGCCCTCGATCACCTGGGTGGCCGACGCGCTGGTGTTGATCGCGATCTGGCGCGGCTTCTTGGCCTCGGGAATTTCGCGCACGAGGTCGACATGGAGCAGGCCGTTCTCGAGCGAGGCGTCCTTCACCTGCACGAAATCGGCAAGCTGGAAGGCGCGCTCGAAGGCGCGTGCGGCGATGCCGCGATAGAGCACTTCGGACTTGCTGTTCTCATTGGCGACTTTCTCGCCCTTGATCGTCAGCGTGTTTTCCTTCGCGACGATGGACAGCTCGTCCTTGGAGAACCCGGAGACCGCAACGGTGATGCGGTAGGCGTTCTCGCCGGTGCGCTCGATGTTGTAGGGGGGATAGCCGGGGCTGCCGTCCGAAGTCGTCTGATCGAGCAGGCTGAAGAGACGGTCGAAGCCGACGGTGGAGCGATAGAAGGGAGTGAGGTCGTAGGTACGCATGGTTAGTCCTCCATTGAGCGACTGATCTGGTAACCCGCCCGCCAATCGGGCCGGGCTTTAGTCTGTGTGCAGCCTGATGCTCGGGTTCCCGAAGCACTGGTAGCGGCCTGCACGAAAATGATATGGGTGGGTCGAAACAGCGTTCAAGAGGGCGATAGCAGCGCCTTTTCGGCGCTCCCGCCCCTTGATTCCTGGCATTTCCTGCCCATGACGCTGGTCTCGATTCCCGCCAATCCCGTTCCCGAAAACGTCGTCAGCGGCACCATCAAAACGCCCGACGGCGCCGAGCTGCGCTTTGCGCGCTGGGCGCCGCCCGCGGGCCGCAAGGGCACGGTCTGCGTCTTCACCGGACGCAGCGAGCAGATCGAAAAATATTTCGAGACGGTGCGGGATCTGCGCGACCGCGGCTTTGCCGTGGCGATGATCGACTGGCGCGGGCAGGGCCATTCCTCGCGCCGCCTGCGCGATCCGCGCAAGGGTTATGTGCGGTCCTTCTCCGACTTCGAGATCGACGTCGAGACCTTCGTGCAGCAGGTGGTGCTGCCCGACTGTCCGCCACCCTTCTTCGCGCTCGCCCATTCCATGGGCGGTGCCGTGATGCTCAGGGTTGCACATTCGGGCAAGCGCTGGTTCGACCGCATGGTGCTGTCGGCGCCGATGATCGACTTGCCGGGCCGCGCCACCTCGTTTCCGTCACGGGTCCTGCTCAAGACCCTGCGGCTGCTCGGGCAGGGCGGCCGCTACATTCCCGGCGGCAACGATCGCATCACTGGCATGGATCCCTTCATCAACAATCCCCTGACCAGCGATCCCGTGCGCTATGCGCGCAATGCGGCGATCCTCGAGGAGGATCCGACGCTGGGCCTTGCCTCGCCGACGATCGCCTGGGCCGACACCGCGTGCCGCGCGATGCACACCTTCAAGGGCATGTCCTATCCGTCCGAGATCCGCCAGCCGATCCTGATGCTGGCGGCCTCCAACGACTCCATCGTTTCCACCGCTGCGATCGAGGAGTTCGCCTATCACTTGCGCGCCGGCTCCCACCTCGTGATCGCCGGCGCCAAGCACGAGATCCTCCAGGAGCAGGATCGCTACCGCGCCCAGTTCTGGGCGGCTTTCGATGCCTTCGTGCCAGGCACGCCGCTGTTCGGGTGAGGGGGCAGCGCGCCTCCAAGCTAAACGAACCGGCTACAATGTCTTCAGATACTCGATCAGGTCGTAGCGCTCGTCGTCGTCCCGGAAGCCGCGGCCGATCACGCCCGGCGGTCGTTGCGCACCTGCTTCGCCTTCGAAGGAATGGCCGCCGACGCTGTTGCCGTTGACTGCGGATCCGTCGGGCCAGGTCGTTGTGAACCGTGTTTCGCCCGTGGCGCACTTTTCACCGTCGACGACGGCAAAGCCCACCTGCTTGGGATCGTAATCACGCGCGCCCATGCAGAATGATTTCGGCCGTTCGGCCGCAGGCTTGAACAGCCAGTAGAGCGAGGGCACCGAGCCGTTGTGCAAGTACGGCGCCGTCGCCCAGATGCCGTCCAAGGGGCGCGTGCGATAGCGCGGCGGGGGAGACGCGGGGTTGGGGCAATTCTGACGCACGCCCCACCACGTCTTCTGCTGCTCGTCGGTCATCTTCGCCTCGCTCATCCATTTCCGCGCGACGAGGTCGACCACTGTCATCAGCGCGAGCGAGTAGGGCATCTCGGCCTTGTCAGCCAGGCCCTTGCATCCCCACCATTCGGTGAGCTGCTGCGCCGGCTTCACGTTCAGGAAGCCCGGCACCTCGACGGTGCGTTTCGTCAGCACGTCGGCCTGCGCCGGATCGGTCTTGATCTCGCTGACGGGAATCTGAACGGGATTGAGCACCTTGCTGCTGCCGCTGTCCTCCCAATGCGACGAGGACCAGAACATCTTTTGCGGATTGTCGTCATGGTACTCCGCATCGTTGATCGGTCCCAGATGACAGCCGGCGCACATCTCTCCATAGATCTTGCGGCCCTTCTCGACGCGTTTGCCCTCGATCTTCCAGGCGCTGTCGCCGAACAGCTGCGACGGCCATTTCGGCGCCTGGAGCCCGCTGAACTTCTTCTCGGCCAGCGTGTCCTTGCCGGCCACCAGATGCTCGATCCACTCCAGGTCCTGGAGCGCGACGGAGGAGCGGAACAGCTTGTCGGCGGCATAGTCGTTGGACAGGTTGAGCAGCGCGGTGACACCGAGGGCTTCGCCGGCGTTGCGGATCAGCGGCTGCTCGATCGAGGCATCGTATTGCGCGTATTTGAGCCACGGCACGGTCCAGATCGGCGGGAAGCTCACCGGCGCATCCTGGGCATGCAGGTTCTTCTCAAAACCGTCGAGGCCGCTGAGCGCAAAGTCCTGTGAGAACACCTGGTTGCCGATGCGGTTGAGCGCGTCGAGCCGGCCGAAACCCTCCTCGGTGTCCTTCTGCTTCTTGTCCCCGATCGTCTTGTCATATTTGCCCTGCCAATCGAGCAGGAACTGACCGACCTCGCCGAGCCTCTGCTTGAGCTCCTTGCGCTCGACGTCGCTGGCGCCAGGGCCGAGCACGCGATCGGCGAAGCGCTTGAAGCGGGTTGGCAGCTTCCAAGTGTAGACAATCGAAAGGCCGGTTACGAGCTCCAGCTTCTTCAGGTCGGTCATCGCTGGTCCGCCGTCGAAGCGCACGTCGACGCCCTTGTAGCGGATATGCCCGGTGTGGCACGCCGCGCAGGTGAGCCCGATCTTGTCGTCCTCGCGGCGGCCGGAGGCGGGATCGATGACACCGGTCAGTCGCGCGAAGCCGACCGGCAGGCCGTCGACGTTCTCGACTGGAGTCTTCCACTCGCCATAGGAGGCGGTCGCCGGCGTCGTGTCGTAAACGTTGGCATAGCCGTAGCGGCGCAGCGTGGTCTCGTCGGTGTGGATGGTCTGCGGGCTCGGGATGAAGCCGAAGCGCTCGAGATAGGCGCTGTCCTTCAGCATGCCGTTTCGGAAGAACAGGTTGAGGGTCGGCTGCTCCAGCGCGACGAACCAGGCGTAGGGCACCGGAAAGGTCGCAGTACCCTGACTGACGTGGTGGAACCAGTGCCGATCCTCCAGTGACCAGTTCTGGTCGAGCCAGTAGGCCGTATTGGTTTGCGGCAGGGCGGGCAGCGGCGGCGGCAATATGGCCTGCAATTTGGTGGGTAGGATCGCGCGGACCTGGTTGGGGAATTCGGCAACGGCCACGACGGCGGCGGCTACAAGGAGCGCAAGAACTGCGGCGGCCTTGGCGATGCCGCGGACCACGTGCTGGCCGCGCGACAGCACGGGCTGGTTGAGCAATCGCTGCACGATCCGGCTGGGGAATTGGCGCGTCTCGAACAGCGTCCTGACTTCGGCGACGCTGAGATAGCGGTTCTTGCGGTCGCCCTTGCCCATGATGCGCAGCAGCACCGGCCACTCGCCCTTCATCAGGATCGGATAGTACCAGCGCTTGTTGTCCGCGCGTTCGAAGTTTGCGCGCATATAGGTGGTGACCTCGCCCTCGTTGAGGCCGCGCTCGACGCCGCCGCAAGGATCGGGATAGTCGCGGCCGAAGCTCGCCAGGCGGTCGATCTCGCCAGGATGCACCTGCGCATGCTCATCGAGGATGCGCGAGCCGGCGCCGTGCTTGTCCAGCGGGCCGTTGCGCAAATGATCGAGCTGCGCGCCCGACCACCAGCTCTTGAGGAGGCGCCAGGGACTGAGACCGTTGGCGATCAGCGCGACCTGATAGATCTCGATCTGCGCCTTGACCTTCCGCCAGCCCACCTCGCCGCTCGCCGCCCCGATGGTCTTCGACAGCGTGCCGAGCGGCACGGTGCCGCCCTTGACGAAGCCTTCGGCGACGAGGCCGCGCAGGAACGGACACGGGTTGTCCGGCGACACCTCGATCGGCGGGGTGAACGGCTTTGCGGGTTCATCCATGGCGCAAAATCCTGAAAGTAACGAATCATGGAAAGGCAACGCGCCGATAGAGCGCAGAAAGTCCTAACAAAGAGAAAGCGCTGGACCGGCAGCTTATACTACTACAGCGTGCAACGAAGTGTGGCCGAATCACTGCGCTGTCAACAGAAGCGCGCGTGACGGCACCACCTGTCGCGGTTTGCCCTTCAGGAATCTGCGGCGCGTTTGACGTCGCTCTGGATGAGGCTGAGCTTGACGAGCGGGACGCCCGCTTTCAGCAGCCCTTCGCGGTAATGGGCGAGGTCCGAAGCCTGCTTCCAGTGAAAATTCCTCAGGTGCCGCTCGACCGTCAGGCTCGGGTAGTTGCTCATCAGCACCTCGGCGGCCTCAGTGGCTTCGTCGGCCCGCCCGAGCTGCGCCAGTGCCGCGGCGCGGATCGCGAGCGCCTGCATGTGGTTCGGATTGATGTAGAGCTGCTCCCGGGCCCACGACAACGTCGCGTCGTATTGGCCGAGCATATAATGGCTGAACGCGTTCAGCGCCGCCCATTGGTAGCGCGGATCGCTGTTGCCGCGCTGCGCCGCCATCGAGAACAGCTCGATCGCCTGGCGATGCTCGCCGATGACGAAGTGGCAGATGCCGAGCACGCCACGCGCGCCCATGTCGTAGGGGTTGAGCGCGACGGCGCGCTTGGCCGCGTCCATCGCAGCCTCGTAGTGCCCGTCCTGCGCATGAACCCAGGACAGGATCGAGAATGCGAAGGAGGAGCGCGGGTCGAGCCGGACGCTGGTCTCGGCCAGATGCATCGCCGCGACCCACATCTCGCGCGAGCCCTTGACCCAGCCGAACTGGATGCTCTGGAGCTGGATCGTCGCGAGATAGGCATGCGCGATCGACAGCTTCGAGTCGAGCGCGATTGCCTCCTTGAACAACGCGATGGCGGTGTCGAAGTCTTCCTTGGTCTGCCGGTAGTAATGTGACAGCCCCTTCAGGAATCGGTCCCAGGCCGTGACGTCGTTGGTCTGGCGCGCCGGAGCCGAGGCTTCGGCGCGAAAAATCTCGGTCGCGATCGCAGCCGACAGGTTGGTCGTGATCTCGTCCTGCATGGCGAAGAGATCGCCGATGTCGCGGTCGTAGCGGCCGGTCCAGAGCTGCTCGCCGGTCTCCGGCGCAATCAGCTCGGCTGTGACGCGGATCTTGCTACCGGCCCGCCGCACCGAACCCTGGATCAGGTAGGTCGCGTCGATCTCGCGCGCGATCAGGCGGGTCGAGAGGTTCTTGCCCTTGAAGGCGAAGGTCGAGTTGCGGCTGAGCACGCGATAGAAGGATTGCAGGGCCAGCGCGTGGATCAGATCCTCGGTGAGGCCGTCGGAGAAATATTCATCGCCCGCGTCGCTTAGGTTGGCAAAGGGCAGCACGCCGACGATCGCGGTGCGATATTGCTGCGGCAGCGCCGAGACCTCCTTGGTCTGGGCTGCCTGCGCAGACCTGCCGTCCGGCATCCAGGTGAAGACGCCGACCGGCTCCTTGATGTTCTTGAAGCGGTGCGCGCCGGCATCGGCCAAGGGCATGTTGAGATGCTTGCCTGCCTCGCCATAGGCCTTGGCCGAGATCGCGAACCCGCCGGGGTTTGCCACCGATTCGAGGCGGACGGCGATGTTGACGTCGTCGCCGAACACCTCGTCCTCGTCGGCAATGATGTCGCCCATGTGGATCCCGAGCCGGAACTGCATGGCGCGGTCGGCGGGCAGGTGCTCGTTGCGCTCCGCCATCAGCATCTGCATCGCGATCGCGGCTTCGGTGGCGCCGACGATGCTGGGGAATTCCAGCAGGAAGCCGTCGCCGGTGTTCTTCACGACGCGGCCGCCATGATTGAGGATGATGGGATGGATCGCGCTGCGATGGGCCTTGAAGGCGGCGTGGGTGCCTGCCTCGTCAGTGCCCATCATGCGGGAATAGCCGGCGACGTCGGCGCAGACGATGGCGGCCAGGCGTCTCTCCATATCCTCGCAGGCTCCAAGGGATCGGGCACCGGCCACCGACGTGGCGGTCGTCCGCGAATCCGTGCATTTCCAGAACCTAGTCCTTATAGAGCACGCGCAGGCAAGCGGAAGTGTGATCCGCATTGCAATTTCGTTGCAAATCCTACGCAAATCCGGTGGTGGACGCGAGCGACCGAACCGACTAAGCCGGCCGCTTGGGCGGCCTTGAGGGACGCGAGACATGCTCGGCATCCACGAACTCTGGCTCTTCATCCTGTCGGGCGTGGCTCTCAACATCACGCCGGGACCAGATACGGTCTATGTCATCGGCCGCAGCTTGCAATTGGGCTGGCGCGGCGGGGCCGCAGCGGCGTTCGGCATCAGTTGCGGCTGCTTATTCCACGTCACGGGTGCGGCAATCGGTCTCTCGGCGCTCTTGATGGCCTCGTCCACCGCGTTCGCGGTCGTGAAGCTGGTGGGAGCTGCCTATCTGGTGCTGACCGGCTTGCAGATGCTGTGGTCGCGGCCGGTGCTCGCGGGTTCCCTGACGGGTGAGGATGGGCGGACGCCGCTCCGGCGGGTTTTCCTTCAGGGCGTCTTCACCAACGCGCTCAATCCCAAGGTCGCGCTGTTCTTCCTGGCCTTCCTGCCGCAATTCGTCGCAGCCGATGCCCCGCACAAGCCGCTCGCCTTCCTGACGCTTGGCCTGATCTTCATCTGCACGGGCACCTTGTGGTCGCTGTTCCTGGCGGCGTTTGCCGCGAGGGCCGCGCTGCGGCTCCGGCGGTCCGACGGAATCATCGCCTGGATCAACCGCGCGCTCGGCGGGCTCTTCGTCTATCTCGGCTTCCGCGTCGCGATGCTGGAAGCGCGCTAAACAAACTCCTTCGCCAGTGCGCTACCGACGAGGTAGAGGCCGAGCAGGATCATCGCGATCAAAAACCAGCGGCGAAATGTTTCGGCCGGCATCTTCGAGCGCAGCGACTGGCCGATGAACATGCCGGCAAAGGCACAGGCCATGGCGACGATGCCCGGCACGGCGTTGGCCGGCGTGAGCAGCCCGCCTGCGGTGAGGTTGAAGGCGAGCGCGAGCGTTGCGACCGTGAAGAACACGCCGAGCGCCTGCACCAGTTCGTCCTTCTCCATGCCGATCGCCTGCATGAACGGCATCGACGGGATCACCTGCACGCCGGTGGAGGCCGAGATCACGCCGGTGACGACGCCGACGGCACCGCCGACCCATTTCTCGTTCTTCGGCGCGACGCGGAACTGGAACTTGTTCAACCCGATGATCGCGTAGATTACCAGCAACAGGCCAAGCACCACCGTGCCATAGCGCGCATAGGGGCCGGTCAGCGCGCCGGCATTGAGCCAGCTTCCGATCACGGTGCCGAGCATCAACGGCCATAGCCGCCTGAGGATGTCGAGCAGGTAAGGGCCGACGAAGGTCTGCCAGATGTTGGTGATGATCGCCGGCACGATGACGATGGCGATCGCCCGGCCCGGCGCCATGGTCACCGCGAGCAGGCCCATCGAGACGGTCGGCAGGCCGAGTCCGATCACGCCCTTGACGAATCCGGCGAGCAGAAAGACGGCGGCAATCAGAATGATGAGGGGGTCGATCATGCCGGCGACATTGACCGATCGTCGGGGAAGGCACAATCTGGAGGTTACGGAGCCAGCCTTCGTCCAGAACGAAGGCTAACGGAGATTTATCCCGTGCGATTTGACCTCGTCGACCTCCAGCTCTTCATCGCGGTGGCGGATCAGCGCAGTATCACCCGCGGCGCCGAGCGCTCGCATCTGGCGTTGGCCTCCGCGAGCGCGAGGATCAAGGGTCTGGAGGACGCGCTCGGCGTTGCGCTTCTGAAGCGCGGGCGGCGCGGCGTGGAGTTGACCGCCGCGGGCGAAAGCCTGCTCGACCATGCGCGGCTCGTCATCCACCAGGTCGAGGCGATGCGCGGCGATCTCGCGGGCTTTGCCAGTGGGGTCAGGGCGAGCGTGCATTTCCTCGCCAACACCTCGGGGCTGTCGGAGCATCTGCCGAAGGCGCTTGCCGGCTTCCTGCGCGATCACCGTGACGTCGCCATCGACATCGAGGAGCGCGAGAGCACCGACATCGCGGCCGCGATCACCGCGGGCGCCGCCGATCTCGGCTTCGCCGCCGAGCACGCGCTACCCGATCACATCGAGCGTTTCCCGTTCAGCGAGGACCGCCTGACGCTGGTGACCTCGCGCCGCGGCCCGTTCGCCGGCCGACGCCAGATCGATTTCCAGGAGGCGGGCAGTTGCGATTTCGTCGGACTGACAAGCGCCACCGCGCTCCAGGTCCATATCTCGAAACACGCCGCTCGGCTCGGCATGCGCCCGCATTTCCGTGCGCGCTTGCGTGATTTCGATGCGATCTGCCAGATGGTCGCCGCCGATGTCGGCGTTGCGCTGGTGCCGGAAGCGGCTGCCCGCCGCTACGCGAAAACGATGCCGATCGCCATGGTCCGCCTGCGCGATCCCTGGGCCAACCGCAAGCTCGTGATCTGCGCGCGGAGTTTCAGGACTCTGGCAAGGCCGGCGAAGATGCTGGTGGAGCATTTGCGCGCAGCGGCGATGTGAGGTGCGCGCAGCGCTGATGTGAACTTACAATGTGGCCGCATGCTCCGCTCTGCTCCCTCCTCCGCAAGGAGGAAGGGAACGCGCCTGTCTCGTGGCGGTATCTTGCGTCAAATCGTCCGCTACTTCGCCGTCTCGACGCCGGCGTCCTTGATCACCTTCGCCCATTTCGCGGTCTCGTCCGCGATGAACTGCCGAAAATGCTCGGGGCTGTCGCCGATGAGTGTCGCGCCTTGTGCAGCGAGCTTCTCCTTCACCGCCGCATCGGTCATCGCTTGCGTCGCGAGGCGGTGCAGCTTGTCGACGATCTCCTTCGGCGTGCCCTTCGGCGCCACCATGCCGTACCAGTTCTCGATCCGTAGGGCCGGAAAACCCGCTTCGGCCGTGGTCGGCACCTCGGGCGCGGTGGGTGCGCGGTCGGGCGAGCCGACGGCGATGGGTTTCAAGGCGCCTGCCTTGATCTGCGGCAGCAGCACGGGGAGATCGAGGAAGGTCATTTGCACCTGCTGGCCCAGCAAATCGTTCACCGCGGGCGCCGCGCCGCGATAGGGCACGTGGACGATGTCGATGTTCGCCGTCAGCTTGAACAATTCGCCGGCAAGATGCGGCAGGCTGCCGGGTCCCGAGGAGGCGAAGTTGAGCTTGCCCGCTTGAGCCTTCGCGAGCGCGACCAGCTCGCTCATGTTCTGCACCGGCACGTTGGTGGCGACGACCAGCATCTCCGGAACGGTTGCGACCAGCGTGACCGGCGTCAGGTCGGCGAGCGTGTCGTAGGCGACCTTCTCCATGCTCGGGCTGATCGCGAGCGCACCCGCGCTGGAAATCGCGATCGTGTAGCCGTCGGGAGCAGCCTTTGCGACCGCATCGGTGCCGAGCACGCCGCCCTGGCCGCCGCGATTGTCGATCACGACCGGCTGGCCGGCGATCTCGGACATGCGCTGGCCGATCACGCGGGCGATGATGTCGTTGGGGCCGCCGGCCGGGAACGGCACGATCAGCTTGATCGGCTTGGCGGGGAAATCCTCAGCCATCGCCAGCGATGGCAGGAGCAGCAGCAATCCAAGGAGAAGCCTGCGTGAGACGGTCATGCAAGCCCTCCGCTCGCTCTTGTTATTGGTTATTGGTTGAGAAGTTTCAGCGCTTCTTCGTGCACGCGGGGATCACCGGCGGCGATGATGCGGCCGCCGCCTTGCGCCGGCTTGCCCTCCCAGGTGGTGACGATGCCGCCGGCGCCGGTGACGATCGGGATCAGCGCCGCGATGTCGTAGGGTTTCAGCTCGGTCTCGACCACGAGGTCGACGTGACCGGCGGCCAGCATGCAATAGGAGTAGCAGTCGCCGCCATAGCGCGACAGCCGTGCGCCCCTCTCGATCCGACCGAAGATGGCGCGGTCGCGCTCGTTCATCAGGAGCGGGCTCGTGGTGTAGGTCGTCGCTTCGGCAAGCGAGGCGCAGCGGCGGACCTGCAGGCGGCGCTCGCCGGACGGGCCTTTATAATTGGCCGAGCCGTTGTCGCCGGAAAACCGCTCGCCGATGAAGGGCTGATGCATCATGCCGAATACCGGCGTGCCCCTGTGCAACAGCGCAATCAACGTGCCCCAGATCGGAAAGCCGCCGATGAAGGATTTCGTGCCGTCGATGGGGTCGAGCACCCAGACGTAGTCGGCGTCCTCCCGCTCATTGCCGAATTCCTCGCCGACGATGCCGTGCTGGGGGAAGTTGGCCTTGATCAGGCGCCGCATGACCGCCTCCGCGGCGCGGTCAGCCTCGGTGACGGGGTCGAAATCCTTGGTCTTGCTCTTGTCGTCGATGGACAGCGAGGTGCGAAAGAACGGCAGGATGGTTTCGCCGGAGGCGGTGGCAAGCCGTCCGATGAAGGCAGAAAAATCGATCACCGTCACAGGCCTGTCCTTGCACCAATCGAAAGCAAAACGAACGCGTGACTATTGCCTATCCCAAATCGCATCGGACGGGCAGCGCTCTCTTGAATTTGCTCCCCGGTATTTTGGATGCGGTCCCCGGTCTGTCCTTACGAGCCATCCACTGACCAAATATCGATCATGGGTTTGAGAGCTTAGTTCCGGGTATGCCTCGTTGGTATGCAAACAGTAATCAACCCATTGAAATTCCTTATCAAAGAAACTGAATCCGGGTTTCTGCGGAGACATTGGAGCCCTGTGTTTTTTGCATGGGAAACGGCTCAAAAGCCCTTGCACTTTGTGCAGCGCAGTCGCATATTGTTGCGGTGCGGTAGCGCCTCGCGTTACCGCTGCCCTCCTTGGGCGTTTCCTCCCTAGACTTGGGCCGCTTGCTCATAACAAGCGGCCCTTTTTTCTTGCCCGCTTTCCGGGTCGATCGTTTTCATTTCGATACGCGCATCAGCGCGAAGCGAAAATCGGATCGCGTGTTGATGCCGCGGCCGTCGCGACCTGCGATGAGCGCAAAAAATATTGAAGCTTATTCGGCCGCAGCCTGGAATGGGCCGAGATCACCGAACGGAATGGTCGTGGCGAGCACGTCCGACAGAATCGCGAAATCTCCCGCGACCTGGTCGAAGCGCGCGCCGCGCTCGCGCCGCCGCTCGTCCATGTAGATCGCGCGGTTGAGCTCGAGCTGCACCGCGTGCAGGCCGCTCGCCGGATTGCCGTAATGCTCGGTGATGAAGCCGCCGGCATAGGGCTTGTTGCGCCCGACCGAATAGCCGAGCCCGCTCAAGGTCTCCTCGACCCGGTCGGGAAGCAGCGGCGTGCAGCTCGTGCCGTAGCGGTCGCCGATCACCACGTCGGGCCGGCGCGGCTCGTCGCGGGAGACGCCGACCGAGGGCATGGAGTGGCAGTCGACCACCACCACGGTGCCGAACATCTGGTGCACCTTGTTGATCAGCCGCCTCAGCGCGCGGTGATACGGCTTGTAGAGCGTCTCGATTCGCGCCAGCGCGTCATCGACCGCGATCCGTTCGCGATAGATCTCCTGGCCGTCACCGACGACGCGCGGAATGGTGCCGAGCCCGCCCGCAACGCGCATCGAGCGGGTATTGGCAAAACTCGGCAGCCGGCCGGAGAACATCCGCGGGTCGAGCTCGTAGGGTTCTCTGTTCACATCGACATAGGAGCGCGGGAAATTGACGCGCACAACCGGAAAACCGCGCGTGCTCAAATGTCCGATCAGCTCGTCCATGAAGGAATCTTCCGAGCGGCGGAGCGTCGGCAGGTCGATGCGCGAGGCCGCCAGAAAATCGTCCGGATAGACCGAGCCGGAATGGGGCGAGTTGAAGATGATCGGCGCCCGCCACTCGGTAGGCTCGATGATCTCGAACGGTGGCGACAAGTCGCCGTCAAACCGGGTCATCTTGGTCAGTTTCGTCCCTCTATATCCGCGACAATCCGGATTGGACTCGAACAGGCCGGCAACGCGAGGCTCTTATGTGCGGTCATTGTCAGGAATCGCAACCATTCTGCCAAGTGAAAAGTACGGGTGCGGCGCTGGAACGTGTCTTAACCGTGCAAGCATCGCGTGTGCGGCCTTGATTGATTCGTGCCCCATTCCGGTTCACAAAGAGCGGGCCGCACGGGGGGGGAGGGGTGCATCTTTCACCCGAAATTTACCCTCTGT
Source organism: Bradyrhizobium iriomotense (assembly GCF_030160715.1). Classification (GTDB taxonomy): domain Bacteria; phylum Pseudomonadota; class Alphaproteobacteria; order Rhizobiales; family Xanthobacteraceae; genus Bradyrhizobium; species Bradyrhizobium iriomotense. The sequence continues at coordinate 99,213 of NZ_BSOW01000014.1, forward strand.
CGGGCTTACTGAACACTACCGTAGCCTCCGGGGATTCGACGTTTCCTGCCATGCCAAAAATCCTGCTCGCCGAAGACGACAACGACATGCGCCGCTTCCTGGTCAAGGCGCTCGAAAACGCCGGCTTCCAGGTTTCCTCCCACGACAACGGCATGTCGGCCTATCAGCGGCTGCGGGAAGAGCCGTTCGAGATGCTGCTGACCGACATCGTGATGCCGGAGATGGACGGCATTGAGCTCGCCCGCCGGGCCTCGGAACTCGACCCCGACATCAAGATCATGTTCATCACCGGCTTCGCCGCCGTGGCCCTGAACTCGGATTCGGAGGCCCCCAAGAACGCCAAGGTCCTGTCCAAACCGGTCCATTTGCGGGAATTGGTGAGCGAAGTGAACAAGATGCTGGCGGCCTAAGCCGGTCGCTTCCGTCCTTGCGCATGCTCCCCTGAGCCGTTATAGGGACCGCACCCGATTTTCTTTTGACCTTTAGGGCACGTAGCTCAGCGGGAGAGCACTACCTTGACATGGTAGGGGTCACAGGTTCGATCCCTGTCGTGCCCACCATTAACCCTTTGTTTTCTCAGCATTTCTGGAATCACCCTCGCCCCGATCGCCTGCAAATCCTTCTTCGTCAACAGTACGTCAACAGCAAATAGCCGCCTGGCGCAGTGCTGCTGGATCAGTGCGATTACGCAATCGGTAGCCAACGCGACGTCCGCGAGCATGTCCGGATCGTCTGACTCGTAGTTCGCCGTCGTGCGCGAGCCGTCACGCACGACGTGCCCCATCCACAATGAGCGCTGCTCCCGCGGCACATTCCGGAACAGCTTCTTTATTTGGTCGGCCATGAAATGGCGCAAGCTGTACTGCGAAAAGCCCATCAGTCCGAGCTCTGATCCGATACGTCGAAACGCGCGCTTCACGGTTGCGACACGTTTGCCCTTGTACACGATGAGTCCCAGCTCAGGAGGGGTTCGGTTCTCGGCAAGGGCGGCTGCTCGCCGAGCCTCATCCTCTTTGCTCCAGAGAGGTAGCCAGCCCGCGAGACACCCGGTGAGCGGTTGGCGGGGGCGGCGCTTCTTCGTAGGTACCCAACCGACCGGAGCGAGATCAATCACGCCCCCGTTCCAATCAACCTGAGTTGCCGGATCGAAATCGATGATGGCTTGTGGCCGAGCCCATGTGCACAGGCTCATTATCGCGAAACGGAAAAGATGGGGCGTTTTGAGCGAGTCCAGAACGGCGGCCATCTGCTCGACGGAGAGTGTTGCCGGCCGCGGCCGGCGTGCCGGGATTTTGAGTTCAGAAGCGATCGCCTCACGTTTCCACACTATTTTCGGCGCGTGGCTCATCAGCGCCGTCTCGACCTCATTACCGACAGCATCCAATCTGATTTTTGTGACGCAGGCGTCGTTGAATGCAGATCTCATCACATTGAACAACCGTTCGATGTAGCCGGCGGAATGTTGGTGTTTTTCGACGCACCATTTGGCCAACTTGAGCTGCCGGGCTGGCGTCCAAAAGGCGACGGGTGCATCAATCTTGCTTATGCTGGCGAGATAGTCCGTGAACAGCTCGACTGCCCGCTCGGCTGCATCCTCTGATGCAATGTGTGAGCCGCGTTCGTCGAGATACGCCTTGAGGGCGGCGACAGTGAGAACCTGATCGGGCCCGGGCGGTCCTATCCGGTTTGTGCTGGTGGGAGCGGACGCGACGAGCGCCGCGAGCCTAACTTTGGCGTCTTCGAAATCTGTTGTCTTAAGACTTCTGCGGCGGACTTGGCGAGTTCCGGGGTCATATCTGCAAGCGTACCAGAACCCGAGGTGCTCTGGATGGGGACGCTCGAGATAGTAGCCGCCAAGCTCGAATCTCCACTGCTGTTGACTGCTTGTGGAGTCATTTTGCCGTTTATCTGTGGGCATTCAAATTTCCTAAGATACGTACGGTCAATATAGCTCTGCACCTGCTCTGGGGTATAACGAGGCCCGCCGCTTTTCTTTCGGAAACTGTAGAACTCGATCCTTGGCGGGTTCGCTCGACGCGCGCGCCGCAGCTCCGCCTTGGTGAGCATAGGCCATCGCTCGAGCACTTCGTTTTCAAACAAGAAATCCGCCGGATCGATGACGCGCATCGAAAAATCTTCCTCACGGCCAATCGAGCAATGAGCTCGGGCGACCCATTACGGTCGCAGAGGGCTCACCCGAGGTGAACAAGTTATTGCTGAGGTCGTTGAATCGGCGGCTGCGTCGTGCGTATCGGTGGGTTGCTCCGAGTATCGTTGAGCTCAACTCCGCCTGTACGAGCCGCTGTGGAAGTACGTAACCGCTGGCGTCGTGATTGAGGGAGCCGTGGTGAAGTCCGTCGCCTAACACAAGCACTCTCCCCCGCAAACTCAAAACCAATCTGCCGAGGTCGATCAGCCTCGGCCGATCCGGGTGGACGAACCGATGGTCTGCATGGCCTCAAAAAGCCGCATCGAAGAATGGTCTCGTCCTCTCGAGCCTGCCCGCCGCAAGCGGAATGTTGGTGCAGTTGCCTCGCGCGACGACCGAATGTGAATTTGATCTGGCAAGTAAACCAGATTGCCAAAAACCGGCTCGACCTTGGATCGCCATCGAAAAAAGGAGTTATCTGGCCAGCCTACGCCCGACCACATCAGCCTGATGGCGTGCTCGATCAAGTCAAGGTCAAGCCGCTGCGCGGCGGCCCTATGGGCCGGCCTTGACTTGATCTGCGCGCGCCATCTCAAAAGCTCCAAGGTCGGGACGAAGAGCTGGCCTGCAATCGAACAAAGAGCTGACCAACCACCTTGACCACTCAATCCCCATATGAGCAGACCAGCGGCCGGGCGGGTTCCGGCGCCTCGGCGTAGAGGTCGAGCACGTCCTCCATGCGGGCGACGTATTCGCCGTCGACATGGGGAATGCACCACATGTCCCTGCGCCATGGCTTGAGGGCGTTCTCGGCCAGCCGGCGACGCACGGTCTCGCCCGACAGGCTGTCGTGATCGGTGAGCTTGACCATCGTGTCAGCCAGCAGCGTCAGCGTCCAGCGTTTGCGGCCGGCGGGCGGCTTGGCGCATGCCGTCGCCACCAGCAGGGCCTCCTCCTTTCCGGTCAGCTTGCGCTCTGCGCCCGGACGCGGCTCCTCGCTCAAGGCCCGCTCCAGATTGCCTTCCACGAAGCGGCGCTTGGTCCGGCCGACGCTGGACAGGCTGACCCGGACGGTTCGGACAATCTCCGCGTCGCAACTACCGGCATCAGCCGCCAGCAAAATCTGCGCCCGCTTGAGCTTGCGGGCGGCGCGCTTGCCGCCGCCGAGCATCGCCGTCAGTTCGTCCCGCTCGGCTTGGCTCAATTCGACCCGATAACGTACATTCATGCTTCGCCTCCTTGTCGGAGGCCGGGACGAATCCAGCGATGAGTCAAAAATCAGGCACGCGCTTCACGGAGAAGCAGGGGCACTACCTGGCCTTTATCTACACCTACGCGCACATGTTCGGACGCCCACCCGCCGAAACCGACATGCAGCGCCATTTCCGCGTCAGCCCGCCCTCAGTCCACCAGATGATCGTCACCCTCGAACGAAACGGCTTCATTCGCCGTCAGCCCGGTGTTCCCCGGAGCATCGAGATTCTTTTGCCACCCGAAAACTTGCCCATCCTCGAATGGCTCGGCATCAAAACGTCAAAATCACTGTGATGAACTACTAGTTGGTTTGCCGCGGTATTCTTTGCTTTCGGTCGTAATGCCTATGTGAGCGCTCTGATCTTGGCGCCGACGCATCTCTTTGTTGGGCACGATGGTCCGCTGGTGCTGGAACTTCGCTATGCCGAACTCGGAGCAGTAGTAACACAACGGCACCCATCCGTTGATCGGTCGGCGGCTGAACTGGTGCTCAGTATCCTATGCCGCATCCTTCTCGTCACCAAATGGCATTGTTGGAATGTGGAGGCCGATCTCGCGATCGCAGCAGCGAAGACCGAAAGAAGTTAGACCCGAAACAGCAAGCCGAACTTTTTCTAATCATCGCTGGTTTTCGCCACAGTACGCGGCGACGCTCATGTGTTCGCATTGACGTTTTTGGGCCGCTCAAGCAACTCTCGACGGTCGAGTCTGAGAGGCGGAGCCCATGCGTCGAGATCCGGGAGAACAAGTTGAGCAGGATCTCCCCGCCTCCAAACCTTCCGACCAAAGAAAGATACCGTTTGCCGAGCGGTTAACCTGTACGATTGATGAAGCGTGCCAAGCCACCGGCCTGGGGCGTACCAAGCTCTACGAGTTGATAGGCGCAGGAAAATTGGACACGAGGTCCGTCGGACGCCGGCGGTTGGTGCTTGTGTCTTCACTTCAAGCACTGCTCGACGTGAATTGTTCAAGCGCCAGCGGCAAGGAGAGGCTCGGTTAACGGCACCCAGGCCCGCGGTCTTTCAGCTTGACGGTATGCACTGGCCTGCGGCCGGGCTCGCGTTGATTTCCAAACTTGTGGCATCGCGCGCACAGCTCTCACTGCGTTCCTTCTACTCCGAAGGATTCCTGGCTTCACTCCACCGCGAGCGTAGTTCCAGATTCGCCCAAATGTACAATGGTGGGGCGGATGGTGGGGCGGCTTGCCAAGCGCCGCAGTTTTCCGCGGAAAAAAGTAAGGCGCGACTGGCATCACCACAGTCGCGCCCTACGTCGCCGGTTTATGGGGCAGGGGGGAATAACCGGCTGCCGAGATGACGCGTAGCCGCGGGAGTCGTTCCAGCGTGGCGAAAATTTTTTTGAACCGCCGCTCCCCATTTCTTTACACACGGTTAAGTGATCGCCGTCGCACAGAACTCCGGATATTCGGGCGGCGTTGTTCCATCGATCGCCATGGGGCGAGGGACGAACAACCATGTCACAGATCAGCAAAGCGTTTTTGGGCGCAGCCGCCATCTCGTTGACACTCGGTGCCGTGCAACTGGCGTCGGGTCACGATCTCGCCGATCGCTGGAAGGCGGTCGCTGACAAGCCGAGCCATATCGTCAATCGCGCCGGCAAGGCGGACCGCATCGTCGCTCCGCGGACCGCAGCCGTTCCGACGCGTACCGTTTCGATGCGCCTCAACGACCTCGCCGATACGTCAGTGTTGCTGCGTGTTCCCGCGACGATCGAGACCGGTAGTGCCAAGCCGCCCGTCCTGCTGCAAAGGCAGGGGCGCAAGCCCACGGTCGCCTGCGAGCCCGTCGTCAGCTCGCTGACCGAAGTCGCAAAGCTGCTCCAGCCCGGCCGCTGCGTGACCTGATCAGTTTGAATTTTTCTCGATGATTATTCGGCGGGTTCGGGCGAGACATCCTCTTCGGGTGTCTGGGCCCCGGCCCGGCTTGCCATGATCCCGAGCGCCACGCCGCCGATCGCAAGGATGGGAAGCAGCCGCTTGACGCCGATGGCACGGACGATCTGCAAGCCGGTCGCGATCAGCATGGGATCTGTGAGCACGCTTTGCGCTGCTGATCGTGCGGCTCTTTCCGCCGCCTGCCGTGCGCGCTTCTCGGTCTCCCGCTTGTAGGCGATGTAGCTGCCGGCAGCGGCGAGCGTGAGCAGGAAGAACATGCCGGCGCCGGCGAGGCATGCCTGCACCGGACCATAATTTTGCAGCACCAGGATGAAGACAGCAGCGCAGAGGAAGGCCGTGGTGATGAAGAGCGCAAGCGCCGCGGCTGCCGCCAGCGAGGTCAGCCGCAAGGTCGTCCCGGTCGAGGCGCTGATGCCGTCGATCATCCGCTGAAACATCGCCCTCGCTCCTCAATCCCCCTCGGCTAGCGCCGCCAGGCAATTCCGATCAGGAAGCCGATGCCGAGCGCCAGGCCCACGGTCGCGAGCGGACGCTGCGTGATGGCATCCTCGAGCGTCTCCTCCAGCGAGGTCGCTGCATCCTGCGCCGCATCCATCATCGCGCTGCCGCGCTCGGAGGCGTCATCCATCGCCGAATCCATCTGCTGGCGCGCCTGCTTGTAGCCGCGCCGGGCTTGCTTGCCCGCGGAGTTGGCAAAGGTGTTGAGGGCATCGGTGATCTGCTCGGTGAGGGCGGCAATATCGCTTTTCACGGCTTGGACATCCTTTTCGAGGCGCTCTCGGGTAGCTTTGTCGGTCCAGTCTCTCGTCCCGGTTTCGCTAGTGGTCGCTGACATCGAAAGCTCCGGATCATTGTCGGTGAGACAGCCAAAAAACGCTTCGCCGTGACGGAAGTTCCACTCCCGGAAACTGCTCAGTCGCCTGGTAGTTGCGGCGCATCGGCGGGAGCCAGATGCTCCTTCAGGATCAGCGCGACGATCAGAAGCGGCGACGACAGGAATGCGCCCATCGGGCCCCACAGCCAGGTCCAGAAGGCGAGCGCGAGGAATACCGCCAGTGCATTCAGTGCCAGCCGCCGGCCGATGATGGTGGGCGTGACGAAATGTCCCTCCAGGAAAGTGAGGCCGCCGAAGGCGAGCGCCGCCATCAATCCGCTGCCGATGGTCGGAAAGGCGACGAGGCCGACCACGACCAGCACGACGAACATGGCGACCGGTCCGATGATCGGGATGAAGTTCAGCGTCGCAGCCAGTGCGCCGAGCCCGGCCGGATTGGGCATGCCGGTCAGCGCACAGACGATGCCGGTGGCGATGCCGACGCCGATATTGATGACCGTCACCGTCAAGAGATAGTTGCCAAGATGGACCTCGATCTCGTTGAGGATCCGCAGCGTGCGCAGCCGCGCGTCGCGATCGCTGAAGGTCATGATCAGGGCGCGCCTCAGGTCGCGCCAGCTCGCGATGAACAGGATCAGGGTCGCGAAGAACAGCAGGAATTCGGTGAAGGTGGGCGACAGGAATTCCAGGGTCGGCTGCACCCATTCGAATTTCGGCATCTGGAAGCTCGGCAGGCCTCCCGAGCCGCCGACCATCGCTTGCAGCTCCTGCCACAGCGCGAGCGGCCGGTCGAAGACATGCAGCTTGTCCTTGAGCCGCGCGCCGAGCTCGGGCAGGCGCGTGCCCCATTCCATGACCGGTGAAGCGATCAGGGCGACGACGAAGGTGACCATCGCGGTGACCGTGATCACGATCAGCACCGCGGCCAGCGCGCGTGGCACCCGTTGCCGTTCCAGAAATGTCGCCGCCGGCGACAGCATGGTGCCGGTGACGAAGGCCATCACCACGGGAAGGAAGAACGGCTTGCCGACGAAGAGCACAGCCACGACGGCGATCAAAAGCATGCCCGCGAGCGACAAGGCGACGAATTCGGTGCGCCGGATTACCGGCGGCAGGTCGCTTTTGCTATCGGGAAGCGGCGCGCCTTCGCTGTCGTTGGAAAGCAGACGTTCACTGGGAAGGACGCGCACAGCCATTCTCCCGCACGGAGCTCACGCTCCGCGCGCGCAAGACTGCTCAAGAACGTGCCTCTGACCGGAAGGTTCCGTCGCGGACTCGTGAAGTCGGCTTCGCTTGACTGTGACCGGGAGGCCCCATGAGCGCGCGGAACTTGAGTCGTCGCAAGCGCGTTTGTTCAGACAGCATCACCCTGATGCACTTCTCGTGAACGGGGCAGCACATGACACAGTTATCTGCATCCCACCGCCGGCTTTCGCCGCGCGCCTTCACCTCTTTCGCCTTTGTGGCAGCATTGCTGACAATGCCATTCGGTGCCGCGAGCGCGCAGACGCTTCTCTTCGCGCCGATGCAGCCGCAGGCTTTTCCGCAAGGTTATTCGCAAGGCTATGTGCGCGAGCAGCCGCAGGCCTCGGACGATCCGGTAGCCTCGGATGATTCCGTCCTGCCCGAGCGGCTGCGCCGGCAGATCGTCAGTTTCGACGGCAGCCAGCCGGCCGGGACGATCGTGATCGATACCGGTAATACCGTGCTCTACTACGTGCTCGGCCAGGGCCGCGCGATCCGCTACGGCGTCGGTGTCGGGCGCGATGGCTTCACCTGGTCGGGCGTGCAGTCGATCAGCCGCAAGGCGGAATGGCCGGACTGGCATCCGCCGGCTGAGATGATCGCGCGCCAGCCCTACCTGCCACGCTTCGTCGCCGGCGGCCCCGGTAATCCGCTCGGCGCGCGGGCGATGTATCTGGGCGCGAGCGAGTATCGCATCCACGGGACCAATGATCCCACCACGATCGGAAAATTCGTCTCCTCCGGCTGTATCCGCATGACCAACGAGGACGTCGTGGATCTCTTCAACCGGGTCAATATCGGCACCAGGGTCGTGGTGCTCTCGAAGAACGCGCCGCTGCTGGCGCGCGACGGTGATCCGTTGCGCAGGCCGGCGCGCCCGGCCACGACGATACCGGCCTCGGGACGCCAGGCGCTCAATGTTTCGCCGGTCTCCCCGACCAGTGCGACGCCGAGGTAACATGATCAGGCGTTCGACACTCAAAGTGACGGGCGGGGCGGCGGTCTTGCTGTTCGCTTCGCTCAGCCTGGCGCTGACGCCGTCGGCGCGCGCGGAGGATTTCCTCTCGGCGCTGTTCGGCGCGTTCGGTGCCCGGCCGCCGCCACAGATCAGGATGCCGTTTCCCAGCGACGACATGCCGCGCTACGAGGCGCCGCGCGGGCGTTCCTATGGCGGCGGGCAGGCGTGGTGCGTACGCACCTGCGACGGACGCCACTTCCCGGCGCAAGGCACCGATAGCGAGAGCAAGGCGCAGAGCTGCAACAGCTTCTGCCCGGCGGCCGAAACCACGGTGTTCTATGGCAGCGAGATCGACGACGCGGTCACCGAGACCGGCCAGGACTATTCCGACCTGCCGAACGCCTACCGTTACCGCAACGAGCTCGTCGCGGGCTGCACCTGCAACGGCAGGGATCCCGTCGGCCTCGCCCCGGTCAAGGTCACGGACGATCCAACCTTGCGCAAGGGCGATATCGTCGCGAGCCCCGACGGATTGGTGGTCGCCAATCGCAACGCCAACGACAGGCGTGGCGTCGCCATGAACTTCTCGCCGCTGCCGGATTCGTTGCGGGCGAAATTCCGGCATCTGCCGGTGGTGGCGCGGGAGTGAGCGTTGGCTGGCTGCTTGCCAATCCACCGCTGTCATGCCCCGCGACGGCGGGGCATCCAGTACGCCGCAGTCTGTCCGTATCCTCGCACTGCCTCTGGAATACTGGATCGCCGCTTTCGCGGGCGATGACACCGAGAGCGCGGCCTACGCCGCGCGGATCTTGCCGAGGAAGTCGCTGACCTGATCGCCAAGCTGGCGGCTCTGCGCCTCGAGCAGTTCGGAGGCGTGCTTGACGTTGTCAGCGGCCGCGGCGGCCGCATCGGCATCGGTCTTCACGCCGGCGATGTTGTCCGAGACGTTCTTGGTGCCCTGCGCGGCAAATTGCGTGCTGCGGGTGATCTCCTGGGTCGCCGCGCCCTGTTCCTGTACGGCAGCCGCAATCGCGGTTGCGACTTCGTTGACCTCGCCGATGATGCCGCCGATCGCCTGGATGGCGGTGATGGCATCGCCCGCGACCTTCTGGATGCCGGCGACCTGCTCGGAGATCTCCTCCGTCGCCTTGGCCGTCTGGGTGGCCAGCGATTTCACCTCGGAGGCGACCACGGCAAAACCGCGGCCGGCATCGCCGGCGCGTGCGGCCTCGATCGTGGCGTTGAGCGCCAGGAGGTTGGTCTGCGCGGCAATCGTATTGATCAGGCCGACCACCTCGCCGATCCGGCTCGCGGAGGAGGCAAGCCCCTGCACGGTGCCGTCGGTGTCGCGTGCCTGGCTGACCGCGCGGCTTGCGATGCCCGCGGCGTGCGCCGCCTGCTGGCTGATGTCGTTGATCGACGCGCTGAGCTCCTCGGCCGCCGAGGTCACGCTGTCCACGCTCATCGAGGCATCACCCGAGGCCTTGCCCGCGACCTGGACGCGCTCGTTGGTCTGACGCGAGACCGCGGAGAGATCGCCCGAGGTCTTGCGCATCTCGCCGGAGGCCTGGCTCAGTTCGTCCAGCGTCCTGCGCACGACGCTTTCGAACTCGCCGACATAGGCCTCGGTCGCGCGCTGGCGTGCCGCTGTGCCCGCATTGCGCTCGCGCTCCTGGGCTTCGATCGCGAGCTTGTCGGCCGCCTGCTGCTTGAAGGTTTCGAGCGCGCCGGCGAGGGCGCCGATCTCGTCGCGGCGATCGAGATAGCCGCCATCGACGGAGAGATCGCCGCCGGCGACCTTGAGCATGGCGTCGCGAATGTTATGCAGAGGGCGGATGACGCGGCGGGTGACGCCGATCATCGCGCCGACGGTCAGCACGAGTGCGAGGGTCAGCATCGCGATCTGCACCGCGAGCGCGTGGCTTGCGGCCGAGTATTGGGCGGCGGCATAGTCCCGCGCTTCATCCAGCGCGCGCTCGGCGACCGCCACCGCAGTACCCATGCGCTGCGCCGTCTGCGGCGTCCACTGATCGGCGGTCAGCTCGGTCTTGGAGCCGACCATGATCTGGTCGATCAACCGGTCGCGCAGCGCCAGGTAGTCCGGGTTGAAATAGGCGGCCTTGGCGGCGCTCATGGCGTCCGCGAGCTGTGGCGAGAGCTGCATGCCGAGCGTTGCGGATTCCAGCCCGCTCCAGGAATTCTCGATCGCGCCGACCGATTTGGTGTAGGTCTGCTGCGCTTCCATCGGCAGGCTGCCGGTCGCCACGAGACCGGTCGCCACCAGGTCGGACGCTTCGCCGGCCGTGTTGCGGAGCAGCCATGCGGCCTGCTTGATCGACAGGAGCTGATCGATCAGCGGGTCGTTGTGATTGACGGCCGCCGTCAGGTTGGCGGAGATCTTTTCCAGCGTTGCCAGCAGCGCACCGGCGGCCTCGGTGTAGTCCTTTGCCAGATTCGGACGCCGCGCCTTCTTCGGCTTGCGCATGTCGTCCCAGGCATCGCTCTGGAGCGTGGTGAGCTTCTCGACCTCCCGGTTCAGCGCGCCCACCAGGGCCGCCTGCTCGGCAAACGGAATCGACGGCAGCAGCGCCGCTGCGGCGCGGATCGCCGGCATTTCGGCGTCGTGAATGCCGTGCAGGAATTTGTCGATCTCCGGCGAGACCGCGGCCTCGCCGTTGAGCACGCGCGGGGTCGACGAGCGGTCGGTGCGCAGATTGTGCATCGCCTTGAAGGCGTGGCTCGAAGCCTCGGCGACCGCCGCGATCTGGCTGGTTGCCCGCAGCCGCTCCCAGGATTGCCAGGCCGTTGTGACGAGTAGCCCGACGACGCAGGCTGCGAGCAAGGCGATGACGGACTGAAGCAGCGTCGAGACGCTCAAACGGCCAAGCATGACTGGAATCCCCCCGGAAGCCGCACATTCTTCGCAGAAGGGGATAAAGGAAGTTGTAACGCGCGGTGGTGGGTAGCCGGCGGGTTGTGGCGAGTTGGTCTGCGAGGCAAGGGCCGCGACGACCGGTTGGATGTTCATCTGCCGACCGTCGTCCTGGCGAAAGCCAGGACCCAACTCCGACTGCCAGCGTGGCGCGACGCTCGGACCAGCAGCCTGCCCATTGCAGAATTCGGTGGCTATGGTCCTGGCTTTCGCCAGGACGACTTCAAGGCTTGCAGTCCGTCGTCGCCTACGCCGCGCGGATCTTGCCGAGGAAATCCGTCACCTGGTTGCCGAGCTGCCGGCTCTGGGTCTCCAGCGTTTCCGAGGCGTGCTTGACGTTGTCGGCCGCGGCGGCGGCGGCATCTGCATCGGCTTTGACGCCGGTGATGTTGTCCGAGACGTTCCTGGTGCCCTGCGCGGCAAATTGCGTGCTGCGGGTGATCTCCTGCGTCGCCGCGCCCTGCTGCTGGACGGCGGCGGCAATCGCGGTGGCGACCTCGTTGACCTCGCCGATGATGCCGCCGATCGCCTGGATCGCGTTGATGGCATCGCCGGCGACCTTCTGGATGTCGGAGATCTGCTCGGAGATTTCGTCCGTCGCTTTCGCGGTCTGGCTCGCCAGTGACTTCACTTCGGAGGCAACCACGGCGAAGCCGCGGCCGGCTTCGCCGGCCCGCGCAGCTTCGATCGTGGCGTTGAGGGCGAGCAGGTTCGTCTGCGCGGCAATGGTGTTGATCAGGCCGACCACCTCGCCGATGCGTCCCGCCGATTTCGCCAGGCCCTGCACGGTGCCGTCGGTCTCCCGCGCCTGACCGACCGCGCGGCTGGCGATGCCCGCGGCGTGCGCCGCCTGCTGGCTGATGTCGTTGATCGAGGCACTGAGCTCTTCGGCAGCAGCGGCCACGCTGTCGACGCTCATCGAGGCGTCGTTGGAGGCCTTGCCGGCGACCTGGACGCGGTCGTTGGTCTGGCGCGAGACCGCGGAGAGATCGCCCGACGTCTTGCGCATTTCTCCGGAGGCCTCACCCAGCTCGCCAAGTGTCCTGCGGATGACGCCCTCGAACTCGCCGACATAGGTTTCGATCGCGCGCTGACGTGTCGCGGCGCCTGTATTGCGCTCGCGCTCCTGCGCCTCGATCGTCAGCTTGTCATTGGCCTGCCGCTTGAATGTCTCCAGAGCGCCGGCCAGCGCGCCGATCTCGTCCTGGCGGTCGAGATAGCCAGAGTCGACCGAGAGATCGCCGCCGGCGACCTTCAGCATGGCGTCGCGGATCGCATGCAGCGGGGTGATGACGCGGCGGGTCACCACCATGATCGCGCCGACGGCAAGGCCGATCGCGAGCACCAGAAGTGAGAGCTGCATGATGAGCGCATGTTGGGCTGCGGCGCGCTGGTCCAGCGTATGGCTCTTGGCCGCGTCGAGTGCGGTTTCGGCCACGGCAACGGCGCTGGCGAGGCGCCCCACCGTCACCGGTGTCCACTGGTTCGCCGTCATTTCAGCCTTCTCGCCATTGGCGAGCATATTGGCGAGGCGATCGCGAAGGGCCAGATATTGCGGATCGAAATAGGCGGCCTTGACTGCAGTCAAGGCCGAGGACAGGGCCGGCGGCAGTTGCATGCCCGACGCCGACAATTCCAGTGCCTTCCACATCGCGGTCGTGCCGCCGACATATTGGGTATAGGCGAGGCGGACGTCTGGCGTGATGCGACCGGCGTTGAGCCCGGTCGAGATGATCAGCGACGCCTCACCCGCGGTGTTGCGCAGCAGCCAGGCGTTTTGCTTGATCGACAGCAACTGGTCGATCATCGCGTCCTGGTGATTGACGGTTGCGGCCAGGACGTTCGATAGCTTGTCCAGCGTCTCCAGCAGGCTGCCCGTCGTTTCCATATATTCCTTGGCAAGGCCCGCGCGGCGTTGTTCCTTCGGCTTGGCCACCTCGTCCCAGAACTGCTTCTGCTCCTCGCCGAGCAGGTTGAACAGCCGCGCCAGCTCCGGCACCAGCGTGGCCGATTGCGCGAACTCCATGGTCGGCAGCAGGTCGAGCGCGCGCGCCATCGCCGGCATCTCGGTCTCGCGCAGCGAGCGCAGATATTTCTCGATCTCGCCGTCCATCGGCTCGGTCGCGCCCAAGAGGCGATTGGTGGTCGAGCGGTCGGTGCGCAGATTGTGCATCGCCTTGAAGAGATCGGCCGAAGCGTCGGCGATTTGCGAGATGCGGTTGGCGGTCTTGAGGCGGTCCCAGGACTCGAGGGCGGTGAGCGACAGGGCAATCACCACGCAGACCGACGTGCTCGCGATCACCGCCTTGAGCAGCGCGGATACGGTCAGACGGTTGAGCATCGAAGTCCCCCAATTCCCATTTCAAAGTTCGGGAAGCAGCGCCCCGACAATGGAGACAGGGAGCGGCGGTCCTCAAATCAGCAATGCCGCCTGCGGTGCGGCGCAAACGTTTCGGCATTTGGAAGCAAAAGGGTAAAGTTTTAACCAGTGGCTCTGTTGGTAGAAATACGTATTTACTAGAAGTTGTAATGGGTTGCTTGAATGGAACCGAAGCGGCGGGCACGGCGTTAGGAATTCGTTAGCAATTTGCCTGAAGGGGGCCTCCGATGCTCGTCGGCGTACTCGTTACTTTTCTCGTCATCATCCTCGTTCTTTATCTCATCAACATGCTGCCGATGGACGGCCGCGCGAAGCAGATCGCACGCGTCATCGTCATCATCATCGGCATCGTCTCGCTGCTGAAATATCTCGCGGTGTTCTAGGCGGGAAGCGTAGCCCGGATGAACGCAGCGATATCCGGGATGCCTCAATGACAGTCCCGGATCTCGCTTCGCTCATCCGGGCTACAGGCTACCGGACTTTGCAACGAGAAAGCCCCGGCGCTCGGCCGGGGCTTTCGGTGTTTCGACTGGTGCGGCTATCAGCCCGCAGCCTTGGCCTCGCGGCGACGTGCGGTGAGGATGTACTCGGTGTAGCCGTTCGGCTGCGTGCGGCCCTTGAAAACGAGGTCGCAAGCGGCCTTGAAGGCGACGCCGTCGAATGACGGTGCCATCGGCTTGTAGAGTGCATCGCCGGCATTCTGCTTGTCGACGACGACGGCCATGCGCTTGAGCGACTCCATCACCTGCCCTTCGGTGATGACGCCCTGATGCAGCCAGTTGGCGAGATGCTGGCTGGAGATGCGCAAGGTGGCGCGGTCTTCCATCAGGCCGACGTCGTGAATGTCAGGGACCTTGGAGCAGCCGACGCCCTGGTCGATCCAGCGCACGACGTAACCCAGAATGCCCTGGCAGTTGTTGTCGATCTCCTGCTTGACGTCATCGGGCGCCCAGTTCGACTTCGACACCGGAATGGTGAGAATGTCGGAGAGCTTTGCGCGGGGGCCACCCTTGGTGAGCTCCTGCTGGCGCGCGATGACGTTGACCTGGTGGTAGTGCAGCGCGTGCAGGGTCGCTGCGGTCGGCGAGGGCACCCAGGCGGTGGTGGCGCCGGCCTGTGGATGCGCGAGCTTCTGTTGCAGCATGTCCGCCATCTTGTCGGGCGCCGCCCACATGCCCTTGCCGATCTGGGCGTGGCCGGGCAGGCCGTCGATCAGGCCCATGTCGACGTTCCAGTCCTCATAGGCCTTGATCCAAGCCTGTGCCTTCATCTCGTTCTTGCGGATCATCGGACCCGCTTCCATCGAGGTGTGGATCTCGTCGCCGGTGCGGTCGAGGAAGCCGGTGTTGATGAAGACGATGCGCTTGGACGCCTGCTGAATGCAGGCCTTGAGGTTGACGGTGGTGCGTCGCTCCTCGTCCATGATGCCGACCTTGAGCGTGTTCTCCGGCAACGCCAGCATCTTCTCGACGCGGCCGAAGATTTCGCAGGTCAGCGCGACCTCGTCCGGGCCGTGCATCTTCGGCTTGACGATGTAGACCGAGCCGGTGCGGCTGTTCTTGCTCTTGGAGAGACCCTTGAGGTCGTGGATCGCAAGCAGGCCAGTGACGGCGGCATCGAGCAGGCCCTCCGGAATCTCCTCGCCCGACTCGTCGAGCACCGCGTCGGTGAACATGTGGTGACCGCAATTGCGGATCAAGAGCAGGCTGCGGCCATGCAGCTTCACGTCGCCCTTGCCGTCCGGCGTCTTGTAGCTGCGGTCGGTGTTGAGCGCGCGCGTCAGCGTCTTGCCGCCCTTCTCGAAATCCGCCGACAGCGTGCCGTTCATCAGCCCGAGCGTGTTGCGGTAGACAAGCACCTTGTCCTCGGCATCGACGGCTGCGACGGAGTCTTCCATGTCGAGGATGGTGGAGACGGCAGCCTCCATGATCATGTCGGCGACGCCGGCCGGATCGTCCTTGCCGATCGTGTTGCTGCGATCGACCTTCACCTCGACATGCAGGCCGTTGTTCACGAGCAGCACCGCGGACGGCGCCGCCGCGTCGCCCTGGAAGCCCGCGAACTGCGCGGCGTTCTTCAGCGCGGTGGCGTTGCCGCTCTTCAGCTTCACCGCGAGCTGGCCGGCGACCACGCTATAGGCGGTGACGTCGGTGTGGCTGCCGGTCGCGAGCGGCACGGCGGCATCGAGGAAGGCTTTCGCTTTTGCAATGACCTTGTCGCCGCGCGCCTTGCTGTAGCCCTTGGCGGTGTCGGCCGCGTCATGCGGGATCGCGTCGGTGCCATAGAAAGCGTCATAGAGCGAGCCCCAGCGCGCATTCGCAGCGTTCAGCGCGTAGCGCGCATTGGTGAGCGGCACGACGAGCTGCGGCCCGCAGATCTTGCCGATCTCCTCGTCGACATCAGCGGTCTCGACCTTCTGCGTTGAAGGCTCGGGCAACAGATAGCCGATCTCCTTCAGGAAGGCGGTATAGGCATTGATGTCGAACGGCTTGCCTTTGTTCGTGCGATGCCAATCGTCGATCTTGGCCTGCAAGCTGTCGCGAACCGCGAGCAGTGCGCGGTTCTTGGGACCCAGATCCTTCACGATCGCGGCAAGCCCGGCCCAGAACGTATCAGGCGCGATCCCCGTCTTCGGGGCCGCTTCCTTCGCGATGAAGTCGAAGAGAACAGGGGCGATCTTCAAACCATGGGCGTCGTGGCGTTTCATGAGGGGCTTTCTTGTTGGAAATGGCGTTTTTTGGCTGGTTTCGGGTCCGAAAGCAGCAAAATGCATCCGCCGCCGGCGGGTTTCGGGCCCCTATTAGCCTCAAAACCGGGGCCGTGAGAAGGCCCCTAAAGGTCTGTCAAAATGTCAAGGCGAGGTGTGGGACGCAGCTCGTTTTACACGATCGAGCCCGGCTCCGCGCCACGCGCACAGCAGCGCTCCCTCCCCCCTTGCGGGGGAGGGCGGGGGAGAGGGGTAGCCCAGGAAAAGGTGTGCCCGTAGTCGACGACGAAATCAGTTCGTGCTGATCGAGAGAGTCCTCGTGTGGACCCCTCTCCCTAACCCTCCCCCGCCAGGGGGGAGGGAACGCACTGCCCTGCGAGGATGCAGCGAGCGAGCCAGCGAAAGCAGCTGCTCAAATATTCGCGGCGAGATCCACGACTTCGTCGAACAGCACGCCGCTTGTCTTCAGCATCTGTTCGATCGCGTCCGTCGCATCCGAGACCGAGTGCGTCGAGGTGTCGATCGTCAGCTCGGCGCCTTGCGGCGGCTGGTAGTCGTTGCCGATGCCGGTGAACGACTGAAGTGCGCCAGAGCGGGCCTTGGCGTAGTGCCCCTTGGGATCGCGGCTCTCGCAGACTTCCGCAGGCGTCGCGACGTAGATCTCGCGGAACGTCGTGTCGGCGATGCGGCGTGCCGTGGCGCGGTCCTCGCGGGCGGGCGAGACGGCGGCGACGATCGCGATGTGACCGTTGCGCGCCAGGTGCGTCGCGACCTCGGCGAGGCGGCGGATGTTCTCGCTACGATCGGCGGAGGAGAAGCCGAGATCGCTGTTCAGGCCAGCGCGCAGCGTGTCGCCGTCGAGCAGGATCGGCGAGCCGCCATTGGTGAATAGACGGCGCTCGAGCGCTTTGGCCAGCGTCGACTTGCCTGAGGCGGGAAGGCCGGTGAGCCAGACCACGGCGCCGTTGTGCTGATAACGCGCGGAGCGCTCGTCGGGGCGGAGTGCGGACTCCACCGGCACGATGTCGACGGGTACGGCGCGCTGGCCGGCATCCACCGACAGCACGAGGCCGCCGCCGGCGATGCGGCCGGACACCTCGATGACGAGGCGGCCGGTGCGCGGGTTCTCGGTATAGGGATCGGTGGCAATCGGATTCGAAAGAGAAATGTCGATCTCGCCGACATGGTTGCGGCCGATCGCCTTGTTCTCGCTGCTTTCGAGCTCGCCGGGATCGACCGCCTTCTCGATGGCAACGACCGTAGCGCGGCTTTCCTTCGGCCCGCAGCGCACCAGGAGCTGATCGCCCTTGGCAAGCGGCTTGTCGTGCAGCCAGAAGATGCGCGCGCGCAGGCGGCGCGTCTCGCGCGGCGCTGCGCCCGCATGTGCGATGATGTCACCGCGCTCGATGAACAGCTCGCGGTCGAGCGTAATGCCGACCGAGCGGCCGGCGCCCTGCCGAGCGGCGACGGGCGTCACCGGCCAGCTTTCGACCGTCTTGATCTTGGCGATCTTGCCGGCGGGCATGATCACGATCTCGTCGCCGGCAACCAGGCTGCCGGACTCGATGCGGCCGGCGACGATGCGGCGATCGTCGAACTTGTAGATCGCCTGCACGGGCAGACGCAGCGCGAGGGCCTCCAGCGGCCGCGCCGGCTCGAGCCGGTCGAGCGCCTCGACGACGGTTGGGCCCTTGTACCAGCCGATGCGGTTGGTTCGCTCGGCGACACCGTCGCCGTCGCGCGCCGAAATCGGGATCACCGCCGTCGGCGTGACGCCAAGGCCCTTCAGATGCGCCGAAATCTCGTCGCTGATCTCCTTGAAGCGACCGGCGCTGAAATCGACGCGGTCCATCTTGTTGACGACGATCGCGACCTGCTTCACGCCGAGCAGATGGAGGAGATAGCCGTGCCGGCGGGTCTGGTCGCGCACGCCTTCCAGGGCGTCGATGATCAGCACCGCGCCGTCGGCCTGCGAGGCGCCGGTGATCATGTTGCGCAAGAATTCCGCGTGGCCGGGCGCGTCGATCAAAACGATGTCGCGCGAATTGGTGCGGAAGCGGATCTGCGTGGTGTCGATGGTGATGCCCTGGTCGCGCTCGGTCTGGAGCGCGTCGAGCAGGAACGACCATTCGAAGGGCATGCCGCGCCGCGCGCTGACGGCCTTGAGCATCTCGAGCTTGCCCTCGGGCAGGCTGCCGGTCTCATGCAGCAGGCGGCCGACCAGCGTCGACTTGCCGTGGTCGACATGGCCGACGATGACGATGCGGACCTGCGGACGCGTGGTGCCGTTCGGAGTTGCCGGCGTAGCAGAGGTGACGATCATGTTCATTGCCGCGTTGCGTCCTCAGGAATCAGAGATAGCCGGCGACCCGCAGACGCTCGAAGGCGTCCTCGGTCTCGTGGTCAAGTGCGCGGCCTGCACGCTCCGGCACCTTGGTCTGCTCGAGCTCGATCAGGATCTCGTCGATGGTCGACGCAGTCGAATTCACGGGGTTAGTGATGTCCTGATCGCCCAGCGAGCGGTAGCGCTTGCCGTTCTGCGACAGATAGAGCGGGATGATCGGGATGTTCTCGCGCTTGGTGTAGGCCCAGATGTCGGCCTCGGTCCAATGCAGGATCGGATGGATGCGCAAATGTGCGCCTTGCGGCGGCGAGGCATTGAAGTGGTCCCAGAACTCCGGCGGCTGGTCGCGCACGTCCCAATTGCCCTCTAGGCCGCGCGGCGAGAACACGCGCTCCTTGGCGCGTGTCGCCTCTTCGTCGCGGCGGATGCCGGCGATCAGGCCGTCGAAGCCGTATTTGGCGAGCGCCATCTTCAGGCCCTCGGTCTTGCGTGCGGCGGAGCGTGCGGCCGGCGGCAGCGTTGGATCGACGGCATCGATGGGCGGGCAGGGCTCGACGCGCAAGTCGAGGTCCCACTCCTTTCCGTAATGATCGCGGAAGCGATACATCTCCGGAAACTTCTTGCCGGTATCGACGTGGAGGGCCGGGAAGGGCATGCGGCCGAAGAAGGCCTTCCGCGCCAGCCAGATCATGACATTGGAGTCTTTGCCGAGCGACCATAGCAGGGCGATCTTCTTCAACCGGGCGAAGGCCTCGCGGAAGATGTAGATGCTCTGCGCTTCCAACTGGTCGAGATGATCCATGCCGGGGGCGAGAT
This sequence comes from Bradyrhizobium iriomotense, assembly GCF_030160715.1. Taxonomy (GTDB): domain Bacteria; phylum Pseudomonadota; class Alphaproteobacteria; order Rhizobiales; family Xanthobacteraceae; genus Bradyrhizobium; species Bradyrhizobium iriomotense. Next base: position 118,748 of record NZ_BSOW01000014.1, read on the forward strand.
CAGCAGAAAATTCTTGCGCGCCCACGCGCCCGATGAGGGCCGGTCGGCTCACTCCGACAGCTGCGGAATCGTCCTTGAGAAGATGCATCTCTGCCACTTTGCGTTTGGAGCTGAAAATTCTATAGTTGCAGCGCGAAAGAGAAGAAAAAATTTTCTCTTTGCGCGCTCGAAACGAGACATATATAGAAAATAATTCCAGTCAACCCCGTAATTGGGGAAGCGAGTACCGTATGCGCTTCTTGCCGGTGTTTCTCGACATCAAGACCGGTCCGGTGGTCCTCATCGGCGCAGGCGAGCTGCTGCGCGCTAAATTGCGCGTGCTCGCGGCTGCCGGCGCGCGCATCCGCGTGCATGCGACGGATAACAATCATGACCTCAGCGGCGTCGGTGCTGACGATGCGGGGCGCATCACTTTCGTCAACGGCGATCCGCTGACCGCGGATCTGACCGGCGTCATCGCGATAGTATGTGCAGGCGCAGGTGACATTGGTGTGGCGATGTCGGCACGCGCGCGGTCGCTCGGGCTGCCTGTCAACGTCATGGACGATCTCGATCATTCGAGCTTCATCTTCCCCGCTATTGTCGACCGCGGCGATGTCGTGGTCGCCGTCGGCACGGGCGGCGCCTCGCCGGTCGTGGCGCGGCGCGTGCGCGAGAAGATCGAGGCGCTGCTGCCCGCTCGAATCGGCGATCTCGCCGAATTCATTGGCGGCTTCCGCAAATCCATTCACGCCGCGATTGCCGAGTTTCCGCTGCGCCGCCGCTTCTGGGAGCGCGTGATCGACGGTCCGATCGGCGCGCTGGTGCTCGCGGGCCGAAAGGCCGAAGCGGAAGCCGCGCTCAAGGCCGTCGCTGATCCCACCGCATTCGCGCTGGCCGACAAGCCGGCAGGCCAGGTCGCGCTGGTCGGCGCCGGCCCCGGCGATCCCGATCTCCTCACCATCAAGGCGCTGCGCGCGCTCCAGGATGCCGACGTCGTCTTCTATGACGAGCTGGTGTCAACTGAAATTCTCGACCGTATCCGCCGCGACACGGCGCGCATTCCGGTCGGCCGCCGTGTCGGCAAGTCGGGCATTGGCCAGGACGCCATAAACAAGCTGATGATCGAAGCCGCGCAGTCCGGCCAGCGTGTGGTGCGTCTGAAGGGCGGCGATCCCTTCGTGTTCGGCCGCGGTGGCGAGGAAGTCGAAGCGTTGCGCGCGGCCGGTGTCGCCTATTCGATCGTGCCCGGCATCACCGCCGGCCTCGGTGCCGCCGCGGATTTCGAGGTGCCGCTCACCTATCGTCACGAGGCGCTGCGCATCACCTTCCTCACCGCGCACAAGGCGCGCGATGCCGAAACCGTCGACTGGTCGACGCTGACCGACACCAGGATGACTGTCGTCGTTTATATGGGCATGACCGCAGCGCCCGCGGTGCGCGAGGGCCTTCTCGCCGCCGGCCGCTCGCCGGAAACGCCGGTCGGCGTGTTCGCCCGTGTCACGCGCCCCGATGCGCAAGGCGCGATCGGCCCGCTTGCCGATCTGCCCGAGCTCGTCAAACGCCTCGACGGCGGTCCCGCCATTCTCATCATCGGCGATGTGGTCCGGCATGCCGGCGCCTTTCGCCATCAATCCCCCAGGCAAATCATCTCTGAGCTATTGGAAGCTGCCCAATGACCTCTCCGCTTGAACAAAAGAAAATCAAGATCGCCGGCCCCTCGATCGTGACCGCCAACCGCACCTGGGATGGCATCGTGGTCTACCGCACCGCCGCCAAGGGCTGGTCCGCGGACCTGTCGGAGGCCGCGATCGTGCGCAACTCGGATGAGGCCAAGGCGTTGCTTGCAGAGTCGACGGCAGATGACGTCGGCGCAGTCGGCGCCTATATCGCACCCGTGCAGGTCGGAGAGGACGGCAAGATCCTCCCCGGAAACCTGCGCGAGCAGATCCGCCGCACCGGTGTGACCATCGGATCGCAGGCCCAGGTTTAAGGCACTCTCGATGTACGCTTACGACGAAATCGACCGCACGCTGGTCAACGAGCGGGTCTCGGAATTTCGCGACCAGGTGAAGCGCCGCCTCTCGGGCGAGCTCACTGAGGACGAGTTCAAGATCCTGCGCCTGCAGAACGGCGTCTATCTTCAGCTCCACGCATACATGTTCCGCGTGGCGATCCCCTACGGGACGCTGTCCTCGGAACAGTTGCGCCGGCTCGCGCATATCGCGCGCCGTTATGACCGCGGCTATGGGCACTTCACCACGCGGCAGAACATTCAGTTCAATTGGATCAAGCTCGCCGAGTTGCCGGATGCGCTCGCCGATCTCGCCGAGGTCGGCATCCATGCGATGCAGACCTCCGGCAACAACATGCGCAACGTCACCTCGGACCAGTGGGCCGGCGTCGCGCCGGGCGAGATCGAGGATCCCCGCATCTGGTCGGAGTTGCTCCGCCAGCACACCACGCTGCATCCGGAGTTCTCGTTCCTGCCGCGCAAATTCAAGATCGCGATCACCGCGTCCGATCATGACCGCGCCGCGATCAAGATCCACGACATCGGCCTGCGCCTCGTCAAGAACGAGAAGGGCGAGACCGGATTCGAGGTGCTGGTCGGCGGAGGGCTCGGCCGCACGCCGTTCATCGCCAAGACCATCAAGCACTTCGTGCATGGCCGCGACATCCTGAGCTATGTCGAGGCGATCCTGCGCGTCTACAACCAGTACGGCCGGCGCGACAACATCTACAAGGCCCGCATCAAGATTTTGGTGCACGAGCTCGGCATCGAAAAATTTTCGCGCGAGGTCGAGGAGGAGTGGCAGCACATCCGCAACTCCTCGCTCCAGATCGACGACGGTGTGATCGAGGACATCCGCTCGCGCTTTAGCTATCCGGCTTACGAGAAGCTGCCGCATATGCCCGACGAGCTTCGTCAGGCCGCGGCCGATTCCGACTTCGAGGCGTGGCGGAAGAACTCGGTGTTCCCGCACAAGGTCCAGGGCTACTCGATCGTCACGATCTCGCTGAAACCGACCGGCGGCCCTCCGGGCGATGCCACGGCCGAGCAGATGGACGCGCTCGCCGACCTTGCCGAGAAATACTCCTTCGGCGAGATCCGCGTCGGCCATGAGCAGAACCTGGCGCTGCCGCATGTCGCCAAGCGCGACCTGCCGGCCCTGTGGAAGGCGCTCGACAAGCTCGGGCTCGCCACGCCGAACGTCAACCTGATCACCGACATCATCGCCTGTCCGGGTCTCGATTATTGCTCGCTGGCGAATGCGCGCTCGATCCCGATCGCGCAGGAGTTGACGCGGCGCTTTGCCAATCACGAGCTCGCCAACCTGATCGGCCGGCTGCACATCAACATCTCCGGCTGCATCAATGCCTGCGGTCACCACCATGTCGGCCATATCGGCATTCTCGGCGTCGAGAAGAACGGCGAGGAGGTCTACCAGATCACCATCGGCGGCCGCGCCGACGAGAACGCGGCGCTTGGGTCCCTGATCGGGCCCGGCGTGAAGTTCGACGAGGTCGCCGACGTGATCGAGGATGTCGTCGAGGCTTATCTGGCGCTGCGCGAGCGGCCGGAAGAACTCTTTATCGATACGGTGAAGCGCCTCGGCGTCGAACCATTCAAGGAGCGGGTTTATGCCACTCGTTAAGGGCGGAAAGATCGTCGAGGATAGTTTCGTCAAGCTCGATGTCGATGCGCCGCTGCCCGCCGCCGGCGATATCCTGGTGCCTGGCGATCGCTTCCTGAAGGATGCGGACGCCTTGCTCGCGCGTCCCGGCAAGGTCGGCGTGATCTGGCCCAACAATCGCGACATCGACGCGCTGGTGCCGTATCTCGGCAAGCTTGCCGCGGTCGCGCTGGTGTTCCCGACGTTCCGTGACGGCCGCGCCTACAGCCAGTCGCGGCTGCTGCGCGAACGCCACGACTATCGTGGCGAACTGCGCGCCACGGGCCAAGTGCTGCGCGACCAGTTCGTGTTCATGCTGCGCGCCGGCTTCGACAGCTTCGAGGTCAAGAAGCAGGCCGATGCGGAGGCTTTTACGCAGACCGTGAAGCGCTATTCGGTGTTCTACCAGCCGACCGGCGACGGCCGCATCACGGCGCTGCATCGGCGCATGCAACTGCGCCATTCGGAAGGTGTCGGCACATGAGCGCGATTGCGCCCGGCGGTTCATTGTCACCCGCGCCCGTGCTGCCGTCCGTCGGCGAGCTCGATCGCGCGTTGCGCGATGCTTCGCCCGGGGAGGTCGTTGCTGCGGCGTTGAAGGTCGTGGGGCGCGAACAATTGGCGGTCGTGTCGTCGTTCGGCACGGAGTCGGCCGCGCTGCTCAAGGTGGTGGCCGACGTCGATCCGGCCATTCCGGTGGTGTTCCTCGATACCGGCTGGCTGTTCGAGGAGACGCTCGCCTATCGTGACACGCTGATCGCAACGCTCGGCCTGACGGATGTGCGCTCGATCACGCCACTGGAAGAAACGTTGACGCGCGAGGATCCCGACCGTGATCTCTGGTTCTCCAATCCCGACGCCTGCTGTCGTATCCGCAAGGTCGAGCCCCTGGCGCGGGCGCTGAAACCGTTCGCCGCATGGATCAACGGCCGCAAACGTTTTCAAGGCGGCGTGCGCGCCGAGATTCCGGTCGTCGAGGATGACGGCGCGCGGTTGAAGTTCAATCCGTTCGCCAATGTCTCGCGCGACGACATCAAGGCGATCTTCGCGCGTGCCAAATTGCCGCAGCATCCGCTTCAGGCCTCAGGTTTCCTGTCGGTTGGGTGTATGCCTTGCACCAGTCGTGCTGCCGAGGGCGAGGACGAGCGGGCCGGCCGGTGGCGCGGTCGTGCCAAGACAGAATGCGGCATCCACACGATGAAGATTTCGTAGCACAGCCGCGCTACGTCGCCGCAAACAAGAAAATCCGGTTCCGTTGACTTAAGGCGATTTCGACCCGAGTTATGCCCGCATGCCATCGATGACGCCGATGTCGTCGAGGTAATTGGAGATGGACATGATCCGCCGTATCGTTCCGCTCGCGGCAGGCCTCCTCTGGGCAAGCTCGGCTCTCGCCGCTGACATCAACCTCTTGAACGTGTCGTACGATCCGACGCGTGAGCTCTATGTCGAATTCAACAAGGCGTTTGCGAACGCCTATCAGAAGGAAACCGGCAAGAGCGTCGAGATCAAGCAGTCGCATGGCGGCAGCGGATCGCAGGCCCGCGCGGTGATCGACGGATTGCAGGCCGACGTGGTGACACTCGCGCTCGCCTATGACATCGATGCGATCGCGGCCAAGGGGCTCGCTGCCGCCGATTGGCAGACGCGCTTGCCGCAGAACTCCTCGCCCTACACCTCGACCATCGTGTTCCTGGTGCGCAAGGGCAATCCCAAGGGCATCAAGGACTGGGACGATCTGGTCAAGCCGGGCGTCGCCGTCATCACGCCGAACCCGAAGACCTCGGGCGGCGCGCGCTGGAACTATCTGGCAGCCTGGGGCTATGCGCAGAAGAAGTTCGGCTCCGTCGACAAGACCAAGCAATTCATCGCAAATCTCTATCAAAACGTGCCTGTGCTCGACACCGGCGCCCGCGGCTCGACCGTGACCTTCGTCGAGCGCGGCGTCGGCGACGTGCTGCTCGCCTGGGAGAACGAGGCGTTTCTGGCGCAGAAGGAGTTCGGCGCCGACAAGTTCGAGATCGTGGCGCCGCCGCTCTCGATCCTCGCAGAGCCGCCGGTCACGATCGTCGACAAGGTTGCCGACAAGAAGGGTACGCGCAGCGTGGCCGATGCCTACCTGCAATATTGGTATACCAAGGAAGGTCAGGAAATCGCTGCGCGCAATTTCTATCGTCCGCGCGATCCGGACGTCGCGAAGAAATACGAGAATGCCTTCGCGAAGGTCGAGCTGTTCACGATCGACGACGTTTTCGGCGGGTGGACCAAGGCACAGAAGGAACATTTTGCCGACGGTGGCGTCTTCGATCAGATCTACAAGAACTGATCGAGCGCTGTCGCAGGAGGCTTTAAGCAGGGGACCTCGTGAGCGCAATCGCAGCACGACGACGAACATTGCCGGGCTTCGGTCTCACGATGGGACTGACGCTGTCCTGGCTGTCGATCATCATCCTGATTCCGCTGGCAGGCCTCTTCCTGCGCACGCTCGAGCTCAGCCCCGAGCAGTTCTGGGCGATCCTCTCCAGCCGCCGGACGCTGAACGCGTTGCGCGTGTCCTTCGGGCTCGCCTTCGCAGCGGCCTGCGTCAATCTTGTGATGGGCAGCATCATTGTCTGGGCGCTGGTGCGCTACCGTTTCCCCGGTCGGCGGCTGTTCGACGCCATCGTCGACGTGCCCTTTGCGCTGCCGACTGCGGTCGCCGGCGTTGCGCTGACCTCGCTGTTTGCCGAGAAGGGCTGGCTGGGTGCGCCGCTTGCTGCACTCGGCATCAAGGTGGCTTTCACGCCGCTCGGCATCTTCATCGCCATGATCTTCATCGGTATCCCCTTCGTGGTGCGCACCGTGCAGCCGGTGCTGCAAGACCTCGATCCCGAGATCGAGGAGGCCGCGGGCAGTTTAGGGGCCAGCCGCTGGCAGACCATCATCCGCGTGATCCTGCCCTCTCTTGGGCCGGCGCTGCTGACGGGCTTGGCGCTTGCCTTCGCGCGCGCGGTCGGCGAATACGGCTCGGTGATCTTCATCGCCGGCAACCTGCCCAATGTCTCGGAGATCGCACCGCTCCTCATCGTGATCCGGCTCTCCGAGTTCCGCTACGCCGATGCGACCGCGATCGCGGTCATCATGCTCGTCGTGTCCTTCGTCATCATCTTCGCCGTCAACCGGTTGCAGCGCTGGGCGCAGAACCGGATCCCGGTGCATTGAGGCCCAAACGATGACGATGCAGATCGCCGATTCAGTTTCGCTCTCGACGCCCGACGCGAAGGCGCGCCGCCATGCGGTCGCCGCCGGCGAAAACCTTCGCACCGAGCCGAGGGCGGTGCGCATCGCGATCATCTCCGTCGCGGTCCTCTTCCTCACGGTTTTCGTCGTGCTGCCGCTGGTCGTCGTGTTCGCGCAGGCCTTCTCCAGGGGCATCATGGCCTATGTCGCGGCGCTGTCGGAGCCCGAGGCGCTGGCCGCGATCCGGCTGACGCTGCTGGTGGCGGCGATCTCGGTTGGCCTCAATCTCGTGTTCGGTCTGGTCGCGGCCTGGGCGATCGCCAAATTCGAGTTCAAGGGCAAGACCTTCCTGATCTCGCTGATCGACCTGCCGTTCTCGGTGAGCCCGGTGATCTCGGGCCTCGTCTTCGTGCTGCTGTTCGGCGCGCAGGGCTATTTCGGCGGATGGCTGCGGGACCACGACATCCAGATCCTGTTCGCTGTGCCTGGCATCGCGCTTGCGACCACGTTCGTGACCTTCCCCTTCGTGGCGCGCGCATTGATCCCGCTGATGCAGGAGCAGGGCACGCAGGAGGAAGAGGCCGCGATCTCGCTCGGCGCCTCGGGCCTGCAAACGTTCTTCCGTGTGACCTTGCCCAATATCAAATGGGGCGTGCTCTACGGCGTCCTGCTCTGCAATGCGCGCGCGATGGGCGAGTTCGGCGCGGTCTCCGTCGTCTCCGGCCATATCCGCGGCGAAACCAACACCATGCCGCTGCTGGTCGAGATCCTCTACAACGAATACCAGTTCGTCGCTGCGTTTGCGATCGCCTCGCTGCTCGCGATGCTGGCGCTGATCACGCTGATCGCCAAAACCATTCTCGAACGTCATCTGGACGAAGGACACGACTCCCGTGACCATTGAAGTCAAGAATCTCGTCAAGAAATTCGGGACCTTTGCCGCGCTCGACGGCGTCGACCTCAAGGTCGACAATGGCGAGCTCGTGGCGCTGCTCGGACCGTCGGGCTCCGGCAAGACGACGCTGCTGCGGATCATCGCCGGCCTGGACTGGCCGGATTCCGGTGAAGTCTCCTTCAACGGCGAGGACGCACTCGCGCAGGGCGCGCGTGAGCGTAATGTCGGCTTCGTGTTCCAGCACTATGCGCTGTTCCGCCACATGACGGTGTTCGAGAACGTGGCCTTCGGCCTGCGTGTTCAGCCGCGTGCAGTTCGGAAGGACGAGTCCTCTATCCGCGCGCGTGTCAAGGAGCTGCTCGATCTCGTGCAGCTCGACTGGCTCGCCGACCGCTATCCGAGCCAGCTCTCCGGCGGCCAGCGCCAGCGTATCGCGCTGGCGCGCGCACTCGCGATCGAGCCGCGGATTCTGCTGCTCGACGAGCCCTTCGGCGCGCTGGATGCGAAGGTGCGCAAGGAGCTGCGCAAATGGCTGCGCTCGCTGCATCACGAGATCAACGTCACCTCGATCTTCGTCACGCACGACCAGGAGGAGGCGCTCGAGGTCGCCAACCGCGTCGTGGTGATGGACAAGGGCAAAATCGAGCAGATCGGCTCTCCCAATGATGTCTATGAGAGACCGGCGACCGCCTTCGTTCACGGCTTCATCGGCGAATCCATCGAGCTGCCTGTTCAGGTCGCCGACGGTGTGGTTCGGCTCGGCGACCGGCCGCTCAGGCTCGCCGCCGAGGGCGTAGCGTCTGGCGCGTCAAAACTGTTCGTGCGACGACATGACATGTTGGTCGGGGCGCCCGGCAGCGGCGCCTTCGAGGGCGCCGTGCGGCATGTCCGGAACTTCGGACCCGTCCAGCGGGCGGAGGTCGCGCTGTTCGACGGTGAAACCATCGAGATCGACGCTCCTCGCGACAAGGAGCTGAGCGTCGGCGAAAGGGTCGGCCTGGATCCGCGCCGCTATCGGATATTTACAGCCTAACTTGTCATTCCGGGGCGATGCGCAGCATCGAACCCGGAATCTGGATGTTGTGGCACGAGATTCCGGGTTCGCGCTCGCGCGCGCCCCGGAATGAACATCGGCATAATTCCGCAAAATTCACCTTTCAGCCACGGTTGGTATGCAACAACGGCCCGTCTTTTTTGGGGGCCCTGATTCATGCGCGCTGCGGCCGCAATTGTCATCGCTTTGCTTCTCGCCGGCTGCGCGGGCAACGAAGCGCCGGTCGAACAGCCGTCGATGTATGCCGACATGGCCGTATCAGGCGCGCGGCTCGATGCGCAGGCTGCGGCCGTGATGATCTCGCAGTACCGCCAGAACAACAGCCTCGGCACCGTCATCATCGATCCCGACCTGATGAGACTGGCGGAATCCCAGTCACAGGCAATGGCGGCCGCCAACAAGATGGACCACGACGTCCGCGCGCCGCTCGCCAGGCGGCTCGCCGCCGGCGGCTATCCGGCAACCGTCGCGGTTGAGAACATCTCGGCCGGCTATCATACCCTGGCGGAAGCATTTTCCGGCTGGCGCGACTCGCCCCCGCACCGGGCGAACATGCTCAAGAGCGGTGTCACAAAATTGGGCATAGCGGCGAGCTATGCTCCGAACACCAAATACAAGGTGTTCTGGACGATGATTTTGGCATCTACCGAGCCCCGATAAGCCAGTCTTGATCCCCAAAACATTGACGCCGCCGTGAACTGGGGTCACGGTGGGCGGCCCTCAGTCCAATTGATCCCGTCATGACCGATCATCAAGGCCCGGCATCGAACAGAATCCCCGCCAATGCGCAGCGCGTCCTGGTGCTCCAGGGCGGTGGTGCGCTCGGTTCCTATCAGGCGGGCGCCTATCAGTCGCTGTGCCATTTCGGCTTCGAGCCGGAATGGGTCGCGGGAATCTCGATCGGCGCGGTCAACGCCGCCATCATCGCCGGCAATGAGGGCCAGACCCGCATCAAGCGGCTCAAGGAATTCTGGGAGATGGTGTCGGCGCCGGTGCCGTGGAAGCCGATCGGCAAGAGCGATCACAGCCGCGAGCTGTTCAACTCCACCAGCGCCGCGCTGATCGCGACCTTCGGCGTGCCGGGCTTCTTCACCCCGCGCATTCCGCCCGCGCCGCTCTGGCCGCCGGGGCATCCGGAAGCGGAGAGCTATTACGACACCGCGCCCCTGAAGAAGACGCTGGAGCGGCTGGTCGATTTCGATCGCATCAACGATCTGAAGACGCGCCTGTCGGTCGGCGCGGTCGGCGTCACCTCCGGCAATTTCCGCTACTTCGACAATTACGAGTTCAAGAAGCTCGGCAAGAAGATCGGCCCGGAGCACATCATGGCATCCGGCGCACTGCCGCCGGGTTTTCCCTCCGTCATCATCGATGGCGAGCACTATTGGGATGGCGGTATCGCCTCCAACACGCCGCTCGACTATGTGCTCGACGCCGAAATCGATCGAGACATGCTGATCTTCCAGGTCGACCTGTTCAGCGCGCGCGGCGATTTGCCGGCGTCGCTGCTGGACGCCGCCGAGCGTGAGAAGGACATCCGCTATTCCAGCCGCACGCGGATGAACACCGATAAGAACAAGCAGATCCACAATGCCCGCAGGGCGGTGCGCGACCTGATCAGCAAATTGCCGGATTACCTGAAGAACGATCCCTCGGTCGAATTCCTCGCCAAGGCGGCGCGCGAAAGCACCGTGACCGTCGTGCACCTGATCTATCGCACCAAGAACTACGAATCTTCATCGAAGGATTACGACTTCTCGCATGTCGCCATGGTCGAGCATTGGGAAGCCGGCGTGCGCGACGTGCATCTGTCGATGCGGCACAAGGATTGGCTCGAGCGGCCGCAGTCCGGCGAGACCATGGTGACCTACGATCTCACGGGGGACGTTACCGCACCCCCGGCCTCAACCAGGAGCGAATGATATGGGTAGCTTGTCAGGCAAGAACGCCGTCGTGACCGGATCGACCAGCGGCATCGGGCTCGCTTATGCGCGTGCCTTTGCTGGCGCCGGCGCCAACGTCGTCATCAACGGCTTCGGCTCGCCCGAGGATATCGAGAAGGAGCGTGCCAAGATCGAGGCCGACTTCAAGGTGAAGGCGATCTATTCGCCCGCCGATATGACCAAGCCGACCCAAATCGCGGAGATGATCGCGCTCGGCGAGAAGACGTTCGGCTCGGTCGACGTCCTCGTCAACAATGCCGGCATCCAGTTCGTCTCGCCGATCGAGGAGTTCCCGATCGAGAAATGGGACCAGATCATCGCGATCAACCTGTCTTCGGCCTTCCATGCCATTCGCGCCGCCGTGCCCGGCATGAAGAAGCGGAGTTGGGGCCGCATCATCAACACGGCTTCGGCGCATTCGCTGGTCGCTTCGCCCTTCAAGTCGGCCTACGTCTCGGCCAAGCACGGCATTGCCGGTCTCACCAAGACCGTAGCGCTCGAGGTTGCGACCCACAAGATCACCTGCAACTGCATCAGCCCCGGTTATGTCTGGACGCCGCTGGTCGAGAAGCAGATCCCGGACACGATGAAGGCGCGCAATCTGACGCGCGAGCAGGTCATCAACGACGTTCTGCTCGACGCGCAGCCGACGAAGGAGTTCGTGACCTCCGAGCAGGTGGCGTCGCTGGCGCTGTTCCTGTGCAGCGACGACGCTGCGCAGATTACCGGCACCAATCTCTCGATCGACGGCGGCTGGACGGCGGAGTAGTTCGGGTCGACCTAATAACTCTCGGTCATGCCCCGCGAAGGCGGGGCATCTAAAGCATGATCCGGAAAAGTGTGAAGCGGTTTTCCGGAAAGATCATGCGCAAACAACAACCTAAAGCGCGATGACGATTCATCCTAATCTCATCGCGCTTTAGTACGCCGCGGCTTCTCGGTTAGTCACAGCCGTCTCGGAGTACTGGATCGCCCGCCTTCGCGGGCGATGACGGGGAGGGCGTTCAATGCGTCCAGGCCAGTGCGGTGACGATCGCCGACGACAGGTTCAACTCCGCAAACATGATCTTGCCGGCGACCACGAAGAGGACGCTGGCAAGCGTCAGGCGCAGCACCGTCTCCGGCACGCGCGTCGCACTGTAGCTGCCCAGGACGATGCCGGGCAGCGAGCCCATGAGCAGCACGCCCATCAGGGCCCAATCCACGTCGCCAAGCGCCCAGTGCCCTGTGCCCGCCACCAGCGTCAGCGGGACGGCGTGCGCGATGTCGGAGCCGACGATGGTCGCCATCGGCAGGCGCGGGTAGAGCAGGAGAAGCACGGTCACGCCGACCGCGCCGGCGCCGACCGATGAAATCGAGACCAGCACGCCGAGTACGGCACCGGTGACCACGGTCGCGATCGCCGTGGTGCGGTCATCGACGCCTTCGAGCGTTCTGCGATAGCGCTCCATGATCGCCTTGCGGAAGATCAGGGAGGTTGCGGTGAGCAGCAGCGCGAAGCACAGCACCAGATTGACCAGGCCGCGCTCGGTATCGCTCTTGAGATCGAGTTTCCACAGCACGAACAGCGTCAGCGCGCTCGCCGGAATGCTGCCGCAGGCCAGCCGCAGGACCGCGGGCCAATGCACGCTGCGCGACCAGCCATGCACCACGCTGCCGCCGGTCTTGGTGCCGGCGGCGTAGAGCAGGTCGGTGCCGACCGCGGTCGAGGGATGGACGCCGAACAAGAGGATCAGCAGCGGCGTCATCAGCGAGCCGCCGCCAACGCCGGTCATCCCGACCAGCAGGCCGACACCGAATCCTGAAGCAACGTAGAGCGGGTCAATCATGCGCGGGGGAATCTAGGTTCATCTCGTTGGTCACGCAATACGACGTAGAATAAACCTACTCCTGACGGCAATGGAGTGCGGGGAAATAAGAAGAAATTATGCGTCGACTGGAAATTGGTAGCCATTTTTACCCAATTGTCCCCCTCCCGCGAAATGACCATTTTGCGGCCGCGGGCCAACTCAAACGCAAAGGAGCCCAAAAGGTTCCGGGTCGGGCAGCGAATTTTATCGGCGGCCTAAAGCATGATCCGGAAAAGTGTGAAGCGGTTTTCCGGAAAGATCATGCGCAAACAACAACCTAAGCGCGATGATGATTCATCCTAGTCTCATCGCGCTTTAGCGCCCGAACGCCAGCACGTGCAGGCCGAGCCGCTGCCGCACGATCCAGAACAACAGCACGGTCTCGAAGGTGAGTGAAATCGAGGTCGCGGCGGCTGCGCCGTGACCGCCGAAGCGCGGCACCAGGGCGATGCACAGGATGACGTTCATCACGAAGGCCAGCGCGTAGGCGAGCGCGCAGATCTTCTGGTGACCGAGCATGTTGAGGAGGCGCTCGACCGGCCCGATCGCGGCGCGCACCACGAGCCCGACCGCGGCAATGAACATGATGTCGTAACCGATCACGAATTGCGGTCCGAACAGCCAGAGCAGCGGCTTGCCGAGTGCCAGCAGCACGGCGGTCGCGGCGAGCGAGGGCCAGAACGTCCAGTTGATGGCGTGCGCGACATAGGCCGACAGGCGGGTCTTGTCGCCGAGTGCGTTGTATTCGGCAAAGCGATGCGCCGTCGTCGCCGACATCGCGTAATGAATGAAGGACACCAGCGCCAGCGTCTTCACCACGGCGAAATAGACGCCGACCTCGTCGGAAGGGCGGAATTGCTGGAGCACCAGCACGTCGGTGTAGGACAACAGCAGGTAAAAGCTCTCGACCAGCAGGATCGGCAGCGAGATCGCAAGCCAGCCGCCGACGTCGTAGGCCTTGGGACCGTGTTCGACATGGCCCGCGAGCTTGCGGTTGAGCACCACCATCTGGCCGGTCATTGCGATCCACACCGCGCCTGCGCTTGCGACCATCGCGGCGATCGCGCCGAGATGAAAGCCGAGCAGGAAGGCTGACGCGGTGATGCCGATGATCAGCGCCTGGCGGATGATGAATTGCGGCATCAGGCCGAGCTGCATCCAGTCATGCGCGCGGGCGATGCCGTCCTGGGTGTTGGCGACGACGAAGGCCGGCAGCGTCATGCAGCCGATATAGAGCGGCAGCCGCGCGGCCGGATCGATCCATGGCGAAAGCAGGAGGACGACGCCGGCCATTGCAAGCGAAACGACGGTCGAGACGATGAAGGTCAGCCAGCGGCTGCCGGAGAGAAAGCCGCGCAGCAGTGCTTGCTCGCCGCTGGTACGGTATTCCGGAATGATCTTCTGCGCGGAGGCCGAGATGCCGAAATCCATCATGCTGCCGAGCAGCAGCACCCAGGTCCAGACATAGACATAGACGCCGTAGTCGGACGTGCCCATCCAGCGCGCCAGCAGGATCTGCGAGAGATAGGCAAGACCTGCGCTGATCACGCGGATGAGGAAGATGGTGCCGGCTAGCCGCCGTGTCAGCGATGCTTCGCTCGTCCCGCCCCCAGCGCCGGTCAGCTTCGCGCGCAATCGCGCGAAAAGGCCGACGGGCTCACTCGCTGCGGGTTGTGCGTCCATCACGGCCACGTCGAAGATCCCCTGCGCCCCCGCAAGATGCGGCAGGTTGGACGTAGCAACCATTCGTTAAGAAACGGTTGGGTGGTTCCTCCTGGTCGTCCTGGCATTCGCCAGGACGACGGCGAAAACTAATTCAGATTGATATTGAACTCGTACGACTTCTCCGGCCCCACCAGCGTGAACTTCAACGCGGCGCCGTCGGGCTTGGCGCCGGGCGGCAGGCCGTCGAGCTCGAAGGCGAAGCGCTTGACGCCCGCCGGGCTGTGCTCGACCGGCGAGGGGATCGGCAGCGCCCAGTCGGGCGTCGGCCCCTCCACGAACAGGTTGACGTCGCGTCCATCGGGCGTGGCCACGTCGACCAGCACCTTCGTCGCGCCCTCGCGCTTGACGTCGCGGATGGTCAGCGGGGTGGGATCGCCGATGTTGGCGGGCTTGGGCACGGTGTCGAGTGCCGCGAACAGCGCGCCGTCCTCGGTCGAGGCGACGTTGTTGAAGCCGAGCTCGGCGCTGGCCTCGACGGGGATACAGAGCTTTTCGCAGACCGCGTAGTTGATCTCGACGCGCAGGGTGACCGGCTTGTCCGGGGCCTTGGCGACGATGCGCAGCGGTAGCACGATCTGGTCGTGATAGCCGATCGAATGACCGCCGGCGCCGTCGTCGAACTTCAGCGGCGCCGGCCACAGCACGGTCACAGCTTCGACGTTTTCGGACTTTGAGAAGTCGAACCGCGGCGGAACGCCGGAATCGCCGGGCATGCGCCAATAGGTCTTCCAGCCGTGCTGAAGCTGGAATGCGATGCCGCCGAGCAGCACCGGGCCGCTGCGCGATCCCGCCAGAAGGCGCACGGCCGAATGGCCGTCGCGCTGCCAGGGCGAGGCGTCGTCGGCACGGACCCGCGAGGGTTGCGCCGACACGAGCAAGGTTGCGGCGACGATGGTCGCAGCATGTTTGGGAACTATGGTGAGCATAGCACGTCTTTACAGGGTCGGTCCGGCGCAAACCATTGAATTGCTTGTGATGGATGCATCGGAAATACAGCCCGGGGAAACCGCCGGCCGCAAGCCTTGATTTGACAGCCGTCGGGCCCGACATCAGGATAGAAATGCAACGCGGAGGGCTTCACCGATGGCTCCTGAAGGCAAGAAGCCTCCTGGCTCCAGTCACGAAGGTGGCGGCGCGGACCACGAGTCTCCATCCAGGGGAGAATTCCGCGAGCGGCGCGACAGCAAGGCCGATGACGTCCGGTTTGTCGGCGGTAAACCCTCGACCAGCCACCCTGAAAGTACCATTGGTTACCTCGACGGGCGCCTCCTGATAGCCATGCCGGTCATGGGCGACCCCCGTTTCGAGCGATCGGTGATCTATCTCTGCGCCCATTCGGCCGAAGGCGCGATGGGCATCATCGTCAACCATCCGGCCGGGAGCATCGATTTCCCGGAGTTGCTGGAGCAACTCGGCATCATCAAGAAGGGCGCGCAGATCAAGCTGCCGGAGAACGCCGAGAGCATGAAGGTACTGCGCGGCGGCCCGGTCGATACGGGGCGCGGCTTCGTGCTGCATTCCAGCGACTTCTACATCGAGAACGCCACGCTGCGGATCGACGACGGCGTCTGCCTCACCGCGACCGTCGACATCCTGCGCGCGATCGCCAACGGCTCCGGCCCGAAGCATGCCATCCTCGCGCTCGGCTATGCCGGCTGGGCGCCGGGTCAGCTCGAGACCGAGATCCAGAGCAACGGCTGGCTGCATTGCGATGCCGATGCGGATCTGATCTTCGGCGACGACGTCGAGGACAAGTACGCGCGTGCCTTGCGCAAGATCGGCATCGACCCCGGCATGCTCTCGAACGAGGCGGGGCACGCGTAGGTCGCTGGCTGTCATGCCCCGCGAAAGCGGGGCATCCAGTATTCCAGAGGCTTCGAGATTCACAACGACCGCTGCGGCGTACTGGATCGCCCGGTCAAGCCGGGCGATGACCACCGTCGGCGGCCAAAGCGCTACTCCGCCGCCTGCTGCTGCACCGTCGGCTCAGTGCCGGCGACCGTCGCGCGGCGCATGTCGCGCGGTTGCGACTGGTCGTAGCGGCGGACGCGGTGCATGGTCTGCCGGTTGTCCCACATCACGAGGTCATGCAGCGTCCATTTGTGCACGTAGACGAATTCTCCTTGCGTCGCGTGCTCGTTGAGATCGCGCAGCAGCAGCCGGCCCTCGGGCACGCTCATGCCGACGATCTTGCCGGCATGTGAGGACAGGTACAGCGACTTGCGGCGATGCACCGGGTGCCTGCGCACCAGGCGCTGCAACACCGGCTTGAACATCGTCTTTTCCTCATCGCTATATTCCGTGAAGCCGAGCGAGCTGCGCGAATACATCAGCGAATGCTCGCAGATCAGATCCTCGATCTCCGTCTTGGTCTCGTCGTCGAGCGCATCATGGGCCGCGCGCATGTCGGCGAATTCGGTGTTACCGCCCTTCGGGTTCACCACGCGCGCCGACAGCAGCGAGAATTTTGCGGGGATGGGACGGAACGAGCTGTCGGAATGCCAGAGGCAATTGCCGAGATTGAACAGATGCGTCCGGCTGTCCTTTGCCAGCGGCTTGCCGTCCTTGCCGAGATTGCTGACATCGTTCAGACCCGAAGAGAGGCGGTAGTCCTTCTCCTTGGTGACGGTGCCGCCGCGCGCATCCTCGCGCTGGCCGAAATTCAGCGCGAAGGCCATCTGCTGCTCGTCGGTGATGTCCTGGTCGTGAAAAACCAGCACGGCGTATTTGTCCATCGCAGCCTCGATCTGGCGCGCTTCATCCGCTGTGAGCGGCTGGCGCAGATCGAGGCCCGCAACCTCGCCGACAAAATGCTTCTGAAGCTGCCGGATGGCGATCGTCATTGCGATTCTCCTGGCGTTCTCCCGGGGCCTTACGAGCGGTTTGCCCGCTCTGTTGGTGAAAAGGCTACCCGCGCGCCTGCCGATGTCAACGCTGTGCGCGCATGGCTCTCACGCGTTCCGCGCCATGAGGCCGCCGTCGACCGGGATCACCGCGCCGGTCAGGAACGATGCCGCCGGCAGGCACAGGCTCAAGGTCATGTGCGCGACCTCCTCGGGATCGCCATAGCGGCCGAGTGCGGTGCGGCGCCTGGCGTAGATCGTCTTGTGCTCTTCCGGAATCCGGTCGGTGATCGCGGTGCGGATCGGTCCCGGACAGATGCAGTTCACGGTGATGCCCTCGCGGCCAAGCTCGACGGCGAGTGAGCGCGTCAGGCTCGCAACGCCGCCCTTGGCGGCCGAATAGGGGCTGTGCAGCGCGGTGGCGCCGAGCGCCTCGGTGGATGCGATGTTGACGATGCGCGGGCTCTTCGATTTGCGCAGGTGCGGCAGGGCCGCGCGGATGATGCGCGGATGCGCTGTCAGCATCACCGCGATGCCTTTGGCCCAGGCGTCTTCGTAGCTCTCGTCGTCGATCGCGACGCGCACGGAAATGCCGGCATTGTTGACGACGATGTCGAGCCCGCCGAAATGCGCGGCGACGTCATCGACCACGCGGCTGATCTCCTTGGCGTCGGCAACATCGAGCTTCCACGCTTGGGCAGAGCCGCCGCTCGCGGTGATCTCCCTGGCGACGGCTTGCGCGCCATCCGGGTCGTAGTCGGTCACAGCGACATTGGCGCCTTCCGCGCCGAACACGCGTGCGGTCGCGCGACCCATGCCGCTTGCCGCGCCTGTGACGAGGACGGTCGATCCTCTGACGGACCGGCTGAGCTGCTTGAACTCCGGCATGCTGCTTCCTCGCGCCTGCTCGTTTATTGTTGTGCGATTGACAAGGCTGGCATCGATCCGCACACACGTCAAACAAAGCAAGAGCAAAGGGAGGCCGCGATGGACGAGCTCGATTTCTCAAGCAAGCAGGTGCTGGTCGTCGGCGGTTCCAGCGGCATCGGTAACGGCATCGCGCAGGCATTCCGTGCCAAGGGCGCGAAGGTTGCGGTCTGCGGCACCCGCTCACATGCGAAGGATTACGCGCCGGAAGAAGGCTCGGATCTCACCGGTCTTGCTTACGCCCAGCTCGATGTCAGCGATGCCAGGGCGATCGAAGCGTTCAAGCCGTCCTTCGAACGTCTCGACGTGCTGGTGCTGGCACAGGGCGCAGTGATCTATCGCCGCGGCGAGTTCGAGATGGCCGGCTTCCGCAGGGTCCTCGAAGTCAATCTCATGAGCCTGATGGCCTGCGCCACGCGCTTTCATCCCATGCTGCGGGATTCCCGGGGATCGCTGATCATCGTCTCGTCGACTGCGGCCTATCACTCCACGATGGGCAATCCGGCCTACAATGCCTCGAAGAGCGGCGCGGTCGGATTGACGCGGACGCTGGGCGAGGCCTGGGCCGAGGACGGCATCCGCGTCAACGGCATCGCGCCGGGGCTCGTCGACACCAAGATGACCAAGGTCACGACCTCCAATCCCCAGCGGCTCGAGGGCGCGCTGTCACGCATTCCGCTGCGGCGATTGGGCACGCCGGCTGATATGGCCGGCGCAGCCTTGTTCCTGGCCTCGCCGTTGTCGTCCTACATCATCGGCCAGACCATCGTCGTCGACGGCGGGCTCATTCTCTGAGCAGTGACACGGAACTGCGCCGCGGCTGGTCGGTTACTTGGGCTGACCCCTCGAGGAGGACCAACATGGACAACGATCGGATTGCCGGATCAGCCAAGGAGTTTGCCGGACGCGTCGAAGGTGCGGTCGGTGAGATGGCGGGAGACGCGAAGACGCAGGCCTCGGCCAAGGCGCGCGAAGCGGCCGGCACCGTGCAGAACCTGTACGGCCAGGCGAAGGATGCCGCGCGCGATGCCACGGATACCGCTGCCGGTTACGCGAAGGACGCCTATGAAACTGGCCAGGATACATTCCGCGACGGGACGCAGGCCCTTGCAAAGAGAGTGCAGGACAACCCGCTCGGCGCGCTGCTGGTCGCAGGCGGCATCGGCTTTGCGCTCGCGCTGTTGATGTCGCGGCCAGCCCGCCGCCCGCCGCCGCGTTGGCGCTATTACGGCTAAAGCATGATCCGGAAAAGTGTGAAGCGGTTTTCCGAAAAGATCATGCGCAAACAACAACCTAAAGCGCGATGACGATTCATCCTAATCTCATCGCGCTTTAGCTCGCTTCAGCCTCGTGCCCCGGACGCAGCACGCCGCGTCCGGATACCGGATCACCGCCAGGGATTAAGCGTGAATTCCGCCGAGCGTCCAACATTGCCCGGCGGGCGCGGTACCGCAGGGTTGGGGTTGCGCGGCGCCGGGGCCATTTGACGCGGCGGCGATGGCGAGCCGAAGCTGAAGAAATCGCGCAGCGACGGCGTTGCCTGCGCCGGTTGCTGCACCGGCGGCTTCTTCGGCGCGAGCTTTGGCGGCGCAATCGCGGCGGCAGCATTCGGCGCAGTCCCCGCATTTGGATTGGCGGCGCCGCCCTCAGGCGTCGTCGTCGCGACCGGCGTATCACCTTTGGCCTGCTCGCGACCGACTTCGCGCCGTGGCCAGGCATAATCGTCGGCGCGGCCTGCCGGCGGCGACAATGGCTCGCCCTTCACCAGCGTCTTGGCAGCGAGTGCATCGACGGCGGCCGGACGCGATCCCGGTCCGCCCAGCAGCTGGTCGGTCGAGATCGAGGCTGCCACCAGCGGCACGATCGGCCCCGCAAGCGGCCGCGGCGCGGGCTTGCCGGGCTCGGCGCTGGTATCGGGCGTTGCCGGCTCGCTCGGCAATGCGATCGGGCCCGAGCGCCCCGCCAGCAGACGCGTAATCTCGCGCTCGACATAGTGTGCGAGCTTGCGGGCGCCGGCCTTGGTGAAATAGACGCCATCAGACGTGCGGAGCTGACGGATCTGGCCTTCGAAGTCGGGGCCCTTCTGGAGGAAGCGGCCCGCTTCGTCGACAAAGCCGTCCCAGACGTCGACATAGGTGATGCCGGCCTTGGCCGCGCCTTCGCGATAGAGCGAGTCCAGGAACAGCATGTCCGCCGTGCCCTTCGGACCGCGGATCGCGGGCAGGCCGACCCAGAGCACCGGCACGCCCTTGGCCTTGAGCACGCCGATCAGCTCCTCGATCTTCTTGCCGTAGAGCTCGACCCAGCGGTCGTCGCGGAATTCATAGAGCCCGTTCGGCGAGCGCGCGGTCTTTTCCGGCGCCGCGCTCTGCGGCGCATCGGCATTGTCGGCGTCGTCCTGCGGCAGGTCGGTGTCTGCCGGCTTGTCGTCGGGTTTGGCGGCATCCGTGCCCGGTTTGGTGTCGGTCTTCGCATCACCCGGCTTGCCTTGCGGCTTGGCGCGCGCGCCCTTGTCGTTCTTCTTGTCCGCAGGCTTGTCGGATTTGTCCGGCGCGGATTCGCGGATCGCCAGGCGGTCGTTCAGGCCGAGCATGACGACGATGGCGTCGGGCTTCTCGGTCTCGAGGATGCCCTTGGCCGCGGCCGCCCAGTCCGAGGGCTCACCCTTCGGCTGGTACTTGATCAGGCCAGACGTCGTCTTGTGCTTGCGGATCACGCCCATGTCGGGCTGCTCGGTGTAGGCGTCCTCCAGACCATAGGCGAGCCAATCCGCCATGGAGTCGCCGATCACGAGCACGTTCTTCTCGGGGATCGTATCGCGCTTGGCCGGCGCCGGTGCGCGCGAGAAATCCTGACGCGGCGCCTGCTGCTGGGGTTGCTGGAATGGCGCGAAGAAGTCGCCGCCGAACCAGCCGCCGCCTCCGCTGCGCGGCGGAGCCGACCGCTGCGGCGGCCCGCCGAAGCCGGGGAAGTTGAAGAACTGCGCCGACGCAGGGCCGGCCACCGACACCATGATCGCAAGCGCCGTCCCCAGCGCGATCAACGGGCCGGTCTCGGTCAACGCCTTGAAGAATGATTTCGGCTTCGACATGCGGTTCTAAAGGGGCGCGCCACGGTTTTTCGAATTGGTCCAGTATAATAGCGGAATCGGGCCGCAAACAGGCAGATTTGATTGCGCCATACATCGGGGAACCGCCGCCGGAGGCCGGATTTCGTGCTCAGGGTTACTTTCGGGGCGGATTTAGCGCCCGCGCAGCCGTTCCAGCATGTCGGAGGAGGCAAATCCATCCGCGGGAGCCCCGATCGAGGCCTGGAAGTTGCGCAAGGCGTCCCGGGTCTGGCCGCCGAACTGGCCGTCGGGCGTTCCCTTGTAGAAGCCACGCTGGGCCAGGAGCTGCTGCAATTCCAGCCGCTCGGCGCGGGACAGCTCCCGCTCCTGCCGCGGCCAGGGCTGCACGAAGGGCTGGCTGCCCCGTAAGCGGTCGGCGAAATGGCCGATCGCCAGCGCATAGGCCTCGGCCGGGTTGTACTTCATGATCACACGGAAATTCTGCAGCATGAGGAAGCCCGGCCCCGCGGCGCCGGCGGGCGCCAGCAGATAGGCCTTGTCGGTCGGCTGCGGGAAGGGCTGCCGGGTGGCGCGGGTGATCCCGAGCTTCTCCCACTGCGCGATCGTCATTGCCTTGGCCCGGTCCGCCAGCATGTAGTTGAAGCCCTGGGGCACCACGACCTCGTAGCCCCAGCTCGCGCCGCTCTGCCAGCCATCCTTCTTCAGATTGTTGGCGGTGGAGGCGATCAGGTCGGCCGGATTGTCGACGACGTCGCGCCTGCCATCGCCATCGGCATCCACCGCAAAGCGCTTGAACGCGGTCGGCATGAATTGCGTCGGGCCGAACGCGCCGGCCCAGGAGCCGCGCATCTGTTCGGGCTGCAGATCGCCGCGGTTCAGGATCTCCAGCGCGGAGAGGAATTCATCCTTGAAATAGGCCTGGCGGCGGCCAATGCAGGCCAGCGTCGCCGTGGATTGCAGCACGCTGCGGTCGCCCATCTGGGTCGAGTAGTTGGATTCGATGCCCCAGATCGCCGCGATGATATAGCGGTCGACGCCGTAGGCCTTCTCGGTGGCGTCGAACTGCGCCTTGTACTTGGCAAGGATCTCCTTGCCCTTGGCGAGGCGGTTGTCGTTCACGAGGATGTCGAGATAGTCCCAGATCGACTTGGTGAATTCCGGTTGCGAGTCCAGGAGGTCCATGATGCGCAGGTCCGGCGCGAGCCCTGCGGTGAAGCGTTGAAAGTTCTCCTGGGTGATGTTGCGACGTGCGGCATCGGGCCACATCGAAGCAACGCAATTGTCAAAATTGCCGGCGGCCTCCCGGATCGCGGCTGCGGTCATCAGGGGATGGCCGGAGGCGCCGTCCTCTCCGCTCCAGGGTTGAGCACCACCCGGACCGGGCGCGGGTTGCGCGGGCGACGGGCTCGAGCCGGAGAAGATGCCGCCGAACAGGTTGGACAGGCCGTTTGAGCTCTGGGCGTGCGCTTGAAGCGGGCACAGGAGGGTGACCGCAACCAGGGTTGCGCCGGTCATTCCTGCAAGTCCTGCCATCGATCGCGTCATGTCCCACCTGTGCGGCCAAAATCCGGCTGCAGGAGGCCCCTGTTACGGTTGCCAATATCTTAACAGAGGTGAAATTTTGTAGACGGCCTTTTCCTCAGATCTAAGGGGCGGGGGCCCAACATCCGCCTTTGTTACCGGCTGCAAACCGGCTAGCAAGATGTCATTGCTCCAGGCCCGCACGTCCAAGGTGTTCGATCAATCCCATGAAAATCCGCAAAGCCGTCTTCCCCGTCGCCGGCCTCGGCACGCGTGTGCTGCCCGCCACCAAGGCGATGCCCAAGGAAATGCTCACCATCGTCGACAAGCCGCTGATCCAGTACGTCTATGACGAGGCCAGGGAGGCCGGGATCGAGCATTTCGTCTTCGTCACCGGGCGCAACAAGGCCGTCATCGAGGACCATTTCGACCGCATGTTCGAGCTCGACTCTACGCTTGCCGCGCGCGGCAAGAAGGCCGAGCAGGAGGTCCTGGCGCAGAACCAGCCGGAGGCCGGCGCGGTCAGCTTTACCCGCCAGCAGGCGCCGCTTGGACTCGGACACGCCGTCTGGTGCGCGCGCGACATCGTCGGCAACGAACCCTTTGCGGTCGTGCTGCCCGACGAGCTCGTGCTCAACACGCCGGGCTGCCTGAAGCAGATGATCGAGGCCGCAAGCCAGCTTGGCGAGAAGTCAAACGTGCTCGCGGTCGAGGCCGTGCCGGACCATCTCACGCATCAATACGGCATCTGCGGCGTGGGAAAACGCACCGGCAAGATCTTCGAGGTCGACGGCATGGTGGAGAAGCCGCCGAAGGGCACCGCACCCTCCAACCTGTCGATCACCGGCCGCTACATTCTCCAGCCCGAGATCTTCAAGATCCTGGAGACCCAGGAGCGCGGCGCCGGCGGCGAGATCCAGCTCACCGACGCCATGATCGGGCTTGCCAAGTCGCAGAAGTTCTACGGCGTCGAGTTCGAAGGCGAGCGCCATGATTGCGGCTCCAAGGCCGGCTTCCTGCGCGCCAACATCGCCTACGGCCTGAAACGCCCCGAGCTGCGCGACGGCCTGCTCGCGGAGATGAAGAAGTATCTGGGGTCGTAGCGTAGGCTATTTCGCCACGTCATTGCCGTATCGACGACGGCTCCAAACTCTCCGATGTCGTCCCGGCGAAGGCCGGGACCCAACCACAGGGAGTAGTTTTGCGAAGACTCGTGGTTTGGTACTCCTGACATTCGCAATCGATAGATTCCGCGGTATGGGTCCCGGCCTTCGCCGGGACGACACCGAAGATGTGGTGCGTGACATCGACGAATGATGAGCCGACTTCACGCCACCAGCGACAGTTTCGGAATGTTCGCGACCACGGACTGGTTGCGGCCGCCGGCCTTGGCGGCGTAGAGCGCCTTGTCGGCGGCGGTCACGAGGATGGACCAGTCCATTCCTGCCGCGGGGACGAGGCTTGCGATGCCGCAGGAGACCGTCGTGCTCGCCTGGTCGTCGGACCAGCCCTGCACCTTGCAGCGGATCGTCTCGGCGATCTTGAACGCGTTGGCTTCCGAAGTGTCCGGCAGCAGCACCGCAAATTCCTCGCCGCCATAGCGCGCAGGGCAATCGCCGGCGCGGCGCACGGAATCGGAGATGCAGATGGCGATGCCGACCAGCACCTGGTCGCCGGCCTGGTGGCCGAACGTGTCGTTGTAGGCCTTGAAGTGATCGGCATCGATCATCAAGAGCGCGACCGGCGTCTTCTGCCGCATCGCGCGCCGCCATTCGACGTCGATCACCGAATCGAACTTGCGGCGGTTGCGCAGGCCGGTGAGAGCGTCGGTGGTCGCCATCTCCTCGAGCTTGTTCTCGGCCTTGGCGCGCCGGCCGATCTCGCGCGCCAGCACTGCCGTCGAGCCCAGCACGAACAATGCGAGCACCAGCACCACCGCGCCGATGCGCAGGGCTTCCTTCTGCCAGAGCTCGAATACGGCGCCGAGCGGCTTGCCGGCGACGACGAACAGGGGTGTGGCGGTGCTGCCGCTGCGGACATAGAGGCGCGGCGTCGCGTCCACCGGGCCCTGTCCCGCGAAAGAACCGCCTTCCTTCAGATTGTCCGCCCTCCAGTTCTGCCGGTCGCTCAGATTCTTGCCGATCACGTCGAGATCGAACGGCCGCCGCATCATGATGGTGCGGTCGCGCTTGAGCACGGTGATGGTGTCCTGGGGGTCGAGGTTCAGCCGCTCGAACAGCTCGTGGAAATAGCTGAAGCGGATCGAGCCGGCGACGACGCCCATGAAGCCGCCGTCCTGGTCGCTGACCCGCCGGCTCAGCACGATGGCATAGGCGCCGCGAAACAGCATCGGCCGGCTGATGAACAGTCCTGCATTGGGGTTGTCGCGATGAACCCTGAAATACTCCTCGTCGGCACGGTTCTCCGGGAGCGGGTCGAGCGTGGATGCGTCGATGGTCAGCTTGCCGTCGGCGTCGAACACCTGAATGGCGCCAAAATGCCTGGCGGTCGTGGCGTGGTCGAACAGGATCAGCTGCCGGATCGATTTGCTGACCGTCCCGATCTCGGGCAGCAGCATGTTGCTGGCCACCGCCTTCAGCGACAGGTCGTAGATCTCGATGTTGCGGCTGATGTCGGCCTCGATGGTCGTGGCCAGGTTTTCCAGGGTTTGGCGGGCGAGCGCTTCCTCGCCATGGCGCATGTCCAGCATCACGTTGACGCAAATGGCGGAAAAGCCGATCACCGTCACGACCGACGAGATGATCAGCAGCTTCGCCGAGATCCGCCACGGCCGCCGGGCCGTGCCTTCGCGCCATCCAGCCAGCATCACTTGCTCCCGACACTAGTGGATGCGCCCGAAATCTTGAGTAGTCTTTAAGCTGGGACGCCGGCGCTGCAATCAGTTAAGAAACGGTTTCCGGGGCTAGCGTTTTTCGGCAAGGTCGGGCCCCGATGAACGATCGAGGACGACGGTGAACGACTACGACGCCTTGCGCGATTACCTGAAGCGGCAGAAGCAGATGGAGCTCGTGCTGAGCTTTGACCAGATCGAGGAGATCATCGGCGCAGCCCTGCCGCGTGCGGCGCAGCGCGCCTCATGGTGGGACAGCCTGCGCAGCCCCGATATCCAGATGCCGCAGCGCGAAGCCTGCCTCGCCGCCGGCTTCGCGGCGACGCGGATGCCGGACGGCAAGAGCGTGCGGTTCAGGAAAATGCCGAGCGAGCGGCGGCGCTAGCAGCGTGGTGCCGTCCCTTCTCCCCTTGCGGGAGAAGGTGGCGCGAAGCGCCGGATGAGGGGTTTCTCTCCGCAAGACAGTCTTTGCGAGCTGATAGAGACCCCTCAGACACCCAGCCACTCCAGGCCGCGGGGAAGCTGTTCGACAGAAAAGTCCACTTGCAATACGCGACGGTGCACGGGCGCGACGGCGGCTTCCGAGGCATGAAGAATGGGTGTCGCATAAAGCCAGATGTCGCCAGGTTCGGCCAAGCACGCAACCGTGCCGCAACGCCGAACAACTTCACGAACATCAGCTTCCGCAACCCGTCCGAGCTTATGAGATCCGGGAGCGATCAATAGCGGTGCATTGCTCGCCGGTACCGGATCGATATGGACCCGCAAGGTCACCATGCCGGACAGTAGCTCAAAGGGTGGTTCGACATGCAGCATTCCGCTCTTGACGCTCCAGGTCCCAAAACCGTCAACGGGGACGCGCTGTTTCACGGCGATCGTGCGGTCCTGATGCCAGCCCAAGGCCCAGTTCGTTTCGGCTGTCTTGTCGAACAATATAGCTCTGACGGGCCGGCAGTCGCCGCCAAGCGCCGAGGCGGCGCAGCCGCCTATTTGTCCCGTTGACGCCAAGAAAGGCGCAAGTCCCTCAACGCCTCTCAGCCTGAGCCCGGCGTGATTGCGGGGTAAACGGGAGAGAACTGCTTCAAGCAGGTTCAACTGATCGCACGTGAGCGCCGCTCGGAACAGCTGCGCGCCGTCGCGAGAAAAGGTCAGGTTACCGAGCTGCATTGCCGGACTCTAACAGAGATGTTCGTAGGGAAGGCAGCGCATGTATTGAGATCAGCTCGCCGCTTCGAGCCGCACTTCGGTGAGCAGCCGCATCGCGGCGTCGGCGTCCATCGGCTCGCCGAAGGCGAAGCCCTGGGCGTATTCGCAGCCCAACTGGTAGAGCTCGACCGCATCGGAATCGGTCTCGGCGCCTTCGGCCACCACGTCCATGCCGAGGTCATGCGCCAGCGCGATGATCGATTTCAGGATCACGGGGCGGGTGCCGCGGCTCGTGGTGCGCACGAAGGACTGGTCGATCTTGATGGTGTCGAAGGGGAAGCGCTGGAGATAGGCCAGCGAGGAATGGCCGGTGCCGAAATCGTCGAGCGACAGCCCGGTGCCGAGCTCGCGGATCCGCGTCAGCATCTGGGCCGCGTGCTCCGGATTCTCCATCACCAGCGATTCCGTCAATTCCAGCTTCAGCGTGCCGCGTGCGACCGAGGAGCGCGACAGCACCGTGCGGATGTCGTGGATGAGGTCGTGGCGGAGCAATTGCCGCGAGGAGACGTTGACGGATGCGAAGATCGGCTCGCGTGAGCGCATCGCGCGCTGCCAGACCGAAAGCTGCTTTGCGGTCTGGTCGAGCACGAACAGGCCGAGGTCGACGATCAGCCCGGTCTCTTCCGCAATCGTGATGAATTCCGACGGCGACATCCGCCCGAGTTTTGGATGATCCCAGCGCGACAGCGCCTCGAAGCCGGCGATCGAACGGTCTTCCAGCCGCACGATCGGCTGGTAGAGGATGGTGAGCTCCTGCCGCTCGATGGCGCGGCGGAGCTCGCTCTCCAGCGTCAGGCGGTCGGTTTTTCGCGCGCGCATCGCGGGCTTGTAGACGTCGATGCGGTCGCCGCCGATGCGCTTGGAATGATACATCGCAAGCTCGGCGTCCTTGATGATCTCGTCCGTCAATTGGGTCTGCGGATCGGAGAGCGCGAGGCCAATCGAGGCGGTGAGGAAGATCTCGCGGTCGTTGAAGGCGATCGGCGCGCGGATGGTCTTGCGGATGGTCTCGGCAAAGGCGGTGATGCGGGCGGAATCCTGCTCCGACAAGAGGATCAGGCCGAACTGGTCGCCGGCGAGCCGGGCCAGCGTATCCTGCGGCTTCAGGATGCGGGTGAGGCGGCGGGCGAGCGTGAGCAGGATGGAATCGCCGACCGCGATGCCGACGGAATCATTGACCTGCTTGAAGCGGTCGAGATCGATCACCATCAGAGTCGGCCGCAGCGTCGGCATGGTCTTGGCGAAATTCGCGACGGCGCCGAGGCGGTCCATGAACAGCTTGCGGTTGGGCAGGCCGGTCAGGTTGTCATGCACGGAATCGTGCAGCAGGCGCTCTTCGGCGTTGCGCAGCTCGGTGACGTCGGTGAGCGTGCCGACGACGCGCGAGACCTCGCCGTCGGAGCCGACCACGGGCCGTGCCTTCAGCGCGAACCACATGAAATGACCGTCCGGGGTGCGCAGGCGAAAATCCTGCACCAGGCGGCCGCGGCGTTGGTCGAGCACGCTGTCGAGCGCGGCGCGGAAACGATCCTGATCGAGTGGGTGCAGCACCTCCAGCCAGGTCGCAGCCGGCCCTTCCAGCGTGCCGCGTTTCAGGCCGAGCAGCGCTTCGGTCTCGGGGCTGGTGAACACCTTGTCGGCGGAGACGTCCCAGTCCCAGATCAGATCGCCGGAGCCGGCGAGCGCGAGCGCCCGCCGCTCGATGTCGGACACGACGCCGGTGGTGGCCCCGCCGCCCGCGAACGCGTGCTGCATGACGGTGAAGCCGATCAGCATCACGATCAGCACGAGGCCGCCGAGCAGCGCAGGCCCGACGATGTCGTTGGTCACGGAGCCCGCCACCGTCATGCCGGCCGCGACCACCCAGATCACGAGCAGGAACCAGGTCGGGATCAGCAGCACCGCGCGGTCGAAGCCGTGGGTCGAGAGATAGACGATCAGCGCAAAGCCGGCGAAGGCGATCAGCACCAGCGACATGCGCGCGATGCCGGAGGCGACGGCCGGATCGAACAAAGCGAGCGCGACGAGCGAGCCCAGGAAGGCGAGCCAGCCCACGGTGATGTGCGAATAGCGCACGTGCCAGCGGCTGAGGTTGAGATAGGCGAACAGGAACACCAAGAGCGTCGCGGCCAAGATCGCTTCGCCCGCCGCGCGCCAGATGCGCTCGGCGTTGTTCGACATGTCGAGCACCTTGCCCCAGAAGCCGAAATCGACGCCGATATAGACCAGCACCGCCCAAGCAAGCGCCGCGGCGGCCGGGAACATGATGCTGCCCTTCACCACGAACAGAATGGTGAGAACGAGAGCCAGGAGCCCGGAGATGCCGATCACGATGCCCTGGTAGAGCGTGAACGAGTTGACCTTGTCCTTGTAGGCCTCGGGCTCCCACAGATAGAGCTGCGGCAGCTTGTCGGTGCGCAGTTCCGCGACGAAGGTGACGACGGAGCCGGGATCGAGCGTGATGCGGAAGACGTCGGCGGTCGCGCTTTCCTGGCGCTCGGGCCGGTCGCCGACCGACGGCGTGATGGTCGCGATGCGCGACAGCCCGAGGTCGGGCCACAACAGGCCGGACGAGACGATGCGATAATGCGGCGCGACGATCAGGCGGTCGAGCTGGTCGTCGGTGTTGTTGGCGAGCGCGAACACCACCCAGTTCTGGCCACCCTCACGTGCCCGCACCTCGATGCGGCGGACGATGCCGTCGGTGCCGGGCGCGGTGGACACCTGGATGCGGTCGGCGTCGCTGCGCTGGTGCTCGAGTACAGCGGTAAGGTCGATCGCGGGCGCGTCGCTGCGGACGCTGACGGCGTCAAGCGCGCGTGAAGGCTGCGCGGCGAAAAGAATCATGAGGCCCAGCGCTATGGGCGCGAGGCACCTGATCAGACGCAAGGTCAGTTCTCCGCGTTCGACGCAAACTCTTCAGTGCTAAGTGCATTTCCGAACGGAACGAGATGGTTCGGCGCTTCGCGATAGATGCCACGAAAGCGAGGAAAATCAAAGGGTTTCCACCTCGCTTGCGGGTCGTGCGGGCTAGACCTCCAACACAATTTTGCCAATATGTGCGCTCGTCTCCATGCGCCGGTGCGCCTCCGCCGCCTTTTCCAGCGGGAAACTGCTGTCCATCAGCGGTTTGACGCGGCCTTCGCGCAAGAGCGGCATCACCTTGGCCTCGATCGCGGCCACCATCGCCGCTTTGTCCGCATTACTACGGGGGCGCAAGGTCGAGCCGGTATGGGTCAGGCGCTTCACCATGACCTTGGCAATGTTGACGGTGACCTTGGGGCCGTTGAGGGTTGCGATCTGCACGATGCGGCCGTCGACCGCGGCGGCATCGTAGTTGCGGTCGACATAGTCGCCGGCGACCATGTCGAGGATCAGATTGGCGCCGGCATTGCCGGTCTCCGCCTTGACCACGGCGACGAAGTCTTCGTTCTTGTAGTTGATCGCGCGGTCCGCCCCTAACTTGAGGCAGGCATCGATCTTGTCCTGCGAGCCGACGGTGACGATCACCTTCGCACCGAACGCTTTCGCAAGCTGGATCGCCATGGTGCCGATGCCGGAGGAGCCGCCATGGATCAGCAGCGTCTCGCCCGCCTTCAGCCCGCCGCGCTCGAACACGTTGTGCCAGACCGTCATCAGGGTTTCCGGCAGCGCACCGGCTTCCTTGATCGACAGCGCCGGCGGCACGCTCATCGCCTGCGCGTCCTGGGCGATGCAGTACTGCGCATAGCCACCGCCGGCGACGAGCGACATCACCTTATCGCCGATCTTGTGCCGCTTGGCGTTGCTGCCGACCGCGACCACTTCCCCCGCAACCTCGAGGCCCGGCAAGTCGCTGGCGCCTGGCGGCGGCGGATAGGCGCCGGAGCGCTGCGCCACGTCTGGCCGGTTCACGCCGGCGGCCATCACCTTGATCAGGATTTCGTCGGGACCTACTTGCGGCAGCGCACGCTGCTCGGGCACCAGCACCTCCGGACCGCCGGGCTTGGAGATGGCGACCACCGTCATTTGCGCAGGCAGCTTTTCCATGATTTGTCCTTGCCAAAAGGTGCGGGATTGAACGAGGCACTTGATTAGCCAGCGGGCCACGCGCTGGCAACCGCTTGGGCCTCGGTTGTGATGGAGGAGCGACGATGGCGATGGATGACGACGACCGGCCGCGCAAGAAGGTCAGCCACGAGATCGGACAGGACCTCTCACTGTTATCGGTCGAGGAATTGACCGAGCGCATCGCGCTGCTGCAATCCGAGATCGCAAGGCTCGAGGAAGCGGCAACCAAGAAGCGCGCCTCGCGCGACGCCGCGAACAGCATTTTCAAGTCGTAGCAGCCTCACAATAGCTGTCGTCCCGGACAAGCGACGCGTAGCGGAGCGTCGATCCGGCACCCATAGCCACAGGATTGAGTTTGGCGAACGCTAGGGCCACATCGTCGCGCCATAACACAACCCTGTGGTTATGGGCCCCGGCCTTCGCCGGGGTGACGTGTGGAGAGTTTTGTTCTGCCGTCGGCTCGGCCAATGGCCGACATGGCTAACGAACCCTCAAAAAAATCGCTCGTTTACGCTCGATTAAGCTTTCGCGTTTATGACTGGAACCGTCCTCGTTTGGACACCGAGTGGCTCCTGTCCACTCTGTTTGACGCCTCCCTGTTATCAACTTTCAAAGCCGCCGGTCTCCGGCGGCTCTTTTTTTTGCGCTGCGTGTCCCGCCTTGGCGCAACGAGGCGCGGAAACCATAAACGCGGTTGCTGCTGGACTTCGCGCCGCCCTCGCGCAATGATTTGTTCATCATAAGCCGGCGCCAAAGCCGGATGGTAAACAGTTGCGTAAGGGGCGCTATCCATGGAACGTTTGCAGGTCGACGGCGCTCTCGTTCAACTCAGCGAACGATTCACCAATTCGGCGGCGTTCGGCGCCTTGTTCCGCGAAGGCATGGACCTGGTCGAGGAGACCGCCGCCTATCTCGACGGCGCCGGGCGTACCGAGGCCAAGGCGCTCGACCGCGCCGTCAGCCTGACCTACGCGACCGAAAGCATGCGTCTCACCACCCGCCTGATGCAGCTGGCATCCTGGCTGCTGCTGCACCGCGCGGTAAAGGAAGGCGAGATGACGCTGGTCCAGGCCAACCGCGAAAAGACCAAGGTCAAGCTGACCGCGGCCGATCCCGGCCCCGCCGACACGATCGAGAAGCTGCCGCAGCAATTGCAGGACCTGATCACCCGCTCGATGAGCCTGCAAACGCGCGTGCGACGCCTCGACACCAGCATCCACACCCCGCCGGCGGACCGCATGCCGATCGGCAATCCCCTGGTGCCCCAGCTCAACGCGCTCAAGGCTGCGTTCGAGGGGTAGGCTCTATACCAACTCTCTTCGTCATTCCGGGGCGCCCGAAGGGCGAGCCCCGAATGACAGCTTACAAAACAAAAACGCCCCTGGTCTCCCAGGGGCGTTTTTCGTCGCGGCCTGATCGGCCGGATCAATCCTTCTTGAGGAAGCCCGAGAACTTCTTCTGGAACCGGGAGACGCGGCCGCCGCGGTCCATGATCTGGGCGGAGCCACCGGTCCAGGCCGGGTGCGACTTCGGGTCGATGTCGAGCTGAAGCCTGTCGCCTTCCTTGCCCCAGGTGGAGCGGGTCTGGTACTCGGTACCGTCGGTCATCACGACGGTAATCGTATGATAATTCGGGTGAATCTCGGCTTTCATGGCAATTCCTCGGCGCCCCGGCGCCTCATTGAGTGGCTAGCGAATGACGGATTTGGGCGGCTCTATACCCCACGAACCCTCGCAAAACAAGCCATTGCGGGGACTGGCTAACCGGGCTTGCCCCTAAGGGACAGCCCGGATTTGCCACCATCCTTGCCCCGGCCTATTGGGAGCGGAGCAATCCAATGGGTCGGATCTCATGAGCGCAGTGGAACGGCTTGATGACCGGGACGTCGATCAGCCCGAGATGAACGCCGCGGACACCCCATCGATCGAGGCCGAGCTGATCGAGCAGCCGGCCAAGAGCCGGGCAAAGCTGCGCCCGCTGATGGCGCTTGCGCCCTATGTGGCCCGCTATCGCGGCCGCGCGGCGCTTGCGTTCGTCGCGCTGACGATTGCCGCGCTGACCACGCTGCTGGTGCCGGTCGCTGTGCGGCGGATGATCGATTTCGGCTTCACGCCGGAAGGCATCGCGCTGATCAACAGCTATTTTGCCGTGATGATCGCGGTCGTCGCGGTGCTCGCCCTGGCAAGCGCGGCGCGCTACTACCTCGTGATGACGATCGGCGAGCGCATCGTCGCCGATCTCAGGCGCGACGTGTTCAGCCATCTGCTCTCGCTTTCGCCGACCTTCTTCGATGCTGCGCGCAGCGGCGAGCTGGTCTCGCGGCTCACCGCCGACACCACCCAGATCAAGTCCGCGGTCGGCGCCTCGGTGTCGATCGCGCTGCGCAACATGATGATGTTTCTGGGCGCGGTCGCGATGATGGTGATCACGAGCCCGCGGCTCTCCGGCTTCGTGCTGCTCGCCATTCCCTTGATCGTGCTGCCGCTGGTCGCCTTCGGACGCTGGGTGCGGCGGCTGTCGCGCAACGCGCAGGATACGCTCGCGGACGCTTCGGCCTACGCCTCCGAGCTGGTCGGCGCCATTCGCACCGTGCAGGCCTATACCAGCGAGCAGCTCGCCGGAAAGCGCTTCGGCGGCGAGGTCGAGCAGGCCTATGAAGCGGCACGCACCTCGACACAGGCGCGCGCGGTGCTGACCGCCATCATCATCTTCATCGTGTTCACCAGCGTGGTCGCGATCCTCTGGATCGGCTCGCATGACGTCCTGATCGGCTCCATCACGCCCGGCCGTCTCGGCCAGTTCGTGCTCTATACGGCTTTCGCGGCCGCCGGCCTCGGCCAGCTCAGCGAAGTCTGGGGCGAGGTCGCGGCGGCCTCCGGTGCTGCCGAGCGCCTGTTCGAGATCTTGCATGTGCAGCCCGAAATCACCGCGCCGGCGATGCCGCGTGCGCTGCCACAGCCTGCGCGCGGCGAGGTCGGCTTCGACAAGGTGAGCTTCGCCTATCCGGCGCGGCCCGACGTCAAGGTGCTCGATGGCGTCTCGCTCAACGTGCGCCCCGGCGAGAAGGTCGCGATCGTCGGCCCGTCCGGTGCCGGCAAGAGCACGCTGTTTCATCTCCTGCTGCGGTTCTACGATCCGAAGCTGGGCGCTATCTCGCTCGACGGCGTGCCGGTCAAATCGGCCGATCCGCGCGAGCTGCGAGCGCGCATCGCGCTGGTGCCGCAGGACTCGGTGGTGTTCGCCGCCACCGCGCGCGAGAACATCCGCTTCGGCCGGCCCGATGCGACCGATGCCGAGGTCGAGCGCGCCGCCGAGCTTGCGCATGCCGCCGAGTTCATCCGCCGCCTGCCGGAAGGTTTTGAGACCCCGCTCGGCGAGCGCGGCGTGACGCTTTCGGGCGGCCAGCGCCAGCGTATCGCGATCGCGCGCGCGATCCTGCGCGACGCGCCGCTGCTGCTGCTCGACGAGGCGACCTCGTCGCTGGATGCGGAGAGCGAGACAC
Source organism: Bradyrhizobium iriomotense (assembly GCF_030160715.1). GTDB lineage: Bacteria > Pseudomonadota > Alphaproteobacteria > Rhizobiales > Xanthobacteraceae > Bradyrhizobium > Bradyrhizobium iriomotense. The sequence goes on from NZ_BSOW01000014.1 coordinate 153,061, forward strand.
TGGTGCAGACCGCGCTGGAAGAGCTGATGAGCCATCGCACCACGATCGTGATCGCACACCGCCTCGCGACGGTGCTGTCATGCGACCGCATTTTGGTGATGGACCAGGGCCGGATCGTCGAGCAGGGCTCGCATGCCGAGCTGGTGGCTGCGAACGGGCTTTATGCGCGGCTGGCAAGGTTGCAGTTCGAGGGGGCGTGAGGCGTCCCGACTGCTACCTCGTTCACGGTGTCATCACCCGCGAAAGCGGGTGATCCAGTATTCCAGAGACAGTGCGAGGATACGGAGAGGCCGCGGCGTACTGGATGCCCCGGTCGAGCCGGGGCATGACTGCGGAGAGGGCCCGGATTGCTCAGCTACGCCCGCAAATGATTGAGTTTGAGACACTTACGTCCCGGCGCCGACGATGGCGGCGCTACTTTGCATGGGGTTGTTTTCGACATTTTGATTGGGAGGCCTGCCTTACGGCTTCCATTCCATCCGCAGCACCGGTCGGCCCGAGGTCGGGTTCACGTCGTCGCCGGCATGGGCAAAGCCGTTGCGCTCGTAGAAGCGGATGGCGCGGGTGTTGTCCTTATTGACGAGCAATGTGACGCGAGTGGGCGAGAGGCGCTTGGCCTCGTCGACCAGAAGCCGCGCGGCATCCGAGCCCCATTGTCCGGGGTCGACCACGAGCTGGTCGAGATAGCCTTCGCCGTCGATGGTGACGAAGCCGATCAGCGCGCCGTCCTGCTCGACGACGACAATCGAGGCCTTCGGCACCAGATCCTTGCGCCAGCGCTCGCGCCACCAGTCCAGCCGCGCCGCGAAGTCGATCTGCGGATAGGCCTGCTGCCAGGTGCGATGCCACAGCTCGATGGCCGCCGCCTCGTCCTCGGCGCGATAGAGGCGGAGGTCGAAGCTCACTATCGCTCCGTCAGCTTCAGCTCGATGCGGCGGTTTCGCTTGAAGGCGTCTTCCGTGTTGCCGGTATCGAGCGGCTGGAATTCGGCAAAGCCGGCCGCGACCAGGCGCTCGGCGGGCACGCCGAGCGAGATCAGATACTGCACCACCGAGATGGCCCGGGCCGAGGACAATTCCCAGTTGGACTTGAAGTTGGCGCCGCTGACCGGCCGCACGTCGGTGTGGCCGTCGACGCGCAGCACCCAGGCGATCTCGTTCGGGATCTTGTTGTTCAGCTCGATCAGCGCGTTCGCCACCGTGTCGAGCTCGGCGCGGCCCTCGGGCAACAGTGTCGCCTGGCCGGTGTCGAAGAACACTTCGGACTGGAACACGAAGCGGTCGCCGACGACGCGGATGTCGGGTCGGTTGCCGAGGATGGCGCGCAGGCGTCCGAAGAATTCCGAGCGGTAGCGCGACAATTCCTGCACGCGCTGGGCCAAAGCAACATTCAAGCGAGAACCCAGATCGGCAATCCGGGTCTGCGATTCCTTGTCACGCTTCTCGGAGGCGTCGAGCGCTTCCTCGAGCGCAGCCAGTTGCCGCCGTAGCGCGCTGATCTGCTGGTTCAGCACCTCGATCTGCGCCAGTGCCCGCGCGGACACCTGCTTCTCGGAGTCCAATGCCTTGCTGAGCTCGGTCGTCTTGCCCTGCGCGTCGTTGCCGGCATTCGCGAGCCCCTCATAGAGGCCCTTCAGGCGGTTCCGTTCGGTCTCGGCGGAGGCGAGCCCGGCCTTGAGCTGCGCGACCTGGTCGTCGAGGCTGAGCTTGCCGAGCTTTTCCAGCGACAGCAGCTCGTTGAGCTGCGCGATCTTGGCGTTGAGCTGCTCCAGCGCCTTGTCCTTGCCGGTGACCTCCTGCGACAGGAAGAACTGCACGACCAGGAAGACCGAGAGCAGGAACACGATCGACAGCACCAGCGTCGACAGCGCATCGACGAATCCGGGCCAGTAGTTGAAGGGGCCTTCGCTGCGGCGGGCGCGGGCAAGAGGCATCTCGTCTGTCTCCACTTTCGTATCCCGGACGCGGTGCAGCGCCTTGGCGGTGCACCGCAGAACCGGGACCCAGTGCTTCACGCGTAAGGTACTGGGCCCCGGCTCAGCAGCGCATCACTGCGTGCTGCGCTGCTGAGCCGGGGCGCGATACCTCAATTAGTCCTCAACTCTTCTCCGGCTGGCGGGCGAGGCGCTCGAGCAGGCGGCGGATCTCGCGGTTCTGCTCGCCCTGGCCGTCGGCCCATTCGCGGATCATCTGTTGCTCGGTGCGCATGTGCGAGACCAGCGCCTGGATGGCCTCGGCAAGGCTTGCCATCGCCGCGGTCGTGCCGCGGCTGGCATTGCCTTCCTCGAGCACCGAGCGCAACCGTTCGACCGCCGCCTGGAGCTCGCCGGAGGCGACCCCGCCGCCGTTGGCGACGGCCGCCACCTCGCCGCTGCCATATTCGCGCACGGTGGTGGCGAGCCAGTCTTCGAGGTCGGTGTAGAACCGGTTTTGGGCCTGGCTCGATTGCAGGTCGAGGAAGCCGAGGATCAGCGAGCCGGCAAGGCCGAACAAGGAGCTCGAGAACGAGATGCCCATGCCGCCGAGCGGGGCGGCGAGGCCTTCCTTGAGGGTGTCGAACAAAGCGCCGGCGTCGCCGCCGACCTTCAGCCCGTCGATCACTTTGCCGACCGAGCCCACGGTCTCGATCAGGCCCCAGAAGGTGCCGAGCAGGCCGAGGAAGACGAGCAATCCGGTCATATAGCGGGAGATGTCGCGGGCCTCGTCCAGGCGGGTCGCGATTGAATCGAGCAGGTGCCGCATGGTCGTCTGGGTGATGCTCATCCGCCCGGAGCGCTCGCCGCCGAGGATTGCCGCCATCGGCGCCAGCAGTCTCGGGTGGCGCGAGGGCGCCAGGCCGGGATCGGCGATGCGGAAATTGTTGACCCAGGAGACCTCGGGATAGAGCCGGATCACCTGGCGGAAGGCCAGGATGATGCCGATGAACAGCACGCCCCCGATCAGGGCGTTGAGGCCGGGATTGGCGAAGAAGGCGGTGATGATCTGCTTGTAGAGCACCACGCCGACCAGCGAGCAGAGCACCAGAAACACCAGCATCCGCACCAGGAACACGCTGGGGGAGGACAGTTTGATGAACTCGATGTCCATGTGGGAGCGGGGCGAAGTGCCAGGCGGCATGGCCGATGTCATCCGTGCGAAACCTCAAATTGCGGCCCGCACTATGGCACAGCGCGAGCGCAAAAAAAGCTGGGAGGGGCCGATTTCGGGGCAGGACAGGGAACCCAAAGCTGAAACCGGGCTTTGAAGCTTACGTATCTTGCAAGACTTCGGCGTTTCACAGGCTCAAGTCGGATTTTTTGCATGACGACCTATCTCGGGGCGCTTGCCATCATCGCGCTGTCGCTCGCGCTTCTGATGGCGCTTGCCTGGGTCGTGCGCGAACGGACCGGCAATTCCGGCTGGGTCGATACTGTCTGGACGTTTTCCGTCGGGCTGGTCGGCGCCGGCAGCGCGCTCTGGCCGGTCTTTGGCCATGCGCCCAACGCACGACAATGGCTGGTCGCGGGGCTGGTGGCGCTGTGGTCAGTTCGGCTCGGCACGCATATCGCGATCCGCACCAAAGGCATTTCCGACGATCCGCGCTATGCCGCGTTTGCGAAGGAGTGGGGGTTTGATGCGCCGCGGCGGATGTTCATCTTCCTCCAGAACCAGGCGCTCGGCTCGGTGCCGCTGGTGTTTGCGGTCTTCGTTGCCGCGCATGTCCCAGAGCCCGCCTTGCGCGTCCAGGACTTTCTGGGCGCGGCCATCCTGTTGATCGGCATCCTCGGCGAAGGGCTGGCGGATGCGCAGTTGCGGTGGTTCAGGCAGGACCCGGTCAACGCAGGCCAGGTCTGCGATGTCGGCCTGTGGCGCTGGTCGCGCCATCCCAACTACTTCTTCGAATGGTTGTGCTGGCTCGCCTATCCCGTGATCGGCCTTGCGACCGGCTACGCATGGGGCTGGGCGAGCGTGCTCGCGCCGGTCTTCATGTACTGGATCCTGGTCCACGTCACCGGCATCCCCCCGCTGGAGCAGCAGATGCTGCGCTCGCGCGGCGAGCGCTATCGGGCCTACCAGGCGCGAACCAGCGCCTTCTTTCCATTGCCGCCCAAAGCCATGGTCAAGGGAGTGACCGCATGAGCTTCGTCTCCGCCATCATCGGCACCGCCGAGCGCGTGCCGCTGCCGGACGTCGTCGTCCGCGCCGCGATCCAGCGGCTGTGCTCGCGTACCGCGACCCGCCTTGCCGGCCACACCGCGGCGGATGACACGGCGTTCGTCGGCCAGATGATGCTGCGGCCGATCGCCGAGCATGCCGATACCGCCAACACCCAGCACTACGAGGTGCCATCCGCCTTCTTCGCATCCGTGCTCGGCCCCAACCGCAAATACTCGTCCTGCTTCTACAAGACGGCTGCGACCACATTGCAGGAGGCGGAAGAGGAAGGCTTGCGCCAGACCGTCGCGCATGCCGACCTCGCCGATGGGCTGTCGATCCTCGAGCTCGGCTGCGGCTGGGGTTCGCTGTCGCTCTGGATGGCGCGGCAGTTCCCGCATGCCGAGGTGACGGCGGTCTCGAACTCGCATTCGCAGCGCGACTATATCGAGGAGGAGGCGCGGCTGCGCGGCCTCAAAAATCTTCGCGTCGTTACGTCCGACATGAACGTGTTCGCGCCCGACCGCCGGTTCGATCGCATCGTCTCGGTGGAGATGTTCGAGCACATGATGAACTGGCGCAAGCTGCTGACGAACGTCCGCTCCTGGCTCGATGCCGACGGACGCTTCTTCATGCACATCTTCACCCATCGCTCCGGCTCGTATCTGTTCGACCGCACCGACCGCGACGACTGGATCGCGCAGCATTTCTTCACCGGCGGCGTGATGCCGAGCCATCACCTCGTCAGGCAATATGGCGACCTGTTCGAGGTCGAGAAGGAATGGTGCTGGAGCGGCACGCATTATCAGCGCACCGCGAACGACTGGCTGGCCAATTTCGACCGCAACCGCGAGGCGATCGAAGCGGCCCTGCGCCCGGTCTATGGCCATGAGACCGCGCTGTGGATGCGGCGCTGGCGCTGGTTCTTCCTCGCCACCGCTGGCCTGTTCGGTCACGCCGACGGCACCGAATGGGGCGTCAGCCATTACCGGTTGAAGGCTGCGGGACAGGGCGGGTTCTCATAATCTCGCGCGCGACGGTTCAGCGTATGCATGAGGTCCGCTACGCCGGCGACAGCCGACGTTACCAGCGGTCCGAATTGGGCCACCAAGCAGACGAAGGTACGAGGCGGCTTCCAAAAATCCGGGAGATCGTGGACGTGCTTGAAGCATCAGCATGACCGAAGGGATCACCAGCGTAGCGGGAATTGAAATACCTTCCACCGATCCAATCTTTCTGGGCGCAGTGGGCGTTCATGTCCTGCTGGGGCTTGCCTGCACGGTCGCGGGTGCCATTGCCATGCTCAGTCAGAAACGTCCCGGTCGCCATCCCCGCTACGGAACCATTTATTTTTGGTGCTTGGCTGGGGTCTTCCTGACGTCGAGCAGCTTGGCCGCGGTGCGTTGGGCAGAGGACTACCATCTGTTTATTCTCGGAGCGCTGGCTTTTGCGGCGGCGCGTCTGGGCCGCCGGGCCCGGCGGAAGCGTTGGCGCTATTGGGTGAGACTGCATATTGCTGGCATGGGAGCATCTTACGTTTTGCTCCTGATCGCTTTCTACGTGGACAACGGAAAGCAGCTGCCGATTTGGAAAGACCTGCCCCACTTCACCTATTGGCTGGTGCCAGCGGCGATCGGAGTTCCCCTCATCATCCGCGCGCTGTTGTGGCATTCGCTGGTAAACCGGCCGAGAGTGCCCTGACCGAAAGGGTCTACCCTAACGTACGGAAAACTAGATTCACTATTGTCCAAGGCGAACTTGTGGCCCTGGCACATGTTGTTTCACGGTGGAGGCGCACGATGCGGGCATGCAAAATGCAATGGCAGATCTCCGTGATGGCGGTAGGCGCTGTGATGGCCTCATGCATCTACCAGACGTCGCTCTCGCAGGCTCGCGCGGACGATACACCCGAACAACTGTTCAACAACGCATGTCGAACGTGCCACACGATCAAGGAGGGCGACAATCGAATGGGGCCAAATCTTTTCAACATCATTGGAAGAAGAGCGGGGTCACTGTCGGGGTATGGCTATTCCAGTGCAATGAAGGACGCCGACTTCGCTTGGGATGAGGCAAAGCTCGCGCGCTTTATCGCCAGTCCAGACGAGGTCGTGCCTGGCAACAATATGAAGCCCTATAGCGGGCTCGGATCCGGCGATACAAAAAGGATTGTAGCCTTCTTGCTGTCGATCAGCGCTCGATAAAGGCGCCGTCGCCCTCCAGCTTGCGGAGCCTCAACAAGAACCCGACGGCGGGGCGCGAGGTTCTGAATTCGTCGCGCTGATCAGACCGAATTGGGCTCCAGAACCGGAAGTCGCGCACGTTCTGCAGCCTCATTTTCCTGGGAACACGCTCACGGGTCATTCGTGATCGATTGTGCCATGAACGTCGCCGACCGCAGCGCCGATATCGCCCGCGCGCAAATACCTTGCGGCGCAGCTACGGAACACCATCACGCCTGACAAATTCGCGGAACGAAACGGCTCGTCAATCTTTCTCTGGCTTTCGGGAGGTGCTCATGACTTCTCAATCCATAGAAGGCGCGTGTGCGTTCGCTTGGCGGAACTACTTGCTGCTCCACAGCGGCATCAGCGAGAACGATAGCACGCGTTCCGCCCTCTATCGCTACGTCACCAATCTTAGTGATACCGGCGAGTATGATTTCGATCTCTTGCAAATAGCTGCAGTCGCTTATTTGAAGCAACTGGACGAATTGCACGACGATCGAAGTGCGAGGCTCGCGGCGGATCAAATCTTGGCCGAGTGTTTGGAATCGCGCACTGCAAAATCCAACACTTAGCTTTGGCAACAACAGAGCAGAAGGAGCGAACAGCATGATGGACAAGACCCCTAACGCAAACCGAATCGCCAGCGACTCACGAAGGCGGATCACCGCAGCGACGGCAATCGGCATGAATGCCCTGAAGCCAATAATGCACTTTCAGGTCTCAGTGCTGAGGATGTGGGCCGACAGCATCGAGAGGTTCGCCGGCAATTACGAAAAGGGTATGGAAGAAACCGCGGGCGCTGTCGGGGAGCAGTCAGACAAGGAACGCGCCGCGTAAGTTAACGCGAAGGGTTAGCCGGAGTCCGATTTGGGTCACGAGCGTTTTCGATGAAGCCACGATCTTGGTATTAGGCGCCCCCGTAAATATCCCAACTGTCGAGCGCTGCACGGATCGGGTAAGCGCTGCAATTGCAATGCGATCCAACAAAAACCCTCAGCGAACTCCCGTGTGCGAGAAGTGCGAGTGCGAAATGACGTTCCTCGGACGACTGCCCGCGATTGCAGATCGCAAGGCCGTACAAGTCTACCGGTGCCTTCCCTGCCAGCGGATCGCCACGACACCTGTTCAGGACTAAAGGCGCGCGCTACCTGCTCCAAATTGTGCGACGCAGAGATGATCTTCGCTGTCCACTGTTGCCCGTAATGGTACGGGCATTGCGTGTTCGGTATCTTTGGCATCTACTTCAGAATCAAATTTGATGACGATCTGATTTTCGGACGGAGCTCCCGTGAGCGTCAAAGCCATGATGGCGGCGATCCTCCAGAACCAAATGATGTTACGCGGCGTGCATTCACTGACGCCAACTGACTACGAAGAGATCGTGGAGTTGATGATCGAGCGGCTCAAAGAGCTGGATCTTCACTTGGCCGCACGAGAAAAAACCGGCAAGGACAAGACGTAGCAGCAGGCGGAAAGGTTGGAGACCGCGCCGTTTGGCGATCAGCTGGGGCCTTCGTGATGCGCCTGCAAAACCTGCCTTATGATGATTGGCTGGAGCACGCATTTGGACGCGAGGTTCGCTTTCAGCAGGCTCCCTGGTACTTCGATCCGGACCATGATTGGTGGGATCCGCCACCGATGGAGGCCGTGTCTCATCTCACTCGACTGTTTGAAGACCCGGAGCCGGCATTGCGGGGATTTGCCGACAGCCAGATTGCACAAGGTTTGACCTACCTCGTGAATACGAGCGCTAGCGGCGATAACAGATGGCTTTGTTCAATTGATGTGCCGATCAAAGACCGGCTCCGCTGCATAAGCTCCATCGCTACTCTCTTTGCGAAACTGTTCGAGCCTCGTTGCACGCCTGGTCTGTCTCACCTGAGCGAAGCCGATGCTGGAACATTGAACTGTGTTTGCTACATGTGGTGGGACGTGTTTCCGAGCCTGGCGCTTGCCGGCGATCCAGATTTGCCAACTCTCCATGATTGCGCGCTGAGTACCATGGAGCGCGTCCTTCAGCTCGACTCGATTGCTTGCCAGGAGAGCGCTTTACATGGGCTGGGGCATTGGCAACGGGACTACAGCGAGAAAGCCATCCGGATCATAGACCGCTTTTGCGAAGCGCATTCCAAGGCCGACCCCCGGCTCTTGGCTTATGCCCAATCGGCCCGCTGCGGATGCGTGCTGTGATCTTTGGCCTATGCGCTTGCCCGTCCCCGAAAATGCCGGACTGCACCACCCGGTGGCCCGTGATGCCAGCGATGTGACCAATCGTGAAGCCGTTGTTCGTTGGGACGGCGCGGCCTGAGCCTTAGTTTAACCGGCGTGGCGGGGTCGATTGGAGAAATGCAATGCGTCCTATTTTGGCCTTGAGCCTTTTGGTCACCCTGTTTGGCTCTGCAAACGCGGCTACGGTGCATCATGCGCACCAGCGGCACGCTATTGTTCGTCCCGATCCGGGCATGATCGCCTCAGACCCCGCTTCGGGTTTTGCCTACGCGCCAGCTGGGCCGCTGCCCCATTACCGGTCGGCACCGTACAGTGGTTACGATGGGCCGTATCCGGGAGCTTCCCAGGGTTACGCGCCTGGCGAACGCGAAGAATTTCTCGACAGTGTGAGACAGGGTGGTTAGACCCGCTTCGCCTTCAGCAGCGGCAGATCATTTGCGTCGTCGCGGGCGTACGTCTCTGGCTCGCAACGTTTCCTTGCGTTGTTCTGTCGCAGCAAGCAGCCGTGGAACCGGACTCACAATCCGGTGAATCCCAAAAACGGGCGAAAACTCAGCACGATAGGTCGTGTGACATTGAGCCGCCCGAGCGACGCGTTGCGTCGCAGCACATCCATTCTATTTTGAGCCGCAAGCCACGGAGGTTTCGCCCGCACAGGGGCAACCATGCGGCGTGTGAATTTGGACAACATCGGGGCACCCCACTTCATGTCAGGACTTCGAGCGCGATCGGCATGCGTTGCAATGATGCTCGCGGCCTTTGCGCCGCTGCTAGCGGGCTGTGATGAATCCAGCTCCGCGGTTTCCGCCACTCAGCCTTCCGAACCCGATGTCAGCATCGTCGTCGTCAAGCAGCAAGCCCGCGCCGTTGTGCGCGAGCTGCCCGGCCGGATCGCGCCGACGCGCGTCGCGGAGGTGCGGCCGCGCGTCTCCGGCATCGTCGTCGAGCGCCTGTTCCGCCAGGGCAGCGAGGTCAAGGCGGGCGATCCGCTCTATCGCATCGATCCGCGGCCGTTCGAGGTCGAGGTGATGGCGAGCGAGGCGGGGCTTGCCAAGGCCGAGGCCGCGCTGATGCAGGCGCAACAGCAGGCGCGCCGCATCGCCATGCTCACCAGCCAGCGCGCGGCGCCCGAAGCCGAGAACGAGAAGACGATCGCCGCCGAGCGCCAGGCCCAGGCCGAGGTCGAGGGCCGCAAGGCGGAACTCGCGCGCGCCAAGCTCAACCTCGATTACGCCACCGTGCGCGCGCCGATCGACGGCGTCGTCGGCGCGGCCATCGTCAGCGAAGGCGCGCTCGTGGTGCAGAACGAGACCAATCTGGCCACCGTGCAGCAGCTCGATCCGATCTACGCCGACTTCACCCAGTCGGTCACCGAGCTGAACCAGCTTCGCCGTGCCTTCGAGAACGGCGACCTCGACCGCATCGCGGCCGACGCCGCCAAGGTCCGCCTCGTGCTCGACGACAACACGACCTATTCGCTCGACGGCAAGCTGCTGTTCTCCGACGCCAAGGTCGACGCCCATACCGGCCAGGTGACGCTGCGCGGCGAGTTCCGCAATCCCAAGCGCGAATTGCTACCCGGCATGTATGTCCGCGTCCGTATCGACCAGGGCATCGATTCCGATGCGATCGCGGTGCCGCAGCAGGCGATCCAGCGCAATGGCGGCGGCGGCAGCGAGGTGTTCGTCGTCAAGGACGACAACCGCATCGCGGTGCAGCCGGTGCGCACCGGCTCGGTACAGGACGGCATCTGGTTCGTCACCGACGGACTCAAGGCCGGTGACAAGGTCGTGGTCGAAGGCTTCCAGAAGTTCGCCGCCGGCGACAGGGTCAAGCCGCAGTCCTGGGCCGAGGCCGACGCGACGGCGGATGCTCAGCACGCTCAGCGAGTCACGCGGTAACGCCAAAGCGTCGCAAGGGTCTTTGTCCCTCATCCTGAGGAGCCCGCTGGAAGCGGGCGTCTCGAAGGATGGCCGCAGGAGAGAGCCGGGTCTTCATGGTTCGAGACGCGCGTTCCGCGCTCCTCACCATGAGGGACTAATGAAACAACGAGGGTAAAGCGGCAAATGCCGAGCTTCTTCATCGACAGGCCGATCTTCGCCTGGGTGGTCGCGCTGTTCATCTGCTTGGTCGGCGCGATCTCGATCCCGCTGTTGCCGGTCGCGCAGTATCCGATCATCGCGCCGCCCTCGATCTCGATCTCGACCAGCTATCCCGGCGCCTCGCCGGAGAACCTCTACAACAGCGTCACGCGGCTGATCGAGGAGGAGCTCAACGGCGCCTCCGGCATCCTCAATTTCGAGTCCACCAGCGACTCGCTCGGCCAGGTCGAGATCATCGCCAACTTCGTGCCCGGCACCGACACCGGCGCGGCTTCCGTCGAGGTGCAGAACCGCATCAAGCGCGTCGAGGCACGCCTGCCGCGCGCGGTGATCCAGCAGGGCATCCTGATCGAGGAAGCATCCAGCGCGGTGCTCCAGATCATCACGCTGAACTCGACCGACGGCAGCCTGGACGAAGTCGGGCTCGGCGACTTCATGATCCGTAACGTGCTCGGTGAGATCCGCCGCATCCCCGGCGTCGGCCGCGCCACGCTCTATTCGACCGAGCGCTCGCTTCGCGTCTGGATCGATCCGGCAAAGCTCGTCGGCTACGGGCTGACGGCGGATGACGTCAACAAGGCGATCACCGCGCAGAACGCGCAGGTGGCTTCGGGCAGCATCGGCGCCGAGCCGTCGACCGCGGACCAGCGCATCTCCGCGCTGGTGCTGGTCAAGGGCCAGCTCTCCTCGCCGGACGAATTCGGCGCCATCATCCTGCGCGCCAATCCGGACGGTTCGACCGTCCGCCTGCGCGACGTCGCGCGCGTCGAGGTCGGCGGCCTCAGCTACCAGTTCAACACCCGCCTGAACGGCAAGCCGACCGCGGGCCTCTCGGTGCTGCTGTCGCCGACCGGCAATGCGCTGGCGACCGCCAGCGCGGTCGAGGCTAAGATGAAGGAGCTGTCGCGCTTCTTCCCGGCCAACATCTCTTACGAGATCCCCTACAACATCACGCCGGTCGTCGAGGCCTCGATCAAGAAGGTGCTGTCGACGCTGGTCGAAGCCGTGGTGCTGGTGTTCGTGGTGATGTTCCTATTCTTGCAGAACATCCGCTACACCATCATTCCGACCATCGTCGTGCCGGTAGCGCTGCTGGGGGCCTGTACCACGCTGCTGCTTGCCGGCTACTCCATCAACATGCTCTCGATGTTCGGCATGGTGCTGGCGGTCGGCATCCTCGTCGACGACGCCATCGTCGTGGTCGAGAACGTCGAGCGCATCATGGCCGAAGAGGGGCTGCCGCCGAAGGAAGCGACGCGCAAGGCGATGTTGCAGATCACCGGCGCCATCATCGGCATTACGCTGGTGCTGATGGCGGTGTTCGTGCCGATGGCGTTCTTCCCGGGTTCGGTCGGCATCATCTACCGCCAGTTCTCGGTGACGATGGTCGCCGCGATCGGCTTCTCCGCCTTCCTCGCGCTATCGCTGACGCCGGCGCTGTGTGCCACACTGCTCAAGCCCGTCGCGGCCGGCCACGGCCATGCGAAGAAGGGTGTGTTCGGCTGGTTCAACCGCATGCTCGAAGGCGGCAAGGAAGGCTATTCCCGCACCGTCGGCTTCTCGCTGAAGCGCACGGGACGGCTGATGCTGGTCTATGCCGCGCTGCTCGTCGGCCTGTCCTGGGCCTTCGTCAACCTGCCCGGCGGCTTCCTGCCGGTCGACGACCAGGGCTTCGTCACCACCGACGTGCAGGCGCCGTCGGATTCGTCCTATGCCCGGACCGAGGCGGTGATCGAGAAGGTCGAGAAATATCTCGCCGAACGTCCCGGCGTGAAGGACGTCACCTTCCTCACCGGCTTCAGCTTCTCCGGCCAGGGCATGAACACCGCGCAGGCCTTCATCACGCTGAAGGACTGGTCGGAGCGCGGTCCGAAGGACTCGGCAGCCGCGATCGTCTCCGACATCAACCGCGACCTGTCGTCGATCCGCGACGCAAAGATCTCGGCGTTGCAGCCGCCGCCGATCGACAATCTCGGCAACTCCTCCGGCTTCTCGTTCCGCCTCCAGGACCGCGGCCAGAAGGGCTATGCGGCCTTGATGCGCGCCGCCGACCAGTTGATCGCGGAAGCCAATGCGAGCCCGGTGCTGCAAAAGGTCTATGTCGAGGGCCTGCCCGAGGCGGGCGTGGTCAATCTCGTGATCGACCGCGAGAAGGCCGGCGCCTTCGGCGTCACCTTCGAGGACATCAACAACACGATCTCGACCAGTCTCGGCTCGAACTACATCAACGACTTCCCGAACCGCGGCCGCATGCAGCGCGTCGTGGTGCAGGCCGACGCGCGCGACCGCATGAAGACCGAGGACATCCTCAACTACAACGTCAAGAACAGCCACGGCCAGCTGGTGCCGTTCTCCTCCTTCGCGACGGTCGAATGGTCGCGCGGACCGACGCAGATCGCGGGCTTCAACTATTATCCGGCGGTGCGCATCTCGGGCGAGGCAAAGCCCGGCTTCACCTCGGGCGATGCGATCGCCGAGATGGAGCGGCTCGCCGGCAAGCTGCCGCGCGGCTTCGGCTATGAATGGACCGGGCAGTCGCTCCAGGAAAAACTGTCGGGCTCGCAGGCGCCGTTCCTGCTGGCGCTCTCGGTGTTCGTGGTGTTCCTGTGTCTGGCCGCGCTCTATGAGAGCTGGACCATTCCGCTCGCGGTGCTGCTCACCGTTCCGCTCGGAATCGTCGGCGCGGTGATCGCGGCGATGCTGCGGGGGTTGCCGAACGACGTCTATTTCACCGTCGGCCTGATCACCATCATCGGCCTTGCGGCGAAGGATGCGATCCTGATCATCGAGTTCGCCAAGGACCTGCGGAAAGAGGGCAAGCCGCTGGTGGAAGCCACCATCGAGGCCTGCCGCCTGCGCTTCCGCCCTATCCTGATGACCGGCCTTGCCTTCATCTGCGGCGTGCTGCCGATGGCCATCGCCCACGGCGCCGGCGGCGCCAGCCAGCAGTCGCTGGGCAGCATTGTGATGGGCGGCATGATCGCGGTGGTGATCCTGGCGCTCTTGATGGTGCCGGTATTCTTCGTCTCGGTGCAGCGCGTGCTGGCCGGAGATCGGGAGCCGAAGGCGGCGAGGGACGGCGAGGCGTACGGGCCGCCCGCACCGGCAAAAGCCGGCCACTGAGCGCCGGATCGGTCGGCTTGCTTTCTCGGGGGCGTCAATCCAGACTGCAGCTCTGGATTGAAGGGGCATGCATTCGCACCGCAGTACCAATGCATAGCCACCCCGCCGATTGAGAGCATGTGATGCGTCCGACCGACGTTGCGATCTCCAATTATCGCTCCATTCGCCAGCTCTCGATACCCATTCACCCCTTGTCCGTGTTTGTGGGTGAGAATGGTGTCGGCAAATCCAATCTCTACAAGTCCTTGTCATTGTTGCGCGACGCGGCGGCAGGTCGAATCACACGCACGATCGCCGAGGAAGGCGGATTGAATTCCGTCTGCTGGTCCGGCCTTCGCAAGCGAGGCGAAGATGGGCGACTGCGTTTGTCGGCCAGGTTCGATCGTCTCAGATATTCCATTGAGCTCGGATTTCCCGGCCCGGTTGAGGCGGCATTTTCCGGCGAGCCGATGATCAAGGCCGAAAGCATCGAGGCGACGCAAGGCAGTCGAACGGTTCGACTCATGGAGCGGAAAAATTCGCTCGTCAGCGTCCGCGGCGAGAGCGGTGTCTGGAACAGCCACAAGGATGCGGTGCTGCCGTCAGAGACGGCGCTTGCGGGTTTTTCCGACGGCAAGGAATGCCCTGAAATCGACCTGATCAGAAACGCGATGCTGGGCTGGCGATTCTATCATGACTTTCGCACCGATCCGGCGTCGCCGATACGAAAGCCGTGTCTGGCGATCACAACGCCCTCGCTCAGTGCCGATGGAAGCGATTTGGCTGCCGCCCTTGCGACCCTCTATTCCATTCGGGAGGACGCCACCGACCTGCAGGACGCGATCCAGGATGCATTCCCGGGCGCCGAGCTGCGCGCATGGGCAGAAAATGGCTGGTGTGAATTTGATTTGCAGCTGGCGGATATGCCGCGGCCATTCAAGGCTCACGAGTTGTCCGATGGGACGCTGAAATACATCTGCCTGCTCGCGGTATTCATGGGCTATCGGCTGCCGCCCTTCATCGCGCTGAACGAACCGGAGAGCAGCCTGCATCCGTCGCTGCTGGCGCCATTGGCGCGGCTGGCCGCCAAGGCATCGCGCCGCGCGGACATCTGGATTGTCACGCATTCGGAACAACTGATGGAGGCATTGCGAAGCGAGAGTTCGATCCCGCTTCGCCGGGTGATCAAGCAGAAAGGCGCCACCACCATCGAGGGCCTGACCCTCGGCGGTGAGTATCGCGACGAGGAATCCGACGATGACGACGCTTAGTTGTTGCAGATCGAGCCGCTCTGCCGACCCAACGGTTTCGGAAGGAGCAAGTGATCCATGAGAAGCGTGGCCGCCATTGCGATCGCTTACATACTTACGGGCGCTCTCTACGTTTGGCGTGATTTCCGAAAGCCGATCGATGAGCAACCCAGCTATGTCAAGTGGGGCGGCATAGGGACCACACTGTTTATCGTGCTCTACTGGCTCCCCGGAACGCTGTCTGCGGCCTGTCGGGGCGGCGTCTTGCGAGACTTAGCCGTTCCATGGGTAATCTTTGCTGCCCTCACCGTCGCGGGGCTTTACTTCTCAAGTATATAGCTCGCCGCAGGCGGAGCATCCAGTACGCCACGGCCGTTCCGTATCCAACTGACGTCTCTGAAATACTGGATCATCCGCCTTCGCGGATGATCACAGCGTGAGGCTTGGCTCTTACCTTACGCCGACTTCCGCAAAATCTTCACCAGTTCGCCGTGCACGAACTCGTTGCCGCATACGACGTGGCCGGTCACCAGCGCATCGCCCGGGGTTTCGATGTCGCTGACGGTGCCGCCCGCTTCGCGGACCATGATCATGCCGGCGGCGATGTCCCATGATTGCAGATTGCGCTCCCAGTAACCGTCGAGGCGGCCTGCGGCGACGAAGGCGAGGTCGAGGGAGGCGGCGCCGAAGCGGCGCAGGCCTGCGACCTGGTCCTGGATCGCGGTCATCTCGCGGCGGAAGGATTCGTGGTCGCCGCGGCCGATATGCGGCAGGCCGCAGGCGATGACGCATTCGTTGAGCTGGCGGCGGCCGGCCACGCGCAGGCGCTGGTCGTTAAGGAAGGCACCCTTGCCGCGCTCGGCGATATAGAGCTCGTCATTGGCAGGATTGTAGATCACGCCCGCGATCACGGTGCCTTCGCGCGCCAGCGCGATCGAGATCGCAAATTGCGGAATGCCATGCAGGAAGTTGGTGGTGCCGTCGAGTGGATCGACGATCCAGGTGTGGCTCTTGTCGGTGCCCTCGCGCGTGCCGCCTTCCTCGCCGATGAAGCCGTAGCCGGGGCGGGCCTTGGCGAGATCCTGGTAGAGGATTTCTTCGGCGCGCTTGTCGGCGAGCGAGACGAAATTCGCCGGCCCCTTCAGCGAGACCTGCAAGTGCTCGATCTCGCCGAGATCGCGCTTGAGGCTGCGGCCGGCGCGGCGCGCGGCTTTGACCATGACGTTGATAGTTGCGGAATACAGCATGAGTTCAGTCTTGATTGGGGGAATTCGGCCGAAAGCCGTCAGATTTAGGGGACTGGGTGCCCTGCGGCAGGTCCCGCGTCAAGTCATTTGGTCCCGAGCCATTTCTTCGCGGCGGCCTCGGCCTTGGCCCGGTCGTCGGGGGGCAGATCGGTCAATTGCTTGTCGAGATCGGGATCCCCCTTGCCGCCGGTCTTCGCGACCAGGTGCCATTTGAAGCCCTCGACCTTGTCGGCCTGCGTGCCCACGCCGTTGATCAGCACCCAGGCCAGCCGGTTCTGCGCGATCGGGCTGTTTTGCCGGGCCGCCTTGCGAAGCAACGCCACTGCCGCGGGCTGGTTCTTCGGCGTGCCGGTGCCGTTGAACAGCGCGATCGCATATTCGACCTCGGCATCGACATTGTCGGCGAGCGAGGCGGCCTGGAGCAGCCGCACCGCCCGTTCGATGTCCTTCGGCACGCCGGTGCCTTCCTTGTAGAAGGTCGCGAGCGCGTATTGCGCCTCGGGCAGCCCTGCATCCGCGGCCTGGCGGAGCAGCTCGGCCGAGCGTCGGACGTCCTGCGGCAGCGTCTGCCCGTCGAGATAAAGCAGTGCGAGATTATAGGCGGCCTTGGCCTCGCCGAGCTTGGCGGCGGAGGCGAGCAGCTTGACTGCATCGCCCTTGTCGACCGGGCCGCCGCGACCGGCCATGCGCATCATCGCCAGCTCGAACATCGCTTCACGGTCACCCGCATCGGAGGCTCGCTTGTACCACTCGACCGCTTTGGGGTAATCGCGCTTGATGCCGAGCGCGTTGGAATAGAGCTGGCCCAGCATGGTCATCGCCTTGGGATCGCCTCCTTGCGCGCGCGCGGTGGCGAGATCGAACGCGGTCTTGTATTGCCCGCGCTGATAGGCGCCGTACACGAGATCGGCGTTGGAATTGTCGGTCGGCGGCGCCGGGATCACGGTCGCGGCCGGCGGTGGACTCGGCGAAGCCGAGGGCTTTGGCGCCGGCGTCGCCTCCTTCTTCTTGGTGACCGCGTGCGGCTTGATTTCAGGTTTTTCCTTGGGCTTCTCGGGCGCAGGGCTCGGCGTTGCCGTAGGCGGCGTCAGCGAGAGCTGTGCGGCGGCGGGCACGGCGAGGAGCAACAGAGCCAGGAACGATGTGAACAGCAGGAGCTTCATGATCGGCTGCTAGCCATGCTCCCGCCTGCGGGTGCATCCGCATAGGCCTTCTTGATCGCGGCTTCCGCATCGACCAGCGCAGCCTTCGGCCCGCGCGGATCGGCCCAGATGAAATCGCCGACCAGCACGAAATCCGCACCCGCGGCGGCGAATTCGAAGGCTTCCGCCGTCGAGGTGGCAAAGCCGACGCAGGGCGGCTCGAACAGCTCGGCCCACCAGTCCAGCCGCTCCGCGATCGCCTGCGCCGACGGACGCTGTCCTTCCGCGTCGGGCTCGCCGAACAGCACGTAATCCGCGCCCATTTCACCGGCGGACATGGAATCGTGCCGCGTCGTGAGCCCGCCGACACCGGCGATCCGATCCGGCTTCAGCGAGGGCATTTCGTCCTCCAACGCGGCGATCCCGGTTAGATGCGCGCCGTCGGCGCCCCCGCGCGCGACCAGCTCGACATGGCCGTCGAGCAGCAGCGCCGCGCCGGCCTTCTGGACGACCGGCGCCAGCGCCTTCACCCGCGTGATCATCGTGCGCTGGTCGGTTTCCTTCAGCCGCACCAGCACGGCTGCGACGTCGGCGGCGGCGAGCAAAGCGGGCAGCTCACCGAGGAGCGAGACGGGATCGTCGACGAGCGGCGTCGCGAGATAAAGCCGCGGCGCCGGGCGCGCGGGAGCGGAATTGTTCGACAAGTCTAGGCCGCCTTCTTCTCTAACCCGCTGTCCCATTCGCCGCGGCTGGCGAGTGCGTTCATCCGCGCGCGATGGGCGAAGGCCCTTTGACCTGCCGCGACGTTTTCCGCCTTGCCCGACCAGGCCTTCTGCGGCGCGGCCTGGAGCGCGCGGCCGTAGGAGAAGGTCAGCCGCCACGGCAGCGGCCCGAGCCTGTTCATGGCATCGAGATGCGCGGTCGCCTCCTCGTCCGACTGACCGCCGGAGAGGAAGGCGATGCCGGGCACTGCGGCCGGCACGCAGGCCTTGAGCAGGCGCACGGTCTTCTCGGCGACCTCCGCAACGGAGGCCTGCTTGCCGCACTTCTTGCCGGAGACCGCCATGTTGGGCTTCAGCACCATGCCTTCGAGCGCGACGCGCTGCACGCGCAATTCCTGGAACGTCTTGTTGAGCACACGCTGCGTGACGTCATAGCAGCGGTCAATGTCGTGGTCGCCGTCCATCAGCACCTCCGGCTCGACGATCGGCACGATCTGCGCGGCCTGGCACAGCGTGGCGTAGCGCGCGAGCGCATGCGCATTGACGCTGATCGCGGTCATCGAGGGGATGCCCCGGCCGTCAGTGCCGCTGCCGATGTCGATTACCGCGCGCCATTTGGCAAAGCGCGCACCGCGCTCGTAGTATTTCTTCAGGCGCTCGGCGAGCTTGTCGAGGCCGACCGTGACGAGCTCGCCGGGGCACATCGGCAGGGCTTGCGTGCCTTCATCGACCTTGATGCCGGGAATGGCGCCGCTCTCTTCGATCAGCTTCACCAGCGGGGTGCCGTCCCGGGCCGTTTGCCAGATCGTCTCGTCATAGAGGATGACGCCGGAGATGTGCTGGCTCATGGCGTCCTTGGCGCGAAACAGCATCTCGCGGTAATCGCGGCGATTGTCTTCGGTGGATTCCACGCCGATTGCGTCAAAACGCTTCTTGATGGTGCCGGAGGATTCGTCGGCGGCGAGGATGCCCTTGCCGGGCGTAACCATGGCCTGTGCGACCTTGTTGAGCTCAGTCAGATTCATCGAGAGGTCCTCCCAAAACGATTCTGCCTTGCCCGCGAAAATAGACCGTTCTCGGGCAATTGCCGAGTTAACGTTGGTCGCAGGGTAGAGGGGGCCACTGTCATTCCGGGATGCGCCGAAAGGCGCAGGCCCGGAATCCATACCCCAGGCTGTGGTTATGGATTCCGGGCTCACGCTTCGCGTGCCCCGGAATGACGGGAGGGAGTGTCTTCGCTCGCTTACGCGATCTTCGGGTTGAGCTCGCCCTTGGCGTAGCGCTTGGCCATTTCGGCGGTGGTCAGGACGCGCTTGATCTTGGAGGCTTGCCCCGCCGTGTTGAACTCCTGGAGCCGCTGCTTGCACAGCTTGGTCATGGCTTCCATCGCCGGCTTCAGGTACTTGCGCGGATCGAACTCTTCCGGATTGTCCTTCAGGACCTTGCGAATCTGGCCGGTCATCGCCATGCGGTTGTCGGTGTCGATGTTGATCTTGCGCACGCCGTTCTTGATCCCGCGCTGGATCTCGGCGACCGGCACGCCCCAGGTCGGCTTCATCTTGCCGCCGTTGGCGTTGATGATCTCCTGAAGCTCCTGCGGCACCGACGAGGAGCCGTGCATCACGAGATGCGTGTTCGGCAGCTTGCGGTGGATCTCCTCGATCACGTTCACGGCGAGGATGTCGCCGTCCGGCTTGCGGGTAAATTTGTAAGCGCCGTGAGAAGTCCCCATCGCGATCGCGAGCGCGTCGACCTGGGTCTCCTGGACGAACTTCACGGCCTCGTCCGGATTAGTCAGGAGTTGGTCGTGGCTGAGCTTGCCCTCGGCACCGTGGCCGTCTTCCTTGTCACCCATGCCGGTCTCGAGCGAGCCGAGCACACCGAGTTCGCCTTCCACCGAGATGCCGCCGAGATGGGCCATGTCGGTCACGGTCTTGGTGACGCCGACATTGTAGCCCCAGTCGCCTGGGGTCTTGCCGTCGGCCTTCAGCGAGCCGTCCATCATCACCGAGGTGAAGCCGGCCTGGATCGCGGTCATGCAGGTCGCGGGCTCGTTGCCGTGGTCGAGATGCACGCAGACCGGGATGTGCGGATAGATCTCGGTCACCGCGTCCATCATGTGCTTGAGCATGACGTCGTTGGCGTAGGAGCGCGCGCCGCGCGAGGCCTGGATGATGACGGGCGCGTCGACCTGGTTGGCCGCGTCCATGATCGCTAAGGCCTGCTCCATATTGTTGATGTTGAAGGCCGGTACGCCGTAATCGTTCTCCGCAGCATGGTCGAGCAATTGACGCAACGTGATCCGAGCCATCTGTCTTTTTCTCCCGTTTGAGCCTTTCCGGCCAGCAACTTACTTGGTGCGCAAAACCTCGACGCCGGGCAGGGGCTTGCCTTCCATCCATTCAAGAAATGCGCCACCGGCGGTCGAGACATAGGTGAAATCGGAGCCGACGCCGGCCTGGTTGAGCGCCGCGACGGTATCGCCGCCGCCCGCGATCGAGATCAGCTTCTTGGCCTTGGTGCGTTCGGCGGCGTGCTTGGCCGCCGCCACAGTGCCGCGGTCGAACGGCTGCAGCTCGAAGGCTCCCAACGGGCCGTTCCAGACCAGGGTTGCCGCATCGTCAATCGCGGCCTGGACGCGCACGACCGATTGCGGGCCGACGTCGAGGATCATGCCGTCGGCCGGGATCGCATCGAGGCCATAGGCATGCGAGGGCGCGTTGGCGGCGAAATGATAGGCGACGGTCGCGTCCACGGGGAGGATGATTGCGCAGTTCGCGGCCTCGGCCTTCTCCATGATGCGCAGCGCAGTCGCGGCGAGATCCTTCTCGGCCAGCGACTTGCCGACCGCGACGCCCTGGGCGTGCAGGAAGGTGTTGGCCATGCCGCCGCCGATCACGAGCGCGTCGACCTTGCTGACGAGGTTTTCCAACAGGTCGATCTTGGTCGAGACTTTTGCGCCGCCGATGATCGCGATCACCGGCTTGGTCGGCGCTTCCAGCGCCTTCCCCAGCGCATCGAGCTCGGCCTGCATGGTGCGGCCCGCATAGGCCGGCAGCTTGTGGCCGAGGCCTTCGGTCGAGGCGTGAGCGCGGTGCGCGGCGGAGAATGCGTCATTGACCCAGACGTCGCCGAGCTTGGCGAGCTCCGCGACGAAGGTGGGATCGTTCTTTTCCTCTTCCTTGTGGAAGCGGGTGTTTTCCAGGCACAGGATGTCGCCGTCGCTCAGCGCCGCCACGGCCTTGGCCGCAGGCTCGCCGATGCAGTCGTCGGCAAAGGCGACGGGCTTCTTGATCACCTTGGACAGCGCCTCCGCAACCGGCTTCAGCGAGTCCTTGGCGTCGCGGCCTTTCGGCCGGCCAAAATGTGCCAGCAGGATGACCTTGCCGCCTTTGTCGGAGAGCTCGGTGATGGTGGGCGCGACGCGCTCGAGCCTGGTTGCGTCGGTAACGCGCCCGTTGTCCATGGGCACGTTGAGATCGACGCGCAGCAGCACGCGTTTGCCCTTCACGTCGACGTCGTCGAGGGTGCGAAATTTGTTCGCCATCGGACACTCTCTCTTGTCCCGGGCGCTGCGCAGCGCGAAGCGGTGCGCAGCAGAACCGGGACCTGGGCGGGGAGATGGGTCCCGGCTCCGCGGAGCAGCGCAAGCGCGCTGCACCGCGTCCGGGACACGAGACCTACGTTCTTAGATCACCTTCGACATCGCAACGGCGGTGTCGGCCATGCGGTTCGAGAAGCCCCACTCATTGTCGTACCAGGACATCACGCGCACCAGCGTGCCGTTCTGCACCTTGGTCTGGTCCTCGTGGAACGTGGAGGAGTGCGGGTCGTGGTTGAAGTCGATCGAGACGTTCGGCGCCGTGGTGTAGCCGAGGATGCCCTTGAGCTGCTGCTCCGAGGCGCGCTTCATCGCCGCGTTGATTTCCTTGGCGTCGGTGGCGCGCTTGGCGACGATCTTGAGGTCGACGACCGAGACGTTCGGGGTCGGCACGCGGATCGCGACGCCGTCGAGCTTGCCCTTCAACTCCGGCAGCACCAATCCGATCGCCTTCGCAGCGCCCGTCGAGGTCGGGATCATCGACATCGCCGCGGCGCGGCCGCGGTAGAGATCCTTGTGCAGCGTGTCCAGCGTCGGCTGGTCGCCGGTGTAGGCGTGGATCGTGGTCATGAAGCCGGTCTCGATGCCGACGAGGTCGTTGAGGACCTTGGCGACCGGCGCGAGGCAGTTGGTGGTGCAGGAGCCGTTGGAGACGACCAGGTGATCCTTGGTCAGCGTCTCGTGGTTGACACCGTAGACGATGGTCGCATCGGCGCCGTCAGCGGGCGCGGAGACCAGCACGCGCTTGGCGCCGGCGGTCAGGTGCGCGGAGGCCTTCTCCTTGGCGGTGAAGATGCCGGTGCACTCCATCGCGATATCGACGCCGAGATCCTTCCAGGGCAGCTTCGAGGGATCGCGCTCGGCGGTCACCTTGATCTTGCCGGTGCCGAGGTTGATCGTGTCGCCATCGACGGTCACGGTTCCCGGGAAGCGGCCGTGCACGGAGTCGAAGCGAAGCAGATGCGCATTGGTCTCGACCGGTCCGAGATCGTTGATGGCGACCACCTCGACGTCCTTGCGGCCGGACTCGGCGATGGCCCGCAGGATGTTGCGGCCGATGCGGCCAAAACCGTTAATTGCAACGCGGACTGCCATCTTTCGTCTCCTTCAATGACCGTTGTCGTCCCGCAGAACGCAGCTAGCGCGCCTGCGAGGGTTTTTTAGGGCGGACGCCCGGTTCGGCCGGGCGGTACTTGATCATATGGAGAGCTTGGTAGTCCTTTTTTCCGGCAAGCTCAACTCTCAGGAAACGCGCTTCAGGACAGCGTTAACCGCAGCCTCGGCAGTAATTCCAAAGTGCTTGTAAAGATCCTTGGCAGGCGCGCTCGCGCCGAAGGAATGCATGCCGATAAATTCACCATCCTGGCCGATCACGGCATCCCAGCCCCAGCGCACTGCGGCCTCGATTGCGACCTTGACCGGCGTCTTGCCGATGATGGCGGCACGCTTCGCCTCTGGTTGCGCTAACAAGAGCTCGAGCGAGGGCACCGAGACCACCCGCGTCGGGATGCCGCGCTCGGCGAGCTGCTTCTGGGCGGCGACCGCGATCTCGACCTCGGAGCCCGAGGCGAACAGCGTCGCCTTGGCTTCGCCTTGCGCGGCGACCAGCTCATAGGCGCCGTGCTGGCAGGGGTTCTCGTTGGCGGAGCTGCGCAGCTGCGGCAGGTTCTGGCGCGTCAGCGCCAGCACCGTCGGCCCGTCGACGCGGTTGAGCGCCAGCTCCCAGCACTCGGCGACCTCGATGGAGTCGCAGGGGCGGAACACGCGCATGTTCGGAATGGCGCGCAACGCGGCGAGATGCTCGACCGGCTGATGGGTCGGGCCGTCCTCGCCGAGGCCGATGGAATCGTGAGTCATCACGTACACGACGCCCGCGCCCATCAGGGCGGCGATCCGCATCGCGGGCCGTGCGTAGTCCGTGAACACCAGGAAGGTCGCGCCATTCGGCGCGAAGCCGCCGTGCAGGAAGATGCCGTTCATGGCGGCACACATGCCGTGCTCGCGGATGCCGTAATGGACGAAGCGGCCCTTCGGCGTCTTGGCGGAGAAGGCTGTCGCCGATTTCGCCTTGTTGTTGTTGGAGCCGGTGAGATCGGCCGAACCTGCCAAGAACTCCATCGGCATCGCGGCGGCGATCGCCTCGATCGCTGCTTCCGAGGATTTGCGCGTCGCGACGTTGAGCGGATTTTCCAGCAGGCCCTTCTTGTGCGCCTTCAGCGCCTTTGCCAGCGAGGCGGGACGCTCGTGGCGCACGCGGCGCTCGAACTCGGCGCGCTTGCGGCTGCCGAGTTCGCCAATCCGCGCTTCCCACTCCTGCCGCGCAGCCGCGCCACGGCTGCCAGCCGCGCGCCAGGCCTGGAGCACGTCGTCGGGCACCGAGAACGGCTCGAGCGAGATGCCGAGATTTTCCTTGGCGGCCTTGAGCTCGTCGGCGCCGAGCGCCTCGCCATGCACCTTCGCGGTGCCGGCCTTATGCGGCGCGCCATAGCCGATGGTGGTGCGGCAGGCGATCAGCGTCGGCTTGTTGGACTTTTTTGCGCGCGTGATTGCGGCTGTGATCGCGGCCTGGTCCTGGCCGTCGATCTTCTCGGCGGCCCAGCCCGCCGACTTGAAGCGCTTCACCTGATCGACCGAGTCTGCGATCGAGGTCGGGCCGTCGATCGAGATGCCGTTGTCGTCATAGAGCACGATCAGCTTGTTCAGCTTCCAGTGCCCGGCCATGGCGATCGCTTCCTGCGACACGCCCTCCATCAGGTCGCCGTCGGAGGCAAGAACGTAGGTGTGGTGGTCGACGATCTTCTTGCCGAACTCGGCCGCCAGCATCTTCTCGGCGAGCGCCATGCCGACCGCGGTGGAAATGCCCTGGCCGAGCGGGCCGGTGGTGGTCTCGATGCCCTTGGTGTGGAAGTTCTCGGGGTGGCCGGGGGTGAGCGAGCCGAGCTGGCGGAACTGCTTGAGCTGGTCCAGCGTCATGTCCGGATTGCCGGTCAGGAACAGCAGCGAGTAGAGCAGCATCGAGCCGTGGCCGGCCGACAGCACGAAGCGGTCGCGGTCGGGCCAGGCGGGGGCCTGGGTGTCGAATTTCAGGAACTGCGTGAACAGCACGGTCGCGATGTCGGCGGCGCCCATCGGCAGGCCGGGATGGCCGGACTTGGCCTTCTCGACCGCGTCCATCGAAAGCCCGCGGATCGCATTGGCCATACGGGTGGGGTCGACCTGCGTCATGTCTGAAATCCGTCTGAAATGAGGCGCTTGGTGGCGGTGCACGCCCGCGCGGGAAGGAGCCTTTCGGCCGTCGAGGGTCGGGCGCTGGATAGCATCTCGGTTCCGGGAGTCCAAGGCAATCGAACGTGGGGTTGGCCGTAAAAGTTGCTTAGCAGTGCATAGTTTCAAGGCGGCGTTGCGCTTAGCTTCCCTGCCACGTAAATTTCTGCTTCTAACCGCTTGCCGAACCGAGTCTTTTGCCGGGCGGTAAGCCAACTTAGAGGTCCGCCGCTGACTGCATGAGCGATCGCGCTGCCAACAGTTCCGCCATGACGGAATCCGCCGCCGTCGAGATCGAAATCGCGACTCGCAGACTCACGGCCGCGCTCGACTCGCTGGAGAGCGCGGTCGAGCGACGGCGCGATGCCGATCGCGACGAGAACGAGCTTGCGACGCGCATCCAGGCGCTGGGCACGGATCGCTCGCGTTTGGCCGACGAACTCGACGGTGCGCTGATGAAGGCGCGCAAGCTCGAGCGCACCAATCGCGAAGTCTCCGATCGGCTGGATGCTGCGATCGTCACGATACGTTCGGTGCTCGATACCGGAGAGGATGGATGAGCCACATCAACGTCACCATCAACGGCCGGCAATATCGCATGGCCTGCGAGGAAGGGCAGGAGGTGCGGCTGCTCAAGCTCGCCGAAAGCCTCGAGTCGCGAATCCAGAATCTGCGCGGAAAGTTCGGCGAGATCGGCGATGCGCGGCTCACCGTGATGGCGGCGCTGACCGTATGCGACGAGCTGGTCGATGCGGGAAATCGCGTCCGGACGCTGGAAGCCGAGGTGAACGAGCTGAGGGATTTCCGCAACGCCGCCGCCGAGCGCGCCCGGATGACGCAGACCGCGGTGGTCAACGCGCTGAATGCGGCCGCCGAGCGCATCGAGAAATCGACCCAGGTGCTGAACCGGACCGTGGGCAACGGGATCGCGATCGGCTGACGATCAAAGGTGGGCTGGCGATTCGTCAGCATCGTTGTTAGATTGCGCCAAGCGAAGCTGTGGCGCGCGTCAGGAGCCATATATCCCCGGGGCCTTATCGATCCTTTAGGGAACTGTCCCTGGCCGGGCCCGTGGGCTCGGACATATGGTGCCCACCTACTTTCGTAGGGAACTCCGGGATCGAGTGCTTCAACGGCGTTTGCGGCTTCGCGCTTGTGTTTACTTGGTTTGTGGCCTTCTAATTTGCGTCCCTGACACGCTTGCGGTTGAATTTGGTTTCGGTGTCATGCCCCCGCGAAAGCGGGGCATCCAGTACGCCGCGCTGTCGAGGTTCATGCTCTGGCGTCTCTGGAATACTGGATCGCCCGCCTTCGCGGGCGATGACGGCAGAACAAGGTTCTGCCTCAGGGAAAACGCTGATGACCAACTCCAAAGCCGAACTCCGTGCCAAGGCTCTCGCCAAGCGCGATGCGCTCAGCGAGAAGAAGCGCGCCGCCGCCGCCGCAAAGCTCGGCAAGCGCGGCGTGCCGTTCGAGATCGCGCCCGGCAGCATCGTCTCCGGCTATTCGCCGATCCGCAGCGAGATCGATCCGGTGCCCCTGATGCAGAAGCTCGCGGCCGAAGGTGCGCGGCTGGCGCTGCCTTGCGTCACCACGCGCGGCAAGTCGCTGATCTTCCGCATCTGGCATCCGAGCGACCGGCTGATGCTCGGCCCGCTCGGCATTCCCGAGCCGTCGCCGGCGGCGGCCGAGGTCATCCCCGACTTCATGCTGACGCCGCTCGCCGCGTTCGACCGTCTCGGCCACCGCATCGGCTACGGCGCGGGACATTACGATTTCACCTTCGCGCATTTGCGCAAGACCAAGCATGTCGTCGGCATCGGGCTCGCGTTTGCGGCACAGGAGATCGAGGCTGTTCCCGCACTATCGCACGACGTCGCGCTGGATTATGTGCTAACGGAAACCGACGTGTTCGATTTCCGGAGTTCTGAAGTTGCGCATTCTCTTCGTGGGTGACGTCGTTGGCCGGGCCGGCCGTGCGGCGATCGCCGAGCATCTGCCCAATATGGTTCGCGACTGGTCACTCGATTTCGTCGTCGTCAACGGTGAAAATTCCGCCGGCGGTTTCGGTATCACGGAAGCGATCTATCAGGAGCTGCTCGACGCCGGCGCCGACGCGGTCACGCTCGGCAACCATTCCTGGGACCAGCGCGAGGCGCTGGTGTTCATCGAGCGCGCCGAGCGCCTTGTGCGACCGGCGAACTATCCGCGCGGCACGCCGGGCCGCGGTGCGGCTCTGGTCGAGACCAAGAACGGCCGCCGCGCGCTCGTCGTCAACGCGCTGGGCCGTGTCTTCATGACGCCGTTCGACGATCCCTTCGCTGCGCTCGAGCGCGAGCTCGGCGCCTGTCCGTTGCGCGAGGCGGCCGATGCGATCGTGGTCGATTTCCATTGCGAGGCGACCAGCGAGAAGCAGGGCATCGGCTTCTTCTGCGACGGCCGCGCCAGCCTCGTCGTCGGCACGCATACGCATGTGCCGACCGCCGATCACCAGATCCTTCCCGGCGGCACCGCCTACATGACCGATGCCGGCATGACCGGCGACTACGATTCGATCATCGGCATGCAGAAGGAAGAGCCGCTGCGCCGCTTCATCTCCGGGATTCCCTCCGGCCGTTTCGAGCCCGCGATGGGCACGGCGACGCTGAGCGGGGTCGCGGTGGAGACCGATGATGCAACGGGCCTTGCGCTGAAGATTGCGCCAGTTCGCGCGGGTGGCCGGCTCGAGCCGGCGACGCCGAGGTTCTGGTTGAGCTGATCGGCGCCACACACTCCGAGTCGTCCCGGCGAAGGCTTGGCGAAGGCTGGGACCCATACCGCGGGATCCCGCGATAGTGGACGGTGCTCGTCCCGAACGACGAGCCTTCGCCAAACTACTGGCTGTGGTTATGGGTCCCGGCCTTCGCCGGGACGACATTGGTCGCGCTTTACGGAGAGAGCGCTGACCGCTGCCTGAGCGACCTCACCCCTGCCGAAATCCCATCCGGAACGCGCCCCAGTGCTTGCCCTTCACGACGATCGGCGAGGACAGATCCTTCATCAGCACGAACTGGCCGCCGCCCATGTCACGGCGATAGGTCTGCAGCAGGAAAGGTTTTGTGTTCGCCGCGACCTTCTTCACCGCGCGGTCGTTGAACAGGCGGCGGTTGCGGCAATTGGCGTTGTTCCAGACGGGGTCCTTGCCCTGCGGCAGGCGATAGTTCGGATTGTGGGTCGGCAGATAGCCGCCCTTCGCCCAGGCGACGCAGAACACGATGCGCGGGTCTGACTTCTGGATCGGATCCTGGATTGCCGGCAGCACACGGTCGGTGAAGTCGACATAGCTGGTGAGAAATTGCTTGGGATCGGTGCCTGGAACCTCGCGATAGGTTTCGTCCATGAGCTGATTGAGCGTGATCTCGCCGCGGTCGATCGCCGCCTCGAACTCGGTCGAGATGCGCCTGGCGGTGTCGACGACCACACGGATCAGCGGCGCGTCCGACGTCTCCACGCCGCTGTTGGCGATCAGCGCGATCAGGCCCTCGGAGGTGTCGAGCAGTCTTGCTACCCGCTCGTCGGCATTCCTGAGGTCGCGCGAGGAGAGGTCGACGCCCTTGGCGAGCTCGCTGAGTTGCGAGATCACGGTGTCGCAATGGCCGAGATTGGAGGTCGCGGCGCGCGCGACGCCATCGATCTCCGCGCCCACGGACGCAAAGCCCTGCTGCACGCGCGAGATGATGCCGGAGATCTGCTGCGCGCCTTCGCCGGCGTTCTTCGCCCGCAGCGAGGCATCGCCGCTTTCGCCGATCAGGCTCCCGATCTGGCCGTCGAGATCGCGCACCGTGTCCGAGATCTGCTGGGTGGCCTGGCGGGTTGCTTCCGCAAGGTTCTTCACCTCGCTCGCCACCACGGCGAAGCCGCGGCCGGCGCTGCCGGCGCGCGCCGCCTCGATCGTGGCGTTGAGCGCGAGCAGGTTGGTCTGCTTCGCAATCGCCTCGATCGAGCCGGAGACCTTGGCGACCTGGCTCAGCGCGGAGCCGACCGCGGCGAGCCGCGCCTCGATGCGAGTGACGGCTGCGACGAGCTCGGAGATGTGGCTGACCGCGGTCTCGACCACCTCGCGGGACTGCGCGATCTCGCTGACCGCGGTGGATGTCGTCGATTGCACCGCCTGCGAGGCATTGGCGATCTCGCGATTGGCCGAGACCATCGTCTCCGCCGTCTTCTGCAAATGGTGGAATCGCTCCGACTGGCTGGCGACGCGGTTCGCGACCTCCTGGACGTTGCCGGCGACGTCGGCGAGCTCAACCCCGAGGCCGCCGATGCGATCGGCGAGCTGATCCACGAGTCGTTCGGCCAACGTCCGGTTGGATGACGTGTCCATGACTGCACGCTGCACGACGGACATGTTCGAACTTCCTCCGGTCGGAGTCGCCAATCGACTCACTGCGGCATACCCATTTTCATTTCAAAACGTGATTCGTTTTAATGCTGATTCGCGCTTTGCCGTCTTGCCTGAGCGTGCACTCAAGCGCGATGACGTCGGGTTGAATTGTCATCGCGCTTTAGGTCTTTGTTTGTGCATGGTCTTTTCGGAAGCGCCCCGTACTTCCCCGGATCATGCTTTAGAGCTTGTAGGCCGTCCGGAACCCGCCCCAGTGCCGGCCCTGCACGCGGATCGGCACGTCGATCTCGCGCATCATTACGGTATTGCCGTTGCCCATGTCGCGCGCGTAGCTCTGCACCAGGTAAGAGCGCAGATTGCGCGCCGCAGCGAGGCCCGCCGGGTCGTTGAAGATGCGCCGGTTGCGGCTATTCGCTGTGTTCCAGGCGACGTCACCCGGGCGCTGCAGATGCGAATAGATCTTGTTGTGCACCGGCAGGAAGCCGTTGCGGTCGACCATGGCGCAGAACGCCATGCGTGGATCCCTCGCCAGAAATGCTTCCTGGAAGGAGGGGAGGGCGCGGTCGGCCCAGTCGAGATATCTGGTGCGGTATTGCACCGGGTTGGTGCCTGACATTTCCACGTAATCGGTGTCGAAGAGATCATCGAGCCTGACCTCGCCGCGCGCGACCGCCTGCTCGAAGATCTTCGTCAGCGCAGCGCCCGCTTCCATCGCGCGGGTCACGAACTCCATGTTCTCCTCGTGGATCGACCAGAGCCTGTCCTCGATCTTTTCGCGCAGCTCGGCATTGGGCGAGAGGAACTGCGCCCGTGCGCCGGCCTTGGACTGCTCGGTGACGCGCAGGCGGCAGGCGCCGACATCCCCGAGCAGGCCGTCGATGGTCTCGTGCACCGAAAGTCTGACCGCATCCGCGCCGCCGATCAGAACGCCGTCCATCGCAATCTCGTAGACCGGCATCGCGGCCCGGCCACTCCCGATCTCGAGCTTGAGATGGCAGGGCAGCCGCTCGGTCTTGCGGCGGTCGTCGCCGTCGCTCTGCCTGAGCAGCACCGCGCAGCGCGATTTCAGCTTCTGCGCGAACGTCGTGACCGCCTTGCCGGCGCTGGAGACGCTTTCGCCATGGGCTTCCGCCGCCTTGGTGGCGGCATCGATCTCGGCGGCGCTGTCGCCGACGGATACGATGAATTGGGATGCGGTCGCCGCGTTGCCGGAGACCTCGCTGGTGGTCGCGGTCTGCTCGGCGACCGCGCCGTTGACGGTGTCGAACACCGGGCGGATCGCCTCGATCGCCTGTGAGATGCGGTGCACGGCTTCTGCCGAGCCTGCGGCGTCCTTTTGCAGTGCCTCGATCTTCTTGGTGATCTCCTCGGTCGCGCCCTGGGTCTGCACCGCGAGCGCCTTCACCTCAGTAGCAACGACGGCAAAGCCTTTCCCGGCCGCGCCGGCGCGCGCCGCCTCAATGGTGGAATTCAGCGCAAGGAGAGTGGTCTGGCGCGCGATCTGCGCGATGAGGTTGACGACGTTGCCGATCGCAGCCGAGGATTCGCGCAGGCGATCGACATTGGCGCGGGCCTCCTGTGCAGCGGCGCTGGCAGCATCGGCGAGCTTGCCGGCCTCGCGGACCTGGGCACCGATGCCCTGCGCGGACTGGGTGAATTTCTCGGCCGCGTTGGCGAAAGTGGTGGCGGTTGATTGCGCGGCGCTGCTGCGCCCCGTGAGCGCATCGGTGCGCTCGCGGATGGTCGCGAGCGTGTTGGCGGTTGCTTCCGCCCCGCCGGCGACCGATTGGGCGGCGCGCTCGAGCTGGCGGATCATCGCGCCGAGCTCGAGTTCCAGAAGCTCCAGGATTTCCCTGGCCGAATCGCCCTCCGGTGGGGCAACGGGCCCGGCGACGGCTTGGGCCGCCTGCGGGAGAGCCGCCGGCGCGGCCGGTTCCGGCAGACGCTTCCGAAATAGTCCGAAGGCCATCGGGTCACTCGTGTCGGGGGACGGATGTGGAAATTTTCCCATCCCGAGATGAAGTCAGGGTTAACAGATGCCTGATGGCGAGGTATTTGCCTTACTATAATACCCTCAAGTATGCCCTTTCATTCCGGGGGTGTCGCGGCCTATAAGGCCCGCGCTTTGATCGCTTACCTTGCCCCTGACCTTGGCTGACGATTCCTCAAGAGACCACGCATGGCCGGACATTCCCAATTCAAGAACATCATGCACCGCAAGGGGCGGCAGGATGCGCAGAAGTCGAAGCTTTTCGGCAAGCTGGCCCGCGAAATCACCGTCGCGGCCAAGCTCGGCACGCCCGATCCCAACATGAATCCGCGCCTGCGCGCGGCCGTGATCGCGGCGCGCCAGGAGAACATGCCGAAGGACAATATCGAGCGCGCCATCAAGAAGGCGCTCGGCAATGAGGGCGAGAACTATGAGGAGATCCGCTACGAGGGTTATGGCCCGGGCGGCGTCGCCGTCATC
The DNA here is from genome assembly GCF_030160715.1 of Bradyrhizobium iriomotense. Classification (GTDB taxonomy): domain Bacteria; phylum Pseudomonadota; class Alphaproteobacteria; order Rhizobiales; family Xanthobacteraceae; genus Bradyrhizobium; species Bradyrhizobium iriomotense. Next base: position 184,935 of record NZ_BSOW01000014.1, read on the forward strand.
GTCGAGGCGCTGACCGACAACCGCAACCGTGCCGCCTCCGACATCCGCTCCTTCTTCACCAAATCCGGCGGCAATCTCGGCGAAACCGGCTCGGTGTCCTTTATGTTCGACCGCACCGGCATCATCGAATATGATCGCAGCGTCGCTTCCGACGATGCGGTGCTCGATGCTGCGATCGAGGCCGGCGCCGACGACGTCATCTCGGGCGAGAGCGGCCATGAGATCTACGCCTCGACCGAGGGCTATCGCGACGTCGCCAAGGCGCTCGAGGCGAAGTTCGGCGAGCCGCGCAAGGCCGCGCTGATCTGGAAGCCGCAGAACACGGTCGCCGTCGACGACGAGACCGGCGAGAAGCTGCTCAAGCTGACGGACCTGCTCAACGAGCACGACGACGTCCAGAACGTCTACGCCAATTTCGAGATTTCCGACGCGCTGATGGCGAAGATGGGCGGCTGAGGCCGCTCTTCTGTCAGCTCCACATTCCGCTGTCGTCGCCCGGCTCGACCGGGCGACCCAGTATTCCAGAGACGCCAGAGGGATACGGAGAAGGCGCGGCGTAGTGGATACCCCGCTTTCGCGGGGTATGACGAAGCAGGTTGCGGCGAGCCGCGCGGTCTCAACCACTGGCGCACTTCCCCGGGGACTTTCGTTCCGTTTCTGTTTCCCTCCCTCCGGCCAGCCGCTATCACTGGCCCATGACCGCGCTCCCGATTCGCCAGCCCGTCCGCATCATCGGCATCGACCCCGGCCTGCGCCGCACCGGCTGGGGTGTGATCGAGGCCGAGGGCAATCGCCTCGTCTACGTTGCCTGCGGTTCGGTGGAACCGCCCGAGGGGTTGCCGCTGTCGAGCCGGCTGCTGGCGATCCATGAGGGGCTCGCGTCCGTGCTCTCCCAGCACAAGCCGATGGAAGCCGCCGTCGAGCAGACCTTCGTCAACAAGGATGGCGTCGCGACGCTGAAGCTCGGCCAGGCCCGCGGCGTCGCCATGCTGGCGCCCGCGATGTTCGGCATCACGGTGGCCGAATACGCGCCCAACCAGGTCAAGAAGACCGTGGTTGGCGCCGGTCACGCCGACAAGAACCAGATCGCGGTGATGCTGAAGATCCTGCTGCCCAAGGCCGAGCCGCCGTCGGCGGACGCCGCCGACGCCCTCGCCATCGCCATCACTCACGCCCATCACCGCCAAAGCGCCGCGCTAAGGCTGAAGGTGGTCGGGATATGATCGGCAAGCTCAAGGGCCTGATCGATTCCTACGGCGAGGATTTCGTCATCCTCGATGTCGGCGGTGTCGGCTACCAGGTGCATTGCTCGACGCGCACGCTGCAGCATCTGCCTTCGCCTGGTGAAGCCGCCGTACTCTCGATCGAGACCTATGTCCGTGAGGATCAAATAAAACTGTTCGGCTTCCGCACCGACCAGGAGCGCGAATGGTTTCGCCTGCTCCAGACCGTGCAGGGTGTCGGCGCCAAGGTCGCGCTCGCGGTGCTCGGCACGCTCTCGCCTGCCGATCTTGCCAATGCGATCGCGCTGCGCGACAAGGCCGCGGTGTCGCGCACGCCGGGCGTCGGCCCCAAGGTCGCCGAGCGTATCGTCACCGAGTTGAAGGACAAGGCGCCGGCCTTTGCCAATGTCGATCCGCACGTCGTGCATCTTGCCGGCGCCGTCGACGACCAGCGCGCCCCGCGGCCCGTCGCGGACGCGATCTCCGCGCTGGTCAATCTCGGCTACGGCCAGCCGCAGGCGGCGGCCGCCATCGCCACGGCGTCACGCAATGCCGGCGAGAATGCGGAGACCGCGCAGCTCATTCGGCTAGGTCTGAAAGAATTGTCGAAATAGACTATCCTGCGCGGGCCGGTGACTGACAGAGGACAATATTTTTCACCATGCTGAGCGACAAAGACAAGGAATTGATCGCCGCCGCGACCGCAGCGATCAGCCAACGTTATCGCAACGACTGGCAGGAGGTGGGGGCTGCAATGCGCACGCGCGACGGCCGCATCGTCACCGGCGTGAACATCGACGCCTATATCGGCCGCATCGCGGTCTGCGCCGAGGCGATCGCGATCGGACGCGCCATCACGGAGACCGGCGACCACGGCATCGAGACCATCGTTGCCGTGCGCCATCCGAAGCCGGGTGAGCCCGGCCAGATCGCCGTCGTCTCGCCCTGCGGCATCTGCCGCGAGCTGATCCATGACTACGACGCCAAGGCGCGGGTCATCGTGCCGCAGAATGGCCGCGAGCCGGAGGTCGTGACCATCGGCGAGCTGCTGCCGAATAAGTATCGGCGGGGCAACGAGTGAACACTCCCACCCGCATCGTCACGCCCGAGCGCCGCAGCGATGATGTCGGCGACACCGCGCTGCGCCCGCAATCGCTCACCGAATTCGTCGGCCAGCAACAGGCGCGCAAGAACCTGTCTATCTTCATCGATGCGGCGCGCAAGCGCGGCGAGGCACTGGATCACGTGCTGTTCGTAGGGCCCCCCGGTCTCGGCAAGACCACGCTGGCGCAGATCGTGGCGCGCGAGCTCGGCGTCGGCTTTCGCGCCACATCGGGTCCCGTGATCGCCAAGGCCGGCGATCTCGCCGCGCTCCTGACCAATCTCGAAGAGCGCGACGTGCTCTTCATCGACGAGATCCACCGTCTGAGCCCCGCGGTGGAAGAGGTGCTCTATCCCGCGATGGAGGACTTCCAGCTCGACCTCATCATCGGCGAGGGTCCGGCGGCGCGCTCGGTCAAGATCGAGCTCGCAAAGTTCACCCTCGTCGGCGCGACGACGCGCGCAGGCCTTCTCACAAATCCGCTGCGCGACCGTTTCGGCATCCCGATCCGGCTAAATTTCTATACGATCGAGGAGCTGGAAGGCATCGTCACCCGCGGCGCGCGCGTGCTCAACGTCGGCATGAGTCCGGATGGCGCCAACGAGATCGCGCGCCGCGCCCGAGGCACGCCGCGCATCGCCGGCCGCCTGCTGCGGCGGGTGCGCGACTTTGCATCGGCCGCCGATGCCGACACGATTGACCGGACGATCGCCGACCACGCACTGAGCGCGCTCGAGGTCGATGCCGCGGGCCTGGACGCCATGGACCGGCGCTACCTGACGACGATTGCGCTGAACTATGGCGGCGGCCCGGTCGGCGTCGAGACCATGGCGGCAGCGCTGTCCGAGCCACGCGATGCGATCGAGGACATCATCGAGCCCTATCTGATCCAGTGCGGTTATCTCCAGCGTACCCCGCGCGGCCGTCTCCTCACCACGCACGCCTTCCGCCATCTCGGCCTCACCGAACCCTCGCGCGACACGGCACAGTTCGGCTTATTCGGCACGGACGAGAGCGACGACTGAAGCGTCATTGAACCCACCTGTTTTGTGCTCCCACTAATGCGAGCCCGCGGCGATCGGGGTCGCCGCTCACGCACATTGGCTGGAGTGGGAAGAATGGGGCTAAGTGAGCACGCAACACTGCTTGAAAGCATCGCGTCCGCACCGGAGTTGCGGACGCCCGACGAGACCGAAGCATTCCTCGATCCGATGCCGCTGGCCGAGCTGGCCTCGATGTGGTGCGCGCTTCAGCGCGTCAGCCGGCGCGACCAGGCCGGCAGCGTCTGGGCGCTAAAACTCTATTTCGATCATCTGCCGCATCGCCGGCCGCAGCGCGCGCTCGATCTCATTCTCGACGTGCTGAAGACCGAGACCGACAAGCCGACGGTGATGCAGCTCAACGACAAGTTTCTGCTGGCACTGCTCTATGCTCATGGCGACGAGGTGATCGGGCGCATCGAGCATGAGGCGAAGCACAATGTGCGGCTGCGCTGGCTGCTCGGGGGCGTGCATCTCGGCGAGGAGGATCCGCTGACGCGGCGCATCGCAGGGCTCGCCAATGAAGCGGCCTGGTACGCCGATCACCTGGCCCAGCGCACCCCGCGCGAGCCGCTCGATTGCGCCAGCATGTCGCTGTCCGAGCTGGCACGGGCCTGGATCGAGCAATATTCCAGGTCCGACCGCGACCAGGACGACAATCTGTTCGCGATCATGGATTTCGAGCGCGATTTGCGCGAGGACGATCCCGACCGGATGATCGATTTGATCCTGGAGATCCTCAGGATGGAGTCCAATCCGGTGCTGCTGTCGCTGCTGGCGGCGGGCCCGCTCGAGGACGTGATCAGCCTGCGCACCATCGACCGCATCGAGCGCGAGGCGCGCGCCGACAGGCGATTCCATGACTTGCTCGGCGGCGTCTGGTATTACCGGGCGTCCGACGAGTTGAAGACGCGTCTGGATGCGCTGGTCGGCGTGCGGGACCGTTAACATTTCTGCTGACGATCTGCACAAACCCAACCGAATTCCGCTATAATCGCGCGCCAGTCTCTGCCCGCATCACGGGTCAGGATCTCATGTTTTCTCGGCGCCATGTCTTGCGATTGATGGGCGGGTTCGGCGCCTTTGGCGTCTCGACCGCGGCCTATGGCTTCGGCGTCGAACCGGCGCAGCTGCGAGTGACCCGCTACGACCTTTCGCCGCCGCAATGGCCCGCCGATTTCAGGCTGAAGATCGCGGTCATCGCCGATCTCCACGCCTGTGACCCCTGGATGTCGCTCGATCGGATCGAGGGCATCGTCGCGCGCACCAATGGGCTCGCCCCCGACATGACAGTCCTGCTCGGCGATTACGTCGTCAGCCAGCGCCATGTGAGGCGATCCATTCCGGCCGGCGAATGGGCAGCGGTGCTCGGCCGCCTGAAGGCGCCGCTCGGTGTGCACGCGATCCTCGGCAATCACGATTGGTGGGACGACCGGACCGTGCAGCGCGAAGGCAAGGGACATCCGGTTGCACGGCAGGCGCTGGAAGCCGCCGGGATTCCGGTCTACGAGAATGACGCGCAACGCCTGGTCCACGCGGGCCGTCCGTTCTGGCTCGCTGGGCTCGGCGATCAACTCGCCTATGTGCCGGCGCGGCGCTTTCGTCCCCTCCGCCGCGTTGGCGTCGACGATCTTGGCGTCACGCTCGGCAAGATCACCGACAGCTCACCCGTGATCCTGCTCGCGCATGAACCCGACATCGCGCCGCGGGTGCCGTCGCGCGTCGCGCTGCAGCTCTCTGGTCATACCCATGGCGGCCAGGTGCGGCTGCTCGGCTGGTCGCCGGTTGCGCCGTCGGGACAGGAACTCTCCTATGGTCATATCCGCAAGAATTGCGACATCATCGTTTCCGGCGGGCTCGGCTGCAGCGTCATGCCTTTCCGCGTCGGTGTTCCGCCGGAAATCGTGCTGGTGACGCTGGGAAATGCAGGGCAGGCGGTGTCGTAGCCACGGCTTGCGCGCTGGGCCGATTTGCGCAAAACACGAAGCTTCGACAATGAACCGAGGCTCGCGACGTGACAGCCCATCTCGACGGCGAGATCCGCAACGGCCGCCACCACATGCAGGTCCGCGTCTACTACGAGGATACGGATTTTTCCGGCATCGTCTATCATGCCAATTATCTGCGCTTCATGGAGCGCGGGCGCACCAATCATCTCAGGCTGATGGGCGCCGAGCAGCAGGCGCTATTCGAGCAGACCGAGACCGACGACGCCAGCTTCGCCTTCGTGGTGCGCTCAATGCATCTGGATTTCCTGAAACCCGCGCGGATGGATGACGTGCTCGACGTCGTGACCTGGCCGAAAGCGGTGAAGGGCGCCTCGATCATGCTTGGGCAGGAGGTGCGGCGCGGCGAGGACGTGCTGGTCAAAGCCGAGGTACGCGTCGCCTTCATCAGCGGCGGCCGCGCGCAGCCGATTCCGAAATCGATCCGCAATTTGATGAAGGCCGATGTGATTTCGCAATGAGCCGATAGGCAAGGGGCCATCGACTTCCAGGCCTGCGAGCGTAGATTTGTGTGTCCCCAACCGATGAGGCCCGCCATGTCGCGTCCGCCGCTTCCGCCGTTCACGAGAGAGACCGCCGCGCAAAAGGCCCGCATGGCCGAGGACGCCTGGAATTCGCGCGACCCGCAGCGCGTCGCGCTCGCCTATACCGAGGACAGCCGCTGGCGCAATCGCTCGGAGGTGTTTGGGGGGCGCGAAGCGATCGTCGCGTTCCTGACGCGTAAATGGGCGAAGGAGCTCGACTACCGCCTGATCAAGGATCTCTGGGCCTTCGACGGCAACCGCATCGCGGTGCGCTTCCAGTATGAATGGCACGATGCGAACGGCCAGTGGTATCGCTCCTACGGCAACGAGCAATGGGAGTTCGACGAGCACGGCCTGATGAAGCGCCGCGAGGCCTCGATCAATGATATCGCGATCACGGAGAGCGATCGCCGCTTCCACTGGCCCGCGCCGGGGCCGCGGCCTGCGGATGTGCCGGGGCTTGGGGAGAGCCCGTTTTAGGTTCGGAACAACCCTCAACCCTCATGGGAGGAGCCGCGAAGCGGCGTCTCGAACCATGAAGGCCCCGCTGCCGCATCTCGGCCTCTATCCTTCGAGACGCGCGCAAGAGCGCGCTCCTCAGGATGAGGGGTTAGATGTTCTCGTCAAAAACCTCGTGATCGCCCTGCCCAGCTTCGCGCTGTCGAGCGGCTCGGCGAGCGAGGCCTTGGCGGTGGCGACGACGTTGTCCGGCGCGTCGCCTTCGCGGAGCTCGCAGCAGACTTGCGCGAAGCTCGCGTCGAATTCCGGATGCGGCTGCACCGAGAGCGTGGTGCCGTTGGCATAGAGCAGGCCGGCATGGGGCGCGAATTTCGAGTACAGGATCGTCCGCGCGTTCCTTGGCGGCTCGACGACCTGGTCCTGGTGCGAGCAGGCGACGGCGAGCTCGGCGCCGGCGATGACGCCGTTGTCCGGGGCCACCTGATAGACGTGCCGGCCGATGCCCCAGCCCTTGTCCGATTTGCGGACCACGCCGCCGAGCGCCTGCGCGATCAATTGATGGCCGAAGCAGATCCCGACCATCGGCGTCTTGTTGGCATGGGCGGTACGCACGAATTCCTCGAGCGGCGCGATCCAGTCGAGCCCGTCATAGACGCCGGCGGCCGCTCCGGTGATCAGGATCGCCTCAAGCCCGCGCGCGTCGGGCGGCGCCTCGCCGTTGGGGATGCTCACAACGTCGAACGCAGCGGAGGGACATTCGGTGCGGATCATGCGCTCGAACATGTCCGGAAACGAGCCGTGGCGCTCGCGATGTTTGCGAGGGATGGATCCGGTCTCGATGATGGTGATGCGTGCCATGTCTCGTGAGGTAAGGGATTGCACTTGCCCGCGCAAGCTCAGTTACCCCTCGCCGCTGGCGGCGTCCCGCTTTCCAGGAGCTTGCTCTCCTTGCGGACCTCGTTGAGGAACGCCTTGGCCAGCCGCGACAGCGGCTCTGCTTCCGACCACAGCATATAGGCGACCGCGCGCGTCGTCGGCGCGAACGGCCGCACCACGAGGCCGTTGCCGCTCTGCCGCGGCGAAAACGGATCGACCACGGCGGCGCCCACGCCTGCGGCCGCCAGCACGCAGGCCGTGTTGCAATAGCGCACCTCGACGGTCGGTTGGAACGGCGCGCCGGCGCGCGAAAAACTGTCGCGCACGGCTTCGCCGAGCCGCGTGCCGCGCTCGAGCCCGATGAAAGGCAGGCCGACGAGGTCGGATGCGGAGATGACCGGCTGCCCGACGAGCGGATGCTGTGGCGGCAGTACGCAGACCATCTCGCCGGTGTGCACCACCTCATGCGCGATGCCCGGATGATGCGTCAGCCCGAGTGCGAAGCCGAGCTCGGCGACGTGGCTGAGCACGCCCTCGATGATGCCCTCGTAGCGCCGGACGTCGAAAAACACCCGCGTCTCCGGGCGGCGGCGCAGGAAGCCCGATAGTGCGGAGGGGATGATGCTGTAGGCGAGCGGCGGCGTCGCCACGAGCGACAGATGCCCGGAGCGGTTCTCGCGCAAATCGCGCACGCGGCTTTCGAGCTTGGCATGCAGGGCGAAGATCGCCTCGCTCTCCTTGTAGAGCGCCATCGCTTCGGCGGTCGGAAACAGCCGGTTGTTGACGCGCTCGAACAGCGCAAAGCCGGCCTGCGCCTCCATCGTCTTCAGCGCGTTGCTGACCGCGGGTTGCGAGAGCGCCAGCTCGTCCGCTGCCGCGACCGTGGTGCGGTGGCGAATGACGGCACGCAGGATCTCGAGCTGGCGCAGGTTCATATAAGCCCAGATTATACTCTTGGCCAAAATATCATAGCACAGTGAATTGCTTTTCAACGCCCGTTTCCGCGTAATGGCCGCGGATTTGCACGCTGGATCAAGGAGTTCTGTCGCCCAATGAGGCAGCAGCGCGCACAGATTGGAGGCAGTCTTGGTTCGTGTCCTTCGCGCCGCCGCCGCCCAGATGGGGCCGACGCAAAAAGCCGATACACGCGCGCATACACTTTCCCGGATGCTCAAGCTGCTAGAGGAGGCCGCCGCTCGCGGCGCCAGCCTCGTGGTATTTCCCGAGCTGGCCTTCACCACCTTCTTTCCGCGCTGGCTGCTCGAAGGCGCGGCGCTCGAAGAATATTTCGAGCGCGGCATGCCGAACCCGGCTGTGGCAAAGCTGTTCGATCGCGCGCGTGCGCTTCGCGTCGGCTTCTATGTCGGCTATGCCGAGCAGACGGCGGATGGTCGGCGCTACAATTGCTCCATCCTGGTCGATCGCGACGGCGAGATTCTCGGCCACTATCGCAAGGTGCATCTGCCGGGCTCGGTCGAGCCGAGGCCGGGCGCACGCTATCAGCAGCTCGAGAAGCGCTATTTCGAATATGGCGACCTCGGCTTTCCCGCCTTCCGCGCCGGCTCGGCCTGGGCCCATGCGATCATGGGCATGATGATCTGCAATGATCGCCGCTGGCCGGAATCCTGGCGCGTGCTGGGCCTGCAAGGCGTCGAGCTCGTCTGCATCGGCTACAATTCGGCGGCCTATGATCCCAATGGGGGCACGACCGAAGACGCGGGCCTTCGCACCTTCCATTCGACGCTGGTGACGCAGGCCAACGCCTACATGAACGCGACCTGGGCGGTCTCGGTGGCGAAGGCGGGCGAGGAGGACGGCTCCGGATTGATCGGCGGCTCCTGCATCGTCGATCCCAACGGCCGCATCGTCGCGCAGGCCGAGACACTGGCCGATGAGGTGATCGTCGCCGACCTCGACCTCGACCTCTGCCGCCAGGGCAAGGACAAGATGTTCAATTTTGCCGCCCATCGGCGGCCGGAACAATACAGGGTGATTACCGAACGCGCCGGCGTCATCGAGCCGGCCGTTCTCGACGCGGATTAACATCAAACGGCCGGTCGCGGCGTTGGCAAAGGAGCTGACATGATACGCCTCTCGCATTTCCTCGGGTTCGCAGCCTTGGCAGCAGTGACGTCCGCGCAGGCGGCCGAGCTTCCGGCGGAGATCAAGCAGGCGGGCACGTTGAAGCTCACGGTCAATTCGACCTACGCGCCGATGGAATATCGCGATCCCGCAACCAACGAGCTCGTCGGGCTAGACATCGATCTCGCGGGCGAGCTCGCCAAGCGGCTCGGCGGCCTCAAGATCGTCTGGAGCGAGACGCCGTTCGCCGAGCTGATCCCCTCGCTCCAGACCAAGCGCGCCGATTTCATCATCAGCGGCATCTCGGACCGTGCCTCGCGGCGCGAGACCGCGGATTTCGTCGACTATCTCACCACAGGCCCACAGTTCTTCGTCATGGCCGAGAGCGAGGCGAGGGCCGCGACCGATCTCTGCGGCAAGAAGGTCGGCACCACCCGCAGCACCAGCTTCCCGGTCGAGATCGAAAAGTGGAGCAAGCAGAATTGCGAGGCGGCCGGCAAGCCCGCGATCCAATACGTGCCCGGCGAGAACTCGATCGACGTCCGCAACCAGCTCAAGCAGGGCCGCATCGACGCCGCCGTGCAGGGCAGCGAGACTCTGCCTTATGCGCAATCGCAGGAGACCGGCAAATACCGCATCGTCGGCGAACCCTTCGCCAGGGGTTATCAGGGCATCATGTTCCGCAAGGACGATGCGGCGCTGCGCGAGGTGGTGACGGAAAAGCTCGCCGCCATGATCGCCGATGGCTCCTACAAGGCCATTCTCGACAAATGGGGGTTGGGCGCGAACGCCGTCGAGAAGCCCCTGATGAATGCGGCTCCGCAATGAAGGCCGCGCCCGCACTCGCGGAAGGCTTTCCCGACCTGTCCGGGATGCACGTTGCGCGCGAGCCGCACTGGTTCCGCTGGCTCAGCGCGGCACTGATCGTGGTCGTGCTCGTGGCGATCGCGCGGGCCTTCGCCGGCGGCCAGATCGAATGGTCCTATGTCAGCCGCTTCCTGACCGCGAAAGTGATCCTCGAAGGCATCGTCAACACCATGGTGATGGCCGTGCTCGCGATGGCGCTCGGCATTGTCCTCGGCGTGGTCGTCGCGATCATGCGGCTGTCGCCGAACCCGGTGCTGAAATCGGTCGCGGCCGGCTACACCTGGCTGTTCCGCGGCACGCCGCTGATCCTCCAGCTCCTGTTGTGGTTCAATCTCGCGCTGGTGTTTCCGACCATCGGCATTCCCGGCCTGTGGAGCGCGCGCGCGGTCGACGTCATGACGCCGTTCCTCGCGGCGCTGCTCGGGCTCGGCATCAACCAGGGCGCCTACACCTCCGAGGTGATGCGCGCCGGCATGCTGTCGGTCGACATCGGGCAGTATGAGGCGGCGCAGGCGATCGGCATGGGGCGGCTGCGCGCGCTGCGCCGGATCATTTTGCCCCAGGCGATGCGGGTCGTGATCCCGCCGATCGGCAACGAGTTCATCGGCCTCGTCAAGGCGACCTCGCTTGCCAGCGTCATCCAGTACCCGGAGGTGCTGCACAACGCGGAGAATATCTACTACGCCAATTCGCGTGTGATCGAACTCTTGATCGTCGCCGGGCTCTGGTATCTGCTCGTGGTCTCGATCCTGACGCCGCTCCAGATGCTGCTCGAGCGACGCTTTGCCCGCGGCACATTGCAGTTTGCCCGATGACAAAACCCCTCGTCGCGATCCGCTCCGTCAGCAAGCATTTTGGCGAGTTCCAGGCTCTCAAGACCGTCTCGCTCGACGTGTGGCCCGGCGAGGTGATGTGCCTGATCGGTGCATCCGGTTCGGGCAAGACGACGTTGCTCCGCTGCGTCAACCAGCTCACGACGATCGACAGTGGCGGCATCTGGCTCGATGGCGAGCTGCTCGGCGTGCGCGAGGAAGGCGGGCGGCTCTACCGCCTGACCGAGCGGCAGATTGCGCAGCAGCGGCTGAAGACCGGCATGGTGTTCCAGCGCTTCAACCTGTTTCCGCACAAGACGGCGCTGGAGAACATCATCGAAGGGCCGGTACAGGTGCAGGGCCGGAAATCCGACGAGGTGCGCAGTGAAGCCATCGAACTGCTCAGGCGTGTTGGCCTTGCGACCAAAGCTGATTCCTATCCCGCGCAGCTCTCCGGCGGCCAGCAGCAGCGCGTCGCGATCGCGCGCGCGCTCGCCATGAAGCCGATGCTGATGCTGTTCGACGAGCCGACCAGCGCGCTCGATCCCGAGCTCGTCGGCGAGGTGCTCGCGGTCATGAAGGAGCTCGCGCAGAGCGGCATGACCATGATGGTGGTGACACACGAGCTCGGCTTCGCCCGCGAGGTCGCCGACCGCGTCGTCTACATGGACCAGGGTGCGATCGTCGAATCCGGGAGCGCCTTGGACGTGCTCGGCGCGCCGCGCGAGGCGCGCACGAAAGCTTTTCTCTCTGCGGTGATCTGAATGGGGGCGTTTCGATGATGAGGATATTGGTTGCGGCGGCGCTGGTATGTGCCACGACGGTCTCGGCGATGGCGATCGAGCTGCCGCCTGACATCGCCAAGCGCGGCAGCATCAAGGTCGCGGTGGTGCCGAACTATCCGCCGATGGAGTTCCGCGATCCCGCCACCAACGCGCTCTCCGGCTTCGACATCGACCTCGGCGAGGCGCTTGGCCGCAAGCTCGGCGTCAAGATCGAGTGGCAGGAGACCAGTTTCGCCGAGTTCATGCCGTCGATCTCGACGGGCCGGGTGGACGCCATCCTGTCCGGCTTCACTGACTATGCGAGCCGGCATGAGATCGCGTCTTTCGTCGATTATTTGCGCAGCGGTCCAAAATTCTTCGTGCAACAGTCCCGCGCGGCGGAGTTCAAGGACATGGCCGCGCTCTGCGGCAAGAAGGTCGGCGCCAGTCGCCGCACCATGTTCCCGGCAGAGATCGCGGCGTGGAGCGAGAAGAATTGCGGCAGCAATCCGATCCAGTTCGTCGGCACGGACGGTTCGGCCGATGCGCGTACGCAGCTCAGGCAGGGCCGTATCGACGCCGCCGTGCAGGGCAACGAGACGCTGCCCTATATCATAGACCTTGAGCCCGGGACCTACGCGCCGGTCGGCGATCCCTTCGCAACGCAGTTCACGGGCATTGCGCTGCCGGTCAAGGAAAAGGCCTTGCAGCAGGCGATGATGGAGGCCGTCGATGCGCTGATCGCGGACGGCACCTATCGTGCGCTGCTGGCGAAATGGAAACTGAACGACAACGGAATAGAGAAGGCGACCATCAATGCTGGACAGTAAGGCACTCCAGAGCATCCCGCTCGTCCCGGCGAACACCGCGGATCCCGCCCCGAACTATCCGTGGCCGAAGCCGTACACGTCCGCGATGTTCCTCTCCTTCGACGTGGATGCGGAGAGCGCCTGGACCAGCAAGGACGCCGTGCACGCGCAGCGCCTGATCACCATGAGCTATGGCGGCTACGAGGCGCGCGTCGGCACGCCGAAACTGCTGGAGCTGCTCGATCAGCTCGATCTCAAGGCGACGTTCTTCGTCACGGGCTGGTCGGTCGATGCGCATCCGGCCATGGCCGAATCCATTCTCAAGGCCGGCCACGAGATCGGCCATCACGGCTATCATCACCTTCTGCCCGATCCCGGCGATCCCTGGATCGAGGAGGAGCTGGAGCGTGGCTTCGAGGCGTTGAAGCGCCGGCTCGGCGTCAAGCCGATCGGCTACCGCGCGCCCTATGGCGAGTTCACCGAGGAGCTGCGCACAGCACTTGTGCGCGATGGCATCGTCTATACCTCCTCGTTCCGCGACGACGTGCGCCCCTATCGGCATCGGCTTGCCGACGGCAAGCCGGGCACGATCGAGCTGCCGGTGACCGCGAGCTATGACGACTGGATGCACGGCCTCTCGGCTCGGTTCAGCCCACGGTCGATCTTTCCCAAGGAGCACGTGCTCTCGATCTGGAAAGACGAACTCGACGAGGTCAGGGACTGGGGCGCGATGGTGACGACTGTGCTGCACCCGCAATGCAGCGGCCGTCCCATGCGACTTCGTCTGTTGCGCGAATTCCTGACCTACGCAAAATCCTGTCCGGACCTCTGGATCACCACCGGCGAAGCCATCGCCGGCAACTTCCAGCGCCACGAGGCCGCCAAGCGTTGAACCAAACCATGACCCGCCGTCGCATCCTCACGATCAACCCGAATTCCTCCGCGGCGGTCACGGCGGCGATCGATGAGGCCGTCGCGCCGCTCAGGATCCCCGGCGGGCCGGAGATCGTCGTGGTGGGGCTGGCCGAAGGCCCGCCCAGTATCACCTCGCAGCGCGATGCCGACAGTGTCGTCATGCCGCTGGTCAACCGCGTCGCGCGCGAGGATGCGGACGCCTTCGTGCTCGCCTGCTTCAGCGATCCCGGGCTGCACGCTGTGCGCGAGGCGGCTGGCGGCCGTCCGGTGATGGGCATTGCCGAATGGGGCATCTTGCGCGCGCTGACGCTCGGCGAGCGTTTTGGCATCATCGCGCTGTCGCCGCAAAGCATTCGTCGCCAGCAGCGCATGGTGCGGCAGATGGGCTTTGAGGCTCGCTATGCCGGAAGCTGGTCGGTCGGCGCGAGCGCGGCGGAAACGGCGGGTGCCGATATCCGCGGGCGGCTGATCGAGGCGGGACGCGCGCTGGTCACGCAACCCGGCGCCGACGTCGTCGTGATGGGCTGCGCCGGCATGGCTTCGCATCGCGCTGCAATCGAGGAGGCGATCGGCGTTCCCGTGGTCGAGCCGGCGCAGCAGGCGGTCGCTGCTGCGATCGGCGCGGTGTTGTTGAGGGCATGAAAGGCGGACGATGCATTTTGATCTCCTGATCCGGAACGGCACCTGCGTCACGCCCTGGGGCGAAGAAGCCGCCAATGTCGGCATCTCCGGCGGCCGCATTGCGACGCTGTCCGCGAGCTCGGCCGACACGGCCGATCAGGTCATCGACGCCAGCGGCCTTCACGTCCTGCCCGGCCTGATCGACAGCCACGTCCATCTGCGCGATCCCGGCGATGCGACCGTGGAAACGCTCGGCACCGGCACGCGCGCCGCCGTACTCGGCGGCATCGCCACCCTGTTCGACATGCCCAACACCAACCCGCCGATCGTCGATCAGGAGCGGCTCGACTGGAAGCGCGGCTACGCCGAGCAGCAGAGCTTTTGCGACATCGGCCTCTACATCGCCGGCGCCAAGACCAATATCGGCGAGCTTGCGCATCTCGAAAGCGAGCCCGGCGTGTGCGCGATCAAGGTGTTCGCGGGCTCGTCCACTGCGTCGCTGCTGGTCGAGGACGACGAGCATCTCGAAAAGCTGATGCGCGCAGGGCGCCGCCGCATCGCCTATCACAGCGAGGACGAATATCGCCTCCAGGCGCGCAAGCCGATGTTTTCGCGCGGCATGCCGCATCGCTCGCACATGGAGTGGCGCGACGAGGAATGCGCCTTCCTCGGCACCCGCCGCCTGATGGCGCTGGCGCGCAAGACGGGGCGGCCTGCGCACATCCTCCACGTCTCGACGGCGGAAGAGCTGAGCTACCTGCGCGACTATCGCGACGTCGCGACCGTCGAGGTGCTGGTCAATCATCTGACCCAGGTGGCACCGGAGTGCTACGACACGCTGAAGGGCTTTGGCGTGATGAACCCGCCGATCCGCGGGGAACGCCATCGCGAGGCGAGCTGGGCCGCGGTGCGTGATGGCATCGTCGACACTATCGGCAGCGACCACGCGCCGCATTCGCGCAGCGCCAAGGAGCAGCCCTGGCCGGACTGCCCGGCCGGCCTCACCGGCGTGCAGACGCTCGTCCCTGTCATGCTCGATCACGTCAATGCCGGCCGGCTCTCGCTGTCGCGGATGGTCGATCTGATGGCCGCAGGTCCCGCGCGGGTCTACGGCCTCGTCGGCAAGGGGCGGCTCGCCGCCGGTTACGACGCCGACTTCACGCTGGTCGACATGAAGGCGAAGCGCACCATCGAGGACGCCTGGATCGTCTCGCCCTGCGGCTGGACGCCGTTCGCAGGCAAGAAGATCACGGGCTGGCCGGTCGCCACCATCGTGCGCGGCCACACCGTCATGCGCGACGACGAGGTGCAGGGCGCGCCGATCGGCCGTCTCGCGCGCTTTGCGTCCTAGGGGTTTTGTTCGATGCCGATCTCTCGCCGCTCCCTGCTCAAGGCCGCAGCCGTAGCGCCGGCCCTGTCATTGCCAGGGATATTGCGCGCCGAGGAGCAGACCACGCTGCGCTTCATCCCGGTGATCGATCTCGCCTTCGTCGACCCGATCTATTCGACGGCGCAGGTGTCGCGCAACCACGGCTTCATGGTTTACGACACGCTCTATGGCATGAGCGCCTCGCTCCAGGTCTCGCCGCAGATGCTGTCGGGCCATGTCATCTCCAATGACGGGCTCCAGTGGGACCTGACTTTAAGAGATGGCCTGTTCTGGCACGATGGCGAGCGCGTGCTTGCGCGCGACTGCGTCGCGAGCATCCGCCGCTGGGCGGCGCGCGACGGTTTTGGCGGCGAACTGATGGAGGCGACCGACGATCTGTCGGCCGCCGATGACCGCACCATCCGCTTCCGCCTCAAGCGACAGTTTCCGCTATTGCCGCAGGCGCTCGGCAAGGCCGCGATCAATGCCTGCTTCATGATGCCGGAGCGGCTGGCGAGCCAGGATCCGTTCAAGCCGCTGACGGAAGTGATCGGCAGCGGCCCGTTCCGCTATCTCGCCGATGAGCGCGTGCAGGGCGCGCGCAACGCCTATGCCCGCTTCGAGCGCTATCAGCCGCGCAGCGACGGCAAGCCGGATTGGACCGCAGGTCCCAAGATCGTGCATTACGACCGCGTGGTCTGGACCACCACGCCGGACGCCGGCACCGGCGTCGCCGCGCTCCAGACCGGCGAGCAGGACTGGCAGGAAACCACGCCGCACGATCTGTTGCCGGTGATCAAGGCCGCCGGCGACATCGAGACGCGCGTGCTCGACCCGCGTGGCTACACCTGCATGCTGCGGCTCAACCATCTCCAGCCGCCGTTCGACAACCTCGCGGTTCGCCGCGCATTGCTGGGCGCGATCGATCAGTCGTCGTTCATGACGGCGGTGGCGGGCACCGATCCGGCCTATCAGGTCTCACCGATTGGCTTCTTCGCGCCTGGCACGCCGATGGCAAGCGAGGTCGGGCTCGACGTCTTCCGCGGCCCGCGCGACTACGCCAAGGTCAAGGCCGACCTGAAGGCCGCTGGCTACAATGGCGAGAAGATCGTGCTGCTCGTGCCCACCAATTCGCTGGCCCAGCGCCCGCTCGGCGAGATCGCCGCCGACACGCTGCGCAAGGCCGGCATGAACGTCGAATACGCCGCGCTCGATTTCGCCGTCGTGCTGCAACGCCAGCTCAAGAAGGAACCGCTTCAGCAGGGTGGCTGGAGCGCCGCGGTCGCCAACTGGCAGGGCATCGACTGGCTCAATCCCGCCGGCAACACGAACTTGCGCGGCGAGGGCAAGGTCGCCGGCTGGTACAAGAGCGAGAAGATGGGCGGTCTTCGCAGCGAGTGGCTGGCTGCCTCCGAGCTGGCCGAGCAGCAGCATATCTGCCGGCAGATCCAGGCGCTCGCCTTCGAGGAGATTCCCTATCTTCCGATCGGCCTGTACAAGCAGCCGACCGCCTATCGCAAGAGCATCACCGGCATTCTCGACGGTACCGCCGTTTTCTGGAACGTACGCCCCGCATGAGCACGATCGCGATCTTCGGCAGCTATGTTTTGGCGCGCAAGGACGGCGCGCAGGATGTATTGCGCGACCACTGGGTGCTGGTCGAAGGCAAGAGGATTGCCGCGGTCACGCGCGACAAGCCGTCGGCGGATGTCGTTTATGACAAGCCCGGCCGTTTCATCCTGCCGGGCCTGTTGAACCTGCATAATCACTGCTTCAGCGAGGCGGTGGCGCGCAGCCACACTGAGGACGGCAACGGCCGCCGCAACAACCAGAGCATCGTCTACACGGTGCTCCTGCCGCTGACCAAGCGCGGCGCTGATTTGTTGTCGCCGGAAGAGCGCCTGGCGGTCGCGCGGCTCGGCGTCCTCCAGCTCCTCAAGGGCGGTGCCACCACGGTGATGGAGCCGTTCCGCAATTCGATCCCTGAGATGTTCGACGCCGCCGACGAGATGGGCATCCGCTTCTACGGCGCGCCCTATCTGTTCTCGACCTCAGACGCCAAGGCGGGTCCCGACGGCGTGGTCCGCTATGCCGGCGATGACGGCGCGGCTGACATGGCGACCTGGGACGCGCTCTATCAGCGCTGGAATGGCCGCGGCGATGGGCGCATTGGCCTTGCGATGAGCCCGCATGCGACCGACACCTGCGGGCCGGATCTGTTGAAGGCGTGCGCGGCGCGGGCGCGTGAGCTTGGTGTCCCCATCACGACGCATCTGGCGCAGAGCCGCGCCGAGGTCGAGACCATAGGCAAGCGCTATGGCGGCCGCACGCCGGCGGAATATCTGGACTGGCTCGGCCTGCTTGCGCCGGACCTGCTCGCCGCGCACTGCATCGCCAGCACCGACGACGATCTGAAGCTGATGGCCGCGCGCGGCGCGACCGTGCTGAACTGCCCGCGCGTGTTCGCACGCGCCGGCGTAACTGCGGCATTCAGCCGCTTCGCCGCTCATGGCGTCCGCACCGTGGTCGGCACCGACGGCTACAACATGGACCTGCTCGGCGAACTCAATGCCGCCTCGCTGATCTCCAAGACGTCGTCGCAGCGCGCCGATGTCGCAAATTCCCCCGAGCTGATCGAGTCGATCACGGCAACCGCCGCCGACATCATCAAGCGTCCCGATCTCGGCCGGATCGCGCCTGGCGCGACCGCCGATCTCACCATTGTCGATCTCACCCATCCGCATTTGCAGCCGTTGTTTGATGTCAGGCGCGCATTGGTCGCGCTCGCCAACCGCGCCAATATCGACCAGGTCGTGGTCGACGGCCGCGTGCTCATCGATGCCGGTCGCTACGTCCATGGCGACGAAGCCGCGATCACCTCGCAAGGCGCAGCCGCGATCGGGAAAATCTGGGATCTGCCGGAGGCGCAGGCGGCCTTCAACGGCTGATCCGCGCGCATCCTTTGCTATCGCATAGGTGCCCGGCAAAATCGCGGCGAGCGTTGCGCTAGAATCGCGTTGCTGGCATAGAAATTGCTGAACGTTCGAGCCCAACCTTTCGATCAGCACGGAGACATTTGAAATGCGTGAGGGAGCCGAAGTGCGGCTTGCCGTCGATATCGGAGGAACGTTCACCGATATCGTGCTGGACATAGGTTTGGATCGCAAGACGCGTAAGGTGCTGACGACGCCGACGCGACCCGAGCAGGCGGTGCTCGACGGCATTCGTCTTATTCTTACTGACGCGCGTGCGCATATCAGCGATATCGACGTCTTCATCCACGGCACGACGCTGGCGACCAACGCCATCATCGAGCGCCGCGGCGCGAAGACCGCGCTGATCGCCACCGACGGCTTTCGCGACGTGCTCGATATCGGCACCGAGAGCCGCTACGATCAGTATGATCTCACCATCGACAAGCCGAAGCCGCTGGCGCCGCGCAGCCTGCGCTTCACCGTTCCCGAGCGCGTGGATGCGCATGGCGCGGTGCGGCTGCCGCTCGATGAGGCCGCGGTGCGCGCGCTGGTGCCGAAATTGCGTGCGCAGAATGTCGAAAGCGTCGCCATCGCCTTCCTGCACTCCTATGCCAATCCCGAGCATGAGCGACGCGCGGCCGCGATCCTCGCGCAGGAGATGCCCGGCATCTCCGTGACGATGTCCTCGGCGGTGTGCCCCGAGATCCGCGAATATGAGCGCACCTCGACCGCCGTCGCCAATGCCTATGTGCAGCCTTTGATCGACGGCTATCTCGCGCGCATGGCCGAGGCGCTGGAGGTCGAGCAGTTCCGCGGCGCGATCTATCTCGTGACCTCCGGCGGCGGCGTCACCTCGATCGAGACGGCGCGGCGCTTTCCGGTACGTCTGGTCGAATCCGGTCCTGCGGGCGGCGCGATCTTCGCCGCGCAGATCGCGGCGCGGTTGGGGGAGAGCAAGGTGCTCTCCTTCGACATGGGCGGCACCACGGCAAAAATCTGCCTGATCGAAAAGTATCAGCCGGAGACCTCGCGCGTGTTCGAGGTCGATCGCGCCGCGCGCTTCCTGAAGGGCTCGGGCCTGCCGGTGCGCATTCCCGTGATCGAGATGGTCGAGATCGGCGCCGGCGGCGGCTCGATCGCGCGGATCGACGCCATGAAGCGCGTCACCGTCGGTCCCGAGAGTGCGTCGTCTGAGCCGGGCCCGGCATGCTACGGCCGCGGCGGCACGCGGCCTGCGGTGACCGATGCGGACGTCGCACTCGGCATGATCGATCCTGACGCCTTCGCCGGCGGCACGATCAAGCTCGATCCCGAGCTATCGAAACAGGCGCTGCTGCACGACGTCGGTGAGGCGCTGGGCCTCTCGGCGGAGAATGCCGCCTATGCCGTGCACGAGGTCGTCTGCGAGAACATGGCGAGCGCGGCGCGCGTGCACGCAGTCGAGCGCGGCGCGGTGGCGGGCCAGCATACGTTGATCGCCTTCGGTGGCGCCGCGCCGCTGCATGCGGCGCGCGTTGCCGAGAAGATCGGCGTCTCCCGGGTGATCGTGCCGTCGAATGCCGGCGTCGGCTCGGCCGTCGGATTTCTGGCCGCGCCCATCGCCTATGAGCTCGTGCGTAGCCGCCATGTCCGGCTCGACGGTTTCGATACCGCGGCAGTCTCCGATCTCTTGCATGAGATGGCGACCGAGGCGCGGGCGCTGGTCGAGCCCGGTGCTGCCGGCGCGCCCGTGCGCGAACGCCGTGCCGCCTTCATGCGTTATGTCGGCCAGGGCCACGAGATCACGGTCGAGCTGCCGAACCGGCCGCTGACCGCGGCCGATCTCGCGGGCTTGCGAAAATCCTTCGAGACCGATTACGCCGCAATGTTCGAGCGCCCGATCCCGGGTGCCGCGATCGAGGTGCTGAGCTGGTCGGTGCTGGCGACCACCGAGCCGCGCAATCCGCCGGTCGTCGATGCCGTGGCGCGCAAGCCGGCCGGCAAGGCATCCGGCAGCCGAAAGTTCTTCGACGGAAGGGCAGGGCGTTTGGTCGAAATCCCCTTGTACCGCCGCGAGGACATGGCGCCCGGCGCGACCATCGCCGGCCCCGCCGTGATCGCGGAAGACGAGACCTCGACTTTCGTCTCGACCAGTTTTGACGCCCACATCGACGGTGCGGGCAGCATCGTCATGGAACGGAAGGCGGCGTGACCATGAATAACGCAAGCACAAGCCTGATCGATCTTCAGATCATGTGGCACCGCTTGATCGCGGTGGTTGAGGAACAGGGGCAGGTGCTGCTTCGCACCGCCTTCAGCCCGATCGTGCGCGAATGCGGCGATCTCTCCGCCGGCGTGTTCGACCTCAGGGGCCGCATGCTGGCGCAGGCCGTGACAGGCACGCCGGGTCACGTCAACTCGATGGCGGAATCCGTCAAGCACTTCATCGCCCATTTTCCGCTGGAGACGATGAAGGAGGGCGATGCCTACATCACCAACGATCCCTGGATGGGTACCGGCCATCTCAATGACTTCGTCGTCACCACGCCCTGCTTCAAGAACGGCAAGCTGGTTGCGCTGTTCTCCTGCACCAGCCATCTCATGGATATCGGCGGCATCGGCTTCGGCCCTGATGCCACCGACGTCTTCATGGAGGGGCTCTATATCCCCATGCTGAAGCTGATCGACCAGGGCGTCGTCAACGAGACGCTGATGGCAATGATCCGCACCAACACGCGGCTGCCGATCGATACCGAGGGCGACACCTATTCGCTCGCCGGCTGCAATGATGTCGGCTGCGAGCGCCTGGTCGAGATGATGACCGAGTTCGGCATCGACACGCTCGATGAGCTCGGCGACTACATCTGTGACCGCTCGCGCGAGGCCGTGCTCGCCGAGATCGCGAAGCTGCCGAAAGGGTCCTGGCGCAACACCATGATCGTCGACGGCTACGACGTGCCGGTGACGCTGTCGGCGATGCTGACGATCTCGGAGAAGGGCATTCACGTCGATTTCACCGGCACCTCGCCGGCCTCGAAATTCGGCATCAACGTGCCGCTCTCCTACACCACTGCCTACACCGTCTTCGGCCTCGGCTGCGTCGTCGCCTCGGAGATTCCCAACAATGCCGGCTCGCTCTCGCCGTTGACGGTGTCGGCACCATCAGGCGCGATCCTCAATGCGCCAAAGCCTGCGCCGGTGGCATCGCGTCACGTGATCGGCCAGATGCTGCCCGACGTCGTGTTCGGCTGCCTGCGCCAGATCATCCCCGAGCGCGTGCCGGCCGAAGGCACCTCGTGCCTGTGGAATCTCAACGTGCGCGGACAGACGCGCAGCGGTGCCGGCGGCAATTACGGGTTCTCGATGGCGGTGACCAGCAATGGCGGTACCGGCGCGCGCTTTGCCAAGGACGGGCTGTCGGCAACCGCCTATCCGAGCGGGGTGCGCGGCACGCCGGTCGAGATCGCGGAGACGCAGACGCCGCTGATCTTCTGGCGCAAGGAGCTGCGCCCCGATTCCGGCGGTGCGGGTCGCACCCGCGGCGGTCTCGGCCAGATCATCGAGGTCGGTAGCGGCGTCGATGCACCGTTCGACATTCTGGCGGCGTTCGATCGCATCGATCATCCGCCGCGCGGCCGCGATGGCGGGCGCGACGGTGAGGCCGGCTATGTCGGGCTGAAGTCCGGCCAGAAGCTGCGCGGAAAAGGCTTTCAGCAGGTGCCGCCGGAGGATCGCCTCGTCGTGCTGACGCCGGGCGGCGCCGGCATCGGCGATCCCCGCCAGCGTGAACGGACCAGCGTGCAGGAGGACGTCGAGAGCGGGTTGGTCTCGGCGGACAATGCGGCCGCGGTTTATGGATTCGAGGGCGTGATGCGTCGCTAAAGCGCGATGAGATTGGGATGAATCGTCATCGCGCTTTAGGTTGTTGTTTGAGCATGATCTTTTCGGAAAACCGCTTCGCACTTTTCCGGATCATGCTCTAGGACCCGCCGCCGGGCTCCAGTGCCTCGCCGATCGCAAGCGGATGCGCCATCGTCTCGTGCAGGGCAGTGCGATCCAGCTCGCCCTCGGACATGCTGATCACGACGCAGGCGACGCCGTTGCCGATCAGATTGGTCAGCGCGCGGCACTCGCTCATGAACTTGTCGATGCCGACCAGGATCGCGATCGACTGGACGGGGATGTCGGGCACGATGGAGAGCGTTGCCGCCAGCGTGATGAAGCCGGCGCCGGTCACGCCCGAGGCGCCCTTCGAGGTGATCATGGCGATGCCCAGAATGCCGAGCTCCTGCCAGATCGTGAGGTTGGTGTTGGTCGCCTGGGCCAGAAACAACGTCGCCAGCGTCATGTAGATGTTGGTGCCGTCGAGGTTGAAGCTGTAGCCGGTCGGAATGACGAGGCCGACCACCGAGCGCGAGGCGCCGAGATGCTCCATCTTCTGGATCATCTGCGGCAGCACCGTTTCCGATGACGAGGTGCCGAGCACGATCAAGAGCTCGTCCTTGATGTAGGCGATGAAACGCAGGATCGAGAAGCCGGCGACGCGCGCGATCGAGCCGAGCACGATCAGCACGAACAGGATGCTGGTGAGATAGAACGTGCCGATCAGCGCGATGAGGTTGAGCAGCGAGCCGAGGCCGTAGGCGCCGACGGTGAAGGCCATGGCGCCGAACGCGCCGATCGGCGCGACGCGCACGACGATGCGGATGATGCCGAAGAACATCTTCGCCGCCTTGTCGACGGCCTCGACGATCGGCTCGCCGGCCTTGCCGAGGAAGGCGATGGAAAAGCCCGAAAGGATTGAGATCAGCAGCACCTGAAGGATGTCGCCGCGCGCGATCGCGCCGACATAGCTGTCCGGGATGATCGCCATCAGATGGGCGACGATGCCCTCTTCCTTGGCCTTGGTGACGTAGGTCGCCACCGACTTCGGATCGATCGTGGAGGGGTCGATGTTGAAGCCGTGCCCGGGCTGGAGCACCTCGCCGACGAGCAGGCCGACCGCGAGCGCCACTGTCGAGACGGTCTCGAAATAGATCAGCGCCTTCAGCCCGACCCGGCCGACCCGCTTGAGGTCGCCCATCGAGGAGATGCCATGCACCACCGTGCAGAAGATCACCGGCGCGATCATCATCTTGATCAGCGCGATGAAGCCGTCGCCCAGCGGCTTCAGCTCCTTGCCGAGGTCGGGATTGAAATAGCCGACCACGATCCCGAGCGCGATCGCGATCAGCACCTGGACGTAGAGGATCTTGTACCAGGGTTGATGACGACGATGGACGGCGGGCGGAATCGCGACTGACGTCATGGAGTGCCCCGGATTGCATTGCAGGTCGGCGCCTTTTCATCATGGTCCGTCCGGGGCAGGGCCGATAATCACAATTTCGTCGGCACGCGCGGACCGCAGCGCAGCATCGTCATGCGCGGCTCCATCTGGCAAAGCCGATTGAAGCAGACTACATGCTGGGCCATGGCAAAACGTCCGCTCGAAGATTTCGTCGGCCGCTACCTGCGTCTCTTCGTTCTGACCGGGGCAGGCTGCAGCACCAATTCCGGCATTCCCGATTATCGCGACAGCCAGGGCAACTGGAAGCGAACCCAGCCGGTCAAGTACCAGGCCTTCATGAGTGATGCGCGCACGCGGCAGCGATACTGGGCGCGGAGCCTGATCGGCTGGCGACGGTTCGGCCAGGCCGAGCCGAACGACGCGCACCATGCGTTGGCTCGCCTCGAGGCGAACGGGCAGTGCGAGATGCTGCTGACCCAGAACGTCGACCGGCTACATCAGTCGGCGGGCCACCGGCAGGTGATCGATCTTCACGGCCGGCTCGATCTCGTCCGCTGCATGGGCTGTGGCGAGAAGACGCCGCGCGATGCGTTCCAGCGCTCGCTCGGTCGCGCGAATGCCGCCTGGCTCGCGCTCGACGCTGCGGATGCGCCCGATGGCGATGCCGATCTCGAACACGAGGATTTTTCGTCGTTCAACGTGCCAGCCTGCCAATCCTGCGGCGGCATCCTCAAGCCCGACGTCGTGTTCTTCGGCGAGAGCGTGCCGCGCGAGGTCGTTGCATCCGCGCAAGAACATCTGGAGCAGGCGGACGCCATGTTGATCGTCGGCTCATCGCTGATGGTCTATTCCGGCTTTCGCTTCGTGCAGATGGCGGCACGCAAGAACATTCCGATTGCCGCCGTCAATCTCGGACGCACCCGCGCGGACGATCTGTTGACGCTGAAAGTCGAAGAGCGCTGCGAAGCTGCGCTCGCATTCCTGCTGTGAGCATGCGCAGGGCTCCGCATCCGCACGGAGACTTGGTGATATCGCTGAAATAGTCAGCCCGACTGACATTCCGCGTTCGCGTTCGGCGCACATTCCCCGATTGCACTCCGCGCGAACCGGCGTACTCTATGCCCGCGAGCGGGAGCAACAGCAGCCAATCCAACAGACCAACCTCCTTGGGCGATCGACGCCGCGAGAGAGGGAAAGCTGTCGCCGACTCATCTGAAGGAGACAAACCGACACCGAACCGGGCTGCAAGCGTCCGTCGCAAGGACGTTCGCGAACATCGTCAAGAAACACACAAGCGGGAGGAACTGCACATGAAGACGTGGTGGTGCTATTCTGGTCTGCCTCTTGTCGTTGGTGCGACACTCACCGTGTCGTCGGCTCTGGCTCAAACCGTGGACACTGCGCGCATCGAGGCTGCGGGCCAGAACGACTGGCTGACCTATCACGGTTCCTACAAGTCGTATCATTACAGCCCGTTGTCGCAGATCAATGCGGGCAATGTCGGCAATCTGAGCGTGGCCTGGATGCACATTCCCGGCCGCTCTACCCGCGGCCTGCAGTCGATGCCGGTCGCCGCTGATGGCGTGCTCTACTACTCGGGGTCCTACAGCCGGGTGTTCGCGCTCAATGGCGCGACCGGCGAGGTCATCTGGTCCTATTTCCCCGAGCTCGACGAGGCGCTGATCGCCCGCCAGACTCATTCTCCCTATAATCGCGGCGTCGCGCTCGGCGAAGGCAAGGTCTTCGTCGGCACGATGGACGGCCGCTTGTTCGGGCTGGATGCGAAGACGGGCAAGGTTCTCTGGGAAACCAAGCTTATCGACTCGCAGAAGCTGACGGTCGGCTTCACCGGTGCGCCGCTCTATGCCAAGGGCACCGTGATCATCGGCTCGCAGGGCGGCGAGTGGCCGGGCCGCGGTCCGATCTTCGCCGTGGACGCCACGACGGGCAAAAAGAAGTGGGAGTTCCTCACGGTCGCCGGCACCGACGATGCCATGAAGACGTGGGGCAACGATTCCTGGCGCACCGGCGGCGGTGGCGGCTGGATGCCGGGCACTTACGATTCCGAGACCAACACAGTCCTGTGGGGCACCGCCAATCCGGCGCCGCTCTATGACTGGTCGGGCGCCGACTTCAAGACTCAGGGCGCGCGGCCCGGCGACAATCTTTACACGAGCTCGGTGATCGGTCTCGATCTCGATACCGGCAAGCTGAAGTTCTATCATCAGGAGCTGCCGCACGACGCCTGGGACTTCGACAGCGCAGTCGGCGAATTCGTGATGCTCGAGCGCGACGGCCAGAAATACGTGGTTCATCCGAACAAGGGCGGCTTCGTCTTCGTCTACGACCGCAACCTCGCCGTGAAAAACGTCTGGCCGCTCGTCCAGAACATCAACTTCGTCAAGTCTATCGACCCGAAGACGGGCGAGCTGATCGGCCGTCGCGACTTCTCCGTCGGTAAGGTCACCGAAATGCCGCTGTGCCCATACATTGGAGGCGGGATTAGCTGGAACTCCGGCTCATACAATCCGAAGACGGGCCTCTACTACAAGCTCGGCCAGGAATGGTGCATGACGCTGGACATCCAGAAAACGACGCCAGTCACCACACCCCAGGCCCAGCTCAACATTGGCGCCGATTTCAAGATGGCGCCTCCTCCGAGCGGCGAGATCTACGGACACCTCGACGCGCGTGATCCGATCACGGGAGAGAAGAAGTGGGAGGTTCGCTACCCCGAGCCGCCGCTCGGCAGCGTACTGTCGACTGCGGGCAATCTCGTATTCGTACCTGACTCCCGCGGCATCCTTCATGCCTATGACGCCGACAATGGCGCCGAGTTGTGGAACCACTCCGACGGCACCGGTCATCAGGGCGGCATCATCAGCTACTCCGCGAACGGCAAGCAGTACATTGCCGTGACGGCCGGCTTTGGCGGCATGTTGTCGGACGACTACGCACCGAACTTCGGCGGCGTCTACAAGAGCATGCCGCGCGATGACGGCGCGCTGATCGTCTACAGCCTGAAATAGTCTCGTCGCGAAACGAGCTGCCGGGGAGCGGGCGCAAGCCTGCTCCTCGGTCCGTTGAAGTGCCGGTTTAGCAAACTGGAGCGAGACGCCTTGAAATCGTCCGTAAAGAGGATCGCCGCATTGCCGGTGGCAGTGCTGGCTGTTTCATTGTCGTGTGTCGCCGCGGCGCAGTCGCCGACGCCTGCGCCTGACAGCGAGACGTTCGACGTCGAGCAATTGTTCGCGGGCACTTGTGGCTTTTGTCACTCCGAGGGCGGCCGGGCTGCCGGCAAGGGACCGCAGCTGATGAACACGCCGCGCGACGACGATTTCATTCGCAACCGCATCAAGCATGGCAAGCAAGGCGCGATGCCGGCCTTCGACGGCGCTCTGACCGATTCGCAGATCGATCAGATCGTCACGTACATTCGCGCCCTCAAGCCGCGCGCGGGCTGAGCTGCGACGCGTCAACACGAGGCCTTCGGAATGAAGATGATCCTCTCGCTCATGATCGGTGCCGCCATCTTACTTTCGGCGCCGGCGCAGGCGCGAACCCTGGAGGCGATCCGCTCCTCCGGCGAGCTCGGGCTGTGCGCCCATCCCAACTCGCTTCCCTTCGCCAGCAAGGCCGGCGATCCGCCCGGATTTCAGGTCGAATTGGGGCGGGCGCTGGCACGCGAGCTCGGCGTCTCGCTCAGGCTCGACTGGATCATCACGCAGTATCAGATGCGCAGCGCTGCTTGCGATATTCTTCTCGACATCATCGCCGACCGTGAGGCGCAGGGCGAGACCCGCCTGCGCATCTCGAAGCCGTACTACCGCACGGGCGTTGCACTGGCGGTGCCGTCGTCCAGCGCGCTCACCTCGTTCAAGAGCCTGAACGAGCACACCAAGGTCGGCGTGCAGGTCGGCTCCGTCGCCGCCATGATCATCGGTCAGCGCCGCGTGCCGACGTCGACCTTCGGCTTCGAGAGCGACAGCCTTGACGCGCTGTCGAACAATGAGCTCGACGCTGCCGCGGTCACGCCGACGGCGGCGAGCTATTTCAATCTCACGCATCCCGAGAGGCCGCTTCGGATCCTCGATCGTGACGAGAGCGTGACCGATCTCAACTGGAATGTCGCCGTCGGCATGGTTCGCCCGGACGATGCGTTACGCGGCGCGATCGATGGGGCGATCGACCGCTTGCGGGCCGACGGCACAATCGAGCGGATCTATCGTCGCTACGGTATTGTCCTCGAGGCGCCGAGATAGCCGTGCACCTCCGCTTCGGCAGCCCGCCGCTCAGCAGGCGCGACCTCCTCCGATGTCTCGCTGCCGCGGCGGCCGTTGGTGCGGCCCCGGCATCCGGCGTCGAGGAGCGCAAGATCGGTCTCCAGCTCTATACGGTCCGTGACCTCCTGAAGAGCGACTTCGAAGGCACGCTTCGCAAGGTGGCCCGCCTCGGCTACCGCGAGGTGGAGTTCGCCGGCATTCTCGGCCCTGACGTCGGGCGCACAAGCGAGCTCTTGCGCAGCCTCGGCCTCGCCGCCCCGTCGCTGCATCTCGGCTACGCCAGCCTGCGGGACAAGACCGGATCATCGTTCGATATCGCCCATTCACTCGGCAGCCGCTTCGTCGTCTGTCCGTGGCTGGACCCGCCGGTGCGGCAGACGATCGACGACTGGAGGCGGATCTGCGACGATCTGAACTGGATTGGTGAACTGGCGTCACGTTCCGGGCTGACGCTCGCCTATCACAATCATGATTTCGAGTTTCTGCACCTCGCTGGCGGCATCCAGCCCTACGACGTTCTGCTCGGCAGCACCGACGAGCGTGTTGTCAAGTTCGAGCTCGACGTTTACTGGGCGACCAGGGGAGGTCGCAATGCCGCCGATGTCCTGAAGGCCCATCCATCGCGAATTCGGCTGGTTCATCTCAAGGACATGGCGAAGGATGGATCGACCACCGAGCTCGGTCACGGCACGATCGACTTCGCGGGGATATTCGCGGCCATGTCCGCAGGCGGCGTGCAGCACGCCTTCGTCGAGCAGGACGTCTCGGCCGATCCGCTGCGCAGCATCGAGACCAGCATCGCCTTCCTTCGCACCCAGCGCTATTTTTCCCGCGGCATGTGACGGGCGTGCTTGCCAAGCCCCGGGGTCGACGCATCTTTGGTTGCATTTACGAAGTAGTTCGCGCTATGCTTGGATGCGCGATACTGACAGCATTTGATGCGTTGCCGCGTAAGGGGCCGCGAGAGTCGACTTATTTGCGATGAAATTTGTGTAACGGCTCGTTGCATTTGCCGAGCCCGCAGATTGCGTGGAAATCATGGCCAAGCGAAATCGCGGCCCGCGCATGGGAGAGGGGGCGGTGGCGTGGCAGTTGCCGCTCGCCGCTGCACTGGTTTTCTTCGGCTTTGCGGCAGGATTGACCCTTTCAATTTGGCCTTGGGCAGCGAAGCTGTCCGTGTTCTCGAAACTGATGATCATTTGGCTCTTCGGCTGCGTGGCCTATAGCGCGGCCCTTTTTGCACAGATCTACCGCTGGTCGCTTGTGGATCAAACGAGCGCCTCGCTGCGATTGCGGATGTACTGGGCAATTCCTCCACTGCTGGCCCCGCTCGTTGTCCCGGCGCTTGCTTTTCTTGCGACCGCACCGATTGGCAGCAAGCCCGTCTGGACCGTGTGCGCCCTATCCGGCCTGCTCACGCAGAAGGAGTGCGTGCCGGCCGTGCGCTGGCTCATCGTTGGGTTCAGCCTCGTCCCGGCTTTCGGCCTGCTTATGTTGATCTGGTGGAAGCTTTGTTCACTGATGGAGATCAGATGGCTTTTTGAGCGGCCATGGTCAGGATTGGGCGAGGACACCAGCGAGGCCAACGCCGCCGAGGGGTTTGCACAGGCAGCTATCACCCTTCTTGTCATCGTGATCTGCTTGATACCGATTTGCTATGCGCTCCTCTCCGGAATCAGCAAGACGGGCGCTCTTTTCGCGTATCAGCCCCACGTCGGGGGAGGTTCGTCGGCTTGCAATGAGGGGGATGTATGCAAGCCCAAATCAGAGCCGGACAATCGGCCCAAGGCACCCTCCGATCCACCCGGAAATGGTTCCAAGGCACCAACCGCTCCACTCCCTGCAAATCCACCATCCGCCAGCGGGAACACCGATACGAACCAAGACGTCGTCGCAATTCTCAAGAGCGCGGATGGCAATAGCGCGTTGGGAGCGATCAGGGCAGCGATTGACGATGCCGGCAAATCCTTGAAAGGCCAGGAGCTTAGCGAGAGCCTGAAAGGCATTCGCAGGGCGCTCGAAGAGATCCACGCGAAGGACGATCTGTCTGCGAAAGCGCTGGGCGATGTGCGCGAGTCCTTGCACGATATCGATCAGGCCCTTCACGATCCGAAGGTCGCTCCTGGGCTCGAGAGCGTCCGAGCGTCGTTGCAGAAAATTGCGGATGCGATGCCGACTGGACAACCGTCGATCCGGCTCACTGAGGTTGAACAGTCGCTCCAGGGGATCAACGCCACGCTTGCTGCGCAGCTTTCTCCGGCCATGAACGCCCTGAAGGACATTCGAAAAGCGCTCGAAGAGATCGCGGCGAAGAGTGATCTGTCTGCGAGCGCGGCAACTGAGTTGCGCAAGACATTGCTGAATGTCGATCAGGCACTTCGGAACCCAAAGGACGCGCCCGGGTTCGAGAACATCCGCGCGTCATTACAGAAGATTGCGGACGCGATGCCGGCCGGACAATCGTCGGCCAGCCTTGCCGAGGTTGAACAATCGCTCGCCCGGATCAGCGATACCCTCGCCGGGAAACTTGCTCCGGCCACGGACAGCATGGGGCAAACTCTCGGTCACATCGACGCAACGCTCGGCAAGGAGAAACCGGCCGCTGATTGCTTCGAGGTGAAGTTTATGGCGCGACCAGCTCCAGATTCGGCGTTGATGAAAGCGAAAGACGCGGCTGGAGGCCAGAAATTCCGGGCGATCAAATCCTATTTTCTCTCCTTTGATAAGGGGAGGACGGATATTCCAGAGGACGACCAACAGCATATTTCCGCATTCCTGTCCGATGGGATGATCCCAATCGGCTCCCGCTTGTCCGTCCGTGGATTCGCCGACGGGCCCGCGAAGCAGAGCAATGAGGACTACGCGTCCAAGCGAGCCCTCGCCCTGGCCGACTTCGCCGCGCGCGCTCAATCCGGACGAAAGATCGTTGATCTGCAATGGTCCGTCGGGAGCGAGCGCTCGGCCACGATCAAGATCGTTGAAGAGTGTCGATAGTGTTCTGATGTGTGGCCGTCTTGGCCGAACGAAAATGTTGAGGCCCGTTGCATGTACAGGATGAGAGACTATGCCGAGCCACTCTCGCGTGAATCGCTCCGCAGTTTGCGCGAATGGCCGCGGGCCATTGATCCGCAGCAGCGACCCCACATGCTGTCGACCGAATACGGCCGTTTGCGGTATCTGCTGGGTCGCTATTGCAGAGGCGAGGTCGATGGAATCTCCGTTCTGCTGACGGGCCAGCGCGGTGCCGGCAAGACCACTCTGGCCAAGCTCGCGATCGAAGCTGCCATGCACGACTCGGAGCACCTGATTCCCCTGCCGGTCTACTTGCATGGTCCGACCATGATCGATCTCCTCGCCCGTGGCAAAGCTCCAGATGCGTCCGAAAACGCCGATGGCGCGAAGCCCGAGAAACCCTGTGAGTCTCAGAGTGGCTCGATGTCTATCGCGGCAATTATTGGAGCGGTGCCCCCTCAGGGAGGCGAGACAACACGTTCGGATGTGGGTTCAACCGTGAAGGGAAGCGATGACGAGTCTGTAGAATCGAAAGAAGAGGCGGAACAGCGCGATGCCGACGAGAGGACCAAAGAGCAGGCCCAGATCAAGGATGGAGCCTTTCGCGTCATCTTGACGGAGCTGTACCGGTGTCTTTCGCGGGCAATGTACGAGGCTTGGCTCAACGCGCTCGACGAATCACCCGATGCGCGGCGTCGGCGTCATGAATTGTTGGAGTTGCGCACGCATTTGGACGTCACGCTGGACCGTCCAACGGACGTCGAAGCGCTGCGGTCGATCTGGGAACGCGCAGGGTTTCTACACAGCGGAGTAGCGTTCTATCTCTCGCCGGTCCGAGACAGAGGATCGCCTCGTGCGTCAAGGAACCTGCCGGTTCCTGCGATAGCCGGCGATTCACGCGATCAGGGTTTGCGGGAAATTCTGGCGCTGTCGGCATGCGCGAACACTTTCAACGTCATCCTGGGCAAGCCGAAGGAGCGATTGCGCCGCGCTGAATCGGTAGAGCGCGAACGGCTGTACAATCTGAAGGTTTCGCGGCCAGAGAAGGAAGGCGCAAAGTCCGGGGAAGAAGCAAAGGGCTCAGCCAAATCGTCTGCTGAAAAGTTGGCGCCTGCCGCCCTCGGGGTCGCGGCCGGCGGCCTTGCTCTTGCCGGAAGCAAGGACCTCGGCACGACTGCCATGAGCGTTGGCGTCGGCCTGATCGTTTGGTTAGCAAGCTTTCTCAGTGTCAGCTACAATGTTCGCCGCCAGGTCAGCAAGAAGCTCGATCGCGAGCTCGATCTGGAAGTCGATTGGTCACCCGAACGCATCGAGCGCGATCTCCCCATTCTGCTCAAGCGGGTCAAGGATGCCGGGTTTGCGCCGATCTTCATCGTCGACGAACTCGACAAGCTTAGCGATCCCACAAGGAAGCTGGACCAGTTTCTCCATCTCGCCAAGCACATCGTTACGGATTATGGGGCGTTCCTGTTTCTGACGGACCGGACGTACTACGAAGAGCTGCTCGGTTCGGAAACGCCGCCGGCAAGGATAGGCGGTCCGATGCCCCTCGCAGAAGCAAACCGTGCGACGCCTCCGCAAAACGGGACGGCGGAAAACAATCCGGGGGATGAGGGCTCGTACGATTCCTATACAAGCACCTTCTATACACATCGCATCTTCTTGAACTACACGCCAGACGACTATCGAAGGTACTTGTTCAAGCTCGTCGATGACCGTTCCTGGGCCCCCGAGGAAAAACGTCGGCACAAGCTAGGTCTGCTGGCTTGGGGAACGATCCTCGTCTACCGGTCCAAAATGATCCCGGCGCGTTTCAACAGGCGGCTGATTGCGTTGCTCAATGAACACGGAGAATTCTCGCAGGAGTACCGAGACCCATCGCTACCGCTTAATCGGCATCAGAACGAGGTGGTCATGCAACTGGCGGTCGAAGCGATCGCCAGTCGAAGGGAGGTGCAAGACCGTATCCGCGAAGTCCCAATTTATGGTCAATATATCTACGATACGTTGTACTTCCTGAGCTATCTACATGAGCATGGGCGTGCACGAGTTGCCGACCCGGCTGGACAAGATCAGTTCGTAATTACGCGCGATCGATTGAAGGACTATCTGAAATACCGTGCCGAGGATGGCAGCACGCGGTGGAACGCATCGAGCGAACGCTATCAGCTTCTAACCAATGACACGGTTGAATTTCTGTTCCTTCGGGTGTTGCGAGAGTACATTGACGTATTGACCGAACCAAGACGTCACATTGGACAGTATCTCAACATGCGCATCAGTGACCTGCGAAATAGGCAGACCGCCAATGCGGGGATGACTTTCAATGAGGGGATGACTTCCAATGAGGATTTGGACCTGTGGTCGGCTCTCAGACTCGCGCTCGACCTGAGCCCGCTGGTGACCAGATAGTTGCGAAATCGGGCTGCGCGCCATGGACGACGATCTGAAATTCAAGTTCACCGCAGATCGCTTCGGCTTCAGCGCTGAATCGGATACATTCGGCTCAGTTTACGTGCGGGATCTTGAAGCCGCCCTGAAGCATTTGCGCGACTCCATCGAGAAATTGTTTGGAGATCCGGGGACGGCCTTCAACCTTCTGGGAAATGCCGGACTTCTGCCACGTTATCCGGATTGGGCGACCATTGACGGCATGCGCGCCTTCGTCTCCGATTTCAATCAGGGAGCGATCGTGCTTCCAGGTGGAACGCTTTGGAATGATGAGGAGGCGCGAAACATCGTTATCAGTTTGCGCCAATACTTGTCACAGCTCGAGAATTGGGCGCCGGTCCTCAAGTTGGGAATATGGCTAAGCCTCATAGCCAGCGCCGGCTCCGTCGGAGACAACCCGCTGGCGCGGCGGCGCTGCGGCTTGCAGACCTTGGGCCAAATTTTTCAATTCGATCTTGCAGATCCAATCCAGGAGATTTCGCCGCGACTGACTGATCTCAAGCAAGCCGCCGGTATCGGCACAGTCTCAGATGACTCGAAGAGCAAACCGGTGATTGCGGCGAACTGGACGGCAGAAAATCCCTCATGGCAAAGCCTCTTTGCCAAGGGTTCGGAGATGGCCGCGTCGAGTGTGCCCGCCTTTTCAGATAAGCCATCGCAGCTGGTGAATTGGCTCACCCAACTTGACGTCGATCTTGGCCCATTCCTGGATCTTCGATCCGGCGCAATCGGAGCTTGGTCCGAGGTTGAACGCGACTATTGGGCGCAATGGATTTGGTCGAATGATGGGCCACCTAAGCGCCAGCCCAAGCTGCCGCGAGTCACAGTCGTTGATCTCATGTACACGGCCTGTCATGGCGGCATTCCGTTCGTGCCACCTCTTGGCGGCAATCTGTCTGTGGCGCAATGGTCGCGCATTCTCGCCGAGGCTTTGGAGCGCGATGTCCCGAAACAGGATGTCAAGGCGTCCGCTGCGAGCAACCTGTATGTTCCGGAACTCGGATCGTTGAAGCGGGCGGGTGAGGAACTGGAGCTGAGAGAGCCTGTCCTCGTTATCTGTCCCAGTTCGGTTCGGTCGCGCGCATCGGCGTGGCAGCCTCAGCCAGGCATAAGGGCTGTCGCACTGGCGTCGCGAGACGTGCTGCGGGCCGATTCTCATGCCGGGTATGGAGTCGTGGGCAGCGAGAGCCGGACTCGGCCAGATCCACTTGCCGCTGCGTTGCGCGACCAGACTGGCGGGGCCTCCGTCATTCAGTTCATTGAACTGGATGATCAGGAGGATCCCGTTGGGGATGAGAGCGTTCCCATTCGGATTTCGTGGCCCTCGATCAGCCTGTTCTACTTTGGATTTGGCCGCGACGGTAAGAAGCCATTCCTTCCCAGCCCTCACGGGGTAGGTGATCTCTTGAAGATCGCACGAGAGCGATTCAGCGATCGTCTGCCTTCCGACCTGGAAGGACGGAGCTTTTGGGCCCGGCTCAGTTTCTTCTTGCGCAGGCCTTGGTATTCGCAGCTCCGGCTGATGCGGGCCTTCCTCTGGTGGCTCCGAGGGCAGCGGTAGGGCGTTTCCAGGATAGGCGATCGTGTCGCAGGGGCAGCTCTTCGTCGCATTCGATACGCTGATCGAGACATCGTCTCAGCCTGTTTGGCCCGAACGATGTCTCGACCTTCAGCGTTTCGAGTATTTTCGGCGAACCTACGCAGCTGCCTTCCGCCGCGCCTGCTCAGCCTTGTACAGTCCGAACTCCTCCGCGATCGCCTTCGCGATCGACGGCCGCTGCTTGAGGCGCTCGTAATAGGCCTTCAGGTTCGGCCATTTGGCCAGCTCGATCGGTGGCGTCGCCATGGTCCAATTGATCACCGTGACGAGATAGGCGTCGGCGACGGTGAAGTGGTCGAGCAGGAACTCGCGGCCCTTCAGGTAGTTCTCGACATAATCAAGTCGCGACAAGTTCTTCTCCAGCGCGTAGGCCTTGCTCTCCTGCGGCGATTTGCGATCGAGCACCGGGATGAACAACCCCTTGTGCAACTCCGTGCCGATGAAGCAGAGCCATTGATGCAGCCGCGTGCGATCGATGCCGGACGCGGTGCCGAGGTGGGACTGCGGAAAGCGGTCCGCGACATATTGCAGGATCGCGGCGTTCTCCGTCAGCACCATGCCCTCGTCGGTGCGCAGCGTCGGCACGAGGCCGATCGGGTTGACGGCGCGGAAGTCGGAACCGTCCTTCAGCACGGTCTTGGTCGGGGAATCGACCTCGAGATAGTTCGCCTCGGCGCCGGCTTCATACAGCGCGACACGAGTCGCCATCGAGCAGGCGAGCGGCGAGAAATAGAGATCCATGGGGTGCCCTCCTTGGGCGTGGTGTCGTTTGACCTTGCGGTTGCAACCCGGCCGGATTGATTTTTGTACTGTTCTGCATAATATGGACGTGGTCAAGGATTATTTTGCGAAATGGTACAAAAATCAAAAGGTCCGCCTGTCGCTGCACCCGAGCCGCCGAAGCGCCGCGGCCGGCCGCGCGCCTATGAGCCCGACGTCGCGCTCGGCAAGGCGCTCGATCTGTTCCGCACCCAGGGCTTTGCGGCGACGTCGCTCGACGATCTCAGCGAGGCGACCGGCATGAACCGGCCGAGCCTCTACGGCGCTTTCGGCGACAAGCGCGAGCTCTACATCAAGAGTTATCAGCGCTACCGCGAGCAGGCGCGCGCATCGATGGTGGAGATCTTTCGTGCGGAGCTGCCGCTGCGCGAACGGCTGGAGCGCATCTTCGCCGCTGCGCTCGCCATCTATCTTTCCGGCGAGACCGGTCCGCGCGGCTGCTTCACTGTGGTGACCGCGGCGTCCGAGGCCGTCGGCGATCCCGACATTCGCGCCATGGTGCTGGACGGCCTGTCCGAGCTCGACAAGGCTTTCGCCAATTGCTTCCGCCGCGCCAAGGAGAAGGGCGAGCTGCCCGACAGCGCCGATCCGGTCGTGCTGGCGCAGCTTGCGTCAGCTACCATCCACACCATCGCCATCCGTTCCCGCGCCCGTGTCCCGCGCAAGGAGCTCGATGCGATCGTGAAGGGCGCGATCGACGTGATGGTTGGTGTCGGGAGTTGAGCTCGGCGTTCTCTGGCCCGAGATGACCCTGCGGTCGCGCTACTTCGCCTCCTGGACTCGCTCCGGTGTCACGCTCGAAGCGTCCTGGAATGCTTTCCGGATCGCTTGCAACATAGTCTGCACGCGCGCGAGATTGGACCTCGTCGCAGGCACGAGCGCCTTGAGCCAGAGATCGGGGATCCGAAGCTCCGGGAGCAGCTCGACGAGTGCGCCACTGCGAAGCCGATCCGCTGCCGCCGCACGCGAGACGACGGCGACGCCGCTGCCGGCGCACAGGCTGTCGATCACGAGCGCGCCGTTGTTCGTCACGAGGTGAGGGCGGACGGCCACGGTGGTCACTCCGTTGCGCCCTTCGAAGATCCAGTTCGGCCCGATCGGTGAAAAGACGATGCAATCGTGATGCATGAGATCGCGGACATGCCGCGGGTGGCCGCGCCGTGCCAGATAGGTGGGTGCCGCGCACAGCACGCGTTCGAAGACGTGCAGCGGTTCCTCGAGCACGCCGTCGAAGGACGACGGCATCATGGTGAGCACGATGTCAAAGCCTTCCTCGACCGGGTTCACCGTGCGGTCGACCAGCACCGCATCGAGCGTGACGCGCGGGTAGTGGATCTGGAACGATGAGAGCAGCTGCGCGAGGTCGATCGGCATCGGCGAGGCCGGTGCCTTGATCCGCAGCTGGCCTTCGAGCTCTTTGGGCGATCGCATGATGCCCTTGGCCATCTCGTCGTACTCGCGGACGATTCCCCGAATGACGTCGAGGTAGCGCTCACCGATCTCGGTGAGCGCTACGCGGCGAGTGCTCCGGCGCAAAAGCGTCGCCCGCAGCGACCATTCCAGTTGCCCGACCCGCTTGGTGATGACCGACGGCGCCACCCCGAGCTGCCGGCCTGCCTCGGAGAAGCTGCCGACTCGCGCCGTCGCCAAAAATGCCTTCATATTCAAGAGGCTGTCGGCCATTTAATCCAATACGGAAAAGATCATCGCGCAAAATAGCTTATTCTCCCTTGTTCTCGGAGGAAATAGGCTCTCTGGCGCGACAAGCCGTCACCAAAAAACAACGACGGCTGTGGGGAGGAATGAAATGAGCGCAACCGAGGTCATCGACGTCACCGACGTCATCGAGCGCCAGCGCCGCAACGGGCTGGTCCTGAGCGTCCTGATCCTGTCGACGACGATCATGTTCTTGGACGGCTACGATCTGCAGGCGATGGCTTTTGCTGCGCCCTCGATCATCCGCGTCTGGGGTATCGACAGGGCCGCGCTCGGGATCGTCTTCAGCGCCGGCATTTTCGGCATCCTCATCGGCGGTCTCCTGTTCGGATCGCTGGGCGACCGTATTGGTCGTCGCCTGTCGATCGTTGCCTCGATGCTGGTGTTCGGCGGCTTCACGCTGGCGACGGTGTGGGCAAGCGACATTACGAGCCTGATCGTGCTTCGCTTCCTGGCGGGCATCGGCATCGGCGGACTGTCGCCGCTATGTTACGCGCTGAACCTCGAATATGCGCCGAGCCGCTATCGCGGCACCGCGGTCGCGATCATCATGGTCGGCTACGTCGCGGGCAGCAGCATCGGCGGCTTCATCGCCGCGGGCCTGGTGCCGCAGTTCGGCTGGCAGATCGTCTTCTGGATTGGCGGCGTGTTGCCGATCGCAGGAGCGGTACTGTGCTATTTTGCACTTCCGGAGTCGATCAAGTTCCTCGTGGTGCGCAATCGTGAGCCGGACGAAGTCGCGCGCATCCTGAACCGGATCGATCCCTCGCTTCGCGCCAAGCCGACCACGCGTTTCGTCCTGCGGGACGAAGCGTCGGCAAACGCCGCCAATGCGGGTCTGCTGCCACAACTCGCCACCCTGTTCGACGGACGGCTCGCCATCGTCACCCCATTCCTCTGGGTGGCCTATATCGCAAGCTCGATCACGATGTTCTTCCTCAATAGCTGGACGCCGATCCTGGCGGAGGCGTCCGGGCATACGCCCGCCCAGGCCGCCATGGGCCTGACAGTGTTCAGTCTCGGAGGCGCAGTCGGCGGCCTGACCATCGGCCGGGTGCTCGATCGGTTCGGCGTCATCGCCATCGCGGTCGTTCCGCTGATTGCCTCGCCGCTCGTCGCCTCGCTGGGCTGGGCCGGCCTCGGCGACAGCACCTATCTCGTGACGATGATGTGCGTGGGCTTCTTCGTGGTGGGCGGTCACCAGGGCCTGAACAGCTCGGTCGGCCAGTTCTATTCCAGCGCCAACCGCACGACCGCGGTCGGCTGGGCGCTCTCGGTCGCCAAGATCGGGTCGATCGGCGGGCCGCTGGTCGCCGGAATCCTGATCGCGCAGCAGCTGCCGTTCTCCAGCCTGTTCCTGCTCGCCGCGCTGCCGCCACTGGTCGTGGCGTGTTGCGTCCTGGTGCTCGGGATTTCCCAGCGCAAGCACACGGCCGCGCCCAAGATCGACCAGACGGCCGCAGCGTAGGCTCGCACCGATGCGAAGCAACGGAGTCCAAAGATGAAAATACCCTTCGCCGGGGCGATCGATTGCGACTTGCATCCGCCCACGCCGAGCATGGCGCAGCTCGTGCCTTATCTCGACGACTATTGGCGCGACCAGATTACCAACCGCGCGATCGACCGCATGTCGTTCGCCATGATGAGCTATCCACCGATGGCGCCCGGCAGCGCACGCGCCGATTGGCGACAGGCTGAGACCGGGCGGAGTGACCTCGACACGCTGCGCGCCCACGTGCTTGACGCCTTCGACCTCAAGCTCGGCATCGCCAACGTGATGCATGGCGCGATCGCGCTCCACAACGACGACATGGCGGCTGCGATCTGCCGTGCCGTGAACGATTGGCTGCGCGCCGAGTGGCTCGATCGCGAACCGCGGCTGCGCGGCACGATTTTGGTGTCGCCGCAGGACCCGGCGCAGGCCGTGGCCGAGATCGAGCGGCTCGCACCCGACAGGCGCTTCGTGCAGGTACTGCTGCCGGTGATGGGCGAAAAGCTGCTCGGCCGGCGTGAGTTCTTTCCGCTCTATGAGGCGGCGGAACGGCACGGGCTCGTCATCGCTGTGCATGCGGGCAGCACCTATCGCTATGCGCCGACGATCGTGGGCTGGCCGTCCTATCAGTTCGAGGACTATGTGGCGCAGGCGCAGGCCTTCGCCAACCAGACGATCAGCCTGGTTGTCGAGGGCGTGTTCCGCCGCTTCCCGGGACTGAAGGTGGTGATGCTCGAATCAGGCGTGAGCTGGTTGCCCATGACGATATGGCGCACCGACAAGACCTGGCGCGGCGCGCGGCCGGAGGTGCCCTGGGTCGACCGCTGGCCGTCCGAGATCATCCGCGATCATCTGCGCTTCACGATCCAGCCGTTCGATGCGGCGGATGCAACTGCGGTGGCGCAAACCATCGACCGCATCGGCTCCGATGCGGTGCTGCTGTTCTCGACCGACTATCCGCACTGGCAGTTCGACGGCGACGACGTGCTGCCGGACGGATTGCCGCCGGACTCATTCAAGGCGGTTCTGATCGACAATGCGCTTGCGACCTATCCCCGCCTGGCGCAGGGCGC
This sequence comes from Bradyrhizobium iriomotense, assembly GCF_030160715.1. GTDB lineage: Bacteria > Pseudomonadota > Alphaproteobacteria > Rhizobiales > Xanthobacteraceae > Bradyrhizobium > Bradyrhizobium iriomotense. The sequence continues at coordinate 225,052 of NZ_BSOW01000014.1, forward strand.
GGTAGGGAATGCCGCTGAGACCACGAAGGAGGACGCGCGATGAACGCACCTTTCATGGAACAGAAGGCACGGCAGACGCTCGCAGTCGTCGACTGCGACATTCATCCGGCGCACCGCACACCCGGCGAATTGCTGCCCTATCTCGAGCCGCGTTGGCGCGAGCATTATCAGACCTATGGCGTGCATGTCCGGCAGGCGCTGCCGAGCGCGCTGATGTATCCGCGCATGATGGCCGGCGGCATGCGCGCGGACTCGCTGCCGCAGGGTGGCGGCCCGGCGGGCTCCGATCTCGATCTCCTGCGCAAGCAGCATCTCGATCCCGTCAATGTCGAGTTCGGTCTGTTGATGGCGCTCAGCAAGGGCGGCATGGAAGAGCGCAATCCCGGGCTCGCGGCGGCGCTGTCGCGCGCGACCAACGAGTGGCAGATCGATCGCTGGGTGCGCGAGGAGCCGCGACTTCGGGCCGGCATCGTCGTGCCGCAGGAATTTCCCGAGGCTGCCGTTGCCGAGATCGAGCGTTGCGCCGGCGACCGCCGCTACGTGCAGATCATGCTGTCGTCGCGCCCGTCAGATCCGCTCGGCCACCGGCGCTATTGGCCGATCTACGAGGCCGCCGAACGCGCGGGGCTTCCGATCGGCCTGCATCCGGTCGGCTACAATGGCGGCCATCCCTCTACCGGCTCCGGCTGGCCGACATTCTATCTTCAGGAGCACTATGTCTTCGTCGCCTGCATGGAGGCGTTGGCCGCAAGCCTGATCGTCGAAGGCGTGTTCGAGCGCTTCCCGAAATTGAAGGTCGTGCTGGTCGAGGGCGGCTTCGGCTGGGCGCCGGCGCTTGCCTGGCGCATGGACAGGCACTTCGAGAAATTCCGCAAGGAAGTCCCGCATCTCAAGCGGCGTCCATCGGAATATCTGCGCGAGCACGTCTGGTGGACGACGCAGCCGATCGAGGAGCCGGCGCAGTCGCGCCATATCGTCGAGATCATCGACTGGATCGGTTGGGACCGGCTGCTCTATTCGTCGGACTATCCGCACTGGGACTACGACAATCCGTCCTTCGCATTCAAATTTCCGATGACCGAACAGCAGCGCCGCAAGATCTTCAGGGATAATGCCATGGCATTGTATCGCCTCGCATGAGCCGCCATGTGGTTTGTTCGGCGGACGAGCTGCCGCCTGGCTCGCGCAAGGTCGTGGTCGTCGACGGGCGCGAGATCGGCGTGTTCAATGTCGAGGGGCGACTGCACGCGCTGCTCAACCGCTGTCCGCATGGCGGAGCGGCGATCTGCTCCGGCGTCGTCACCGGCCTCAGCCAGTCGTCCGGTCCCGGCGATTACCGCCTGGAACGTCGCGGCGAATTCCTGCGCTGTCCCTGGCATGGTTGGGAATTCGACATGGCGACGGGCCAATCCTGGTGCGATCCGCGCCGCACCAAGGTGCGAAGCTTCGAGGTCAAGCTCGAAGCGGGATCTGAACTGGTGATGGGGCCTTACGTCGCGGAGCGATATCCCGTCACGGTCGAGGGCGCCTATATCGTGGTCGATCTCTGAACCGCGTCGCGGCGGTTCTGGCGTTCCCGACGTCCGGCGCGTATACTTTCAGGGTACCTGCAGGTACCTGAAAGTCTTACGGATGCTGATTTTCATACGCGGTTTGGCCCTCGCATTGGTCCTGGCGGCGCTCTGTCCGGGTGGGCGGACGGCCCATGCCCAGGCGGCCCCTGTGCCCTATATGAACTCGGGCTGGCTGATGGGCTGGGGTGACAATCCGGCTTTCGATGCGAGCGATCCGCAGTCCAAGTTCCCGCGCGGCTGGTTTCTCACGAGCTCACGCGACAGCACAACGTGGAGCATGAACGGCTTCGATCAGGCGAGGGCGTTCGGCAATTACGGCTCGCTGTCATCCGAAGGCGTGAAGTTCGGCTACAATTTCGCGAATGCACCGGTGACGATCTATACCGGCTTCGACACCTTGAAATACAATCTCGGTGCCGGTGGTCCGACGCCCTTTGACTCGACCTCCGGGACGCTGCCGGGTGGCTATCGCGCGAATGCGGGGATCGAATTCCGCCCGACGTCGAATCTCAGCCTGTCGTTCGGCGCGAGCTTCACCCAACATTCGTCCGGACTGGTCGACAGCGACATCAATTCGCCGCTGCCGCCCGGCGCGTCGCCACTGGCTTTCGGCGCGCGCCGTTAAGGCGAACACGCGCCTCGTCGGCCGACGCTTCAATACCCCCGCGCCCGGTCCACCACGTTCTCCAGCGCGGCGCCGGCTTCGAAACGCGCGATCTGCTCTGCGACATAGGCCGAGATCGCATCCGCATCGGTGTCGGCCGCATTGTGCGGCGTCACGATAACCTTCGGATGGCTCCAGAGGCGGCTCGCCGCCGGCAGGGGCTCCTCGACGAACACGTCGAGCGAGGCGGCGCCGAGGGTACCGTCGTCGAGACAGGCCAAAATATCATCCTCGTTCTGCAAGCCGCCGCGGCCTGCATTGATCAGCACCGGCGCGCCGAGCGGGCTGTTGCGGTTGAGCTTGGCAAAGACCTCGCGGTTGAGGATGCCGTGCGTCTGTGGTGTCAGCGGCAACAGGCTGACCAGAATGTCGGTCGCGCGCAAAAACGCGTCCATCTGGCCGGCGCCGTGGAAAGACTCCACGCCATCGACGCTCCGCGGACTGCGGCTCCAACCCACCACGCGGAAGCCGAACCGGCGCAGCACGTCCGCGGCGTCAGCGCCCAGCGTGCCGAGCCCCATGATACCGACCGTGACCGCGCTCGCCGGCCATTGATATTTCGGCTCCCAGGTCTTCTCGCGCTGCGACTGCCGCAGGTAAAGCTCCTGCCGATGATGCATCAGCACATGAAGCACGACATATTCGGTCATGCGTCCGGTGAGGTCGGGCACGGCGACGCGGACCAGCGGCACGTCCGGCAGGCTCTCGTCCGCCATCAGTGCGTCGACGCCGGCGCCGAGATTGAAGATCGCGCGCAGGTTCGGGAAGGCCTTGAGATCGCCCGGAACCGGCTTCCACACGGCCGCGTAGTGCACCTCGGCGGGATCGAGCTCGGCATTGGGCAACAGCACGACCGGACGCTCGCCGCAGACCGCCTCGAAGCGCGCCTTCCAGCGCTCCGGCAACCAATTCTGCGACCTGCTGTTGATCAGGAGTGCCAGCGCGCCTTTAGTCATTCGTGATGTCCCATCGAGTTCCCAGTTCAGGGCCCTCCTTGGCACGAACGCGCGGACATTTCTTGCAAAAAATTTCCGCAACTCGTGTCGGGGCAGGGCATAGTGCGTCGTCTTCATAATAAGAGAAAACAGGACGTATCCATGCTCTACGCCATCCTTTGCTACCACGATGAGGATTTCGTCGGCTCCTGGAGCAAGGAGCAGGACGAAGCCGTGATGAAAAAGCTCGCCGTGGTGCAGGACAAGCTCACCAGGCAGGGCCGGCTCGGTCCCGTCGCGCGGCTGCTGCCCACCACGGCCGCGGCGACGTTGCGGAAAGAAGACCCGCCGCTGGTGCTCGACGGTCCCTATGCCGAAACTAAGGAGCAGTTGCTCGGCTTCTACATCGTCGATTGCAAGAACCTCGACGACGCGCTCGACGTCGCGCGCGATCTCGGCGCGGCCAATCCCGGCGGCGCCTACGAGGTGCGTCCCGTCGGGGTGTTCAGGCCGGGAGGGAATTTGACGTGAGCGAGACCGACGCCGCCTGGATCGAGACCGCGCTGACCTCGGCGCGGCCCCAGGCGGTCGGTGCGCTGCTGCGCTATTTCCGCGACCTCGATACCGCGGAGGAAGCGTTCCAGAACGCATGCCTGCGCGCGCTGAAGACCTGGCCGCAGAACGGCCCGCCGCGCGATCCTGCGGCCTGGCTGATCATGGTCGGCCGCAACGTCGCGATCGACGAGGTTCGGCGCGCCCGCAAGCAGGAGCCGTTGTCGGAGGATGACCAGGCGATCTCCGATCTTGGCGATGCCGAGGGGGAGCTCGCCGAGCGGCTCGACGGCTCGCACTACCGTGACGACATTTTGCGGCTGATGTTCATCTGCTGCCATCCGGACCTGCCGGCGACGCAGCAGATCGCACTCGCGCTGCGCATCGTCTCCGGCCTCACCGTGAAGCAGATCGCGCGCGCCTTCCTGGTCTCGGAAGCCGCGATGGAGCAGCGCATCACGCGCGCAAAGGCGAAGATCACGGATGCCGGTGTGCCGTTCGAGGCGCCCGGCGCGGCCGAGCGCGCCGAGCGGCTCGCCGGCGTCGCCGCGATGATCTACCTGATCTTCAACGAAGGCTATTCGGCGAGCGGCGATACCGCCGAGATCCGCAAGCCGCTGTGCGAGGAGGCGATCCGGCTGGCGCGACTGCTGTTGCGGCTGTTTCCGGGCGAGCCGGAGATCATGGGGCTGACCGCGCTATTGCTGTTGCAGCATGCGCGCAGCGCCGCGCGCTTTGCCGCCGACGGCTCGCTGATCCTGCTCGAGGATCAGGACCGCGCGCTGTGGAGCAGCACCATGATCGCGGAGGGGCTCGCGCTGATCGACAAGGCGATGCGCCATCGCAGGAGCGGGCCCTATCAGATCCAGGCGGCGATCGCGGCGCTGCATGCCCGCGCGGCAACGCCCGAGGAAACCGACTGGGCGCAGATCGACCTGCTTTATGGCGCGCTCGAGCTCGTGCAGCCCTCGCCGGTGGTGACGCTCAACCGCGCGGTCGCGGTCTCCAAGGTGCGAGGGCCGGAAGCAGCGCTCACGCTGATCGAGCCCCTGGCGCCGAAGCTTGCCAACTATTTCCATTTCTATGGCGTGCGCGGCGCCTTCCTGATGCAGCTCGGCCGCAACGACGAAGCCCGCATCGCCTTCGACCGTGCCATTGCGCTCGCCAACACCTCGGCCGAGGCGGCCCACATCCGCATGCATCTGGATCGCCTGATCAGGGACAGCCAGCCGAAGGCGTCCAAAGAGAGCACGAAGGCGAAGTGACGCCGTTGGCGTCATTCCGGGGCGATGCGAAGCATCGAACCCCAATGCGCAATTGCGTATTGTGGAATCTCGAGATTCCGGGCTCGGTCCTGCGGATCGCCCCGGAATGACGGCGAAATCGGCGATAGAAATTTCTCCCGCGCCTGTCGATTTCGCGCTCTCCCGTTCGTCCTTAGGCCAGTCGAAGGGAGCCAGTCATGCTGAAAGCTGTTGCCATTATCGCCATTGTGCTTGCCGCCGGCATCGCCGGCATTCTCGTCTTCGCCGCCACCAAGCCGGACATGTTTCGCGTGGAACGCACGCTCGCCGTCAAGGCACCGGCCGATGCCATCTACCCCTTCATCGCCGATTTCCAGCGCTGGACGAGCTGGTCACCCTATGAGGGGCGCGACCCCGACATGAAGCGCGCCTTCGGCGGCACCACGCAGGGCAAGGGCGCGACCTATGCCTGGGACGGGAACAAGGACATCGGCGCCGGACGCATGGAAATTCTCGAAGCGAACACGCCGTCGAGACTGCGCATCAAGCTCGATTTCGAGCGTCCGTTCGAAGGTCACAACATCGCCGAGTTCACGTTTGTGCCGCAAGGCGGTGCAACACTGGTCACATGGGCGATGTACGGTCCGGCCCCGTTTATCTCCAAGCTGATGCAGGTGTTCGTCAACATGGACAACATGATCGGCAAGGATTTCGAGACCGGCCTCGCCAATCTGAAGAAGCTCACCGAGAAGTAGAAGCCTCAACCTCAAGGAGAGAAACATGCTCAATCCATACCTGTTCTACCAGGACAAGTGCGAAGCCGCGTTCAATTATTATGCGCGCGTGCTCGGTGGAAAGGTCGAGGCGATGCTGCGCGCCTCCGACGCCCCGCCGGAAATGCCGGCTGCCCCCGGCCGCGAAAAGACCATCATGCATGCGCGCCTGTCGCTACCTGACGGCAGTGTCCTGATGGCCTCCGACGCGCCGCCGGAGCATTCGCAGAAGCCGCAGGGCTTTTCGATCTCGCTGACGATCACCAACGTCGCCGATGCCGAACGCAAGTTCAACGCGCTCGCCGACGGCGGCACGGTCACCATGCCCTTCAGCAAGACGTTCTGGGCCAAGGGCTTTGGCATGTGCGTCGACCAGTTCGGCATTCCCTGGATGGTGAACTGCCCGGCCGAAGGGATGTGAGAAGAATCCGATTTATCGCCAAGTGCACGCTGCTTTCCCTTCTCCCCCTGTGGGAGAAGGTGGCGCGACTGCTACCTGCACCGCGGATAGATTGCGGCGAGATCGCGCCCCTTCAGCAATAAGAGCCGCGACGACAGACCGCCGCGGCTCTGGATCCAGTCGCGTACCGGCGCCGGATAGGCCGCCAGCACCGCCTCGGAGGCCTCCGGTTCGGCATAGAAACGGCCGCGCCGGTCGACCGAGCGGGCGGCATGGAAGCCGAGCACCGCGCGTTTGGTGACGCAGATGCGCTCGCCGGGCACGAGACTCAGCACCAGCGTGCAGGCTGAGAGGCAGGGCCCGTCGATCACCACGCGCTCACCGGACTCGCGCACCCGCTCGAACAGTTCGAGGAATGGCCCGACCTGGCCGCCCGGAGACTGGATGATGCGGATCTCGGCACGCGCCGATGCCGAGCCGAGCAACGTGACCGCGACCAACACGGATTTAACGAAAGCAACGTGTTGCATGGCACTCTCCACACGTTCGATATCGCAGGGTGGGTACTTCCGCCTTCGCTCTTCGAGCTACGGCGGACAAGTCGCTTTGCCCACCCTACAGCGCTTGCGCTTATCCGTTCCTCCGCTGTCCGCGCAGCGTCGGCAGGCCAATGCCTGCTGCATCGAAGCCGCCATCGACGGCCAAAATTTGGCCGGTGATGTAGCTCGATCGATCCGAGCACAGGAAAAAGATCGCCTCCGCGAGTTCCTCTTCCAGGCCATAGCGGTTCAGCGGGATGGCATCGTGATAGTCGGCGCGGATCTCCGGCGTGTGTACCTCCTTTGCCATCGCGGTGTCGACCGGTCCGGGCGCGACGGCGTTGACGCGGATGTTGAGCGCCGCCAGCTCGACCGCGAGCTGCTTCGTCAGATGCGCCAGCCCCGCCTTGCTCGTGCCGTAGGCCGAGCGCAGCGTCGAGGCGCGCACCGCCGAGATCGAGGTGATGTTGACGATGGCGCCGCCGCCGGCCTCGCGCATCAGGGGCACCGCAGCCTTGGTGCTGATGAAGGGGCCGGTGAGGTTGACCTCGAGCACACGGCTCCAGTCCTTGTCCTTTGTCTCCATCAGCGGTGCGAACACCGCAATGCCGGCATTGTTGACGAGCGCATCGAGCCGGCCGAATCGCTGTTCGACCGCCTTCATCGCCGCACCGACTGCTGCGCTATCGGAGATGTCGCAAGTGAGTGCGAGCGTCTCCTCGCCCCTACTGATCGCGGCGACAGCGTGCGCCAGCAATTCGCCCTCGATGTCGAGCAGCGCAACACGCCAGCCCTCAGCGAGGAATTTCTTGGCCGTCGCAAGCCCGATGCCGCGCGCGGCGCCGGTGACGAGGGCGACTTTAGCGGGAGAGGAGGTCATGACGCGGTCCTTTACTCGGAGCTGCGGCATGACAGTTTAGTTGGTCCCGCGCAAGGGATCACAATTTGGGGCCGACGTACCTGAGGCGGCCTATGTCGGATTGTCCCTGCTCGGGGAATTCAAGCGTCGGCGTGACATGGCCGACAAATATGCCGGGGGTCACTGCTGTCTTGATGTACTTCGTCTCGCCCGCCGCCAGCTGGAACGTCACCGCATTTTCGACCTCGGTTGTCGTTGTTACGGCGTATTTCCCCGGAGGGCGGTCGACAAAAGAGAAACCGCCGGGCACAGACCTGCCGACGACTTCATTGTTCATCCGAATCTCGGGCTGAACAGCCGACCCCCCAAATTCGCCCGCCCGGGTGAAGTAGACACGGCCAAAACCCGGCTTCAATGGCGGAAGCTGCGTGGGTGGTTCATCGAGGCCGCGTGGGCTCGCGCAACTCGCCAACAAGAATCCGACAAGCAAAAGGGACAGCGCCCCGGTCTTCGATCTCATATGCCCCCGTCTCAAAACAATATTGGAGCGCCCAGCTCCAAGTCGACGGCAAACAACGAACGGCTAGAGCATGATCCGGAAAAGTGTGAAGCGGTTTTCCGGAAAGATCATGCGCAAACAACAACCTAAAGCGCGATGACGATTCATCCTAATCTCATCGCGCTTTAGCAAATGCCTCGCTGTTTCCTCGTCCCCCAAAGGCTCAATTAGGCATACACGCATTGATTGTGCAACCGTTTTTCGATCGGCGGGCACCGCAATGATTATGCAGGTTATTCCATGCCGTGCTGGCCGCCCCGGTCTTCGAAGCACTGCCGGGGCAGCGAGCTAGGCGGCGCGGCGATGGGAGCGCTGACTACGCCAGCTCCGCCGAGGCGCGCTGCATGTTCGCGGACATGTCCGCGGTCACGATGCTCTGCTCTTCGACCGCGGCGGCGGTGGAGGCGATGAACTCGTTCAGGCCGGCAATCGCGGCCTTGATCGCGCCAAGCGAAGTCGCCACATCGCCCGAGATCTTGTTCAGCGCGTCGATCTCCGATGAGATCGTGTCGGTCGCCTGCTTGGCCTGGTTGGCAAGGCTCTTGACCTCGGAGGCGACCACCGCGAAGCCGCGCCCGGCTTCGCCGGCGCGCGCGGACTCGATCGTTGCATTGAGCGCGAGCAGATTGATCTGGCCGGTGATGCCCGAGATCAGCTCGACGATGCCGCGCATCGCCTGCGCGGCGGCATTCAGCTTCTGCGCCTGACCGTCGGCGGCCTCGGCCTTGCCCGTCGCCTCCTTCGAGCTCTCGCGGGATTTCGCCATGGTCGCGGAAATCTCCCGGATCGAGGCGCTCATCTCCTCGCTGCCGGCCGCGACCGCCTCGATCAAACCGCGCGCATTGTCGGCCTTCTTGCGGCCGATCGCCTGCGCGGTGATGTCGGTTGCGTACTTCACCACCTTGTATGGCTTGCCGTTGAGATCGAAGATCGGGTTGTAGGAGGCCTGGATCCAGATCTCGCGGCCGCCCTTGGCGATCCGCTTGTATTCGGCGGCCTGGTACTGGCCGCGATTGAGCGTCTCCCAGAACTGCCGGTAGGCCGCCGTGTCGCGCTCCCTGGGCTCGACGAACATGCTGTGGTGCTTGCCCTTGATCTCGGCGAGCGTATAGCCCATGGCCTCCTGGAAATTCTCGTTGGCGTTGCGGATCGTGCCGTCCATGTTGAACTCGATCACCGCCTGCGACTTCCAGATCGCGGCGATCTGCCCGTCATTGTCGGCAGCCTTCAGCTTCTGTTCCGTAACCTCGGTTGCGAACTTCACAACCTTGAACGGTTTTCCCGCCTCGTCGAGAATCGGATTGTAGGTCGCGAGAATCCAGATCTCTTTCGCCCCCTTGCCGAGGCGCTTGTATTCGGCCGCCTCGAACTCGCCGCGGTTCAGGCGCGCCCAGAAGTCGCGATACGCAGAGCCTGCCCGGTCTTCCGGCGTCACGAACATGCTGTGGTGCTTGCCCTTGATCTCCTCAAGCGAGTAACCCATCGCTTTCAGAAAGTTCTCGTTCGCCGCGACGATGGTGCCGTCCATGTTGAATTCGATCACGGCCTGCGCGCGGCCGATCGCGGCGATCTTGCCGGCGTCCTCCATGCTGTGGATCTTCTGCGCCGTGATGTCGGTGGCGAACTTGATCACGCCGACCGGCTTGCCGCTCCCGTCCAGGATCGGGTTGTAGGAAGCCTGGATCCAGACCGCGCGGCCGCCCTTGGCGAACCGCTTATATTGCGCAGCCTGGAATTCGCCGCGATTGAGCCGTGCCCAGAAGTCGCGATAGGCGGCCTTCTCGCGCTCGGCCGGATCGACGAACATGCTGTGATGCTTGCCTCTGATCTCGTCGAGCGAATAGCCCATCGCGTCCAGAAAATTCTTGTTGGCGTCCACGATCGTACCATCGAGCTTGAACTGGATCACCGCCTGCGACCGATCGATCGCCGCAGCTTGGGCAATTGCATTCTGAATTTTTTTGTTGCTTTGGAAGTGGAACATCATGGGCTCCGCAATGGTTCCGGCCTGGAACGAATAATGAAAAACGCGAGTCGCGAAAAGCGACTGGGAAAAAGTTGCATCGGGGTCGTTTAGCAACTGTGAACCACGTGGCGCGGGAACCGGGTTCCGCAATTTTTCGCGTCGATTGGGGGGTGGCTTACAATTGCAAGCTTTATGGTTTCATATGCACGACACCATGCAGTGAGGGTGCAACGAGACGCCTTCCGTACTATTACGGATGTACCAAAGACATTCCGCCGGAATCACTCGGTCGCATCGCAGAAGTGGCGTGTGCGGATGTCGGGTAGGTGGTGGGATGCCGGTATCATACGCCCGTCACATCAGGCGCCACTCTGTCGCTCGCGCTGCGTTTTCGCCCGCTGTGCTTGTTGCTGGAAGGCGCTGACCGCGCTTTACGAACCGATATTCCCATTCACGGCGAACCCGGTGGACCTCGCCAACCTCGAGCGCTGGCGCTTACCTCCAAAATAATTCTCGCCGGCCTGTCGGGATCGCAAAATGCGGTTCGTCTTATCTACGAGCGCCGGTGATCTCGGCCCAAAAAAACGAAAAGCGGAGCAATGACGATGCGTTTCATGGTGATCGTAAAGGCCAACCGGGATACCGAGGCCGGCAAGATGCCGACGACCGAGATGCTGGCCGCCATGGGCAGGTTCAACGAAGAGATGGCGAAAGCCGGCGTGATCGAGGCAGGCGAGGGGCTGCATCCAAGCGTCAAGGGCGCACGGGTCCGCTACGGCGGCGACGAGGCGAGCGTGACCCGAGGCCCGTTCGATCTTTCGTCCGATCTGGTCGCCGGCTTCTGGCTGATCAAGACCGCCTCGCTCGACGAGGCGATTTCCTGGATGAAGCGCGCCCCGTTCGAACCCGGCAGCGAGATCGAGATCCGCCAGGTGTTCTCGGCCGAGGACTTTGGCGAGGCCTTCACGCCCGAGCTGCGCGAGCAGGAAGAGCGCACCCGCGCGACAGCCGCGAGGAAATAAGTCTCCTCCCGTCATTCCGGGGCGCGCAAACGCGAGCCCGGATCCATCGGGCCGCGGAGACCGTTGATGAATGGATTCCGGGCCTGCGCCTCGCGGCGCATCCTGGAATGACCAAGAAAACAAGGACACCCCCATGCGATTCATGATGCTGATGATCCCGCTCGGCTACGAGACCGCGCCGAAGGACGTTCAACTCGACCCCGAGCGCGTCGCCGCCATGATGCGCTACAACGAGGCGCTGAAAGATGCCGGCGTGCTGATCACGCTCGACGGTTTGCATCCGCCCTCGGCGGGCGCACGCGTTTCGTTTGCGACCGGCGAGCCGATCGTGACCGACGGCCCCTTTGCCGAGTCCAAGGAAGTATTGGGCGGCTACTGGATGATCGAGGTCGCTTCGCGTGACGAAGCGATCGCCTGGGCGAAGAAGTGCCCGGCCTCGCCCAACGAGATCATCGAAATCCGCCAGGTGCAGGAAATGGCCGACTTTTCGCCTGATGTGCAGGAAGCGGCCGCCGGCTTCGCTGAGCTGAAAAAGGGCAGCAAGGCCGGCCGCCGGTAAGAGGTTTTCGTCCACCCATCAACCAGAGGAGTGACCCATGAGCACCGAACACACGTTTCTCGCCGTCTATCTCGGCAGCAAGACCAGCGCGAAAATGGCAGCCTGGAACGCGCTGCCCGAGGCCGAGCGGAAAGCGAAGGAGCAGCAGGGAATGGCGGCCTGGCACGCCTGGGTCGAAAAGCACAAGGCTGACATCGTCGAGGGAGGCGGACCGCTCGGCAAGACCCGAAGGGTGGACGCCAACGGCGTCACAGAGGTTACCAATGCGTTGACCGCCTTCACCGTCGTGCGGGCGGCGTCGCAGGAGGCTGCCGCGAAACTGTTCGAGAAGCACCCGCATTTTGCGATCTTCCCCGGTGAGGCCGTCGAGGTCATGCCAGTGCTGCCGATTCCGCAGCGCTAGTCTCGCCTGGGTCATTCCGGGTTCGGTCAGTCCCTCCGGACCGCCCCGGACCCGGTAACCAAAGCGGCCCTCGCGCTAGTGACGTTCGCGCCCGGCTCATGTAAAAGCCGTTCACATGAGCTGGCGCAAGGAGCAGCGCCGCGCCGAGCGCGGCTATCACCACGGCAATCTGAAGGAAGCGCTGCTCCAGGCGGCGCTGGGGCTGATCGCCGAGAAGGGCGCGGCCGGCTTCACCTTTGCCGATGCCGCGCGGATGGCCGGCGTCAGCCCGGCAGCACCCTACCGGCATTTTCGCGATCGCGACGAACTTCTCTCCTCGATCGCCCAGCGCGGCTTCGAGCAGTTCGAGGCGCGCCTGACCGCGGCTTGGGACGATGGCCGCCCGGACACCGTCACGGCGTTCGAGCGCGTCGGGAAAGCCTATCTCGCCTTCGCGCGCGAAGAGCCCGCCTTCTACTCCGCGATGTTCGAATCCGGCCTGCCGGTCGACGCCAATCCGGCGCTGATGGCCGCGGGCGAGCGCGCTTTCGGCGTCATCCGTGCGGCTGCCGAGCGCCTCGCGGCGTTGACGCCGCCGGGTACGCCGCGGCCGCCGGCGATGATGATGGCGCTGCACATCTGGTCGATGTCGCACGGCGTCGCCTCGCTGTTTTCCCGCGGCGATGCCGCGCGGCGCAAGCTGCCGATGTCGCCGGATGAGCTGCTCGAAGCCGAGGTGCTGATCTATCTGCGCGGCCTCGGCTTCCCGATCGAACGCCGCCCCACGACCAAGACCGCCGAGCCGCCGCCGGTGCCACCGGAGGCATCCTCCGGTTCGGCCAGCTCTCCCGGCGGCACTTCTGGTCCCTGGGGCAAGCTGAAATAAACTTGCGCAAATAAATCGGCCGGCCTGTCCGGCGGCTGGCTTGACAAAACCAAGGGATCGGCTACCTATGTAAATGTTATTTACATTCACAACGGCGTGAGCCGTGATGGAGATGGGAAATGGCCTACACCGCTGATGTCAATCGATGGCGCGGCCCCTCGGAAGACCCCTACTACCGCCCCCACATGCTCGACACGCCCTGGCATCCCGGCTGGATCGCCGTGACCGTCCTCGGCTTCATCATCTGGTGGCCGATCGGGCTTGCCCTTCTCTTTTTCACACTCGGGAGCAGAAGAATGTCGTGCTGGAGCCACCAGGATCGCTGGCAGAACAAGATGGAGAAGATGCAGTACAGGATGGACCGCATGCGCGACCGCATGGAGCGCCGCGGCTTCGGCTTTGGCTTCGGCCCGCCGTCCTCCGGCAACCGTGCCTTCGACGAGTACCGCACCGAGACTCTCCAGCGGCTCGAGGAAGAGCAGCGCGAGTTCAAGGATTTCCTGACGCGGCTTCGTCACGCCAAGGACAAGGAAGAGTTCGACCAGTTCATGGCGCAGCACAAGAGCCGTCCGACGCCGCCGAACGAACCGCCGCAGCAAGGCTGATCTGAAGCGCGAGATTCTCTCAAAGCCCTCAGGCGCAACGCCCCCAAAGTCCTGATGGCCCCGAGCCGCCCGCCTGCGCACCCCGCAGGCGGGCGGTTTGGTTTTTGACGCATGAGAACCTGGAGACGGCGAACCAAGACCAAGCCTTGCGCGAGCTGCGGCAAGCGCGCCGCGCGCACTGAGCGCGCCGCTATTTCGCGCGTGCCGCGAGCTCCTTGGCCATGCCTTCCGCGGCGCCCGGGCCGGCGTGCACATGGACCTCCTTCGCAACGATGGGCTCGCCGCATTCGGAGCAGACCAGCACCGGATCGAACACCTTGCCGCAGCTCTTGTGCTCGTGAAGCATGGGGCGGCCGCGCTCATCGACCATGTGGGTGTCACCCCAATGCACGATCGCCATCACCACCGGATAGAGATCCAGTCCCTTCTGGGTGAGGATGTACTCATAGCGCGTCGGGCTCTCCTGATAGGGCGAACGCCTCAGCACGCCGAACCGGACGAGCTTCTTCAGGCGATCGGCGAGGACGTGCCGGGTGACCCCGAGCCGGGACTGAAACTCCTCGAACCGGCGCACGCGCAGGAAGCAGTCGCGCAGGATCAGGAGACTCCAGCGGTCGCCGATCACGGCCACCGTCCTGGCGACCGAGCACTGTTCCTGCTCAAGCGAATCCCATCGCATTCGTCCGACCCCGAAAAGGCTGAATTCCCAACGCGTTCGTGCGACGACAATATAAAATTCCAAAATGGAATGAAAGCTCCCGAGGTGGCGACCGCTTGCCCTATACCTAGGCAAAGCAACGTATTATTTTATAGTTCCATTTTAGAACTGTATGGCAATATTCTGCGTGGGTAGCGACTTAACGCTCCAAACTCTGCGGGAGGATGCGATGAAGACGGCGATCGTGATCGGTGTGGGCCCGGAGCGCGGGCTCGGCGCACAGCTGTGCAAGCGGTTTGCTGCAGACGGGCTCAAAGTGATCGTCGCGGGCCGGACCTCGTCCATGCTCGAGGCTGTTGCGAACGATATCGAAAAATCTGGAGCGCAGGCCGTTCCCTTCGTCGCCGATGCCACCAAGGAGAACGACGTCGCCGCACTGTTCGATGCCGCCGGAGGCGAGCTTGATCTTGCGATCTACAACGCCGGCAACAACACGCCCGGCAGGATCATCGAGATGGAGGCCGACTATTTCGAGAGTGCCTGGCGCGTCGTCTGCTTCGGTGGCTTCCTGTTCGGCCGCGAGGCGGTGCGCCGCATGGCGCCGAAGAAGACCGGCACGCTGCTCTTTACCGGCGCCAGCCCTCGCTGCGCGGGCGCTCCGGCTTTGGCGCTTTCAACTCCGCCAAGGCCGGCTTGCGCACGCTCGCCCAGGCGATGGCCAAGGAATATGCGCCCGACGGAATCCACGTCGCTCATGTCGTGGTCGACGGTGCGATCGCCGGCGACAAGATCATGAACCGCTTCCCCGATGCTGCGGGCCGGCAGGACAGCCTGATCAGCATCGAAGGCATCGTCGATGCGTTCGCCTTCCTCTACGGCCAGCCCGAACGCGCCTGGTCGTTCGAGCTCGACGTGCGGACGTCGAAGGAGAAGTGGTGAGGCCTTGGCTGTTGCCTCATCGATCAGGCGGCAGCCTTGTTCTTGATGGCTCCGATGATCGCGGTCAGGATCGCCCCGCCGGCGCCACCGGCGACGACCTGCGACACGATGCCGCCGACGCTCAAGTTTCCGGATTCTGCTGCGGCCATGATGGACGGAAGCAGCAGCGTAATGATCTGGCCGAGCACCCCGCCGCCGACCAGACCCGAAATGACGTTTCCGGCCATTCCGAGATCAAATGTCGGCGAAGACTTGCCCGCGCCAATTCCACCAAGCGCGCCCGAGACGAGGTTGATCAGAATCTGTTCCATGCGGATCTCCCGTACGAGGTCGTCGGGCCGTTCGCCAGCCGCTGCGTTCGTCTGTCTGACGAGCGGTCCACTCCGGCATCGTCAGCCCGCTTACAGGCAAAGACAATAGAGTGTGTTGCCGATCGACCGGTGAAATAAACCCTCGCGGGTGGCACAAGCCGCATAGCAAGGTTTTCAGCTTGGCCTGTCATTGCGCATGGCGGGGGCTCGCAATTTCTCTTGTCCCGGACGCGGTGCAGCGTGAAACGCTGCTCCGCAGAGCCGGGACCTAATCCGGTGTGCCCCGGACGCAGCGCAATGCGCCGCATTGCGCTGCGTCCGGGGCACGAAAGGTCAACCTGTCAAAGCGGCTCAATACCCGTCGGCTAGCCCCGTGTTGCGGCGGGGATCGTTGGCGCCATAGTAGCGGTTGTTGCCGACCGGCTTGCCGTTCAGCGACGGCGCGCCGACGATGATGACCGCCAGATGGTTGGCCGGCTGCGGCGGTCCGAACTTGTGGCCCATGCCTTCCAGAATCTTTTGCGTATCCGGCGACAGCGCATAGTTCTCAACGTTGGTCAGATCCGGCAGCCATTGCTGGTGGATGCGCGGCATGTCGACGGCTTCCTGCGCGTTCATGTCGTAGTCGATCGCGTTGATCATGGTTTGCAGGACAGCCGTGATGATGCGGCTGCCGCCGGGCGTGCCCACCACCATGACGGTCTTGCCGTCCCTGGTGACGATGGTCGGGCTCATCGAGGACAGCGGCCGCTTGCCCGGAGCGATGGAGTTGGCCTCGCCCTGCACCAGGCCATACAGGTTCGGCACCCCGACCTTGGCGGTGAAGTCGTCCATTTCATCGTTCAGCAGGACGCCGGTCTTGGCCGCCGTCACCTTGGCGCCGAACCAGTCGTTGAGCGTGTACGTCACCGACACCGCGTTGCCGTCCTTGTCCGCGATCGAATAGTGCGTGGTGTTGCTGCCCTCGTGCGGCGCGACGCCCGGCTTGATATCCTTGGAGACGCCAGCCTTGTTCGGATCGATCACGGCGCGGATCTTGGTCGCGTAATTCTTGTCGAGCAGACGGTCGAGCGGGTTCTTCACGAAGTCCGGATCGCCGAGATAGCTGTTGCGGTCCACGTAAGCGTGGCGCATGGCTTCGATCTGGACATGCACGGCCTGCGCGGAGTGGTAGCCCAGCTCCTTCAGCGGATAGCCCTCGAGGATATTCAGGATCTCGCAGATGACGACGCCGCCCGAACTCGGCGGCGGCGCGGAGATCACGTGGTAGCCGCGATAGTCGCATTCGACGGGCGCGAGCTCGCGCGTCTTGTAGCCGTCGAGGTCGTCCTGTGTGATCAGGCCTTTGCCCGCCTGGCTCGATGCCACGATGGCGCTGCCGACCCAGCCCTTGTAGAAGCCGTCGGTGCCTTTGCTGCTGATCTCGCGCAGAGTCTTGGCGAGCTCCGACTGCACCAGCTTCTCACCCACCTGGAACGGCTTACCGTTGTTGAGGAAGATCGCGGCGGACGCTGGATCGTCCTGAAAATCATTGGTGGCTGTAAGCAACAAGTCGATGTCGCCCTGGTCCAGCGCAAAGCCCTGCTCGGCGAGCTGGATCGCGGGGGCGAGCAGCTCGGCGCGCTTCATGGTGCCGTACTTTTCGCGCGCATATTCCATGCCCGAGACGGATCCAGGCACGCCCACGGCCAGGTGCCCCTTGGTCGAGATGCCCTTGATGACGTTGCCGTCCTTGTCGAGATACATGTTCGCGGTCGCGCCCTTGGGCGCCGTCTCGCGGAAATCGAGGAACGTCTTGCGGCCGTCGGCGAGCTGGATCGTCATGAAGCCGCCACCGCCGAGATTACCGGCCGCCGGATAGACCACCGCCAACGCGTAGCCGACCGCGACCGCTGCATCGACGGCATTGCCGCCGCGCTTGAGCACGTCCACGCCCACCTGCGTCGCCAGATGCTGCGCGGACACCACCATGCCGTTTTCCGCGGCGGCCGGCGCGACCGACGCCGCACGCGCGGGGCTGAAGGTTGTGAGGCTGACCGATATAATCGCGGCGACCATCCACCGCGCACATGTTTCTGGCTTCTCCACGGGACGCTCCTTGGGCTGGGCCGGTGATCCCGGCACATTGTTGTCCGCGAGCGCAGCCGATCGGCACCCGCGTGCGAGGTGGAGCATGACGACATGGTGTAGCTGTGGCGCACACCGCGCTTTCCTCGCGGGGGAGGGAGCCCCTGTGGCCCCTTCTGGCCATCCCACGCGGGGGGAACCGACCGCGCTCCGGGCGCGCAAGCACTCGGCAGCCGCCGTCCCCCGCCAACCGCCTGCACTGCCTACCATTCCGGCAGCCAAATCGGGTCGCGCTAACCCGGCATTAACTATCGTCGGCGTCTGGTAAGGTCGGCAAGTCGCGCCCAAAGGCTTAGTCGAGGCCCTTAGTTTTGACATCTTGGCAGGGAAAGCAGACGGCCGGCTTCGGACGGGCCGCTGCAATCCAAAAAGACAAGGCTTTGCGCAGGCTTGGCAGGTGCGCGCGACCCGCGCGGCTTTGGGGAACCGGCAGCCATTTTGCGCGCCGAGGACATGGAACGATCGCCTTGAGAGGATACTGCTTATGAATCCGGCCGACGTCGCCCAGTCAGCACTGCCGGTTGCCGCGTCCGCCGACGTGTCGCTGATCGCGCTGTTCTGGCAGGCTCACTGGATCGTGAAGGCGGTCATGCTCGGGCTGCTGTCCTGCTCGGTCTGGGTCTGGGCGATCGCGATCGACAAGATTTTCCTCTATGCCCGCACCCGCCGCTCGATGGACCGTTTCGAGCAGGCGTTCTGGTCCGGCGAATCGATCGAGGAGCTCTATCGCACACTCTCGGCCAAGCCGACCCATTCGATGGCGGCCTGCTTCGTCGCGGCGATGCGCGAATGGAAGCGCTCCTTCGAGAGCCACGCCCGCTCGGTCGCAGGCCTTCAGATGCGCATCGAAAAGGTGATGAACGTGTCGATCGCGCGCGAGATCGAGCGGCTGGAGCGGCGCCTGCTGGTGCTCGCGACCGTCGGCTCGGCCGGCCCCTTCGTCGGCCTGTTCGGCACCGTCTGGGGCATCATGTCGAGCTTCCAGTCGATCGCAGCGTCGAAAAATACCTCCCTGGCGGTCGTCGCGCCCGGTATCGCCGAAGCGCTGTTTGCGACCGCCGTCGGCCTTATCGCCGCCATTCCTGCCACTATTTTCTACAATAAGTTCACCTCCGAGGTGAACCGCCAGGCCCAGCGGCTCGAGGGCTTTGCGGATGAATTTTCGGCCATCCTGTCCCGTCAGATCGACGAGCGAGGCTGACGGGCGGCATGTATGGTGAAGGCTAGATTGGGCACCAGACCATGGCGATGAACGTAGCCAGTTCGTCCGGAGGCGGCGGCCGTCGCAGCCGGCGCAAGCCGGTCATGGCCGAGATCAACGTCACGCCGATGGTCGACGTGATGCTGGTGCTGCTCATCATCTTCATGGTGTCGGCGCCGCTGCTGACCGTCGGCGTGCCGCTCGACCTGCCGCAGACCCAGGCCAAGAGCCTCGACCAGAACGATCAGAAGCCGCTCCAGATGTCGGTCGACATCAAGGGCAAGGTCTTCATCAACGACACCGAGGTCGCGCTGAACGACCTGGTGCCGAAGCTGAAGGCGATCACGGATGCGCGCGGCGGGCTCGAGGAACGCATCTATCTGCGCGCCGACAAGAAGGCGGATTACGGTACGGTAGCCAAGGTGATGGGCCTCCTGTCGGGGGCAGGGTTCAAGAAGCTGGCTCTCGTCACGGAAGTGGAGCAGGGGTCCTAAGCCGGTGAAGGTGAACGTCGACAAGACACTCGTTGCGTCGATCGCCCTCCACGTCCTCGTGATCGGATGGGGGCTGTTCACCTTTAGCAGCAGGGCTTTCGTGGCGCCGGAAGAGTCGCTTCCGATCGATATCATCTCCTCCGATCAGCTCGCAAAGATGATGGCGGGGCAGAAGACCGGCGACAAGGACAAGCTGAAGCCCAAGGTCGAGAAGGTCGCCGAGGCCAAGCCCGAAGAGGACGCCGTCGGCAAGGTCACCGAGAAGAAAGAGCTGATCAAGACCAACTCGACGCCCGAGCCGCCGAAACCCGTCGAGAAGCCGGTCGAGAAGAAGCCCGAGCCGCCCAAGCCGGTCGCCGAGGCCAAGCCGAAGGAAGAGCCGAAGCCGCAGGAAAAGAAGCCTGATCCGGCCAAGGAAGATCCGATTGCCGAGCTCCAGAAGAAGCTCGAGACCAAGAAGCCGCCGCCCAAGCCGCCGGAGCCCAAGGTCGCGGCGGCGCAGCCGCAGCAGCAGCCGAAGCCCAAGGAGCGCAGCTTCGATCCCGCGCAGATCCAGCGCGACCTCGACAAGCGCGATCCGACCCGGCACGAGCTCACCGGAACGGCGCTTAATGCGTCCGCCTCGCTCGGATCGGCGACAGGGACTGCGGCCAACAACGTCGCGACCTGGGGGGGCGCGTTCAAGAGCGCGGTCAGACGCTGCTTCACGCCCACTTATAACGGACAGGACGCCGATCAGTACGAGGCCGACATCGACATTCCCATGAAGATCGATGGGTCGTTGGCATCCGAGCCCATCGTCGTCGCCGTCAGAGGACCGTCGCGGTCGATTGCGCAGGCGGTGGCAGAGAGCGCCAAGCGCGCCATCGTGCAATGTCAGGTCTATTCATTCCTGCCAAAGCAGCAGTACGACAGCTGGAAGACCATTCCGATGACTTTCGGCCTGAAAGATATGTTGTGACATCCGAACAAAAGAATTTGCGCGATGAATGACGTCCGATCGATGAACCGCCGCCGCTTTATGACCCTGACCGGGTCGACGCTCGCAATGCTGGGGGGCGGGCGTGCCTTCGCCCAGGCCCAGCAGGGGCGTCTCCGCATCGATCCGACCGAATTTCAACCTGTCCCGATCGCGATCACCAATTTCGTGCCAGGCTCGCCGTCCGACGGCGAGGTCGGTAACGGCGTCACACAGGTCATCACCAACAACCTGAAACGCTCGGGCCTGTTTGCCCCGATCGACCAGGCCGCGTTCATCGAGCGCATCAGCAATATCGACGTCGCGCCGCAATTCCAGAACTGGAAGACGATCAACGCCCAGGCGCTGGTCACCGGCCGCATGACGCGCCAGCAGGATGGCCGGCTGAAGGCCGAATTCCGCCTATGGGACGTGGTCTCGGGCCAGCAGCTCACCGGCCAGCAATATTTCACCTCGCCGGAATACTGGCGCCGCATCGCCCACATCATCTCCGACCAGATCTACGAGCGGATGACCGGCGAAAAGGGCTATTTCGACAGCCGCGTCGTCTTCGTCGACGAGACCGGGCCGAAGGAGCGCCGCGTCAAGCGGCTCGCGATGATGGATCAGGACGGTGCCAATGTGCGTTATCTGACCCGTGGCTCCGACCTCGTGCTCACGCCACGCTTCTCGCCGAACTCGCAAGAGATCACCTATATGGAGTTCGGCCAGGGCGATCCGAAGGTCTATCTCTTCAACATCGAGACCGGCCAGCGCGAGATCGTCGGCAACTTCCCCGGCATGACCTTTGCTCCGCGTTTCTCGCCGGACGGCCAGCGCGTGATCATGAGCCTGCAGCAGGGCGGCAATTCCAACCTGTTCGTGATGGATCTGCGTTCGCGCTCGACCACGCGCCTCACTGACACGCCGGCGATCGACACGTCTCCGTCCTACTCACCGGATGGCACCCGCATCTGCTTCGAGTCCGATCGTGGCGGCAGGTCGCAGATCTATGTGATGGCGGCGGGCGGCGGACAGGCGCAGCGCATCTCCTTCTCCAAGGACGACACCAACGCCACCTATTCGACACCGGTGTGGTCACCGAAGGGCGACTACATCGCCTTCACCAGGCAAGGCGGCGGGCAGTTCTCGATCGGCGTCATGAAGCCGGATGGCTCCGGCGAGCGGCTCCTCACCTCGGGCTTCCACAATGAAGGCCCGACGTTTGCGCCGAACGGCCGCGTCGTGATGTTCTTCCGCGATCCCGGCGGTAGTGGTGGGCCGTCGCTGTACAGCGTCGACATCTCCGGCCGCAACGAGCTGAAGGTGCCGACGCCGGGCTTCGCCTCCGACCCGGCGTGGTCGCCGCTGTTGTCCTCGACAGCGGGCCAATAGATCGCTCGCATCGCGTGCGCGTTCATCGGCGCGAAGTTTTCGAAAAACAGCGCCGAGTTTTTCGCTTTCTGCGATTGCGGCAAGCTTTCCTTCACCTTGTGCTCGGCAAAGCTTGCCCAGCTGCTTGATATTTCAGCAGAAATTCGTTCGCTGAAGGTTCAAAACAACGCGCCCTTAACGATGTTCCCTCAGAAAGACTTCATCTCGGCTGGGTAAAAGTACGCTCCAAACAGGATGCGTAACAAGCCGATGCAGCTGGCCGACCAGAAGCAGAGTGATCGAGACGAGCTGGAGCCCATACTCTACGCCGCTCTCATCAACTCGATGGTGCAGAATTTCTGGGCGATCTTCCTAGGCTCGGCTTCCACGGCCGTGGCCGCGGTCATGACTGCGCTGAAGACCGGGGACGTCCTGCTCTGGCCGATCGCGTTTCTGATTATTGCCATCGGCACCGCGCGCGCGTTTCAGATGCGGAGCTACGACAGCCGCATACCGGCTCTGACGTTCGAAGAGGCGAAGCATCTGGAGCCGCGCTACTGGCTTGGCGCGCTCGTCTATGCCGCAGTGCTCGGCTTGTGGTGCTTCGTCGTCATCTTCAACAACGATGACGCGATTGCGAACATGCTCTGCGTCTCCGTCACCGTCGGTTACACCGCCGGCGGCGCCGCTCGCAACTATGGCCAGCCCAAGGTGATCCAGTGGCACGTCGCACTTGCCTGCGGTCCGATGTCGCTGGCTCTGCTTCTGCACGGGGGATTCTACTACATCGGGCTTGCCGTGCTGCTCGCGCTGTTCTTCATCGCCTTGAAGAACATCAACCTCAGCCTGCATGCAATCTTCGTCAAAGCTCTGACCTCGAGCTTTCGCGAATCCGCGCTGGCGAGCCAGTTCGATACCGCGCTCAACAACATGCCGCACGGCCTGTGCATGTTCCGCGCCGACGGGCGGCTGGCGGTGATGAATCATCGTTTCGGCAACCTGATGGAGCTGCCCGACGACCTGGTCAAACGCGGCGCCACCGCGGCCAATATCGTGTCGGCCTGTGTTGCCGCCGGATCGATCTCGGTGGACAGCGGCAATCTGATCCTGTCCGAGATCGAGGGCGCAAGGATCAGCGAGGTCGTCACCGCCGATCCGGATCTGGCGCGCGGCCGCACGCTGTCGTGGACGTTTCAGCCCATGGCCAAGGGCGGCACCGTGCTGCTGCTGGAAGACATCACCGAACGCACCAACGCGGAGGCGAGGATCAGCCATCTGGCCCGCTATGACGAGCTCACGGCGCTGCCGAACAGGGTCAGTTTCCGCGACGAGATCGAGCGGCTGCTCGCGATATCGCACGATGCCGAGCGCCTCTCCGCGCTGCTGTTCGTCGATCTCGACCAGTTCAAGCAGGTCAACGAC
The DNA here is from genome assembly GCF_030160715.1 of Bradyrhizobium iriomotense. Lineage (GTDB taxonomy): Bacteria > Pseudomonadota > Alphaproteobacteria > Rhizobiales > Xanthobacteraceae > Bradyrhizobium > Bradyrhizobium iriomotense. The sequence goes on from NZ_BSOW01000014.1 coordinate 248,055, forward strand.
ACGCTCGGCCATCCCTGCGGCGACCAGCTCCTGTGCGCGGTGGCGAACCGCCTGCGCGAGATGCTGCGCCCCGAAGATTTCGTCGCCCGCTTCGGCGGCGACGAGTTCGTCGTGTTCCAGCAGAACATCAACGCGCCCGAGGATGCCGCCGCGCTTGCCCGCCGCATCGTCGAGCGGCTGAGCGAGCGCTATCGCATCGACAATCATCTGGTCGAGATCGGCGCCAGCGTCGGCATCGCGCTGACTTCGCCGGAGGGCGTCAGCGCCGACACGCTCTTGAAGAACGCCGACATGGCGCTCTACCGCGCCAAGGCCGACGGCCGCGGCACCTTCTGCTTCTTCCGCGACGAGATGGCGGCGACCGTCGAGGCCCGCCGCATCCTCGAGCTCGATCTGCGCAAGGCGCTCGCCAACGAGGAGTTCGAGCTGTTCTATCAGCCGCTGGTCAATCTGAAGAGCGGCAAGATCACCACCTGCGAGGCGTTGCTGCGCTGGAACCATCCGGTGCGCGGCACGGTCTCGCCGGTCGACATCATCCCGGTTGCCGAGGACATGGGCCTGATCGTCGATCTCGGCCGCTGGATCCTGCGCCGGGCCTGCATGGAATGCATGAAGTGGCCCGAAGGCGTCAGCGTCGCCGTCAACTTTTCGCCGCAGCAATTCCACCAGCGCGACGTGCTCAGCGAAATCCGTTACGCGCTGGAGGTCTCGGGGCTTCCGGCGCACCGGCTGGAGATCGAGATCACCGAATCCTCGCTCTTGCGCAACACCCAGCTCACCCACGACATCCTGTCGCAGCTTCACGCGCTCGGGGTCAGCATCTCGCTCGATGATTTCGGCACCGGCTATTCGAGCCTCAGCTACCTGCATAACTTCCCGATGCAGAAGGTGAAGATCGACCGCTCCTTCCTCGAAGGCATCGACACCGACCGGCCGCTCACGCTGCTGCGCGGCGTGGCGCGGCTGTCGGCCGATCTCGGCATGGCGGTCGTGGTCGAGGGCATCGAGACCAACGAGCAGCTTGAGCTTATCAGTGCCGACGGCACCGTTACGGAAGCTCAGGGTTATCTGTTCAGCCGCCCGGTCCCCGCGGTGCGGATGCGTCAGCTCCTCAACGCCTCCCATGGCCGCCGCGGCGAGGACGGGCTCCAGGTTGTCGGGTCGCGTTCCTTCGCGTAATCGTTTCCCAAAATTTCCAACAGCGTCAGTGTGTTGCTAGGGGCTCCGTAGTCGTACGGGTTAACCCTAATCCATCGATTGCTTTGCGTCGCGGTTAAGAAGGTGTTAATGAACTGTCACGCGCGCTGAAGTTGTTTTTGCGCGTTGTGGTGGGTGATGCGTAAGGAGTTTGGATGCAGTCCTCAGCCCGATCGGTCATTTCGGCTGCTGGACCGGGAGCAGATCTCCTGACCGACGTCGACTACCGCCTTGCCGAAACCCACGAAGAGAAGGAGGAGATCTACAACCTCCGCTATCGTGCATATCTGCGGGAAGGGGCTGTCAAGGAGAGTGCGGACGGCCGGGTCACCGACCGGTATGACGATCTGCCCAACTCGTGGACCTTCGGCGTCTATCTCCAGGGCGAGCTCTGTAGCTCCGTGCGCATCAGCCTGCTGACCGCAGAATGGCGCGAGTCCACCTCAACCGACGTATTTCCCGACGTCCTGCTTCCGAGACTTGACCGCGGCGAGGTGATGATCGATCCGACGCGTTTTGTCGCTGATCCCGACAAGGCGAGGCGGGTTCCGGAATTACCCTATCTGACGCTGCGCATCGCTTATATGGCCTGCGAGCAATTCAAAGCCGATCTTGGCCTCGCGATCGTGCGCGCTGAGCATCAAGCTTTCTATCGGCGGGTTTTCCTGCATGCGACCATCGCCGAGCCGCGCCTGGTTCCCGGCCTCACGAAGCCGTTCGGGCTGATGGCGGCGGATTTCCCAAGCTTCCGGAAGAGAGTCTTTGAACGCTATCCGGTCATGCGTTCGACCGCTTTCGAGCGGCGGATGCTGTTCGGGCGTCGTGGTGAGCGCCAGGTCGCGCAACGACGGATGCTGGTGGCGGACGCTGCCCACGCCTGATTCGGGCAGGCTGGTGGGCCACCGCGCCACTCCGCCGGCATTTTTCCTGTTCATCTTGGGCCGGCAGGCCCAAATTTCCGGCAAAACAGGCCTTTCTGCCGTCCAACGCGGCTTGCCTTCACCCTCGCGCCACATTTACAAACCATTAACCATCGCGGTTGCTTTTCGCCGATCGGGGGCATTTGACCGGCCGTGGCAACGTCCCATCAAGGTTGACGGAACGTTCGCTTAACCATCCCCCTGTAGACCGGACAGCAGTGGACTAACGTGAGCGTGGAGGCTCCGGAATGAAACATCCTATGCGTATCCTCCAGGGATTGAGGCTGGTCGCGGTGCTTGCCGTCGCGCTGTCGATGGGCGCCTGCGCCAACAAGAACCTTGCTTCGGATGCGATGGCCAACGCCGCGACGCCGGGCAGCCAGCAGGATTTCGTCGTGAACGTGGGCGACCGCGTGTTCTTCGAGAGCGATCAGACCGATCTGACACCGCAGGCGATCGTCACGCTGGAAAAGCAGGCACAGTGGCTCCAGAGCTATCCGCGCTACTCGTTCACCATCGAAGGTCATGCGGATGAACGCGGAACCCGCGAATACAACATCGCGCTCGGCGCACGCCGCGCCCAGTCGGTGCGCTCGTTCCTGGCTTCGCGCGGCATCGACCCGAACCGCATGCGCACCATCTCCTACGGCAAGGAGCGGCCTGTCGCCGTCTGTAACGACATCTCCTGCTGGTCGCAGAACCGTCGCGCCGTCACCGTGCTGAACGCGAGCTCCTGAACGACGCGCCGTTCTGCTATGGAAACCTGATTTGCCGGCGCCCCCTCGGGCGCCGGTTTCGTTTCACGGATCACGTCGTAGAAAGCCCTTGGTACCAGTCACATTTTTGGCGTACTCCGTCTCTCAATGTCGCGCGCGGCGAGTTATCCGCCGTACGCCACGTCGCTTTCGTCGTCAGGGCAAGATGTCATCCAGATTCCAGGCTTTTACCGGCACCGTGGCGATCGCCGCGCTGCTTTCGCTGGGCTCGCCCGCCGTCGCGCAGTCGGACGATGCCGATGCGGAGATGCGGATCGAACGGCTTGAAAACCAGCTGCGCCAGCTCACCGGGCAGAACGAAGAGCTGCAATACCGCAACCGCCAGCTCGAGGATCGGCTCCGGCAGCTCGAAGGTGGCGCGCAAGGAGCCCCCGGACAGGCGCAGGCACAGCAGCCCAATGTCGCGGCCGCGCCGCCAGCGCCGGGCTATCGGCAACAGCAGCAGCCGGTGCAGCAGCCGGCTTATGAGCCGCAGGTCGCGGCGCCTGCGCCGATCGTGCAGGAGCAGCCGGCGCCGGGAGCGCCCGGCACCCGCCGCCGTGGCGATGCGTTCGATCCGAACCAGAATCCCAATGCCCCCGGTGCGCCGCGCGCGCTGGGCGGCGGTCAGCAGCCGATGGCGGCGGGAGCACCGGTCG
>NZ_BSOW01000015.1 GCF_030160715.1 Bradyrhizobium iriomotense
GCTGCGCGGAGAATGCTCGGAACGCTGCGCGCGATCATTTCGGAACCCCGCGCGCCATCAACTCGGTACGGTGCGCGCGATGACCTCGGAATCGGCAGCAAGGCGTGATGCCTCGAGCGATACCACGGCGCCAACCCGTTCTTCGCAAATCGCGGACAGCAGCTTCTCGAAGCCCGGTCGGACCGTTCCGCCACCGGATCGGCCGAGATCATCGTCGACGAGTTGAACGTCTTCCCAGCCAAGCTGCCGCGCGCGTTCGACCAAGCCATACTGGCGTCGTTGGCTCTCGAGATTGTTGACGACCTGATACGCTGTGGATTGGCGGATATACACGAACGCGGCGCGAGCCAGGTGCGCGGGCGTGATCTTATTCATTGCCTGCTCCCTTTTTGCCGCTGGCTGGAGGCTCGTTGGCCGGCTTCGTCGCCGCTTCCATCAGCAATGCTCGCAGAAGGGCCAACGCCTTCTGGCGTTCGGTGCCAATCATGTCGCTGGGCTGGGTTAGGGGAAGGAACAGATCCATTTGCGTACGACACTGCCTTCTCATCGCCGAATCCTCCGGGGCTTTCTTCCTCCGGACGACAAGGTACGAGATGATCAACCAGATTGCGCAGTTGAAGGAGTTGGCTGACGGGAAGGCGGGGAATCGTTACAATCACTGTCGAACATGCCGATGGATCGAACATCCAGCCTGGCACCTGGAAGGAGCCGCCATGCGGTTGCCGAATCAGGAAATAATGAACACCGTCGTGCTCGTGGTCGCCGGTCACCAGGACCATCCGGCCGGCCAGCGGGTGGAACGGATAGGTGATCACGGCTTCGAATGTCAGAAACCCGGCACTATGGCCCCGGCCCGGAGGGCGGCGCCGAAACCTGGGCCACTCTCGCATCGCTCATCAACTCGGCAAAGCTTCACGGCATCGACCCGCGGCACTATCTCACTGATGTTCTCGAGCGCATCGTCTCCGGACGCACCAAGATCAATCAGCTGAACACGCTGCTGCCGTGGAACTGGAAAGCCGAGCGCGACGGTTCGGAGGGCAAAGCTCGCCGCTTGATCAGTTCGACGGCAAGGCGTCGGGAACTTCCTGCGCATCGCTGGCGTCGTCGTAGATCTCTTCGCGGATCACGCGCAGTGTCACCTCGTGCAGATACACTTGCAGCGCACCCTCCAGCTCGGTGAACTCCGGCAGCAGGACTCGATCGACGAAGCCCCGTGACGCACGGACCATCACCGTGTTGCGTCGCTGCCGGCGATAACGAAACGGCCGCAGCCCATATCGGCGGCAAAGCGCCAGAAAAAGGTGCCGAGACCACTGGTCGGGAAGTGAGAATTGCTGTTCGACCGGTGGATCGTGGCGGGCGAGTTCCTCGACCCGGGCCCGCACCCGCCGCAGCGCGGCTTCCGCCGCAAGGCGCTCACCAGCAGTTCCGGCACCCACGAACAACGCTTCGATCTTCCGAAGCTTCTCGCGCAGCTGCGACTCGCTGGTCATTCTGATCCTCGATGCCCGCTCCGAACCAGGATCACCCCATCACCGCGCGCCGGCGGCGTCAATCATCCCGACCGCGCTATCCAGAGCATTCCGCGCAAGTCAAGCCCGGGCACCGGTGATCCTCTCGTGACGCTCACCTTGGCTATCATAGTAGGAGTGTCGCGCTGGCAGCAGACGGAAATTCGGCTCTCGAGCTCAGAAGTCGAAATAGATAAACTTGGCTGAACTGCCTTGGCTCACCGCGATCGCGAGAACAGAGATTGTCAACAAGGTTGCCCAGACGACAGTTTTCTGGGCTCTTCTGACAGCCAGTCGAACTCTTGCGTGGTCATCAAATCGATGTACCGCAAGAAATGCCAGCAGAAGTACGAGCGGGTAAGCATGCTCTGAAAGAAACGCCCGGAGTCCTGTCGATGAACTGATGAACGGTCCAGCGAGAACTTCATGTGCCGACGTGAGAGTCGGAGCCCGAAAATAGATCCAGGCGATCGTGACGAAGTGAAAGGTGGTGATGATCCCTAGCCAGGCAGGCAACTTGGCGTTCGGCCAAACGCGATTGAACAAATGATTGAGACTGATGCCGATACCATGCAGGCCGCCCCAGATAGCGAACGTCCAGTTGGCGCCGTGCCAGAGGCCACCGATCAGCATGGTGATCATCAGATTGGCAAGCTGCCGGGCGGCGCCCTGTCGGTTACCCCCGAGAGCTATGTAAAGATAGTCGCGCAGCCAGTGCGACAATGTGATATGCCACCGGCGCCAGAACTCGATGATCGATTTTGACGTATAGGCAGACCGGAAATTGCGAGGTAGACGAATGCGCAAGAGATACGCAAGGCCAACGGCCATATCGGTATATCCGCTGAAATCGCAATAAATCTGCATCGAAAAGCCATATATAGCGAGCAGATAATCATACGCGCCGTGAGCGCCGGGCGCGTAAGCGAGGTCGACATATGGCGAAATCCCATCCGCAAAGATTAGTTTCTTGGCAAGCCCAACGACGAATAGAGAAGCGCCAAGAGTAAAGCGGGCATCGAGCGCTCTGCTTGCTTTCGAGAGTTGAGGAAGAAGTTCGTGCGGCCGCAGGATTGGGCCGGCGATCAGGTGAGGGAAGAACAACACGTAGCCGAGAATTGCAGTGAGTCGGCTCTCGATCGGAAATTGTCTACGATACACGTTGACCACATAGGCCGTGAGCGTGAACGTGACAAAGGAGATTCCAAGCGGAAGCGAGAATCGAAGTTCACCACGGAAAACGTGTGGCCATGCCGCCGTGAATCCCCCAGCGACGTCGTAAATCAGGAAGTGAGCGTATTTGAAGACCACAAGCGGCGTAAACAGGACGGCCAGAACCAGGAAGAGCCGCCACTTTCGAACACGAGGAGCTTCGGCTTGCTCGATCCAGAGGACGCCACCCCACGCAATAGTACTTAATGCATAAGGAAGCCAAGCGTACTCGTTTTTCCACCAAGCGTAGAATACGGTGCTTCCAAAGATCAAAAGGTAAAGTCGATATTGCGGCGGCGTCAGGAGATGAGCGCTGAAATATAGAGCGAAGAACAGAAAGAAGACCGGATCGGAAAAAAGCATTGCGTTCGCGTTTCCCGTCTACTGATTGAGAACGGGAAGAATGGCGTCTGCCATTAGCTTGTGACCTAACGCGTTGGGGTGCGGGTCTCCCGGCATAGCCCAGATTTGTTCTGGAGAGAGTCTTCCAAGCGCAGGCAACAAATCGACGAATTTGTATCCGCCCGCTTGTGCAACTGATCGCATCTTGACGTGAATAAATCCAAACGGATAAGCATTTAGGTTGTGAACATCCGGTGTCATGGCTAGGTACAGGCGAATATTCCTCTTGCCAGCGTACTCGGCCAGTTGACGAAGTTGCCACTGCATTTCGATGAAGCCCGGCTGACTATCGCGATAGACATCTTGATAGTGTTCAACGAGTGAGTGCTCTCCAGACTTGTTCAGAAGTCTGTTGATGGCGATCCAAATTGTTGCCGCCAGCTCGCTATGTCTCAGGAACCAATTGGCCGCTGTTGGGTCGAGCTTCTCTGCATCGCGAAGGAAGTACTGCACGACGATATCGGTCGGCTCCAACCCTTCAAGCTCGTAAAAAAAGCGCTGTACGTATCGTTCAGCATTGTAGTTGCCGACGCCGCCGTTCAGTACGTCGACACTTTCGCCTTTTTCGCGCAGAGCCGCCTCCACGCGGGAGGTGATCGTTTTGCTTTCGTGGACCCCCCAGCCAAGCGTAATCGAGCCGCCCAGAAACAAAATTCGACGGCTGACGTGATTGCGGGGCAAAACCGGGCCCCCGCGCAACTTCCATTCGTTTGTCCGGATTTCGACGGACTCGAGAATCGCAGAGGCATTCTTGACGTGATCGTGACCAAGCTCAGGTCGCGGGCTTGGAGTCTTCAGCTCCCGCGCGTATCGCCACATCTCGATATCGTAGTTCTTCATTGAGCTGTCCTTGAGGCGGAGAATCCCCTCCGCCGCGAACACCGAAGCCACCAACGAAAACACGGACAGGAATGCCGAGAACAGAAATTGTTTACGCATTCAGTGGGGTCCGTTTAAGGAACAGCAGGCTTCCGAGATAGGATGTCTGTGGGATCGCCAATCGAGAAAAGTTCGCGCGATGAGGGCAACGCCAGCCGTTTTGCCACTTTTGGGATGGCGGTCATGCCCTCGGCCGAGGTACTGCGAGGCGGTGTACTGCGGTCACATAGTCGAACTCCGGGCCGGTTGCGCAATGCCGGTTGAACAAGACGCTATGCAACAATGTCGTGCGATCATACAGTCGAGCAGCCGTTAAAAGCGGGACGTCGTTATTTTTTTTCGACGCCCATGATGATCTGGGCTGCGGCGTCATCATATCCTTGAAGGAAGCGTGATACTTGCAACGGATCAACTAAGTTTGTCATTGCTGCACGTTTCGTGATGAACTGAGCCGAGCCGAGGCCATACGGCGATCTACTAAGGTGATGAATACCGCACTAACAATGGATCTAAATACTACCTGTTCGGGTAGGAATGAGCTATTTGGAAGGGTGCTAGTCAGCATTCAACAGCGCGATAGCGCGTTCTCAGCGCTAGCGGGTCGACAGGGCAGCAGTTTGCGACAGATGGTGTCCCGGACAGAAGGACTGACACCGTTGTCGCACTACCGGTGAAGCTGTAGGCAGGGAGGCCCGTCACTCAAAACGCAGCACAAGTCGCGCCCATGGCCACTGAGGTGGTCTCGGTTGTCTGAACAGCAATTCCGCGTCGATAAGTGGAGCTTCTGCCAGAGTTAGGCTGCCGCGCGGAATGGCAGCGGGTTGAAGTAAGCTTGATCCGGGGTGCCGCGGTCAAGGCTCGAGTGGGGACGCCGGCCATTGTACAACCCAGCTTGATAACACCCACGGGACCGGTTTTCGCGAGCTCTTGTATCGGTGGCATCCGTGGTTTGGTCAGCCGGTGTTTGTCCACCAGGCGATCGCCAAGTCGGATGATGTTGTTTTCCGCTGCACGCTGAGCGGCTCCGACGCGACTCGGTGGCTTGAGATTCCTGCCTGGATGTTCGATCGCGTGGCTTGCGCGGATGATTCGGTCGTCACCACCACGCCTTATGTCGATTCATCAGCGCTGTCGGTGCTAGCGGGCCTTCTGTCGGATGTGTTGAAGGCGGGCACCGCATCATCGAACGCCTTGCTTTCTGGCGCAATCATGACCTCTCGCGATCCGAATCGGGGAGAGGCCCATGTCAGGCAAGACCACGACAATGGCGCGCCGGCCGCCAGCGCAGCGGAGTCGGCACAGGCAGGATCAGCGGCGCCAGGCGCCGCAAATGGACCTGTTCGCAAGCGGCCAGTCCAGCGGTGTCATCGGAGCACCGGCTTGGCCGGAGCTGCCGGCAGAGGTGCAAGGCACGCTGACCAACCTGATGGCGCAGCTGATCCTGGAACACGCGGACAAGAGCAAGACGGCCGTAACGACGGAGGACGGTCATGATCTCTGACAAGATTCGGCCCCATCATCTGGAGCGCAAAGCACCGGATCATGCCGGCCAGCAGCGCATTGCCATGTTTGGCGGCGCCATGATGACGGCTGGTGGGAATGTTGTTGCTGACCATCGTCCTGATCGCCTCGGCCTTCTCCCAACTGACGTAGCCCTCATGGGCATTTGGCATCAGCCGCCCCGACAGCGCTTGCCGCACTCGCGACGGACCTCAAGACCGTCTGGGCCGCCCCAACGACAGACGCGCGCCTGAAGAAGCGCATTGTGCGCACCCTCATCCAGGAGGTGGTCGCCGACATCGATCAGGAGGCAGGCGAGATCGTGTTGATTGTCCACTGGATCGGCGGCGTACATAGCCAGATCCGCTTGCCCAAGCGTCGCCAGCCAGTCACTGCGTGCTTTGCGACGAATCTTCACGCTGGCACCGTTGGCTCCATAGCCTACCGCAACCGCAGTCCTACCATAGGCATAGGCGCCGCCGTAGATGGGGTTCTCAATCATCTGGTGGATGGCGGCGTAGTTCGGCCGCCGCCAGGCCACATCGCCATTGTTCTGCTTCACCGGAAGTTCGAGATTATGCTCGTGGAACCAGAGCAAGGCTTGACGAGCGCTGCCCAGTTCCTGAACCTTGTCGAAGACCAGGGTAATGGCGTCTTGCACGCGGCGGTCTGGATCCTTCTCGTAGCGATCGCCGGCCTTCACAAAGCCTACCGGTGCCGCGACGACCAGTTCGCCGCGGCGCGCCTTCTCGTAGCGCGCCGAGAGCGAACGCTGGCGCAACAGGTCAAGCTCGTACTCGTTCAGGCTGCCTTTCAACCCGAGCAGCAGGCGGTCGTTGCCGTGGCGCGGCGCATAGACGGTCTCCTGATCGACCAGCACCGTGTCGACCACGCGGCACATCTCGATCAGTTGCTGCCAGTCGCGACTGTTGCGGGCAAAGCGGGAGACCTCACGCGCGCAGACGGCGCCAACCTTGCCGAGGCACACCTCCGCGACCATCCGCTCGAATCCAGCACGCTGAACGGAGCCAGCCGCCGAGCGGCCGAGATCGTCGTCGATCACCTCGATCTGCGACCAGCCAAGCGCCGTCAGCCGATCCCGCATGGCATATTGCAGCGCGCTGCTCTCCCTGTTGTGCAGCACCTGATGGGCCGACGACTGGCCGATCTGCATCGGCTGGTCGACTGGTTTACGGAATGCGGCGTCGAGACCGTCGTCATGGAATCGACCAGCGTCTACTGGATTCCGATTTTCGAGCTTCTCGATGCCCGGGGATTTACCGTGTTTCTTGTCAACGCGCGCGATGCCAAGCACGTGCCGGGGCGTAAGACCGATGTCAGCGATGCGCAATGGCTGCAGCGGCTCCATTCATTCGGGTTGCTGCGGGCCAGCTTTCAGCCCAAAGGGCAGATTGCCGAACTGCGAGCCTACGTGCGTCAGCGCGAGCGTCTGCTGGAGTACGCGGCCTCACACATCCAGCATATGCAGAAGGCCTTGACGGAGATGAATCTTCAGCTCCACCACGTCGTCGCCGACATCACCGGCGCGACCGGCCTGCGTATCATACGCGCGATCCTTGCCGGCGAGCGCGATCCCGAGGCGCTGGCGTGCTCCCCGTGGGTCGGTCAAAATCCCCCGGGTATGGTCACATGAAACTCCCCCACCTGATGATCACGGTCAGCGCCGCTGAACAGCGGTAGCCGGTCAGGCAGGACGTTTATTTTCGGTCCCTTTAGCCAGCAAGGGGCCGGGGAGTTGAACGTCTTGAAGCCACACCTGCAAAGCACGGTATTTACGCTACTCGATCGCAACGCCAGCCAGCGCGAGATCCATAGGCTGACGGGGATCGATCGCAAGACGATCCGGCGTTACCGGGCGCTGCGGGCCGGTGCGGAGGCAAATTCCCCCGGGGAAGTGACCACCGGCCCGGTGAGCGTGGACGGCCAAATTCCTCCACCCCGACCACCGGCTTCTGGGGCATCGGGAGCGACGGTCACCAGCAGCCTGGCCCGTTCGGCTTGCGAACCGCATCGGACGTGGATCGAAGAACAGGTCCGCCTGAAGCGGAATGCGCAGGCGATTTACCAGGACCTGGTCGATCATTTTGGCTTTCCGTCCAGCTACCAGAGCGTCAAGCGGTTTGTGCGCACGTTGCGACACGGCGATCCCGAGCAGTTTGATCGACTTGAGTTCCTGCCCGGCGAGGAGGCCCAGGTCGACTATGGCGAGGGCGCTCTGACGATTGATCCCAGGAGCGGGCGGTACCGCCGTCCCCGCCTGTTCGTGATGACGCTGCGCTACTCGCGGCGCAGCTTCCGGCGGGTGGTCTGGAAGTCCAGCCAACAGGTCTGGGCGCAGCTCCACGAAGAGGCGTTCCGGTATTTTGGCGGGGTCCCCAGCTATGTCGTGCTCGACAATCTGAAGGAAGGCGTCCTCAAGCCGGATTTGTACGAGCCCGAGCTCAACCCGATTTACAGCGCGATGCTGGCTCATTACGCCGTGGTCGCCGATCCCGCGCGGGTGGCCGATCCCAATCGGAAAGGCTGCGTCGAGAGTGCGATTCAACATACCCAGGGCACCGCGCTGGCTGGACGGCGCTTCGAGACACTGGAAGCCCAGAACGAGTTCTTGAGGCACTGGGAGGAGAATTGGGCCTCCAAGCGCATCCACGGCAGCACGCGTCGTCAGGTCGAGGCGATGTTCCAGGAGGAGAAGCCACACCTGCGGCCGTTGCCAGTGGCTGCCTTCCGCATCTTCACCGAGGTCGTTCGGACCGTCTGCGACGATACCACCGTGCGTGTTGATAGCAGCTATTAGCCGCGCGGCCTGCGCCCATCGGCAGTCAGGTCGTGGTGCGGATCTACGCCTCCACGATCGAGATCCGTGATCGCCACACCCATGCGCTGCTGCGTGTTCATCCCCGGATGACGCACTCCGGTTCTGTCGTCCTGCCGACCAGCGAACGGCCGTTCAATCCGTCGCGGCAAACCGCCGTGCTGCTGGCGAGCGCCGAGCGCATCGGGCCGCAGACCAGGGCGCTGTGCCAGCAAGTGTTCGACACCGAGGGGCGCCCCGGACAGCGCGCGATGTGGGGCATTGTCGGGCTGGGCCGGAAGTATCCGGCACGGCTGGTCGAGCAAGCCTGCGCGCACGCCGTCGAGAACCGCATCTACCGCTACAAGCACGTGCGTGCGACCGTCGAGCGGTTGTTCGAACAGGCGATCGCGCAGGTTGGAGCGACGCCACAGCCGGCATCGTCGCTCACCCAGGATCATCCGCTGATCCGCGCTCCAGCCGAATACGGCGATCTCTTCAGCCGTGCCGTGCGGCACGATGCCGGCGACAATGGCCGGCAGGCCGAGGCTCACGGCGACCGCACCCCTGCAACCCGCGCTCGTGGCGCCTGCGCAACCCCGGCCAGCTCCGGCGCCACGAGCGCTCCCGCGGCTTCTCACCTCACACTGGAGACCAAACCACATGATGACCATGCCGGAAATTGAGCGTTGCCTGCGACAGCTGCGCCTGTCGGGCGTTCGCGACACGCTGCAGACGCGCGTGCTGCAGGCGCAGGGCGCCAACCAGCCATTCCTCGAGACCTTCTCCCTGATCCTGCAGGACGAACTGGACCGTCGTCAGTCCCGCCTTATCGAGCGACGATACCAGCAATCCGGACTCGACGAAAAACTGACGCTCGCCGAGTTCGACTGGACCTTCAATCCCAGATTGCCGCGCCAGACTTGCTTCCAGCTCCACACCCTGGCGTTCATTGCCGCCGGCGAAAACGCGCTGCTCGTCGGCAAACCTGGCACCGGGAAGTCCTACATCGCCAAGGCGATCGCCTATCGGGCGATCCTGCAAAGCCACAAGGTCCAGTATCTTGAGACCGACGACTTCTTCCACCGCTACGCCATGAACTCCCCGGCACAACGCGAGGTCCGGCTGCGAACCATCATCGACTGCGACCTCCTCGTGCTGGACGATCTGTTCCTCGCACGCGCCATCCCTGACGACGCCGGCGCATTGCTGCAGACCCTGATCCATCAGCGCTACAAACTGCGCCGCAGCGTCATCGTTACCTCCAATCGCGTCGTGCAGGACTGGGGGACATACCTGGGGGACAACACCATGAGCACGACGATCCTCGATCGCCTGATGCATCATTGCCATCTGCTTGAGTTCGACGGACGCAGCTATCGGCTCAAAGAGGCCGCTGAAACTCTTGCCCGGGAAACAAAGGCAAACTAACAATCACCACGTCCTGCCTCGCGGGTGGAGGAATTTGACTGACCATACCCGGAGGAATTTGAAGTGACCCGCGGGGGCGTGCTTGCGCCACTACAGTTGCCACTCCAGTGCCGAGACGATTGCGAAGGCGCTCACCGGGAGCTACCGCGCCGAGCATCTGTTTGCGCTCGAGCAGGCACTTGCGCTTTACGACACCTACCACGAGAAGGCATCTGCCTGCGACGCCCGGATCGAAGCCGTGTTGAAGGAACTGAGCAACCATCGCGGTCGTGGTCATGGACCAGCACCGCCGGCCTCGCTGCGTCGGAATCGGACCGATCAGGCGAACGCTCTAGCTTTCGACGTCCGCGAGGCGCTATTCGCGCTGGGAAAAGACATCACCACGATCGACGGCCTCGGTCCTTACCTCTCGCTGAAGCTGATCGCTGAATGCGGTGACGACCTCTCCTCGTGGCCAAGCGCAAAGCATTTTACCTCCTGGCTAGGACTGGCGCCGAGCAACAAGGTCTCCGGCGGCAAAAGGCTCTCGTCCCGAACGCGCCGATCCGGCGGCCGGGCGGCGGCGCTTCTGCGCCTTGCTGCCGTCACCGTCGGACGCACCGATACTGCGCTCGGCGCCTTTTACAGGCGACTTTCATCGCGCATCGGTAAGGCCAAGGCAGTGACCGCCACGGCCCGCAAGATCGCAGTTCTGTTCTACAATGCTGTGCGATACGGAATGGACTATGTCGATCCCGGGGCCTCGTCCTACGAGACGCGCTACCGGACGCGAGTGGTCAACAATTTGCATCGGCGTGCCAAGGCATTCGGCTTCGTTCTCCAGCCCTTGGAGCCGCACGTCGGCGATGCCGTTTCTTAGGAATCGTTCTCCAGCGTCAGCTCCCCGATCTTGGCGTGCAGCGTTTTCACGTCCACCGCGGGCTCGCTCGTTCTGTTGCCACCGCCAGCACCAAATACCTCGGCCGCCGCTTCCTGAAGCTGGGACTTCCACTGCGTGATCTGGTTCGGGTGCACGTCGAAATGCTCAGCCAGCTGGGCCAGCGTCATCTCACCCTTGATCGCGGCTAACGCCACCTTCGCCTTGAATGCCGGTGCGTGCTGCCGACGGGTTCGTCTGCTCATCGTCTCTCCTGATTCGCGGGACAATCTTGCCCGCCGTCAGGCAGAAACTCCACTTATCGCCCTGTCCAGAATTCCGGAGCCAGCTCTCACCACCAGTTTCCCAGCGATTTCAAGCCGTGAACACTATGATGCCGCGTCAGTAGCGACGTATAAGAGTGTTCCGCGAGAGGGTGCGCGGATCGTGACTCATCGCTACGGTTCGATCGCGATTGTTTAAGCCCCGCGAACGGCGCAGCCCCGGGGGCTCGACTGACATCATTTCTATGCACCCCGTTCATGCTTCTTCGAGTGCCATCCTAAACTAGACACTGGGGAATCTCATTGTGACTTTCCTGACATTCTATGCGAGCGGGAATATTCCCTTCTGCCTACAGTCGACGAATAGAGATGCTTCGCGTTCATGCTCTCAACGAATCGTCGACCATTTTCATCCGAACTTCGATGTCGCCTGCGCGACTATCTTACTTCGCTGTATGCTTCTTGAGCCAAGCGTCGACTACGGCTGCGATCTGGAGATTGTTCTTCTCCCCCAACATGCCATGTCCGTTGCCATGGATTCCGATTTCGCCTAATCGGAGATGATCGTTGGCAACTCCCATCCTAGTCAGAAATCGTGACGTGCAATTATCGTATCGAGCGTGATAACTGGCTTCGGTTGTCAAAATTAAAACCGGTTTACCCGCCAGATTCGGCAACCTCCTCGAAGGTCCGTCAACATACCGACATGGAATAAGATCTGGGGCTGCAGCAGGCTCGTCGGTCAACCGTAGCTCCAGAGGAGTCTTCACGGGTGGATCGTAGGTGAAGGGAGCGTCTGTTAACCCCCAAGGGCGGCTGCTCGCATCATTCGACGGTTTGCTTGTAGCAACAATCGGATCGTCTCTAAACGGAGGACCGGCGGGCTCAAGCGCGACAATGGCCCTAACCAAGCGAGGCCGCGCATCTGCAGCGAGCCACGCGAACTGCCCACCGTGGGAGAAGGCAACCAGGACTGCCGGACCCACTTTATCCAACAATGCTGCTAACGCAGATTGCGTCATTTCATCCGCTTGGCGCCCATTTGCGATACTCGCCATGGGCTGAGACAGGTATTGCCGGGAGACTACGTCGCTCGCTTCTTTTCCATTGCCGGGGCGCTGGGTGAAGAGTCTCGCTTGCGGCCACAAATGGTAGCGATCAGGATTGTTGACGAACTTCTCCAGACGCTCGATCGAACCGACGCCGATCGGCCCATCCACTTCGGCATAGTAAGCAGATCGACCGCAAGCGGGTCGATCTATGATGTAGGTCGAATAGCCGCGGCGAACGAAATATTCGGCCCAGCCTTCCCTGTCATCCGGCGTTCCAAGCCATGACAGAGATCCAGAAGCACACCCCCCTCCTATAAAGACAAGCGGAAAGCGATGCTTCAATTTTTTCGGGATTTGATATTGCACAAACATAGCGTCAGCAATGAGTGTGCCTGCATGAAGCGTGACCTCATGGCCACCTACGTAGAAGTATCCCTCTCGCTCCAGAATTAGAGGCGGCTCCGCGGCTCGATCGCTGGAAGCCCGCGCTAAGCTTCCCACGAATAGGGAGGCGAGCGCTCCTGCTGCAAGAGCGAGCGACCGGAAAAACATCCTGGTAGATTTACATCCTGTACGCGTGCGAAAGCGGGAAGAAGCCGGTCGGCGGGACAAATCCAATGATGCGATCTTTGTCGAGTATAGATTCTTACTCATCATGAATTCCTGTCGAACAGAGGGCGTGCCCCGACGATGATCGGCTGCATAATAGCGAAATTCTGCTGTATCATGGTTCCGGCGTGATAGCGCGCTCCCAGATTTGGTGGCGCGCGCCTCCCCGGTTTCCGGCTTAGTGTGTAGCCTGGGGGGCGCGATGACTCGATCGATCTCCTGCCTGCGAACGCCAGGCCTGGTGCGCCAGCGCAGTCCTGATCTTGCCGGGACAATACTGATCGCTCCCATTATGGCCATGGCTGTGGGTCGTGTCGCGCCTGTGCAGGCGTCCTAGCATAGTCGAGAATGGCGTGGAGCCCCGCACGAAATTGACAAACCGGGCGGTCGAGGAGCCCACCAAGCCCCAATAGAGACGCATCAGCACGATCCAGAGGATCGCGTAGCCGCTCTACAGGTGATATTCGGTTGATGCCAGTCCACCAGCACACACTGATCCCAATGACCAGCAGCCAGTGCATGGCGCGCACCGGTAAGTCCCAGACTCTGAGGTCCGTTGTGTTGGCAAGCGCCTCCGGCGAATGTTCAACTCTCTGGCCGGCAAGGCAGTGTGTCCAAAGAGATTCGAGATCGTCTGCGAAATCATGCTCCAGGACGTCAGCTCCAAAAACTATGATCGGTGGCATTACATGCCCGAGAAGCGCGCCCGAATGGCAAAGTGGAACAAGTTCGCGCGCGCCATGCTGGCGAAGAAGCGCTTAAAGGTCCGCATGAGCGACCTTCCAAATCTCTCTCGGCCCGAAAAGGCGCCAAGCCGACGACCGAAATTGATACGCAAGGCTATTCGACGTTCGTCAGCGATCTTAAGAGGAAGATTGCGGAGGCGGGGCATCGTGTCGGTCTCTACTGGAACATTGGACGCGATATCCTCGCGCGGCAGGAACGGGACGGATGGGGCGCCAAGATCATCGATCGTCTAGCCGACGATCTTGGCCGAGCTTCCCTGAGATGGCCGGGCCGTCCGCCCGAAACCTGAAGTATATGGGCGCCTTCGTTGAGGCGTGGCCGGATGGCGAAATTGCGCAACAGGTTGTTGCACTATTGCCTTGGGCCATAACGTCCACCTGCTTGATGCAGCCAAGGCGCCCGAGGAACACGCTTGGTACGCCCGCCAGGCGATCGAACACGGATGGAGCCGCAACGTACTCATCCATCAGATCGATAGTAACCTTCTCGTCCGTCAAGGCAGCGCGCTCACAAGCTTTTCGCAAACCCTGCCAGCCCAGCAATCCGAGCCAGCAGATCCTGAAGAACCCCTACACCTTTCGACTTTCCCTCGCTTGGCCCTGAGATGCATGAGCGCGATCTCTAACGCGGGCTCATCGAGCATCACCACCCTGCACACCCGCCTCACAGTGGCCAGTGCTTCGCCACTCGCACACCAACTCGATTGCTGTCGATGGCGCCACACGGAATCAATCGGCAGCGCCCCGACGGCTCATCCTCTCATGTTCTACGGCCTAAAGAATGCGAATGCGAAGGTCCGGCGAGAGCGGTTTAGCCATAGGGGGCTGGCCTCCATCACCAGCCGCCAGGGTGAAGCACGATCGCCCCGAATCGCGCTCGTTCACGTCCAGGTACATAACCGGCATCGGCTCAATGAGCATTCCGCGGGCGTCTCGTAAGCTGGAGGCAACGGAATCTTTTTCACCATTATGTCGCATTTTTGGGTCTATCATTCTAGAATTCAAGTGAATCGATCTAAGAAGCGATAGGCATGGGCATCAGTCGACTAGGCAACGGCAACTACTATGCGCTGCACGAAATTTGGGACTTTGTGGTCGAGAAACTCGAAGAGGCACCGGGATTGAGATGCGTGGTCCAAGAGCGGAGTACGTTGCTTTTCCTGTCGTGCGCCGGCCTGATCGGTTATCTTGACCTGAACGGAAGGGAGATCAGAAACGAGGCCGATTTCGCAGCCTACTTGTTGAACGGATTCGCATTGAATGTCACCGTGCCGGGCGATGGCGTCTCTGGTCGACCGTGCATTGGACTTCCGCTAACAAAGCCCGCGGCAGAACTTGAGAGCGTATGCAATCGCATAATCGCAGCGTGCGTTGCGTTGTTGAGCGAGCCGGGATGTGAGGGCCCCGACGCACCGTTGTCAGCTCTTGTCGGAAGCCAACAGAACAACCACTGGGACCGATCGTTCAGCTGTAAGCGCTCTAGCGAGGCACGCCGGTGTCATGGAGCAGACGCGTCAGCCCTCCCGTCGCCCCGAAGGACTTCGACGGAATCCGCCTCGCTCCACCGAGCTCGGCCGAAAACCCTGTATGCCTAGTCGTTCGCAAACCCCGATGATCTTCTCCTTTCCCGCACGTCCTTGAGCACGAGAGTCGTCGACATCCTGAACACTTCCAGAAAATGAAGAAGCCGATCGAATGTCGATTATTCGGCTAATAATAGTCATACGGCACAGCCGCGGGAGCATTAGCCGCGGATAGGGACTGATCGCACAAGCTTCCCCGGTGGGCATCGCCCCCCGCACTCGTCCAAAGCGTGAGATGATCCCCAAGACCGTTTGAGCGAGCGCACGAACGTACAGAAAAATTCTCGCTCGGACTTGGCAAATATCGGCACGATAACGCCCTACGTCGGTTCCGTCGCGACAGTCCGGGGCAACGAGGCGAGGTTGAAGTGTTGCCGGCCACTTCGCGCGGCGCGACTTCCGACGCAGGTATGACTTGGCCGGCAAGCGCCGCACAACGGTTGGGTCAGCCGTAAAATGCTGAAGAGCCGACAGCGCAGATGCAATCAACCCTTTCAGAAGTTGGAGCACCGACAATTCGATGCGGTTCATTCCAATTTATTTGGACTGCTTTCCCAAATGACCGTCGAAGAATTTCACGATGATATTCCAAGCCTCGTGCTGCTCTGGCACGTCGGTACTAAAAATGTATTGTGCAAACGAGCAATGGGTGGCTCCCTCCAAGACGAAAAGCCGAGCGTCGACGCCCGCCTCCACAAGATGAATGTGTGTGGTAATGGCGGATGACATCGCCGCATCGCGAGTACCCGTCATGAAGATGGTGGGCGGGAACTCCTTCAACAGTTCGGGATGATTTACCGGCGATACCATTGGATCATCAAGATCGGTGCCCTCAAAATAGGTGTGCTTGACCTTGGCTTGATAACCAAGCGCGCTCGGACGCGCCAAGGCATTCAAATGATCGCTGTCACCCGGTTTACTCGATAGACTACCTCCGGATCCAAAAATCCCAATGGCACCGGGCTTTGGCAATCCGTGCGTTTGAAACCACGCGACCGATTGCGCTGTTAGGCTTCCTCCGGCCGAACAGCCATAAATCCCGATGTTCTCGGGACGATACGTTTTCAGCAGCTCAGCATAGACCTTCGCGACATCCTCACTAGCTGCGGGGAAGTGGAACTCCGGTGCCTCTCGGTAGTCCACTGTAATGACTTTTATTCTACCTATGCTAGCGATCGGCGTGGATTCTATCTGACCGTCGTAGCGAGCTCCGTAAGAGAATCCTCCACCATGCAGATTGATCAGAACGCGTTGCCGGTTGGCATCCGAGACGCCCTGAACCGGCTGCACAACGTCTGTCTGAACCCCTCCAATCATTTCCGGCTCTATATTGACCGGAAACGTGCGCCGGATCTCCTTCAGCAGAGGAATCCAAACTTCTTTGTCCCACAATTCGCCAAATTTGGACTCTGGCATCCCTGGCGTCACAAGCCCGTAAACCCGCCCCATCGAACGTTCACGCCTAACGAAATCTCTCTTTGCCTCGTCACTCACCAGCGCGGAGTACGGCAAATGAAACGCGTGTACATCCACACCCCCGTCATCGTGAACAAGCAAACCTGGATTTTGTTCTGCCCCATAAGTGCGGGACAACTCCCTACCCCCATAGAGCGCGAATAGTGCGGTTACCGCGCAGCCAATCGCACAAAGCAATCCCGCCCTCGTCATAGAGTCGTATCCTTTGCTAAGAGTGAAACCTTGAGGAAAGCCTGGTTTGGCTAGGCGACCCGCATGGGCAACCCGCAGGGTCGAGGCGGCCGACTTCCCGGCCGCCTCGGACGAGTGATTTGCTGCCGGGGACTGCAACTGATGTGCTACCGATATATGCAGGTCTCTAATCGCTCATCGTATTTGGTGTTGCGCTTGCGGTTACCCTGGTCATCGATCGGGTACCCGCAAAGGTCCAGACCAACTCCGTCCGGATAGTGAGGCCGATCTAGCGTCTTAAGGATAAAATCCCTGCTGGAAAGATCTTTGATAAATCCTTCAAGGTAGGGATAGGCTGCTTCTCTACAGCCAGGCGGGACATCCTGAGGAATGAGGGCTTCAGCGCCCTTGGCGACGCTGGTCTTGCAAGCTTCGAATACGGTCCTTCGCCATTCGTTACCCGCCCGGATCGGGATAGTCATCGGCTGGTCGGGGTCCACGACGAAAGCTGAAGACATCATCATGCGGTAAGCAGTGGAGATGCCATCATACTGGCGGGTCTTTTCGTTATACATGCCGTCAGCATTGCGGCGGAGTGCATAGTAAAGCGCTACATGATCCTCATGGTATACCTCGTCCAGGGAGCCGGCGCCGGCGGTGCTGCTCCCGCCGAAGGAGGCATCTCCATAAAGGTCGCGCCAATCGCGATAACCGCCAATTAGGCTGGTGGCGCTCAAACCATCAGGCGCGATGACCAGACGTATCTTGCCCTTGGTGAAATTGGTGTCGCCAGTTTGGTCATAATAATAGGCCATACGCGGCGTGTGCAGATGCTCGACCTGTTCGGTCTCCACCACGCCGTTTTTGATGGTCGCCTTCAGCTTAGTGTACCGCGCGGACCTCAGAATGCGGTACGAATAGTCGATCCCGACGCCACCACGGGCGTCCCTTACGATTTGGTCGGGCGAATTGCCGATCTCGACCGTCGCATCGCTGTCGTTCATCGGATCCTGATGGCCGGAGATCCTGATCACTATGGTATGGAGGCCATCCAGCATCGCCGTATCGTAGCGCAGGGCCAGGGTGGCGTTGCCATTGCCACGCCACGGCGCATCGCATCCCCAGGCGCGGTACAAGGCGTTGTCAATGCCTTTCTCGCCGTCCGGACTGACAAAGTCGTTGGGTCCGATCTTACCGTCCAGATTGAAACCATCAGCAATGCGGCTGGTTACCTCCGGCTGCCCCGGGTCTTGCGCCGCCCAGGGATTGACGTAGGTTTCGATCCCTCGCTTGTAGCCGCGGTAAGAAATGGCGCGGGCAAAGACTTTTCCGCGCACCTTGTGGGTGTCCCCCCGTATTTGGTCCAGCCCGGGGGGCTCGACGATCCAATCGATCTCCTGTTGTGAATACCACTTCTGGCGAGCGAGTGTGGACCTGCGCTGCTCGGAATCGGTGAAAAAATTGGTGCTCCCGTGCGGGCAGTCTACGCCCGGCTCGATCTCCGTGCCGCGCGTGAACCCGGCGCGGCCGCCGTAGCGGAACGCATATCCATAGCTGCTCACGACAAAGCCGCGAGTCCAAGGGTCCGCCTTGGCGGGTACCGGGTCGCTGCAGGTCAGGGCTGTAGCAGCCGCAAAAGCTAATAGCGCTCTACTCATTTTCATGATGCTCTCCCAACGGCAGGATTTAGGAAACGACAACAGTTCCAACCATTCCCATCGCTTCGTGAAACTTACAGACATATTTGTAGGTGCCCTTCACCGTGAAGGTGTGGCTGAAGCTGGCGTCTTCCTCGATGTTGCCGGAATCGAATGGCGCCACGCCCTTCGGCAGCGCGACATCCGAAGCCGTGGTTGCCTGGGCAGGATCGAAAGTGACCGAGTGGGTGATGACGCCAGGATTGGTCCACTTCACCGTGTCGCCCACGCTGATATTCACGGTTGCCGGGACGAACATGCCCTTGGGACTGTTCTTCATGGAAACTTCGACGGTCTTGCCCTCGGCCAATGCAGGAGCAGTCACAACAACCCCAAGGCTGGTGAGCAATTGAGTAAAGGCGCGACGATGAATCGTCATTAGAGGTTCCTTGCGATTATTCCGGCGGAGAGACCTGGTTGATCAGGAGGTCGGATACCGCTCGGGCCTCAAAAGCCAAGGGATTAGCGTCATCCATCTGGCCTTCATGGAGCACGATGTCGGCGCTGGCCTCGAAATCCGTAATGATCTTTGGATCATCCGTGATGAAGGCTGAACCTGCGAAAGGACTCCAGTTTTTCCAGGTCGCGGAGCCGCTCGTCTTAAAGCGCCAGACCGGGCGGAAATACTCCATGCGGAAACTGTAACGCGGGCCTGCGGGATCGCGTTCGGGCTTGGGCGCAGTGTCACCTTTGGAGCGGGATTCAACAAATGTGAACCAGCTCGCCTTCTGCTCCATGGTCAGTTCTGCGGCGCGATAGGCGAGATATTTTTCGATATCGCTCCGGGTAGTAAATTTGTGGCCGGCGATCACCAGCTGAAACCGGTCGGTGCCCTTTTTTGTCGCCGTGAAAACACCCGGCTTGGCGGGCGGCACCATGGGGAGATTGTCGGAGGAAGCCTGGGCGGGCTTGGCTGTCGAATCGGTAACCGACGGATCGGCGGCCAAACTGATTCCGGCCGAGGCGCAAAGCGTGCCTAGGGCCAACCCGGTAACAATACTGCGTTTCATTCTACCCTGCCTGTTTTCCCTGGATTGCTAGAAATAGAAGGCGATCGACACCGCGTACACGATGGCGGTGACGACGACAGCGCCGATTACAAATCGCCAAAGGGGCGCGCCCTCCATTTCCGTTTCGGCAACATCGCCCGCATCAGGCGGGCGCTTGCCGTGGATCATGGGGCCAATGAGATTCCGGCGTTTGTAGATGAAGTAAAAGATCACCGCCGCCAGGTGCAGAGCGATAACCCATATGAGAATGTTGAACCAATAGTAGTGGAGATGCGCGATATGGCGGCCCTGCTTGAAGCTGATGTAGCTCGACAGGGGCCCCGAATGGAGCCCGTCCACATCGACCGCAAACAGACCAAGGATTACCACCGCCAAGACGAGGCCGAGCATCACAACAATACTAATCGCTCCCAGCGCATTGTGGCCATGGCTGTGAGGCGTCTCGCGCCGGTGCAGCGTGCTGGCATAGTCAAGAATGGCTTTGGGGCCCCGCACGAAATTGACGAACCGGGCGGTCGAGGAGCCGACCAAGCCCCAGTAGAGACGCATCAGCACGATCCAGAGGATCGCGTAGCCGCTCCACAGGTGATATTCGAGTTCATTGTTGATGCCAGTCCACCAGCACACGCTGATTCCGATGACCAGCAACCAATGCAAGGCGCGCACCGGCAGGTCCCAGACTCTGAGGTCCGTTGTGTCGGCAAACGCCGTTTCCATGTGGCCGGCCTCAGACGAAGTCATGGAATGTCTAGTCTTCATCTTCTTTTTCGTAATCGCCGGAACGATAGCTGTCGTGGCAGGCCTTGCAGGCCTTGCCCATCGCGTCCACCTCCGTTTTCAGCGCATTGCCATTCTTGCTGAGCGCCACTTGATTCAATTTGGCCGCTTCGTCCTGAGCCGCCTTGCCCAGCTTCACGAAGTCCTCGTTTTTCTGCCAGATGGACGGCAACGCGTAAGTCTTGACGCCAGCCTCCGGGCCGCTGCCCTTGGGGAACCAGTTCAGCAGGTAAGCGCTGCGGTCCTTGATGGTCTGGGCGTTAGGCACGACCGTGTTGTCCCAATCTATTCGTCCCTTCTTGAGCTCGTCATTGATCGCCTTCAAGGCGCCGCCTATGTCGCGAAACTTGTCCTGGCGCGGCTTGATCTGAGCGACTTCTGCCGGACCGGCGGCTGCCTTCAAGATAGCAACACCAAGCGCTACACACGCTGCTGCGGCGACACAACGAAAGCTCAACACAGACATACGAACAAAGCACTCCCAAGCGATGGGGCGATCGCACTCGTTGATGGAGAACGGATACGACTAGGTCAGCAGGTCGGTGTAAGGCTGCCTGACCTGCATGGAACCTTTGCCCCAGACGTCCAGCGGTACACCCATGGCTTTCAGAAGCGTCAGGCCGACGCGCGACACAGGACTGCCGTCGCCCGCGATGTGATAGCCTGTCTTCATGCGGCCGCTGGCGCCGCCGGCCACCAAGATTGGAAGACCGTCCACCGCATGGATTCTGGCGTAGCTTTGGTCGGTAAAGGCGAAGACCAAACTGTGATCCAGAACGGTGCCGTCGCCTTCCGGTATCGAGTCGAGTTCCTTTAGCAAAGTGGCGAATAGTTCCATGACGTCGAGATTGTATTGCGCCACTCGCGGCTGATAACCCAGAGCCTGATCGATGGGCTCTTCATGGGTGGTCTGGTGATAGCTCAAAGAGTCCCCAGGCATGAAAATTCCAGATGGAGGTTCGGAGACGCTTAGATTGAACACCCGGGTTTGATCCGTGGCGAGCGCCAGCGCGCCAAGCCGCGCCATCAAGGGCGTGACGTTGCGAAGGTTGGGCAACGCATTGTTGCACACCATCTCGGCGGGCGCGTCGGGGATCGCGACCTTGGCCTGGATTTCGGGGCGTTGCAGTTCCGCTTCCATCTGTAACTCGGCCTCACGCACCGAGGTGAAATACTGATCCATGCGAGCGCGATCGGCGGTTCCGAGATTCTGCATGACCTGTTTGCGGTTGTCGGCCACAGCCGACAGCACGCTCTGCTGGATCATCACCTGGGGATCGGGTTTCCAGTCACCCTTCGTGGGGTCCTGGAAGCCGCGCCCGAATAAGCGCGTGTAAAGCGAGAGGGGCGAGGGCTCCGCCGGAATGGCGTTGGCGCCACCAAGGCTGGAATAGCTGTGCTTGGAATCGCCGGCGGCGGCGGCGGAGACCGTCTTGAAGCGGGCACCGCGCGAAATGACGTCGGCGATCTGCTGATCGATGGTCTTGGAATCGAATTCCTTTTCCCTGGTGGGCGAAATGCCGGTAGCAGCCGCAGCGGCGCCGGACCAGTGCATGTAATTCGGGTTGTCGTCGAGCGGGACGCGCAGCCCGCTGAACACGTTCAACTTGCTGCGGAAAGCCTCCAGCGGCTTTAGCTGGGGGGTCATCTCATAGTCTTTGCCGGCGATCTTGGGGATCCATAGCTGGCTGGTCAGGCCCAGGCCGAAGAAGAACGTATTGAAGCGCGTAGGAAGCGGCCGCCCGGTCGCGGCTAACGCCTCACCCTTGCTGTCCAGAAAGCAGTCGAGAAACGGCAGGCCCATGACGGCCAAAGCGCCCTGGCATGTGCCGCGGAGCAGAAATCTGCGATCGATCTTCATGACTGGTTCCTCTCTACTGGGCCGGGACCTTGCTTGCGGGACTGGCGGTTTCAGGAGCGGGCGCGCTGAAATAGTCCTTGTCCTCGACCATAGACTTCAGCAGTGAACGCATGCGAAAACCGGAATCCGCGAAAGAATTGTACGCAGCCTTGAACGCTGAAGCCGGAACATCCTCGCTATTCTCGCCGCGGGAATAGGCATAGACCTTGCGCGCCAGACAGGCGGTATATTTGGGGTTGTCGTGCAGGAACTGGCCGAGCCCCTGCGCGTCGACAAACTTCTTTCCTTGGAGGCTGGCCGAAAGATCGATCAGCTGGCCATTTTCCGTGATGCGTCGCTGACCGATGGTGTCAAAGCCCTCCAGAGATAGGCCGATCGGATCGCTGTGATTGTGGCAGGAAGCGCAAGTACTGGTGGTGGCGTGAGCCATCAAACGCTCGCGCACGGTCTTCAAGCGACCGCTGGTATCATTGACGATCGAGAAATCGACATTGTTCGGCGGGTTCGGGGTGGGCTCGCAAAGAAAAATGTCCATCACTGCCACGCCGCGCTTGGTGGGCGAGCTGCGGCCGGGATGGGAGAACATGGCGAGCATGCTGGCTTGGGTCAGCACGCCGCTGCGTCCAGAATCGGCTGGGAATTCATAGGGCATCCATTCGCCCTTGAAGGGGAACGGAATCTGATAGTCGGCCGCCAGGCTGCGATTGAGGAAGGTTTTGCGCGTGGTCATCAGGTCGCGCATGTCGCCGTTTTCATGCAGCGCGAGGTCGATGGTGGTGCGCAGCGTCTCTTCCTTCGCCGAAGCCGCGATGCCCGAGCTCCATTTGGGGTAAAGGATGCTGTCCTTAGAGACCGTATCAAAAGTGTCGAGCTCCAACATGTCGTTGAAGAAAGTCCGCATGCCGATGTCCAGGCGCGGCGAGGCCATCAGGCGATCGACCTGCTTCTCCAGCCCCGCGGCCGTATTCAGCTCACCCTTCTCTGCCGCCTGAACCAGCTCCTCGTCCGGCGTGGAGTCCCACATCAGGTAGCTGAGGCGCGTCGCCCGGCTGTAAGGGTCCAGAGTCCATTGCTTGTCGCCGACTGGTACCGCCGCTTCCATGCGGAATATGAAATTCGGTGCCTGAAGCAAGCTAGCCATGCCATAGCGCAGCCCGGCATAAAAATCGTTCTGCGACTTGGCCAAGCCACGGCTGAGATTGACGGCGGACGCGATCTCCTCCTGAGTCAAGGGTCGTCGGAACAGCATCCGCCCATAATGACTCAGTATCTGGGCAGTGCAGCCGTCATCGGGCTCCCTGGAGGCGTTGGGTGCGCAGGGAAGCTTGGCGCGGTATTTTTCTCCCGTCACCTGGATGGCGATACTGTCCGCCATGTTGGTGAAGGACTCAAAGCCGACGGGCGTCACCGACAGCACCGATGTGCTGGCCGCTTGCAGGCCACCGATCCGGATTGTGGGCTCAAAGGCACCGCGCACTTCGATCTCCTTACCGAAAATATCGGCAATGGAGTTGCGATATTCCTGCTGGGTCAGGCGTCTCATGCTCACCACTTGGGAGCTGGTGGCGGCGTGGGCGGAGGTGATGGCCGCAGCGGCCATCGCGCCGGATGCCAACCCGGTCAGAGATAGAAAGGACACCACCCATGCGTTCCATGTCGCGCGCTGCGAGTTTTCGCCGTTTGATCTCCGAGACATCACCCACTTGCTCTTTGCTTCTAGACTTATAGACGCATATAGACGCCATGAATGACGATTTCATGACGACTGCGCGATGTAATCACCCTCTGGAGTCGGCCTTCGCTTCGACTGGGTTGCCACTGCCCCTTATCGCTTTCTCTTCCGCCTCGGGTTCATTGCTGCATTCACTGTTGCAGCAAGCTCGCAGCCGCGTGCGGCCCGTCTGCCGCAGCAGCACGAGCGACGACACCAGATGATCTTCACTTTTCTTGCAGCTGCACCTTTCAGCATCGCGCCACACCTTACTCGTAGCCTTTTGCTGTTTGCGTCCAAGGCGGAATGCTTCAGGCATTCGCCCTGTTGGTTTCGATGTTGAAGGCCCTTTCTCTCGAGCGGCCACGACCAAGAATGTTGGTGTCCTCTCCACAACCCATTCTAGCTTTACTCATGGTGCCAAGAGCCGCCCCATGGTCACCTGCAATTCGTCAAGCTGCTTGCACAAATCCTGAATATGTGACGTGGTTTGCGCGGCGCCGTCGCGTCCAAGAAAGAAGAAATGACCACCCTCCACATATCGACAGAGTCGGGTTGGGATCTGTGAGGCCAAATCTCGCAACTGGCTCCAGTCGAGCGCCGGGATCGGTTTCGCGGCAGAATACTCGGAGAAGAACTTCTGGCTATTGAGGAAACCCCACGTTGCCTGATCCGTAAGAGCGTGCCGCGCGTCCGCGATGTGTGTAGGCGCGATCACGCCCGTGAAGGGATGTTCAGGGTAAGCAAAAGTTCCTAGGTCAGCGATTGTGTTGAGAAGAGAATTTCGATCAAGACCCCCCCGTTGATCGGGCTCACCCCGTAATCGGATTGGAGTGTTCACAACGTAGTACGCGGCGTATGCGGCAGCGTCGATGATCTCTGTCCCCCTCCAATTGATGTCGCGGAGAAAAGATTCGCTGCGGGCGGAAAGCCCTGTATCATCATTTCCGGTTCTCCAGAAACCTTCCGCGGTGAACGGCTCTCCTTCGGGCTCTGTGCGACCCATGCCGGGCATTGGCGGAGTCGCGGCGAGTGCGATGAAGCCCGACACCTTGAGATCTAAACGGCGCGCGGCGACATTGAACGCCCGAAAGGCACGGCCGGCCATGCTCCATCCGATCGGCACGATCGGACCGCACAAACCTCGCGCCTTGACAATCTTGGCCGTCATCGCCGCGGCGGCATTTGCCCAATCTGTCACCGTCAGATCGGTGAGGCGACGCCGAAAGGCGCGATGATCTGATGGGTAGGAAAGAGCGATGAGGCCGAGATCGCGTAGCTCAAGCCAAAAATCAAGGAAATCCTCAGCACGGCTGCCGGGATGACCATAGAATACTCTTGCCATATGACCGCCGCCTGGGAGACCGACGATTGTCGGCGTCCCTGGCGCGCCCTCGCGGACATATGCGATGGCAGGAATGCCGGAAGCTTCTACGAGACACTCAGACGGCAGCAGTCCGTCCAGGTCGTGCTGCGTTGGACTTATGTTCATTGTACCGATACCGTGTACCGAGTGCGGTGGGCGCGTCAGAGCCTATCTTTCGAATCAACACTGAAGATCTTCGGCAAAGACCATCAGCCCGTCTCCTCTGCGCGCAAGACCCTGCGCACGCCGACAGATGAGCGTGCCCGTGACGCTTGAGTGTACGGTGAGCGGTTCGTGCCAAGGTACTTCCGGCGTAAGGATTTGTCCCACCGGTTGGCCTGGCGAAACTCGCGCGCCAAGTTCGATGAACGGCTCGAACACGCCTGTGCTCTCAGCGTAGATGTAGTAACCGCTGTGAGATGCAGGCCGCCTGAGGATCTTCATCGGACTTGGTGGAGGCAAATTTGCAATGGCAGCGGGATCGAGCGCTCCGAGATGAGTGAGCACGCGAAGGACACCGGCTTCTCCGAGCGCCACCGCTTCCGGCGATACCCCGCCACCACCTCCAAGCTCCGAGCCGAGACGCTCGATTCCAGCGCGGCGGCACGATCCGATCGTCCCCACGTCGGTAGTTGGTGGCTCAGAGAATACGTAGCCGAGA
This sequence comes from Bradyrhizobium iriomotense, assembly GCF_030160715.1. Classification (GTDB taxonomy): domain Bacteria; phylum Pseudomonadota; class Alphaproteobacteria; order Rhizobiales; family Xanthobacteraceae; genus Bradyrhizobium; species Bradyrhizobium iriomotense. Next base: position 25,614 of record NZ_BSOW01000015.1, read on the forward strand.
GGCGACCCAAAGGCGCGGAGTATACCGAGCAGTCTCGTCCGGACAGGTTCGTCCTCAGTGTCGGTGACGCTGGGGGCGGGCAAGTAGTTGAGGGAATTGCCGCCAGAATGCAGGTCGATGAGGAAATCCGAATTTGGAATAAGGGTTTTCTCGATAAAGCTTGCGATACGCTCGGTCGGCGTGCCCCGGGGATTGCCGGGGAAACTGCGATTCAAATTGCCGTTGTCAAGCGGTGACGTTCTCGTGCCCGCCAATGCGGCCGGCAGATTGATGGCGGGAAGAAGCAGCAGACGTCCGCGTATGTGATGCAGCTCGAGTTGCCGCGCCAGCCTTGTCAATATGATCTGGCCTTCGAATTCGTCGCCATGGTTTCCCGCCATGAGAAGGATTCGCGGCCCGTCTCCATTGCTCAACGCGACGATGGGTATTTGAATCTGCTGGTAAGCGGAATCGTTGGTAGACGAGGGAAGGTTAATGCTTCCGCTTTGCCTGCCCTTCCCGTCGAGGTCGATGTTCAATCTCATTGCGCTCTCGCTTGAACTTCGCGGGCGGTCATCACTGGCCCGCTTTAAATTCGACGTAGACACTGAGATGAAGCGTTTTATGGCTCAGTTCGGGAGGCGGGGCCGGATAATGCGCGCTCCTGACGGTGGCGAGTGCCGCCTGATCGAGAAGCGAAGACCCGCTCGATTGCGCCAAGCTGACTCCCGACACGCGTCCATCGAGAAAGTCGAACGTCACGCGCGCACGACCATGCTGGCCTGAGGCACGCGCCGATGCCGGATAGACCAACGCACTTTCTACAGCTCGCCGCATTTGGCCTTGAAAGCTCGACATCGCGCTAGCGCTTGGTGCTGTGCTGGCTGCCGCTTGTTGCTGCGCGGCGCGCGGGGCCGGCTTGCTGTGGACCTGCGGCTGCGGTTTTGCCGGCTTCGGGCGTACGACCGGCGCCTCTGCCTTCGGAGGTGGCGGAGCAGGCTCCGGTGGAGCAACCTCTGTCGGCGGTGGCGGGACCTCCGGGGGCGGTGGAGTAACCTGAGGCTCTTCAGGTACCGGCGGCGTTTCTTCGGGCACCGGCGGAGTTTCCGCGACCATGGGAGGCGGGTCCGCCGGAGCTTCGGCCGGCGCAGGTGGAGCGGCCACCAGCGAGATCTGCATAGTTGGCGCTGATGACTCGATCCTGGCCGGGCGTTGTGTGAGCCAGCCCGCGACAGCAAGAAAACAGAGGCCCTCCAACAATAGCGCTGCGGCAAACGAAACCGGCAGCGCAGAGCGCTCCTGTGGTAGGCTGAAATGATCGGCGGTCGCGATGGTCACAACGATTGCACTCCTACTTGGCGTCCTTCGCGGCGAGGCCCACTTGGACGATGCCGGCCTTGCGACACGCATCCATTACAGCGAGAAGATTTTGCAGCGTGGTGGTGCCGGCTCCAGCAATGGTAACGGCAGCGTGCTCGCGGTCCGGCTCGGCTGCCAATTTGGCCGTCAGATCGTCAATAGTTAGTTTTTGACCATCCGTCTCGATAGCGCCGTCGGCAAACAGAGTAACGACGATCTTTGGGTGAGGCAGATCCTGTGCGGTGCTGCTTTGCGGAAGTTGCGACGCGATTCCCGTCGCCGGGATCATCCGTAGCGTGATCATGATGAAGAACACCAGCAAGAATAGCATGATGTCGATCATCGGGATGATTTCTATGCGGCCCTTCCGCACCTCGAGGTAACGCATGGGTCAGGTCCCCGTATTCGCGAGCGGGTGGATTGCGGGACCGTAGTGACGTTTTTCTCCTGCAGCCACGCGAGCTTCTCCCGAAGCTGCGCGGGGCGCATCGAGACGGTTGACCATGGAGATCTTCAAAGTCTCAAGTTGATGCACGATGAGCCGCGTCCAGTTGTTAAGGCTATTGAAACAAACGAGACCGACGATGGCGATGAGCAGGCCGCATGCGGTCGCGATCAGAGCCTCGCCGACGCCGCCGGTGATCTGGGTCGCCGCGTTGCCGGCGTCGCCGAGAACTGCGAACGCCTTGACCATGCCGGCGATGGTGCCGAGAAGGCCGAGCAAAGGCGCCAGCGTCACGATGGTGTCGAGCAGCCACAAACGGCTATCCAGCTTGGGGACCTGCCATAGGATCGCCTCCTCCAAAAGCTCGGACAATCGATGCGGATCCTTCAGCTCGGGATGCTGCAGCGGGACTTCCAGCAAGGTGCGGTGCGGTAGCCGCGGCGATTTCTCGACAAGGTCCGCAAGCGTCTTTCGGTCCAGGTGCGCGAATTGCGCGACAGTAGCTGTGACGCGCTTTCCGCGACGGATGGTCCGGCCAAGGAACCAGAAGCGATCGATAATCACGGTCAATCCAATTAACAGCAGGACGGCCATTACGTAGAGAATGCCGTCGGACTGCGCCGCGAGCTCGGTGATACGATCCAGGGTCATGTTTATTCCTTCGTTGATGATCTGCTGTCAGAACTGGACGGGCAGGCTGGTATAGATGCTTCGGTCGATTTGTGTGGGGAATACGGGCGTCGACGTCGTGCCGGAATATCCAGCAAAGTCTACGATCGAATGACGATCGAGGAGTTGTCGACTCCACACTTTGCGGTCACTGCGGCCAAATCAGGCAGGGGGATCTTAACCGTCTAGGCGATGGCCATGGCCATATCGAACTGATTGAGTGGTGATAGCGGCTGCTTTTCGCCGACATCGCCAAAGCGCTGACCAACTCATTTGTCGGTCGATGCGCATCCTTCAGCTCGGAATGGTACAGCGGCAATTCCAGCAAGGCGCGGTATGGCAGCCGCGTCGACTTCTCGAGGTCTGGAAGCGTCTTCCGGTCTAGGTGCGCGAATTGCGCAGCCGCACTGGTGACGGGTTTTCGGCGACTGATGGTCCGGCCAAGAAACCAAAAGCGATCGATAATCGCGGTCAACCCAATAAACTGCAGCACGGCCATAACATAGAGATCGCTGTCGGACTGCGCCGCGATCTCGGGGAGACGATCCGGGGTCATGTTTATTCCTCCGCTGATGATCTGCTGTCAGAACTGCACAGTCAGGCTGGTATAGATGTTCCGGCCAATCTGCGTGTAGAAGAGCGGCGTCACTGACCCGCCGGAATAGCCAAAAAAGTCAATGATCGTGCGACGATCGAGAATGTTGTCGATCCCAAATTTTGCCGTTACTGCGGTCAAATTGGGCAGCGGGTTCTTGATCTTGTAGGTGATCGCCATGTCGAGCTGATTGAATGGTGAAAGCGGCTGCTTTTCTCCGATGTCGCCGAAGCGCTGGCCGACCCATTTGTCTGTCAGCGAGGCATGCCAATTGCCCTCTTCGTAGATCAGGCCGGCTGCAGCCGTCGCGTTCGGCGCCTCGGCGATCCATTGCCCGGTCTGCTTATTCTTCGCGCTGTTGAGGCTGCCATTGGCGAACAGGCTGAAGCCGTTGCCGACGTGGACCGTTCCTTCGATTTCTACGCCCTTGTAAATCACGCCGCCGGCGTTGAAGTAGTTGGTGATACCGCCGATCGTCTGCGATGCGATCATATTGTCGAAGTCGATGTAGTAGACATCGCCGGCAAGCGTGAAGGTCTTGCTCTGGTATGAGGTGCCGACCTGATAATTCCAGGTCGTTTGAGGTTGAACATTGGATGTGGCGGTGACAACCGGCGGGGTCAAAAAGCCCTCCGCGGCCTGCGCATAAACCGACCAGTTGGGCGATACCTTGTAGTTCGCGGCAAGCGAGGGCAGAACCTTCGCCCAACTCTGAGCGTAGTCTAGTGGCCCGTGGGTGTTGGGATCGACGAGCGATGATTGGCCGCGCGCGGAGTAGGCATACTTTGCGCCGGTCGTAATCGTCAGGTCGGGCAGCGCTTTCCAGTCTGCCTCGACATAGGGTTGAAAAGTATCCAGCGAAAGGTGCTGGTTGTAGCTGGTGGAGATGTATTTCTGCGCCAACGTCATATCGACGTTAAAGAAGCCGCGATAGCTCGGCTGGTGCTCTGCCCATGTCCCGACCTTCACGTCGCCAAAGAACGTGTCCTTAGTCAGCGCGACCACATCGCCATAGGAGCGGGAGTTTACAGGATTTGACGTCCCAGGTACGTTAGTGGCGCCAAAAATCGTGCCGTTGCTGGAATTGTCACTGACATCTTTTCCCCGGATCAGCGCCGCGGTACTATAACCGTAGGTGTAGATCTTATTTTCGAGATGCCAGCCGTCTGCATAGTCCGACTTCAGGCCGAGGTAATCGAAGTCGGTCTGGAGCCTCCAGCGGTTGTAGCCCGCATAATTCTGTTGGCTTGGATTGGAGGACAGTCCGTAGTTCGGGCCGTATTTGGCGATCTGGGCGAGCGAGGCACCCTGAAAATAATTTCGTGTCTCATCATTGTAGATCGATACAAAGGTGAGCATCGTATTGTCGCTGAGCGGCTGCTGAATCTTCAGCGCCGCGTTTTCTCGCTCTTTGGCAGTGTTCGTGTAATAGCCATCGCTCTTCGTGAATTGCGTGTCGATGAACAGCGACGCGCCGTTTGTTCCCTTGATCTGACCGGAATCAAATTGAAGGCCGTAAAGCTGGGTATTGAAGCTGCCGTAGCCGGTCGTCGCCGTTGTAGCCATCGTCGACATTGGAGACTTGGTTTGGAGCCCGACCGTGCCGCCGAACGTCGCATCGCCCACGGTCGACGCCGTACCTGGGCCGCGGTCAATCGTAACCTGCCCCAGGTCGTTCGTCATGATGAAGGTTCCGCTGCGCTGCGTTCCATTGAAGAGCCGAAGCGGGATTCCGTCGAGGGTGGTGTTGAACTGGCCATTTTGAAAGCCACGGATCGAGATTTGGGCGTCATCTCCACCGCTTCCGCTGGGCGAAACCATTACACTCGGCGCGACGCTGATGACCTTGTCGAAGTTGCTGGTCGCCGGAATATTGTTTTCGATGTAGTGCCTATTGATGACGGACGTCGGCTGCGTCACGTTCAGGGGCGTTGTGGTCGGTGCCTGATAGACCGCCGAATTCACATCGCCCGCAGTATCCGAGGTTTCGACGGTCCCGAGGTCTGTCGTCTGTTGGGCGTGAGCACCGGTCGCCCCAATCACCGGCGGAACGCTTGCAGCCAGCCAAAGCGCCGCGTAGTGGCGCCTGATCCCCCACCGATCTGCAGTACTCGAAACTCGTCGCATCTATAACACCCCTCCTGTTGCCCCTTGAGCAGCCCTCATGTGTGCTCATCGTCAGCGGCGATTAACGCTTCCCTATTAGTTCTATAATTATAGAGGAGTCTAGACGGTTTTGTGACAATCAGAAAGATTGCGCACTTTGTGTTCGCTGGTTCTGCACGGGTGTCGCTGACGGACGGAATCGATGACCTGGCGCAAAATCGGCAAAGCGAGCCGCGCGTGCTAAAGCAATGGACTTTGGTCTAGCAAATCAGGGCGCGCGAAAACTGCGAATAGGCCTGTCTTTAGAGTTTTGACCAGCGCCGGACCACGTCGCTAGGCGCGCTCGCATCATTTTGGGAGCAGAGCGGTGATATCCTTAGCAAGGCGATCGAGCGCCGGAACTGGAAGTTGACGAAGTCTCATGACCTCGCCCACACGATCCTCGATCATCATATCGATCTGGCCAGCGTTCTCGCCGGGGAAGGCATACCAGCCTCGACTACGCGCGATGGAACGCAGCGCCGCCTGCATATTTGGATGCGCGGCATAGTAGGCTGCGAGGGACCCCGGTTGCGCGATCGCGGCTTCGTTGGCAGGAACATAGCCAGTCGTCGTTGCGACCACAGTTTGCCCCTCTACGCCGGCTACGAATTTCATGAAACGCCATGCAAGGGCCTGTCGGGCGGGGTCAGTCGTATGCATCACGACTGTTATGCCTGCGGTCGGAACCGACGCGTCTCTTCCAGTCATCGGCAGCGGAGCCGTGCCGATTTCGAAGCGGCCGGCCACTTCATTCTCAAACGATGCGAGGCTGCTGCTCGAATCTAGCAGGATGGCGATGCGGGCTCCTGTAAACGCCTGCCGCGATTGCGATTTGGTCATATCGACCTTCGCTTGTCCGGCGAGACCGATGCGGCGTAGCAATTCCATCGCCTTTTGGCCGGCATCCTCCGTGAAGGCGATCCGAGAGTCGTCCGAATTCATCATGGATCCGCCGAAGCAGCCCACCATCCCCTGGAACATGAATGAGTTGTATACGGAGAAGATCCCGAGGACCTGACTGTTTTCTGACTGGATACGTGCAGCGACGTCTAGGACGCCATCCCAATTGTCAGGGAGAGAAGCGGCCCCCTCCTGAATCTTCGAGACGAGAGATTTGTTGTAAAAGACGATAGGAAAGGACATCCCTGTGCCCAGACCGTAAGTCATCTTGCCGATTCGGCCGGAGGAGCTCACGGAAGAAGAATAGAGTTCCGAAGTCCACGCCGGGTCGGCTTTGATGAACCTGTCGAGCGGTATCAGCAAGTTGCGGTCGGCCAGCAGGCGGAGATAGTTGGAGCCCTGAAAAGAAACATCCGGCAAGTCGCCGAAGATTGCCATTCGGAGAGTCTGCCGCATGATCGCAGGCTGATCGAATTGCGAGACGTCAAGATCGATACGAACGTCGGGGTTCTCTCGCTCGAACGCGGATGCCAGGGCGCGAAACGTCTTGGTGAAGATCGAAGGTGCCGCGGAAACGTGCAAGACGGCGACATGGGCATGTGCGATGTCCGCCATCAAAGCGGCACCGAGAACTATCGCAGCAAGCGAGCAGCGTAGCCCGACGATCTTCAGAACTCTCATTTGACGCTTCCGGCTGTAAGGCCTTCGATAAACCAACGCTGAGCAGCAAAAAAGCAAATGACCAGTGGCGCGACTACCAGGGTGGCCCCTGCCATCAAAGGTCCGTAATCGTTGCCGGCTTCTGCATTGGCGAACGTGACGATGCCGAGTGACGGTGGCATGAACCCTTGAGAGTGAACTACGAGGAGAGGCCAGAAGAGATCGTTCCAATGGCCGACGACCGAAACGATCGAAAAAGCGATGACGGCAGGAAGTGACATGGGCAGCATGATCCGCCACACGATGCTCAGCTCCGAAAGGCCATCCAGGCGGGCGGCATGGATGATATCATCAGGGATCGACATGAAGAATTGGCGCAGCAGGAAGATGCCGAAGGGTGAGACGACAAACGGGACGATCAGCGCGGCATAAGTGTTCAGAATTCCAAGCCAGTAGCAGAGAATGAACAACGGCAATGCCAAGACCTGGTGCGGGATCAGCAGGCCGATCAGCACGATGCCGAAGATGACCTCGCGACCGGCGAAGCGAATTTTGGCAAGGGCATAGGCTGCTGGCGCGCAAACGATGATTTGCAGCAGAAGGATCGCTGCGCATACGATCACTCCGTTCAGCATGAATCTTGGCAAAGGCGCCGCGGTGAGTGCCTTGGTGTAATTCTCCACGGCGAACCAATGCTCTGGCAGCAATTTGAAGCTCGACGAGAAAAGTTCGGCCGGCGGCTTCAACGACAAACTCACCATCCACAAAAAGGGCAAAAGAACGAGCGTGCCGGTCGCGAGCAGGATGGCGTGGCGGACAGAGCCCGCCATAATTTTCATAGACAGGTTCATGGGTGGGACGGCCGGCTGTTCACGACACGCGTCTGAAGCGCCGCAAGAGTAATGACAATGATTAGAAAGATGACGGCGATGGCCGCTCCATAGCCAGTCCTCAAGTACTCAAAACTCTCTCGGTAAAGCGCGTACAACAGCATGACGGATGCGTTGTCAGGCCCTCCCCGCGTCAGAATCTGGACAGTGTCGAAAGTCGCGAAAGCGCGTAGCGTCACAACGATGAGCACGAAGAGGGAGACCGGAGCTAGCGACGGAAGTGTCACGACCCGCAAGCGATCAAGCACCCCATCGGCGCCATCGATGTCGGCGGCATCATAGAGATCCTGCGGAATGGCTTTAAGGCCCGCGAGGAAAAGCACCAGCGCCAAGCCAAGGCTTTGCCAAGTGCCAATGACGGCCAGGATGGGCAAAACGGTCGACTCGCCTCGCAACCAGTTGGCAGTCGGCAAACCAACAGCCGCAAATAGCTGGTTGACTAAACCGATGGTCGGATGCAGCAGCGCCTCCCATACGATTGCCATGGCGGCAAGCGAGGTCATAAATGGCAAGAAGTGGATCGCGCGATAGAAGGCGCGCAGGGTCTTACCGCTCTCGATCAGGAGCGCCAGGAACAGCCCGAGAACCAGCGTGCTTGGCACAACCATGAGGACGTAAGCGGCCGTATTGAAGAGTGCCGCACGGAACGCTGGATCGGCGAGCAGACTGGCGAAATTCGCTGCGCCAATAAACGACAGCGTCTTTGCCCCGAGATGCCAGTCGGTCGCGGCGATCGCGAGAACGGCACCCGCCGGCAAGATGAACAGCACAACAATGAGGACCAAGGCCGGCGCGATGAGGGCATAGCCGGCAAGCGTCTCCGCATGCCCAGTTTCGATCCGTAACTGTCGGTCGACAATGGCTGGTTGTTCCGACGTCACCCTGCGCAGCTCCGAAGCTGCGTAAACTGACCATCGCTTTCAGAAAGCCGGCGCCCATCAGCGGAAAACAGCAACGCCTGTTCGCGCCGAACCCGGAGATGCACGGTTTGGTCGGATTGAAGGTTTGATGCGAATTCGACTGGGAGGCGCGCAACCAAAGGCTCGCTTGAGCCCGGGACGTCCACGTGAGCGAACAGGTCGGTGCCAAGGTGCTCAACATAGCGCAGCCTTCCCGTCAGTGTGTTCAGGCCAGCCCGCTCGGCAAACTGCAGCGACTCCGGACGAATACCGAGCGTGACACTGTTTCCGTCGTCCAGCTTGCTGTCGAGCGCAAGAGTAGACCCCGCAACGGCCAAAAGCCCCTCACCTCTCGGTGCGGCCTCGAGCAGGTTGATCTTGGGCGCGCCGATCAATTCGGCCACTCGCCGATCGGCGGGAGAGGCGTAGATCTGCTGTGGCGACGCCGCTTGCGCCAGTTGACCGTCCAGCATGACCGCGATGCGATCGGACATGGTCATGGCTTCCGTTTGATCGTGGGTCACATAGATGAAGGTTACGCCAAGACGACGATGCAGCTCCTTGATTTCGCCGCGCATCTGGACGCGCAACTTTGCGTCCAGATTGGAGAGCGGCTCGTCCATCAGAAAGACTGCGGGATGACGAACCATGGCCCGGCCGACAGCCACGCGTTGACGCTGACCGCCGGAAAGCTGGCCGGGTTTCCGCGCGAGGAGATGATCGATCCCGAGCGCCTTCGCTGTGCGGGCCACTTCGGTCTTGATCTCAGCGCTCACCGAGCGAGCACCTGGGAGCAGAGCGCCTATTACAGGAAGCCGCCTCCAGGCCGAAAGCCGGCCCATTCTCAGAGGCAACGCCATATTTTCCGAGACTGTCAAATGCGGGTAGAGGGCGTATGACTGAAAAACCATCGCGACATCGCGGCGCTTGGGACGAAGGTGATCGACCTTGTTGCCGGCGACCTCGATGGTCCCGCAATCCTGCCGCTCAAGCCCGGCAATGATTCTTAGGAGAGTGGACTTACCGCACCCCGACGGACCAAGAAGGGTCAAAAACTCTCCGTCGCAGATGTCGAGCGAGATCCCGTTGAGGATATTTGCGGAGCCGAATGATTTAGAAACTCCACGAATGGATACGCCTGCCAAAAGGATTTCCTCATTGTCTGGACCGCGCCCAAGATTATCGTTATAGAACCATTGTTCCATGAACTTTTAATGACGAAGATCGCCACCGTCGCGCCGGTGGAGCAGCGGAACAATGCACTCGCCGGCGCTAGGCCGCCGAAGGACGCATGCTCTCTCGGAATTGCTGCGCGGACCACACCGCTCTCGCTACATGAACCACATCACGCCCCGGCCTTCGGCGGATGCTTACAGGCTGACGAACGGTCTTGAGAGAGCTTGGCGCGACGAGCATTCCGATCACGCCATTTGGTGGACCGCCGTTAAGGACGTTTGCGAATGTGGGCTGGCCTTTCTCCCGCCCCACCACCGCGTTGACGCTATAATGGGAATATATCCGATCAGGCCTTGATGACGGGAATTTGCTCAGGGGCAAAATCGCTTAGAAATTCATTCTCTCGATGACCAACCAAGAAGACCTCCTCGAATTGAAATACGGCGCCATTTTTTTCGAGCTTCGGTCCCACCGTGAAAATCATGCCGGCTTTAAAAACTGTCTCATCAGTAGCGGACAACGATGGCGGTTCTGTCTGGTCGAGACCGTCGCCATGTCCTATGCGTCCGGGGAGTGCGAACAGTTCACCCAAATCGGCCTCCTTCCACATGCGCAGAAATTTGCTGTAAACGTCGCGACAGCTCTGGCCGGGCCTGATGCTCTTCGCGAGTTCAATTGTCAGCGAATGGACCCTCTTGTAGGTGTCGATCTCCCAGTCGGCCGGTTCTCCGCAGCGTGCAAGGCGGCATCGGTCCGAGACATAGCCGCCGTAGCCGAGATAGTGATCGACCCAAATGTAGTCACCTCTCCTCAATTTCCGATCTGAGGGCCCACGAGCAAAGTCGAAATCGCTGTCGCTGAAAACCACTCGGAGCCGTCCAGACGTCTCGGCTCCGTTAAGATATATTTGTGCCTGTAGGATCTGGTAAAGCTCATACTCCGTGATGCCCACGCGAGCATGTACAATTGCCTGATCGAACGACCTATTGACGATATCATTAATGGTTTTCACCATTTCGACTTCAAAAGCAGATTTGATCACGCGCACTCGCCATAGGACGTCCGTGGCACTTGTCACCGAACTATCCGACGACAGCGCCTTTAGCCGATCTACCAGTTCAAGAGATCCGTGGCCAAGCATATCTCGGCCATAATCCAAGCCTATGCGCCTGCGCGCCGATGCCGGTGTTGCCCCGATATTACTTGCAACTGCGTCTACGACTTCGGGCAGATATCCCGAGTACGTAACGCTGGAAAAAGCTCGGGGAATTCCTTCCACCCATTTGAGTTCGTAGCTTCCAATGATCGCTAAACTATCCTTCGTAAGTACCGCGAAGGAAGGTCGAGTCCTGCTTCTCAAATCGATTATGTAGTCGGTCAGATATCGGATATTGACCGGATCGGTCAAAACAATCACATCAAATCCAGCTTTGCTCATCTCGGCTCGCACGCGGCTGATCCTTGATTCGAGCTCAGCCAAGGGAACGGCCGGCGAAGGCGGTAATGGCCTTCGACTTAACTCGATTGCCGGCGAGCCGGGATTCGGAGATTTAGCCCCCGCCGGCATCGAAACGAGTGGACCCGCCGCCGTGGTAACACCGAACGCTCCCACCGCCTTGAACATGCTGCGCCTATTGATCATCATTTCCTCCGGAACTTGGGAGCGTTCGTTATGAAGGCGTCACTAGCCGGTCAACGGGCACCGAGTGGCTTCGACGGGCTGCGGTCAGGCAGGCCGCGTTCCCCTATCTGAAGGGAAAGGAGATCGAGCCGAACACGCTGCGTCCTCGATCCGCCGGCAGTGTCAGATTGAAAGCGCGCATCGCTGCCGCCGTTATCGCTTGGAGATGTCGCGACGCTCGGTAAGACCCTGGCGATTTTGTCGACGTTCGAGGTCGAGGTGATCGCGTTCTCGATGAAGGTACGGTCGATTACTGAGGTCGGTTGCACAACTGTGAGCGGTGCCTGACAAGGCGCGTCGTTGGCGCGCCCGCCGGTGATCCCAATTGTTCGATCCTTGAGATCGGCCGTTTCCGCGAGGCAGGGCGCGCTGAAGCCGGCAAGCGCGATCGCGCCAGCCCTAGCCCGGCCCGCCAAACAGAGAACGCGGTGTGCGTGCCGCTTCGAAAGGATCACCTGCATCTCAATGTTCTAGTTATCGCCCGGCAGGTACGATCTTGGTGCGAATACAGGCGAGAGAGGGCGCAGACGCAAAGCTTGAATGCGACCCCGGCTACCCCACGCGATTGCTTGTGTATCATTCAAGTGGAATCCCCGTCCCCCCTCACTTGATCACCGCGGTATATTTTGGGTATAGACTTATAAGCGCATAGCTACACTTTTATGACGGGCTGTCTTGCCTTCCTTCACACGTGATCTGGGCCGAGGGTGACGGTATCACCGCTCGAATTTGTCTACGCGGGGTCATGCAATGTGGTTGGCTGCGCTTATGGCGCGACAAATAGGGATGAGAGCGCGCACGCTTGGCGTTCTTATCCTGATCGTCGCGCCATACACATCGTTCTCGATAGTCTCAATACACCCAAGAACAAGCACTGGCTTAGGAAACATCCCAATGTGAAATCGCATTTCACCGCGGGCATCACGGGCACAGTCAGGTGGAAACTTGGTTCTCCACCCGACGGGGTCCGTCGCTCAGCCGCGCTTCCTTCACTGGCCGTGCACGAGCTTCAGGCGCACAGCAATGCCTTCATCAGCACCTGGAATGAAAAAGCCGCGGCCCTTCGTCCTGGACCAAGAAAGAAGTCCCGTCAACAGTGCTTCAAAGGAAGCTGTATCCAATCAGCTATGGATTCGGGTACTCCAATCGCTAGGCATCAGATGTCCACGAGGAGGCTCACGCGGCCAGCGCTGTAGCAAGTTTCGGCATATACGACCGGAGAGTCCTTGCTATCGACCTGAACGACTTCCGTTACTAGAACGTAGGCGCTGGCCGGCATCTTCAGTTTCGTTGCCTCTTCGCGGCTTGGCGGTCGCGCGCGAATTCGGACCGTTTTGCGCCGAAAATCCTTCACGCCAATAGACTTAAATATCTTGCCGAAAGAAAAGTCCTCCGTTGGCCCCTTACCGACGGCCTGGAAAGCTTCCTCGACGCCCGGCATGCGCTGCAGTGGAAAATAGTTGTAGTTGTAGTTGATCGGAAACCCATCCGCTTCGCCCAGCAGCGTCACGAAAAGCACCGGACTGCCGGGCTTAATTTGGAGCGGCGTCGCGATCTCTAGTGGGGCGCGAATTCTTTCTTTCGCGATGATTGTACGGGAAGGCGTGCGATTGCCGTCACGCAGGTTCTGTTCGAACCAACTTCTGGCACCGAGACGCAATTCAATGGGGTTGACGACGGCGAAGGCACCCCGTGCACGTTCGATCCTTACATAGCCCTCCGATTCCAGGTGTGCGATCGCTTTCAGTACCGTGTGTCGATTGACGCTAAAGCGCGCCGCCAGCGATTCACTCGAGGGCAGACGCTCGCCCGCCGCAAAGGTGCCATCTGCAATATCCTCGGCGAGCGCGTCACCGACCTGTCGCCACAGGCTGATACCCGCCCGCTCAATGCGATTTGAATTTTCCTTCACCACTACGCTTCCCTGCTGTGTCCACAACGCACATGTAGACTCTTTTTCGAATTAGTGTATAGAACCTTTGACTCGCAACGTTATATAGTTATAGACTAAAACGCCAATGGCAGCCAAAGTTAGACTGCGAATGATTCGGATACAACCAGATCCCATGGAAATCCAAGCGCCGCAAATTGTCCAAGCCGTCGACGAGGTCTCGCTTGTTGATTTCACTCGTTCATTACCTCCTGCGGTGCCTATGCTTGATGCCAAGCTGGCTCGCGCGATTGAGCGGCTTGGTTCTGAACATGGTTTGGACCGATTGATCCATGGTGGTGCGGCTCGCGGCTCGTCCAGCGCAAGATTAGGCGGCGCGCGGTACCTGGCGCCGCGCCTTGGCGATGCAATCGACATAGATTGCATCTTCACGACCAACGGGACGCAGAGCGCGCTCCTTCTCCTGTTTCATCACCTCGTTGGCAAGGGCGGCCGATTGTTGGCCGAACGCTTGTCTTACGGGGCTTTGCGTGAGCTTGCCGGTATCGCCGGGGTGGAGTTGGTGGGACTTGATGTCGACAAGGACGGTATTCTGCCTGATGCCTTCGAAAGAGCTTGCCGGAAGGGCGGCGTCCGCGCCCTTTATTGCAATCCCACGGTGCAGAATCCGACAACGGCATTAATGCCACTGTCCCGTCGGCACGTTCTTGCAGATATCTCCCGCCGTTACGGCGTGCCAATCATTGAGGATGACGCCCTTGGGCGCTTGCATCCCGATGCCCCTCCACCGATTGCCAAGATCGCGCCTGATGTCGTGTGGTACGTCATGAGCGCAACCAAGGGACTCGCGCACGGATTGCGCTTGGCATACGTGGTGGGGCCTTCGCGAGCGCACTGCGATTCGGCGCTGGCGCCGGTCGAGCGGCTTTCGTTCTGGACTGCGGCTCCATTACTGGCCGCCATCGTTGCAAATTGGACGCTTTCAAGCGCGGCGGACTTGATTTCCGCGGCGATCCGAGAGGAGAACACAGCGCGAGAGACCATGGCACGTGGCGCCCTCGGCCGCTTCGGCCTTGTCTCGAAACCGGGATCAATGCATGTCTGGTTACCCTTGCCGGCACCATGGACGTCCGACAGCTTCGCAGGAGCAGCGCTGGCTGCTGGGGTATTGATTAGGAGTGCCGGGCTCTTCGCCGTTGATAATCAGCCCGTGTCGAATGCAGTGCGATTGTCGCTTTCAACGCCCTCGAGTCGGAGAGCTGCTGGGGTCGGTATCAGCCGAATAGCAGCTCTCCTCGAGAGCAAACCGGCGACGTAAATTTTCAACGGCGATCGGTGCTCGATACGACTGTTGGCAGACACGCTAGTGAAACGGAGTCGCTATGACCTCAAAGTTGCGAGAAAAATTAGCCGAGCGTCGGCTGTTGCATGTCATGGCGGCTCACAGCCCCTTGTCCGCAAAGCTCGCCGAGGAGGCGGGGTTCGATGGAATCTGGGCTTCCGGCTTTGAGCTGTCGGCTCTTTACGGCATGCCCGATCTGTCCTTTGTCAGCATGACACAGCACCTCGACATGGTGCGTGCAATGTCCGGCTCTGCGCATTTGCCCATCGTTGCTGACATTGATACTGGCTATGGCAATGCGATCAACGTCACGCACGCGATCGCCGAATATGAGCGTGCCGGCGCCGCGGCCGTCGTGATCGAGGACAAGACGTTTCCCAAGGTCTCCAGCCTTGCGTCTACGGGCCGGCAGGAGCTGGTCCGGATCGAGGAATTCCAGGGCAAGATCGCTGCGGCTCTTGCCTCGCGGCGAGACCCCAACTTTGTAGTCATCGCTCGCACAGAGGCGTTGATTGCGGGTCTAGGGGAGGCGGAGGCACTCAGGCGCGCGGCAGCTTATGAAGCGGCTGGCGCCGACATGATCCTCATCCACTCCAAGCAGAAGACGCCGGATGAGGTGGAGAGCTTTGTGCGCGCCTGGAGCGGCGATGTTCCGATAGTCATTGTGCCCACCGCCTATCCGGAGATGAACGAGAGCCGGATATCCGCCTTGCGCAAAATAAGGATGGTGATTTACGGCAACCACGCAATCCGTGCGTCTGTGACGGCAATGAAGGATATATTTACGCGCATTCGGCGCGATGGCGGCATTCACACGGTGAACGAAAATATCGTTTCCGTGGAAGAAATCTTTCGCCTGCAGGGAATGGACCGGGTGAAAATAGTCGAGAAGCAGTTCCTGCGCTGAGCTTTTCGCTCGGCTTCACCTCGTTCCGGCCGGACTCGACTCGCCGCCGCGGACCGTTCGGTAAGAATACAAATTGATCGGGGTCACACACGCTCGCTCGGCGGCGGCTGCGCGCCTATTTGCTGTCCTCGCCGAAGGAGCGCTGCAGGGCTTCCAACTCGCGCGTGGCATCGCCGGCGGCGAGCAATTGCGCCAGGGGGTCGGTTTCCCGCAGCCGGACGCGCCGACCAGCGTCAGGAACTCGCTGTCGCGGATGTCGAGCGACACGCCGCGCAGCACGGTGGTCGACCCGTGCGTCTCGACGAGGCTGCTCAACGATAGGGCCCCATCACGTCGTCTCCGCCTGCGTGCTGGCCACCGGGCGTTGCAGAGGCGCGCCGTCCATGCCGGTCGCATCGAGGCCGAGATGAGCGAGCGCAGTTGGCGCGACATCAACGATGCGGGCCACTCCCTGCCGGACGGCGCCTGCCCGGAAGCCGGGGCCAGAGACCATCAAGAACGGCGTCTGCTCATAGCGCGCCAGCCCGCCATGCTGGCCGCAGCCAAGGCGGTCCGGCTTGCCTATGGCGGGCTCGGCAACGAGGCTCGCGCCCGGAACGCCGAAAGCGTTGGCCGCCTCGCTCGCCGCCATCGAGACGGCGAAGGCGAGGCCGCCCTCCGGTTTCTGGCCGATCTGCGCGAGTTCGTCGGGACCGAAGACCGCACCGACCCAGTCGCGAGACATGAGAAAGGTGCGTAGTGCAGGCAGAGCGTGGGTGCGGTCGGGATCCACATAGACCAATGCCGAAGTTCCGTTCGAGACGGCCATGACATCGTTGGAGCTTTCGCTCTCCTTCAGACCCGCCATCACGAATTCGGCGTCGATGTCGACGACGCCGGTCACGGTCTGATGGCCGTGATCGGAGCCAATCAGAAGCAGGATGTCGTCGCCAGCAGCGCGCAACTGCTCTACCGCGGACGTGACCAGGCCGGCATGAGCATCCGCCGCCGCGAGCACCGCGAGGTGTTCGGGCGAGCCGAGCGGTGCTTCGTGCTGGATATGGTCCGGCTCGCCGAGCCAGAGCACGGCCACAGGTGGCCGGCGCAGCAGTAGTACCTCGTCGATGAAGCGCTCGGTCATGCGCCTGTCGCCCTCGACGTCGAGCGACACGTTAAGACGATCCTCGGCCGCGACCGGCACGCGGCCGAACCCAAAGGAGCCGGCCCGATGGTAGACGTGGCCATGCCCATCGGGATCGTGAGCATAGGCAGCGCCGGGCGAGACGTTGCTGAAGACGATGGCGCCGCCTGCCGCCTTCACCCGCTGGGCCAGTGTCGGCATAGCGAGCGAGGTGCCCGTTACGCGCCGTTTGTGCTGCAAGAATTCGGGATCGCCAGCATCGCGCAACGCAAGTTTGCCGTCCTCCAACAGTGCGACGGAGTTGCCCTGGAGGCCATGGCGGGCGGGGTAACAGCCGGTGGCGAGGCTCGCCGAGACGACCCGGGTGCATGACGGAAAGACCGTCCGGTAATCGGCGAAACGCTCGGCCTGACGGGCAAAGCTGACTAGGTTCGGCGTTGTCTGCTCCGAGATCATATCCCCTCGCAGGCCGTCGAGCGTAACGATGACCACGCTGCGCATAGTTCACACCTCCATCGCATTCAGCGCCAGTGAGAAGACGTCGTAGTTTCGCAGGGGACCAGATTCGGATGCAGCCGCATCTGTCCGCAGCGGATGCGAGAGGATGAATGGGACGGTCTGCTCGGAAAGGCCGCCATGCGAGCGCAGGCGCTGACCGGCGAGCTGAGCGAGATCGTGCTCCTCGCGGTGCGCGCCAAGGGCCACACCCATCTCAGCGATGACGGCGAGATCGCCTTCCCGGTCCTCCGGCAACAGAAAGCGGGCGCAAGCCTCGTCGCGAGGCAGGGCGAGGGCAATTCCGTGCAGATTCCGAATGAAGCCCGCGATCGTGGCGATCTCCACATCCCGGCGCAGTAAGTGGACGCGGACGAAGCCGCCAAGCGCGCCATGATGTCGGACGAAGGGATCGGCGATCGGGCAGACGACGCGGGCAGCATTGGGACCGAACGCTTCATCGATTGCATCGCCGAGATAGAGTACATTCGGTGCACCATCCGCTGTCGCCATATCGGACATGCCGTGATCAGCGACGATGCCGACCACCGCGCCGCGCTCAATGAACTCGCCGATGCGAGTGTCGACCTGGGCCATGAAATCGAGAGCCTCAGCCTCTTCCGGTGCGTGCTTGTGCTGCACATAGTCGGATAGCGAAAGATACATGAGCTCCGGCCGCCGGGTCCGGAGCAGTCTCACGCCCGCGTCGAGCACGAAGAGCGAGAGATCAGCCGAATATTGATCCGGCTCGGTGCGGCCGACCAGTGCCTGCACGTCGGCGATGCCGTTCTCGGACTCTGTCGCAGAATCCGCCCTCTCGGCTGAGAAGGCGATACCTTTGAGGTCGCGCCCGAGTGCCTTACGCAATTTGTCTTTCGCGGTCACGGTTGCGACGGAAGCGCCGGCTTGCGAGAAGGCAGCAAGAATGGTCGGCGCGCGCATCGGCGTGGCGTCGACCATCATGATCTCTCGGCCTGTCTCGCGGTCGATGTAGAAATTGCCCGAGACGCCATGCACGGCTGGCGGCACACCACAGACGATGGATACGTTGTTGGGATTCGTGAAGGTAGGCATTGCGGCAAGCGCCGTCCCCCAATAGCCGGTACGCCGCAGGCGATCGAAAGTCGGGATAACCCCCGCCGCACTCGCGGCCTGCAGATAGGACGGATCGCAGCCGTCAAAGCAAACCACCACCGTCGGTCGCTTTGGCCAGCGATAGAGACGGCCGTTGACTTCGATCGGCGGGCGGGCGGGATCAGAATGCAACCACGACAATTCAGGCGACATTGGCGTTCTCAGGCTTTATGTGAGTGACTGGGCTGGTTTCGGCGACAACCCAGGCGGCGGCCTGCAAGAGAGAGCGGTCGCGCCCCTTCGGGCCGATGAGCTGCAGCCCGATCGGTAGACCTTGCTTGCCTCGCAGCAGCGGCAGGGAAAGCGTTGGTAGGCCGCAGAGGCTCCACGGCATCGACATCACGCCCGAACCCGGCCCCTCTTCGAGCCGCGTCGCTTCGCCGAGCGTAGAGAGAGTGATAAGCAGGTCGTGCTCGGCAAAGAGACCATCTGCGAGTGCCGTCAGACGGTCGGCGAGAGCGTCGAGTTCGAGATAATGCGGCGCGCTCATGCTCTTGCCGTTCTGCACTCCGGCCTGTAGGGGCGAGCAAAGCTGCGCGAAATCTTCCGCCGGCAGTCCACCAAATCGGAAGGCAAGATGGGCATCGAGCAGGCCCATCGTCACCTCTACGGCCCGGTCGAATTCGGGCGGCAGGACCGGTTCGGGGATCGACACACGAATCCGCGACAGCAAGGTTTTAAGTGCCGTTGCCGCGTCGAAGGTCACATTGGTCCAACCGGGTCCGCGCACAAAGGCGATGCGGGGGGCAGGAAATTTTCCGACCGGATCGAGTTCCGCAAGCGCCGGGTTGAATGCGCCGGCGAAGAGCGCGAGATCGTCGACTGAGCGCGCCAAAAGGCCCAGGTGCGCAAGCCGCGGCACCAGAATGTTCGAGCCCGTCATTTCCGTGAAGCCGAGAGACGGCTTGAAAGCGAAGGCGCCGCAGAAGGACGCGGGCAACGTGGTCGAGGCAGTATGCTGCGTCCCGAGGGCAAGCGGCGTCATATAGTCCACGACGGCCGCAGCCGAGCCGGAGGAGGAAACTCCTGGCGAGCGCAAGAGGTCATGCGGATTTCGCGTGGGCGGTGGATGGTACATGCCAAATTCGGAGGTCGCAGTCTTTCCGAGGATGATTGCCCCAGCCTCGCGCAGCTTGCTTACAGCAGCAGCGTCCGCTTCCGGCACCCTCGCGCGATAAAGCGCACTACCGTACTCCGATGGCATATCGGCAGTATCGAAGACGTCCTTCACTCCGACCGGGAGCCCATGCAGGAGACCGAGCGGCTCGCCAACGGCTTGTCGCGCATCTGCGCGCCTTGCCTGTTCACATGCCACGTCGCGATCGAGATTACTCCACGCTCTAATCTCCGGTTCGCGGGCCGCGACGCGGTCGAGACAGGCCTTCACGAGCGAAAGAGCAGTGAGACGCCCCTCGCGAATGGCGAGAGCGGCCTCCCGTGCAGAGAGGCGAGCTGGGTCGGCGGATGGCGGGGACGCAATTGGCTGCATTGTGGTGTTGTTTCGTATGGTGTCGCGATCATGATCTGGCCAGAAGGACGGCCGCGATCATCAATCCATGAATGCTTCCAACCTCTCTCGGATCCGTTTATCGCTGCAGATCCGGAGCACCCGCCTGATCGCGCAGTCGATATTGATGCTGCACAATGCGAGATTGAGCTTTATCCGACGGCTCTCGTTGCTTCCGCCGCGACATGCGCGGCTAATGCATAGTCCTCACCGCACTTTCGCTTCGTTTTGATCTGCGCTGCATCCGGACGCTGCCGTGCTGCGGAACGCTTCCGTCGCTGGAATGGTGGCAATCCGCTCGTAATAGTCCCAGGGAAAGCGGCTCTGGCTTGGCATTTTTACGCGATAGACGCCGAGATCATAGATGACGCGACCATTCGCGAGAATTTTTGCCCCGCTGCCAAAGCGATCAACCGGCGTGGTGCGCATCGTGCCGTTTACCGTGCCGGCATCGTCGGTATTGCTCGTCTTGACGGCCTTCAAATAATGCGTGACGGAGGCATAAACTCCGGCCTGCTCCCGCGTTGGCATCCGCCCGTGGAGCTTCTCGAAGCGAGTGGCGAAAGCCCGCGTGCCGTCGCTATCGTTCCAATAGAAGCCGCTGGTGACAATCATGCCCTGCGCTGTTTCGAGCCCGAGGCTGTGGACGTCGGTGATGAAAGCATGCAGCGCAGCCAACTGCTGGTTTTTCTGTCCGATCCCAAACTGACCGGCCTGCTTGATCGCATTGACGGTGTCCGCGCCGGCACTGGCGAGAGCGATCACCTGCGCCTGCGAGCTCTGGGCACGCAACAAGAGCGAGGCGAAATCCGCCGTGTTGAGCGGATGGCGAACATTGCCGACGACCTTGCCACCATGATCCTGAACAACCTGTGTCGCATCACGCTCCAGGTCGTGACCGAATGCGTAGTCCGCTGTTAAGAAAAACCATGAACGCAATCCTTGCTCGGTCAGCGCGGCGGCCGTGCCACGAGCCAGAGCATAAGTATCGTCGGTCCAATGCGTGACGTAAGGTGAGCATCGCACGCCAGTGATCTCGGCACTGGCCGCACCTGAGACCATCAAGGCACGCTTCTTTTCAGAGGCGAGCGTCATGAGCCCCAACACAGCGCCGGTATGAGGTAGATCAACGATGACATCGACGCCACGGCGATCGAACCATTCCCGCGCAATACTGACGGCAATATCGGGCTTGTTCTGGTGATCCCCCGTAACGAGCTCGATTGGAACCCCGCCTACGGTGCCCCCCGCATTCTCGACCGCCATTCGCGCTGCAATGATCGAGCCTAAACCGCCGACATCGGCCACCACGCCGCTTTGATCGCCCATCACGCCGATCACAACCTTGCCGTCGGTGAACTGCGCATGTGCGCAGGAAGTCCAAACCAGACCCGTCAGCAGCGACACAATCAAATTACGAAGCATCAGGAGATTTCCCTTCATGGAAAGGACCATATCCTCCAGCTGAGACCCATTTGTGACGATTCTGGTACATTTGTTCGATGCGAATCTCCCTCTGGGCGCGGGGCGCCTTTCGCGCTATCCCCATTCGCGGAGACAGCATGACAACTGACAACAATGACGCAGATGGCAGCTTCGACGCCGCGCTGGCGGCCCGGATCTGCTGGCACTATTTCAAGGAAGGGCAAACTCAGGAGCTGATCGCCCAGCAACTCAATCTCACCCGGAAGAGGGTGAACAGGATGCTCGGTGAAGCGCGCGAGCGCGGATTGGTCCAGATCACGATCCAGCGTCCGCTCGGCCTTTGCAGCGAACTGGAATCTCGACTGACCAACATGTTCGGGCTGCGACACGCCATTGTCGTACCTTCGCCGATCGGCAATACCGACGTGCGAGTCTTGGTAGGCTCCGCCGCGGGCGATTACATTTCCGATCACCTCACGCCGGGTGCAGCGCTCGGCATAACATGGGGCGGCACGATCAATGCAGCGGCGCAAAGCGTGAGGCGCCGAAGTGGGGAAGCCAATCGCGTCGTGCTGCTTTGCGGGGGTCTGGCGGAAAGTACGTCGATCAACCCTTATGACAACGCGTCGATGATGGCGCGTGCGCTGGACGCTCGATGTTATTACATTACCGCACCGATGTTTGCCGCTTCTGCTGAACTACGCGACTTGTTGCTAGTTAGCGAGCCGGTGCGGTCGGTACTTGCCATGGTCCCTAAACTTGACCTAGCGCTGTTGAGCGCCATCGATCTGACTGACCAGTCAAAAGCATTGGAATATGGCGTAATATCGTGGAACGACTGGCGATCCCTGCGCGCCGCAGGGGCCGTCGGCGATATTTGTGGTCACTATCTCGACGCGGACGGAAATCTCGTGGAACATTCGCTTACCGCGCGCGTGATCAATCCTTCCATCAAATCTTTGCAGGTCATTCCGCTCCGGGTTCTGGCGGCGGGCGGAGCCTCGAAAGTGTCGATCGTTCGCGCCGCGATCAAGGCGGGGCTTTGCAATGTCCTTATTACGGACGAAAGCGCTGCGACTGCCCTGGTCCGACGTTGACGTAGATAACGGAGCAGCCACTGATGTGCTGCGCCGGCTCAGTGGAAACAAGCTTCGACGGATTGCCGAGGCTGGTGACCACGGATCGTGCGGCGGCGCTCATCCTCGATGGCG
Organism: Bradyrhizobium iriomotense; assembly: GCF_030160715.1. Classification (GTDB taxonomy): domain Bacteria; phylum Pseudomonadota; class Alphaproteobacteria; order Rhizobiales; family Xanthobacteraceae; genus Bradyrhizobium; species Bradyrhizobium iriomotense. The sequence continues at coordinate 48,047 of NZ_BSOW01000015.1, forward strand.
GAAGGGGTTCAACTTGCAGGTGTCACCCGTCCTGCGTGCATAAAGCTGACAAGCCGACCCCCGCATAACTTCGCCACTTATTGACGTTGGGGAGTTAGCAAGCCCTCCCGCTTTTCCTTGATACGGCGCGCAAGTGCTATCTTGCCCTTTCTAGAGGTGCCCCTCCGAGTAGCGCCCAGATCTCGGTGCGAAACGAGCTCGCTAAGGCCTTTTGCCACCGAGGTCGGGAAAAATATGCAAACGACTGGCGCCCGACATCGGTGATCGTCGTTGTGCCAGATCCCGGCCGCGCACGATGGACGGCCGGTTTAGTAGGCAGCCTGAACCGCGAATGTAGCATGAGTTGAAATTGCGGGACTATTAGAAAAGCTCTCTCTGGCGGGGCCTACAACCTTTTTTAGAACCGTAACACATTTGTGCCACGATGGGGATATTTGTGACTGATGAGAAACTCCGGGCGCGTTACGCGTTTCGAGCTATGCCTCTTCGCGGAAACAACAACGCAGAGTCGACGCCCGTGGCCTTTTCTACGGGATTCCTTGTGCAGGTCGACGAGCAGCTTGGTCCCGGCGCTGTTGTGGTGCCCAACGGCTCCCGATCCATCGGGACTTTGGCACGAGAGGGTTACCGCAACTTCACGTCATCAACGTCACAGGGCTCGGTGAACCCAATCGCTCAGGCCGGGCGCAGACGAGAAAGCGAACGTTCATTAACGTGGCACATTCGGAACGACATGACGCTGATCCGATGGAAGCGGTGTACTGCACCTCTCGTCAAAGTCGCCGGTGACAGGACTATTGCTGTGCTGCGCGCCTGCCGTCGACTGATGACGCTCACAAGCAATCCCCACTTTGTCACGCTGCCAACTTCAAGCCGTGAGGCAAGGAAGAAGATTGAATTCCGTCGAGCCACCCGAAACGGTCATCGAATCAGAGGAATTAGTGAAACGTGATGCTCGTCCGACGAGCAAGGTCGGCGTCGCGCTGATGGTCGGAAGAAGAAAAAAGACGGGGAGGAAGTTACATTGGATGGGCTATTACAGGGATTGATAGACGCTGTCGATCTGGCGCACGACGAGCGCTCCATTCGCAACGCGCTCAAGAAGTTTACTGTCTCATCCGGCTTCGATCGCTACGCCTACATTCATGTGCACGCCGACGATGCGGTTGCTTTCAGTGATTATCCTGCGGAATGGCTGAACCGCTATTTTGCAAACCATTACACGATCATCGATCCTGTCGTGACCACCGCCAAGCGCTGCATGCGAATGTTCGCGTGGTCGGCGGAGGAGCGCAACGTGCGCAAAAGCTCGCCCGAGATCAAGCAATTCTATTCCGAGGCAACTGACTTCGGCATCCGCTCCGGCGTCTCCGTTCCGATCAGGACAAGCTATGGCCGCACCGCGATGATCACACTCGCATCGGATCGGCGGCGGGTCGAGGTCCCGCCATGGGATCCGATGCAGGCGGCGTTGGCGCTCGCCTACATTCATGTTCACCTCAGCCTGGTGTCTGAGTCGTCCTTCAAAACGGCGGATGTGACGTTGTCGACGCAGGAAGCGACCTCGCTGAGCTGGTCGTCACACGGCAAGTCTATGAACGTGATCGCGGACTTGCTTGGGATCAGGCCACGAACAGTCCAGTTCTATCTGGACAATGCGCGCGACAAACTCGGCGCCAGCAATCTCCAGCAGGCCGTGCGTATCGCCATGGAGAAGAAGTTGATTTAGTCCATCGTGACACGTTTACCGGACGATCCCTGCTCTTTGCAATCTTAGTTCAAACGAACGGAGACCACGACGGCCAACCCGGAGCTAGCCGATCCGCGACTGCCTTTCCTGTGAGTTGCCGCGACGACTATCCGGCAGGGACTTTGGGGACGTAGCCGAGGCGATCGATCAGCTTGTTAAGGACAAGCTGACGCGCCCGATGCTCGGTCTCCGCATGTTCATGGATTCGTTGGAGCTCCGCCCGGCGTTCGGGACAACAGTCGGTGTCGGCCTCTGCGGCCACCCGCTGCAACCGGGCTGTCTCGGCGAGCGCGACGCTCGCACGGTATTCGCGAATGGCGTCGATGGTCAAGCGTTCAAGCTCAGGTTGTGCCATTCCCCTGAAGATGTGCTCAAGATCGCAGTTGAGCCCAGCGCCGGGCGATTCATCATCATTGTTCGATACCACAATTCTCACGCAGACTTGGTCCGCGGTGCGCCCCCGCCGACGATAATCCCCTTGATCCCAAGCCGGGGGTTAGAAAACCGCGATTAGACGGTCCCTGTGACCTTTAGCACCGAGATGCCTGGACATACGTCGCAGGCCCCCGGCCGTTAGGTCAGAGGATCCCGGTGCCGTCACGGCCGGCACCAACCGCTAATCGAGGGGTTTCTAAGCCCCGAGGCAGCGCGTACTGCCCTACGGTTCCTTATAGATTGAAGATAGATTCGGCGCTAGCCGAGGAGAATGTGGCGAATTGAACCAAGTTGGTGTGCTCTGTGCGGCCAAGGGCCTGGCGACATGAAGGGTTGCGCCGATGATTGGTGACGTCCGACGCCTGCTGTTGGATTGAGGAAGAGCATGACCGGCTGGAGAGCGACCTTGCGTCGCCGAGCCTCGCGCGCATGACCGAATATGCGATAGCGCGTCAGAGCGGCAACCCCACCTCTCCGCAGAATCGGCTGGATCGCGAAGCGCCTGCAAATCAGCATCAGGGAGCTCACGGCCGACAGCATGGCGCTGCCGCCCTATCCACTAGACCCCTGGCTTTTCCAGCTGAGGTCGTTCCCCGCAAGGCCTATTTCGGCTTGTTGATGCCAATGCCGGTCAGATCGATCCTGATGCCCGCCTTGTTCGGATCACCCGGCTCTCTGTCTTGCTGGGTACGATCGTCCGGACGGCTCGGAGGCCTCGCCGCGTCACCTTCCGCGGGCTTGTCGCCAACGTCCGACGCCCCCTTGCGGGCTGGCAGGCTGCCGGGATCGGGCTCGTCGAATACATATTTCCCGTCGAAATAGCCACTTTTCCAGGCGTCGATCGCTTCGCCGAACGCCTCATCGACCGGCGCGCCATACCATTTCGTGACGATGCGATAAATCTTGCCGAACAGCGCGGTACCCATCCTGATATTGGCGCAGGCGTCGACGAGATCGGGCTTGAGCTCGGCTGTGTCGGTGACGCCGAGCCCGGCCGGATATTGGGTCACGCCCACGCGGACCATCGCCTGGCCGACGTAACGGCGAATCAGCTCCATGGCCTCAGCCGCGGTCTTGGGCGGCGTCACCAGGATGACGCGGTTTCCGGTCCGGACCGTGACGGCGAGCGGATCGGGTGCCCCGACCGCACGGATGAATTTCTCGACGATCGCGGGCTTCAGAGTAGGATCGGCGCATTGATGAATGGTGGCGGCATCGATCATACTGATCCCCCTTCAGGTGTTGAACGAGAGCACGAGCGGCATCGCGAACAGGCGCGCCCAGGCCTGTGTGCTCGCTCTTTGAACGGCGAGGACGTTGGTGCCGGCGGTCCACCAGTCGTTGCCAACAGCGACAAGCACGCCGGGCGAGTGGAGCATCGACTGCAGGACGGGCCAGACGAGCAACTGCTCGTAACAGATCAAGGGCGCGACGCGTCTGCCGGCGGACTCGACGACGGGGTTGGCAAAGAGGGTAGCCCTGGCGCCTCCGCCCTGCCCTGTCCATGCGAGCCAGGGTTGCCACATCGAGACCGGGACCGGCATGCGCTCGCCGTAGAGGGGGCGCGCGCGACCGGCGCTGATCTCCATCATGGCGTTGTCATAGCCTTCGCGATCGACGATCGCCGCACCGGCGATCACCGTGATGTCGGAGCCGCGAAGGCCGTCCATCCAGACGCCGCTCGTGGTCGGCGTCCACAGCCCGGCCGCACTCTCGGGAAGCACGACAACGCGCGCTCCGGCCGCGCCCGCTTCGCGCACGCGCTGGAGAAGCGTCTGGGATTGATCGAGATCGGGAGTCCGGCCGAGCGCGCTGCCAAGCCTGGTATCCAGACCAATCCATCCGTCTGGTGGCGATGGCGCGATCCAGTGCGCGGCCGACCAGGCCCAGAAACCGGCCACAACGATCGCCGCGACGGGCCACTTGCCGGTCGTCATGGTGAGCAGGATTGCCGCGGTCGCGCCCAGTCCCCACCACCCCCATCCGGGAAAGAGAGCGCCGGCCGCGGTGATCGGGTGTGCCCATCCGACGATCCCGAACGGAGGAACGCTCATCAGGAACGCCGCAAGCCCAAAGCAAAACGCACTCTCCCACCCCGGCCGGCTTTGCCACAGCGGGGCGTGGACGAGGACGAAGGCGGCCGCGGCGCCGATCCACAAGACGATGCCGACGCCGAGATCCGTGCCGTAGAAATTGATGACGCCCTGCGGCAGCCCGCGCGATGCCGCCAGGAAATAGGCGGCGCTCACTGCCGCTGCAATCACCCGCGACGGCGCAAACGCCCACAGCGCTGGGAAGGCGCAGGCGAGCGGCAGGGCGCGCGCGTGACCGCACCAGGCAGCAGCCCCGAAGCCGGCCGCGGCCACGGCCATCACCGCACCGCGCCAGGCGCTAGGGGCCGAAGGTGAGAATTGGCCGGGCGAGGCCGAGAATGCCCGACGACGGGATCGTACCGAAGTAGCGGGAATCATAGGAGCCTGCGAAATCGGAGTGGAGATAGAGGTCGCCGTCGGGAATGACGCCGCCGGCAAACGGGGCGAGTGGACGGCCGGCGGCATCGGTGTGCCGGACATCGGAACCTGTGAGCGGACGGCCGTCGATAAAGACCTGATCAGCCACATCGATCTGCTGGCCACTGACGGCGGCGACGGTCTTGATGAGCGGGCTTAAGCCTCCGGCGCAAAGCCCGCGCCGGATGTAACCGCGCGCGAATGCGCGTTCAAACTCGGCCGTCTCAGGCGGACAGATAAAGACGAGATCGCCGGCGGCAGCGGCCCGATCCAGCGTCTCGATCCGCCACAGGCCGCGCGGGTAGCTCGCCGTCATGTTGATGCGCAGTCCGGTGCACCAACCGGCGCCTGCCACGGCGGCGACGAGGCCGGCACCCGCCACCAGGATCACCAAGGGGAAGCGCCGTATGCTCATTTCAGGGTCTGTCCCTGGCCCTGGGTCAGGCGCTGCGCCTCGGCCTGTTTGAGGGCCTGAACGGTGCGCTCCCCTGCTGCGAGCTGCTGTGCCGCGCGCAGGGCCGGCCAGGCTTCTTTCAGCTGCTCGCGCCGCCCTGGATCCATGCCGTCGGCCGCCTTCTCGAAAGGCTGGCCGTTGGGTTCTTTAGCGGCGTTCGACAGGAAGGTGCGATCGCCAAAGCGCTCTGCGACGGCCTTGTTAAAACCGTCGATCTCCGCTTTCACCATCCTGTCCTCGAGCGCGAATTCAAGTGCGCTCGGGAGATCATTGCGATCGATCGCGTCGCGGATGCGCTCGAGCACGCGACGCGCATCGCGCGACAAAGCGGGGACGTCGATGGCGACACGATGCCGGATCTCGCGTTCCTCGGCCTCATGCTTGTGCTCGGCCTCGGCCCGAAGACGCAAGTATCGCTCGATGTCGCGCTGGAGCGCGGGCACATTGGCCTCCGCGCGCTGGCGCTCCTGCTTGTCGGCCTTGCCCGCCAGCAGGCCGGTCTTGCCGCGCAGCGTCCCGAACGATTCCGGGTTCGTGGCGAAACGGGCGATCGTCGAAGTTGCCGCAGCGGAATCCTTCAACATGGCCTCGAAATTCGTCGCGCGGAACGCGCGCTCGGGATCGGCAAAGACGAGGCGGAAGCGGGTCGACACATCCTCCCACTGCTTCTTGATGGCGGGGTCGGCGAGGATCCTGTCCTCGACGGTATCGATGAGGGATTTGGGGAATGTCGTTACGCCTGCGACCATGGGCTGCGCCTCCTTGTGTGCGGTTCTGATGATGGGTTTGCGGCCGTCGACGAGGCCGAGTTTTTGGGCGAGCGCACGCAGCCGATGGCCGACCTCGGCAAGGCGCTGCTTTTGGCGAACCGTCCAGCGCAGGCGATCGTTCACGAGCGTGCGCGCCACCTTGACGATATGCAGTCCACGGTTTGCGGCGAAGCGGAGTGCATCCCGATAGAGGCTGCCGCGTTCGTAATCGAGCGTGGTCTCCTTCGCCCGCCGCTGCGACAGGATGGGGATCAGGCCACCGGCCTTCTGGAACGAACGCCGGCCGTAATAGAGCGCCACATCCTCGCGATGGCGGGTCAGCGCGACATAGGTCAGGTGCTTGTCCAGCGACAGCGTTGCCAGCACCTTGACCCGGTCGACCGTTGCTCCCTGCGCCTTATGCACGGTCGTCGCATAGCCGTGGTCGATATTGCGATAGAAGCGCTGATCGACCTCGACGCGGCGGCGGCCCTCGCCCTCCCCGATCTCGGCGACGAGGCGCGCAGGCTCGGCGGCCACGACCCTGCCGATCATGCCGTTCTTCACGCCGAGCGAGCCCTCGTTCTTCAGGAAGACGATCTGGTCGCCGGGCGCAAACCAGCGCTCGCCGTCCTCAGTCCGGAAGGCATGTCCCTCTTCGACGAGACCGCGCTCGACGAGTTTGGCCCGCGCCATTTCGTTCAGCGCGCGGACGTCGCGGCGCAGATGCGCCAGGATCAATGTCGACTTGGACGGGTCGTAGTCGCGGTTCCAATCGGCGATGAGATTGTCGATCGCATGCGCCTTCAACTCCGAGCCGAACAGACGTCCATGATGGCGATAGGCGGACAGGGCCTCTCCCGTCCGGCCACGGGCAAGGTCGAGCGAGGCGTCACGCATCCATTGCTGGCGCTGACGATAGATCGTCTCGAGTTCAGCATAGCCGATGCGTTCAACAATCGCGCGAAACGCTGCGCCTGCTTCGATCGGCTGAAGCTGCTCGGGATCGCCGACCAGGACAAGCTTCGCTCCAGACTTTGACGCTGTTTCGACGAACAGCGCCATCTGCCGCGAGGCGACCATGCCGGCCTCGTCCAGGACAAAAACCGTTCTGTCATCGAGGCCGTCCCGACCGCTCTTCCATCGCAATTCCCAGGAGGCCAGCGTGCGGGATTCGATGCCCGCCTCTTTCTCCAATCCCTCGGCCGCCTTGCCCGACAAGGTGCCGCCGACAACGCGATAACCGGCGGCCTCCCACACCTCCCGCGCGGCCCGCATCATCGTGGTCTTGCCCGCGCCTGCACGGCCGACAACCGCCGCGATCCTTTCTCCGGACGCCATATGCGCGATGGAGGCGTGCTGCTCGGCCGAGAGGTTGGCGTGGCGCGCGGACACGGCGGCGACCACCTGCGCCTTGACCGTGAAAGCCGTGCTGCCCGAGAGGTGGATCGCGCGCCGCGCCATCTCCGCTTCTAGCCGAATCAGTTCGCGCGTTGTGTATTTCGCCGGTGCCCGCGCGCCCGTGGCGAAGTCGACCGACTCCCCTTCCAGTCGGAGCGCATGCGGGCTTTGCAGCACCCGCGCCATCAAGTGCTGGAAGGTTTTGGCATCGTCGACGTAGCGATGCAGGAGCTTGCCGACATCGTGTTCGTCAAAGACGCTCTTCTCCCGCGAAATCATGTCGAGCACGATCTCCGGACGGCGCTGGATCCGCCTCAGCGTCTCGGCCCGGTTCTCGTCGAAGACGCGCAACCGTTCGAGGTTCGGATGGCGCCCCTCGCGCTCCGCGCGGCGCTGGATGGCCTTGGCCGCGACGCCGATATGGGTGGTCGGCACGACGTCAATCCCGCGCTCGGCGTAGGACCGCCCATCAACCCGAATCTCGTGGCCGTTCAGGGCGAGATGCCGGTTCTGCAGGTCGAGCCAGCCGTTGCGCTGCTCGAGGAACTCTTGCTTCTCGCCGGCCCAAAGCCGGTAGGCGATCTTGCCGGATTTCATGCGCAGCGGTTGCCCGTCGTCTCCGATGACCGTGACCCGCTTTGGCCCGAATCCGTCCTCGGTGAGAGGCCGCAGCGTCGTCATCAGGTGGACATGCGGATTGCCCGGCTCGTCATGATAGACCCAGTCCGCGACCTGCCCGCGCGACAGCACCTGCTCGACCACGAACTGGCGCATCAGTGCGATGTTCTGCTCAAGCGTCAGCTCGACGGGCAGCGCGATGATGAACTCCTTGGCGAACTGCGCATCGGCCCGCTTCTCGAAGGCTTCGACCTTGTTCCAGAAGGCCTCCGACGCGCCGGCAACAGAGCGATCGGCGATCAATGTCCGTAGCCAGGCGGGCGCGTCGGCCGGGACCAGGAATTCCTCATGGATCATGCCGCGCTTGTTGGAATAGTCGACGGTCCGGCCCTCGGCCTCGAACTCCATCTTCGCGCAATGCCGGTAGGCAGCGGCCAGCACGGCGCTGCGGCCATCGCCGCGTCCGATGAGCTGGGGCGTGAAATGGGTGATGGCCACGGCCGGAAGCGATCCTTAAGACGAACGAACATGCGGTTCGTCGGGATCGGCCTGCCCATTCGGGGCGGGAAGCAGGACGTCGCGCCAGCGACGTATTACTGCGCCCTTGGAAACCGCTCCTTCGGAACGGCGGGATGATCTTCCAAAGCGTCGGCTTCGCCGACCCCGTTAATTACCCGGGTCGCGCTTCGCGCTCGCCCCGGCTTTCTTATCCAGCGCTTCGCGCGAAAGTGACAGGAAAGGTCTTCCGGAATGAAAAAGCCCTCGCGGCAGATCAGGGACGAAATCGCCAGGCTCCAGGACCAGCTGAAGCAGGCTGAAACGCGAGAGGCCGAGCGTATTGGCCGCATCGCGCTCAAGGCCGGGATGGGCGAGATCGAGATCGACGAAGCGGCCCTACAGTCTGTGTTCGAGGAGATCGCCGGCCGGTTTCGCAAAGGCGGGAGCCGAAGCGCGAAGGCGGCCGCGGCCGTCCCGCCTGGCGCGTCTTCGGACATGGCTGACCAGGGCTGAACGCATGCGCCGCTCCGATGCGACTAGTGCCCGCAAGAAGGACACGCGGGAGAAGATCGAGCTCGGCGGCCTGATCGCCAAGGCCGGGCTGCGCTACGAGAAGCGCGCGCTGCTGCTCGGTCTGCTGCTCGATGCCGCCGACCGTCTCCGCGGCAATGAGGCGGAACGCGAGCGCCTGATAGCGATTGGCGCGAAGGCGTTCGGCCATGAGAGCAAATAGAAGCGCGCTCGCGATCGTGCCGGCCGTGCTGATGGCGGGCTTATGTCTTGCGCTGACCGGTATCGAAGCCTGGCTTTCGAGGTTCGGGGCAGCCCCGAAGGCGCACCTGGTGCTCGGCCGGATCGGCATCGCCCTGCCCTACGTGATGGCCGCGGCGATCGGCGTGGTCTTCCTGTTCGCGGCCGCCGGCGCGACGGCGATCCGCTCCGCCGGCTGGAGCGTCGTGTTCGGCGGCCTGCTCGTGGTCGCGATCGCCGCCTCGCGCGAGATCGCGCGCCTGCATTCCTTCACCGATGCCCTGCCGGCTGGAGATCGCCTTCTCGCCTATGCCGATCCCTCGACCGTCATCGGAGCGACGGTCGCGGCGCTCGTGGCTGTGTTCGGATTGCGTGTGGCAATAAGAGGCAATGCCGCCTTCGCGGCCGCTGAGCCGCGTCGCATTCGCGGGCGACGCGCCATCCATGGCGAGTCCGACTGGATGACGATGATGACCGAGGCTGCCCGGCTGTTCCCGGAGGCAGGTGGCATCGTGGTCGGGGAGCGCTATCGCGTCGATCGGGATGCGGTCGCCGACCAATCCTTCCGCGCCGACGATCCCGAGACATGGGGCGCCGGCGGCAAGTCTCCTTTGCTCTGTTTCGATGCCTCCTTCGGCTCGTCGCACGGCATCGTGTTCGCCGGTTCCGGCGGCTTCAAGACGACATCCGTGACGGTGCCGACGGCGCTCAAATGGGGCGGCGGATTGGTCGTTCTCGACCCGTCCAACGAGGTCGCACCGATGATCACCGGACACCGGCACGGGGCCGGTCGCCAGGTCTTCGTGCTCGATCCGCGCTCCTCGGAAATCGGCTTCAATGTGCTCGACTGGATCGGCCAGCATGGCGCGACCAAGGAAGAGGACATTGCCGCCGTCGCGTCATGGATCATGACCGACAATCCGCGCCAGGGCTCGGCGCGCGACGACTTCTTTCGTGCCTCGGCATTGCAACTGCTGACGGCGCTGATCGCCGATGTCTGCCTGTCCGGTCATACGGAAAAGAAGGATCAGCACCTCCGCCAGGTCCGCGCCAATCTGTCCGAGCCGGAGCCGAAGTTGCGCCAGCGGCTTCAGACGATTTACGACAATTCGGAGTCCGGATTTGTGAAGGAGAATGTCGCGCCCTTCATCGCCATGACGCCGGAGACCTTCAGCGGCGTCTACGCCAACGCGGTGAAGGAAACCCACTGGCTCTCCTATTCCAACTATGCCGCGCTGGTGTCCGGCTCAAACTTCACGACGGCCGAGCTCGCGGAGGGTCGGACCGACGTCTTCATCAATCTCGACCTGAAGACGCTGGAGAATCATGCCGGCCTCGCCCGCGTTATCATCGGCTCGCTGCTCAACGCCATCTACAATCGCAATGGCGAAGGGATCGGCCGCACCCTGTTCCTGCTCGATGAGGTCGCTCGCCTCGGCTACTTGCGCATTCTCGAAACCGCGCGCGATGCCGGGCGCAAATACGGCATCACCCTCTTGATGCTCTACCAGTCGATCGGCCAGATGCGCGAGGCCTATGGCGGACGTGATGCCACCAGCAAGTGGTTCGAGAGCGCGTCCTGGATCTCCTTCTCGGCGATCAACGATCCCGAGACGGCGGACTACATTTCGAAGCGTTGCGGTGACACGACGGTTGAGGTCGATCAGCTGAGCCGCTCCTCGCAAATGTCGGGCTCGTCCCGGACGCGGTCCAAGCAGCTCGCGCGCCGGCCGCTCATGCTGCCGCATGAGGTGCTGCGCATGCGGACCGATGAGCAGATCATCTTCACCGCCGGCAACCCGCCGCTGCGATGCGGACGTGCCATCTGGTTCCGGCGCACCGACATGCGGGCGTGCGTCGGCGAGAACAGGTTCTACCGGAGAGAAGCAGGTAGCCAGAGCTGATGATCGTGAAATCGCCGATGAGCCGCGAGAGGATCGTCACGCGAATGCGCGGAGAACGCCTGCGGGCTCCGGGAGTGCCGTTCCCGGCGCGAGTAAAGCCGTCCCCGAAAGGGGCTCGCCCAAACACTCCTATCGCTGCGAGATCAATTCCTAGACGGTGGACTCTCCGAGCCGAGCGAGACAAAGCCAGGTCGAGAACGACATCCCGCTCCCATGCCGATGTCCGAACATCGGACTACGCATCCGGGAAGTTGACGCGCAAGTAGTCAGTTGCCGCGTCGGCCGTAGCGAACGTCGCCAGTTGCTGCGGCGCCTCGTCCGGCCGCTGGGCCTGCCGGACCACCAAGACCTGATCTGCGTCGAACTGGACGCAGGGGCGCTCCCGGAACTTGAGCCACTCCGCTTGTTTGGCCTCGGCCAACGCGCAGGCCGCGTCGTAGTCATCGGCGATGCCAAGATGGGTCGAACGGTCCCACGCCCCGCCATTCAGGCACCGCACCTCTATCCGGCCATCCGGCAACGTGACACCATACGGACGATCCCACCATTGATCGAGCTGCGCCTTGCTTCGTGCGTCGTTCGCCGTCGCGTCGAAGGCCTTCGGCAGTTTGGGGTCGAGCGGAATTCTGTTTGGCATTGTAATCCTCTGATCAGGCCGAAAATGCCAGAACGCGAGCTGAATTGGGAGAGCTAAATTGGGCTACGCCGGGGACCATGCGACCTGCATGCGGGCGAGCGTCGGCGAGAACGGATTCTACCGGAAAGAAGCTGGCCAGCTGATGGTCGTGAAATCGCCGATGAGCCGCGAGAGGATCGTCACGCGAATGCGCGGAGAACGCTGGCGGGCTCGGGGAGTGCCGCTCCCGGCGGCGCGAGTAGAGCGGTCCCCGAAGGGGCTCGCCCAATCCCTTGTTGATGGAAGGAGGGGACATTGGACGCGCGAAGATGGCTGCCGTAAGATCGCACGAGATCAAAGGGTCAAATGCAACGTGTGGGACTACCGCCAAGGCCGGAGCCAAGTCCTAATGTCCAGGCGGATGATTTCTGGATGGCTTCGCTCCCACAACCTGCAAGCCGCTTAATCTTTGCTAGTACCCGGAATCATAACTGAGTGATACGGCGGCCTTTGAAGCGGCGTTGACGGACCTTTTTCTTGGTCCAGACGAAGGGCTCGGCTCTGTCGTTGTATGCGTTGACGTAGGCATCGATGTGTTCCTGAAGCTGCTTGAGGCTCGTGAAGGAGGTGCCGCTGAGCGACTGCCCCTGCAAGATTGAGAACCATACCTCGACCTGGTTGAGCCAGGACGCACTCGTCGGCGTGAAATGAAATTGCACATTGGGATGGGCTTTGAGCCAGTCCTCGTTCTTCTTATGGGTGTTGAGGTTGTCGAGGATGACGTGAAGCTTTCGACCCGGAAAGGCCGCGGTGAGGCTGTTCATGAAATCGAGAAATTCGACGCGGCGACGGCGTTTCGAATGCGTGGCGATGATCTTTCCGGTGGCGACTTCGAGCGCCGCAAACAATGTTGTGGTGCCATGCCGCTTGTAATCGTGGCTCTGGCCGGTCAAGGCGCGACCGTTGGGCAACTTCAGATAACCCTGCGCTCGCTCCAGAGCCTGGATCGAGGGCTTCTCGTCTACGCACAGCACAATGGCCTTCGCCGGCGGGGCAACGTAAAGACCAACAACATTGGCGGCTTTGGCCGTAAAGTTCGGGTCGTTGCTCTCACACCAGGACTTGCGAGCCGCAAGATCAATCTTGTGGTTGCGCAGGAACCGCCAGACATATTGGACGTCGACATCGCCCAGCGCCTCAGCCAGCAGAGGGCCGGTCCAGCGCGCAAACCCTTGCGGGGACGGCTTATCCAGCAGCTTCAGAATCCGCTTGTCGGTCGTCTTCGTATAGATCGGCTGCTTGCCGGGCCGCGGCTTGTCTTGCAGCCCTTCAAGGCCATGGTCGGCATAGCGATGCCGCCAAAGGCTGACAATCCGCGGCTGGACCCCAACTTCCTTGGCGATCGACCGGGTGCTGCGCCCATCCGCCGCCAACAGAACTATCTGTGCCCGCTTCAAATCGCGCTGCAATGTCACCGGTGAGCGGCAACAGGCTTCAAGCACCTTGCGATCTTTCCTCGAAAGGTGGACTTCTCTTGCTTCGGGTATCATCCCGGCCTTGAATCACGACTCACGATCTAAGAAAAGTGGGTACTAGTTCAAGCTGGGCTCAGAGATTAGCGAGGAGAACCAGATGAGGGATAATACCGGTCTCGAAAGCAGAACCGTTGAAGCGATACGACACTATCGCAAGGCCCTCGCACTGGTGGAACACCTGGAACGAGAGGACGCTTGCGCGCATCGAGCGCTAACGAGCACGCTCGTTGATTTGAGTCGTGCCATCCGAGACGAAGCGGCGCCGCATCTCAACGACAGGCTCTTCGAGATTGCCGCGGCAGCGGCTTCGCGGTCGGACAAAACGTGGAGCGCCATGGTCGAGGCGACTGCGAAATTGGAGTCCGCCCGTCTCACTTTGGCTGCCCTGGAACAGCAGTTAGGCTATATTCCGAAAGTCGCGCTGGGGTCGGCTCACGAGTAGGCCGATTATTGTCGGAACTCCGCAAGTCCTTGCATCAGGAGGCGAATGCGCTTGAGCTCGCCGTAGGCCGCCTTGCGCACGGTTGTCTCCGCTCGGCCCAGAACGATATCCCACAACGCAGTGTCCAGCTCGCAATAGTCGAATAAGAATCGCATAGTGCGCAGCTGGAGTTCAGCCACCATCCAGCGCTCAGAATGGACGAACGCCTCACTTTCGACCACACCATATCCAGCCAGGAAAGGCTCCACAACGGACCGACATCCCCAGCGTTCATAAATTCCAACAATAGAACCATGGCCGCCAGGTCGAGCCAATGAGGGCCGCGCCCACAATCATCGAAGTCGAAAAACGTGACGCGGTCGTCCTGAATTCGCATGTTCATCGGCCTGACATCGCCATGACAAAGCCCTACCGGGCCAATTGCCTTGTGCGGGCCCAGGCCTACGAGCAGCTCCAGTGATTTGCTGATTTGGTCGCCAACAAGTTGAGATTTCTCGGCGATCATCGCGAGGGTATCCTTGCGCCTATCGTCGCTCAAAAGTTCCCTCTTCGGGGCGAGATTCGCGAGACGAGTCTGCCGATGCAAACGCGAAAGGTCGACACCGGCGCGATGCCAATCTGCCGGCTCGCGCCCCGCGGCCGGAGCTACACCCCAAGAAGGCGCTCGCTGCCATCAGGCAATTCGAACGTGGAGAATGACTGCCCTTCACGATCGATCAGAGGTCGAGAGACCTCAAGTGCGGGCGTACCCTCGACGGCCCGGAGCACAGCCATTTCGTCGGCGACGTCGGCAGCAGAGCGCCCCCAGCTTCGATACAGGCAAATGAACGCCTGATCTTCTCGCCGGTCACGAACGACAAAGGTCCAATTCGCCCCCTTCACAACTGTCGAGACGCTACCAGTGGAGAGCTTGTAGGCATCGGCAAACGTGTGCGGAAATCGTCCGCTCGACAGTCGCTCGCAATTCCTGTTCCATTTCCACGTGGTCTGGCGCCAAAAAAGGGACGCTCGAATGACCACGATCACAGCGCTGAGTCAGCCGAAAGAGGCAGAGCAGCTACCGGGGGCGACTGGAACGGCGATGCCGAACGAAGGAGCTTTAGCATACAACCTGTGTTAGTCCCCACCATGAGAAATGATGACTTCCCCGATTGCGTTTTCGCCGTAAGGCGTCTTTTCGCTCAATTGGCTGCCGCCGCAGGATGGAGTCAAAAGATGGACGTGATTACCGGAGCCACGCAATCTCGTTAAGACTTCAACGAGCTGCGAAATGCCTGCGTTATCGCAGCTGATCTCAATCGTCCGGTTCTCATTCTTGATTTGGAAGCTCAACATGATGTCCTCGGACAAATTGGGTCAGACGTACTGACTGCGACGCCTTCTGCCGCCTTAGATGCGCTCAATTGGAGCTGAAGTGACGGGACCGGGTGTAACCCTGACATCCTTGTAAGTCGAGCGAATGATATTGAGTACAGCTTCGTCCGATGACGTAACCTCGTAGAAGGTGCTGTCTATCGCGCGTATGATGACCCATGCGTCGCTTTGGCCTGGAAGAGTGGCGGTGAACCGCCCCCAAATAACCTGCCACGCCTCGCGAGCGGCCCCCAAAAGGAC
Source organism: Bradyrhizobium iriomotense (assembly GCF_030160715.1). Classification (GTDB taxonomy): domain Bacteria; phylum Pseudomonadota; class Alphaproteobacteria; order Rhizobiales; family Xanthobacteraceae; genus Bradyrhizobium; species Bradyrhizobium iriomotense. Next base: position 63,323 of record NZ_BSOW01000015.1, read on the forward strand.
GGTGCCGTTGGTTGGGAAACCACCGGCGGCCAGTTGCTCCAGTTGGTCCTGCCCCGGTTCACCTGAGCCGGTCATCATGAATTAATCGATAGAAAAGCTATGGTCCGGATGGTTGATCCTAACGGGCGCGACCGTCCAACTAGCTTCGAGTGAGCGAGGAGCAAGGATATCGATCAGGTCACGCAGGTCAAACGCAAGTGCTTGATTGCGAGGGTCGTAGATGCGCAGCGTTGTCATCGGCAGGTCAATCCGGCGAATTAGGCCACGTGTAGCTTTCTCTGATGCTTGACCAGCATTCGTTCGATAAGTTGCCGATACCGTCCGAGCTTCCGTTGGGAATGTGCGACATGACTGTGGTCGTCGCGGTATCGGCCTGTTCCATCGGTATAGGCTACCCAAACCAAGAGGCAAGCTTAACTCCTCCGCGAAATTGCGGACCCGGTCGAGTCCCGAACTCTCCGGAAACGTGATCTCAATCGCTCTGACCAACGTTACTCTTAGGTTCGGGGAATTGACCACCCTGGTCATAGCACGCGCATTGCTCTATTCGAGCAAGCCTGCTCGGGAGATGGTTTCCAATTGGTTTCCCGGCAGAGCTAACTTCGAGCGATAACGCGGAGTTTGGGCGTTTTCTGGCGTCTGAAAAAACCAAGCGTGCCGATGTCTCTTGTTTTGTTGGCCCGTTCCGGCCGACTGCGACGCTGAAGTTCAGGTCGGGTCATCGGGATAGACCGGAAGCAACTTTCGTAACCCATAGCGGTCAATTCTGTGCACAGGATCGCGAGGGCGACGGATAATGCCTGCCGATGTTCCGAGGATTTTTTAGCGGTCCAGCCTCTTGGTGCAGACTGGATCGCCTTTGGGCATGCGATGGCAATCCCAATCGGGGCCAAAGCCGGTCGGCTGACGAAAGAGCGGAAACCGTACGGCAATGAAAGCGCAGAGGTACACCAAAACCAGAGCGAATAGGATGCCCAGAATGTCAGCGCGGGTTGGGTTCCAGTGAAGCCATCGCATGTTCTAACCCTTTAGCGGTCGGTTGCTCCGTATGTAAGTGATGACGAAATTGTGCCACCCAAAGCGGTAGTAAGCCTACGACGTCCTCAGCTATCATGAAATGTCCGATAATGGCCGAAGGCAATGATCGCCATCCGGTCCTGCACGTCAGCAGTCGAGACCAGACCGGATATGGCGGAGACGCGGCCAAATCGACGCGATTGACCCAAATCGCAAGCAGACAGAGCGCGCCACCTGCACGGTTCATTCCTCGTTAACTGGGATACTACGCCCGAGTGATACAAACTTGTCGGCGCCACTCCTGCGCGGTAGGTGCAGGCATCGACCACGCCGGAAGTTAAGGATCGTCGTATGCTCGCTAAGAGTACGACCGAACTAATGCTGCCGTGTTCAATCGAAGAACTTTGTCGGCGACTCGCGGCAACGATGGACAGATCAATCTTTGGTACGCGGCCAGTCGTCGGGCGAATTCGCGGCACGCGGCTCATCGCCCGAAAGAGGATCTGGTACCGCAATTCGTTCCAAACCTATCTCTCGGCGGAATTGAGCGATCACGAGAACCAAACGCTGCTCCGCTGTAGTTTCTCAATGCATCCCTTGGTCACCGCGTTTCTGGCCGTTTGGTTCGCTGGTGCTGTGCTCGGCGGCAGCACGATTTTCATGCGATCGTTGTTCAGGCTCATATCTGATCCAGCAAAGGCAGACGGCAGCATCTGGGCAGGTCTCGTCATTCCGATTGCGTTTATCCTCTTGGGTGCCGGAGTGCTTGCTTCGGGACGGTGGTTAGCGCGCGACGAGCGGACTTTCTTGCTAGACTTTGTCCGTGCCGTGGGTGCCTCCAGCCCTGCCCACCCGTGTGCGTCCGATTGAACAGCCCGACTAGCTCGTACCGGTGTCAGAGTGGAGGTCTTGCAGACAGCAACTTCTGCCGTTGGGCGGAAGTCGAAGATTGCGATAGTGTCCGGCACGTGGGGCAATCGACGTCGCGCCGGACGTGGCGGAGACGCAGACAAATCGACCATTCCCCTTTTGCCGAGGGCTAAGCCCTTGCCTCAAGCTCGCCCCTGGGGCCCTTCCGCTGCATGATGGAAGAGCCAGAATCCGAATGACATATCCGGCCGCTCCCTGTTGTCTCTCCCGGAAAGCCAATGATCGGCACGACGAACGGCGCGGCCTCAATCGCTCGCTTGCCCGCGCCCGCGAGGCAGAGGATTCGAGCCGCGGCCAAACTGATCGTGTGTTTTTCAACAAGGGCTGTCAGTACGGAGCTTATCGTTCCGCGCCTGGCGTCTGCTCCATGGAAAGGGGCGCGCTACTGATCGGATTGGATATTCACCAATATCTCGCCGGCGACGATTTCGGGATCTCCAAGATGGAGATCATGCAGACTCGCTTGAACGAACTCCAAGACCTTTTTGTTCGCTTCAATGGCGCTTTCGCGATCCTCGAATATCATCACAGCGACGCCGACGCCTTCACCTCCGTCCAGGACATAGTACGATCTGAATCCACGCGATTCCCTTAGGATCTGACCGATGCCGCTTTTCGCGCGGCGGGCGGCATCCGCAACCGAACGAACCTTGGCGTACTTGCGAATGACCATGTACATTGAAGCACCACGCATCTCATTTCTATCCTACGCACCAAAGCATATTAGGTCGGCGCTGGACTAGGCCCTAGTTCCACGAACGGGCCTGCTGCGACTTGGCTAGGTCAACGCCAAGCATGATGGATCCCGCATCCAACTGGACTTGCTGGAGCTGGAAGCTTGATCTCCTACGCCGGACGCGCGTCCTCGTCGGAGCCGCCGACGCTGAAGCTCGGCTGAACAGACGTCGCTGCGGCTGGAGCGACGCGCGATCGCTATTCGGAGGCAACATAAGTAGGTGATACTCATAGAGTATCACCTGATGTCAAATCTGGGACTAGACACGCCGCAACTTCCTGCCCAAATGATAGGTATCCGAGGCTGGTGACGATGCAGCTTCAGCTCAGGAACTGCCATGCAGAAAGCACCGCTCGAATCCAATGTAGCGGATCTGGCTCCTGCCGATTCGGTCGTGACGCCCTATGACTTCGCGCATCTTGTCACTTATTGGCGCCTGTTGGACGCCAATAATGAGGGTGCAGACTGGCGCGAGGTCAGTCGGATTGTCCTTCGCATCGATCCCGCTTGCGAACCGCACCGCGCGCGACAGGTCTATGACAGTCATCTTGCTCGCGCCAAATGGATGAGCGAGCAGGGCTATAAACACCTTCTGCGAGGCGATATCCCAGGTCTTCATTAGGACAGCCGTCGCATCTTCGTTCACCTTTCACCGAGTCTTGTTTGGCCCGATAGATAGAAGTGCCTGCCTCTCGCGCAACGAACGACAGTTCATTGCGAGACGAGGCGACACCGTAGGATTTTTAGCCTGCCTCGCAAGACCGACCCGTTACGATCGACGGCTGGCGGCGGATGATCCGCGCGACGTTCCAGTACGGACGCCGCGAAGGTCACATTTTATTCAAGAACCTTATGCTAACTGGCACCCGATCGTCGCGGCCGGATGTACGCCGTGGCATCGCGAGCCCCGGCTTTCGTGCCGGGGTTTTTCGCGTGGAGAGGCTGCAAAATCAGGCACGTCATCATTCGTTGGGCGCGGCATCTGAACAGTGGGCCCGTCTCAGACGCCATTCATAGGGAAAAACCGCTCGTTACACTGAGTCTCTTGGATAATGCTCAACTGAGACAGTCTTCTACGACCAAAAACTTTCATTCGGTCAGGTCTGAGCGACGGCATTCTCGCCGACAGGATCGCGCTCGAGCCAAAATCCAGGTCCCTGAAACCAGACTTTTTCTGCATCGTCAGAACTGGAATCACCGACGTGCAGCGCGCAAATCGGAACCTTGCCAGGCGGCAGGCCCTCGAGCGCCGCACGCAGACGTTTTCCTGCCTCCTCGTCCCGTCCACCCATGCAAGGATAGATAGAGACGACGCCGATCGAAGAGGCTTCGAACCGGTTTTGACGTCGGATCGCACGGAGAAGAAAGCCCCTCCACGATTCGTCGGTTAGCGGCATCAGAAGTCGGCCGCCTTCGACAAGACGTTCGAGCCAGAGGCGAGAAGGGTGGGTAGATCCGGCGAATACGATGACGACGTCAAGTTCACCTACGTCCACCGTCCGGCCGTCGCCTGAGACGACGTCCACCTGCGGCCAGTTCACGAGATTCGCTCGGGTCTGCGAGGCCAGCATTGGGTCGGTTTCAACTGCCGTTACACGACCGGCAGATCCGACGATCTCAGCCAACACGGCGGAATAATATCCGGTCCCGGCGCCGACCTGGAGCACGCGGTCGCCGCGCGCGATGTCGAGATGCTCGAAGTTGCGGGCCCAGAAGCTGGGCATCCCATTGTTGAGGTTGCGGCTCGCATCGATCGTCACGAGGACGTCATGATAGAGCCAGCGCAGGTCGGTATCGGGGGTCAGGAATGCGTCGCTGTATGGATCCGAGATGATGCGCCACGGTCCAGGGCCGACGAATTGCTCCCGTGAAACAGACGCAAATGCGTCGATCAGCTGCGGGTTACGCAGGACCGGGACTTTGTATCTCAGGTCTTCGGCATACCAGCGGCGCGCCGCTGCCAACGTGCCGTCCATGAAGGCTCTCCTGTTGTGATACAGACGATGCGCCTCAGATCCGCGCGCACGGACACGTCAAAAAATTTTTCATCTGATGTCCGCACTGGGCTCCGTGAAACGCATAGTAATGTGACCATGGAACGATTGACGATAACTCCCAGGCCTGATGACGCGGTTGCCCGCGCGGTCGACGTCGCGTCCGCCATCGATGCCTTGTCGGATCTCGAGCTCGTGCGGCTAAAGGCTCTGGCACGGCTGGGGAGCCGCGGCCTGCCAGGAGGACTCGGCTGGAGCGACATCCTCCACGAGGCGATCGCCCGCGTCCTCGATGGCTCGCGCCCCTGGCCGCCCGACGTGCCCATTCTGGCGTTCCTGTCGGGCGTCATGCGCAGCATCTGCAGCGACCATTGGCGGCGTGCGCGACTCGAGCAAAGGCTGCTTGTGAGCCGCGATGATCCGCACCAGCAAAGCTGGCTCGACGACGAGGCCGATGGGGTGCCAGATCCGGAACGGGTCCTGGCCGCCGCACAGGCGCTGGCAAATGTCTATCGGCTGTTCGAAGCCGATCCGTCGGCGTTGAAGATCATTGCGGGCATGGCCGACGGCCTGGCCGCCAGAGAGATCTGCAAGGTCAACGGCTTATCCGAACTCGACTACGAAACGACGCGACGGCGGATACGACGCGCTCTGCTGCGCGATCAACGGAACTGGAACAAGTGATAACACGCTGGCACCCAAGTCTCGATCTGGCCCGCCTGCTCGAGGCACTGAGCGAGGAAATCCTCGCCGCAAGCGATGAGGAGGTACGGCAAACGTCCGGCTTGCAAGGATGGACGATCGCCAACACGGCCCTCGAGGTTAGAAACTTGATCAAGACCGCGCGTGCGGATGTAGAGGGCAGCCTTGAGCAAGACTTTGATCAGAACGTGAGCGACGAGCTGCGCGAGTCCGGAGCAGGGTCGCGTCCGATGCGGCGCCCCCGGTTCTGGTCGCACAACCAGCGACATTGAGCTCGAGCACGGATGACGCCAGGCGATGGCGCGCCTACATGGCTCGTCCCGCTTCATGTTGATCGAGATTGCCCTTCTGCGCGTCCATCCAATCCGCGATCTGCTGAGCCTCGCTGAGGCCGTGAAGATGATGCATTTGTCCAAGCACCTTCACGATGGGTGGCGATTGCACGATCGGGCTGAAAATCCTCTGTGGCAGCTATTGAGTGGCGCTTCTCAGTGTACGTCGAGCTTGTCCAAAGGAAGCCGAAGCTCCGCCGCCCGCTCTTCGCGATCTTTCCTGCGGAATTCGCTTTCCTTCCGCTCGAATTTGATCATTTCATTCATGGCAGCTTCCAAAAACCGGTCGCGTTTGTCTGGCTTCTGCTGCGTGCTTGCCATCATAACCCAATCCTCACTCACGCATCCGCAATCCTGGACGAGGTCGCAGCCCGCGAAAACCCCAGGTACCGATAGATTACGGAATTATGACGGCACGAAAGCTTTCTCACAAGCTGCCGTTTATGAATACATCCCCTGCTCATCATTCTCGACATTTGTCCAATCTTCTTTCGTGAGGAACGACAGACGGAAAGACTGCGTGCGCTCGCAGCCCGCCAACCTCGACCCGGAATTTGCTCAGAAGTTCCCAAGCCTCAAACTCAATCAAAGGGTTGAAGCCGAACGCTGACGCGGCCAGAATGCTAGCGTCAGTTGGAGAGACGTGATGCACGTGCCCAAAGGCTTCGCCGTGGTGACGCCATACATCTTCGCCGAAGGCGCGGAGGAATATGTGCGCTTTCTCGAAGCCGCGTTCGGCGCTCGCGAGGTTGGGCGTAGCACCGCTCCGAACGGGCGGATTGCGAATTGCCAGCTGCAGTTTGGTACGACGACGATCATGGTGAGCGAGGCTTCCGAGCAGTTTCCTGCGAGCCGAGCCGCGCTTTACCTGTATGTCGCCGACGCCAAGACCACGATGTTGACGGCTGAACAGGCCGGTGCCGAAAAGATAATGGACGTCGAGGACATGCCCTACGGCGACAGGCAGGGCGGCGTGCGCGATCCTTCGGGAAACATCTGGTGGATATCCCAGCGATTGACCGCCGACCCGTACTTTTGAGCGCAGCCCCTCCTGCACTCCTCGAATGCGTCGGACCGATACGGCACCTATTCGGACGACAAAGGATATGATGCTGATCGGCTACACGGGCGGATTGCGAATTGCCAGCTGCAGTTTGGTACGACGACGATGATGCGGATGAGCTTCCGCTCGCTCTGCACGATGTAGCGGCGCAAAGAAAGGGGCTCTGGAATGGGATTGAACCCTGCCACACCGTCCGCCGGCCCGGTGCTCGCGCCGGCCCAACCGCAAAGTTCTTGGAACGCAATGCCGACGGCGGTACGCTACTGGTCGGTGCTGGTGTCGAGCAAGCCGTTCGGCTCGCACAGGGCGATCGCGATCGAGCCGTCGGGGCAGAACTCCGAACAACGTTCGCATCAACGGCAACCACTTCGAGACCATCAAATGCGCGATCGTCGCCGAGCGCTCCGAGCCTTGCTTAGAGTGCTTGCCTGATTGTCCGCTCATAGCGGAAGACAATAATGCGTAGGAGATCGCCTAAAACCCCGTGCGAGACAGGCACCGCGGCGCTCCTTTGCATTATGCGCAGCTACTGTTCCCGCTCCCTCCCGTCGCTGATTTGAACGGCATCAGCCATCACGCAACAAGGTTGTTGCATGACGAGATGTAGCGGTGTAAGCAGCACAAATGGATCTCGACCGGTTGTTCCACGCGCTGTCGGATATCACGAGGCGCCGCTTGCTCGATGAGCTTGCCGAGCGCGACGGACAGACGCTGTTCGAGCTCCATGTTCGACTCCTTACTTGGGAGCAGTCGAACCTCTCCCGGCAGGGACTTTCGAGGCATCTATCGGTGCTTGAGGACGCGGGTCTTCTTCGGACCGAATGGCAATGGCGAAGCAAACACCACTTTCTTATTCGCGTTCCCCTCCGGAACGCGTGGAAAGTGTGGCTTGGACCTCTCGCGAGGGGAAGACGTACAACTGGAGACAATGCCCGTGAAGATCGTGCTGACCAGCATTCTAGTCGATGACCAAGAAAGGGCATTGCGGTTTTATCGCGACGTCCTTGGCTTCCGGTTGAAGCATGATATTCCGATGGGTGGGCACCGCTGGCTTACCCTCGTCTCCCCTGAGCAACTTGATGGCGTGGAGCTACTTCTAGAGCCCGATCAACATCCGGCTGCGAAACCATACAAGTCAGCGCTCGTTGCTGATGGAATTCCCTGCACGTCCTTTGGGGTTGAGGATATTCGAAGTGAGCACGACCGGCTGACCAAGCTGGGCGTCAGATTTACCCAGCCGCCAGTCGAAATGGGCCCCGTGACGACAGCGGTGTTCGACGATACCTGTGGCAACCTTCTGCAGATTGCGCAGCGTCACTGAGCGCAGATTGCGCCCATCGCACAAATTGTGCCACGGCGCAGCAACTATATGATCTGCCGGGGGCGCGTAACCTGGTTTATGCGCGGAAACGTAGCACCGGGCGCTATCGAAACCAGCGCCCACGCAATGAGATGTATCGAAAAAATGAATCGTTCGGCCCCTGATCGATTCATAGAAAGCATTGGACCTCGTTTCCGCAGCAAGCGAGAATCTAGGCATGCCGAACTTCAACTCAGCGCCGCTTCATCTTCGCCGCATCGACGCCACTCGCAACATGCGGCGGTTCTACTTGCTTTCGATCGAGCCGACCTTGTTCGGCGGGGTCTCGCTGATCCGCAACTGGGGCCGGATCGGCACCAATGGTCAGACGATGGTGCAGACCTTTGACGGCAGCGATGAAGCGGGCGACGCATTCGGACGATTGGAGCGCGCAAAGCGCAAACGTGGATATGGGGCCGTGGAAGAGAAGGTCTGATCGTTCGTCAGTTTTCCGGGGATTGTGGCTCAGGCTGTGATATCGGCCCTACCCGTCCGGCGCTCTTCATGTCAGACGGAGGAAAAGCACAGCAAGATGGAGCCTGTTCCATGACCACCGCGAATGAAATCGCTGACAAGATCGCCGCCGAGAACAGCCTGACAAAGACACAGGCGAAAGCCATCGTCGACGGCGTATTCAAGGCGATCGCCGATGCAGCCGCGAGCGGGGCCGAGACGAGTATCGCCGGCTTCGGAAAATTCAAGGTCAAGGACTCGCCTGCCCGCGAGGGCCGTAATCCGTCGACAGGCGCTACGATCGCGATCGCAGCTTCCAAGAAGCTGACTTTCACGCCAGCCAAAGCCATCAAGGACGTCCTCAACGGATGAGCTGTGCCGTTGCACGGTCGCGCCGTAGGTCGCTTGAGGAGGGGGGCTTACGCCCCCTCCTCCTCGGCGGCGAGAGCTTCGTCGCGCTGGCGGATGAGGTCGGCCAGTTCGGCTTCGAGCGCCTTGCGCTCCGCGGGCGTGAACAGGCAGTCCCGCAGCTCGGCGCGCAATTCCTCGATGGTGTCGACGGTCATGAGCGTGTCTCCGATCGAAAGGAAGAAGGCCCCGCCTCGCGGCGGAGCCCTCTGGCGGAAGCCTCAGTCCCGGTTCGGCCGGGACCAGATCAGCTGCAGGCCTTCCTCGCCTTCCACCTCGATCAGGGTGGCGTAGATCGGAGCGGGGAAGCTCGGGTCGTCCAGCTTGACCGAGAGGTAGTCGCGGCCCTCGTTGGAGACCTTCTGCCAAGCAGCGCCTAGTTCGCAATTTGCCGCCGCGAAGATGCGGAAGTGCGGTCCCTTCTCGGAGGGGTTCTCGACGCGGACCAGCTTGGCCTTGACGTTGAGGTTGAGCGTCTTGATCGTCCCAGTAAATCCGTTGCCCGTGGAGGTGAAGGTGCCGATGGTAGCCATTATCTCATTCCCTTTGTTTTCTCGGGCCGCGCCTATCGCGACCTCGATGGCGGTCGTGAGACCGGAGGCGATCGACCTGCACCCGAAGGGCTGAAACGAAGTGGAGGGCGGCCGGGAGCGACTTTCTTGGACCGCGAGGAATGGCGCGCAGCGCCAGGGGAAGAAAGTCGAGGACGGACGTTGCGGGGACAAGATCGAGAGCACGCGTAGCGGGATCGGCCTTCGGTCAGACCAGCCTCTATCGAGGACGCAGATGGGCGTGCCCGCCTTCGAAAACACGTGGAATGACGACAGGCGCCGCTGGCCGTTCGGATCTCGAGGCAAGGAGCACAGGCAACGAGACGCATTTTCCTCAACCCAAGCCATTTTGGCGCCGCGCATTCCCCGCGGAGGGGATCGACGCTGTCAGCAATCTCGGCGCATCTATCGTGGTCGCTGCCGCAAGAGCCCAACGAGCCTGCCGAGACGCTTGTCGTGCGGGATGCAACTTCCGCCGCACCTGATCCGTGCCGCCGATCAACTTCGGAGGCGTCATCGCCAGCGATCTGCCATGACGCAATCTGGAATGGCATCCGCGAGAGGGCTCCGCCGCGAGGCGGGGCCTCCTGTCTTTTCGAACGTGGCTTGCGAACTACAAAGACGCCATGCGCAACGAGCACCACAAGCATGGTGGAATGCACGATCGCGTGGAGGAAAATCGCGCATAGGTGATCGGGGAGGACACGACGCCCACCCCTCGCCCAGCATGTTCCGCGCCTGTCACAACGCGCCAGCGAGGGTAGGAGAAACAGGCTGGCCCGCATCCGGCTCGTCGGCAATGGTGGATAAAACCTGAAGCCCTTCAGCGGATACGGGCTGCTGCGCGTGCATCCAGTCGGCGGCTTGCTGCGCCTTGCTTGCGGCAGTGAAGATCGCACGAGGGTCGCCCTTTAGCACGTCAAGCCACGAGGCAATATACGCTGCGTGATCGGCACGCGGGTGGTGGGCGATGCCCAGATCGGCGAGGACAAGCCCGCTGAGAATCTCCACGCAACATTCCTCGGCGGCATAGGCAGCCGAGCCGAAGCGACCCGAGAGATCGCGGTCAAGCCGGTGCTTTGCCCCTGAGGCATGGCCGTCCTCATGCAGCCAGACAGCATAGAATGACGCGGCATCGCGAAAGGAGGCGAAGTCCGGCATGAATACCGTGTCCGATGACGGGAGGTAGTAAGCCTCCGGTCCGCCAAACACGGTCTTGATCCCGAGGTTGGCGATGAAAGCCTCCGCATGCGCCAGGCGCTCGCTCTCTGGCAGGACGTTGGTCGGCGGGCGCTCGTATCCGTCCACCTGAGCGACGTTGAACACCGAGAATGCCCGGGCAAACATCCGCCGGTGGCCGCCATTATCATCGTCATCATCATTAGCCGGCTCGGACGGAACGACCTGCTTCCACAGCACAACAGTGGTAGCGCGTTCGCCCTTGCGCACCTGCGCGCCAGTGTCCTGCCATTGCCGATAGGTGCCCCACAGTCCATCGCTGTAATTGCTGGCCGTGGCTGCGACCCAGAGCGCCACCGTGTTTATGCCCCGGTAGCGCTTGCCGGAAGCGACGTTGGTGGGGCGGGCAAGACTCGTCCCGTTGTGGAACCACGGCGCACGCCACTCGCCTGTACCTTGCTCGATTGCCGCGATGATCTCGGCGGTGATCCGCGCATACACGTCAGTGCGGCTTTGTTCTTTCTTCCTGCTCATTTGTGAACCTCCGTTTCAGAGGCCGCGCCCATCGCGGCCCGTCACGGGGGCCGAAGCCGGGGAATTCAGGGGGACGGCGCACCCCTAGGCCGAAACGAAGTGGAGGGCGGCGAAGCCGTTGCGCCGGCCACCGGCCCCGGCAGGACCGACGGCCGGGTACGGGCCGCGATGGGCGCGCGCCCCCGCTCTTCCTTGTCCTTTCCTTCCCACTGCTGTTTTCGAGCATCGCAGTCCGGGCGTTCGCAGGTTCGCTCGCCGCACGGCGGTGCCAGCCGTGACATGACAAAGGGCCGGACCAAGCGGGACCGGCCCTGAGATTATTAAGGGATGGAAAGGGGGCGAGGCCGAAGCCTCGCCCGATGCGACTCAGCCAAGAGCTTCCATCTGGAGCGCGGCCGCCTTGCGATCAACGGCGTTGCCCGGATTCTCGATCGGACGCTCGAAAGGCTTCCAGCGCTCGCCGACGACCTGCTCATAAGCTGCGATCGCGCCTTCGGCTGCCATGCGGAGTGCGTGTGACTGAAGGGCCATGTCGGCGGCGAATTCGCGCTTGCGCTGCGCGGCGCCGTCGAAACCAACCGGACCATCGAGGTCCTCGTCGCGAGCGTCGTTGGCGGCCTTCGCCGTGGCGTCACGGGCTTCCGTCACTGCGCGGCTGTAGAACTGGCCCGCGCCGTGGGCCGAGCCGACATAGGCGCCGACGATGCGCTGCAGATGGATCTGCATCGCGCGCTCGCCGAGGCCTTCGCTGAGGCTCGTGGCCGTCTCGACGATCAGGCGCTCATGGAGATCGCGGATGCCGTCGCTATCGAGGACGGGAAGGCCGAAGCTCTCGGAGATGCGGGTGGCCTGGGTAGCGTCGGGGCAGGCGAGGCGGACCATTTCGAGGGTGGTGCCCTTGCGGAGCTGGACGACCTTGGCGGACTGGCGGGGAGCGCGAGCGGTCTTGGTCATGAAAACATCCTTTCCTTCAGTTTCTCCCTGAAGGCTTGGGCCGGCTCCTGCCGGTCCTCCCTTCGGGTGCGATCGAAAAAACCGGCGGAAAGACGGGCGCTTCAGGGTCCGGGGCATCCGGATCGAGCGGAGCGGGTTTGCGGACAAGCAGGGCTTTCAGCCCTCGCGCGGGACGCGGACCCGCTTTGCCGAGATCGGCGGACCCGGCCGCAACGCGGCGCGATAGCGGCCTTGAAGCGCCCGGCCGCCGGTTTACGAGCGCGACAAACCCGAGGGGAGATCCGGCGGACCGGAACGATGAAGAGAAAACCGGACGCCAAGGATCGCCATGACCAATCGCGACCTCACGCATCGCTCCAAATATCGCGACCGGCAGAGTAGATATCGGACGGTCGAATCCGCCGAGGCTGTCGGCGTTCCACCAGGTCGAGAAAAGTTCGCAACGCCGCACCACTGGCCGGCATCGATCATGGCGATGCGGAGTCGCTCGAATGCCGCGCGCGTTGTCATCCATGGTGCCGCTGCCCACGGCTGCGCGACCGCACAGCAAGGCCGGGCCGATTGCACGGGTCGCGAGCATCGAGCCGATCGGATGGAAGCCCGTTGCGAACGCAGTACGCCGCGATGGCCGCATCCTGCCGGGCGAGCTTGCGGGACAATGCGTCGATCTCCGACTGACGTTCCGCCGTGATTGCGGCGAGATGCGAGCGATACCGCTCGAGGAAGGCACTCGGATCCGGTGCCCTGCCACGCCGATAACCGGCGCGTTTCGGCTTCAGCTGCGGGATCAGCGCGGTCATCCGCCGCGTGATCTGGCGGTCGATCAAGTCGAGCTGGCGCTGAATCTGCCGCCGCGCCTCCTGCATACGGTGAAGGAGCGCCAGACGATCATCCGGGGATGGGCTCATGTGACCCTCCCGGTCTGCCAGCCGACGAAATCCGATGGCCCGCCATAAACCTGGTGCCGGTCCGGGTCGATCACGAAGCCAAAACGTCCGACCTCATATTCGGAGGATGGAACGACGAAGCGCCGCTCCTCCGTTCCAGCACCGCGCCTGCCGCCGGGCGTTGCAACGCATTCCACGAAGCCTTCGCTGTGACTTGAGGTGATCGCCGAGATGACGATCCAGTCATTGGCATGTGTCAGCGCGAAACTGCGACGCTCCTTCTCGTAGGACTCGCCCGGTGCGAGCACGGTGCCGAAGATCGTCTCCCAGGCGTCCGGCCATGAATTCTTGATCGTGCGTTCGGCGCAGCGGCGCTCGAACGCGGTGAAGAGATGCGGAAAGGTGATCGCGACGATCGCCCATTCCGCATCTTCCTCATACCAGCCGCCCATCGATCGCAACGTGGGATGGACCTTGCGGTTTCGCTCGGCTGAAAGTTTGAAGCCACCATGTCCAGCGGTCGAGTGCTGCTCGATGCCATCCGCATAGAGGGTCGCGCCCTGCGAGGCGCCCCAGGGCGTATGGGCACGCGAATACACCTCGACGCGGCCGAGCATTTTGCGCTCCCGTTGATGCTCGGCGTTTTCGAGCACGGCGGCGCGGAATGCCGCCTCGTCGGCAAGCTCGCCGGAATGGCCGTAGAAATCGCTGCGCGTCCATTCGCCCATTGGTCGAGGAATGCGCCAGGCGGTGACGAGAAAATGCCGGCCATCCCGGCCGGGCGCCATCGCGAAAGCCGTCTCGCCGACAAGCGCGACGAGAAGGCCGTCAGCGCCGCGGCCGAAGGCGACTGCGGGGAAATCAGGCGCGGTTTGGTTCTGACGTGCGGGAGATGACGCATTCATGCTGCGGTCGTGTCCCTCGGTGACATGCGCGGACATCGTGTCCTCCGTGTTTGCGGGTGTGGAAACAGAACCGCCGCCGGCTTGTCCGGCGGCGGCAGATCGTTCGGAACAAGAAGGCAGAGGGCGCTGCTATTCAGCCGCCTCCCTGAACGTGCCGACGTCTTCGTCGGACGGCTCGTCGGCGACGCCTGCGGTTTCCTCATCGACCTCGTCGGCATCGTTCGCGACGGTCGCGCTTGACGACAGCCATTTGGAAAGCTTCGTCGTATCAGGTGCGAAGAGCGCGGCCGGATGGACAAAGCGCCCGTCCTTGAAGTGCTCGGCGAGCGCGGCGCGCGTGTCCTTGGCCCGCTGCCGCGGAAGGACCGGCGTGTCCTTGCACGACGCCTCAAGCGCCGGGCGCGACAGGCACGACAGAAAGTCCTCGGTACCCATGTTGGGCAGGAACTCGTCCGCGCCGATCATCTCGCCGGCAATACGGGCGACGATGCCGCTGTTGGTGGCGTTTTCCCGGCACGAGAACACGTCGATCAGCATCGCGCGCGCTGCGACGCGGAGCGTGTCCCTGTCGAAGGCGAGCTTGCCGTCGCCGTCGAACAGCACCGCCGTGTGCTTCGCCAGGCGGCTATGGCCGTTATGGAAGCCGACGCTTCCCGTCGTGACAGAGACGTTCTGGCCGGCGAAGGCAAGGATCAGCAGCGCCATCAGCGCGTCGTCCTCGATCGGCGCTCGCCCGAGCGCATCGCGCAGCGCGTCGGTCCGGTAATCGCCGATCATCTCGACGCCCTTGCGCGTCACATCGGAGCGAGGCTTGGAGACGGCGCCGACATCGTCCGGAGCGCTGACCGCGTCCGGCGCAGCCTTGCCCTTCGGCTTCTTCGCATCTAGCATCCGGTAATGCACCGTCTGAACGCGGCCCTCGCGGTCGAGATACATAGCGGTGCAATCGGACTTGGTCGGCTTGCCGTGGACCCGTTCGGCCTTCGGCGGCAGCTTCACCTCTCCCCAGCTCGTGGTCTCCGCGATGAGACCCTTCTTCGGCAGGTTGTTCGCCATCCACTCATGCTGCGCGCCGAGAAAGGCTTCGACATTCGTGGTGTAGCGGCTGTCCTCGTCGGCCGGAGCAAAGAGGTCCTCAACCCACTGGATTCCGTAAGCCTGCGCGAGATCGTCGCCGAAGCTCGCGTGCCGTGCATACATGCGCGTCTTCTGGAGGCCTTGCGCGACACTCCACCAAGACACCTGCGGATCCGCCTTCGACGGCTTGTGCTTCTTCCAGACCTCCTTCTGCTCGTCGAGCGAGGCGGCAGCGATGGTGCGCAGTTGCTGCTCGTTTGGCATGTCGCCCTTGGCCATGTGGTCGAGCATGGCCGGCAGGACGTTGGCGAGCAGGCGCAGCTTCCTGATCTGGCGCACGGCAAGCGCAAGCGCGACCCCGATCGCCTCCTCGGTCCAGCCAAGCGCTACGAGGCGCTCAATCGCCCGCCACTGATCGACCGGGTTCAGCGGCTCGAAAGCAATGCTCTCGACCATCGAGCGCATGGCGCCATTGTCGTTTGCCGCCTCGTCCACGATGACGTCGATCTCATCGAGACCAGCTGCAATCGCTTGCTTCACCCGGCGATGGCCCGCGTTGATGACGTAACTGTTGCCGCCGCCGCTGTCCGGCGTGATGACGGGCGGCTGCACGATGCCGACGGCCTTGATTGTGGCCAGCAGCAGCGCGTCGGCCTGCGGGGTGGATTTGGTCTGGCGCAGACGGTCGGGGTTCTCTTTCAGCGCGCGCGGATCGACCTTGATGAGATGCATGGGAATGCTCCTTTTGGGGGTTGCGGACCGGCTCGGCCGGCCTCTCTCGTCTTCTTTCCGAAGACATCCCCCGGCCCGCTGAGCGGACGGGCCGGTGCAACTGCGGCCGAGCATCCCTGCCCGGCAGGACGAGCGGGGCCAAAGCCCTGCGCAGGACGACGGGCCGGGATCGCGCAGGCGGCAGTTGAGCGTCAGCGCCAGCGGCCCGCCCGCTCTGCGAGCGGGCTTTTTTCTTTTCCTCTTCTCATTACCTGGCCGCCTCTGCAGCGAGCACAAGCGGAGAAAGGGCTGCCGAGGACGTCTAAGCCGCGATCGCCCTCGCCTCGGCTGCGCCCTCGATATCCGCGGCGAGCGTCTTCTCGACGTCGACGAGTTGCCGGCGCTTCTCGGCGAGCTCGCCGGCGAAAGCGAAATCGCCGCCCTCGCGCGACTGATAGGCCCCAAGGCGCCGATGTGCATCGGCGAGACGCTGACGAAAGCGCTCCCGCTCCCCCTCGAAATCATCAAGCGCGTGCTCGAGGCGCGAGACTGCGCCAAGCGGCGTCACCGTGACCGGCAGTTCGATCTCGTATTCGGCGGCGCTGCGCATCAGCATGGTGGTGTAGCGATAGCCATCGCGTCCGAAACGCTCGCCCGCATATTCGAGGTCGAAGCCGCCAATCGAGGCGATGACGCTCTCACCTTCGTGCTGAAGCTGCACGAGGGTCAGAATTTCCTTCATCAGCGCGCGGCCGGCCTCCTTGCGTTCGGTATAGGCCCTGCCATTCACGCTCATCGCAAAGGCGTCACCCGTCGTCGGCACAAGCCGTTCGATATCCTGTCCGATCTGCGCGATCCGCCGGGTCGAGAACTCAATCTCGCGCTCGGCCTCGCGGACTTGGCGGCGCACGGCATGCTGATCATCGACATGGGCGGCACGCAAGCGCTCCAACCGTGCGATATCGGCCTCCAGGCCCGCCTTCTGCATTAGGCGCGGATCGCCCGAGGCGATCGCTTTCGCCATGGCGAACTGGTTCGCCTGCCCCTCACCGAGGTCCTCGAGCCGCCGGATCGAGGTGTCGCCCGAGAGCGCCGCCGCGATGAAGCGGGCCTTGCGCTCGTTGTTCTGCCACATCGTGGCATCGAGCGAGCCCTCGGTCGCATAGGCGAAGATATCGACCTCGTCGTGCTGGTTGCCCTGGCGCACGATGCGGCCCTCGCGCTGCTCGATCTGCGACGGCAGCCAGGGCACGTCGAGATGATGTAGCGCCTTGAGGCGCAACTGGGCATTGACCCCGGTGCCCATCGTGTCGGAGGAGCCGATCAGGAAACGCACCTTACCGGCGCGCACGTCGCCGAACAGGCGCTGCTTGGCCTCGGACTTCCTGTAATCCTGCATGAAGGCGATTTCCGATGCGGGCACCCCTAAGCGGATCAGTTCGTCGCGAATCCAGCGATAGGCCGAGAAGCCTCTGGTTTTCTCGACGCTGATCGTGCCGAGATCAGAAAAGATCATCTGCGCGGCGCCGGGGAGCTCGAACGGCTTGCCGTCCGGGCGCACATAGGTGTTTTCAGCGGTCTCCTTCCAGATGCGGTGGGCGTTCGCGATGAGACTGTTGAGCTTGTTGTCGTTCTCGTTGTCATTGTCGGCATCGACAAGACGCAGGTCGATCGCCGCGTGGCGGCCGTCGGTGATGACGGAGAGCAGGATGTCGTCGCCGGGCTCCGGCGGGCGATCGCGCATCTCGATCGCCTTGATGCGCTCGCCGAGCAGCACCTGGTAGCGCTTGAAGGCGGCGGTCGGCCTGGACGTCCGAATCTGGCGCCGGCCGGTCGAGATCGCCGGCACCTTCACATATAGGCGCAGATCCTCCGGCATCACCACGTCGGCGAAGCAGCGGAACATGGCGATCAGCTCCGGCACATTGACGAAGGTGGCGAAGCGGGTGACCGGCTTGTATTTGCCGGAAGGCTGGAGCTCGAGCTCGGTCGAGACGTCGCCGAAGGTTGACGCCCAGGCATCGAACTCGTGCAGGCCGCGCTCGCGAAGCGCATCGTAACCGAGATAGCGCTGCACCGAGAACATCTCGCCGAGCGTGTTGGTGATCGGCGTGCCGGAGGCGAGCACGAGCGCCCGGCCGGGGTTCTTGGTTTCGATGAAGCGCGACTTCACATAGAGGTCCCAGGCGCGCTGCGAGCCGTTCGGATCGACACCCTTCAAGGTGCTCATATTGGTCGCGAAGCTAAGCTTTCGAAACTCCTGCGCCTCGTCGACGATGATCTGATCGACGCCGATTTCGGAGATCGTCAGAAGGTCGTCCTTGCGCGTCGCAAGCGACTCCAGCCGCTCCTTCAGGCCCTCCTTCAACCGTTCGAGCCGCTTGCGCGAGACACGATCGTCGCTTTCGACCTTGGTCAGCAAGGTTTCGTAAAGCTCCAGCTCGTCCTGAATCATCTGCTGCTCGAACGCCGAGGGCACAGAGATGAAACGGAACGCCGAATGCGTGATGATGATCGCGTCCCATATCGCCGTCGCCGCGCGCGACAGGAAACGCTGCCGTTTGTCTTTGGTAAAATTGGTCTCGTCGGCGACGAGAATGCGCGCCGCCGGGTACAGCGCCAGGAACTCGCGCGCCGCCTGCGCCAGGCAGTGTCCGGGGACGACCAGCATCGCCTTGGCGATCAGGCCGAGCCGCCGCTGCTCCATGATGGCGGCCGCCATGGTCATGGTCTTGCCGGCGCCGACGGCATGCGCGAGGTAGGTTGAGCCCGCCGAGACAATCCGCCAGATGCCGCGCTTCTGATGCCCATAAAGAACAAAGGCGCCAGAGGCGCCCGGGAGCTTCAGGTGGGAACCGTCGAAAGCTCGCGGCGCGATGTTGTTGAAACGGTCGTTATAGACGCGGGCCAGCCGGTCGGTACGATCCGGATCGGACCAGATCCAGCGCTGGAAGGCGTCCTTGATCTTTTGCAGCTTCGTCTTCGCGGCTTCGGTATCCACGACATTGAGCACGCGCCGCTCGCTCATCTCCTCCTTGATGGTGTCGAAGATCTGCGGGACGCGACTGTTCAGCGCATCCGCGAGCAGCTCGCCAGCATGCCGGCGATCCGTGCCCCATTCCGACGTGCCGGCCGCCATCCATGCGAGCTGACGCGCCTCCACGGTCCAGGAGGCGAGTTCCGGCATGTGATGGATCTTGATCTCGGCGTCCATGGTCTCCTTGACGAAGGCCACGATATCGGCGGCCGGAATCCAGGGCGCGCCGAGGCGCGCGGTGATATCGGAGGGGCGCAAATCGGCAGGCTGCACACCCTGCAGCGCCGTCACGTTGCGCTCATAGGACGGATCGAGCGCGGCCGCTGCCTCCGCCGCCTTCAGCTTGTCACGGACATGGCCCGACAGATAGGCATCGGCCGTCTGCCACGATCCGTCCGCCGGATCGCGAAAGATGGCGCTGCCAAGTTCGGCGACGACATCCTGCGCGCCGCGGTGAAGAAGCTCGGCAATGTGGTCGATGTCGACACGTCCGCGTTCGTTGAGCACAACGGCCAGCGCGTCGGCCGCGCTGGTGATCACCGGCGCCGCGGGCGGCGAGATCACCCGTTCGGTGAAGATCGCACCCGGCTTTGCGGTATTGGTCTCGAGGTCATAGTCCTCGATCGAGGCAACCAGCCAGCAATCGGGATCGTCGAGGAAGGGCTGGATATTGGGACGGCGGTGCGTCTCGCGGACTTCGCCGGTTTCTTCGTCTTCCGACAGTGAGACCGTGGTGAAGTTGATCGGGCCGAAGTCGCGGACGAAGTTCGACCAGGCGATGCGCAGCCTGACCTGAGCCTCTTTCCAGGGCCGGTCGAGCTCCTGCGCCTTCAGCACTTCGCGGACCGCATCGCGGATCGGGATCAGCTTCCTGATAATCCGGACATGCTTCTCCGGGATGCCGTCGGCACTCCGGCCCTTGCGGGCCTTAACAGCGACGGACTGGCCGTCGAGAACCTGCATCAGGCCGTGGGCCTTGTCGAAGAAGAAGCTGCCCTCACGCACATGCCGATCGGATGGCAGGTCGATGAGATCAGGATCACCGGCGTCGTCCAGATCGGGATCGATCATGTCGGGTTCGCCGTCGTAGATCGCTTCCGGAAGGAGAGCGATGGCGGCCGAGAGTACGTCGTCGAGGTCCTCGCCATCGCGAGGACGGCATGTGTAGGTCTCGCCGAAGGGGCCGGAGACGAGCGCGTGCGTGCCGAGCACAAACGCTGGATGATCCGCGAACCAGCGGTTCACGCGGATGGCGCCGTCATCACCTGTTGCGGGTCGCACCTCGTCGACGTCGAGCCAGGACCGATCGCCCTCGGGATCGCCGATCTTGCGTTTGCGCAAGAACAGGATGTCGACGACGACATCGGTGCCGGCGCTGGCGCGGAAGCTGCCCTCGGGCAGCCGGATGGCGGCGACCAGGTCAGCGGTCCCGGCGATGTGCGTGCGCGCCGAGGCGTCCGCCTTGTCCATGGTGCCCGAGCTGGTCACGAAGGCCGCAAGCGCCCCCGGCTTCAGCAGATCGATCGCCCGCGCGATGAAATAATCATGCAGACGAAGGCCGAGCGAGCGGTAGGCGCGATCCGAGCGCACCGTGCGATCGGAAAACGGCGGGTTGCCGATGGCGAGATCGAAGCTCGCCGGCAGCTCCGTGCGCGCGAAATCGCTGGCGATGATCCGCGCCCTCGGCTGCAACAGGCGCGCGATGCGCGCCGTGACCGGATCGAGCTCGATCCCGGTGACATGCGAGATATCGCGAAACCCTTCCGGCATGAGAGCCGGAAACAGTCCCGTGCCGATGCCCGGCTCGAGCACGCGGCCGCCGCGCCAGCCCAGGCGCTGCAGGCCTGCCCAGATCGCGCGGACAACGAACTCGGGCGTGAAATGCGCATACTGGGTGCAGCGCGCGAGCGAGGCATGGTCGAGATCGCCGACCGCATCCTCAAGGTCCGACCCGATCGCCTCCCAGCCCTTGCGAAACTCGGCCTCGCCCGGGCGCCGGAACACGGAGTTGGCGAGCTCGGACGCGCCGAATCCGGTGATGCGGATCAGCTGCTCCTGCTCCGCGAGGGTCGCCGGCCGCTCTTCGGCTTCGATGGCGGCGGCAAGCCGGATCGCGGCGATATTGTCGCGCGCGCGATCCTTCCAGCCCTTTGCCAGGGCGCGATCGCCGGCGAGATAGAAATTCGCGCCGCGCGAGCGGCGAGCGGATGGCACAGAAACCGCGGCCGCCGCGATCGGCACCGCGGGGGGCGGCGCCGATGGATCGGAATCATCGTCATCGTCCGGCCCGACGGTGAGGCCGCCGGCGAAAGCGGTGACGCCGAGGCCGAGGCCGGACGACAGCGCGGTATTGCCGAAAAGATCGAGGGTGAAGGGATCGTCTTGCGCCATGGGAATTTCTCCTTGTGATGAGGGCGCGTGCCGTCGTCCCGCCGAGCGGCCTCGGCGGGTGCGGATCGTCACGGTGGATGAGGGATGGAAGGTGCTAGCGCACGATGAGCGACAGCGAGATCTCTTTGTCGCTCAGCTGCAGGCGCAGATGCGTGTATCGAAAATCACGATTGATGAGAGGGATGAGCCGCTCGGCCTCGATGAACTCGATGCCGTCATCGCCGCCGAAATGGCGGCGCTTGTAGTCGAACCAGTCCGGATTGCCGACCGGATGGCATTCCTCGGAATAGACCACAAGCGGGCGAGCGCCATCGCTGAGCTTGCCGTTCGACATGATGTAGACGCCGGTGTCACCGACAAGCCAGAGGCCGGGCTTCTCGCCCTCACCAGGCTTGAGGCCGTAGTAGGGATTACGAAACCCGCCATTGGCGGCGGCGTCGGATTTGCCGCGCTCGACGACCGTGCGGACGGATGGAATCGGGAATGTGAACATCGCCACCTCCCTCACGCCGCGATCGCGTCAGGCAGGTAGCGCAGATGCACCGGCAGCTTCGCCGCGATCTCCGCGTCGGTCAGCTGGTCGAGCAGCTTCAGCAGGGTGCCGCGCTGGCCGCCATAGACCAGCACCGTGCGCGCGCCGCGCAGATGCTCGGCCCAGCGGTCTCTGGCATAGCCGCGATAATCATCATGCGCGCTCGACCAGATGTGCTCGAGCCGTTCTTCGCGCGTCATTGCCTTCAGGGGCCGCGATTCCCGTTCGATGATCGCGGCGCGCATCCGATCCGGCGAGTTCTCGTCGCTGACATCGCAATAGCCGTGGAAGGTGCGTGGTTGGCCGTCGATCCTCAGCGCGAAGAAAACGCCGGTGATGCTGCCGGTGAGGAATTCGCGCAACGCGAACATCTCAGCCTTCATCCAGAGCGGCGGCAGGATCTCGAACATATGGTCGTGGTCGGCCTGGCCGATCTCGAACCATTCACCGCGATAAAGAGCGCTGTCGTCTTTCTCGAAGCGGTTCGGCCGCTGGGCGTGGCGATCGAACAAGCGGAACATCTGCCGGCGGTCGGCGATGCCCTGATAGACCTTGCGTATCGGAGAGAGGGTCATGAGCGGGCTCCTTTTGGCCTCGTCGGGCTGGAGCGCGGCTCATCCTTCCGATTTCGCCATCGTCTTCAGCCCTTCCTGACCCCTCCTCCGCGGCCGCCTCTCCGATCGGCCGGGTCAAGGGCCGCGGCACGCGGGCGAAGCTTCACCCTTGACGCGGACGGCGGGCATGCGGCAGCCGGTTTTCCTTCTCGTCCCCCTCCTTCTTCCTCTTGCTGCTCGGATGCAGCTGTTCGTTCCAATCGTCCGGCGCGGGCCGCAGCCGCTCGTACCCGCACCCCACCTCCCGCGCGATGGCCGCGAGCCGATCGGCATAGACCTCTCCTTGCCGGTTGTTATCGGTTGCGGCGACGAGCCGCGTGAGCGGCCGCGCACTCAGCGCGCGAATGGCGGCGACCGTGGCCGGCGCCCAGCCGCCACCAGTGCTTAGATAAAGAGTGTCCAGCCGCTGGTCCTCAATCGCCGCCAGGCTCATGGCATCGATCGCGGCCTCGGTGATGCAAAGCCGGGTCGCGTTCGCCGATCCGAATCGGAATAGCACCTTGTCTCCGCCGCTGGCGAAGCCGCGCCATTGCGGACCGCGTTCCTCCCAGCCTGTGACCACGCCGTCGCTGTCGAGGTGTGCCGCCCACATGCTGCCGTAAGGGCCTTCGCGCAACCGGTCGTGCCGAAGCGCAGCACGGATGACGGCTTCCGGAATGCCACGCTCCTCGCGCAGATAGCGCCAGGTCAGCGAACCTGGCCAAGGCTTGCGGCGCGCGCGCCAGCGATCAGCGGCAGCAGCAGGATCGTGCGCGCGGGACTCTCGTGTCCAGACGGGCTCCGTCGGCACAAAGCCGACCAGGTCGGAGACCTGCTGCAGCACCTCGGGAAAATCAACGCCGTCGAGATGCTCTACCAGCGAGAAGACGTCGCCTCTGGCGTCAGATAATGCGTCGAACCAGCCCCTCCCCTGATGGATCACGATGATGATATCGCCGCCGCGGCGATATTTGATCGCTTTGCGCGTGCTCTCCTTCAGATCGATCGCAAAACCGGCCTTCTCGAGCACGGCGGAGCAGGCCACGCGATTCTTCAGCTCTTCGATATCCTTCTTTTCCATCTCTGAATCCCGGCGATGCCGTGCCGGACCTTTCCCGCTTGAATTTCCATCTCCCGCACCTTGCGGGATCTGCTCGCCCTGCCGCGAAGAGCGAAGGGGGCAAGGGCGCGGCTGGCAATTGATGAATTATGCAGGGCACCCGGCGTCATCGCGTCGGCCAGCCGCGGCGGTAGCCTCCCTTGCCGCCGCCCGCTCGCAAGCGGCACACAAGGGGAAAACCGGGCTCAATGAGCCGGGCTGAACTCGTGTGGATCGTATTCGTGCACAACAACCACATCGGCATCGTCGAGTTCGTCGCTCGGCAGCACGCCATATGCCCCGCCGTCGACCTTGAAGAGAGTGACCGGGACCATCAGGGTGCGGGCGAGCTCGAAGGCGTTGGACTGAGCGAGGGAAAGATCGTGCGACATATGAGGGCTCCATCTTGAGCGAGGCCGATCCCCGCTCGATGGCGTCCGTCAGTGTCCTCAACCGGCCGCGATCACCGCGAAGCCGAAGGCGCAGCGGCGGCATGCTCGCATAGCCGACCCCTTGAGGGTTGATCGTGGAAGGCCGGGCGGAGGACCAGGAAAGCCATCCATGGAGAGCGGGATCGGGCTTGCTCCGAGGTGGTCAGCACCCTCCCGCGCGCTCTTTTCCCGGTCGCAAATTCATCGCGTCGCGCCCGCCGATAGACGGTCCCGGCTGCGGATCAAGGTCGCATTGAGGAGAAATGCGCTAACGGCCGACGCGATCTCGCCGTATCTGCTTTATCGGTCCTCGCGAACATTCGGTCTGCGCCAAATCTGCCGGCAGCGCGCTCGCAGCGTGCCAAAACGTCAGGTACCACCTCTGCGTCGAAAGCGCATCGCAGAGCGAGGGCTTCTGCGACCGGGAATAGAAGCGTTCGCCGGACGCAGCTGGCAGAGTGATCGTCACCCGCACGGGCCGAAACCGCTACAAGCGGGTTCGGTCGAAGGCCGTCGGATGGCCTGAGATAGAGCACGGTCGCGCGCAGGCGCGGCTGCCACTTACGTTTACTCCGCGGCGACAGAATCCGGCGTGTGTTCTTGACGATGTTCGTTCCCGGCCTGCCGCAGCATTCTCGCTGATGAGGTAAGAAAGATTCCTGTCATGATCGCGGCCACGATCAAATCGGGCCACGCAGTGGTGATGCCCCAAACGCCGAGCGCAGCGATCATAGCTGCCGTATTGCCGATGATGTCCCCATCGGTCATCAAGGATGCTTTTCTCGCGGCGGAAGCGGCGATCCGACGGCTAGGATCGCGTCACCCGTTTCGAAGGCCCGGCGTTTCGACGAAGAACGGATACCGGATGTCGTCGATGTCCGGCGCGCCCTTCACCTGCGCTACCAGCGTCATCGTCAGTTCATGGCCGACGTACCGCCTGAAGATGGCGGCGGCGAACCCGAAGGTGAATTCAGAAAGATCGTTCGCGACCGGCGCCATCTCGCCGAGAAGCTGCCGGTGCGCCTCATTCACGTCGACCTCTGCAAGCGCGTTGGCCATGCCGTGGACCAGAACGAAGTCGGACACGAAGAAGAACGTGTTCAACAGGGCCTTGTTGAAATAGATCGCCCAATCGGCCGCTTCGCTGCTCTCTCCCGCCATCGCCTTCTCGAAGGCCGCTTCGACTTCGTCGATCTCAGGGTGATGGAACGCATAGTTGTTGCGGATCACCGCCAGCCTGTTCAGTTTTCCGAACCGTTTCTTGAGCCGCTCCAACGCCTCAGCCGCAGGCGCATCGAGCAACGGCAGGTATTCGCGAGCCAGTGGTCTCTTGAGGAACCGGCCTTCGATCAGCCTCCAGGCTTCCTGCATCGCTCCGATGGTGAGCCTGACGAATATCTGGGTCTGCGCGCCTACGCACCAAGCCTGAGGATGCCGCATTTGCAGATCAGTCCCGACAGGCTGCGCGCCGTGTATGCACCGCGGCTGAACCCGAAGATGAAGATGTCGTCGCCGTCATCGAAGTTTTGGATCAGCCAAGTATACGCTTCGATGATCTCGTCATCGATCCCCCAGCCGGTGACGCCGCCGCGCGCCGCCTCACCACGTTGCGTGCCCACGCCTTCTCCGCCGTGAGCGACTTCAGCCGCCACACGTTCGTGTTGTTGTTCAGCGTATTCCAGGTACCGTCCAGAAAGATCGCCAGACGCTTCATATCCGCCCCCGAGATCGGCATTTCCTCAACTTCCGGCGCCCGACCCCGCCGAAGGCAAACGGCGCCGAAGACAGACGTTCTACACAGGGTTGCACGATATTAACGCAATATGTATGACAAATTTATTTTTCTACCACCACATGTGGATTACGTACTAAAATTTGTGCATCTGGAACCTCCCGGCCTACCGCGACGGTTGCATAACAATTAGGGCAGCGATAGAGCGCGACGGCGCCATCGCCGCAGCGCCGCTGGGGAGTATCTTCGTGACGACGTCCGGGAAAATCGCACCGCTCGGCTATCTGAGCGACCAGGAGACCAAGGTCGATCTCCTCAACAACGAGGCAATCGCGCGAACAATCGTTCGGCTGATCAACGAAACCGTCGATTCCGCGGTAACGATCGGCGTCCACGGCGACTGGGGCGCCGGAAAATCCAGCGTGCTGGAGATGGTCGAGGCCGCCTTTCCCAACGGAGGCGACGTTCTCTGCCTCAAGTTCAGCGGTTGGCAGTTTCAGGGATTCGAGGATGCCAAGATCGCACTGATCGAAGGCGTCGTAAACGGCCTTATCGAGAAGCGTTCTCTCGCGACCGAGGCGGCAGACGAGGTCAAACGCGTCTTGAAAAGCGTCGACTGGCTGAAGGTCGCCAAGAAAGGCGGCGGCCTGGCGCTGACCGCTTTCACGGGCATCCCGGTGGTCGGACTCGACGACCTCGTCGGCTCCGCAGTCGACTACGTGAAAAGCGTAGTGACCGACAAGGACGCCCGCGAAGCAGCCGTCAAACAGATCGAGGAATTCAAGAAGGAGAAGGGCGACAAACCCGCTGGCCGAAGCGTTCCCACCGAGATCAGAGAATTCAGAGAGGCGTACAAGGAGCTGATCAAGAAGGCGGGCATCAAGCGACTCGTCGTCCTCATCGACGACCTCGACCGCTGCCTGCCTCAAACCGCGATCGAGACGCTCGAGGCGATCAGGCTGTTCGTGCTGTGGGACAAGACGGCATTCATCGTCGGCGCCGACGAAGGCATGATCGAAATCGCGGTCCGCGATCACTTCAAGAACCTTCCCGAGATCGACCTCTCGCCGAACAACGCGCGCGATTCCGGTCAGAACTACACGCGATCGTACCTCGAAAAGCTGCTTCAGGTGCCATTCCGCATCCCGGCGCTCGGCGAAACGGAGACCGGGATCTACGTCACGCTCCTGCTTCTTGGCCGGGTCCTCGGCGAGAACTCCCCGGAATTCCTGGAATTGCTGGCTCTCGGCAAGGCCGCCCTGGGCAAGCCATGGGAGGGCAAGGGGATCGATCACGACGCGATCAAGACAGCAGCCGGGAAACGGTTCGACGAGATCGTCGACGCCATGACTCTGGCCGATCGCGTGAGCCCCGTGCTCGCCGCCGGCACGAAGGGCAATCCGCGTCAGATCAAGCGCTTCCTCAACGCACTCGCGCTTCGCCTTGCTGTCGCGCAAGCCCGGGGCTTCGGCGACGCTATCGAAGAACCCCGTCTTGCGAAGGTCATGCTGGCGGAGATGTTCCTGCACCCCACCGTGTTCGACCACATCGCCACGACGGCAGCGAGTTCGGAGGACGGCATCTGTCCGGAGATCGCGCTGATCGAAAAGATCGCCGCCGGCAGTGCCAAGCCCGACGCGGCTGGCGACGAAGAAGCAACGCCCGAAGCGGGCAACCCGGTGATCGACGAATGGAAGACGCGCCCCGATGTCCTGCGCTGGGCCGCGGTCAAGCCGGATCTCGGCGCGGTCTCGCTCAAGCCGTATCTCTTCGTGATCAAGGACAGGAAAAACTATCTCGGCTCCGCCGCTCCCCTTCCACCCAAACTCGCGGCGCTCCTGGAAAAGCTGCTCGGCGGCGACATGTCTGCCAAGGGCGCCCTCGCCGACGTCAAGAGCCTCAATCTCCCGGAGGCGGTCCTGCTTTTCGATGCGTTGCGCAAGAAGGTGCGGGAGGCCTCGAATGTCGAGGCGCGACCGGCAGCGATACCTGGCGCCGCCGTGGTGGTGGAGGCTCACCCGTCCCTTCAGGGCCGGTACGTCGATATCCTGGAAGCCCTGCCGCCCGATCGTGTCGGCCTGTGGGTCGCATCCGGACATGCTTTCGTGACGGATGCGGCTCCGAAGGCCCGTATCGAAGCTCTTCGCGAAAAGTGGAAGAAAGCCACCAAGAACCCGTTGCTGAGGGCCGAGCTGGAGCCGAAAAAGCCGGCACGAGGGGGCCGCGGCCATGGGAACGTCTAATCCCTTCAACGGCGGCAACAATCGGAATCCCCTCGTGCCCGACTGGGTCGGCGGGGCGGGACCGGGTCCAGCTCCCCCCGGCGCTCCTGCGCCCGGTGCCCCCGGCGCACCAGGTGCTCCTCGTGGAGGCAACCCCGGCAACGGAGATCCCGGCGGCGCGAACCCAGGCGGCAGCAATCCGGGCACCGCGCCCCCCGCCGGCGGAAACGGCGGCGGTCCGGGCGATGGCGACGCGCCGGCGCCGAACCGCTTCCAAAGCGCCCGCACCAACTTCTTCAAGTTCGCCAAATCCGGAGGGGGCGGTGGCGGAGGCGGAGGTCGCGGCGGCGGGACCAACCGCAACCTGCGCCGCGCGGTCCGGTCGTTCGTTGGCAAGTCGAGTGGTGGCGCGCGCCGGGCGACGCAACGCATGGCGGCGGAACGCAGCGCCACGGCGAGCTTGGGACGGATCCTTTCCACCGCCGGCACCGCCAGCATCCAGGAGACCGTCCGCCGGCTCGGCTTCGCGCAGTTGGCGACGCTGCCGGTCCAGGACATCTACGCGGCGCTGGTCGACGTCATTTGCGAACCTGGCGGCGAGCTCGACGAGTCATTCGCCAGAGAGGCCTACATCAAAGCATTGGCCGAAATCAGTGAGGCCCAAGCGGATCTCGAACGTCCTCCCCCGAGACCACCGTGTCGTTCCTGGCTTCCTTCATCTCGAACGCGATCCAGAACCGACTGCTCAACGCGGTCGGAAACAAGGTCGTCGCGATTCCGCGCGACGTCGCGTCCGTCCAGAATGTCGAACAGCAGATTAACGACTACATCCGGGGCAAGGTGAACGACGCGATGACGGAGGCCGGCAAAGATTTTCCCGTCGAGCGCATCGTGTCGACCATCGACGACATCTACGAACGCGCGGTCGTCCTATTGGAGGGTCCGGACCTGGAGGACCGGGATATCGGAACGGATGACGACTTCGCAGCGGAAGCCCATGAGGAGATCGCCTGATGACGGCCTATGCTTTGATCGGTCACATGGGACCAGCCGACCAGGCACCGGATCTCGCAGGTCGCTGGCAAGCTCAGTTCCGCGTCGATCTCCTGAGCGGCAATCGGACTCTGGGATACGGGATGGGCGGCGTCATCCGAAGCCTCGGAAGGCTCGGGGTCTATCCAAGCGAAGTCGGCGTCGACGTTCTCGTCCTCGCGGCGATGGTGCATGCTGCCGACACACGGATCAATCGCGTGCAAACGTCGCAGGACGCGTGGACGCGCGAGCTCGGCATCTGCGTGCCGGTGTCCGACCCAGAACTTTGGACCGGGCAGCGCGCGCTTCTCGAAAAGATGCTCAGGTTCCTGACGGGCGATCACTGGACAGTGGCGTTCAGACCCCGCCCCGAAGGGATGTCCGACTTCGTCCGACGTCCAGTCGAGGGTCTGCAGGATCTCGGGTTCGACGGGGTCGCCCTCTTCTCGGGCGGATTGGACAGCCTGATCGGCGCGATCGATCGCCTTGAGCAGGGCTCCTTTCCTCTGTTCGTGAGCCATGGAGGCGACGGAGCGATCAGCAAGCCTCAGAAGGATCTGTTCGTGGATGTTGCCTCGGCCTACCGGAACGGCAATCGCGAACCGAGGCGCGTCCGCCTGGGAATGACCTTCACCGACAAGGTCTCCCCCGGCGTCGGTCGCGAAGAAAGCACCCGTGGCCGGTCCTTCCTGTTCATCGCCCTTGCTGCCATGGCCGGGTCGGGTCTGGCGCGACACTTTTCGCTCGAAGTCCCGGAGAACGGCCTGATCGCCCTCAACGTCCCACTCGACACCGTCAGGCTCGGATCGTTGAGCACCCGCACGACCCATCCCTTCTATCTGCGTCGCTGGAACGAATTGCTGTCGCAGCTCGGAATCGACGGCGTCATCATCAACCGGTACTGGGACAAGACGAAGGGCGAGATGATGGAAGGCTGCCTCAATCCGGACCTGCTGCGGGAGCTCGCCGGCGAGTCCCTCTCTTGCGCCCACCCTGCAGCTGGCCGCTGGGTCAAGTCGGCGGCCGGCCGGCATACCCATTGCGGCCATTGTGTCCCGTGCATCATCCGCCAGGCCGCTTTCGACCACGCGTGGGGGCGAGCCAACGATCCCACCGGATATCGGGTCGACATCCACCAGACCCGGTTGAGCACGCAGACGGCAGAAGGCAAGCAGGTGCGGGCGTTCCAGTACGCGGTGGCGCGCCTCGCAGGGCGCCCCGATCTCGCCCGCGTCCTGGTCCACAAACCGGGACCGCTGCTCGAGGACATCGCCCAGCTCAACGGGCTCGCCGGGGTTTATTCGCGGGGCATCACGGAGGTCGGCGAATTGCTGCGCGACGTAGAGACGTTTTCACCGGCAGCGGAAGCCGAGATGACGGCATGAGGCTCGTCGATTTCCACTGCCACCTCGACCTGTATCCCGACTTCGAAGCGCTCGTCGCCGAGTGCGACCGGCTCGGAATCTTCACGCTCGCGGTCACCACCACCCCGAAGGCTTGGTCGCGCAACAACATGCTCGCCTCTTCGACGAAACACGTCAGAGCCGCACTCGGAATGCATCCGCAGTTGGTCGCGGAGCGTTGGCGGGAAATTGATCTCTGGGAAGAACTCCTCGGCGAAACGAGGTATGTCGGCGAAGTCGGCCTCGACGCGGGTCCTCGCTACTTCTCGTCGCTGGACCGTCAGACGGAGGTTTTTCGCCGCATCCTGCGCTGCTGCGCCCAAGCGGGCGGCAAGATCCTGTCGATCCACAGCGTGCGTGCGGCAACCAAGGTGCTCGACTTGATCGAGGAAGAGGTCCCGGACGGTCGCGCGAAATTCGTCTTCCATTGGTTCACGGGGTCTGCCGCGGACGCAAGGCGAGCAGCAAACCTGGGCTGCTACTTCTCGATTAACAGTCAGATGCTACAGTCGGACCGCGGGCGGGCGCTAGTCTCCTCCTTGCCGATCGATCGTCTCCTCACAGAAACCGACGGCCCCTTCACATCCCAGGGCGACGGCCCTGCTCGGCCGCGTGATGTCGGGCAGACGGTGAGGCATCTAGCGACGGCGAGAGGCCTGTCGAGCGCGGAAAGTGCGGCCGTCGTGCTACAGAATTTGAAGATCCTGACGGCTTAGCGTTTGCTCCTACAATCGGGCCGAGACGATTCGCCGACCGAACAGTAACAAACTGAGGTTCGGGCAACAGCCCTGCCTGGAGTACCGCGAAAATGATGCATCTGCAGAATGTGAAAAAGTTCATCGAGGAGGCTCTCGAATGCAGCGTCCTCATACGTCCGCGCGAACCGGGATTGACCTTCGCGGAAATCAAAGAAATCGGCAATCGCGGGGGATACCGAAAGGGCGAGATCGGGGACGCGTTTGTGACGATGGGTCTGCACTCGATGGGACGTGGATCGAAGTTTCTCGGTCCCGAACAGCAGACGCGCATCACTTGGAAGGTCTTTCTGCCCGAAACGCCGGAGTACCGCGATCTCGAGGCTTTCGACTTTGTTTATACCGAGTTCGGCGAACTTGCGCGGAATCTAGGACAAGCGAAAGCTCAGATGGAGCGAGACACTTTGGTTTCGCGGGCCGTCTCACGTGGAATTTCCGAGACCGGCATCGAAGCCGCAATAACGATCCTGATTTTCGCCGAGTACATGGCGGAAAAGGACGGCGTGCTGCGCTTCGCGATGCCGGTCAATAAGAATGGCCCCCTCCCAAGCGAACAGATGAAAGCGCAACGTGTCGTCATGCCCCGCGATACGCGTTCCCAACTGATGCCGATCGTGAAGGATTTCATCTCGAGAAGAACCGATGGGAGGCCCCGACACGCGGAGCCATTCGATGCATTCGCTGCGAGGCTGAGCTCGCTCGGCTACCCTGGGTTTCATACGTGGTGGGTGCAGATCGTTTCGGAGTTGAAACGCTCGGATGTCCAATCGGCATCCGTCTCCGTATGCGTGCTGGCTGCGGCTCTCGTGGAAGGCGCGCTAACGTTCGTGGTCAAGCACGCGCGATCCAAGCAGGTAGGCCCATTCGGATCCAACAACTTCGAACGTGATCCGCGTACCTGGCGGATCGACGATCTTGTCTCGAGCGCGGCGTCCGGAGGACGATCGAGCATCATGGATCAGGCCACGAGAAGCCGGGCAGACAGCCTAATTCAAACGCGCCAACGTATACACGCCGGGCGGATGTTGTCCGATCATCCTGCGGGCGTGCCCGATCTTCGACCGGAAGAAGCACGCGATGCCAAGCAGACGGCCGAGCTAGTCGTGCGGAGTGTGCTCGACTGGCTCGACCGATTTCCGCTGGATCCAAAATAACCGTCGCGCGCCGCAAGCCCTAATCGATATCGGGAAGCCGATATCGTCGAACATGGAGGGCCTCGTCCTCCGAGGTGATTTCCAGCACCTGGTTCACCAAATCGGCATCGGCATCGAGTTCGTCCAGCGCCTGCTCGAAAAGCTCGACCTGCATATCGAGGTCCATGTTCGGCGGGCCGTTGAGGCAAACAAGCCCTGCGTGGATGGTGACATCGGCATATTGGCCTTTGGTGCCGGGCCGTTCTGCTGGGCCGCGGAAGTCCACGGAGTTCTTGGTGACGAAGGTCCAGTCGCCTGCAAGGATGAGAGGCTTCAGCTCCCAGTCCTTTCGGCCAGCCAATCTCAGCCATACGACGTGCGAGGACTCGCCATGCCCTCTGCCGTGAGCGAGTTTGGTCAACTCCGGGCTGAGGCACTCATCGATCAGGAATTTCATCCAGCCTTCCTGCGGCGAGGAGCTCGTCGATCGGCGACGATAACGGCGCCCTTAGGAAGTTCGTCGTTCGTCCTTGGACGACCTCGCGCAGGGTTGGCTTCGGCATAGATCGCGGCCAGTTCGATCTTGTCCGCATCGAGCGAAGGATAAGCCGCAACGATGCGGTCTGTCGGAATGCCGGCCGCGACCGAAGCAGCGATATCATGGACGGGAACGCGTGTTCCGCGCACAATCGGAAGGCCCCCGAGAACCTCAGGATCGGAAACCACCATCTTTTGGGCGGCCGACAAACGCTCCAGGCGCTCGTTCGTCCGCCGGACGAAGGGGGCCAGGTCGATGGTGAGGAATTCGTCGCGCACGGTCCAATCCTCCTCGACCAGCGACGCCAAGGCCCGGGCACGGAACCGGTGAAGACGGCTCCCAACCTCGCGGATGGCGAACAGCCTCTCCTCTGCGGTCAGACGCTTGGCGCTATCGAAGTAGAACGAGATGAGCGTGCAGGCTGTCGCCGCTACGCGCCGGCCGTCATCAAGCGAAAAGAAGCCCTCCGGCAGGATGCGCTCGTCGATGACCCGATTGACGTCTCGAAGTGCGACGCACGCGACCACGGCGGCTTCGGTCGGCTTTAGCATTTCCCCGGCAGCGCCCATGGCGGCCTCCGTAAATCTTTCCGATTGGTCGGAATATATATGAGGGGTAGCGGATTTCAATGGGGCGCAGGCCGCGTTCCGAGGGTGTGGGGTCTGGGAAGCTCGGAAGCAACAAAGACCTTCTGGGCTTACTGACCAAATTTTGAATATAAATTCTGGTCAGAAAGCTAGTCCCCGGTTGCTAGTGACCAATTTTTATATACAATATTCGGCCAGTATTTGGTGAACGATGCCCGACCCCACGTCCGACACCCTCGATCGCATCCATGACCGGATCGCCCAGGCGGCGCCGGCAGGCGTGTGGTCGCGCGCCGATTTTCTCGACATCGGGACGCCGAACGCGATCGAGAAGGCACTGCAGCGGCTGACCCGGCGGGGCGACATCCGCCGGCCTCATCGCGGTCTCTATGACAAGCCGGGCATCAGCAAGCTGACCGGCAAGATGGTGTTTCCCCCGCGCGCCTCTTTCATCGACGCCATCGCGCGGCGCGACAAGCTGCGCGTGCTAGTCGACGGCATGACAGCCGCGAACGACCTCGGCCTGACGACGGCGGTTCCGGCGCGGTCGACGATCTATGCCGATACCTATCCACGCACGATCGAGATCGAGGCGAGTGCAGGTGACCCAAAGGCGACCAAGCCGGTTATCTACACACTCGACTTCAAGCGCATTTCGGCCAAGACCGCATTTTGGGCCGGCCGTCCCGCCATGCGCGTGGTCCAGGCTCTGACATGGTATCGGGATGAGCGATCGAGCCTTGATGCGGCCCTGAACGGAATCGTCCGGCATCTGTCGCGCGATCCGAACCGGGAAAAGATCGCGCAGGATTTACGCGACAACATCCATGCGGTGCCAGCGTGGATGTATGCGCTGGTCGAGACGATCACGCGCAAGCTTAGCGCGGAGGGTCACGGCGGCGCGGAAGGCGCAAAGGGTGCACGTGCAGAAAACGTTCATTGAAATCCTGCGCTCGAGCGTCGACGATCGCCGCGCACTCTTCTCGACGGTTGCCGCCTATCTGGACACACAGGGGCAGAATATCGAGAAGGATCTCTATGTCTGCTGGGTGCTCGACTTCCTGTTCAACCGGCGGGGTGATGATCCCATCGGTCTTTATTTCAAGGGCGGCACAAGCCTCAGCAAGGCCTATGGACTGATCCATCGCTTCTCCGAGGATATAGACATCGGCATTTACAAGGCCGATTTGCACGTCCCGCTGGAAGCCGAGATCGCCGCCCTCCCCTCCGTGAATCAGCAGCAGCTCGCGCTCGCCGAGAAAGTCGACGAGGCCGCACGGCAATATATCTCGGGGCCGCTCAAGGAGGAACTGACGAAGGAGATTGCAGCCCGTGGAAGCTGCCGCTGAACAGCAGCAGCATTTCTCACTCGGCTTCGGCTTCGATACGTATCGCGAGAAGGAGGCGCTCGACATTCTCGTGGTCGGCTACACGAGCGTCTTCGATGTCGGCAACGCCTATGTGCAGGCAGCGGTCTGCATCGAAGGTGGTGCGCGTCCCGACCCTGAACCGGCCGAGCCCCGCGAGATCGTTCCCTACATCGCTTCGGAAATGAGCGAGGGAGTGGACCTTAGGGTGCGCAACGTGACGACGGTCAAGCCCGAGCGGACCTTCTGGGAGAAGGTGCTGATCCTGCACGCAATGACCGAAATGACCGAGAAGCGAAGAGCGGACGCGAATCCCGGCCGTCCGGTGCCCTAATCTCAATCGCTACTCGCGCCACTATTACGATGTCCATCAGATCTGGATGCATCCGGACTATGGTGTCGCCACGGCGTCAATGCGCGATCTTGCGGAAGCCTGCCGGCAGCACAAGGAGTTGACGTTTCGTGCACCGGATCACCGATACGATCGCGCCGTGCCGGGCAGCTATCGCCTGGTCCCGACCGCGGACATGCGGGCCAAGCTGGCCGCCGACTATGAGCGGATGTCGGCGATGATCTTCGGTACGCAACCCACCTTTGCGGACGTCATGGCGAGCATCGAGGCGCTCGAGCAGCACCTGAATGCTGCACCGGGTAGGTAGCCCCACGAATAGAGGGGTCTGTCCCCGGAAAAACCAGCAGGACTCGACAGGCCACAATGATAGGATCATGGCATGGCTGAGGCTCCAGAGAACATCCCAGTGCGACTGCCCGATCCTGCCTCGATCGAGGCGGTTCTCGCACGTCTTCCGACCGGAGCTGACGAAGCGGCGCTGGCGGCCGCGCTCACAGAGGCATTTCCGGGATTTCCGTTTTCGGCGGCGGGCATTGACGAACAGTATTGGCGCGACACGCGCTCGGTGATCGCCGCCGACGGGACACGGATCGCAGACTACCGGCCGTGGATGGAAGCCGAGCTTGCCAAGGACAACGACGACATTGGCGCCGTTTGGACGCGATTGCGCGAGAGCGACCTTCAGATCTCGGAATGGCACGGCAATAGCGTGTACGCCTTCGCGCCAACTGGACCGGGCGCGGCGGACTATGTGCAAGTCCGTCTCGGCCGGGAAGTCGAATGGCGCGCCGGGCCGATTGTCAATCCGACCTACCGTCCTTGGGGCAAGGGCGAATTGCTCGATCCGTCATGGATCACGCACGAAGATATGTCCGACGACAAGGTAATCGCCGGTCCTCTCTATCGGATGCTTGGGCGCGCTGGCAGCAGCGTCGTCCATGTCCGGAGCTTCCTGACGCGGCGTGCCCGCCTCGAGTGCGAGAAACGCGAGGCGCAGCGGCCAGAGATGGAACGCCGTGTGGTGCGTGAAGTAACACGCGAGGGAACAACCGAGACGCCGTTTCTTGAGTTGGTGCCGGACTGGTTCGAGTTCGTGCCACGGGAGAATCGCTTCTTCCAGGATTGGGAAGAATCAAGTGCCTCGGCCGAGCGGGTCTATGCGCACTGGGCGCTCGACATCTACGACTACGACCATAAAGGCATCCGCGAAATCGGATTCGTGCCGCGCCCGCTGCATCTGCCGGAAGAGAGGCTCACCGCTGGCGACGCCTCGGTTCATATCCTGATGGATCGCGTTGAAGCCATCGATCGTGAGGTCGGCGTGCCATTTGGTTGGTTCTTCCTGATGATGCATGGCAATCGGGTTGAGCCAGAGATTGGTCAAGCGATCGCCAAGGGCCTGCGTGACCAGCGCGTGGTCTTACCCGATCGGGATGCGCGCGTGCTTCTGCGTTGGGCCGAACGGTCGTATGGATTCTAGAAAGATAGCGCCGCGGCGGGAAGCCTCAGTGAACCTAACGCCATATTATCGGGGTTTTGGAAATAGCGTCGCGACCAATCTGCTTGAGGCAGTCAGGCCTCCTCTCACCTGTGGTGGCGGCTTCCAGAATTTTCGAGGCGACAAGGGCGCGCGTACCGGTTTCGTACGGGGAAAGATTCTTGCAGACGTCGTCGAGGACCACCCGTAGGAGCGCAGTAGTGGGGGCATCCAACATTTGGCCATCTCCCTCATCTCTAGCAGAAAACGTGGCGTGGATTTCGCGTTACGGGCGCCACGTAAAAACTACCCAAAGTAGAATTTTCGAGAGGTCACCATGGAAGAAGAAGCTGACAAAAACGCAACAAGCAGATGTCTGTTTGACGCATTCGCGCTGTTTTTCCTTGAATTGAAATAAAGAGCGACGCCCGCTGCGTGTGGCGCCGATGAACCACTGCACCCCGATCGCTATTG
Source organism: Bradyrhizobium iriomotense (assembly GCF_030160715.1). Lineage (GTDB taxonomy): Bacteria > Pseudomonadota > Alphaproteobacteria > Rhizobiales > Xanthobacteraceae > Bradyrhizobium > Bradyrhizobium iriomotense. Next base: position 100,271 of record NZ_BSOW01000015.1, read on the forward strand.
CTTTGCGTCCGATGCACCTGAGGTAACTGCATCGCGCGGCGTGCTCGATGCTCGAACGGGGACGTCCGATCGGGCGGCAGTCCACGGTTCGCTCAGCCCTGCACGGCAGGTCCGTTTATCAGACTGATGTCTCTATCATGCTTGACCATCGCACATCAGCGCGATTGCGCTCTTTGTCGCGCGAACGCGTAGACCGGATTGATACCGCAATAGGCGTAGGTGCCCGATGCAGTGCTCGTAGGTCGACAGCGTCCAGCTTAAGAAGCCCGCAGCGTCACTCAAACAATCGCCGGCTGACACTGATGATGAAGCCCGCGGGCACGCGGATGATGGCGCCGAGCAGACCATAGCCGAAGGCTCCGAACGCGCCGACCATCATCGCGCCGTAGAAGAAGCCGATCCCCGAGCACAGGACCGTCATACGATCAGAGTCTGATCGTTTTTCTCTTCGATCCCGTGTAGGCGTCGCTCTTTTGAGCTTTGCACATAAGGCCCGGCTGGCTCACGCGACCCGCAGTGCGGACAGGCCATGGCTGAAAACGAAACATTGCCGCCGCAGTCATAGCAGCCGATTAGTTCCCATTGTTTGCGTCGGTTCGTCATGCGCCGCTTGTACCCGTCTGGCTATTGCGGAGCTATACGCTCTCCGGCGCGGCTCTTGAAGACAGAGCCAGCCAACCGGCGCGGCCTTATTTGCGCGGCGGCTCTGGCTGTCGCGAAGGATCCTTCACCCGATTGGGGACGGTTGGCCGCGATGGCTCAGGTGCACGGCTTGGCTCGAGCACACGGCCAAGCTCATAGCTCGACCGGAGGTCCTGTAAGATCGATTCTAGTGATGGTTCTTCAGCCATGCGCCAAGTTTCCTAGAAGCGAGGCCCGGCAATGGAGGCAAACCCAACCGGACCTCGCAGCCGCCAATCCCGTGGGGAATCGACGAATGTGAAGGATGGCATAGAAAGCTTGCCGTTTTTCGTCCTGGAGGCGGATCATTTCGCCGGAAAGCACCAATCACGACCGCGCGGCGTGCGGGCGTCGGCGCCGTTGGTGGCGGCAGAAGACCTTGCCGCTCCTTCCACTAAGATATCCTGGGAGCAGGTTGGTATGAGAAGTTGCGGGGTTGAGAGTGCCACAGCGCTGACGCAATGCGCGGTAACGATCTAGATACGCTACAACCATCGCGAGAAAGCCATGCCGCCACTCAAGAATCCCCGAATCGCTGATCTCGCGCCTTCAGATCCAGATCTCACGATTTACGATGAAGCGCACGGGGCACGTATTTGCGATTGCTAGACGCCGATGCCGAAGGCGCCGACTGGCGTGAGGTGGTTCGGATCGTGCTGAAGATCGATCCTGACCGTCAGCCTGATCGTGCCCGGCAACGCGTCAGCCAGAGTTGCTGCGATCCTCGTGAACACCACTAGTCAGTCTTAGAAACTGTTCATATGCCCCTCTGTGCCTCATTCATTCCGAGACGCTGTCGCGATCGAAGGAATTAGGGGACCATGTCCAGATAGGCGGCAGCGATCTGAGGCCAGTACATGGCTGCGGCAAGCGACAGAAGGAGGCCGGCCCCGCTGAACAAAAGGACAACCCTTAAGTTTCAATCTCCACCTTCATGCGTCTCAAGCCGACTTCGCGAGCATAGGCAAACCTGGCATTTTAGGGCCCTCGGCCTGATCTGCCCGAGAAATCGAGATGACAAAGAAGACGCTGATAATCGACGGCGATGTAGGGGGATGGGCGGAGCCAAGCTGTTCGATAGCCAGATCATTTCTCGCTGACGTTTGGATCGGCAGTGCTGGTCCAGGAGCCGCCTCAGCCACGCGCCGAGATCGGCTAAACGCCGGAGGCGTGCTTTCGAGAGAACCTGCGCAAGGTCCTCGAATTGCGTATCGCAATGGTCACGCATCATTTGAGCCTGCAATTATGTCGCACGAACCTGCTTCGCTGAAAACGTCTTGGTTCGTAGTTCTCGTATTCCGGCTCGACGTCTCAACCAGTAGCTGTCGACGATTTCGTACAATTGTCGGTCCGCTCGTTGGCCACAGGATCTCGAGCGCTTGGCCTCACCCGTGGCGCAAGGACAATGCGGCCGATCTTCTGCCGCAGATCGACCAGGTCGATAAATACATCAGCCTGGCGACGCAGTTCGTCGGCAACCATTGCCGGCTGAGTCGCCAGCGTTGAGATCACCGTTACGCGGACGCCCCGCCGTTGTACGGCTTCCACGAGCGCGCGGAAATTACCGTCGCCCGATACTAGCACGATCTGATCGACTTGATCGGTAAGCTCCATGGCGTCGACCGCAATATCGATAGCCATGCTGTATTTGACCTTGCGCCGGCCCTTTGCATCAACGAACTCTTTGGTTGGCTTGGTGACGACGGTGACGCCGTTGTAATCTAGCCAGTCGATCAACGGGCGAACTGACGAAACTTCCTGGTCCTCGATCGTTCTCGTATAGTAAAAGGCTCGCAATCTACTTCCCTGGCTCGCGAACTGTCTTAGAAAGCGTTTGTGATCGACATCGAATCCGAGCGCCCGCGAAGTCGCGTGCAAGTTTAATCCATCGATGAACAGAGCGGTCCTGCTGACCGGGTAGTCTGCCATAAGCGTCCCTCCAATGAGCGAAGTCGAGTCCCGCTTTTCACTGATGAATGGGAGCGAAGATTCGCCCGGTCCTGATACCACTGATCAGAAGGTCGATTTCGGAGACGATCGAAGTCGGAGCCATCCTAAGATCCGGCCGCTGCTAGCCGCCTCGCCCGCGAAGGCTTAGCGAGACGGTCGAGCCTGGACACTGATTCTATGATGGCGCTTCAGATAGTTTTGGTCGCGAGCGAGTCTAGCCAAGTTCGAGGGCGGCTTCGCCGCCAGAGTCAATGCGGTCGAGATAGCAAATTTGGAGCCATCAGCCCTCGAAACACAATCCGCAAAGAACAGCAGCTCTCGTTAGAGGGCTCGGGTGTGGCGATTCGGTTTCAGATTTGAGCGTTTCGTACAAAGCCCCATTTGTCTGCCCGAGACTTTTCGTTCCTGTAGTGACGCGACTTGCACGGATAAGAACAACACCGATAAATGGGGAGCACGACGGCGACGATCTTCGTCGCTTTAGCGACTTATACCCCCGCTCTGGATTGGCAGCTCGGCGAAATTGAATGAGAGTGATACAAGAGAGCGCTCGACAGTCGAAGAAATCGCGTGGCCTCACGGTCGGCTTTGTTACAACTGCCGCACCGCCTTCGCCTAACGGTCAAGCCCGAGTTCTGGGACAGATCGTTACGGATGATGTGGCCATACCGATCTTCATGACGGACCAAATGAATATACTGGAGTCAGAGCAAGAGCGCTTTGGACGGCACTACAAGCTCTCGAGCCCGGAGTTCAGGCTCGTAAATTGGTCTCTCGGCCGATTTCAGGGACTGAACAGAGCCGGCGGGCTTGCTCGCACGGCAGTTACCAGAGCTCGTGAAGTGGTCGCCGTACTTCGAAGAGATCCCGTCGACATTCTTGTCGGCTGCAGCGGGAATCCGTTTGATCTCTCAGCTGCCTGCCTGGCGGCAAGACGTTTAGGGCTTCCCCTGATGGCCTATCTCTTCGACGATCCGGTTTACCAATGGGAGGCTGGACTCTATCGCCACGCAGCAAGACTAGCAGAACGGCTTTGGAGTCGTAGTGCACAGGCCATAGTCGTGCCGAACGAAATTTTGGCGGCTGACATTCAACGGCGTCTTCCAAAAGCTAGGATACATATCGTAAGGAATCCCGTCGACTCGACGGCATTCTCTGCACCGCCCCGCCTCCTGGAAGCCGATCCGCCCACTCTATTGGCACCGTGGCGGTTGCTATACTCCGGCTCAGTATATTCGGCACAAGCCGATGCATTCGAAAACCTGAAGGCAGCCTTAGAGATCCAAGGCGGTCGTTTCATTCTCGAACTCTACAGCGCACAATCATCTAGTGACTTGGTGGCGAAGCAACTCGCTACTCCATACTTTGTGGCTCGCCCACATGTCTCTCACACGACAGCATTGTCACTTCAACACAAGGCCGACATTCTGTTTCTGCCCCTGGCATTCAACTCGCCGATTCCCGAAGTCATAAGATCATCTGCGCCGGCAAAGCTGGGGGAATATCTTGCCGCCGGTCGTCCCATTCTAGTCCATGCTCCCGCCGGATCGTTCGTGGCCGAGATCATCCGAAAAGCTGAGGCCGGCGTAGTCGTAGATATCCCGGATCCCGGCCGGCTATCCGAAGCATTACACGCCCTCTCCAGCGACGTTCATTTGCGCAAGCGAATAGTTTCAAATGCTATAAGGCTCGCGCGAGACTTCCATGTAGACCGCGCAAAGATTTCACTTTTTTCAATTTTCGAAGACCTAACGAGACAATGAAGATGAACGATTCAGCTACAATTGAAGGCGACGGAGTTTGACAATGGACGACACAATACGAAGCAACCTCAGCGTATGGAAGCGACTCCAGGACGAGAACTATTTCGAAAATCACCCTTGCTACAAGGGCATTTCCGATTTTGGGGGGCAAGAAGCGATCCAGGCAATTGAATGGTTCGTCCCGATCCGCGAGCAGATGAAAATCGTAGTAATAGGGTGTGGGTATGGCCGCGAGACGCTAAGGCTTGCGCCGCTTGTTGATCGCGTTTACGGAATTGACGTCAATGAAACAATTCTGAAGAAGGCTGTCGACTATCTCGCGGCGCGAAACGTCAATAACTTTACGCCCGTTCTAGCTGAGGCGTTTGCTGAGGATGTGCCCGAAGGGATCGATCTCGTTTTCTCGATTGTCGTGATGCAACACCTAACGCGCGATTTGGTGCGAAACTACTTTCTGCATTTGGCGAAAAAGCTCTCGCCCGGAGGTGGTTTCGTCGTGCAGTTCCTGGATGAGCCTGGTGTCGACCATGAAAAGACAGATGCATCCAACACTGGCGGCGGCGAGCCGTCCATCAGTTGGTCGCCTTGGCAGCTCGTCGACCTAGCTCGAAACGCCAAATTGCAGTTTGTCGAACTCAGAACTCAGCTGGTCACCGAGGCGGCATTGTGGCACTGGGCCTATTTTCGAAAGCAGGAGTAAGTGTTGGCCTTCACGTGAACAAATGACTTCGCTCATTTGTTCGAGTTTGCTGCACGATTGTCCCTTCGCGCGTCATGAAGTAAGGCTCAGAGTTTGCATGACAACGCAGAATGCTCTTCAATCTCGTTTTAAAGCTATCGCACGCCGCGCGCCCTTTTTGCGAAGGCTACACAGGGCAATTGGTGACCTGCAACGAGAAGTCGATCAACTCAAGCTCGTTTCGGAGGACCGCCTGGCTCTTTCGACGACGCTTAGGATTGAGCTTGCCGATTCCAAGGCTCGGGAGACCGAGCTATCGGGGGCATTGGCAGGCGCCGCGAACGAACTGTCCGAAGCCCGGCTTCGAGAGGATAACTTATCGAAGCAGCTCGCCGCGACTCAGGCCGCCCTTGAGACAAATGCGGCCCAACAAGAAACGCTCTTAACCCAACTGAGCTCGTTGCAGACAGCAGTGTCTGCTGCTGATGCTCACATTGCGGAAGCCACGGACCATTCATCGAGGCTTAAGATCGAACTTGCCGATTCGAGGGCACGGGAGACTCAGCTATCGGAGACCTTGGCAGATGCCACAAGGGAACTTTCCGAAGCCCGCCGTCGGGAAGAGGACTTATCGAGCCAGCTCGCAGCGGCTCAAGTCACGCTTTCGACACATGCGGCCCAACGAGAATCGCTCTTGACCCAACTGAGCTCGTTGCAGACCGAATTATCTGCCGCGGCGGCAAGTGATGCGGAGGCCCGCCGTGAACTGGTTTCAGCAAATGTCCGCATTGGAGAGGCAGCTGTTCGCGAAGAAACGCTGTCGCGCGAGCTCGCCTCCTCTACTGAGCGAGCGGAAATCGCTAAATCCGCACAGTCGGCAGCAACGGCGCTTTCGGAAGAGCTGTACAATTTGGCACATGCCGTTGGTCCGAGCCTTCGTGATCAGATGACTGCTCAAGCTAACGTGATCCTTGGCAGCCTCAATGAACTGAAGGCTAGTCTTCTTGCCCAGTTTCCCTCGCTGAACTCGAACATCTTCGCGCTCCAGAGCGGCCAAGAAGAAGCATTTCGCAACCTCAGGAACCGATTGAGCACTGACCGGGAAGGACCTCACTCGCTGACGCACGACCTGTATCTCGATTTGCTCGAAGCGTGCCTGACTGGAATGATTCATGCCGATCCCTCTGAAGCACCTTGGGCGGATGGGATATATGACCCAAATCGCCGGGCTCTGGGTCTTGATTGGCCATCGCAAGCGGAAACCATGATTGGTAGAGCCAGAATGCGCAATCTGAGGATGCTTACCCAGCGCGTTCTTGAGGAAGGCATTCCAGGCGATTTGATAGAGACTGGTGTATGGCGCGGCGGCGCCTGCATCTATATGACAGGGATTCTCGCGGCTTTCGGTGATCAGAAGCGTCGAGTACTCGTAGCTGACAGCTTTCGCGGGCTTCCGCCTCCAAATGCCGAAGACTACCCCGCTGACGAGGGCGACCAGCATCATCAAATGATGCAGCTTGCTGTGTCGCGAGACCAGGTGGAAGAAAACTTTCGAAGATATGGATTGCTCGACGAACGCGTCATTTTCTTGGAGGGATGGTTTAAGGACACACTTCCGAGCGCACCTATCGAAGCCTTAGGCTTGTTGCGTCTGGATGGCGACATGTACGAAAGCACAATGGACGCCCTCAATGCGCTGTACGGCAAGGTTTCCCCGGGCGGCTTTGTTATTATAGACGACTATGTTCTCAAGCCCTGTGCGCAAGCGGTGGATGACTTTCGAAGTCGACACAGAATTTCGGCGCCGCTGCAGGAAGTGGATGGCGCTGCAAAGTGGTGGCAAGTACCGTACTAGCTAAGCCGTCCCAGATTGGCCTGAGGTCGACTCGGCTTGGGCCGCTCAATCGTATGGAACCAATGGATCGGACGATGGGGGTCTGGCAGATCTGGCCGGCCGTTCAATTGCCTTGGATGAGAGCCTCGCCCCATTGAAACTGGAGAGCCCATTGATGGCGCTCACGCGAGCGTATCCTCATCCAATCGAAAGGACCCTTTGTACGAAACGCTCAAATATGAAGCCGAAACAACACACTCAATCCGCTAGAGCGAGTTGTTGGTCGTTACATACTGTATTTTTCGGAGTAAAGGTCCACAGTCGGTCTATCTGCGCGAGACGGGCGCGGCTACTTACATGGTCGATCTCTGCGAAATATACATAAGCATAGGTTCGATGCTGGGATGTTTCGAGACCTAGATCATATTTGTTTCTGAGCAGAAGCAGTTCTTGTCGCAGCAGTATTTCAAACAAGTTATGGCTCGCCGTCGAAAAATCCTCTTTGTAGCAATGCACCATAGTCCTCACACGGCTAGGTGGATCGATATTGCCGCCGACCTCGGCTACGACATGCACTTTTTCCCTTTGGATTCCGGCGATCCTCATGAGAAGCTCCGTAATGTGACTCTCCATTTGCCGGTTCTGAACGAACAAGAATCGACCGTCGGAATGCGACGGCGAGCAGGCTCCCTGATTGAGCGTGCCATCACTTTTTTTCGCTTGATTGGCACAAACCCTATCTGCGCCTCCCGACACCTTAAGAGAGCATTCAAGCGAGCGATCCTGCGTCGCGGGTCTGATCAATCGAGCAAGAAAAATGAAGTCCATCCTGCAGCGGGGGTCATCCGACAGGAGTTCTTCGTGGGAGACCTGCTGACAACTCCAAACGAGGCTGTACGGCTGGGACGGGCGGACGAAAGTGATGCAACGACAGAAGGACGTTATGGACCGCAGGTCCTGGCCGCGCTCATCGCGCGTCTCCAGCCGGACCTGATCCACTCAATGGAATTTCAGCACGCCGCATACCTCGTGCTCGCCGCGCGAGATGTGATGCCAAAGCGCTTTCCCCGATGGCTTGCGACTAATTGGGGTAGCGACATCTTTTATTTTGGCAATTTTCCCGACCACGCGAGGCAGATCAGACGCGTTTGCCAGGCGATCGATCGCTACTCCTGCGAATGTCACCGCGACCTCGCGCTGGGACGTCAATTCGGATACTCCGGCCCCGACATGCCCGTCCTTCCGAATTCCGGAGGAATGGACATCGAACATGTTCGATCTCTGCGCGATTCCCTTCCGCCTTCCAAACGAAAGATGATCATGGTCAAGGGCTACGATCATTTTGCGGGCCGCGCGATGATCTCGCTCGCTCTCCTAGAGCGGTTCGCCGAACAGTTGCGGGAGTATACAATCGTCCTCTATTCGGTTGGTGCCCGGCCTCGGGTACGCGCGCTAGAACTGGCAGATGCCGGAATTCTCAACATCAAGGTCATCGACCTAGCGAGTCACGATGACATTCTTCGCCATTTTGGCAAGGCGCGCATCTACCTTGGGATCAGCATCTCTGATGCGATCTCAACGTCGGTGCTCGAGGCGATGGCGATGGGGGCGTTTCCAATCCAAACGAACACCTCTTGCTGCGAGGAGTGGTTCGTTAACTCGATGACCGGCTTTGCTGTCCCTCCCGACGATTTCGAAGAGATTTGCGGCAAGTTCGAGAGGGCCCTGAAAGATGATGCCCTAGTCGACTACGCGGCTATCGAGAACTTCAAAGTCATTGAATCGCGGCTCGGGCGAGACACCTTGAAGCCGAAAATGGCCGAATTCTATCGCCGAGCTCTTGCTTAATCTTCTTGTTGTCCGCGGGGTCTCACATTGCTCAAAGTCCTTCAAATCAACTCCTCCGACATCATAGGAAGTCGCTTTAACGGATTTGACGTGCGCGAGCTGCTTGCCGCCGAAGGAGTTTCATCTCACCATTTGGTTTGGAATAAACTGAGCGAAAGCCGGTCATCAACTAGACTGTTCTCCATCCCAGGCAGCCGTCTCTTGACCAAGACATTGGGACGCTTTGAACGCGCGATGTCTGTCCATTCACGGCTTCAACCTTCATCATTTAGCATCCCATTCCATCGTGCATTTCGCGATGCGGACGTCGTTCACTATCACATAATCCACGACGGCTATTTTGGACTCAATGCACTGCCGCTTTTAAGTAGGTTGAAGCCGACGATCTGGACGTGGCACGATCCATGGCCAATGACGGGTCATTGCATCTATCCTCTTGACTGTGCACGGTGGAAGGTCGGCTGTGGCGATTGCCCGAGACTTGACTTGCCTTTTTCAATGCGCCGAGATCGTTCATCTGAGGAGTTCCGCTGGAAACAACGGGTTGTTGGCAAAGTTCAGCTCGATATCGTGGTTGCTTCAAACCATATGCGAAAAATGGCCGAAGCTTCTCCAATCGCTCGGGACAAGCGGGTCCATGTTATTCCCTTTGGACTCGACTTGGAAAAGTTTAGTCCCGAAGGTAAGGACGCTGCGAGGAGGCGACTGGGGATTCTTCCCAACCGGCTAGTGATCGGGGTGAGAGCGTTCTTCTCGAGTCCCTTTAAGGGTTTTGAGTTTGTGGTAGAGGCTTTGCGCGGCCTTGGAAAGCTGAACGTTCCGATCACCATCCTTACAACGCATGACAAGGGGCAGCTCAACGAGTTCATCGGTACTCATCAGATCGTCGATTTAGGATGGGTCAACGATGACTCTGTTATGCTTGACGCTTTCAAGGCCGCCGATCTGTTCGTTATGCCGTCCACGGCTGAAGCTTTCGGAATGATGGCGATCGAGGCAATGGCGTGCGGGAAGCCGGTGATCGTATTTGATGGTACTTCCCTTTCGGAGATAACCTGCGCGCCGGAGATCGGATTGTCAGTTCCCATGGGTAACTCGACAGCTCTTCGAGATGCGATCAGACATCTCGTCGAGAACAAATCTGAGCGACAGTTCCGAGGAGCTGCCGGCCGAAAACTCGCCGAGGAACGGTACGACGACCGTCTCTTCGCAAGGCGCCTTGCGGAGCTATACCGCTTCGTTACCGCGGACTCTCGTGGACGCCAATGAAGACGCTATTGCTCACAGATATTCCGCCGTCGAGCAATCTGACAGCTGGTATCGTAACGGCGCAAATGTGCCGCTGCATTCCGCCAGGCGAGCTGGCCATCTTCTGTGTACAGAACCCTCATTTACACCCTGAGCTCTATTCAGACCTCAGCCATGTACCGATGAGGGTAGTACCTAAACCCAATGAGCTGAACGCGGGGAAAGGCCGATCTCCGATCAGGTGCGCGAGTGCCATTCTGGCCGAGACATACCGACGCATGCAGTTGATTACCCCGCTTGTGAACCAAGCAGTTGAGTTTGGCAAAGAGCAGAGGGCAACCGCATTGTGGGCCATCTTGCAAGGCCAAACAATGGTAAGAATGACGGGTTCTGTCGCCCAGGGATTGGGCGTCCCTTTGCGCACGCAAGTTTGGGATCCCCTTGGATGGTGGCTTAGTGCGCACGGGGTCGACGCGTTTAACACCCGATTAGATCTGGCTTTGTTCGACCGCACTCTAAAACGGTCTGTGAGCTGCGCGACCGCTTCTTGGGAAATGGCACGCCGATACGAGCGCAAATACGGCACGATAAGTCATCCAATTATAGCGTCGCTCGACCAGTCAACCGCCCGAAAACCTGAACCAAAGTTACGCTGTCAAGACGATTTGGCGATCGGCATGGCCGGTCAATTCTATGCTTCTGACGAGTGGAATCAGCTCGCCTGGTCCTTGAGTCTCGCTGGATGGCAAGTAAACGGACGGAAAGTCGTGGTGCGAGTGTTAGGTCACCAAAAGCCGCCGGGAGTTCCAGAAGAACATCTCGATTTCCAAGGCTGGCAACCGCAAACAAGGGCGGTAGAGCTACTGTCTGAAACGTGTGACATTCTGTATTGTCCCTATCCGTTCAAGGCCTCCATGGTTGAGGTAGCCGAACTTAGCTTTCCTTCAAAGATTCCAACTTACCTTGCGGCGGGACGTCCGATCCTGTTTCACGGGCCTAAATATGCAAACGCGGCTCGTTATCTCGAGGAACGCCGTGCGGGATTTATTTGCCGGGCAATGGAAGCTGATGCGGTGTACGACGGATTGTTACATCTGGTCGAAGACCAGGATCTATATAAATGCCTGGCTGAAGGGGCACAGAATGCTTTTCACTCGGACTTCACCCTCGAACGGCTGAGTGATGCGGTTCGTCGCTTTCTCGGCTACTAGCTGTGTCGCGGATTGATCGAGCATGCCCAATGAATTCAAGTCGCGGCTTATCGACGAAGCGCGGCTGCGCAATCGCGCCGTTGGCACGATCCGAAAGCCCGCATCAAAGATCGTCAACAAAATTTTGCGAACACTTGCGTTTGTTCGGCAACAATTGGAGATGGCATAATGCTGACGATCAGCCAGAGACCCGCATCACTGATCGCGCTTTTCCGTTCGTTGCACGGACACGGCAATCTAATTCGCAGATTGTGCTCGCGGGAGTTCAGCCAGCGCTTTCGCGGAAGCATGCTCGGCATGGCCTGGGCAATCATAATGCCGGTGTTCACGGCTGCAATATACACGTTTGTGTTCAGCACGGTTTTCAAGGCGCGATGGACGGAGACCACGGGGGGACCATTCGACTTCGCTATTATTGTTTTGACCGGCATGGTTGTGCATGGCGTGTTTGCAGAATCGATCGCGAGGGCTCCCAGCACCGTCATTGGAAATGCGAACTACGTTAAGAAGGTGGTGTTTCCACTTGAGATTCTTCCGGTCGTCGTTGTCTTAAGTTCGCTCATCAATGCCTGCATCGGCAGCGCAATCGTCCTGACCATGAACTTGGTCTTTAAAGGGATGATCTTCCCGACAGCGTTGTTGTTGCCGCTCGTAATTGGACCTTACGCGATAGTTGTGGCCGCGCTTGTCTTTGTCCTTGCGGCCGTTGGAGTCTATTTAAGAGATCTGTCTCAGCTAGTCTCGGTACTCATTACGATAACTCTATTCCTAACGCCCATATTCTTCCCGATAGAAGCCGTTCCCGAGGAATTCCGATCCGCGATGTGGCTCAATCCTCTTACCTTCATCGTACAGCAGGTACGTGATGTCGTCATCTTCGGCCGGTTGCCGGACTTCATCGGACTTTCAGTTTACTCACTAGCGGGACTTTCTGCTCTGGCGTTTTCATTTTGGATATTTCAGCGACTGCGGAACGGATTCGCCGATGTCCTTTGAAATCGGGGTTTACTTTGGGCCACCTTCCAACGCTTCCCTCACCTGGTCTCTCCCTAGCTACAAGAGCATAACTCAGTCCCTATGCTCCTCGTTGACACGCAGGCAGTCGTCGTTGTCGGCACGCGTTTGGCGCACCTGACTGGTTTATAGTGCCCCGCAAGCGAGCATCCAGCCAATCCGGGAGTCGTTAATGTCCGAAGAGCCCGCAATTGACATTCGTGAACTTTCAAAGGCCTATTTGGTCTACAAGAAACCGGCCGACCGGCTGAAACAGGCGCTTGCACCTAAGCTGTATTCCGTCATGCGCCCGGTCGCGAACCTTACCGGTAAGACGCTGACGACCCCCATGTACTACGACCCGTTCTGGGCGCTACGTCCGCTCACCCTGACGGTCAGGCGTGGTGAAACACTTGGTGTGATCGGACGGAACGGTTCCGGCAAGTCTACGCTACTGCAGCTCTTGTGCGGAACGCTGACCCCGACGACGGGTGAAGCCAGGACCAACGGCCGGATTGCAGCACTCCTTGAGCTCGGCTCAGGTTTCAATCCCGAATACACCGGGCGCGAGAACATCCATCTGAACGCATCGATCTTGGGCCTCACGCCGCAGGAAGTCGATCAGCGTATAGATGAAATTCTGGCTTTCGCGGACATCGGCGAGCATGTCGACCAGCCGACAAAGACTTACTCCAGCGGTATGACCATGCGTTTGGCTTTTTCGGTCATTGCTCATGTTGATGCGGATATCCTGGTTGTCGACGAGGCGCTCGCGGTGGGCGATGCCTATTTCCAGCAGAAATGCATGCGCTGGCTTCGCAAATTCCGCGAACGAGGTACCGTGCTGTTCTGCGGACACGACACCTCTGCCGTTATTAACCTCTGCCAGCGCGCGATTTGGCTAGACAAAGGACAGGCAAAGCTGATCGGGCCTGCTCGTGACGTGTGCGAGGCCTACACGGCTGCAGTCAATGCACAGGCTATGGGGATACCGGAGCCCGAAGTTCGCCATCCATCTTCTGCTACTTCAGAAGCTGGGCTGGCCACCCTAAAGGTCCCCGTGAAAGAAGGCGCGGCGCGAAGTCTCCATTCGAAGTCCATTGGCGTGCTTCCCCAAATCGTTCAACTTGCGGAGCCGAGTGACCATTCCGCGTCTTATGGCAGTGGCGATGCGCAGGTGATCGCTGTATCTATGACCAGAGAGAACGGCGAACCTCTCCATCTCATCTACGGTGGCGAGAAGGTGCGTGTAACCGTCGCGGTGAAGGCCAATGTCACCATCGAGAATCCGATCATCGGATTTTTCGTCAAGGACCGGCTCGGACAGCCGCTCTTTGGCGATAACACTTTCGACTCTTATGTGGACCACAACATCCTTCTCGAACCGGGCAAGGAAGCCATCGCCAGTTTTGTGTTTTCCCTGCCGCTTCTTTTGACTGGTACTTACATAATTACGGCGGCAGTGGCATCAGGGACTTTGAACGCGCCTGTTATGCATGATTGGCTCCATGATGCGCTTTCGTTCGATGTTATGTCACCTCTTCTGACTGGGGTATTGGTCGGTATCGCGATGGAGAAAATTGAGATGAAGGTCATCGACGAAGAAGAAAGAGCCGTCATCTAAGGCAAGCTGAGAGATAACGCAGGCGCGCAACGAGATGCCAAAACGCCTTCCGTACCGTCGGTCATTTCGTATTCCAAATCGACCCCTGTTGAGAGCTGGTTGAACTGCAACAGTCAGAATTGGATGGTCCTGTTCCGGAAAGCTGTGCCGACAACGGCACGACAGGGCTGGCTTCTCCAAACCTTTTTGTATCGGCCTAGATTCTCGAATTGCACGAAGTTGACCACGCTGGGAGTTATCGTGGGTTATTCAGACAAGTACGCGGACGCTGATGAGCTCGAAAGTAGGCCCCAATACGATCTCGGGGTGGGCGACGACCGCAATCCCACGCCCGTTCGGCACGGTGTATTTGCTGCATGGTGCATAGCCCTCGCGCTGCTCGGCGTAACATCAGCATTCGGCTGGCGCGCGAGCAGGGGCGAATTGTCCTCCCAGGCACCTCAGCTCCAGGTACCGACGGTGACCTACGTCCCATCCAGCGACTTTCAGACCTACCGGGAGACCGCGGCGGCTGCCCTACAGCAATCATCAGTCACCCTTCAGGCGCAACAAGCCGAACTCAAACGTCTCTCTAGCCAAGTCGCTCAACTGACCGCCGAGGTCGGTACACTGAAGGGGATCGTGGCAGAGATGCGCGTCGCTACAACGCGCCCGGCGCCGAAGAAAGCGACCCCGAAGCCGCCTCTGGCATCCCCGCAAGGCTCCGCGCCGCTCGCACTCAGCCCAACTCAGAAGGAATAGGATCAAGGAATGCGCGCCTTTCCTCCTCATTCTTCTCGCGACTAACGGCGAACAAAACATCGATGTGCTTTAACTGCCGCAGCACGATAGCTTCGGTGCGGATCGAAGACCAGAGCACGCCTTCAATCGAGGTCGCTATGATCCTACCTCTCCTGCCCGCTCGACATTTGCCTGCGGGTTACCCGAAGCAATTGTCGCGCGCCTGGATGTTGCCTCCGGCAACAATCCCCTTCGAGCTATAGTCACGATCTAATGTCCAAAGACGCCTCAAAATCTGGCTTCAATCATAATTCGCTTGCCGGTGGCAAGCTGTTGATAGGCCCCGGCGGGAGGACTGAGCGTGCGAACCCGGCCGAAGCCGAGTTTTTTGAGCGCCCAAATCAGCGCGCGCGGACTTGGGTAAAGAACGATATCTGACGCGCTGCCATCAATGTTGTCTGGATTTCCGGACAACAGCCCAAAGTAACCATGCATGTAGTTGGTGTTGCTGTGATGACCCGAGTCAATAGCCCCTTCAAGATCCAAGATCGTCGTTTGCGTTTCAATCAATAGAACACGCCGCGTTAGCTCGCGGGCGCGTCGCAGGACCCCGATCGGATTTTCTAGGTTGTAGAATAATCCGAAAGCGATCACGATGTCGGCGGGATCGAACGAGCCTGGGGCCATATGCTCCAAATCAACCTGCTCGAATTTCACGTTCGTTGCGGAAAGCACTTGTGTGATCAGGCGAGCAGAATCGATATGACGCTGTTGATACTCGAGGCCAAGCACACTCCGACAATGCTTTGCCAACTCGATGCTAAAGAAACCCTGATGGCTAGACAAATCGATCGCGGTCAAGTCAGAGGATTCCGCGAAGTCCTCTGCAAGAGCATCCATCATCATCGAAAGTCGCGTCTGATGTATTTTGTCTATCTCCTCGCTCACATATTGAGCGGTTTCTCGACCACTTGGCAAACGAAACTTGTAGAACCACTTCTGCAGAAGAATCTCATCCTCCACGGACATATTATCTTTCACGAGTGTCATCCCTTCTCACCAGACAACAATATCTTTCAAAATTGGAGCTGTCGCGCTGCGACCTTCCTGAACATCGCGACCGACAGATCGCTAGATCGCTCTCCGCTCCCAACTACATCCGCATCCTTACTCTTCTCAACCTTCGTCAAGTTCTTCCTCGGGATCGAAATACCGCGTTAGCGAACGTCACGGCTTCGCCCGATTGAGGAGAGTAAACCAAAATTCTGACCTTGGAGGCCCCTGGCGGCGCGGTCGCGCTGACTTGCGCTACCTTTCTCGTCATTTCCGATATTGTTTGAATTATCGGTTGAGAAACGGCTGCTTCGTTTGAGTCCAGAAACAGAAGCTGCACATTCGCTATACCTGCACGCTGAACGTCTATCGAGAAGTCAGCCGCGGCGCATTGATCGCAACCTCTTTCAAAAAAAATAGCATTAGGACCCCTCATTACGATTGCGTCGCCCCGAACGTCGTAGGACGCGCCCCCGGAAGTTCTCCAACTGCTCGGCCGGACTTCCTCTACTGTTTCAGCGGCAACAGGATTTACCCGCGCACCATCCAGGTAACCTAGAATTGCCAATGTAAGCCAGAACGACCCCACCAACACTACCACGCTTACAAGGAACCGAAAAATGAAGCGACCGCGTGCCGACATGAGCTGATTTCTACGTTGATGGTTTGGTGACTTCGCGACGGCCGCGCGACTGCGACACAATGGCGAACTGCGGGTGTCGGGGGAGCGTTGTAATGGTTTGAGCAGGGGCTCTCATCTATGCTAAACTCTCTCAAGTGTTCCAAAATGTTCGACGAGAGAGGCAGCAACTGCCGGCCAGGAAAAGCGCTCGAGCACAAACTTCTGTAGCCGCTTGCCCATCTCGGCGAGGTTGGCGTCGTCCGACAGTATCTGCACCAGAGCACGCGCCAAGGCTGGGCTGTCTGCGTCAACGACAAGCCCGCCCCCAACTTCCCCTACTTCGGGAAACCCGCACTTATCGGAAACAATGACCGGCACGCCCATTGCCCCCGCCTCGAGGGCAACCATGGACATTACTTCCGAGTGCGAAGGCACGACAAGAACGGATGTCCTTGCCAGTAAAGCCGTGCGATGCTTCTCGTCGATAAAGCCTGTGAATATTACACGGCCCTCGAGCATCAATTCGCACACCCGCTTCTGGAGCTTCAACTGCTGACCCTGGTCCGGTCCGCTAAAAACCAATATTGCATCGTGCAAGATCGGCGCGACCAGAGCAAACGCTTCGACAAGCAGATCCGGTGCCTTGATTGCAACTAGGCGGCCCAAAAATAGAATGATCCTGCCATCCGGCATTTGGACGCTTTGCGATGGGCATTGCGGAGCTTCAATGCCATTTGGAGATACGAATATTAACGAAGGCGGCACGCCGAAGTCAGACACTAGCAGTTCTTGCTCCTGCCGGGTCGTTGCGATGATCGACCCGGCGGTCCGAAGCATCCACCGCCCTGCGGTGGCGAGGTAGAAACGCTTGAGCCATGCATCGCGGCCAAATCTTGTGAGTGAGCCGGCAGGACACAACACCACTGGGGCTCCAGCAAGAAAACCCAAAACAGAACTGATAGCAGCCAGAAGAAACCATACTCCCATAATGTGAATGATGTCGGCCGTGCGAAACAAAGAAAAAAGCCTGGCCACGTTTACCAAAGGTAGGGGATAGCGATCCCCGAGATATATAACCGAAAGTACGTCCACGCCTGCTTGTTCCAACTCGCGCCGCCATGGGGTCGATCCCATCGTCACGACGGTACACTGGCAATCGAGCTGAGCCAGGCTAAGCGCCAGCCGCCGAGTCCTTTCGGCCGTTCCCCCTCCTCTCTGAGGATCCATCCAGACGTTAACAAGAACGACCCGCAAAAGGCTTAGCCCGACTGTTTGCTGCTCACTCATTAGCTCGCAATCACCGGATAGTACGCGAAGCCCACCGGCATACGTTTTCTCTATCCAACTCCACCAAGGCCATCAAGATAGCTGGCGTCGTAATGACAGGATCCGTTTAGCGGTTAGTACGCTTCGTACAAAAATGACGCATTAAGAACACGGCGCGGAACATTAAGACGCCTTCCGTTGGTTGAGGAGATGCGTCTTGTTTTCATCGACCACCAACTCCGCTACTGCTGCAACCTGCAGAGGAGAGAAATACGCTTTGGTTGTTGGAGTGCCGTTAGGCAGGTCTAGCAGCCATCGTCGTTGCTGGGTCTTCGTCAGCGGGCCTCGATTACGAAGGAGACGAATCGCTACGCTTGAGCGTTTTCTTTGGTTTGAACTCCCGAGCGACCACTTAGAGCCTGCGATCGGATCTCCCGTGGAGGCGATCCTAAACCCTGACTTGCTTGGTCTGATGCGTATCTTGATTGTGACACAGTATTTTTGGCCTGAGACGTTCATTGTAAACGATATGGCTCGCTGGCTTGCTCGGTCGGGACACTCGGTTGTTGTCGCCACCGGAAAGCCCAGCTATCCCTCTGGTCAACTTGCGCCCGGATACACGAGGCATGGCGTTCAGTACGAGACCTTCGCCGGCATTAGCGTTGTCCGGATTCCAAGTCGGCCGAGATACGGGGCCACGCCGCTCGACTTGGCGCTCAACTATCTGTCTTTCGCTTGGTCAGGCCTGCTCCGGCTGCCTCGGCTACTTAAAGGCCAGGAGTTCGACGTAGTTCTCGTATTTGCGATGCCAATTACAGTGGCAATTCCCGCGATTATCCTGCACTGGATCAAACGGTCTCATCTCGCTCTTTGGGTTCAAGATCTGTGGCCGGAAGTTGTAACATCGACTGGCCTCATCCGTAGCCGTCTTTTGGTAGCGGCCCTGGATGTGGTGGTGAGATTCATCTATCGCGCGGCGAACAGCGTGCTCGTCCAATCGAACGAATTCGTCGGCCCGATCGCCAGAATAATCCCCCGGCAACGGATCTTTGTTCTCCCAAACTTCGCCCCCTCTGGCGAGGAAGAGTGTCTTTGTTTGCCTGTGGCTGTCGAACAGCTATTCCGCGGTCGGTTCTCAGTGGTGTTTGCGGGCAACCTCGGCCGAGCCCAATCTCTATCTACGATTGTCGATGCAGCGCGCCTTCTCCAGATTCATCCGGAAATTTTGATCATTATTGCAGGGACAGGAAGTCACGCCGAGCCGCTGAGAAAGGCAATCGCTGGTTCTGGGCTGACTAACGTGGAAATGGTTGGCGTGCTGGATCGTCGTATGATGCCTGCGCTATTCGAGCTGGCGGATTGCCTCCTCGTGACCCTCGGCGATCATCCAGCTCTCAACGCAACCATTCCCAGCAAAATGCAGGCCTATATGAAGGCGGGGCGGCCGATAGTCGGCGCGATCAATGGTGCGGCCGCCGATCTGATCGAAGCGGCTGGAGCCGGATTTGCCGTTCAAGCTGAAGATAGCGCAGGCCTTGCTCGGAGTATCGCCGCTCTTTTCAAGATGCCCACTCAAATGAGGCACGAACTGGGGCGAGCAGGGAAGGCGTATTACGAGACCCATTTTGATGTCGACAGAGTGCTGAGCCGGCTGGTGGGCATTTTGCAATCACGGACGAGTTGCCATGCATAAGACCAAGGTCGTTGTTTTAGGTGCAAGCGGAATGCTCGGAGCCGCGGTGTTCCGCTCGTTTGTGGCGTCTGACAGGCTGGAGGTGATTGCGACTGTGCGCGACAGAACTGCGTCCCGCTTGCTGTCAGCACCACAGGCGCGCTTCGTCTCTTTGGATGTTCTTGATGAAGACGCAATCGTCTCCCTTCTAGATCGAGAGCGTCCAGAGGCGGTCGTGAATTGTATCGGGCTGGTGAAGCAGCTTACTTCAGCATCGGACCCGCTGGTCGCCTTGCCGATCAATGCAATCTTTCCCCATCGGCTAGTTCGGTTGTGCGCCTTGATTGGGGCCCGATTGATTCACATCAGCACCGACTGCGTCTTCTCCGGATCAAAAGGGAATTACACGGAAGACGACGTTACGGACGCTCACGATGTCTACGGTCGGTCAAAACTGTTGGGCGAACTGCTCCATTACGAAAATGCGGTGACGTTGCGCACGTCGATAATTGGCCGAGAGCTTTATACCGCGCATTCGTTGCTTGAGTGGTTTCTCTCGCAGCAAGGCTCAGTCAACGGTTATGCGGAGGCGATCTTTTCCGGTTTGCCGACACCCGAACTTGCCAACGTTATTCGCGACGTTGTGCTCCCCAAAAACGAGCTCGCCGGCCTCTATCACGTTTCCGCGGCTCCGATCTCCAAATTCGATCTTCTGCATCTTCTGGCACGCCAGTATGGGAAGGCAATTGATATCCGAAAGGACGTCACGCTGAAGATCGATCGTTCGCTAAATTCGGAGAAGTTTAGTAAGGCGACAGGATATCGTGCAGCCGGTTGGCCGGAACTAATCCAACATTTGTACGAAGCTGATTTACGTCGGGAAATGAAAAGTGTTTGAGAATAAGGTACTGATGATTACAGGCGGGACGGGCTCATTTGGAAATGCCGTCTTGCGTCGCTTCCTCCATACGGAAATTGGAGAAGTCCGCATATTCAGTCGCGACGAAAAGAAGCAGGAGGACATGCGCACGGAGCTTAAGAACAAGAAGGTCCGGTTCTTCCTGGGCGACGTTCGAGATTACGCAAATATTCGCGACGCAATGAAAGGTGTCGACTATGTTTTCCATGCTGCGGCACTCAAACAGGTGCCGTCCTGCGAGTTTTATCCGGTGGAAGCATTGCGCACTAATGTAATTGGAACCGAGAATGTGTTGCAGGCCGCGATCGAGGCGGGCGTGAACCGTGTTGTCTTCTTAAGTACAGACAAGGCCGTGTATCCCATCAATGCTATGGGCCTTTCAAAGGCGATGGCGGAGAAGGTCGTCATGGCAAAATCGAGGGACGCCGGAGATACTATTTTCTGCATCACTCGCTACGGGAATGTAATGGGCTCGCGCGGATCTGTTATCCCCTTGTTTATGCACCAGATCAAAAGCGGTCTTCCCATCACAGTAACGGATCCCAAGATGACGCGATTCTTAATGTCGCTGGAGGATTCGGTCGAGCTTGTCGTTCATGCGTACCAGTACAGCAAACCCGGCGATATCTTTGTGCAAAAGGCGCCGGCGGCCACGATGGCCGATTTGGCCGTTGCACTGAAAGAACTCTTCGGTGCGAACAACCCGGTCAAGGTCATCGGCACTCGGCACGGCGAAAAGCTATTTGAGACCCTGATTGCTCGTGAGGAAATCATTAGAGCTTCTCAATCGGAACGATACTTTCAAATCCCGGCGGACAATCGGGATCTGAATTACGACAAATTTTTCGTGGAGGGTGAAGTCGAACTATCTCGCGCCGAGGACTACACGTCACACAACACCGAACGGCTCACTGTAGCGGGGCTTAAGGAGCGGCTGGCATCACTCGATTTCGTTCGCGCTGAGCTTTCTCGATGACCGGGCAAACCAAACCGCGGAGCTTGGCGCGCCGATGAAGGTGATGACATTGCTCGGGACGCGGCCGGAGCTCATCAAAATGAGCCGCGTAATTGCAGAATTCGATGCTCAAGTAGACCACGTGCTGGTCCATTCGGGACAAAATTATGATTTTGAGCTGAACCAGATCTTCTTTGACGAGCTTGGGATCCGAAAGCCCGATCACTTTCTGGGAGTAAATAGCGAAACTCCGGTGAAGGCGATCGCAGACGTGATAGAGAAAGCGGATGGCGTGCTGAACGCGGAGAAACCGGACGCGCTGCTGCTATATGGTGATACGAATACCTGTCTCGCGGTGATTGCCGCGAAGCGGAAGAAGATTCCCGTCTTTCATATGGAAGCAGGCAACAGGTGCTTCGACCAGCGAGTGCCAGAGGAGCTGAATCGCAAGGTGTTGGATCATCTTAGCGACATAAATTTGGTGCTAACCGAGCACGCCCGTCGGTACCTGCTCGCCGAAGGAATTCCTCCCGAGACGATTATAAAGACCGGCTCTCATATGCAGGAAGTTCTGCAGCATTATATGCCCAAGATCGTCACGTCTGACGCTGTCACGAGACTTGGTCTAGAAGAACGAAAATTCTTCCTCGTCAGTATTCACCGCGAAGAAAACGTCGATTCCGCCGAAACCCTGTTCGACATTTTGGAGAGCTTGCGAGAGTTGGCGAGCAAGTATGGACATCCCGTCCTGGTTTCGACTCATCCCCGGACACGCAAACGGCTCGACGCTCTTTCCATAATGGGAGAGCACGATGGGATTGTTTTCGCCAAACCATTTGGATTCATCGACTACATTCGCCTTCAAATGGCGGCCCTGTGCATACTTTCTGACAGCGGCACCATTACCGAAGAAGCGTCTCTGTTGAACCTTCCGGCTATCACGATCCGAAACGCACACGAAAGGCCAGAAGGCATGGACGTGGGTACCCTGGTCATGAGCGGCTTGAAAAGCCGCCGCGTCCTTGAGGCCGTGCAGGTCGTGATCAACCAGCATCAAACAAACCCCCGAAGCTTTAGGACTGTTCCCGACTACGAAGCTGGCCCAGTCTCAAAGCAGGTACTTCGTATCGTGTTGAGTTATGTCGATTACATCAACAGGACCGTCTGGCATAAGGACTCTCGTGGGGTGTAGCACGATCTAGAGAACATGGCCGAACCGCTTCAGTACCTTCGTGAGGCGAGCGCGGATTACCGCGGGCGGCCAGATCGTGTCTCGACCGGCTGCACCGGCATGACAGAGTAATACGGTAGACAATGATGAACGAGAAAATCGGTCCGGTTGAGTGGGACGGCAATCGGTTGGTCGGCTGGATTACCCTCAAAGGTACACGTATCAAAGTTGTAGCGGATAGACACACCATCCATCGTCACGCTCCCGGCTTCGACGATGCCCTCACCTGGGAAATCAAGAGGCACGGCTCCGAAATCTTCGAAAAGTTGATGCCATACTTCTTGGCCGCCTACTCGACGAAAGACATCTCGATTTAGGCAGCTTCCTTCCATCTGCAAATATGATCACCTCTCCTTCATCCATCGGCTCCGGAGATGAGTGACGGTCCGTATAGTTCAGGCGGCTTTCGGCTGTTGGTTTAGAAAGCTGATCATGCGATCCAACATGCCCACCAGAGTCCGTGGTTGCACCTCAACAGCTTTAGCTGCCCGCCGCAAAGTGGCGTGTCCGCTGGTGCTCGGCGAAAGAGGCGGCTCATGCTAATCCATGCTAAAGCGAGTTCACGTTGGTTTCGATTGGAACGCCAGCGTATGCTCAATATTGTCGACCACTTGGCGGTCGCGCTGGCTTTTTCGTTACCTCTCTCAACGTCCGCCACGTCGATTCTAGCTATCCTATGGCTTCTGGCGGTTCTACCGACGCTCCGGTTTGAGGAAGTGCGCAGGGAAGTTCTCACGCCCGAAGGCTGCCTGCCGCTCCTATTGGTCTTGCTCGCCTTCATCGGCATGCTGTGGGCCGACATCGACTGGAGCGCCCGGGTCGCTGGCCTACGACCCTTCCTGAAGTTACTGGCGATCCCCTTGCTCTTTGTCCAATTTCAGCATTCTGACCGTGGCTGGCACGTCCTGTATGGTCTTCTGGGTAGCTGTGTTCTGCTGTTAATAGCTTCATTCATATCCATTCTCCTCGACAGGAGTCTTATGAACGGAAAGATTCCTGGAATAGTCGCAAAGGACTATATTAGCCAAAGCGGATTTTTCGTGCTTTCGATTTTCCTGCTACTTGAGCTGGCAGTGTCGGCCTGGCGCGAAAAGCGGATATGGTTGCTGGCTGCCCAATTGTGCTTGATCGCGGCTTTCCTTCTAAATTTGAGCTTCGTCGCAACGTCGCGAACCACCTTGTTCATAATTCCAGTTCTGTGTTTTCTCTTCAGCATCCGACGCGGCTGGAGAAGCGCCCTTGGCGTTTGCGCCATATGGACTGTTTTGTTTCTAGCAACTTGGCATTCATCTGTTTATCTGGAGCGTCGTTTGCAGTCCGCCTTCAGCCTTGAAACGGACGACCATCGACTAAATGCGATTTCGAACCGGCAACGAATTACATATTGGCAAGCGTCGCTGCAGCTTATCAAGCAAGCTCCGTTGATAGGTCATGGCACCGGATCGATTCCAGATATGTTCCAACACTACACCTCGACCGGAGCTGACTCGGACATCAACCGCGTAGCCAATCCGCATAATGAGACCTTCAGGATCGCCTTGCAGCTTGGTGCGCTAGGCGCGGCTATACTCTATGGAATGTGGGTTGCACACGCGAGAATGTTTAGAGGATCTGGTGCGGCAGCTTGGTTCGGACTCGCCGCACTGGCACAAAACGTTCTTGGGTCGCTGGTCAACTCCCATATTTCTGATTTTACGCAAGGATGGACCTACGCCATCTGCGTCGGAGTTGCCGGAGGTATCGTAAAGCGCACGAGATTTGCAAGATCCGCCGTCGACAACTCATCGCCTGATCAGCGGAAGACGCAAATCAGACCACGGCGGCCGTTTTAGAGTGGTGCTCTTTTCTGAATGTCGAAGGTCCAGGCAAGGCATAAGCATCTGAGATGAGGCTGTAGCAGCTGCATGCCCTTTGCTCGAGGCACTTGCGTTCATCGATCTGCAGGACGCCGCGCATCTTGCGTATCAACCCTTGCTCCTCGAAGCGGGCCAACGTCTGCGTCACGCCGGCGCGGCGCAATCCCAAGGCGGACGAAAGGTAGTCATGCGTAACTGGAAGCACATTGGCGTCAACAGCATCACTTGCCAAACACAACCAACAAGCGAGCCGTCTTTCACGGTCGTGCCGAACACCACACAGTCCGGAGTGAGCGCAATGGAAAGTCAACGCTTGAACGTATCGAGAAAGATGTTCTCGAATCTCCGAGCGCTCGTCCATCAACGGACGCAAGTCCTCGACGCGGATCCTGTGCGCACTTCCTGGAAAAATCACGAGGGATTGATGGGCCGAAAGATGTCCGCCCTCCAGGAGCAAGGCGCCCACCACCCCACGATGTCCTATCACCGCGGTTTCGAGCACGTTTTCCACCCCGACTATCCTGAGCGAGATGAGGCCCGATTCTATAAAATAGATGTAATCGAGATGCCTTTTTGGCTCATGAAGGACCACACCTTCTCGCAGGGCAATGGGTTCCAGGAACCGACCTATCGCCGCGAGATCCTGCAGGGGAAGGCTCGCCAGAATCGCATTTTTTAAACTGAATCTCGACTTAGGTCGCATGGCCCGATTGATCCCGGACGCCGAGGAGTTCTTTAGGAAGCTCCTGCGCGACGTAAGTGGTAGTGTGGGCTGAAATGAAACGGATCATTCTTGCCCCTTCGCCAAGGCCAAACCTCAAAATGCAGCGAACAAGCTCAATTCTGAGGCTGCTCGTTCGATTGAATTCGCGCCAGGGTGGCCGAGTACTCCGGACAATGGGACTGACGGAGAGCGGCTTTCGCCGGTGGAGACCAAGCATCTGATGACGCAATAGATCACCTGTGAGGCGTCTCTTCGAAGCTCCGCATGACGAAAGGCGTACCAAGGACAGTCGTCTCAACTGTTAAGATCCAACCAAATGTGAAGGGCTACTCCCATAGAGCCGAGCAGCGAATGCCTCCTGTCGAACTCTTCGCCCTCTTCTCTGGATCGCCGGACGACTTCCCCGATGCCCAGTGGGGCCAGAGCGACTTCCTGCCCTCAAGAGAGGCGCGCCTCCGACAGTCCCTTCCTTTTGCACCTTACCGGCTCTCAAAGCTCAAGTTCCCTGATTTACCTGCCTTCGCTTCCGAAATTCTGCGCACGGTTGGAGGAAGGCGCAGCTTTTCGTGCGCAGCGCAACGAGATTCGGTGCCCAGCACTAGTGCAGCTCGGGAGAGCTGAGGTACCATCAGTGGGGCCGAGCTCGGCATCGCGGTGATGGCGCTTGCGGCCTTCAAATGGCTCGATCGCCGCTACAGCCGGCGTTCATTGCCCTTCAGCCAAGCCCGGGCGACCGGCAGGGCCCCCTGGGGCGCAGAGATAGAGGAGATAAGCAGCGCCAACGCCGACGGTGCCGGCTGCGATCGACAGCACGTCGATGGTCAGTCCCTCGGTGTGGAAATGAAAAAAGCGTCGCTCACGGGAGCGGCCCTCCAGGTGATGAACTCCTGAGGTCGACTACGCTGCGCCCTCCGCACTGGCGTCCACGGAAAACGCTGTGCTCACCGGGACGACCTGGCGCTGCCTGAAATAGAACTGCTCGACGAGCTGGAAGGATGCAGAGCTAACTCCGACGGCTCCGGCGAAGCCGATGATTCCCAGGTACACGACATTGACAACGTCCCCGAGGGCCGGAATTGCGAGATGCCACCAAAGCGCGAACAGCGCAACTAGCGCGGCCGAATGCAAGAGGTAGAACGAGTATGAGATCCGCCCCAGCGCCGCCAGCGGTCGCCAGGCCAGCGCACGGGCGAGCCCGCCGTCGCCGTCGACGGCCTTGCACAGCAGAAGCGCGCCCAGCCCCGCGAACAGCCAGACAAACTGCGCCGTGTTCAGATATCCCGTGGTCATCATGCTGGTCGCAATGCAATAGAGCAGCAACACCACGGCGTCGGGGAATGAGGCGGCAACAGTCCGGAGCCCGCTCGGCGACAGCAGCCCGACGATCGCACCGGCAAATAGAAACACGAAAAACTCGAAGTACATTCCCGCAAGGCCCGGCCCGTAGGCGAAGACGACTCCAGCGAGCACGGTGGCGGCGATTGCCGGCAGCGCCAGTCGGCGCCCGATCGTCAGAACCAGCGGAAAGCTGAGGTAGAACACCATCTCATAGAACAGAGACCAGCTGACGTTGTTGAAGACAATGCCCTGTACTCCAAGCGCCGGAACGCCATTCAGGAAAAGAAGGTTGAAAACGAAATCGCGCAGGCTCGGAAGCGGAATGCCCAGCAAAGGTCCGGTCGCTAGACACAGCGCCAGCGCCAGCAGGAACGCGGGATAGATCCTAATTATCCTGTTCCGGACGAACCTGGCGTAAGAAAAGCCCTCGCTGCTCGCGATTCTCGCGATCAGAAAGCCGCTCAGAAGGAAGAAGAGATAGACGCCGTGATGCGAGTGGAACAGCCAGTACAGCACCTCGTCGAAAGGCTGCCGCCAACCGGCCCAGGCGATGACGTTCGGATTTCCGCCGCGGAACGTCGCCATGTATGTACCGGCGTAGTGGACAAGAAACGTCAGCAGGACCGCGACGCCGCGGAGGCCGTCCAGGCTTCGATTGCGTTCAGTCGTGAACGAGCTAGGATAGCTCGGTTGCCGGCTCGTAGTGCGGGAGCGCGTAGGCCGCGAATGTCGGGAAGGGCTCCTCGCCGCGGCTTCACTTGCGAATCTGGACCATTCAGCCGTCATCTGCGACGAGCGTGTTTTGCGAAACGGATCTTCCGGAACTGCTGCCATGATGCGCGTCGCATAGCAGATCCGTTGTAACGAGTCACGCTGCCCGTAAAGGTTGCTCTAAGCTACAGGTTTACCCTGATCGGCGACGCAGGTATTGGCCCCTGGGTTGCGAATTACGAGGCCCGCCGACGTCACGACCAACTCGGCCGAGCTGCCGCATAATGCCCGCGTCGAACACCAGGAAGCTCTGATTGGTCGCCGGGCGAAACTGGTGGGCAGCGCAAAGGCCCCGCCCGCCAAGGGAAAAACGATGAACACACGGTCATTGTCGTCATTGATGTATGTCGTCGGTTGCTGCGTCCGCCGAAATTTGGCCAGCCATTCGCAATGTTGGCCCCCCGTCGCGCCGACCGGAATGGGTATGCCCGTGGTCGCGGACAGATAGTGAAAGTGGACCGGCCGAGGGCGCTGCGTGGGGGCGAGCCCTCTCGCCCGTCGCGAAGTTTGCCCTTGCCGACTAGCCGCAGCGGCGTCTCGAGCAGCCGGAAGCTGATGTCGGCAATGACCGCCAAAAGGACCGCGGCAGCCGCGATCGAGACCAGCGAGAGCTCCCAAGATGCGGGAATATGAGCCGCGCCGGTGTGACTGACCATCCAGAAAACGGCTAGCTGCAGCAGGTAGATGCGAACGACCGCTGCCCGACCCAGATCAGCAGCACCCGCAGCGGGCCCTCGCTAGCGAGGTAGCCCTTGCCGAACGAAGCGATGAAACACTAGGGCGCCATTCAGAACCAAACTGCGAACTCGTATATCCTTGATATACCGTTGCAATCTTGATCGTTTGAGGGAAAGAGCCACAGCTTGCTGATGTATAACTCCAACCATTCCGTCATTTCAGGCACGATCCGGCTCTTCCCACTGAACACAAGCGATCCTCGCTATGGATCCCAGCAACTTGCGCTCGCCCCTGTGAACCGAACATGGCCCGAACATCAATCGCAATGATCTGGTTCAAGTACTGAGCAAGGTATGCCCCCAAAAATTCAGGAGCCGAGCCTGAAGGCCCCGAAACCATGATCACGGCAACCTGATGTTGGGGAATACCGCCCATTGATACGCAATCTTGATCGTGCCGCTTGGTTGTAGAGTTATCGACGCGGCTGCCGCCGACGAATCGACCGCCTCGACGGTGAAGTCATCAATTCGGAGCGGTCGTTGGAGATCGTTTATATCAATGGCGACACGCTGGACCCCTTCCAAGACTAACCGCCCCGCCAGAGGTCCCGGATATTCTGGAAGACCCTCAAAATTGAAGTACAGATCTTCGATCTCAAAACCGAATATCTCTTGCTCTGTTCGCCACTCAAGGAGAGTTATGGTGCAGTCGTGCAGGTTACCCAGCTTGAATAGAAAGTGGCTGAAGTCCGTCATCAGATTTCCTCTAATACGCAGGCGTCGACCAGAATACTGCCGTTAAGAACGCTCCAAGTCCCGTCCCCAATCGCAAATAAGGGACTGGCTCGTCCGGTAATGGCGGATACTGGGGGCCCGGAACGTTCGTCCCCGGCGGCAGATGCGGCTTGCATTGATTATAGTGCCAGTGATCCCTTCCCCGCCAACCCGGCAAGCCAGGGCGGCCTTGGTGAAAGTCGAGGGTATTGCCGCTGGGATCCGTAAATCTTTCGCACCGGGTTATTCGCTACGTTTCTGCTACGAAACAGCTACGCTTCAGGCTCCGTTTTCCCGGTTTTTTCTACCCCGCGTTGCCGACGCCGCTCAGCCCTACTCCGCCATTTCAGCCAGGTGATGACGGCGCGAGGGCGATCCGGCCTAGTCAATAGACGCAGCATCTCGGCTCTCAACGTGAGTAGCCGACGAATTTCATCGAGCGATACTTCCTGCATGCCGGCCTCCAGCGGGAATCACCATATAGCGGAGGAATAGCGCGGCACAATTGCATAGGATAGATCCCGCAACTCAACCCGCCCGGGTTGACTCATTGCGCGGCACTGCACGCCTTAGCAGTCCCTCCAACCAAGCTGATGAGCGGAAACCTGATGATGGCGGATCTGTATTCAATCATGAAGGCCAGGGCGCTGCCCTTGGCGCGAACAATCGTCATGAATCCAAACGAAGATGCTTTTGCGACGATCATGTCCGATAGTGACGATCCTCGCCAAGCCAGTTTCCTGATGATGCTGAAGGGCACAATCCCGGCCGAACGTCATCGTCGGATCCTTCTCGATGGCTTGGCCCGCGAATACTCCGGTGTTGACGGTTGGCTGGCCTACGTCGATCGCGAGTGCAAACAGAATTAGGAATCGGTGATGCGATGGCGGCGGCAAGTAGGCGTCTGAAGGCCATGGACGCCGGTAGTGAGTAATCAGACTCTCGTCAACCTTCTTGGCCGACAGCATCGCAATTTGACCTAGACCCTATGTTTGCCTTCTGAGGTGACGGGCGGCCCGCCCCGCGGCAAGCTCCTATCGAGGGTTGCGCCGGATGGTCCGGCGCCGAGCCTCAACGACTCCTCGAACGTGAGGAATTGTCGGATGCCGGCCAGCATCGCATCCATCACCAGATAGAGCGGACCGTCGTGGTAGTCGGCCAATTCGACCTGCTTATCAACTAAGAACTTCCTGATCTATTGCAGCGAAGCCAGCGCACGCTCGATGCAGTCGTCGCAGCATTCCCATGACGACAGCACACGACGATCCTTGAGGCGGATTAGAACCTCACGCGCTACCCGTCTCGATCTTTCCGGCTGACCGCTATCGAGACGGATTTGCTGCCGCGCCCGCGACAGCAGCTCGGGTCATATCGCACTTGAATTGAATGCGCCCGCTCCTCATCGAAGCTAGGCTACACTGTTCGCTTTTGTTCGGCCAGGATTTTGCCCCGTTATACCGGGCTCGTGCGGTGGCCGGTTGCGACGGGTTCACTTTCCTCAATTGCGGCCGCCAATGTCTCCAACACGACTTGATGCCAGCGCTCGTCATCAGGCAGCTGCGACGCGCCCAAGCTGGCAACATATCGGCTCAGAACGATGATGCCTGCGATCGTTCTAGGCTTTGATTGGACCAGCACCTTGGCATGCTCCTTTAGCACCGAGTGCCGCTCGCCGCTTATTTCGTCAGCGGCATCAAATTCCGGACCCTCGTGGAGCTTCGATGATACTGCGGTCGCCTCGTCAAGGCGCGCCGATAACTCGCGGTGACGATCGATCACAGCTAACACCGGGTCGTCACAGGCCGATACAGGAACTGGAGGAGTGGCAGAGCTGGCGAGGGCCGTTCTACGCGACAGCTTCTCATCCGTGGCGCGCGGGGACTTAGGTTTTCTTGTCATGATGCAGTTGCTCCGTTATCTTTCGGTAATCCTACCCACCGAAAGGCAATAGGTGACTTCAACATCAAGCACCAACTGCATTTCGAAGCGATAGGTTTGACCGGCGACTCTCGCGTCCCGGCATTCGGGAGCGATTTCGTCACGATCGCGCGCCGCGACGCTGGGGCAATCGGCGAAACAATCAAGTTCGGCCGCGGCCAAGCCGGATGGAGCCTGAGCTCGAAGGCTTCCAGCACCTTTCCGTCGGGCTTGCCACGGCCGTGGATCGCTTTGCCGCTTGCATCCAGCGCTAAGGCGCCGGTCAGGACGATCTCTTCGGCTGGGCCTTTACGGACCGGAGTGCGGCGCCTATCACGGGCTCTTCGACCACGACGTCTCGACTATTGATGACGCGGGCGTCGGGGCTCGAACCAGATTCACTGACTTGGAAGGTCAGGACACAACCTATATATATATCACGCACGCGGAAGCTTTGTGATGCAGAAACACTTGCAGACATTCGGCGGGATTTCCCGCAGCGACGGCGACCCGACGCCGCACTGCCTCAAGTGCGGCCGGCCGATCGATTTCTGGCGTGTCGAGACGCTCATCAAGCAAGTGGTGAGCGATGTCGGATACCTGGAGGGCAAGAACACCGGCCAGATCATCCTAACCGTCGAGTGCTACGGCGAGCGCCGGAAGGCCTCAAATTGGCGTGGACGTCTCGTATGACGCAAGCCCGCGTGGAATTTGTTGGTGGACCGGCGCACGGCGCGACGATCGACCGACCGCGTGCGGCCACGGTAAAGGTCCCTACTCCAAGTCTTGGCACGTTCGCCTACACTCTCCGACGCTGCCGCGGCGCCGACGGAACTTTGGTTGAAGTGCCAGCACCAGCCGGGCGCGAGATCGATCGCGCATGGCTCGCTGCGCGTGGTCTTAAAAACTGACGGGGACGACGATGAACGCTGCCGATATCAGATTTGCTCTCGGCGTAATCTGCTTGACGTTGGCGACCGCCAAAATACGCGCTGCATCTATCGATCATGGGGCGTCAGATCACTGCTTTGCCGGTTGAATTCGTACAGGTGCTGCCAGAGCGCCTGCGGCAATGTGAGTGATGTCGTCGGCCCCCAAAATCAACAGCTTCTACCACAATTACACTTTTTAAGCAGCCACAACTATGGATTATTGCGGAAAACAGGCATAGGCTGCCGCGGCTCGGGGGCTTGTTATTGCATGCTACTCCACGTCGCTCTGGTGTCGCTAACCAAGGAGGTCACGCTCGCGCAGCTCGCGCCGGTCTCGGCGGCCATTCAAAAGCAGGTCGCGCGTGATTTCGGCCCGTTGTGGAATGTCGAAGCCACAATCGATGCCTTCGACAGATTGGAAGATGTCCCGGTTGGCTATTGGCACGTACTGCTGCAGGAGGAATTGCCGAACGGCGCTGCTGGCCTCCACAAGCGCGATGACGACAAGCAGCCCTTCGCTCTGGTCGGATTGACCAACAACTGGACGGTATTCCTGAGCCATGAAGTGCTCGAAATGCTGGTCGATCCACAGGGCACGCTGACGCGCGCGGGCAACTCGCTCAAGTCTGGCCAAGGCCGGGTCGAATACCTGATCGAAGTATGCGATCCCTGTCAGTCTTCGCGGTTTGCCTATTCAGTGAACTCGATCCTCGTCTCGGACTTCTATACGCCGCACTATTTCGATCCCGTTAAGAGCAGCGGCGTGCGCTACAGCTATTCGGGGCAGATCCACGGTCCGCGCGAAGTGCTGGATGGTGGATACCTCTCCTGGTTTGACCCGCAGACCCGTCATCTGTTCCAGCTTCAGATGGACGGCAAAAAAGCGACAATGGTTGACCAGGGGGAGGTCCCTTTTGACACGGCGAGCCTGCGCGCCTTTTCGGACCGCGTTTCAGCGGACCGCCGAGAGGCCATTATCAATGGGGGTTCGCGCACCGGACTTCTCCTGAACGCATCAACCGACTACCGGAAGACAGCCCGTATCGCCGAAGCAAAGCCGACAGCCGCTGACGATGCGCAGGCTGCCCACGCTCACAATCTGCGGGCACAACTCGAGCACATCACTTCGGCACGTTAATCTTGCTCCTTGGGGGATTTTGAAATGAAACGTTCCCTGTTGATCGGACTTACCATTTCACTCACATGTTTGACGATGGCGATCGCTACCGCGGAAGAGGATATTCCGGTCTTTGGGCAGGTCACGACCAATAGGAAGACAGCTTTCAAGGTCGCGCCGAACGCCCAGGCACCCGCCACAAGGACGATCGAGCCAAACACGGACTTGCGATGGGTAAGAGGCGATCGGAAAGGAAAATATCTGCGCGTGATGGTCCCAAAAGGTCCAACCGGTTGGGTGCTGGCGGCGGATGTCAAAACGGTTGTGAAGCCGGACTTGTCCAGCATTGCGCTTGAGGCGCAGGCGCAACCCTGCGTCTCTCCGGAGACGATCAACGCCTGCACCACGAAGAAGCCTACAGGCTGTGCCGCGCCTGATAGCGCGCATGGTTTGCTCAACCAACTCAAGCGGACCATGCCGCCCGAGGGAACGCCTGTCACTGTGACGTTCGAGACCTTCTCTCAACTGCAAAGCGCGGCCGTGGAGCTTGTGGATCAAGGCGCCGAGATAGAGCCTTCGGACAGAGACAAGATCAAGAGCATCGACACGGCCGAAGGCAAACTAGGCGAAGGATCGCTGGTGCGGCTCGTCGCCTTTCTGTCGGAAGGAAAACCCCACGCGAACACGGGTGAGTCTGTCAATTGCAACCTGAAGAGCGAGGCGAACAACGATCTTCACATCTCAGTCACCGAACGCAAGAACGGCAGTGAGTTCGACGGAATCGTTGTGGAAATGATCCCGCAGGATCGGCCGGACAACTGGACATCGGCCGACCTAAAGACACTACGCGGAAAGGTGCTCCTGATTGAAGGAGCGCTGCTGTACGACAATATGCATGTCACGAACGGCGATGAGAACAATCCGCTGAGTGGGCAGCCGAAGCGCTTTTCACTCTGGGAAATTCATCCAATTACGTCGCTCAAGATCTGCAAGAAGGCTGCTGTCAGCCAATGCGATCCCGAGCGTACCTCCGATTGGAAAGAGTTCTAAGCCGGCTGCACGTGAAGCGTCGGCGGGAATTGTGGAGGGATCGGCGACCTCATCGTCGGTCGGACATTCGAATCCGTTCGGACGAAAATGCCCGTACAGCCGTTCTGTTCGTTCGATCGCTCTGTCACGAACAGCTGAATGGAGACGGTCAACAGCATGGTTCGCTGCCGTCAAATCAGGAGTACTGCCGGGCGC
Organism: Bradyrhizobium iriomotense; assembly: GCF_030160715.1. GTDB lineage: Bacteria > Pseudomonadota > Alphaproteobacteria > Rhizobiales > Xanthobacteraceae > Bradyrhizobium > Bradyrhizobium iriomotense. The sequence goes on from NZ_BSOW01000015.1 coordinate 133,891, forward strand.
GTTCGACTCCTCGCTCCAGGGTAGGATCCGGAGTGCTTGATTCTTCTTACGCAGTCGCCGGCCACGTACCTTCGGTCACATCGCTTAAATGGCGCCCCGCGGAAGCAGTCATGCCATTGAATAGAGGATGGGTGAAGCGGGCGGCCCGCTGGATGCTTTTCTGCACTGAGCACCACTTTCTGCAGAAATTGTGCGCAGACGCGAAGAGAACGCACGACCCGAATGTAAGCGCGATTCGCGTCTCGAAGCACTGATCGGGGCGAGGATCGTCTGTTGTCGGTTGGCCTGGTGCGACACTGGCTTCAGGTCGGCACATCTGTACGCTGTGCGCCGGTTACGTCCATTTCGTACCAAGCTCGCCCGCGAATGATAACGCTAGCATGACGCACCCGCATCACCGCGGACCGTGCCAAAGATGAAGATTGGACCCTAGACCGGTTCTGCCCGCAGGCCCTCAGTTCGTGAATGGCATTTGACTTGGGGTTACCAGCATGAGGCCTTGCGCGGCCCGCCAGCGACCGAGGCTACACTTTCGTCGAAAAAATTGCAGCTCGCTTCAGCCAAGGCTCGTCACCAGCAGGCAGACGGAAGCGATCCCGTGGTCTTCATGCGGTGCTACCACGACGCTTACGAATTGCTTCAGCGCGATAGGTCCAGGAATTCACCTTCACCCGCCGTCCGCATGAAAGTTATGCGACAGATCGGCCGCATAGCATTTCGGCGCTCAGAGCGCGCGTAGGCGGGCGGCAGTTGACATTATCAACCTAAGCGTGCCCAATACCGCTTTCTGTTGGGCACCGAGCGGAATGTCTTCGTACTTGACGAAAGAATCGGGAAGCACTCGGGGAACCGCTCGACCTTCGGTACCGGAAATGGATAGCCGTCCAGACCCATCGCTATGCTGAGCAGCACCGGCCAGCCCTTTCGACGCACGACATACGTCGTGACCTGAAAACGGGATGCTCATGAGGGCGCCGCGACAATCGAGGCTTCCTGGGCCCGGATATCCGATGGCCAAGTGGGACCACGCCAGCTGCGCCTAGAACGCGCTTACTTCCTGGACCCCCAAAAGCCTATAGACCCCGGTTCGTCCCTGGGGAGACAGATCTATGCTGTCGTCCAATTTCTCCCTCAGTCGCGGGATAAAGACGTCCATTCGGACCTGCTTGTCGCCTTTTTCCCTACGAAGAACCTCGATGTTGAAGACTTCGCCGTCGATCGTGTGGTCCTCTACGACGCACAGATGGCGCAAGAGGATATGCTCGGTGATCGAAAGTCTTTTCGTCGCTCCGGAAAGATTCTTGATCGTGCGATCGCCTATCGTGAACATCCAATCTCCGATCAGGAACTTCCTGCCGGAGTGAGATTGTTTCGATCTTCGCTCGGTGTGCACCCTTCGCCAGACCGACATCGCGCGCGGTGCGATCGTCGAGAAACCGTGGGACTTCTCCACGTAGTCGTCCGCACCGTATTCGATCAGCGGACGCGCTTCCTCGTCGATCGGGAGGCCCGAGCAGACGATGATGCCCGCGTTCGTGTTGTCGACCACCGACTCGACGAACGCCTTTCCGATTTCCTTGTGCGAGAGCTCACCGTATCTTTCCGCGACGCCCAGATCCAGGACGTAGAGGTCGACGTCGTCCCGCTCGAGATGTTCGCGGGCGCTCGCCACGTCCTTGACTTCGATGATTTCGCACCCCAGCTCCCCGATGCTCGAATCCGGATCCCTCAATGCGACCGCGACGCGCTTCGCGTCCTCCTCCTCGTCGTCGACGATAAGGATCCGGGGAGCGCGCATAACCTCCGATGGCCGGTAGCGTCGACGAGCTCTCTTTGCGGTGTGTCGGAGGTTCAGCTCGGCCAAGCTCACCACTGCAGTCGTCCCCGCATCAGCATATCGAGAAGTAAGCATGGCATGACTGCGATTGCAGGTGGCAGTCCCGCGTAGAATAGGGCGGTGGACAAGGTGATTACCGCCAAGAGAGCCGTCAGCATCTTCCAAGATGGTTCATTGGGACTCATCGGAACCTCCGCTAAGGCACAAAGCCCGCATAACACGCAAAACGCACATTTTTATACGCTGGAATGGGTAAATGAATCCTAAATTGCGTTCGCGACCGAAGCCGGATGTTATTTTGTCATCGAACGCCGGCGCGGGCACGCCAGACGGCGTAGTCAATCCGATGAGGATTGAGGCCGTCATCGTGTTCCGCTATGGCAGGAACGTCCTTCTCGTCCAGGTATCCAAGGTGGCCAAGATCCTCGTTACTCAGCGCTCACGCGCCGGGATTTCATCGCCTGCGCCGCGCAATCTCGTCAGCGACTGCGCTGGCGGCGCGCACCAGCCGTTCATGCAGGGTTTCGAACATGTCGAGGATGTCATCATTAGGTTCATTCCTGCCCTGTTCGATAGCTTCGGCGACGAGTTCGTCCAGGGCCGTTTTCTTCAACTGCCCTTTCCGGAGGAGGTGTTCAAATAGCCCATCCCTAGCGGGCTGCGGTTGGATGGAGCCGTCCGAGTCGCACCAGACCCCGAATGTCTGATGCCCCATAACGACTTGCTCGACCATCTCCGCTTCCAGTGGGATCAGCGTACCCCACGCCTCGTCCTCCTTATCGACGAATCCCGCCACGTACATCTCTTGCTCCTCAGCGTCTTCATCGCGAGGGCGGAAGAACGGCGTGAGGATGATTCGAGGGGGTTTAGCCATAATAATCTCTTCAAGGGGCTCACGCACCAGTTGCATTAGTACATGGCAGCATCAGGGCCTGCGCCGGACACGCTGAATCATGCAAAAAGTGGAAACCGTAGGAGCGGCTGTCGGCGACCCTTGAATTAAAAGTTCATTCCCTCATTCGTCGCTCTGGCGGATAAACTATTCTGACGCGCGCCCGATCGTGTCGGCCACCCTCTGCCCATCTCCTCGCCTGCCCGCGATCGAGAACGACTTTGGCCGCCTGAGTGAATCAACCGATATTGCCATCCAGATCGAACACAAATGAGATTCCGAAAGGCAACTAAGATGAATCCGAAAGTAACTGAACGTCATCTCGACACGGTCATTGTGAACACGCTCGAAGCAAATGAGCTTGCCGCGCGAGCGGTACTCGCGGCCGCCTTGCCAGCACATGCAAAGCTCGATTTCGATCGCGCCACGGTCCGCCAGCAGGTCCGGCATAGAAACACCCACGGCACCGCCGATCTCGTTCTGCAGCTGTGGTGTGGGACGACGCTCCAAGCCTTGGTGCTGATCGAAAACAAGATTGACGCCGGATTCGCGCCGGATCAGCCGCAACGGTATCGGATTTCTCGAGACGCCCACATCGCCGATGGGGCCGCGCCGTTGGTCGCCACCCTCCTGATTTCGCCTTCGATTTACATCGGCGGTTCTCATCTTAAGGACGATTTCGATGGCGCTTTGCCATACGAAGCGATCCTGCCGCTGGTCCACGAGGATGATCGAGCGGCGGTGGAAACGGCCATCGAGCGGGCCAGCAGCCCCTTACGAGCCAGTCCCGGTCGAAGCGGTGATGAACTTCTTTGACGGCTACGCCCAGATCGTTGGGAACGCCTATCCCGACCTTCGGATCAAGACCAACCCGAACAGCGCTAATGCCCGACCTGAAGCGTCGAGAACAATCTACTCTGACACGCGGGCGAGCGGCTTCCGCGGCTATCCCTTCCTGCTCAAGGACAACAAGGCGGCCAGCATAAGGGTGTCGTATCATTGTTGGGATTCGAGCGCACCGAGCGCCGGCGTCAAACTGATGCTCGACGGCTGGGCCGCCCACCCGGCAAAGGCTGTTCCGATCTTACAGCCAGCCTTGGCAGACAAAAGGCTGTACATCCGATCAGCCGGCAGGAGCTTGGCCATGGTCGCAGATACCGTCCGCCTTGACAACAAGCGCTCTGCCTCAGTTCAGCAGCGGGCCATTGAGCAGGCGTTGAAGAAGCTCCAGCTGATCAGGGACACTTGGAACGGAATGGAGACCACACTCGTGAAGGCCGCGACGGTAGTCGGCAGATAAAGCGCCCAGCCCGGCAGCGATCTTCGCATCCGGCGCGAAATGCGGGTGGGACGGCGTGCTCACGATCAATGTGCCGATCAGGCAGCTTTCACGTCCTTGAGCTCGATCTGCAGCTTCAAGCCGGCCGCCGCAGCCACGTTGAGGAGTGCATCCAGCGACAATTTCTCGAGCTTGCTGCGCATCAGATCGTTGAGACTTGACGTTAGCTCAGGCCCCAGACGTGCGGAGGTCCCCTTCTGCGCGAGATTCCATGCCTCACTCGTTGGCGGCTGGCGAGTAGCAGAACCACCGACACTACCGCCTGCCATGACGACGCCTCAAAAGCGCCAAACATTGCCGCATCGTTTGCTCGTCCTTAGTGTAGACGGTTGACGAGACTTGCCCGGGCAGCTCGGGATCGGCGGACGTCATGTAAAGACGAAGCTCGTCAGGGCGTGAAAGCAGCTTGGACGCTTCCCGCTCCAATTCATCCACCCATTTCGCCTTCTGGACCAACTCCGCGGCAAATTTGCGTAGCAAATGCATCGCGCTCTCGAGATGTCCCGCGGAAAGTGCTGCTGCATCGCGCGGTGTCATGCCGTTGAGGTTTGAATTCCGCGTTTCCAACCAATTCGAATGAGCATCGCCGATCAACGCGATTGATAGAGACGTGATCGTTGAGCCGCTCTAAACGCTCCAGCCGCTCGGCTTCCTCTGCTTCGGCCTTGCGTTGGGCGGCCCGGGTTTCGTGAACGACACGCATCGCCTCGAGCGCGCCGCGGACGGGCAGGCCAAGATCTTCGGCTTCCTGCTCACATTCGTCTTTGAGAACTGCAAACGTGGTCGCGAGAGCTCTTTTCAACGCCTGCCAGGCGGCATCGCCCTTGATAGCGATTTGCTTCAGAGATTGCTGACCATCCGGCGCGTGCTCCATCCAGGACACGACGTCGAATCCCTGTCCCTCGATATCAGACCCAAGGAGGGCGATGCTCCTGCCGAGATTATTCAGAGATGCGAGCCGCGCTGCGACCTGTGCAGCCTCTCGATCGGCATGATCCTGCTCAATGCGGCGCTGATGCAATTGAGCGGATCGCCGCTGCGTCTGCTTCCACGCCCAGCCGGTATCTTCCGCAATTCCCTGGACGGCAAGAGACCGCAGGAAGCTGACCACCGCCTGTTCGGCACCGCCTTTGGGAAGGTTGGCATCATCCAGAAACGAATCGTGTTGCTGGAGGCGACTGTCGAATTCTTCTGTTAGCCAACCGCGCTTGCGGAACTCCCAGATTACGGAAAACGGGGCGACCCCGAGGTAATGCGGCACCATGTCACCGAGTATAGCTGCCTTCCACACCTTGGGATGAATCGTGAAATACCCCTCTCCGACGGGAGGTCCGTCAAGAAGCGCGCCGTCTCCCGCCGCAGTGACAGCTTGTACTTGGGGCGATTCCTTCCAGTTGGACGCTAATGCTTTTCGTCGTGCGGAAGCATAGGCTGCTTTGAGATTCTCGATCTGGCTGAGACGCCTCCCCTCTGCTGCAGCTGCGTCCCGTTTCGCAATTTGCGCCAGCTCATTTCTGACGTGAGCGGCCTTGCGATTGTAAATCCATTCGCGCGGAGCCGATGTTAGAATTGCCTCGTCGAGACCTGCTATCGTCGTGTCTCGCGACAGCGCGGACAGATCAATTTCGACTGACGATATGCCGGCCCCCGCGATCTTGGCCCGCTTCTCTGGGCCACAGCGATGCGTCACATAGACCTCGACCTGCATTCGATCATCGGCCTTTTTGGAGGATCACGTCGGGAATGGTTTCGCCATCCATGGTCTCCAACGTAGCTGAGTCAAAGGTGAAGCGTTTTGCCTCGCGAATTGTCTTGGTGCGCGCGCCGTACGTAGCCTCCACGGGGGGAAGAACGAGGCTTTTACGGCTATTGAGCAGTTGCTCGGCATAATGATGGAGTGCCGTCATATTGCCGTGCTTACAACTTGGGGCGATACCCGCGGCCCGTTCTCCCGCCGTGAGCGGCGCATGCGCGAAGTGATGGGCGACGTCACTGTCGGGCTTTCGCGCAACGAGTTTGCGTCCGCAGTTTTCAGCTGGGCACTGGCAGCCACATGCCGAGCCACGCGACGCCTGCGAAATGTGGATGATCTGCCCATCCCATCGCTTGCCAAAGGCAAGCCTCACGCCGTCGCGGGCGAAGAAGGCGTGGCCAATTTTGGACAATGCAGCCAACGGATCCATGGCGTCGCCATTCATGCATCGAGATCTTTTGTACGCGACTTATCGTTCAGCGGGTTCGTCGCTTGCGAGCAGGTCGCGAAGCTGAACCAGCTTCTGCAGAAGCTCGTCGAAGGCGTAAATCTGAACGTCCTTCATACTGCGGCGGAACAGTTCCAAACACTTCTGCTCCGCTTTTCCCTCCGGGGTCTTCCCCGCAACAACGACGCAATCAACGAAGCCTTGGCCGTGATCAGCGGTCCGTGATGCCGCCACTCGTGACCGCGCCGCCGTCTATTGCACGGCCTCGACAGCAGGCCACACTGTTCCCCTTCCGGTAGAAACCCGAATCTCAGAGCGCCCCGCGCCGCACTTTTCAACGCGAACCTGCACGGCGATCCGCTCGATCATGGCGGCGACATGAGTGATGACGCCAACTTTTCGTCCTCGTCCCTGCAAGGTTTCCAATGCATCCACGGCCAAATCGAGCGTGTCGGCGTCGAGCGATCCGAAGCCTTCGTCGATGAACAGGGTATCGACAAAGGACGATCGGCCTTCGAGGCCTGATAGAGCTAACGCAAGCGCCAACGAGACCAGAAATCGCTCGCCGCCGGAAAGACTCCGCGCCCCGCGAATCTCATCGTCCATGTCGCGGTCGATGACATGTAGCGCGAGGTCCGACACCCTCCCCCGCGCGAGCCTGTAGCGTGGGCTCAATGCATTGAGATGATCATTCGCGAGCTGCACCATGTGATCGAGCGTGATGCCCTGTACGAAGCGACGAAAGCGATCGCCATTGGCTGAGCCGATGGCGTCATCGACCGCCTGCCAAATGGCAAGTTCCGCCTTTGCGGCCTCTATCTCCGCTGATAGGCTTGCAGCGATGCGACGTGCGTCATCGTCGCGGGCGAGCGATGCGCAAAGTGTGCCGGTTCGCTGATGCAGATCGCCAATTTCCGCTGTCAGGGTCGCAATGGCGACAGTCGACGCCTCCGCGTCAGTCGTCTCGTCGAAGCTTTCCAGCGATCTCTCGAGGTCTTCCCGACGCATCAAGACGGCAGCGTCCGCATCGTTTACGGTCCGGTCGATCTCTTGAATTCGTGTCCGTAGCGCTCTGCACACAGCCGGGTCGGTGGCAATCAGCGTGAACACCTGACCCGGCGACCGGGCGATATTCAGACAGGCCATATTGAACGCCCCTTCGGCTGAAACGCGGCGATTCTTCGCGGCCTCCAATCCCGCGGCAGCCTCCTCACAGCGAGCGCTGGCCGACTGGAACGCGACGGCAGCTGCGGATTTCGCCTCGCGCGCCTTGGCGAGGGTTTCGCGGGCCGTTCGACGAGCTTCGTTGATCCGCGTCCGGTGACTGGCAGTCGCCTCACCGCCAAGAAGTGCAGCTCGGGCGGTCGTCTTCTCTTCCACGACCAGTCGACGTTGATTGAGACGGGCCGCGCTCTCCGTCAATTGCGACCGTGCGTGCTCAAGCGAGACGGCCGCCGCCGCGCGGTCCGGCGCCAACCGTTGTAGCGTCATTTCGAGCTCACCAGCCTGCCTACGCAGTGCATCGTACTCTTGCGCAACCGCTGAAAGTCTGTCGGCGCAGCCCACGGGGTCGGCATCAAGCAGCTCGATGGTTAGATCGGCTGCAACGAGGAATGGCGATATCTCGCGATCGATGGAAGCGAGACTCTCTGCGAGCGCCGCGTCCCGGATTGTGTATTCCTTGGCCTTCAATTGCGCAGCATGAAGTTCAGAACGTCGTTGGTCGACGCTTCGAATTGTCGACTCGATTGACCGAACGAGTGGGTCATGCTCCATCTGCAAACCATCGCTCTCGGCCCGAAGGCGCTGGGCGTCTGCGAGTGGAGAGGCGATCGAGATCCGTTCCGCCTTCGCGGCCGAGGCGAGCGCCGCCAATTCGCGTGTGGCTTCACTGTCGAGCGCGCGGGGCACACTCCCCTCCACTCTCGCGTTGGAGCATAGGTCGCTCACCATTGGCCTTAGTTCGATATAAGCGCTCTCGGCTGCCGAAACCTGGCCGCGCGCGATATCAATCACGCGGTTCGCCTCTGCCCGGCGCCCTTCCGTAGCGGCAAGTGCGCGTGTCGCGGTGCTGAGACGCTGGCCTATTGCAGCCAGCGCCGTATCCAGCTCTTCGCGACGACGGCGAACGGTTGCGACCATCTCGTTCAACGCGCTGGGGTGTGCGAGATGAGGGTGGTCTGAGCTGCCGCATACCGGGCACGCAACATTCGGGGCTAGCAGGCTGCGCAGATGGATGGCTTCAGAGGAGACAGCCTCGTCGGCCAGTTCCGCGAGCGGCACGATTTCGACGCGCGCGGTCCGACTGCGGAGCTGCTCGGATTCGGCGTCAGCGATTTGGCTGCTTGCTGCACTCACCTCCTGCGCCGCAATGGCGAGCTCCGATTCACCGCGCGCTAGATCTCCAGACGCACGAATATGCTGTTCACATATGGCGCTCGCCTGGCGCAGAGCCTCAAGCGCTCCCTGGAGATCTGTGTCACGTTGATGGAGCGTCGGCTCGTCGATTGCGGCAAGGCTATTGCGACACTGAGCGATGTCGCGACTGAGGCTGTCTTTCCGCTCACGATCTGCCGCGAGCATCTCCAACAGCTCGCCTATCTCACCTTCCAAACGTGCGATTATTGCAGCAGATTCATCCGCCCGGGACGACGTCAGGCTGCGACTCTGTTTGAGGGTGGCACGCTTCTCCAGCAGAACCGTTGCGTCACTGAGGCGATCAGCAAGGAAAACGCGGGCTGAGTGCTCCCCCAATTGGACCTTTGTTATGCCCAGCGAATCTGTGCATTGGCCAATAGCCTGATCAAGCGCTGCCAGCGCGTCTACGTTGGATCGCAGCGTCGTTTCCGCTTGCAGGGACTTCGCTGCCGCGTCAGTAAACTCGATCCTGGCCGCGGCCAGTTCGGCGTCGAGCTTCTCGGCTTCGCTCCAGAGGGGACCAAAGCGCTTGAAGAGGTCTTCTGCGGCCTCGTCGGCCGTTGCAGCGTCGGAGAGTTGGACTGCCGCGGCATCGTCGCGCGTTCGCGCTTCTTCGCGATCGATGAGCAAATCGTCGAGGCGTGATTCCGCCTCCGTCGCCGTTCGCCGCGCATTGTGCATTTCAACCGAAAGCGGGCGAAGCGGCTCGACGAGGTCAAATTCGGCGAGCGACTGGTATTCATTGGCGGCCATCTCACGCGCCGAACGTGCCGTTCCGGCTCGATCCACTGCTTGAGCAAGATCGCTTCTGGCGGCAGCGACGCGCTTGAAATGATCGAGCCGTCCGTCGTGTTGATCACGCTCCGCCGCTTTCTGGGCAATAGCCGACGCAAGCCGACTTTGCTCGTCCAGCAATCCTTGCCTGGCATCATCATCGAGAAGGCCAATGTCACCACGACGCTGCTCCAGCTGCTCGACTGCCCTTCGTCGAGCCTCCGTTCCCTCACGGACGCGAATCGAGATCGTCGCGTAGATTTCGGTGCCTGTGATTTTCTCAAGCAATTCTGCGCGCTCGCTCTCAGCGGCGAGTAGAAAGGCATCGAATTCGCCCTGAGCGAGGAGTACCGTTCGTCGGAACTGATCGAACGTAAGCTCGGTCTTCGCTTCTACCGCCTCGCGAACCTGTGTCTTGCCCGTCGCCACGGCTCTGCCGTCGTCAAGGAGATAGAGCGCGCGCTGCTCATTCTGAAGCCGGCCATTTGCCCGCCCCCGCGCGCGGTTGGCTTCCCAGCGGGCGCGGTATCGCTCACCGTCCTGCCCGACGAAATCTACCTCGGCATAACCGCCGCCGGCACCTCGGCGCAGGATCGCGCGGCCGTCATGAATCGAGATTGGCTCTCCACCAGGGTCGGGAGCATTCTCGCGCCGGCCGACAGAGACGCGGGGGTATTCGCCGTAGAGCGCGAGGCACAGTGCATCGAGAATGGTCGACTTTCCAGCGCCAGTTTCTCCCGTGATGGCGAAGAGGCCGGAACCCGCGAGCGGTTCTGCTGCAAGATCGATTTCGAAAGGTGCCGCGAGACTGGCCAGATTTTCCCCGCGGATCGCCAGGATTCGCATGGGTCAAGCCTCCGCCCGTGCGCGGTGAAAGACATTCAGATGGGCAACACCCGGAGCCGCGCCAAACTCACGCTCGAACGCGAGCTTAAACATGTCCTCTGGATCTCGTTCCGCCAGCCGAATCAGAGGATCCGTCAGAACTGTCTCGTTCAACGCACCGGGTATCGTGGCGACACGAGTATCGACAACGCGTACAGGAAAGTTCTCGGTGATGCGGTCGATCTCCTCTCTGAATCCAGAAGGCAGCCCGTTACGAGCAAGTCCGATCTGGACGAACGGCCACTCGTTGATCGGCAGATCTGGCTGGAGACCCAATGCCGTCAGGTGATCGCCAACTTCAGTCAAACGCATATCACCGGACTCTGGCAGCCGTAGGAAAGGAACCGGCCGATCGATTGGGATATGCTCCGACGTGACCTGCGCGCCGTCGACGTTCACAAGCGTCACTCCATGAGCGTAAGGCTGCTCCGTTGCCGACAAGGGGATCAATGATCCCGAATAGCGAACGCTATCGCGACCTATGGCCTGGGCTTTATGCAGATGACCAAGCGCGACGTAACTTGCTTCTGTCGGGAACACGTCATGCGGCACGGCATGTTGACCGCCGACCAAGATCCGGCGCTCGGCGCCCTCCGACTCGATGGCACCCGCGACGTGGAGATGTCCCGTAAGGACAAACGGCAAACCTTCCATTTGCTCCCGTAACGTGTCGAGCAATTCCGCGTAAAGACTGCGTACTCCGGCGATGACGGGGGAACCAGAGTCGCCATCCAGCCGCGTCAAATTCGGGAGGCAGGCGGCAGTTGGGTAGGAGACCGCCAGCACGTGTGCGGCCATTGCACCGCCGGCGTCGAAAATCGGCACAAGGTGTTGTGCCGCCTCGATCCGCCTATCCCGCCGCCGCACATTTCCAACGACGCGAATATTAAAGGCTTCTAACAAAGGCCGCGGCGCTTCCAACCGTCCGGCGGCGTCATGATTGCCGGCAACGATCACTACGGTCATTCGCGGCTGCGCGCGGCTCAGCCGCACGAGCGCGTTGTAAAGGAGTTGTTGCGCCTCTCCTGACGGATTTTGACTGTCGAACACATCGCCGGCGACTACGAGCGCGTCAACATTTCGCTCGACGACGATCTCCTCGAGGCGTCCAAAAACTTTGCGATGCTCATGCTCTCGAGAGAATCCACGCAATGTTTGACCGACGTGCCAATCGGCCGTGTGCAAGATGCGGATCATTCTTCCTCCGGCTCGTCTCTACCTGCGTCCGCCCAACGAGCGAGCAGTGCGCTCATGAGGAATCCATCAAGGACCACAGGCTGAGGACATTCTGACTGATCGTCACACGAAGACCCGGATGTTTAGAAGATCGTGCCATGTACCTTCCACACATCATCGACGACCGAGATGCCGGGGATCGCGCCGCCCGCATCGGGAAATTGCACATATTCCCCCTCTCCAGCTTGGCCCACATTTTCCAGGTAGTAGACAGAAGCATTGCCGGGCATCTGTTTGCCAAGACGCTTCAGGTAGGCGCAGTGGTCCGACGAATGAACGTCCGGCCGTGCCACAACGGCCAGGATCCGCCCCGCCAACTGGGATAGGTCGGGCGCTCGTCCAAGCAGCACATGGCCCTTGTCCGGCGCCACCGGAAAGGCGCTATCGCCAGCGACGACCGCCGCCGCGACCACCTGGGAGAGGATAGCCGAACCGGTTGCGGGAATCGCCTCGTCATGAGATTTGGCCGGCACCGTCTCGTCAAACAAGACACCAACGATCTTGCTCAATGTGGCGCTGCTGCGCTGAACGAAGTGCGTCGGCGGTACGCGCGAACTCGCCGATGGCATGCTCTCCAAGACAATCCGTGACAGATCAGCCTTATCGATGCCGATGCGGCGTGCGTAGGTCTTCCCCGGCGTTTGCACGATAGCGAGGTCACCATTGCGAACCTCGGCGGTCAGCGAGACGATCAGGGTCTGTCCGGGAAAGGCCACCAATCCCAATGTCGGCGCGCGCAGCGTGAAGAGCGAGATGTCGCCTAGAGACGGAAGCTCGAACTGGTCCTTTGCATCTTCGATGCTGGTGAGGGGAGCGCCGACCTCATGGGCGGCCAGCCGCCCGAGGACCGATATCGGCTTGGCCGGCAAGGGAACGACGTTCGGTTCGGCCGGAGGCTTCGTGGCCTCCGCCAGGGCTTGTTCCGGCGGCAATCGGCCCATGAACCTGGCATAGGCGAGCCAACAGGCGTCGATCGCGGCGAAGACATCCTCATAATCTTGGCGGACGATATCCGCATCGACAGGCGTGAGCTGATCGGCCTTGCCGTGGTGCGCCTTGTTGATCGCGTCCCGGAATGGCGCGCCAGCCTTCAGGGCAGGCAGCTCGATCAGCTTGCGGAACGGCTCTTCATTGAACGGCCGCACTCCTCTGTTTCGCGCGTTGGCGATCTTGAAGAGGAGATCATTCAGCGTCGGGTCTTTCAGGACCGAGGGATCGGAGGCCAGCAGATCCCAAAGCTTAATCTCGATGCGTACGCGGACGGGATGAACGAATGCCCGCGCGAGCGTGACATCATTCGGATCGGTCTTTTGCCAGTGTTCGCCGCGCAGCCTTGCTTCATCGGCGACTGGCGCCAGACTGACGGTGCATTTCGACGTCGAGATCGCCGAAAACTCCCACACTTCGCTGCGCCGGCCGGGCGTGGTGGTATTGTGCGCGGAGACGAACGCCTCGATGGTGGGGATGAAGCCAAAATCGTTGCTGACGATCAGCGGGCTCATGTCCGCCGCGATCAGATGCGGAACCGTCGCTGCCAGATTGGCGACGTTGCCCGGATCGAGCAGATCTTGCGGATCATCCATCAGGATCGTCGAAATCCCTCCGGATCTCGCCCAGACCTGCTGCCATAGCGCAAGGACAAACGCCGACAAGTAAGCCCGCAAGGCCGAAGCGTTCATGACATGATGCGCCTCGACTAGATGCTTGCCTTGTGCCGCCAGGAACGTAAAGCCGTCGCTCTTGGCCGGGTCCAACCCCGCGTAGGCAGGTGCTTGCAGGAACTGCGCCTTGTACATGCGCTGCGACCAGGCCGTTGCCTGCGAGTCGAGATCTAGGATCAGACCGGCGACCTGATCGTGAACAAGGGCTGGAAACCGCGTGAACGGCTCAACTGCCTTCGCCGCACGATCAAGCTTTTCGATCCGCTCACACGCGGCCTTCCACTTCTCGCAGGTCAGTTTGATCTGGCCCAATTGGCGACGCACGCCGGCGAATGCCGTCGCCGCCTCGAGGTAGATGTTAAGGACGCTCAGTTGCCCTGCAACCGCGCGCTGATTGGCTGGGACATCGGTTTCCGCCGCAGAGCGCAACACGCTCGCCACGGCGGACCTCGCGAATTCCGTGTTCGCGGCGCGATACCTGGCGAGACGAATCGCACGCCGCACCTTCTGGATCGCGCCGCGCAGGCCTTCGGCGTCGGGAATCTGTTGCGGGATTGCCGTGCTCGGCAACGGCGCGCGGACGGGTGCGTTCGCCCAGGCTATGCGGCACAGTTCGGCGACGCCGGGTGCCATCTTGCGAAGGACCGGCGGAAAATCCGGTTGCTCGAAGACCTCCTTGGACAACGCTGCCTTATAGACCATCGCAAGGTCATCCGGTACATCGTCAGATACAAAGGGCTGCAAACTCGCCGGCAACTGTCCGCGCAGCCCACGCATGGCGTCGCGCTCCCATTCGGCGCCGGTCTTCAAGAGTGCTGAATCCGCTTTGCGGGCCTCTTCTAGCGCGTCGGCCACGGCCTGATCCAGCAACGCGTCCCGAGGGATCGCCCCGGGTTGCGTGAGATCGCGATCGCAGATTGGACATGTCGAGAAAGGCTGCCCCGGATGAGCAGCCTCATGCCATCTAGCAACCAGGCCATAGAGGCGCAGCCGTTCCGAACGACTGGCATCCGACAGGCGATTGACCAGGCTCTTGGCCTCGGCCTCGATCCCTTCGAGGACCTTTTCGGCACATTCCAAGTCCGTCTCATGCAGCTCGCCGAGGTTTGCGGCGAGTTGCATGGACGGCAGTCCCCTCAAGGCGGCGCCGCTGAAACAGTCTTGAGCGGCCGTCAGCGCGTCTCTGAACCGCTTAATCTCGATATCCGACGTCAGGGGCGGCAGGGCGCCCAGAATCAACGTCGCTTCTTCGGCCGCCTGATCCTCGACCGCCTTGAGGCGCTTCTCGGCGTCCGTGAGGCCAGCCACCCATCCCTCGCGATCTCCGTCGGCGGGAACGACGACGCAATCGAGGTTCGGCAGATCCTTCCCGTCCTTCAGAAGGTCGTCGAGGGTTTGCTTCTGGGCGCCCGCCGTCGTTTCGCAAGCTTCCTTCTCTTGCTTGGCCAGCTTCGGATACTTCTCGGTCAGCCGATCGTGCAGACGCCCACTCCGCACGCCAAAATGCGCCAACGGCCGCAGGCCGGTCAGTGTCGACACGGCTTGGGACAGCGTGGTCTTGTCATCGAAGCGGGTCGCGGCGGCGATGCCGGGCATCAGGATGCCGACCTGAAGCGCCAACTCGGATAGCCCCAATTTTTCGAGACCAATCACGCCGGTCTTGAATCCCTTCTTACCCTCCCGCTGGAGGTGGCGCTCAACCACGACCTCCCTCCCGTCGATCAACGAGCGAAACGAGAGCCGAACCCATGTGTCGACCTTCGGCACGCCATCGACCGCTACCAGCTCCTGCTCGGTGGGAATTGGCACAATCACTGGGATGTCAAATCGGCTCTTTTCCGCCTCAGCGCTGGCGACTTGCACCGAAATGCACTCATGCAACGGTGCCGGCAGCCCCTGCGAACGGTATCCATACCCCGTCAGGCACCAGCAAACGGCGCTGACCAGCGAGGTCTTGCCCGCCCCGTTGAACCCCCGAAACAGTGTGGCCGGTGCCGCGAGCTCAAGCTCGAACGGCTTGGGGTCTGAACCTCCCTCGGCGCAATGACGATGCAGCCCCCGGAAGCGATGCGCCTCGATCTTGGTGAGTTGCCATTTCTGAAATTCCGGCGGCGCCTTAGCCGGTACGGACAAGGCTTTAGGTACATTGTCAAGCGCGGCGAGGACGCGATCCACCTCCCCATCCTGAATGGCAGTGTCTTTATCCGGATTCCAGTACGCTCGACGATCTTGATTGTAGAACGCGAGAACAGCGCGGCTATCACTCGACGGCAGGGAAAATGTCTCTCCGCTAGCAACGTGCAGAACCTCTCCCGCGATGAGGTGAGATACGACTTCATCGAGGGTCATGTCTGCAATATTACATTCCATCTCCACTCCTAAAATTATTCTGTGATCACAACTGGCGCCACTTTCATATCAGCGGCGGAAACGAAGCAGCGGGGGCCCAGCCCACCTTCGGTGCCTGATTCGCATCTGACATTTGCGACGTCTTAGAATAAGCAATGCGATCTGCTCAATATTATTTGGCGGTAGCAAGATTCGCGGCGAGCGCCTCTAAAGGAAATATCGCTGTCGAGCGTCATGAGAGGTGAGCTCTACCAGATGTCCCTTGTGCCTGGTTTGCGAATTTGCCGGTGTCTGGTCAAGTGCGGCTCGGCGGATCACGGCACTATTCGGCGAATACCCGTCCTCAAGGAGAACACCGAGCAGCCTCCTATGGTCGTGAAGGCGAACCACCTCATATTCCGGCTTTACTTCGGCCCTTAGCGGATCTTTTGTGCGGCACGACGCAGGTTTACTGCATACTTTGGCCAAGTTGCGCAGCTCTCGCCCGTAGAAACACCCGCAGCCGGACGTGATTACTGCAAACCCGGCGAAGCGTTGATGGTATCCTGTAATTTCTGGATGCGAGCAATGACCTCGTCGAACGATAGCGGTTTCTCATCAAACATCATCGGCGCCATACGGCGACCGAGGCTTGGAACGAAGTCGAGAAATTTCTACGAGCGGGAAACTGCACGGGCCTCCCATTTAAAATGATTTCATACGGGCAGCGATAACGCCGCAGTGGAGAAAGACCTTGACGGAAAGAGCCGCGCTTCTGATCGTTGCTTTCTGCTGGATAGTTTCCCTGTTCAGCAACCTTTGGATCACCGCGATTATCACAGCACTCTGTGCGATCCGCTATCCTGGTAGGACCGCTCAGCTACTCGATGGG
Organism: Bradyrhizobium iriomotense; assembly: GCF_030160715.1. Classification (GTDB taxonomy): domain Bacteria; phylum Pseudomonadota; class Alphaproteobacteria; order Rhizobiales; family Xanthobacteraceae; genus Bradyrhizobium; species Bradyrhizobium iriomotense. The sequence goes on from NZ_BSOW01000015.1 coordinate 150,354, forward strand.
GCTTCTGGTCTTCTCAAACAATTGCCTGAGCCGGTCACATTTGTTCTCGTGTGGGCTGTGGGTCTATGCAGTGTTCACGAAACTCTGGCTCGCAGCAATCATTGCGGCGCTGGCAGCCGTTCGCTACGCGCCCCATTTTGTCGAGCTGGTCAAACGCGGTTTAGCGAACGAGTGGCCATACAATACGGCTGGCGTCATCGGCATCATCTTTGCGTTTTTCCTTTATCCGATGGCTTCAATCGCGGCGAACTTTGCGATCGCCAATGTCACCGGATTTCATCCGAGTTTCTTTCCGAACTCTTGTCTCTTTCTGTCAGCCTTGACCTATATGTTCCTGCTCGCCGTCGTGCTGGCAGCAATGAGCGGGATAATCGCGCTACTCCGCCCGTCTGATCCCGACACAAATCGGGCGTTCCCTGTTGCATTTAGCGTGGTCGCTGTCGGCTTGATCGCCACCACTGCTCTCTTTGCCAATCAGCAGACCATCATCGACCGGACGGAAGACACAATCCTCGCGCTCGACTTCGGAAGCAATTCACGGTTTGAGAATGGCTTCTACACGACTGCCGACGGCAAACTCCGGATGTACGGGACCAAAGTCTGCGCCGGGCTTCCGTTCCACGCGCTGCTCGCTCCCCACCCGCAGGGAGGTTTCATCGTGGCGTCTCGCCGTCTTCGAGCCGCCAAGTTTGATTTCGCTTCGCTCGGCGGAACGCGCCGTCCCGTGGACGCCACCAGGTTCATTTATACCTACGTGAAGCAGGAGGATTGCGCCGACATTCAGGCCTACTACGAATACTTTGAGAACCAAACCCTCCGGATGCGCTCCGAAAATTACCGCAAGAGAAGGTTCGAATAACTATATTATATCAATAAGATAGCTTGACCTTATTGCATGATTTGTCAATGAAAAACCTTGCAAACCAGTCAGTTCTGACTTATATTTCGGGCATGACGAAGCTCGACCAACTCAAGCGGCACCTGAAACCGGGCCACGCCTATCGGCGTGCGGATTTGGCCCGCTGGTCGACGTCTGTTGATCGGCATATCAAGCAGTTGGTTGAGAGCGGTACACTCAAGAAGCTTTCGGGTGGCCTCTATGCCTACCCAAAGGAAACGGCGTTCGGCCCGGCTCCTGCTTCCGACAAGGATGTTGTGAGTGCCTTTCTGAAGGACGATACGTTTCTGCTGGCCTCACCCAATGCCTACAACGGCCTGGGCGTTGGAACGACTCAGCTCTACGACAAGACCGTCGTCTACAATCACAAGCGCCACGGAGAGTTTCAGCTCGGCAATCGCAAGTTTGCCTTCCGTGTGAAGCCGCGCTTCCCAAAGTCGCTGACCCAGGAGTTTCTGCTTGTTGATCTCGTCAATAACGTCGATCAGCTTGCGGAAGCGAAGGATGAGCTTCTTAAGCGGGTCGAGCTGCGTGCTGCGTCCTCTGACCAACGCCGCTTGCGTCGCGCTGTCCGCGAATATGGAAGCGAACGAACGAAGAAATTCTTCGATCGCGCGCTAAGAGCGGGCGAACTGCATGCCGCATGATTTCCTCCACAATCATCCGCAATTCGCGGATCTGATCCGGATTGTGGTGGAAGAAAAAAGCATTGATCCTGCTTTGGTCGAAAAAGACTACTGGATCATGCATTGCCTTTACGGACTTCAGCAGCTTGGCTTCACCTTCCAGCTCAAGGGTGGAACGTCCCTTTCCAAAGGGCATCGGATCATCAATCGGTTCTCTGAGGACATCGATATCCTGATCGAACCACCGCCGGAGCAGGATGTAAAAACCGGCAAGAACCAAAACAAGCCGGCCCATATCCAGTCACGCAAAGGTTTCTATGAGTGGCTGGCTCAAGAGATCAATACTGACGGCATCACAAGCGTCGATCGCGATACCGAGTTCGATGATGTGCCAAACTATCGGAGCGCCGGCATCAAGCTGAACTACACGACGGTCGTCGAGGCCATGGAGGGTCTCCGGGAAGGCGTACTGCTGGAGGTCGGCTTCGACACCGTGGCTCCGAACGCTCCAAAAGACATCAGTTCGTGGCTTTACGACCGGACCGTTGCGAGCAATGTGGACGTCATCGACAACCGGGCCAAAGCGGTTCCTTGCTATCACCCCGGCTATACCTTTGTTGAAAAACTGCAGACGGTCTCGACGAAATTCCGCAAGCAACAGGCGGATGGCAGCGATCCGGTCGGGTTCATGCGCCACTACTACGATATCCACGAGCTGCTGCGGCAGCCCGAGGTTCAGAAATTCGTTGGCACTGATGCCTACAAGGGTCACAAGCAGGCGCGTTTCCGCAAGGACGACAATCAGAACATTGCCGAGAACGAGGCTTTCATCTTGAGCGGCGGGAAAACGCGGGCGCTCTACGCCGACGCCTACAAGCGTAGCAGCGCGCTGTATTACGCAGGCAAGCCCACGTTCGAGCAGATACTCTCCGAGATCAGCAAGTGGGCTGACAAGCTATAATGTTTCAGCCCTGAGCGCGGCACCGTTGGATCATCGTCCACGGAAGCGTGTGCAGCCGCGCCCGTGCATAGCCGCGCCTTTTGTGAGATGAAAGCCGAGCGCGAAGGTGACCGATCGCATCCCGACTGATCTCTTTGCCGGACACCCGGCCGAGCTCGCCGCAGGTTCATCAATAGGAATCGCGGCATGGGGATTCTCGGCTTCGGTGTAGCTGGAAATGCGGTCGCGATCGGACAAGGCGAAGCGCGACCAGACGAGTTTCACCGTTCATGCTCCGCCGCTTTTCGAAGCGCAGCGGCACGGCGTCGTGCGAAATGCGCTTCGACCTCGGAATCGTCGAGATTGGGCCGGGCATCTCCCAGCGCCTGACGCACCGTCTCACGAAACCAGCTATCGTAAGCTTGGCTGTTACTCACCAGCTCCAGCGGAAGCATCCCTTCGTTGGCCGTACGTGTCAGCAAAATCCGTCGTCAGATACCGTGAGACCCATATTTTCCAGAACCGCAGTGGCCTTTTCCTTTACGTCGGCATCGATTCGAGTTTGGACCAGGGCATTCGAAGCCATAGCGCGACCTCCCTTATTCGCAGCTAATGTAATGCATTTGAATGATAAACGCCGGAGAGGTCACAGCCCCGTGACGGCGTAAGCACAGCAGCCACACGGCCCGCTTTTGGGCGGGGCCGGTGCGGGGGGCTTATTACCCGTCGCCTTGAAGTCGGCACTACTGCCCGGCCAGCAGTTTGTCCTTGCTGAGCAGTCCCGCGTCCTCCGGTCTCCATGTAGGGTAATCGTCGCAACGATCGTCCATCTAAAGACGGCTGCGCCTACCGCGCGGTTCCATCTCAGGCAGACGTCGCAACGTTGGCCTCGGGTGTGCCGATGTCAGGCTGCTCTCACGTCCTCGAGCTCGATGTACAGCTTGAAGCCGGCTGACCAAAGGTCTCGACGGTCATTGCTGTGACCTCCATCTTTGAGTCTGTTCGCCGCCAGTTCGATGTCTCGTTGCGAGGTCTTTTGGGTTTCTCTGGAACGCATGAAGGACGAGAACCCGGTCCGGCAGCGTTGCCAAGTAGATGATCCGGAACGCTCCCGAGCATCCCTGATCCTGATTTCCCGAACGCAGGCATCAAATATGCCGGTGCTGGCAGTGACGGCCGATGACGGCTCGTTACGCGGTCACTGCAATCGTTCGGCTCGGGGCGAATCAAGCCACATCGTCGTCTTCGGCGAGGTCCGCCTCGACCTCGTCGCCTTCGTCCGACGCCAGCACCGGAAACTCTCCGGCCAGCATTCTGTCCTTGCTGAGCAGACCGGCCTCCTCGAGCATTTCCATGTCCGGAAGATCGCGCAGCGTCTCCAGGCCGAAGTGCGACAGGAACGCCTTGGTCGTCACGTAGGTGTAGGGCGCGCCGGGTTGCGGACTGCGCGGCCCGGCGGCGATGAACTCCAGTCCGCGCAGACGCCCGATCGTATCGCGGCTGACCTCCTTGCCGAAGAAGGATGACAATTCGCTGCGATTGATCGGCTGGTAATAGGCGATGCAGGCGAGGATCAGCGCTTCGGTCTGCGACAAGGCCTTGCCATCGTGACCGGTGCCGACCGCAGCCCGGATCGCCTCGGCGAAGTTTTTCCGGGTGCGGTGCTGCCAGCCGCCAGCGACGGAGACGAGCTCGTAGGGCCGGCCGCGCAGCTCATCACGGATGTCGTCGATCAGAAGGTCGATGCTGCAGTCGCGGCCGACAACGCGCGCCAGAACCTCGCGCGTCACCGGGGCGGACGAGGCGAAGATCACCGCCTCGACCCGGCCCATCCATTCGCGCCAGCGTAGCTCCGGCGGCAGGTCGGTGAGCTCAGTGTCGAGATCGTTCTTTGGTCGCGCGCGCCGTCCCATCTCAGAGCCCGTACAATCGGAAGGTCGGCCGGCCGGTGAGCTCGCGCGCCGCGCCGAGCGAGACGAGCCGCTGGAACAGCCGTCGCGTGCTGCGGTCGGTCCCCATCTTGCCGGCGCCGGCGATCTGGGCATCTTCCACCATCAGGATCCCCACCCTGATGGCAGCGTCCTTGCCACGCAACTTCGGCGCAACCGCCAGCAGGCGTGCCGCCCGCCGTGCGAGATCGTTGTAGAGGTCGATCGCGGCCACGGCGGCCGTCGTGTAGGCCGCGCAGAGCGCGCTCATGAAGACGGTCTCGCCCTCGAAGTGCTGCGGCGCTTTGCGCAGCGCGCCGCGCGACAGATGGGCCGCGAGCAGCGGCACCGGCGCTGGCCAGCGCAGCTGGTGGGCGAGGACCGCATCGGCCAGCCACAGCGGCACCACGTCGTCGTTCGGCAGCACGCGCCTGCTCGCGGCGATGATTTCCGCGGCGGCCAGCACCGGCATGACGTGCTGCTGCTGCGTATGTCGGCCGGCAAGTCCGACGATCTGGTCCGTCAGTGAGTTGAGGGGATGGCCGAGTGCGGGAGCCAGGGCAAAATTCCACTGCTGCACGTCACTGGAGGCGCGTTCGCCGAGCTTGCGCCAGGCGTCGAGAATACGGCCGCCGGGACCCGGGTCATCGTCGTCGCGGCGCAAGTACCAGTAGTCGCGCAGCGCCGCTTCGTCGTCCGTCCGCCCGCCCTGGCGCGCGAGCGTGGCGGCGCAACTGAGCGCGAGACGTTGACGCCACAGACTGCCGAGCGGGTGCTCATCGCGGGCAACCGGATGCAGCGCCGCCAGCGCCGCGCCGGCATAAAACACCGCTTCCGCGGCAATGTCGGGCGGGGCGCGACGGCGCAGCCAGCTAGGTGCCGGGACGAAGGTCGGTGGAGGTTCGAACATGATTCACGCGCGCGAGGACATGGCGGAGCCTAGCCGCTCGCGGCGCTTATAGCCACCAAAACGGCTCAAAACCGCCGAGCCTGTCGGTGGATAACTACGAGCGATAATGTTGCCTTATCGTTCGTTTTTGCCATTATATGGAGCATCGCGGTTTTCAGCGCCCAGAACCCGGAAATCGCGCTGCGAAAAGCCTCGAGGACGCCTGAGAGCCCGCCCCGGCCGTCGATCCCTCCGCTGTCAAGGCGTCGCCGGCACGGCCGCCCATCCTTGATTTCGACGAGAACACACTCTATCTAGCTAGACTGTCTAGCTGGGAGCGCGCTAAAATGGAATGGCCACTGCAGGACGCCAAGAATCAGTTCTCCAAAGTGGTGCAGAAGGCCCGCCGCGAAGGTCCGCAGATCGTCACCCTGCGCGGCGAGCGGGCCGCCGTGGTGCTGTCGGCCGCCGATTACGATGCGCTCCGGTCCGGCCGGCCGAGCTTGGTCGACGACTTGCTGGCCGGACCAGGCTGGGATGACGAACTGGCCGAGGCCGTGACGCAGCGCGCCAAGACCCCCAGCCGCGACGCGGCCTTCTGATGTATCTCATTGATACCAATGTCGTTTCCGAGGCACGGCGCGGTTCTCCGCAGGCCACCGGCTGGCTGCGCTCGGTCAACCCGGCCAGCGTCCACCTGAGCACCCTCACCCTGGGCGAGATCATGCGCGGCATTGCGCTCAAGCAGAAATCGGACCCAAAGGCAGCCGCCCATCTGGCCGAATGGTTGCGCAAGCTGCGCCACGATCACGCCGACCGCATTCTGGCGGTGACCGATCAGATCTCGGTCGAGTGGGGTCGCATCGCCGCGATCCGGCCGCGCGGCGATATCGACGGGCTGATCGCCGCCACCGCGATTGTCCACGACCTCATCCTCGTCACCCGCAATGTCGGGGATTTCGAGGATACGGGTGCAACCGTGATCAATCCTTGGGAGGACTCGGCATGAGCAGTCCAGCAACCGGTTTGGAACCGCTCGCGGCCACGGAGATCGCCACAGATCCCGCCGACGCATCCCTCCCCTCCCCTCTTCCGGCACCAAAAACCGGCCTGCCGGCGCATCTCGAGCGGCTCGCCGATCTCGCCCGCGACTATGTCGAGGCGGCGAGCTCGGCCAACACCCGCCGGGCTTATGCCTCCGACTGGAAGCACTTTTCCGGGTGGTGCCGGCGCCAGGGCCTCGAGGTGCTTCCGCCCTCGCCGCAGACGGTCGGGCTTTATATCACCGCCTGCGCCTCGGGCGCCGCGACTGCCGATCGCCAGGCGAACTCGGTCGCAACGATCGAGCGGCGGCTGTCGGCCCTGACCTGGAATTATGCGCAGCGCGGAATGCCCCTCGACCGCACGGATCGCCATATCGCGACCGTGCTGGCCGGCATCCGCAACACCCATGGCGCCCCGCCCCGGCAGAAGGAAGCTGTGCTGCCGGAGGACGTCATCGCCATGCTCGAGACGCTCAATCGCGGCACGCTACGGGGCCTAAGGGACCGCGCGATGCTGCTGCTCGGCTTTGCCGGTGGCCTGCGGCGCTCCGAGATCGTCGGCCTGGATTGTGGTCGCGACCAAACCCAAGACGGCCAAGGCTGGGTCGAGATCCTCGACAAGGGCATGATCGTCACCCTGCGCGGCAAAACCGGCTGGCGCGAGATCGAGATCGGCCGCGGCTCGTCGGACGCGACCTGCCCGATCGTTGCCTTGCAGATCTGGCTGAAGCTCGCGCGGATCGGCCATGGGCCGCTATTCCGCCGGGTAACCGGCCAAGGCAAAGACGTCGGTCCGGATCGCCTGAACGACCAACAGGTCGCCCGGCTCGTCAAACGCGCGGCCCTGGCGGCCGGCGTGCGCGCCGACCTGACCGAAGGCGAACGGGTCGAGAAATTCGCCGGGCATTCGCTGCGCGCCGGCCTCGCCTCCTCGGCCGAGGTCGACGAGCGCTATGTCCAAAAGCAACTGGGTCACGCCAGTGCCGAGCAGACCCGCCGTTACCAGCGGCGGCGCGACCGCTTCCGGGTGAATCTCACCAAGGCCGCGGGTCTTTGACCGCCGAATGCCGGCCTCGCTTGCACCACCGCGCAGGGTCCGCCCCTCCCAGGCGGATAGACCGGAACCAGACTGGCGACCCGCGTCGGGTCGTAATGGATATTCAATGATGGATATGCTAGATATCCATATGGAGATATCTCATGCCCCTCTTCATTCGCGATGATCAGGTCGACGCCCTCGCCAGCCGGCTCCAGGCCATGACAGGCTTGCGGACCAAAACAGAAGCCGTGCGTCTCGCGCTCGAGCATGAGATCAAGCGCCAAACCGAGGATATGCTGCCGAGCCAACGAATCGGCAAGGCTCTCGCGATCGTCGCTGGCATTCGGGCCGACGCCGCGGAGCGCGGCCTCGTCGGCACGGACGATTTCGACATGAAGGCCTTCACTGACGAGATGTGGGGCGTCTGATGTTCCTCGATGCCTCGGCCATCGTCGCGATTCTCGACGGCGAGCCGGATGGACCTGAGCTCGCCGGCCGCTTGAACGGCTCGAAAACGGGCTTCTTCGTCTCACCCCTCGTTGTGTTCGAGGCGTCTGCATCGCTTGCCGCGAAGCTCGCCCGAGAAACCGGCTTACCGCGCGACGCCGCCCTCCTCGCCAAAGCGGAAACCGCGGTGCGGGAATTCGTCACCTCGCTGGGCGCCCAGGAAATGTCCGTCTCGCCGGATATCGGTCGCAAGGCCCTCGAAGCGGCGCAGACCTATAGCCGCCTGGTCTATCATCCCGCGCAGCTCAATTTCGGGGACTGCTTCGCCTATGCCTGCGCCAAGGCTTACCGCATCCCGCTCCTCTACAAGGGTAACGACTTCGCACAGACCGATCTCCGATAGCGACGGGCCGCTTTGCGGAAAGAGGCGTCTCACGCCCCGCTCACGAATTCAGGCTCGGTCGACGCACCAGCTCAGGCGACGCGCGCACCTTGCTCATCACCTCGCCCATCGCCATTCGAAGCTCATCCTGGGCGTCATTCAGGCCGACATTGCCGGTATAGGCCGCGAGGGCTGCGAATTTCAGGGCGGCTAACATGGCGGCTTCGCTGCCCAGCTCCCGCGAGACCTGCTTCGCCGGATGCTTCTCCAGCACGGAAAGAGCAGACTGGGTGATTGTTTGTCCGAGTTCATCGATCAGATCCTCGAACGCAGCAAGCTCAAGATCGTCTTCCGAGCGGCTCGGCCGCGGCACCGGCGGGGCGTTTCGGACGGCAAGCGTCACTTCGCCCACCACCTCGTCCACCAGACCAACGATCTCGCCGGCGCGCGCGTCGAGTTCGTCCCATGGGATGCACCGCGTCCCAAGGCCCTCCTGCGCGCGATGCTCCGCCGGGGTCCGGGCCGCGATGCGGGCATTAATCGTGAGACCTGAGCGATCATCGCCAAAGATCGTCATGATCCGCACCCGAGCCGGGCGGTCGCTGAGGCTGCGGAGCTCCTCGGCCCGTTCGAGGGCCGCCGCGATCGCGCCGCCGACCGATATCGTGTCTTTTGTCAAATTGCCCTCCCCGATCTTTGCCCGAAAACCGTAGCCGAGTCGTCTTCAACGACGGAGTCATTCCTGGCGCCGTTTCGGGTCATTTCGGCCGCCTGGCCAGTGAGGCGCGTAATTCGGCGCTGGCCTGGAAGGCGTCCGTTTGCCTGGGCTTGCCCGGCTCGAATCCGGCGGGACCACCCGCGGTCGGTGGGGTTGGCTTCGACCCGTCGAGCTTGGCGCGCAGCAAGGCCATGATCATCGGCCAGACGGAGAATTTCCCGTCCTTGGCGCGGTCGGTCAGGCTGCGCAGATAGCCGCCGGCGCTGTTGATCTGGTCCGCTTTCTGGTGGATCGCGGCCAGCGTGATCGCGGCCTGCTGGTCACCGAGCACCTCCCTGGCCTCGCGCCACGCGCTTGGGCTGATCCCCAGCATCGGCCGGGCAAGCTCCGCCGCGGCCAGCAGATCCTTCCAGTGCCGGATTTCGCCCCCTTTGATCAGCCAGCGCATGTTCGGGCAGGCATCCAGCACAATTCCCAAGGGGAGCTCACGCTTCGGCAAGCTCCGCAGGTTGTGGTTCGCCGCGGCGTTGCCGCCCGCTTCATCTTCGTTCGCCAGATTTCTTTCAGATTCAGATGAAAGGTCTGGGTTTGAATTCTGTATGTGGCAACCAGAATGGGACTCATTGGCGTCCGGATTCTGTGTTTTCGCAAATGTTTCCAACAGCTCACGGATCTCGCGCCAGAGCGTTTCCATCTCGCCGCCGAGGCGCTCCAGGGCCTGCCGCGGAGCAGTCCGGGGAATCCGCCCTGCGATCTCCTGGTAGACCTGCTGAAACCGCTTCCAGTTTCCCGGAACGCCTTCCTCAAGCCCGGCTTCAATCATCTTCACGATGTCCCGGCGCAGGATGGTGAGACGCTCCTTGGCAACGCGGAACGCCTTTTTCTCGACCTGCACGGCGCTCGCGAGCGTCTTGTACTCCTCGGCGCGGGCCACGATCGGCGCCAGGTCAAAGCCGTAGGCTTGCTCGATCTCTCCGCCGTGCCCTTTGCGCGCGTAGCGTTTGCCGTTCGGACTGTCCCTGCGAATGATCAGGCCGCAGTCGACCAGGACAGCGAGATGCCGGCGTAGCGTGGTCGGCGGCATCCCGTTGGCCCGCGCCATCAGCTGCTCGTTGGAGGGCCAGACGATCAGCTCGCCGTCGGGCTCCAGCGCAGTCTCGGGATGGAATGACAACAGCGCGTGCAGGATCGTCAGCGCACGGTCGGTGGCGCCGAGAACCTGGCGCGCCTCCTTGATGTGCTGAAAGACGTGCCATTTGTGAACAATGGCCGCCTCTGGTTTTGCCTTCGCGGCCAGCTGGCTTGAAATCATGCCAAGCGTCATCGGCCGCCGCCCAAAGGGCGTCGTTGATAAGGGTGTCTGCATTGTTCTTCACCTATCGCTAGGCAAAAGAAGTCCGTCCCCTAAAACGAGCGCATCACTGCGGCCGGTTGGGCTTGACACCGATTCGCGGAAGTGGGATTCTGTCAGTCGCCAAACGTAACAGATAAGGGCTTCCGGAACCTCGTTTCGGGGGCCTTTTTCTTTTGCGGGGTTAGCCTCCAGTCTCCTGTGAAATCGACTCGTTGCGGAAAGCCTCATAGAATCGATCGAGGTTCTCCGAGAGATACTCGCCGAACGCGCGGGCGTCAGACGTCTTGGCCTTGAGCGCCAGCGTGAACTTCTTCCCTTCGGCTGAAATCTCCGCCGAGAGTGCGCTGTCCGGGGGTGTCCAGTTTCGCTTGCTCGGCTGGTTCTGCTTGCGTGTCGGCTTCGACCTCAGTTTGCGGACTAGAAGATCGAACCGTGTGTCACTCGACAGCGCGGAAAAGGCCTCGTCCCGAATGGTCTCGAGAGCGCGCTCCTGGTTTGCCGGACTATCGAGCAGCAGCTTCAACTCATACCAGCGATCGCGGCCGACGTTCTTCGCTCGGCCGATGGCCTCCAAGATGGGGAGGGGCAGGCCTGCGACCGACAGCATCTTTGAGAGGGTCGTTCGGTCGATCGAGAGCGCACTCAGAATGATTGCATTGTCGTCGTCGTAGCGGAGGCGCGCAACGTCGGCGGCAAAGAGGGCACGATCGATAAACGGGACGTCCGCACGCGCGGCGTTCTCCTGACCGAGCGCACGCACATGCTCACGATCCTCGATGTCCTTGACGACGGCGCGCACCTTTCGGCCGAGGGCTTGAGCGACTTTCCAGCGGCGATGTCCGAAGACCACCATATAGCGGCCGGCCGACTTCGGATTCGGCCTGACCAGAATAGGGGAGTCCTGGCCGCCTTCGCGGATTCGCTCCAGCAGCTCGTTGAACTCGGCCTCATCGTCAGCACGGCGATCGCGGACGAACGAAGCGTCGATCAGGTCGGGCTCAAGCTCAACGACTGTTTCGCCCTCTACGAGTTTGTCGGCCCTAGCTGCAAGTTCATCGAGCGACTTCAGGAGCGAGCGGGAAGCGCCCTTGGCCGCATAGTCGGACACCGGACGGGACGGCCGTTTTTGATCGGCGGCGACGTCGTCAACGGCGGGCCGCTGATCGTCAAGAATGTTGGCGAAAGGGTTTTTACGAGCCATGACCAAGCCTCTCGTTTCGCCTTAGGCTCTTGAATTTGCAGAGATTTTCGGCGGTTTTGACTGCAGTCAACATTACAGGCGCCCCCACGCCCGGTGAATGAGCGCCTGAATCTCGAAATTCACCGCGTCCAGCGCCTCAATGGCACGATCATAGGTATCTCGATTGAAGCTCCCGCGCTCAACCTCATACAAGGTCTGCTTTGTCAGCCCTGCGTCGGAGATGGCCGTCGACTTCAGCATGGGGTTCTTGAGAATCTCCTCAGCGAGCATCGACTGCATGAAGCCCAGCATTTGGGTTTGCGGAATATCCGTGGGCTCGAATCGAGTGATCAAATATCGAAGCCAGTCGATTTTGACCGGCGCGCCCTTTTCCCGGATCGCCCTAACGAAGTTTCCGAGCATCAGCAGGAACTGGCTCATCGACATGAGGTCCAACATCTGCGGGTGGACGGTGATCAGAACCGAGGTGGCAGCGGTCAGCGCCGTCAGCGTCAGGAATCCGAGCTGCGGCGGGCAATCAATCACGACGACATCGAATCGATCGTCCACTTCCTCAAGCGCTCGGCCGAGGCGTTCATAGAACCGCTTGCCCTCATTCGAGCCCTGCATCGAGAGCGGCGTATCGTACTCGTATTCCTGAAGCTCAAGGTTTGCCGGAATGATCTCGAGCAAAGGGAAGTTGGTCGGCAGGATAACCTCGGCAACTGGCCGACGCTTTTCGTCGTACCGGATCGCGTCGTACAGCGACGGATTCCGATCGAGTTCCGGCTGAAAGCCGTGAAGCGCCGAAAGCGAGGCCTGCGGATCGAGGTCGATTGCGAGCACACGATGCCCGGTCAGCGCGAGATGCTGGCTCAGATGGGCAGCCGTCGTGGTCTTCCCAGAGCCCCCCTTGAAATTGACAACAGCGATAACCTGGAGCTTCTCGCCGGGCTTGCGGGACGGAACGTATTTCTTCGCGTCTGACCGTCCGTTCTTGTCGAGGTAGTGCCGCAGCTCCGTCATCTGTTCCGCGGTATAAAAGCGCCTTCCTCCACTAGCTGCGATCGTGGGCTCCGGGCCTTTCTTTTCGAGATGTAGTCTCTTGAGGTTATTCGGGCTGACGCCGAGATAGTGGGCGACTTCCGACATGGGGAACAGACGGAGTGTCTTTTTCGCGTCCGGAGGAAATTTCTCCAGGCGAAGTTGATCGAGCTTCCTCGAGATCTCGTCGCCCTGTGCGAGGATTTTCTCGTCAAACTCGAATGTCGGGAGCAGGCCCATCCTAATCCACCCTACCTAGAAAATAGCGCCATAAACGGCAAAAGCGCCGATCAGGCGCCAGTATGGGGGATTCGGGCTGTGTGGCAAGTCCTTTAAGGTTAACAACATCTTAACGGCTATTGTTAGCCGCGCAGAACGAGGTAGTGATTCGTTCGGATTCGTCCAACCTTATCGAGGGCTTACGAAGCGCGCGTGGGGCACGGCCGCGTCGTTTTCCGCCCCGTTAATTCTACAGTCCAAACGACCTTTTTGGCCTCGACTGGAGTTGCCAACCGGCCGAATTCGACGCCGAAGACGCGACTGACGCGAATCGGACTCGCCCGGCCCCCGTTAATTCAACAGAGGGTACGGGCCGCCGCACCATGCTGACTTGCCTCCGTTCACGCGAACGCGACGGAGGATTCGACGCATGCGAGCAATTGCGATTGATGCCAGCGAACATGGCGGATTGGGGTCTCTGGTCGATGAGATGCATCAGTTGCGCGCCCGGGTGTTCGCCGGCCGGCTCGGGTGGCGGGTCAAGATCGAGTACGGCCGCGAGCGCGACGAATACGACGCGCTCGACCCGACCTACATCCTGGCCCTGACGGATCGCGGCGACGTTGCCGGTTGTGCCCGTCTGCTTCCGACCACGGGCCCAACCATGCTGTCTTGGACCTTCCCGCAACTGGTCCCGGGCGGCCGGCTACGGGGCAAATCGACCATGATCGAGAGTTCTCGCTTTTGCGTCGACACGCGAATCGAGGGCAGGGGAGGGCGGTTCCTGCACGAGGCCACGCTGACGATGTTCGCGGGGATGATCGAGTGGTCGATGTCGAACGGATTCGACGAGATCGCCACCGCAACGGACGTGCGCTTCGAACGCATCCTGCAACGGGCGGGCTGGCCGATGACGCGCCTTTGCCGTGCGCAACTCATCGGCGAGACCATGAGCGTCGCCGGCATCCTGCCGGCCGACCAGGCAAGCTTCGAACGGGTGCGGCCGCCTGGCTATTGCTCCGATGTGCGCCGCCTTCAGCGCGTCGCTGCGTGAGCGATGGCCATGGTCGAACTTCGTTCGCATCCGCGGCTGGTCCGCAAACTTCAGGACGCCCTGGGCGATCAGATCTGCGCCGCGCTCGATGATCCGGCGGTCGTTGAGGTGATGCTCAATCCGGATGGTCGGTTGTTCATTGAACGACTAGGCCACGGGATGACAGCTGCCGGGACCATGCTGGGGGCGACCGCCGAGATCATCATCGGCAGTGTCGCGCATGCGCTGCAATCGGAGGCCGACGATGAGCGTCCGATCATTTCGGGGGAACTGCCGATCGGCGGCCATCGCTTCGAAGGTTTGCTGCCGCCCGTCGTCGGCGCCCCCACATTCACAATCCGAAAGCGGGCTTCACGTCTGTTCGATCTCGAGGATTACGTGACGCAGGGCGTGATGACGGCCGACCACCTCGCGGTCATCCGCAACGCCATCGCATCGCGCCTGAACATCGTGGTGTCGGGCGGCACGGGCTCGGGTAAGACCACGCTCGCCAATGCCGTGATCGCGGCGATCGTCGCCCACGCACCGGAACACCGCCTGGTCATTCTCGAAGACACGGCCGAGATCCAGTGCGCGGCCGACAACGCAGTCTCGCTTCACACCAGCGACACGGTCGATATGGCGCGCCTGCTCAAGAGCACGATGCGTCTACGTCCCGACCGCATCATTGTGGGAGAGGTGCGCGACGGCGCGGCGCTCACGCTGCTCAAGGCATGGAATACCGGACATCCCGGCGGCATCACCACCATTCACGCCAACAGCGCGTCTTCGGCACTGCGCCGTCTGGAGCAGCTCACGGCCGAAGCCAGTCAACAGCCCATGCGCGAGGTCATCGGCGAGGCGGTCGATTTGATCGTCTCGATCGAGCGGACGGATCGCGGCCGCCAGGTCCGTGACGTCCTCCATGTCGAAAGCTTCTCAGCGGGCCAATACCAGACCCAATCCTATGCCCGGAAGGAGGAGCGCCATGTCGCGTAACCGCATGATGATTGTAGGCGCGAGCGGCGTGTTGCTCGCGCTCCTGATACTCGACCCCGCCTTTGCATCGACCAGCGGCGGCGGTAATCTGCCTTGGGAGAGTCCGCTTCAGCAGATCCAGCAATCCATCACCGGTCCTGTGGCTGGCTTCATCGCGCTGGCAGCCGTGGCGGTTGCCGGCGGCATGTTGATCTTTGGTGGCGAGCTCAACGACTTCGCGCGACGCCTCATGTATGTCGTGCTCGTCGCCGGCATTCTCCTCGGCGCCACGCAGATCGTGGCTCTATTCGGTGCGAGCGGCGCGTCGATCGGTGATGTCACGCGCACGGCGCCGGCAGGGGACCTCGGCCATGGCTGAGGTCGGTGCCAATCTACGACGCAATCGTATCCATCGCGCGCTGTCGCGGCCGAACCTGCTGTTCGGGGCGGATCGCGAGCTCGTGCTGCTGACAGGCCTTGCCGCCGTCATCCTGATCTTCGTCGTGCTCACCTGGTACGCGGCGATCCTGGGCGCCGTGATCTGGATCGTTGTCGTGGCGGCGCTGCGGATGATGGCGAAGGCCGACCCGATGATGCGGCGGGTCTATGCCCGTCACATCTCCTATCGGCCTTGCTACCGGGCGACCGCGACGCCCTGGCGCCGCTACTGAGGTCCGTTCATGGTCGCGCTGCGCTCCTTCCGTCACTCTGGCCCGTCCTTCGCCGATCTCGTGCCGTATGCCGGGCTCGTCGCGAACGGGATCGTCCTGTTGAAGGACGGCTCGCTGATGGCGGGCTGGTATTTTGCCGGGCCGGACTCGGAAAGCTCAACGGACGCCGAACGCAACGAGGTCTCGCGCCAGATCAACACCATCCTGGCGCGCCTTGGCTCAGGCTGGATGATCCAGGTCGAGGCGGTGCGGGTCCCGACCACGGATTATCCGGCGCGGCAGGACTGCCACTTTCCCGATCCGGTGACGCGCGCGATCGACGACGAACGCCGCAGCCGGTTCGAGCAGGAGAGGGGACATTTCGAGAGCCGGCACGCGATCATCCTGTCGTGGCGGCCGCCCGAGCGGCGGCGCGCGGGTCTCGCACGCTACATCTATTCCGATACAGAGAGCCGATCGGCCTCCTATGCTGATACGGCGATCGAGAGCTTCCGCACTTCGATGCGCGAAGTCGAGCAATATCTCGCGAGCGTCCTGTCGATCCGTCGCATGGAAACGCGTGAGGTCGAGGAGCGCGATGGCACGCGCACGGCGCGCTACGATGAACTGTTTCAGTTCATCCGTTTCTGCATCACCGGCGAGAATCATCCGATCCGCTTGCCGGATATTCCGATGTATCTCGACTGGCTGGCTACGGCCGAGCTCCAGCACGGCCTGTCGCCGACGGTCGAGAACCGCTTTCTCGGCGTGGTCGCGATCGACGGTTTTCCGGCCGAGAGCTGGCCGGGAATCCTCAATTCCCTCGATCTGATGCCGCTGACCTATCGCTGGTCGTCGCGCTTCATGTTCCTCGACGACCAGGACGCGCGGCAGAAGCTCGAGCGCACCCGCAAGAAGTGGCAGCAGAAGGTCCGCCCCTTCATCGACCAGCTCTTCCAGACGCAAAGCCGCTCGATCGATCAGGATGCGGCCGTCATGGTGGCCGAGACCGAGGATGCGATCGCGGAAGCCTCCTCACAACTCGTCGCCTATGGCTATTACACGCCGGTCATCGTGCTGTTCGACGAGAGCAGCGCGCGCCTGCAGGAGAAGGCCGAGGCGGTCCGTCGCCTGATCCAGGCCGAAGGTTTTGGCGCGCGCATCGAAACGCTGAACGCGACGGAAGCCTTCCTCGGCAGCCTGCCAGGCAATTGGTACGCCAACATCCGTGAGCCGCTCATCAACACGCGTAATCTCGCCGACCTGATCCCGCTCAATTCGGTGTGGTCGGGCAATCCGACCGCGCCATGCCCGTTCTATCCCTCGGGCTCGCCTCCCTTGATGCAGGTCGCGTCCGGCTCCACACCCTTCCGGCTGAACCTGCATGTCGACGACGTCGGTCATACGTTGGTGTTCGGGCCGACAGGCTCCGGCAAGTCAACGCTGCTCGCGCTGATCGCAGCGCAGTTCCGCCGTTATGCCGGCGCGCAGATCTTCGCCTTCGACAAGGGGCGCTCGATGCTGCCGCTGACACTGGCCGCCGGCGGCGACCATTACGAGATCGGCGGCGATGACGCGGACGGTGCGGCAGCGCTCGCGTTTTGTCCCTTATCAGACTTGTCGACGGACACCGATCGCGCCTGGGCGGCGGAATGGGTGGAGACGCTCGTCGCCGTGCAAGGCGTCTTGATCACACCCGATCATCGCAACGCCATCTCGCGGCAGATCGGCCTGATGGCCGAGGCGCGCGGACGATCGCTGTCGGATTTCGTGTCGGGCGTGCAGATGCGCGAGATCAAGGACGCGCTGCATCACTACACCGTCGACGGCCCCATGGGCCAACTGCTCGATGCCGAGAGGGATGGCTTGCAACTCGGGTCCTTTCAGACGTTCGAGATCGAGCAGCTGATGAATATGGGCGAGCGCAACCTCGTGCCGGTCCTGACCTACCTGTTCCGTCGCATCGAAAAAAGGCTGTCTGGCGCGCCAAGTCTGATCATTCTCGACGAGGCCTGGCTGATGCTCGGCCATCCGGTCTTCCGCGACAAGATCCGCGAATGGCTGAAGGTGCTGCGCAAGGCCAATTGCGCGGTGCTGCTCGCCACGCAGTCAATCTCGGATGCCGAGCGCTCCGGCATCATCGATGTGCTGAAGGAAAGTTGTCCGACAAAGATCTGCCTGCCGAATGGCGCCGCGCGCGAGCCCGGTACACGCGAGTTCTACGAGCGTATCGGCTTCAACGAACGGCAGATCGAGATCGTGGCAACCGCGGCCCCCAAGCGCGAATACTACGTCGCGTCGCCCAAAGGCCGCCGTCTCTTCAACATGGCGCTCGGCCCTGTCGCACTCTCGTTCGTCGGCGCGTCCGGCAAGGACGACCTGAAGCGCATCCTGGCGCTGAAGAAGACCGGGGCCAATTGGCCCGTTTACTGGCTCATCGAAAGGGGGATCGGCCATGCCGACACGCTTCTCGCCGATTCGTAACGCGCTCTTCGTCGCCATCATCATCGGGCTGCCGGCCTCCGGTCCGGCGTTCGCCGGCGCCGCGGCCGGCGGCGCTACAGAGTTCACGCAGCTTCTTAATAACGGACAGTTGATCCAGCTCGCTGGTCAATCCGCTCAACAGATCAACAATCAGATCACGCAGATTTCGCAGCTCGCCCAGCAGATTCAGAACCAGCTGAGGATCTACGAGAACATGCTGCAGAACACGGCGCAGTTGCCGTCGCATATTTGGGGGAAGGTCGAGAGCGATCTCAAGCAGCTGCAGAACATCGTCAATCAGGGCCAGGGCATGGCCTTCTCGATGGGCAATATCGACGACGTGCTCAAGCAGCGTTTCCAGAGCTATGCGCAGTTCAAGACCAATCTGCCAAACGGCACGAGCTTCGCGTCGACCTATCAGACGTGGTCGACGACCAACCGCGACACGATCTCGAGCACGCTACAGGCGGCGGGTCTTACCTCGCAGCAGTTCGCGACCGAGAACTCGACGATGACGCAACTCAAGACGGCCTCCGAGAGCGCCGACGGCCAGATGAAAGCACTGCAGGTCGGCCATGAGATCGCAGCGCAGGAAGTTGCCCAGATGCAGAAGCTGCGCGGTCTGATCGCGCAGCAGACCACGATGATGGCGACCTGGTTCCAGTCCTCGCAGGCGAGCAAGGATCTGTCGCAGGCGCGCCGGGAGCAGTTCTTCAACGCGACCTCGCCCGCGACCTCCGGCGGTCAGACCATGGAGCCGCGCTGGTGAGAGTGTCGATCATCATCGTCGTCGTCATCGTGATCGGCGCCGGCGCTGCAGGGGCCTGGCTCGCTTTCGCGCAGCGCACGCCGGTGTCGGGACAAGGGACTGCGTCGCGGGCCAGCGACTTCTTCAAACCTCCGCAGGACTACAAGACGTCCGGCGGTGAGCAGATGAAACCGCGTTGGTAGAAGAAGGGGCAGGGGGTGCGTCGAATTAAACCGGAGCTCGTTCTGATCATAGCGATCGGCATCGTCGTTGCTGCGCATCCCGCATTGGCGCAGCAGGACGGCAGCGTTCTCACGACGCTGGAAAATTCGGTGACGACGGCCGCCAAGGGCTGGCAGACGACCGTGATGCAGGCGGCCAAGTCGTTGTTCTGGATCCTTGCGGGCATCGAGGTCGGGCTTGCCGCGGTCTGGCTCGCCATTCAGACCGCGACGCTTGACGCCTGGTTCGCTGAGATGGTGCGGCGGATCATGTTCATCGGCTTCTTTGCCTTCGTGCTCGACCAGGGACCGAACTTCGCAAAAGCGGTCGTAGACAGTCTCTATCAGATCGGTGCCGGCGGCGGCTCGGCGTCGCCGGCGGACGTGTTCAACGCGGGTCTCAAGGTCGCCTCCGCGATGTCGCAGAACGCGCAGTTCGGCCTCTTCCAAGACAATGCGCTCGCGATTGCCTCCGTGTTCGCCATGGTGATCGTGGTGATCGCCTTCTCGCTGGTCGCGGCGATCTTCGTGGCTGTCATGGTCGAGATGTATGTCGGGCTGCTCGCCGGCATGATCATGCTCGGCCTCGGCGGCTCGTCCTTCACCAAGGATTTTGCCGTCCGCTACCTGGTCTACGCCTTCTCGGTCGGCATGAAGCTGATGGCGCTGGTGATGATCGCCAAGATCGGTTCCGACGCCTTGCTGAACCTCGCCAACCAGACGGGCACCGGCAACGACGCCTTTGTTGGGACGCTGGCGATCGGTGGCATCTCTGTCGTCGTCTTCATTATCTCGATGTACGTGCCCAGTATCGTACAAGGTGTCGTGCAGGGCGTGTCTGTCGGCAGCGGCATGGAAGTGGTGAAGCACGCGGGACAGGCAGCGAGCTTCGCCGCCGGCGGCGGTACGCTTGCCATGGGAGGCGCAAGGGCAGGGGCGGCCGGGTTCAGTGCTGCGCGTGCCGACGGCGCCTCGTTTGGCGCGGCCGCGCTCAAGGCGATGACGCAAGGCATCGGCACGGCGGGCGGCGCGCTCGCCTCCGCCGCGCGCGATCAGGCGATCGGCGCGCCGGGATCGTTCGGTACCTCAACGCTTGGCCTTGCCAACGCCAAGCTCGATCAGCGGGTCGCCCAGAACAAATCGACCGGAAAGACTTGAGCCGATTCAACCCGACAGATGAAGAATGGAAAGCCTTTCTCGAATGCCCGCGCGCAATCCGCCCGATAATCCCTATCTCGCCGCGCGTCAGGAATGGAACGAGCGCTACGGCTCCTATGTGAAGGCGGCCGCGACCTGGCGCACCATCGGCATCGTCGCCATGGTGATGGCGGTGATCGGCTTCGCCTATGCGCTGTTCCAGAGTACGCAGGTCAAGCTCGTCCCTTACATCGTCGAGGTAGACAAGCTTGGGACCGCAGCGAGCGCCGGCTATCCGCAGCAGATTGAATATGCGGATCCGCGGGTGGTGCGCGCGACGCTCGGCAGCTTCGTGTCGAACTTCCGATCGGTGACACCAGATGCGGTCGTCCAGAAGCAATATATCGATCGCACCTACGCAATGCTGCGCACCTCCGACCCCGCCACGCAAAAGATCAATGACTGGTTCCGGAGCACTTCGCCGTTCGAGAAGGCGAAGACGGCGACGGTCGCCGTCGAGGTCAACAACATCGTCGCTCTGTCCAACCAGTCCTATCAGATCGACTGGACCGAATTCGAACGGGACAGGAAGGGAAAGGAAACCGGCGAGCACCGCTATCGCGGCATCGCCACCGTCACGCTGACTCCACCCCAGGACGAGCAGACCATCCGGCTCAATCCGATCGGCCTTTATCTCCGTGATTTCGACTGGACGGCGCAACTATGAAAGGGGAGGGGACGCCGATGCACCCAAGCACGATCAGACTTCCTGCATGCACTGTTCTCGCGGCATCCGCCTTCTTGCTGCTTGCCGATGTCAGCGCACACGCGCAGGCGATGACCGCCAAGGAGCGAAAGGGCACGAACATCTCGAGCCAATGGCGCGGATCGACCGGCCTTGTGACGCGTGGAACGGATGGCAAGGTTGTCTTTCTGTTCGGCGAGGTCCAGCCCTCCGTCGTCTGCTCGCCGCTTGAGGTCTGCGACATCGAGCTGGAGGCCGGCGAGGTCGTGCGCGATGTGCTGGTTGGCGACACCGTGCGCTGGAAGGTCGAACCGGCGACGTCGGGAGTGGTCGGCGGACAAGCCATCCACCTGATTGTCAAACCGGCGGAGCCAGGGCTCGTCACCTCGATGGTGGTGACGACCTCGCGGCGGACCTATCACATCCAGCTCAAGTCGAACCCGACCCAATACATGGCGCGCGTCGGCTTTGAATATCCGGAGGATGTCGGCAGCCGGCTCGCGGACGTCAACGCGCGTATTGGCACTGAGGCGATTCCAGGCGCCGGCGTTCCCGCCGAGCAGTTGAGCTTCGCCTACAGCGTGAGCGGCAGCGCGTCCTGGCGGCCGACCCGCGTCTACAGCGACGGCGTGAAGACCTACATCCAGTTTCCGTCAACGCTGTCGGGCCAGGATGCACCGGTCCTGTTCGTCGTGTCGGGCGGTCAGAACCGCATCGTCAACTACCGCCTGAAGGGCGACATGATGGTGGTCGACTATCAGATTGACACCGCCATTCTGGTCTCCGGCGTTGGCTTTTGGAACCAGGACAAGGTGACGATCCGGAGGGGAGGCTGATCATGCGGCAAGTCTCCTCGATGCCTTGGCTCGCTCTTCTCTCCCTGCTTGGGCTGCCGCTCGCCGGCTGCGCGTCGTTCGGCGTCGGCACCCTGGTGGCGAGCTCGGCGCCAGCGGATCTATCCGGTCCCGCCGCATCTGCTATCGCCGGCGACCTGGTGACGAAACTCGCCGAGCAGGTCGGGCCCGGCTCTGGCACGATTATCCTGAAGCCCGACGGCACGCCCTTCGGCCAGGCGCTGGAGATGTCGCTCAAGAGCTGGGGGTATGCGGTTGCGACCGATCAGAAGACCAAGGGCGAGAAAACCATCCCGCTCGCCTATGTGATCGAGTCCTACAACGGTCAGGTCCTGGCACGCTTGTCGACGGGCAGCGTTGAGCTCGGCCGCGCTTATAGCGCAACCGCCGCTGGCGCATCGCCGGCCAGTCCGCTCTCGGTCATGCTGCGCGGGTAGGGGAGGGCCGGTCATGGTGCAATCCCTGAAGCTCGGCGGCAGTCCGGAGGCAGAGGAGGGCAGAGGAATCCGCCGCCTCAATCGACTGCCCATCGTCGTCGCCATCGTGCTGGTGATCGTGTTTTTCGCCGTCATCTTCTACGGCCTGACGTCGCGCGGACTGTACTTTCGCCGCGAGGCCGGCATCGATATCGCCTCATCGAACCCGGCGTCTACCTATGCCGATCAACTGAAGAAGGGCGTCGCGAACGGAATCATCGGCGACCAGGAGGCCCAGACCTTCCAGCCGACACCCCCGCAGCCGGACACACGAAAGCCGGCAGGAAATCCCTTCTCCGGCCGACAACAGACGGAGCCCGCCGGCTCGCAACTCGAGTCGGAAGCACTATGGCGGGCGCGCCTCGATCGCGAGGCACATGAACAATATTTGCGCGAGCGGCAACGCCAGCGCATGGCCCGCGTGCAGGCGAACGGTGCCGCCTATGACTCTCCGCTCGCGATCAATCTCGGCAAGCTGCAAACATCCAGCGCACCCATGAGCAATGCAGCACCATCGAACACGACGACGACACCCAGTTCTGCACGCGGTGCGTCCGACCTTTATGCGGCGGCGCTTCGTGCTGGTTTCGGCACGCAGTACATCGACCCAAATGGGCAAACGGCGAAAGAGGATTTCTTCAACACGGATCTCAAGAAGCTCGGCTACCTTCAGAGCAAGGTAGTCGCGCCGACATCCGCCTACGAATTGAAACGCGGCTCCGTCATTCCGGCGACGCTGATCACCGGCATCAATTCCGATCTTCCCGGTCGCATCACCGCCCAGGTCAGCCAGAACGTCTACGACAGCGCCACAGGCCATCAGCTTCTGATCCCGCAGGGCGCCAAACTCCTGGGACGGTACGATGCCAAGATTTCATTCGGGCAAAGCCGCGTCCTTGTGGTCTGGACCGACATCATCTTCCCGAACGGCTCAACCTTGCAGATCGGCGGCATGGCCGGCACGGATGCGGAAGGTTATGGCGGGTTCAATGACCAAGTCGACAATCATTATTTCCAGGTGTTCGGCTCGGCGATCCTGATTGCCGCGATCGGCGCCGGTATCGATATGTCGATGCCCGCAAGTTCACCTTACGGGTATCAGCAAACGCCGACGGATGCCGCGCGTAACAGTTTTGCTGAGTCATTCGGCCGCGTCGCCGAGCAGACGATCAGCAAGAACATGAACGTTCAGCCCACCCTCGATATTCGATCAGGCTACGTCTTCAACGTCCTCGTCGACCAGGACATGGTGTTTCCGGGGGCTTACAGGGGATGAAGTGCTTCGGTTTGGTCACGATAGAGTCTCTCGGATATGCCGCGTTGTGCTCGAAACAAACGATCCAGTTGGCTGCTGGAGATTGCTTCCCGTTCTCGCAATTGTCGCGCCGCCGCGAAGGGACGAGGCGGTTCAGCACCATACGCGAAGATTCCGCCGAGCCCAGCGCCCGATCCCGCCGAACTCGTCGCGCGGATGATCGAAAGACCCATGCCGATAGACAAAGGACGCTCAACGGCGAAACGCGCCGCAACAACGCGGCAAGGGACGTTCGTTTAGAGCTGCCTGGAAGCAGCCAGCACCAAAGCCCATCCAAGTCCAATCCGGTCATAGACCAGCATTTGCTCAAGCAGATGCGTTCAGACGAATAGGAGGTCGGATGCCATACATCGATTCCACTGGCGTGAAGCTTTATTTTGAGGAAACGGGGGAGGGGCATCCGATCATTTTCCTGCACGAACTCGGGTTAGATAGCCGCGAATGGGAAGCCCAGGTTCGCTATTTTTCGCGTGCTTTCCGCTGCATCACCTTCAATGCCCGCGGATATCCGCCCAGCGACGTTCCTGAAGAGCCTAATCTATATGGCTGGCAGCTCGCCGTGGATGACATCGACGCTCTCATGCGTGGCCTCGGCGTCGAACGCGCACATCTGATCGGATTGAGCATGGGCGGATATGCCGCCCTGCAATTTGGGTTGAGGTATCCGGAGAGAGTAAGCGCGATTGTCGCGGCCGGTGTGGGAGCTGGATCGGCTCCTTCCCAGCGTGACGCCTGGTTGCGAGAAACCTCCGTGCTCGCGCGGGCCTTCAGCGCGCGCGGGATGGACGCGATGGCTCGGAAGATGGCGCACGGTCCGACTCGCATTCAGCTTAAATACAAGGACGTCAGGAGTTGGCAAGAGTTCATGGAACGCCTGCGGCATCATTCCCAGCGGGGAATATCGAATACGATGGCGCGCTGTCAGGCTTTGCGGCCACCGTTACATGATCTGCGCCATCAGTTCTCAAAGATGCGACTACCGGTATTGCTGGCCTTGGGGGATGAAGACGCTCCCTGCCTCGAAACGAACCTGATGCTAAAAACAGTGCTTCAAAACGCCGGCCTTTGGATTTGCCCCAATACGGGCCACACCATCAATCTGGAAGAGCCGGCAGCGTTCAATGCTCAGGTCGACTGCTTTCTAGCGGCCGTCGAGCGAGGGAGCTGGCGCCGCGGGTATCCGGCGATTGATGACCGACCCGACCTGAAAATTGAGATGATGCACGATCGGCGCGCGAACGTCGATGCAGCTGGTGACCGCTTGTCCAACACTCCAACCGCTGCGTAGCGAGTATTCCCTTGGAATTGCGGACCGGCGTTCATCTCAGCGAAACCATGGCGATGCGGTTGTCCGCTGCGGCTACGCGCACGGGAGTGACGAAATCGGAGCTCATTGAAGCAGCGCTTGATCGCTTCTTGGAGCCTGATAATGCCAGCGCGCATTTCGCGATAGTGACAGGCTTCACCAAGCTGAACGATCAGATCGAGCGGCTCAGCGCTGATCTCAAGACGGTGAACGAGGTCGTCACCCATCACGCACGCTTTCACCTGGCCATTGCGCCCCCTTTAACGAAGTCAGAGCAGAATATTGCATCTCAGGTCGGCGCCGAACGGTTCGAGCAATTCGCTGCGCAAGTAGGACGCCGCGTCGAGCGGGGGACATCCCTTCTGCAGGAGACGATGAACCAGCGCGCCGTGGCGAATAAAGACCGCTTTGCGCGCGACCTTGCGGTGAGCGCCGCCCGCAGCACGAACTACAAGTCTTCAGAACCAGTCCGTCGTCCATCGGATACAGTTGATAGTGCGACCAGATCGACGCCTCGCTACGGCGAGAGATTTATCGTCGCTGACGCAACGCATTCTCGGCCGCCCACACCAAGCCATTCTTCGGTGACGCGACCGGCAGTTGCGGGCGCGACAGGAGGCCTGGCACTTATCGTGCGGGTGTTTCTGCCTTTTGCTGTCGGCTATTACCTGTCCTATCTCTTCAGAACAATCAACGCCTTGATCGCCGCGCCCCTGACATTGGAGTTGGGGCTCGACGCTGGAGATCTCGGCTTTCTGACCTCAGCCTATTTCCTTACCTTCGCGGCGGCGCAGATACCGATCGGTATCCTTTTGGACCGTTATGGTCCGCGGCAAATCCAGAGCGTTCTGCTGGTCGTCGCCGCAGTGGGCGCAGCGTTGTTTGCGGTATCAGACAATTTGCTCGTTCTGTTCGTTGGCCGGGCGTTGCTCGGTCTCGGCGTCGCCGCAAGCCTGACCGCTGGACTGAAAGCCCTCGTTTTGTCTTTTCCGAAGGACCGCCTGCCTTTTCTAAACGGTCTTATGGTCATGGTCGGTGGTTTGGGGGCGCTCACTGCGACGTCGCCGACGCAGTTATTGCTGACTTGGATGGGGTGGAGGACGCTCTTTGCACTGTTAGCCGTGGTCACGGCCAGCTGTTCGGCTCTTATCTATCTCTTGGTGCCCGAAAGTGCATCGACAACGCCAAGCATGAGAGGGACGGCCATGGCCGGCCTCAGGAAGATTTACACGGATTCGCATTTCTGGCGTCTGGCACCGTTGTCGGCGACTTCCGTCGGGACGGCTTGGGCGCTGCATGGCCTTTGGGCGGCGCAGTGGCTTGCCGACGTCGACGGTCTTGATCGCGCGGGGGTGGTGCAGCACTTATTCGTCATGGCCGCAGCGCTCAGCCTGGGAGCGCTTTTGTTGGGTGTTCTGGCCGACCGGCTTCGTCGTTATGGAATTGGACCCGAGGCCCTGCTTGCAATTGTCGGCCTTCTATTTATCGCGACCGAGCTCGCAATCATCTTGCGATGCCCGATGTCATCATATGTGCTGTGGGGCGCGGTGGCCGTGGTCGGCGCAGCTACAGTGCTGAGTTATGCAATCCTGGCCGACTACTTCCCGAAAGAACTTGCTGGGCGCGCCAATGCTGCACTTAACGTGTTCCATATCGGCGGAGCATTTGTCCTGCAATCCGCAACGGGCATTGTGCTTGAGCAGTGGAGGCCGGTGGCGGGACATTATCCCGCCATCGCTTATCAGACTGCCTTTGCCCTGAACCTTGGCCTGCAGATCGTCGCATGGATATGGTTTTCCTTCTCATGGTCGAGGGAGCCCCGATAAGATCGTCGCCGTGCAGTTGTTCGCCGCCTTCAACTTTCGTCAGAAACCTCGCCTCGATCTGCTTTTGCGCGACATCAAAGCGTGTAGATCAGCTCCTGGCTAGATGAGCAAAACGCAGGCCAACTTCGGTAAAGATTCTTGCTTTATGGCGCTGACGCAGAGATTAGAGTTCCGGCAGTCGCAGTCGCTGGTGATGACGCCGCAGTTGATGCAGGCGATCAAGCTGCTGCAGCTGTCCAATCTCGATCTCACGACCTTCGTGGAGGAGGAACTCGAGCGCAATCCGCTGCTTGAGCGGGCCAATGACGAGCAGCCCGCGGGCGATAGCCCGGCTGATACGGCCCAATTCAGCGATGGCGACGATGCCGGCGGCAGCCACGGCGACGAACCGGGCGGCGGTTCAGGCGAAGCCTTCGAGCCAGGCCAGGAAGAATGGATGAGCAAGGATCTCGGCAGCCGCGCCGAGATCGAGCAGACGCTGGATACAGGGCTCGACAACGTCTTTTCGGAGGAACCGGCGGAGGCCGCGGCGCGCAATGCGCAGGATGCGGCGCCGACCACCTATACGGAATGGGGCGGCGGCGCCTCCGGCGACGAGGACTACAATCTCGAAGCTTTTGTCGCTGCGGAAACCACGCTTGCCGACCATCTCGCCGAGCAGCTCTCGGTCGCGTTCACCGCACCGGCGCAGCGCATGATCGGGCAATATCTCATCGATCTCGTCGATGAGGCCGGTTACCTGCCACCGGATCTCGGCCAGGCTGCCGAACGGCTTGGTGCATCGCAGCAGGATGTCGCGGATGTTCTTGCGGTGCTGCAAAAATTCGATCCGCCCGGCGTCTGCGCCCGCAACTTGAGCGAATGCCTGGCGATTCAGCTTCGCGAGCTCGATCGCTACGATCCTGCAATGCAGGCGCTGGTCGAGAATCTCGATCTCCTGGCCAAGCGCGACATCGGGGCCTTGCGCAAGGTTTGCGGCGTCGACGACGAGGACATCGCCGACATGATCGGCGAGATCCGCCGCCTCGATCCCAAGCCCGGCATGAAGTTCGGCTCGGCGCGCCTCCAGACCATGGTGCCGGACGTCTACGTCCGCCCGGGTCCCGACGGCGGCTGGCATGTCGAGCTCAACAGCGACACGTTGCCGCGTGTGCTCGTGAACCAGACCTACTACACCGAGCTGTCGAAGAAGATCGGCAAGGACGGCGACAAATCCTATTTCACCGATGCCCTGCAGAACGCGACCTGGCTCGTGCGCGCGCTCGATCAGCGCGCCCGCACCATCCTGAAGGTCGCAACCGAGATCGTGCGCCAGCAGGACGGCTTCTTCACCCATGGTGTCGCGCACTTGAGGCCGCTCAACCTGAAGGCGGTCGCCGACGCCATTCAGATGCATGAATCCACGGTGTCGCGCGTCACCGCCAACAAATACATGGCGACGAATCGCGGCACCTTTGAATTGAAGTATTTCTTCACCGCGTCGATCGCGTCGGCCGATGGCGGCGAAGCGCATTCCGCCGAAGCCGTCCGCCACCACATCAAGCAGCTGATCGATTCGGAGGAGCCGTCCGCGATCCTCTCGGACGACACGATCGTGGAACGGTTGCGTACGTCCGGCATTGATATCGCCCGGCGTACGGTTGCGAAGTACCGCGAAGCCATGCGCATTCCCTCTTCGGTACAACGCCGTCGCGACAATGACTGGCGTGGGCAACGATCAAGTGTCGAGCACCGGGCGGAGCTGAAGGTGCGCAGCTCGATCGGCCATATCTCAACTATACAGCAGGCGCGGCCATGGAGACCTTGTCATGATCGTCCTTCGGAGTGATCAAGTCCAAGCTCCTCTTTCAGATGCTGATGTGTGCGTGAACGAGCGCGCGCGTAGTCCCGACGTTTCCCGTGCGAAACAGTTAGAGTGACAACTCCATAATACGCAAAAGACCCAGGAGCGAAACGTGTACAGTGAGCCTGGCGAGAAGTTGAGTTGTCGTCCTATCGCAGCTTAAATCTAGGCTTGCCAGTAAGCTGCCGTTCTGCCAGTTGCGCCAAATTGTCTTGTGCCTTCCTGCGCAATGTCGTGTTCACGACCTGGCGGCGGTCGACCTTTAGCCAGAACATACGCGCCGGTTCTGTTTGATATCAGTTGGCGCGCGTACGGGCGTGTGCGTGCAATGGCACGGCCTTTGCTCCATTGCTTGTCAGACGGTGTGCGGCTGACCGGTCTGTCGGTGGGAACTGGAGTTCGGTCACCCCCAACATGGAAGGGACTGCCGCTGGTACCTTCGATTCGATGACGCGCACCGCGCTGCCGGTCGAAGACAGAACGAATGATAGGATTAATCGTAACCTTTACGGTCCTCACGAGTGTAGCGTTCTTGCTCAGGACATGGTCAGGTGGGATCGACCAAGCAGCTTTGCGCTTCAGAACGGACTGGAGGTCGTGGTGATTCCGGATCATCGGACACCCGTCGCAACTCAGATGATTTGGTATAAGGTCGGCTCGGCCGACGAGCCGCTTGGCAAATCGGGACTGGCGCATTTTTCTCGAACACCTGATGTTCAAGGGCACCTCCAAACATCCGGCGGATGAGTTTTCCAAGACCGTCTTGCGCGTCGGCGGCCACCAAAATGCCTTCACCGGTACCAGCTATTTAGCATGTTCCGCGCGAGCAGCTCGGCAAGATGATGGAATTTGAAGTTGACCGCATGACCTAGGAAAAAGCTCGTTAGCAAGCACGACTAGCTCAATGTGGTCAAGCTTATCAGCCGCATCAAAGTGGCAATGGAACCAAAGAAGTACGACATGAAGGAATCTGGCGATCTGATCCGGACCAGGCTAGACCAGATCATCACTATGAAGCACGAGCTGGTTAAGCTCGTGGGTAAGGTCGATCGGGACTGAGTCGACGGCGAGTGGGTGCCGACCACCTATCAAGCGGACGGGTCCGGCGCGTCAGGGGCGACAAAGCCTTCGGGGAACGGCGGAAGGACGTCGTGGTCCGGCGGCTAATCGGTTACGGGCGCTTCAATTACGATCGAGACGGCGGAGGCACGAAGCCCGCGGGTTCAAATTGCCCGCGGAGTACCGTCGTGCATGTTGTAATCAGACATGCACGCAGGTGTCGTGGCACAGACGTTGCTATTAGAGTGCAGCAATAGCGAACGAGACCACAGATGCTCTCCTTGCTTGACCCGATGTATCCCCCTCATGAGACCTTCCTGCTTGTGACTTTGAGCGTCGTCGCGCTTAGCGCGACGACACCGAAATTCGCCGCGGATCTCGCTGGTGAGCCCCATGCGGCAAGCCGGTCGCGCCCGCGATGAGAGATCAGCTATCACAAAAAGTCGCCCAAAGTCGGGCACTAAGCTTTGGAGAGTAACATGGTGCTCGGATTAGAATCCCCAGCTCCTCCGATCAAAGTGGAGAACTGGCTGCGTGGCCAGCCCCTCTCGAACTTCCAGCCCGGAATCGTTTACATCGTCGAATTCTGGGCAACTTGGTGCCCACCGTGTGTCGCGGCGGTCCCCGAACTGGTGCAGTTGCAAGAGAAATACAAAAAAAGCGCAGTTGAGGTCCTCGGACTCGCAGCTCATGAGCGCGCTGAAACAGCGGACGAGGCCCGAGACAAGTTGGACGCCTGGTTGACCGAAAACGTACCTAATCTCAACTACCGCATCGGGTTCGACTACACACGTGAAATGGGAAAGCTCTGGCTAGATCCCAGCTTTTCTGTCGGGATTCCTACGTCGTTCGTGGTCGACCGTGACGGCCGCATCGCCTTTGTCGGTTTGCCGACACAACTCGATGACGTTTTGCCGAAAATTCTGACCGGCACCTGGCGGACCAGCGATGAAGCTAAAGCCGCCGAAACAGAGCGGATCGCCCAAAACGAGCGTATAATGCGCGAAATGGGAAGCGCAAGAAGCGCTGACTGAGCCGCTTTTCGCCAAACCTAAGCTAGCGATGGAGACGGGAGATTGGGCGAACCCGCTTTCGGCCCTCGAAGGGGCGTGCGCTCTAATGCCGGATAAGCTTAAGCTTCCGCGTGCTCCACGCGGATCTGTTGCTTCGAAAAGAAGCGCGTCTTGCACACCGGTTTGCCGGTTACGGTTCAATTTGTTCCCGGCGCGATCGACAAACTCTACGAGCTGTGGATGAAAGGGCGCTGCGCCGACTCTTCAATCCGGCGAATGACAACTCCCACATCTCGTCTGCCGCGCGCCTTGCGATAGGAAAGAGTTCTCCGAACACATTCTGGCGCTGAATCCTACGCGACGGGCCGATTTCCTGTCCTATGGGGTGGTGGCTCAGTATTATCACGAGAGCGGCAACAGGATTGCGCTATCGTTTCCGCACTCGTCAAAACGATGGTCGGATTGGTCACCGGCCATTGATCTGACCCCGAAAAAGTGGACGGGCTTATGCGGCTTTTAGCTCCATCTCGATGGGGGCGATATATCCGATTGCGGAATGGAGCCGGGTTCGGTTGTACAACGATGGTTGAGAACGCCCACAGGACTGTACTTTGCGAGGTCTTTATCGGCATCATACTTGGTTTGGTCGCCGAGTTTGCGTTGCGTGCGGATTTCCCGCACTGCGCGCTCCCATTTGCTTCACTCCAAGGCTTATGGGACCTATCCGGTCGGAGCAGCTTTCGGTCCATCGCGTCGCACTCGATAGCCGTTGAACAGCCTGAGAGTGTCGTACAGCCACGATCTATTCCACCGCTTCCAGCAGAAGCCCTTTCGTTTCCGAGCCTGCGCCAGTTGGCGCCTGACCTTCTTCTCCACCCAATCTTTGATGTAGCTGAAGCACTCACTGGAGTGTCCAACCGCGAAGTAGTTCACCCATCCCCTGAGCATCGGATTGATCAGGCTTATTGCCTGTCAATCGGTTGCGACCGGTATCGGCGAAACACCTCTTTGAGCTCCCGCAAAAGGGCCGTCAGCTTTTTGAGCTTGGGCGTGTAATGCGGCCGCATCGCTCCGCGCAGACTGCGGAGGTAGCGGAAGTCGAACCCCAGGAAGCTGAAGCTCTCGCCTCGTTCCAGGTTCACGGTTCGGCTCTTTTCATCATTGATTTCCACCTGCAGCTTGGCGAACTCCTCCCGGAGTCGTTCGGTCACGGCTCCAATCAGCCAGTCATGACGTTTGTAGGCGTCGATCAAGACCACCAGTCGAGTCGCCCGGGGGAGTTTCACCCCCAGTCGCTCACAGATCCGGACGTGAACGTCTTCGCTCATCCGGCTTGTATGGGGCTTTCTTTGTCAAGGAGGCATCTCGCCATTTCTGTCGTCCTTTGTCATTCCATTCTTTTGTTCGACCTGCGCCGCAAGCATTCTTTCGTCCCGACCGCGTATTTACATCGCCGTCGCGCGTAGCGGCGGTCAAGGACGGCGCTTCTTCAGCGCCGCCGAAGGCTTGTCCTTTCATCCGCGTAATTCACGATATGCGCGTCGAGTTGGTCTTGGTGTCCGTGTTTGCGCCAAGCCAGCAGGAACCGACGAAAGTAGAGAGTCGCCAACAGCGGGCTCAGAGGTGAGCCCCCGAGCAACGCATCGGCCAGATCCTCGCGGGTGCAGGGCATATACAAGGAGGCGCCAAGGGCGAGGGCGGAAAGCCGGCTCATGCATCGTTGCCCAGGCTACGGATAATTGCGACCGCGCGATACTGCGATTCCCCGCCCAGCGTATCGACCGGAATGGCATGCGCGGCGGCGAGATGGAGCAAGTGCCCCACATCGGCGTCCTCGAAATCGCGAACCAGCAGCCGTTCCGGCACCCGCCGCAGCAGGGCGCGCGTCGCTTCGGCTATGCCGGGCTTGATCCGGTTGCGGTCACGCGTTCCGCTTTCCGCCAGCAACTGCCGCATCATCGCCTCGCATTCCTGTTTCAGCGCCGCTCGGCGGGCGCCGTGCCCGTCTACCGGTTGCGGTATCGCCGCAGCGGCCAACGGCGCGATCGTGTCCACGAAGGCACGTGAGAGATCAGCACCGGCATATTGCGGGTAGGTGACACAGGCGTGGAAATCGCCCGGCCCCACCAACGCGGCGTTGAGGATCGAGCGACTGACCAGGCCCGAAACGATGCCGTTCAGCAAGCCCGAGGCGATCAGATAATCATCCGCCGTCGCGGCGATGTCCGCCTGTCCTGCAGGGTCAGCAATCACGGCTAAGTCCGGTGTGAAGCCGAATGGCGCATTGGCCAGGGCCGCGCGAAGTTCGCCGGCAATCGCGCCCTTGCCGGTCCAGCCATCGACAAAGACCGCGTCGCGCGGATCGTGCCGGCCGGCCATATGCGCGAGCGCGACGCGGTCGACACCCCGATCGCGGATAATGCTGATTGAATAATGGGCTGCGCGATGTCCGTGCGCCCGCAAGGTCCGCGCGAGCAAGACGCCGATCGGCGTCCCCGCACGCGCCAGCGAGACGACTACCAGCTCGCGCCCCGGCCTGCGTGCGGCGAGCTGCGCAGCGAGGGTGGCGACATCCTGCGCCAGGCGGGCACCGTTCCGCGCAAGCGCGGCGTGATAGAGGGATAGATAGCTGTCGTCCGGCACCCTCTCCGGCGCGATTATCTCCGAATAGTGGTGGCGGCCGGACTGGATCGCCGCTTCCTTTTCGGCGACGGAAGTCGGGGCCATTACCACTGGCTTGAGCAGGAAGGTGACGTCGGCCGGGTCGTAGCTGCCCGAGAACGGGGGCGCGACCTCAGTCCGCATGGAACATGCCGCCGGCCAGCTGCGAACGGGTGGGCATCATGGCGAAATCGCAAAGGCCCATGAAGGGCGCATCGGTGCGGCTGTCGCCGATGCCGATCACCGGCGCATCAGGGAAGCGTGCGCGGAGGCCGGGTAGGATATATGCCACCGCATGGGCCTTGCCCAGATAGGGTGGCGTCAGCGCCACATTGTTGCCGTTGCGGTGGTCCGTCCAGCCCTTGGGCAAGGACGGCACGGCAGCGTCGACCACCGCAAAAAGTGCCGCGGCATCCGCATCTTCATGCTTGGCCACGGTGTAGAGCGGCAGCGCGTCCTCGACCAGCACACGGGCGTTGACCGCGATGCCGCGGTCGCGCGCCCTGCGCCTGATCGCCTCCGCCAGGCCAGCAAGCTGCGACGCGAAGGGCGCGGCGCGGTCGGCGATCGTCGCAGCCCAGTCCATGTCGACCTGACCGCTGTCATCCAGCACGACGCCCCCATGCGCGCACACCGCTGCGCGGAATGGAATGCGCGCCCGCCGCAATGCGTCCAGGCTGCGGGCGGTGACGGGGACGAGATGCGTCGTATCGGCCAGCCATTCCAGGAACTGCATCTGCCGCGGGGTCGCATAGCTCAGCGGCGATCCGTCGCGCGCGAAGCCCAGCGGCGTCAACCTGTCGGCCGGCAAATCGGGCGGGCATTTGCGCAGCGTCTGGAAAAGCGTGTCGTCCAGATCGACCAGGGCGACGGCACGCGTCATGCCGTCCAGCCGATCAGTTCGGCACGGAGAGCGGCAATCAGCCCGGGGTCGATTGTCGCCGCGCCGGTCTCATGCGCGATCCAGTTCGCGCGTCCATCGGCCCGGTCGGCATTGTAGAGGTAATTGGGCACGCCCGTTCCATAATTGTCGGCAAAGCGGAGCTTGGTCGCCATCGCGGCACCGGGGAGTGCGGGGCTTCGGCTGGTCGCCTGCACGACGACATCATGCCCTTCTTCTGCGAGGCGTTCCGCCAGCAGGAAGGGGGGATAGGTGAACTCGCCGGTTCCGATGATCCGCAGTGGGCCGAGGATCTCGGGCACAGCGGTATCGGGTTCAGGCACGACGGGTCGGTCGAGTCCCAGCCGACCGAAATTGCGATGCGTCGCCATGCGCCCGAGTGAAGCGGCAGCGGTATCGAACGCGCTGTTGAGCACCGTCGTCGTCTCCTGCGTCCACTCCATGCGTCCGCGCAGCAGCGCCGCGATGCACGTGGGACGCGGCATGCGTGCTTGCCACGCCTTGCCGGCCGACCAGTCGGTCAGCGTCGCTACCGCCATCGCTTCGATCCGCGGCCAAGCGGTGGCGAGCGCCTGGGCGAGGTTGCAAAGGGTCGTTCCTGTCGAGATCTCGTCGTCGACCAATACCAGTGATCGCGGCTCCGGAAGCGCCGGCCTGTAGATCAGATGCGCGGAGGCATGGCTGTGCGGTTCTTCGAAGCGGCACAGCAACGGATGATCCAGTTGCTGTCGCGTCGAATGCAGGAAGTGGATGTCGACCCGGCCCGTTGCGAGGCGAAATTCCTCGTGCACCGTCTGGGCAAGGCACACGGCGGTCTCGGCCAGGCCGACGACGAGCGCCGGCCCCGGCAGATCGTCAGGAAGCCGCGCCGCGAGATCGCGGGCGCTCTGCCGCATCATCTGCGGCGTGGCGGGCAAATAGCGCCCTAGGACGCGGGATACGACCAGGAACCCCCGCCGCGGATTTTCGCGCGCCGCAAACGCGCAAAGGCTGTCCAGCGGCCAGGCCACCTTGTCCACGGCGATATCGAGCCGGCCCGTAGCCAACTGGATCGACTGGGTCTTGTCGGCGGTCAACATTCGCAGGTGACGCGAGCGATCATGTCGCGGGCTTGGCGGACCACGTCTGCGCGGCCAAGCAGCCGCGCTTTGTGCGCCATCTGCGGCTCAATGCCAAACGAATCGAGGAAGCTGAGCATCAAGTACGCTCCACAGTGCATGAGCGATAGCTCGCGATCCCCACAACGGCGATTGCAGGGTTTGCAACGGGTACTAATGCGCGTTCTCCCCGGCAGGGATCTGGGACCTAACTAGCAAAGAGTGTGCCACCAGGGAATTTGCGCAGTGAATGCTTCAATAGTAGATAGAAAGGTGTGCCTCGCCGGTGCGGGTCCAGAGGCTCGGCGTCGAGTTGCGGACGTTGTGTGATCGATCTGGCACTGGCACAGATGAATACGACGACACCGGTATCAACTTGCTGCGCGACCAGTCTAAGACTACAGGTTATATGCGAGCTAATAGGGTCGAGCACTTTCAACTGCAGCACACGGCGCTCGCATCATGCCGTTACAGAACCTACGACCCGCCATGTGCTGCCTTCGAGTAATCCCAACTGATTGAGCTAGCCTGAGAATGTTGGCAGTCGCACGCGGTTGTCAGCTTTGCGTCCATTGTCGTCGACCCGATGCTCGCCATCCCTGTAGGATCAGCATTTTCGGTCCGGCACGCCGGTTGCTCTGTTTCTGGCACCCTTACCCACCAGCGTATGGACTGGGTGCGGCGGCAAAGAAGTGATCGTATGGCAACAGGTACTGTGAAGTGGTTCAATGTCCAAAAGGGGTAGGGATTTATCGCTCCAGATGACGGCGGAAACGACATCTTTGTCCACATTAGCGCGTAGAACGCGCTGGACTCTCTGGTTTGGCAGAAGGCCAAAAGATTTCTTACGAAGTCAAAGTCGACCCCAAGCGTGGCAAGAGCAGCGCTGAAAACCTGCGGGTCTGATCACGTCCGCCGGTGATAGGTCTCCGGCAAAAATTGCCAAGACGAGCAGGGAGCTATCGCCGAAAGTTGGTGACGGAGGGAATCGGAAAGGCGGCATATCGTGGGGGTGCTTGACGCCTCCACTTCTCCACCGAAGGAGCGATATGCCGTGTCCAAAGATAACATCATCAAGCTGATTCAACCAGGAAACGTCGACGATCAACTCACCGAAATCTTGCGCAATGGGGCGCGTGCTCTGTTGGCCCAGGCGGTCGAGGCCGAGGTTGCGGACCTTCTCAGCAAGCATGCCGATTTGAAGACCGCGGACGGCCACCAGCGCGTCGTGCGCCACGGTCACCTGCCGGAACGCGAGGTGATGACTGGTATCGGTCCGGTCGCCGTCCGCCAGCCGCGTGTACGCGATCGCGAGGCGGACGCTACCGACCCCGACCGCATCCGGTTCTCTCCGTCGATCCTGCCGCCCTACATGCGCCGCTCGAAATCGCGCTGCCAGAGCCTCGGAGAAGTCGCCGGTCGAGATCCCCTTCAGGTAAAGGATCGGCAGCAGCGTCTCGATCGGCAAGGATGCTGCCGGGTTGTCGGCATCGGCCATCGGCCGTCTGAAGGACGGTTGGCTCGACGAACACACCGCGTGGCAGAGGCGCGATCTGTCGGCGAAGCGCTACGTCTACATCTGGGCCGATGGCATCCATCTCCAAGCACGCCTCGAAGACGAAAAGCAGTGCATCCTGGTGCTGATCGGCGCGACGCCGGAATGCCGCAAGGAACTGGTCGGCTTTACCGATGGGGGCCCGCGAGAGCGCGCAGGACTGGCGCGATCTGCTGCTCGACCTGAAGCGGCGCGGGCTCGACGTACCGCCGCGGCTCGCCATCGCCGACGGCGCGCTCGGGTTCTCCACGTTCTTCAGCCGTTCCCGAAGCTGGTCTTCGATCGACATGCCCTCGCTCCTCGGAAGAAACGAGGCCACCAAGCCAAACGGCCGTCAATCACCAAGAGCACGCCGTCCACACATCATCGCAAGCAGGAGCGGAGCGCTCGCGCACCTGTTGCGCTCAAACAGGCACCTCGCGGCCTTCGCCGGAAGCTTTCGAGTCAAAAACCACATGCTTTAACGGGGGCAACTCCAGCTCCGTCACCCAAAATCCGGCATAGCTCAGTATTTCGAACCTCCCGTCATCTAGTTCGAGAGATTCCAGGAGCACTTCTTGTACCATTTGGGTGGGCGATACGCTTGGTGGCTTCGAAGATAGTACAACGTCAATTAGACCGCACCACAACATTGTTTGCGGCGCTCGAAGTCGCGACCGGAAAGATCATCGCAACGCATTCAAAACGCCGTCGCCGTGTCGAGTTTCTCGATTTCATGAACAGCCTCACCGCGGCCTTTCCGAACCGCCAGCTTCACGTCAACCTCGACAACCTCAACACCCACAAGAAGAACGAGGACTGGCTCAAGGCCCATCGCAATGTGAAATTCCATTTCGCGCCGACCAGCGCCTCCTGGCTTAACCAGGTCGAGGTATGGTTCTCAATATTGCAGGGGCAGTCGCTCAGCGGCACCTCCTTCACAAGCCTCAAGCAGCTTCGGGAACACATCGATGCCTACGTCAACGCATATAACGACAAAGCCCAGCCCTTCGTCTGGACCTAGAAAAAGGTCCGTCAACGCCGCTTCAATGGCCGCCGTATCACTCAGCTCTGATTCCGGGTACTAGCAGGGGCTCTCACCCGTGCGGGCATATCCTTCATTCGGTTCACGCTTCGCGGAGAGAAGGTTCGCCTCTCGGCGCCGAAGGCCTGACTGCCTGCCCCTGCAACACGACAGGGCTTCCCGATCGCCCGGGTGCGCTGATCAACGGCGCGGAGTTTTCGCGCGGACAACTGCCGTGGCAGTGACGATTAACAACAGGGCACGTTATGGACTTTTCCGGCTCTCATATTCCTGGAGGTTCGCCAGTTTTGTTAAAATCGAAGAGCTAACGCAGGCCCACAACCGTTTCGGCGACTCCGAACGATTCAAGTCCATAAATACGAACTTCGCATAACTCGCATCCAGGATATTCCATAACGAAGATTATGCGAACAGCACTTGTAGAGCCCCGTTAGAAAGGTCACCAGTCTCCCCATTAGAGATGTCACTCGTGCCATGAGTGACGCGGCGTTGGGCCGCGGGAGATTTGAGTGGAATGACGGTGCTGTCGATGAGCCGACCGGAGATCGATCGGGTTCATGTGCTGCGGGATGTGGTTGCGGAGCGGATTACGGCGCGGGATGCGGCGCAGCTGCTGGGGGTGACGCGAAGGCAGATATTTCGACTGCTGCAGGCCTACCGCTCTGGCGGGCCGGCGGCGTTGCTCTCGAAGAAGCGCGGCAAGCCCAGCAACCGGTCGTATTCGGCGGTTGTCCGCAGCGAGGCGCTGGCGCTGATCAAGGCCAATTATGCGGATTTTGGTCCGACGTTGGCGGCGGAGAAGCTTTCGGAGCGGCACGGCCTGCATTTTGGTGTTGAGACGGTGCGGCGTTGGATGCTGGCCGACGGGATCTGGCAGGATCGCCGCCAGCGGCAGAGACGTGCTTACCAGCCGCGGTATCGTCGGGACTGTGTGGGCGAGCTGATTCAGATCGACGGATCTGAGCACTGGTGGTTTGAAGACCGCGGCCCACAATGCACCCTGCTCGTTTTTATCGATGATGCGACGAGCCGTTTGATGCACCTGCGCTTCGTGGAGACGGAATCGACCTTTGATTATTTTGCCGCGACGCGCGCCTATCTGCAGCGCTACGGCAAACCGATCGCGTTTTACTCGGATAAGCACGCGACGTTCCGGGTGAACAAGGTCGGAGCGACCGGCGGTGATGGCATGACGCAGTTCGGGCGGGCGCTGGACGAGCTCAACATCGATATCATTTGTGCCAACACTCCGCAGGCCAAGGGGCGCGTCGAACGCGCCAATGGAACGCTGCAGGATCGTTTGGTGAAGGAGATGCGGCTTGCCGGCATCTCGACGATTGAAGCGGGCAACGCGTTCCTGCCGGCGTTCATGGAGGATTACAATCGACGATTCGCAAAAGCCCCCTTCAACGAGAAGGACCTGCATCGCCCCCTGGCTGAGCTCGACGATGTTGATGATGCCTTTGCCTGGAAGGAAGAGCGCACGGTGTCGCAGAGTCTGACGCTGCAGTACGACAAGGTGCTGTTCATCCTGGAGCCGAACGAGCACACCAACTCTCTCGCACGCCAGCGGGTCACGGTGTTCGACTATCCGGATGGGCGGTTTGTGATCAAGCACAATGGGCGGGCGTTGCCGTACCGCACGTTTGACAAGCTGCAGCAGGTTGACCAGGCGGCGATCGTCGAGAACAAGCGACTGGGACCGGTGCTGGCGTACATTGCCGAGCAGCAGAAGCTGCTCGACATGAACCGAAGCCAAAAAGCCCCTCGCCGGCGTGGCCAGGGCAAGGGCCTGTTCAAGGCGGGTTGAAGGTTTCCCGATCCACCCCGTGAGTTAGCCGGGCCCCCATCCGGTCGCCCGGCCGCTGCGCAACCCCGACCAGCTCCGCGGCCGGGCGCCCTCCTCGGCGGGGCTTCGTGGTGACATTTCTAATGGGGACTACCAGAGACTTGTCTATTGGGTTCCGACAGCACTTATGTCAGCTTTCCAGATCACTAGCCGATGGCTATTCCATAACCGCTTTCGATGGAAGCAAAGCGGGATTCCGGCCTGCATCTTCCTTGGCAGGATCAGCGACGAATTTAACTTAACCAGCATTAGGGTCAGCCGACGCTGGCAAGTAAGTATATTTTCCGGTGGCTTGGTCAAATAGGAGGGCGTGGTCTCCCCGCGCTCCGACATGTTGTCGCGAGTCGGTCCGAACGCCCCCGCAATCGCCGAGGGCACCGACGCCCCGCCTCGGAGCTGGCGCGAGGTTGGAACGGAGCTCCACGTCCTGCATCCATAGGCGCGTCATAGAGCTCTGGTAAAATCGATTGAGTTGATGCAACCTCAGGTAATAGCGCGCGGAGACCCAATATGCGTCGCGCGGTTTCTATCGGTCTTGCAGCCATGGTACTCGGCATCGCGGCATCCCCGGCCCGCGCATGGTGGGACGAAGGGCACATGCAGATCGCTTATTTGGCTTATAAACGCCTCTCCGATCCTGTACGCGACAAGGCCGACTCCTTGCTGAAGCTCAACAAGGACTACGCGAAGTGGACTGCCGGCGCCGCCGACGACAAGACGGCGAAGATGCACGCTTTCGTCCATGCCGCCACTTGGTCCGACGACATCAAGATACGCGCGACGCGGCCACCAGCCCGACGGCCAGCCAGAACATCGGCTATTCGGACCACAACCAACATGCCTACTGGCATTTTAAGGACATCGACTTCACACCCGACGGCACGCCCCTGCCCGCCGCGGATCCGGTCGACTTCGTCACGCAGCTCAAGCTGATGATCGCTGTACTGGTCCGGTGATACGGTGCTCTATCCGCCCGTTGAAGAGACGATCCGCAACACCGCTCCTGACATCATCGTCATTCATCCTTGTGGTGCCCTCTGGGAAGGCGATCTAATCGCGATGGATGCCGAGCAAGCCGTGGCGGTGTGCAAGACTGCTCCGCATGCAATCGTCGTGGCGACGCATCTCGACGCGCTAGACCATGCGACCGTCAGCCGCGCCGATCTACGGCAGCATGCTCTGGCTCGGGGCATCTCGTCAGAGCAACTTCGCATTCCTGAGGATGGGCAAGTCCTTGAGTTCAGTCCTGCACCCCAAAATGCTTAAGCCTTGCACACTACCAATCTCACAATGCAGCCACTGATCTGTGACTTTCATCCTGGTTCACTGCCGGTACAGACCGTCTTTTCGGTTCTGCGTGCAGAGGGAGCCTATGCCAGATCGAACTGTGTTACTCTCCACGTTGTCGCCTAGGCGCCATGTGCTGCAAGGCTTGGCAGGTATGTCCGCGGCATTGTCTACCCGGGGTCTATTTGCAGAAGACCAACAGTCCATCACGAAGGGGGAAAGTCGGCCGAACGAAATACGCTTCGCTTATCAGCGTGGCGGCATCTTGGTTATCGCTCAGCCCAAACTTATCCGTATCCTCGATAAGGGCTTGGCCGTTATCGACCGGTTCCTCGTCTACGAAGCGTTCATAGAGCTCGCGATATCGCCTTGACGTGAACTCTACTCATTACACTTGCTTGCAAGAGGACCGTCCGTCGGCAGCATGGAGTTTTCTTCATCCGGCACATCCGAATTATCCGCAAGGAGATAGCGCCGTATTGCGGTAGCTACGAGGTACGCTTCCCTGACGGCTGACCACCCGCATATTTCTACTTCGATGACTTGCCTAGTCATCGGCTGCGGCCCGAAGTAACCGATAGGGCAGCGGCCGAAGAACGAGCAAAGGCGCTTGCCCGGACTGAGCAGGACAAGACAGAGCCTCTAGAGATGCGCAAGGAAGCGCTAGTTTATTCAACGCCATTCGTTTTCGGGGAGCGTCCCGGGCGGTGGGCGGAATGACCTGAGTAGCCCTCATCGCTACAAGTTTGTTTCCTCAGCCGACGGTCAAAACTATCCAGGATACGGATGCGGCAAAGAGTGCTTGCGAGCTGATGCCGAGCGGCCAACTAAGCCTCCGCTTCGCGTGGGTCCATCTATGAAAACGTTGCAAGGTCGTCAGGGGCTGCTTCGGAAGCACCTTGTACACGACCTGTAGGGGGTCGGGCGTCATCCCTGCGAGGGCGCCGAGCACGATCACTCCAATCGTTGCGGGCGTCACGAAAAGCCAAATTGCTATCAATAGACCCGCGCAGGCATCAAAGCCGATAAGGGCCAAATCGAAAAAAAGCCTCGGATCCGCTAGCAGGCGGCGATTGTTGGCGCCGGGCTTAAACGTGATCGCTCGAAGTGGATAATCCCAATGCGGGATCGCATCGATCGCGAAGTGGCTTGCGAAGGCCGCAACCGCAACGAGGACTGGGTGCGACGGGAACAGGCTGGCGATGGCGCCGCCGACAACTGCGTGGGTGCTTAAGATCATATCGCCTCCAACTGACGCGCGGTCCAACCGATCCGCAGATTCTCCGTGGAGGCAAATCCGAGTTAGGCCGATTGCCCAATCGCACGTGATGCCACCATAAGGCATGTTGTCTGCCTGAGCCAGCGTGTCATTCGGCATGCAAAATTGGCTCTGACTCACTGTTGATGCAGGTTGGCGGATGTCTGGCGCTTTGATTGGGGGAGAATCAGCGCCATGCAGCAGGCATTCCAGCGCTCCAATCTGGTGCCGAGTGGGTTGACGAGGCCGTTATTGCAATCCGAGCGTCGGGAAGCGTTGGTCTGTGTCCATCGTGCGGAACGGTTTCCCGACGTGTCCATAGCCGACATCGACGACGTGTGACCGATCTGCCGCTCTCGGGCAGATCGTCCAGCTCCTGGTTATCGCCCGCCACTTCCGCTGCGATGCCGTCCTATGCGGGCGCCAAATCGTTACCGAGCGCGTCGCCGAAGGAGTACTGGCGCCATCGGCGCGACGCACAGCAAGGCTGGACTCTATCATCCATCACCTCGGTCTGGCGCTTGCCGGTCGACCAGCAGCAGGCTTTGCAAAGCGGCTGATGCTGCCGGTGAGTAAAGACACGCTCCTTCCGCGTAGTTCGGCGCCGTTGCCTTTTCCCAGCCGATCCGCTCAGGGTTATCGGCGTTGATGATTGGCCCTGGCGTCGCAATCACCGATACTCCAGGGGGCGGTCGCCGGTTCACGATCCGGCACATTGAACCGTGCTTCACCTGCTCCGCCTGCGGTCGGCGCGGCGCCGATGTGCGGCCTGATTTCAACTGGAGCAAGGCGCCGGCTCCGGCAATGGGGTATCGAAACACGAAATGACCAAGGGCTGGGGGCGGCCTTCCGACGAACCGATCGCGGTGCCGGGCGGAAAGCTCGTCACCTTGCGTGATGCCGGCCACTACATCGCTGGCCTGCCAAAGGCCGTGCACGACCGCCCGGAATGGCAGGCCGCAATGGAGGCGCTGATGCTCGTGGTGGAGCGCGGCGGCCCCACCATGTTCGCCAGGATCGGCATCATGCGCGCCCTGAACGCCGGCGCCTGATCCGGGCTTGACGTCACGGTGGAAGCGGGCGAAGGCCTCATGAGATAGTCGCGGCCGGCGGAGCCGGAGACCCCGCATTTGACTTCTCGGCGAACAATGCGTACATGCCCTCTGTGCGTTGGGATTGGCCCGATGCCCCAAAGGGAATGGAGCCCACTGATCATGATCAGCATGTATGAGCTATTGCGCCAGGCTTGCGGCATCTCGCAGGCCGAGGCGGCCGACTATGTTCACGAGACCAGGCTGGACACTGTGAAGGCCTGGTGTAGCGGTCGGCGACCGACGCCCGCCTGGGCGATCAACCAGCTGCAGTCGCTTTCGCGGCGTATC
The DNA here is from genome assembly GCF_030160715.1 of Bradyrhizobium iriomotense. Lineage (GTDB taxonomy): Bacteria > Pseudomonadota > Alphaproteobacteria > Rhizobiales > Xanthobacteraceae > Bradyrhizobium > Bradyrhizobium iriomotense. Next base: position 193,763 of record NZ_BSOW01000015.1, read on the forward strand.
CGTAGATCCGGCGAAGAATACGCCGCGCAGCTCAGGAACATCCTGCAGACGAGTCCGTCATTGACGATCGGCCTGCCTAGCGACGATGCTGACGCGCGCGCGCATGGTTTTCCTTCGACCGTCGCACAGTTGCAGGCCATCGCTATCGCCATGTCGCTGCTGCCCGACGATGCCGAGGTTCGCTTGGAGACGCGCGCGCGGATACCCAATCTCATGCTGCCGAAGCTCGAGGAGGACAAGGTGACCCCAACCACAACGGATCGTCAGGTGTTCAAAGAGATTCCGTTCGACGACAACGGCCGCTTCTACACCGCCGGCAACGTCAATCGCCGGAAATATGAGCGCCTCGAAGACATCGGCTGGGTCAAGGGTACGTGCACTAACCTCAGCGACATCGAATATGAACTGACGCTGGCGGGCCGCGTGGAGCGTGCACTGCTTGCGGCCGCAGCCGAAGCGGAGAAGGATTATCCCGATTCCGCGCCCGGCGGGTTCCAAACTACTGCGAATGCAGGTCCGCAGAAGAACAGCAGCATCAAGCTCAGAATGGGCGGCCACTTCCGGCTCGGCCACGAGTCGTTCCTTGTCGATTCGATCGAGGACGAGATCGTGACCATCAAGACGAGTGCCGGTGTCGAGATGACGCTGAACGTCCCGGCAATCCTACTTGCTATCTGACGATCACGCCGCCATTCGCTGCGGCTGATCGCTCCACCGCCGCGGGCGCCCGTTGCGCAGCCGGCCGCGCGCGACGGATCTCCGGCGCGCCGACGCGCCTGCCAGCGATGATCTTGCGCTCGAATTCACGCCTCACCGGCTCGGGCACCGACCGCGACGACAGCTCCACTAGCGCGTTCCAGGAAAGGCGCGAGGTGACTTCCCAGCGGCCACCATAGACGTGCGCCACGCGCGCATCGTCTCGGTCGCGCCGGCCTGATCGACATCGAAGTGCTCTCGCACCAGCCGGCCGAAATGACAGTTGCTCCGGCTCGTAGCCTTCAGATCGAGGAGCGTTTTGCCCAGCTCCATCTTGGCCTGGATCTCGGACACGCGAGTGAGCGATCGAGGCGGCTTGCCCTGGTCCAACGTAGACCTTGACGAGCGCCAGCGGGCCGATCGCTGGAACAAAATCGGCAAGCCGAAGTCGAAAGCCGGCAAGCGCGACATCCCCCTCGCCCCGATCGCAGCCGCCGGTGGCGACGATTCCGACACCACCGGCACGAACGATAGTGTATCTGCCGGCGCCGGCAGCACCAATTGACCTAAACGCGCCCGGCGCCGCCAGTCATGCACCTGCTGCGGCCGGCAGCCATGGCGGCGGGCGATATCTGTTACAACCGCGCCTGGCTCGAGGCTTTCCGCGACAATCCGTGCCTTCAAATCATCAGGCCACTGCCTTCGGCCTGCGCCAGCATACACTTCGATACGCGGCGACAACGGTCGTCTTATGTCGTCCGAATGGTCGACCATTATGAGCACCCTTGTCGAAGATGACTCTTCTAACGGCGCTCCCAGGACTGCGCACAAACAATCTGAAGGGCCTCAGCGCTACGCTTGCGTTGAAGTCCGTGAGTGGAGCCGTGCTTTGCAAGGCGCGCCCATACGGATCGTAGCCGTAGGCCGGCGCACCCTCCGCGTAATGCCCACGCGTCGGATTATTGCTCGCGTTGCGTGCGTGCCTGACAGATGCTGCTCCTGATCGGGAATCACGAGACCTCGGCCTAGCTCGAGATTTCTCTGTCTTATGTGAGAGACGGCTCAAAGGCCTCCCACGCCTTGACGGCAGAGTCACGCCTGCCAGCCGCATACGCCATCACGGTTGCGCCTTCTATGAGGAGCATGATCTGCGTTGCCAGCTTCTTGTGGGACGCTATCCCCTCTTGCGCCAGCACGGATGCTATGTAGTCCTCCCGGTCACGCTTATAGCGCAGCACCACGAGACGGATTTCCGAATTTCCGTCATGACACTCTCCCGCAACGTTATTGAAAACGCACCCTTCAAAACCGGGGCGATGGAACCATTCGTCATGCCAACGGAATATCGCCCGGACCTTGCCGCGCGGGGAGCGACTCTTGTCGACAAACGCCTTGAGAGATTGCATCGAGCGTCGCCCGCACTCCTCAAGAGCCTCCACGATCAACGACTCTTTTGATCCGAACTGATTGTACATTGTCATCGATCGCTGGGGCTGATCTTCACTCCGACTGCGCTCGCGTTCATCACCGCCGCGCGCCTCAGTCCCGCCATCGTGCGCCACGTCGGCAGCTGGTCCCTGTTGCTCGGAATCAGTGTCTTTTTTATTGGTCTCACATTGTCCGTGCTCGTCGCCTTCATCGCTCCGACCAGTGTGTCGTTACTGGTGACTTCGTTGATCTTCAATGGCTTCGGCCAGGGTCTGACCATCCCACTCGCGCTCAACGCCAATCTGCCCAGCGTTTCCGAAGCGCAGGCTGGCATGGCCTCCGGGATGGTAGGCACCATGCAGACGCCGCCCCGGGTTACGGCGAAACAGCCGCTAAGTTGCTGATTTGTCTTGCTTCGTTAGGTGTTTGTGCTACGTTTGTTCAAAGCGATTTCACCCAATTCGTTGCGATTTTCGCTGCGGCGTCCTCAAGACGATATAAGCTTGAGGGCCGCTCGCCCGTCGGCTACGTTTTTGACCAAATTGTCAGGAGACGAGTATGCCCGCCCGCACTCAAAGCGCCGGTACCTCGCTCGCTGATTTCATGCGAGTCGTGAATGACGAGCTAAACAAATTCGAGCGGCGCGAGCACGAGTTTCGGAAGCAAGACCGCCACGAACGGGCCCAAAGATTGCAGTTGCCGGTGGAAAAGTACGACGCCGAAGATTGGCGTGTAAAGAAGCCATCAAGCCCAATTCGTAGAACTTGAGACCGGCCTCTCGGCGGTGACATGAACATGCCTCAAGGTGCCCGATCAAGAGGGTCTGATTCTACGGCTAGTCGTGATCATCAAGCGGCGATTCCGTTTTTGTGCGCGTTCGGCATTTCGGCCCGCGTGCGACCGGTTAGGGGTCGACGCTCGTTCTTGGATCAAGTGCGGCGCTGCATCATAAGGCTTCAGCGGAATCGAGATAGACTGCCGCGCCAACCTCGACACAACACAGGTGCTGTAGGTATCCCCGGTCGCTCGTCTCGTGAACCGTCTCGATCACCCGAGGCTCCTTCTCTGCACCCTCCGTAAAGACCTCGGCAAGAACGCGGCCGGTCATCGTTGACGGCCGCGAGATACCAAGCAGACCAAGAACGGTCGGAGCAAAGTCGCAGATACCTGAGGGGACTTGCGAGATGAGGCCGCTTTTGATCAGCGGGCCCGCCAGGATGCCGACCGACGACATCTCCTTGGCATGCAGCCCGCCGTGCACGCCGAAGCCCACGGGCCAATCCGCGCTCCAGGTGCGGCCCATGAGGCCGAAGGAATCGACAGCGTCATCCCCCCGGAACGAGAACAGGATGTCCGCCGAACGGGGATGATCAACGAAGACAAGGTGCCGGGCGAAGCTCCCCGGCGCGACGCCCTCGACCCCGCCCCGGCCGGCGGTGAATACCGGACCGCACCAGGGCCGTTCGATCATCGCCGCTACTGCGCGGCGGATAACGGCGTCGGACGGCTCGGACAAGTAAATCGCGCCGACCTGCCCAGGTATGATGATGGCATCGATCCCCGGCGCGGGCACGGGGCCGCAGCGCAGCCCGGCGCCCTCGAGCGTCTCGAAGAGATCGGCCTGCGCATGCACCGTGACGTGGCCATGATCGGATGCGGTGACCAGATGCACGCCGTGGGAGATGCCATCGGTCTCCCACCAATCAAGCACACGGCCGAACTGCTTGTCGATAAAGCCGATCGCTTCCAGCGTCTCCGATGCGCCAATTCCGGAATAGTGGCAGGAGATGTCGGGCTCGCCGAAAGAGAGGATGGCGACATCGGGCCGAATTTGAGGCCAGATGACGTCGAGGAACGCCGAGGTCAGAAAGGCTTGAGCTGCGAGATCAGGCGTGCCTTGGGGAGCCGGCGCCGGCGTCGGCCCGAGCAGCGCCTCGACGCGTTCGAGCATCGCGGCCGAGGTCGCGATTCGAGGGAAGTGACCGGAGAGCGTCACCTGGCCTAGCGTCCGCGCCTTGTGGTTCAGCATGCTGGTTGCACCCGCCGAATTGGAGGCAAGAACCGAGAACGTCCGACCGTTTGCCACGAGGACCTCTCCGAGCGACGGCACACCGACGAAATGGCCGCCGCTCTCGATATCGAGCTCCTCGATCAGACAGTCGTCGCTCGTATCGATGAAGCGCGGCGGCGCGGACAGGCGATCAAGATACTTGTTTCCAACAATGCCATGGCGATCCGGCGTCGTGCCTGTGACAAGGCTCGTCAGCGCGGTACGGGTTTCGCTGGGATAGATCGTGCGCTGCCGCGCTAGCATAGCGCCACGGCGCTGGAGCCTGTCCAGATTCGGTGTCAGCGATGGACTGATGAGATCGGGCCTAAGCCCGTCGAATAGTACGATGAGAACACGATTCGAGATCGATCGGACGGACATGTTAGCCTGCACTGTCGCCGGGGCACGCTTTGGCGCTATGGCCACGTAGGCCAGAGTGCCGCCATTGTACACATTGAGCTTGTTATCGCCTTCTGGCGCAGTAGCGCTTGCCTCTACCTGCAGAGCGACCGTTCTCTCGAACCGGCTGCACCGCTGAGGGCGAACTCCTGCTCAGAAGAATCTACATTTCGACAATGATAGAAAGTTGGCGCCAGTCCAACAAACTCTACCCAAGCTCTTGATTAGGGACGTTGCCGACATCGCGCTGTCGCTTTCTTGCGGTCGGGGCTATGGTGAATTCGTTCACGTCGCTGTTCTATTATCGAGACGTCCTGGTCAACTACCAATCTTAGTGATCAATCTAGGAGCCCCGCAAACACTTGGTGTTAGACATACGTCTTTGGAAACTAATGAAGGCTCAAACTTGACTCCTTGAAGGCTCGTTGCCCCATTAATCAATGGGTGAGGATAGGGAATTTACCCGCGCGGCGAATAATACTGACTGCAGACCCGCGCGACGCCAATATTCCGTTCTCAACGTAGGAACCTATTTCGGCGGCCTGAACCTGCGGGCCTCGATGCCTGTCTTCTAATTGTTAGGACGTGTGATTGTTAGGACGTGGCCGTGACGTCCGTTCTCGCTTCTATAGTGGGCAGCCAAATCTTGTGCTCCAGTCAACTACCAACGCTGGCAATTGATCTAGATGACGGAAGCATGTCACCTATCGCTGATGAACGTCGGCCGCTCAAACGAACAAGGAATTGGCATGCAAGACCAATCACAATTTGTCCCCTGAGGCCCCGCCCAACCGTGTTTCGAACTGCGACGCACTTGCCCGTGCGGAAGCGCGCGATCGTCACCTGCTGACCGACTGCAATAGCTTCTCATTCACACCGCGGAATACTCATTATCGAAGGACCAGGGTCATGCAATCGGCAGCCTTAATTCGGGGAAGCACAGGTTTCCATTCTGAAATCCGGCATACCATCGAATGGCGCGACAGCTCTTACGCGGCCGATCTGTACCTTGCCGCAGTCTGTCAGCCTGATCCACCCGCTCATTTCAATGCCCATCCAGTCGTCGACGAGCTACGGGCTCATTCCGCTCAGAGAAACGCCGGAGCGACGGATAATCCGTCTTTCTTGAGATGTGAGGTCCATCTCTCAAGAAGCCCGTAGACCTCACACCGCAGCGGCAACCACAAGGGACACTTCGGATCGACGGAGAGCGCGCATGTTGGCGCAACGGACAGCCTTGTTCAAATCTTCTGGTACCGCTGCGGCAAGGGCGGCCGCCAAAGCAGCTGCTGCGACCGGTAGGGAAATCATCGATCTGACCGCCGGAGAGATCTGGAGCCACACGGCGCCATTGGTGCAGGAGGGCGCGATCGCCGCCATTAACTGCAACCTCAACCGCTACACTGATACGCTCGGTCTGCTGGAGTTACGCCATGCGCTTGCCCGCAAGATTTCCGCAGAAACCGCCCAACCCTGGTCGGCAGATGAAATCGCGGTGACGAGCGGCGCCATACAGGCGCTCTTCAATACGGCCATGGCTCTTCTGAACCTCGGGGACGAAGTGCTGATCCCCGCACCCTACTGGACCACTTTTCCAGCTCAGATCATCGTTGCCGGTGGTACGCCCGTCTTCATCGAGACGCGGCACAGTAAGTTTGTGCCGAGGCTTGCTGACCTCACGGCGGCCGTTACACGAAAGACCAAGGCGATCGTAGTCAACACGCCGAACAATCCGACCGGCGCGGTTTATGACCGCGCCACTCTTGCGGGCATTGCCGAACTTGCCATCGACCGGAAGCTCTGGATCATCGTCGATGAATGCTACAGGACCTTCGTCCACGCCCCACATGTCCATCATTCGATCGTGTCGGTGGTGCCCCGGGCACGGGATCGTACCTTGATCGTTAATTCGTTTTCCAAATCGTTGGCTCTAACCGGCTGGCGGATTGGTTATCTCGCTGCCCCCAAGCCGGTAATCGGCGCAGTTAAGGCGCTCCAAAGCCATACAACTTCCAATCCCAATGTTATCGCGCAGCATGCGCTGCTCCATTACCTGAAGTCCGGCGATATGGCCTTTCAACTGCAACTGGAGCGTCAGCTTGCCAACGGCCGGGAGCGTGGGCTGTCGATCCTTTCAGCGCTGAAATTGGTCCCTCAGCCGATCGCCCAAGGCGGGTTCTACTTCTATCTTGATCTCGGCGACCTGCAGCGATCCGCCAAGGCCAATGGCCGCGACCTGAGTGCCGATGATGTCGCTAGCGCGCTACTGACGGATGCCGGTGTCGCAACAGTCTCAGGCACAGCCTTTGGCGACCCCATCGGGCTACGACTGTCCTACGGCATCGATCGAGACCTACTCGACAAAGGCTTGCGACGCCTGACCACAACTCTAAACACTTGGAACTGAATTCTCGGCCCCGCAAGGGGCCTGGAGGTTAACCTCATGCCTGACAAGCCAAGTCACGTCGTCGTCCGTGCAGCGGGGCTCAGCTCGCGCCTGCGCGACCATGGTAGAGATGCGGCCAAAGCCTCTGATCGAACTTCATTGCAGGCCGATCTTTCACAACACACCCGGCAATCTCGCCGCCCTTGGCGTTGCCGAAACAACCATCGTAGTTGGCTATTGAACGGGCCATACGTTCGCGGGCTGCGGCAACTCATTCAACTGAAAAGTACGGGACCGGCCTTAACAGACCGGTGGAGAGTCTCTGCGCCTGGGAATGACGACGCGATATCGTGCAACAATGAAGGTGCTTGAAATGGCTACCGATGCGCCGAAGAAAGCCATCATTCTCGCCGCTGGTTTCGGCTCTCGCCTGCGACCACTGACTGATCTGTGCCCGAAGCCCCTCGTCGAAGTCAACGGCACTCCGATCCTCCACAACGCCCTGCGAAACCTGGAAGCAGTCGGCGTCGAAGAGGCGACAATCGTTGTCGGCTATCGCAAGGACGCCATTCAGTATTCCTGCGGCAGCTGCTTCGGCGGACTTAAGATCAACTATGTCGAGTCAACCGTGTTCGACCGCACGGGCAGTGCCTATTCCCTTTGGCTGGCGCGTGATGCGCTTCTTTCCGGAGACTGCTACCTATTGGAAGGCGATGTTTTCTTTGAGGAGGATACGCTTCGCTATCTCAACGTTATAGATGCATTCGACGTTGCCGCGGTTGCACCGTTCGAGCCGAGCATGCAAGGGTCCGCTGTAACGCTCTCAGAGAATGGACTTATTTCTGCGTTCTGTCTGAAGCAGACCGCAGTAACCCTTGACGGGAATGGCCTGCCACTTTTCAAGACAATGAATATACTGCGGTTTAATTCCGTTACGCTGAGAAACACGATTGTGCCTGCGCTGAACGACTTAATCGGGTCAGGGGCGACGCAGGCGTATACTGAGGAGCTGCTGGCGCATCTCGTCGAAAGCCGCGGTCTGCAGCTTGCGGCGGCGCGCTGTGACGATCTCCGTTGGTACGAGATCGACAGCACCGACGACTTGCGCATTGCTGAAAGCATCTTCTCGACAGCATCGCTCGACCCGCCAGCCGCGTCGCTTGAGCATCGGATTGGTGGCTGAGGGAACCTCCCATGTTTCGTCAGCTTCTCGATCCGGCCAACGCCGTGACTGCAGCAGGTCTTATGCTCTCAGTCATTGCTATCAACGTTGCGATCGTCGGCCGTCTGGAAGCTGGAGTCGCCATCGTGCTCTGGGCGTTGCTTGCCGATCACCTCGACGGCGTCGTCGCCCAGCGAACGCAAGGCCGTGCTGCGGAAACAGGACAGATTGGAAAAAATCTGGATTCGCTTGCCGATCTTGTGAGTGCCGGCATCTTTCCGGCAGTAACGTCGATGATCGTGGGCCATGGTTCGACCGTGACCGTTGCGGCAGGAACCGTTCTCGTTGTCGCCAGTGCCCTGCGACTAAGCTATTTCAACGTATTTGGATCGCCGGGAGGTCGGTTCATCGGGGTGCCGACCACCTACGTGGTCCCGGCAACCGCGATTGTATTCCTGCTCCGTTCGGCCATCCCCGAAGCGATCTTCCCTAATCTGTTTGCGTTCGTCCTCGTTGTACTTGCCGTCCTGCACGTTGTTCCGCTCCGAGTGCCGAAGACGGCTGGCGTCATGTATCTCGTTGTCACCGCGTTCTGTGTCGGGGCATCTATCGTATTGGCAACAAGAACATAAAACGAGCAACGGCGAATTGATTACGCGGAGGAGTTGATGCCTGATTCCGGCCTGAAGCGTTCGATCGACCTGACCACGGCCCTGCCGCCTGCTCCGCACTTTATCCACGAAGCGCTCGAAGAGGCGTTTCGGCAAATTTGTGCCTCGGATACGACCGCAATGGATATCCGTCGGAACCGCCCGGGAGGAACAAGAGAAGATATTGAATGTGGAGCGAGCTGGCTTCGTGGCCGGTTTGGGCAAGCCCTCGACCCTGAACGCATTGTTGTGACCAATGGCACGCAGAGCGCGTTAAACTTATTATTTGGAGCAATCGAGCCCGGAGCGACCCTGTTCACGGAATCACTCACCTATGCCGTGTTGAGGCAACTTGCCACGCGCGCTGGGTTGAAGCCCGTCGGTCTGCCGGTTGATCAAGAGGGTATCATTCCCGAAGCTCTTGAGGAGGGCTGTCTCGAATCATCGGGCCATCGAGTGTTGTTTTGTAATCCTACGGTCCATAATCCAACGACTGCGGTGATGGGGGGCGCACGAAGGATCCTCCTCGCGGAGACGTGCAGAAAACATGAGATTACGATTATTGAGGACGATGTACTAGGCTTTCTGCATCCCGATGCGCCGCCACCCATAGCAGCTTTTGCGCCGGACATTACGTGGTATTGCATGAGCGTCTCGAAGTGCTTCGCGATGGGTCTGCGAGTTGCTTACCTAATTGCGCCGACGGCTGACCGCGCGCGAGAACTGCTGGCACCGGTACAGAGATTGTCCTCGTGGTTTCCGAACGCTCTATCCTCTCTCACTATAAATCATTGGATCCGCACTGGCCTTGCGCAGCAAATTATAGATGCCCTAAGGGCGGATATTCGCGAACGACATGAGGTCGCATCCAAGATCTTGACGGCTGCCGAGTACGTGACGAAGCCTGGATCCCTCCACATTTGGGTGCCGCTGCCGGACCGTATCGAGCAGCACGAGCTTGTGGACACCGCAAAGACCTGCGGCATTCTCATACGTCCTGCAGAGGTGTTCGCTGTCAGCGACCTCCGAATACCAAACGCGGTCCGGGTATCGCTCACGGCACCGCCGACCACCAATGACCTCGTAGTTGGGCTTTCAATCCTGGACAAGATCCTCGGACGAGATGTTCAAGAGATCGCGGACGAAACCGGGCCCCTGACGGCAAATGGCTAGGCAAGGCGATATGCATCAAATATCGATAGCACGCGTTCCTCTTTCGGTGGTTGTTCCGTTGCGAGCATCAGAACTCCGGCCCGAAAGACACCCCAAGGACACCATTACGTCTGGCGATGTTCAGGCGGATAGCATTCACGTCGCCGCGACATCGCAAGATCAAGTCGTCGGAGTTGCATCGGCCGTTAGAGAGCTAGCGCCGCCTCCATTGGACAGCGCCGCCGCTTGGCGCATTCGTGGCGTCGCAGTTATCAGCCGTTTGCGTGGAACTGGACTTGGACGCCAACTGGTTGAAACCGCGTGCAATCTGATCACCGAGAGAGAAGTCTCAGTCTGGCTTTATGCACAAGAACGCGTCGGCGGCTTCTACGTGAAGCTCGGGTTTGCACTGGTTCTTACCGGCGTGCCGCATCACATCTCCGGGCTTGTCGGACTATATGAGCTGAAGCTCGGCAATCGGGCTGAAGCAAGCTCAAAGCAGCTCCGCAGCAGGATGGCGTGACGATGGATACTGCGATCCAATGGGGAGATTTCACGACGAGTGCTCATGACTACAGCCAACGCCCGCCGCATTCTCCAGAATTGCTGAGAACGCTCGCTGCAGGTCTTCGTATCGAACAAAAGCGACGACACGTGGTTGATTTGTGCGCAGGGACTGGGAATTTGACAGCGACGCTGGCGGCGCTCAACCTTAAAGGATGGGCGGTTGAGCCAGAGGCGGTGATGCGCGACGAGGCTCTGCGTCTTCATCGCGGGGACGATTTGTTCGAATGGTGCTGCGGAACGGCCGAAGAAAGCGGGTTGAACAACGAGAGCGCGAGTTGGATCCTAATCGGAAACGCATTTCAGTTCCTCGACGCGCAGCGAACGCTCAAGGAATGTAATCGCATCCTTAGACCAGGCGGTTTCCTCACGGTGCTCTGGAACCCAAGGGACCTACGGGTAGACGCCTTTCAGCGTTCTGTTGACGAACTCGTCCGGGCGTCTTCCACTGCCATCACTCAGACATTTACAAATGCGGAGAAGACGGTCGAGCCTATCGGGACGTCCCCATATTTCGTGCCCTTCATTTATTGCGATTGCGTAGATTGGCACGAGATTTCACCGGAGACCTTCATGGCGACTTGGCGATCGGCACATTACGTTCCAAGCCAAATTGGACGCACGGCATGGCTCGCTCTTCTGGAGGACATTAGCGCTCGGGTCAGCAGCGTTCGATCATTGAGGACAGCCTGGCGAACAAGAGCTTGGACTTACAAAGTAACAAAGGCTGAGGATCCAGCGGGACAGGGCTTGAATGGTCTCAGTCCAGCCGGACGATGGACCCTACCGCTTTTGGGAGGAGATTGCGTGGCTCAGGTCAGTTAGAGGCTCCTTGAGGCTGATATCTGGAATGGGCCTCGTCTACGAGGCTGGCAGCAAAGGGTCCTATGCCAAGAGATAACCGCTTTGCAGACGGAAAGTCGTTGTCGGTCTTCCTCGATTGGACTTTGTTGCCTCTGTCTGCCGCTACCACAGGGATCCTTTTCGCTTGGCTGCTATACTACAGCAGTTACGGTTTCAATCTCGGCAGCGAAGGTCTCTACCTCAACTCGATCGCGAACCCATTCGCCTACGCAATCAACATCCCGCCATCCCTTTTTGGCTTCGTCTATCACTGGCCATATCAGTGGGCGGGTGGCGACATCGCAGTGCTTCGTATGGCGAACGTCACGCTCACGATGGCGCTGGGCTGGATTCTTAGCTTCCTCGTGATCCGGCGCTTCTGGACAGTGGATTGGCCGCGTGCAGCGGTCCTATCGGCAGGGATCGCCAGCTTGGCATTAGTCAACTTTCACAGCACGCTGTCGCGCACCCCCAACTACAACACACTGACCTTTCACTCGCTCTTGATGGTGATGATCGGCTTGCTGCTGGCCGATCGGCCAGGGCGCATCCGACGGGTCTCGGGGTGGATCCTGGTCGGCGTTGGCGGCTGGTTCTGCTTCATGGCCAAGCCGACCGCCGCCGCGGCCATCGCCCTGGTCGTTATGCTTTATGTCGTCGTTTTACGGCGAAAATCGCTGCTGCCCATGCTTGGCGCAGGGCTGGTCGCCCTCACTCTGCTGACAGTTACCGCCTACGTGATCGACGGCGGCATCACCGGGCTTGTGACCCGTATGCTCAACAGCGCTGACGTGGAATCCCTGCTGGACGCCCGGCACCGCGTGTCTCTCATGTTTCGGATCGACTGGCTCGAGACCAGTCCCGCGCAGCTCGCTTTCACTATCTTAACGGCGATCGCCCTTCTGCTAAGCATTCTCGTGGGATCTAGGCACAGGTTGCTCCCGTCACTAGCTGTCGCTGCGGTGTCGATCGTAACAATTACTATTGCAGTGCTGGGGGCCGATCCGATCAGCATCAAGCTCTCGACTCTTTTCCTTGTGCCGGCCTTCACGTGCGTTGGTGGGATATTCTATCGTGGGGGATTGGTTCTGCGCACCCAGGCTCCCACCAGCATCGCTCTTGCGCTAACCTTTTTGGTCCTGCCGCACGTGTCCGCGCTGGGCTCCAGTGTCAACTACTGGTGGGGTGGTTCGAAGGCCGCCTTGTTCTGGATGCTCGCGGTCATTGCCTTCCTGAGCCCTCTTGCGCAAAAGGGACGCTGCGTCGTCGCCACCCTCCTGCCCCTAACAGCGTTGGCACAATTGTTCACTGCATCAGTGATCAATGATGCCACCCTCAGGCCGCGGGGGCAGGAGAACGATCTGCGCGCTTATGCCGCAGTTACCCCCCTGGCGCGCGGTGGAACATTGGTACTCTCGCAATCACTCAGCGATTATCTAGCCAGGGCCAGAGCCCAGGCCCGTCCGGTCGGCCTTGAAGTCGGTACCTCGGTGGTCGATCTCTCTGGCCACTCTCCGGGCCTTCTGTTTGTGCTCGAAACACGAGCGCTCGGTCTACCATGGCTGATCGGGCCCCGGGACCCCGTCGAAGCGCACTTTGGGCAATCAAGGCCGCTCGTGCCATATGCGGGCAGTAACGCTGCCGCCGCGGAAGCGCTCGGATTCGAGAACTGCGCCGATCTGGCCAAGGCATGGGTACTGATCGAGCCGGAGGGACCGCATCATCTTGATCAAGCCGGTGTCATGGCCTCCTTTGGAGCCCGTCAATCGGACTACGCCGCTGCCGCTGCGTTCGAAGCCCCAATCAATGACGGGGATAATCCGGATGCCTACAGACAGTCTTTGCTCAAGCCCGTACGCCCCGCGGCGGTTGCAGAGCAATCCTGCCGTGAAGCCAGGCAGCAAAGGCGGGATCGTCAGAAATGGAGCCGATGGTGAAAGCTGTGATCCTCGCGTGTGGCCTTGGAATCCGAATCTCCGAGGAAACCTACCCGGTACAGAACAAATCTTGACCATGACCGCGCGATTCTCGGCCGCATAACGAGGCCCAGCAATCGTAATCTGCGAAGACTGTTCATTCAGGAAGCGAGAACCATATCTGAGGCGCCCAAGCTGGCCCAGGCTTCCAAGCCTGGATGGAAGCAGCAGCGTCCAAGCGCCTCACTCGAATGTGCCACAAACTAGCGCGCTTGGCCTGAAGCAATGCTCGCAAGGGCGTGACGACGACGCGGAAGCGCACAACATCCCGCCGAGGGTTTATGAGACGGAAAGGACGAATGGAGAAACGATTCCACCGACGCTTCTGAAGCCTGCTTCGACGCCATGGGCCTTGTTAAGGCCGACGAGCCACTAGCATTCCTCTGGACATTTGTGAGCAGCTGTATCTGTGGTGCGGGCTGGCTTGTTGTGCAATCAGTATTTGTTAGTGGCTGGCTGCACTCTCAGGCAATCAAGTTAGCTTGTCCCATGCTATCGCCACCATTGACCATCAAAGCCAAGTATATCAGGAAATCTTGCCAGACCTATCATAGGTGGTGGCTTGCTCACGTTGGACCTTCATGTTAGGGACCGCATTTAAGCGCATTGAACCTTGACCGCCGGACACGAAACGCGATGGACGAATGGATCGATTTTTTCGATTCCACGCATACGATCTATGCGAGCAGGCTGCAGGGCGACCCGCATTTTGAGCTCATCGCGCGCGACATCATCGGCTACATCCGCTCGCCCGACGCCGTGGTGCTGGACTACGCCTGCGGCGAGGCGCTCTCGGCGGCGAAGGTCGCGGATGCCTGCGCCAAGCTCTGTCTGGCCGAGCCCGCGCCTGGCCTCCGCGGCCGGTTGGCCGCGCGCTTCGCGTCCAACACCAAGATCCGCGTGCACTCGCTCGACGAGCTCAAGAACATGGACGAGAATTCGGTTGAGCTCGTCGTGATGAATTCGGTCGCACAGTACATGACGCCGGCCGAGCTCGATTCCGCTTTCGACGTGATCCACCGGCTGCTGAAACCGTCGGGCCGCTTCGTGCTCGGCGACATCCTGCGGCCCGAGGTCGGCATGATCAGAGACGTCCTCGCGCTGTTGTGGTTCGCGGCAGCCCACGGCTTTCTGCGCGATGCGCTGGCCGGGCTGATCACCGCATCGCTGTCCGACTACCGGCACCTGCGTAACCGGATCGGCCTACAGCGCTACGCCGAAGACGAGATGATCGCAAAGCTTGGCTCGGCCGGTTTCCGCGCCACGCGCGCGCCCCGCAACATCGGCCATAATCCATGGCGAATGACTTTCGTGGCGCATCAATGACCGGCGGTTGCACCGAACGTTAGGATTAATCGGCAAGGTACGTGGCCGGCACGGGAAAATTGGCAAATATTCGTTCGGCCCGGTGACGGCAATCCGACACCGCCACGGCCTTGTTCGATATACTCCTTCGCTGAGCGGGAGAATGCCGATGTAGCGGATCGAGGACGATCGACCCTTCACGTCGATCGTCGAAAAGCAAAACCTCACCGCCGCTCGCCGTCATCTCGGGCGCTTCCCGCAATCGGTGAGCCCTCCTTGGCCGCGTTGGATCGTGACGTCAGCGTCGAGGCTGATCCGCCGCAGTCGCCCGTGAAGAATGCAGATTGCCGCGAGAGATAGGAGATAGGCAGAAGCCATCTCGATAGAGTATTCGATTTTGCAGGATGTTGGGCCGCGCTTTCTTACGCCAGCGTCATGACCGGGCGCCTAAGCCTAAGCACTTGCAGAAACTCTAGAATGTGGCAATGATAACTACGGTAATAATCGCCGCGATGGCGATTGCGCTGATACGGTCCCTCAGTGCAAAGACAATAGGATCGTCGTCCATTTGGCGTCGGTGCGCCATCATGAGCGCCCTGCCTATCCAACAGAGAAGAATTGGACAGATGAGCCATAGTACCTTTGGATGTCGATAGAGCATCCGCACGTCGGACGATGCCACATAGAATGCAAAGATCGTGACAGCGTTCAAGCCAGCCGCAGCAGCCAGAGCGGCAATGACATCAAGATCGCCAATCTTGTAGTTGCGGCCTGAAAGATCCGGGAGGCCGCGGTCGAGCCTCGTCGCCAGTTCAACGTAGCGCTTGATTAGCGCGAGCGATGTGAAAATGAACAGGGAGAAGCTGAAAAGCCACTCCGAAACCTGAATTTGAGCTGCCAGGCCACCTGCAACAATGCGTGTCGTGTAGAGCATTGCCAGCACCACGACGTCCACAAGCATTTTGCGCTTGAAAAAGACAGAATAGGCACTCGTTAATACAAAATAGCCAACCAATACGCCGACAAACTCAAGTGAGACTATAGTTGCAAGCATCAGCGAAAATGCGAGGAGCGCAGGAGCCGAAAGCAAGCCGGTCCGAAGTTGAAGAAGGCCGCTCGCAAAGGGTCGAGCGCGCTTACTAGGATGCGCACGATCAGATTTAAGATCTAGTAGATCGTTGAGAATGTAAACGGCTGATGCGCAAGCACAAAAAGCTAGAAAGGCGATCACATCTGTGATGAGGCGAGCCAGCGTAAATTGATGCGAGGCTGCCAATGGTACAAAGATCAAGAGATTCTTCACGTATTGACGGAACCGAAGAGCCTTGAACCATGCCCGCGCGCCCGCATTGCCGTCATCTACTGCGACGTAGTTGCCCTTGAGCGCGACAAGCCGACGTTTTACGGAGTTGGAAAGGTCAACGCCGTAGGCCTTGTCGGCAGTCTCCCAGACCGGAAAATCTGAGGGAGCGTTCCCGATGTAATCAAATCCATTCTTACCGAATGCAGCTGTGAGTATCTCGGCCTTCAAAGGTCCCGACAAATTTGTTTCTGCGTCAGAAGCAAACCAGCCGTCGAAGACGCCCAAGTGATCGGCGATTGCCTTCGCGTGCTTCGCGTTGGCTGCGGTAGCTAAATAAACTTTTCTGCCCCGCGCTTTGGCAGCTTGGATTAGGTCCATAACGCCGGTATTGTATGGGAGAGTGGCATAATCCAGTTCGGACGTCTGGGCAAAATAATGCTTTACGGCGGCTTTGCTATCGGCGCGTAGCGCTGCAGAAGTCGCGCGGAATCCAAGAGGCAGGACGTTCAAGAACGACTCATATAGCACGTCCGTAAGCAGCAAGGATCTGTCTAGATCTACTACCAACGGTTTCTCGCGCAGAAACTCGGCGGCTTTAGCTATCATCGCTCGCGCCGGATGCCGCCGGCAAATTTCGGTAAAACGTTATCCAGTTTGATCGCGTGACCCATAAAGGCGATGCAACCGTCACGATCGACCACGAACCCGGTGGGGCTGTCGCAAGAATAACTGGGGTCCAGCCATAGTTTGTTGATTTCGCCCATGTAGTCGAGCGCGGTCCGATAGTTTAGCTTAGCTAGAGTTTTCGTGAACCACGCGTTTAACTTGGTTCGAACATCGTCCGCAGTGCGAGCGTGTTCATGGGCAGCGGCTCCAATAGCCTGGAGTCCAGCGTTTTTGTACTTCTCTTGCAGCTGTACCAGCTGGGACATCGTCGCCATACATTGCATGCTCGCGAGGGAATGGCCGCACAGCCAGCTGTCCACGTTGATTAGAGGAGCAAGTGATTCCATACGAAGCGCCATGTTGATCTCCAAATCCATTACCAACGACTTCGTACGTGAGCTTGCTTCTCTCAAAAAGGGCGCGCGTCGTCTTCAAAGGGAAGAAGAGTATCACTCGTTTTGCGCGTCTATGCACGCCTCGCCACTCACTCATTGCTACATCTCATAGCAATAGCCATGCCAGGGTCGTTCGCGTACGGTAAGTTTCTGATTCGTTTTGAAAGAGTTTGTACGGAGCTGACAACGGCCCGTGTTTTTGACCGAACAGCCATTGTACCGTTGTCAGACACCGAACAAGGATGAGCCGTGGTTGCGGAGATTTCCGTGCCACTCTCCGTAAGAGATTGGCTACGCGTTGACGAGCGATAGTCACTCAGCAGTTTCTTCAGCTTGCTATTTCTCCTCCTCGCACAGCTTCAACCGCGCATCTCCGCCGGCAGCAATCCGTCGTAATCTTCTTTTAGTTGAAATACGTCGCCAGGCTGCTCCAGTCCTTCCAGCAGATATCGGCATATAGAACCGGCGCGGCCCGGCGATCGCCGCCCATCCCAGCGCTGGCTTCCGCAATGCCCCCGCCCCTTTTGCCTTATCAGCCGACCTGGCTCTTCACGAAATCCTTCACGATAGAGATGATGCCGCGTGCGAGAAGGCTGTCGAGTGCATCGATGAAGGTGTCGACGTGGTCGCACGAGCAGATCAGCGGCGGCTCGAGTCGGATGACGTTGCGGTTGTATTCGGTGAAGGCCACTAGCACATCGTAGTCGCGCAGGAGCAGCGCCCCCACGAAGCCGGAGAGCGAGCCCTTCAGTTTATCGTCGAGCATGCTGACCACCGACCTCAGCGCCGCCGGCAATGTCTGGCTGAAGTCCTGGAACTCGATGCCGATCATCAGGCCCCTGCCCCGGACCTCCTTAATGATCTTCGGATATTTCGCCTGCAGCGCCCGCAGTCGGTCGAGCAGATAGGCGCCGGTCTCTGCGGAATTTTCGATCAGGTTCTCGTCATAAAGGACGTTGATCGCCTCGACCGCGGTGATGCACGCTTCGCCGATGCCCCCGAAGGTTGCCTGGGCATGGATCATGGCCGTCTTCGGCGTGCCGTAGGCCTTCATGTAAACATCGCGACTGGCGATCATCGCGGCCATGGCGCTCTTGCCGCCACCGAGCGACTTCGCCAGCGCCGTGATGTCCGGCACCACGCCGTAATGCTCGAAGGCAAAGAACCGGCCGGCACGACCGAAGCCGCATTGCACCTCGTCGGCGACCCAGATCATGCCGTACTGGTCGCAGAGCTTACGCAGCTTCTGCCAGTATTCGGCGGGCGCCTGGACGATGCCTCCGCCGCCCTGGATCGTCTCGAGCACGATTGCGCCGATCTGTGGGTCGGAGTCGAAGGCGCTCTCCACCGCGCCGATATCACCGAACGGCACGCGCACCGTATTGTCGTTGAGCCGGAACTCGGCACGGTAGAGCTTGCCGTCAGTGACGGCGAGCGTTCCCTTAGTCTTCCCGTGGAAGGAATTCTCGGCATAGACGATCTTCGGCCGACCCGGTCCCATCGCGCGCTCGGCGAGCTTGAGCGCTGCTTCCATGACCTCGGAGCCTGAGGAGCCGAAGAACACCATGTCGAGGTCGCCCGGCGAGCAGGCAGCGAGGTTGTGTGCAAGAGCCGCCGCATACTGCGACATAAAGGCGATCGCAATCTCGTGCCGTTTCTCCTCCTGGAATTTGTTCCGCGCCGCGATGACGCGCGGATGGTTGTGGCCGAGCGCCAGAGAGCCGAACCCGCCGAAGAAATCGAGTATCTTCCGGCCGTCTTGGTCGTAATAATACATACCCTCGGCGCGCTCGACCTTTATCTTGTGGAAGCCGAGCAGCTTCATGAAGTGCAGCTGGCCGGGATTGATGTGAGTCTTGAAGAGGTCCGTCATCCTGTCGACGGACAGCGCCTTGGCGTCCTCCATCGTCATCAGGTCCGGCCGTGCGACTGGGGCGGGCGCCAGTCCGGGCGCCTCGACCACCGGGCACGCATTGTTCGTCGGAGACTTGGTCATCGGAAAACTCTTACTCGGCCGGAATGTGTTTGCGGCGACCTTGCCGTCCTTCTTGGCGCGGTATTCGCTGTAGGCCGCGATCAGCATATCCTCATCGCGGTCTTGCGGTACCCACCCCAGGTCCCGCTTGCCCTTGGCGACATCGAGCACGCAGACCTCGTCAGCGATTAAATACTGCTCAGGCTCCATCAACGGCATGTTGACGAGATCGAGCAAGTCGAGCGTGCGCTTCACCGCCCGGGCGGGTGTCCCCAGCAGGATCGATTTCGAGCGTGCGTGCCTGATCAGGTCGCCAAGCAGCTTGCGCACCGGTGGCGGGTTAAGCGAGCCGAGATTGTAGGCTTCGTTCGGCACGTTCGCTTTCCAGGCGAGCCGCGCGGCTTCTGCGCAGTCGAACACGGAGATGAACTGGTAGGGGTTCTTGCCCGAGCCGATCATCGGCACCGGAAGGTTCCAGTCAATCAGCTTGAACAGCTTCTCCAGAATACCGAGCCGGCCAGGGCCGATGATAAGGCGTGGTCGGAACAGCGAGATGCGCATGCCGCGCGTGCGCCATTCTTCCGCCAGTTCTTCGGTCTTCAGCTTCGACAAGCCGTACTCGCCAAGCGGACGGACCGGATGCTCCTCGGTCATCGGATGCGCGACGGTGTGGCCGTAGATCATGTCGGTCGTGAAATGGACGAGCCGCGGCGCATCCACCTTCGCCATGGCTAGAATGATGTGCTCCGTGCCGTGATAGTTGACCGGCCAGAAGAACTCATGTCGCTTGGCGCGCACTTGGATTGGCGACAGCATCTTGGCGGACAGGTTGTAGACCATGTCGTCGGACTTGATACCAACCGCCGAGACCGAAGCTGGGTCGGTCACGTCGCAACGCACGAAACGCACCTTGCCATAATGCGGCAGGTCACTCTTGTTGATGTCGGCGACGACGACTTCCTCGCCATCGGCCAGCAGCTTTGGGGCCAGGTGCCGGCCGACGAAGCCGTCTCCACCGAAAATAATGTGTCTCACCGTGCGAGCTCGCTTGTCTTGACGGTTTCAGGAGTAGTCGTCGTCGCCGTGGTCTCCGTGTGGCTGGGGCCGCTCTGGACGATCAGCGCGGTGCCGATGCTGATGAACCCGATGCCAGCGATGCGGAACGCGTTGAGTTCCTCGCGGAACATGAAATAGGCGAACACCGCCACATAGGCCAGGCTGAGGAACAAATAGGCGAACGACAGCTCCACCTTGGACAGCATGTAGAGGCGGGAGGCCATGGAGATGACGACGATGGTGGAGAGACCAAGGAAGACCCATTGAACACGATATGTACGATCTTCAGGATCGGGTTGAGGCCAGCGAAGGACTGTGGCCCGAGCTGCATCACGCCGTATTTCAGCATGAGCTGTGCAGCGGCGTTCGTCAGAACCGTAAAGAGTAGGAAGCGATACATTTCACGTCTCACCCACCGGCGTGCCTTCAGCCGCCGGCCCAATAACAACCGATGACGCGATTCAATTTGAATGAATTCGCGCTGTAAGTCTCCCACCCGAATTCGTTCGCTCAGCCGCGAGCGCCCTTCTTGCCTCCGTCGACAGCCGCACCGCTGTGCGCCGCCAGAAATCGGACAGGAAGGCAGGGTCGCGATGCGCCTCGAGGTTGCGCCAGGCCGGAAACGAGGCTGCGAAGACCTCCGGCGCCATCCGTGCGTCCTTGTAAGGGTTTACCGCGCCGCCGGCCTCGATGGTGATTCGATCGAGCCGCTCCATCAGCGCGAGCGTCTCAGCTCCGCGGTTCGGAAAATCAAGCGTCAGCGTGTAACCCGGCCTTGGGAATGAGATGAGCCCTGGCGAAGGGATGCCGCCGAAGCGCTTGAGCACCGTCAGGAAGGAGCCGTGGCCGGCCTCTCGCGCCGCAGCGAGCAAAGCCGGAACGGTCTTGCGAGCCTCACCTTCTGGAATGACGCTCTGGTGTTGATAGAGCCCTCTCGGCCCATAGAGCCGATTCCAGTGGGCTATGCCATCGAGCGGGAAGAAGAAGCCTTGGTAGCCGATCTTATGCTTGCCGCGCGCCTTGCTCTTCTTCCAGTAATAGGCGCCGTTGAACGGTTTCAGGAACGGCCGGTTGAGCACACTCACGGGCACCCGGAACGGCACCGCAAGCACCATTCCCGCGGCGCCCGCCTTGCGCGCGCCGTATTCGGCATGGTTGCCGCTGATCAACAGCCCGCGCCCTTCTCGCTGGCCGGTGGCCAGCTGGTCGGTCCAGGCAACAGCATACTCATTGGCGGCATCGGCCGCCTCGACGAGATCGAAGTATTCATCTAGGCCGCGGAAAGGCGTGATCTCCTCCTCAATGTCGAGCGAGGGCACGCGCATCAGGCGCACGGTGGCCGAGAGGATCAGACCCGTCAGCCCCATACCGCCGATGGTCGCCGCAAAAAGCCCACACTTCGAGCCCCTCGTCAGGCGGTGGGTTCGTCCGTCCGAGGTGAGTAGCGTCAGCGCCTCGACATGACCGCCGAAGGTGCCGCGACGATGATGGTTCTTGCCGTGGACATCGTTCGCGATCGCGCCTGCCAGCGTAACGAACTGCGTTCCTGGAACGACCGCCGGAAAGAAGCCGTGCGGCGCGACGTGGGCGATGATGTCCGATAGCAGCACGCTCGCTTCGGCCTCGATCAGCCCGGTCGCAGGATCGAAGGCCAAGATACGGTTCATTGACCGCATGTCGACCACCGCGCCCTGTCCATTGAGGCAGCTGTCACCGTAGCTACGGCCGTTGCCATATCCGAGCAGCGAACCGGCCTCCGCCGTGCCAGTCTTCAGCAGCGCAATCGCGCCTTCGGGCTCGAGCACTTTCGGCGCGGCCGGATTGGTGAGGCCAAAG
This sequence comes from Bradyrhizobium iriomotense, assembly GCF_030160715.1. Classification (GTDB taxonomy): domain Bacteria; phylum Pseudomonadota; class Alphaproteobacteria; order Rhizobiales; family Xanthobacteraceae; genus Bradyrhizobium; species Bradyrhizobium iriomotense. The sequence goes on from NZ_BSOW01000015.1 coordinate 215,605, forward strand.
CTACGATGGGAGCTCATGGCATCATCATCACCGCGATTACGAGAAGTAGCGCGCCGATTCCGCCCTTGAACGATGGGGTGTATCGGCCAGATGTGGGCCCTAACCGAAAGCAATGTGCTAACATTTCCATATGCTCCGCGCGATTATCGCCGGTCGTGATCTCTATGCGGAAGACACGGCAATATGCGTGCCAAAGGCAAAATTCGTTTAGATACAACGGCAATCGATCGGACCGTCTGTGTCCCATGTCCGACATTCGTTGGCGTCGGACAATGCCAAGCGACATTCACCTGCCGGCCTGGTGGTGGAGTCGGAATGTGACGCGGTGGCTTTAGGTTGAACATATCTGTTGCCGCCTCTTTCGTCTGGCGGTGCTTTAGCAGTTCGACCATGACATCCGTTTCCACATCCACCGGCTTAGCTGGCTGGGACATTGTGCGCGACGTTGAAGCAGACTTTACCGTGCCGTTGCACAAAGAGCTCCTGTCGTGACCGGAGGCTCTGACTCGCGGCACGAAGATAGGAAGGCCAAGGAAGCGGCAAGCGCCATCGTCTTCGTTGTCAAGGACGACGCCTCGATGCGTCGATGGCTCACGAACCTTTTTCAGTCGGTGGGTCTGGAGGTCGTCGCTTTTAGATCGCCTCGCGACATGCTTGCAGAGGAATCTGCCGCATTGCCGCTATTGCAGCTCACACGGCATGCTTGGCCAAGATCACTTTGGAGACACGGGCCTTACGATAAGCAGAGACCGGCGTCGACTACCTCGAAGCCATTGGCGGTCCTACGCTCCAGAGCACGAAAATATGCATCTGGAGCCCACAGCGGTTCGATCCGAACGTCATCGATCGGCATGCGCTCGACGCCGCGCCGTCAGCCCATTGATCGGAAACGTGGCAGCCGCGCTAGCACAAGCTGCGGTCAAGATAAGCGTCGAGTGTCAATTAAAAGGCCGCAGAGCTACGCTTACGGTAGTGCGCAGTGACGCGTGGCCGAGCGAGCGCTGCACAAGGTGCGGAGGAGACAGCAGCGTCGAACGCGCTCTGGCGCAGTCCCTTCGGTGGCCGGCTGGCCAGTCCAATCAGGCGCTTACGCCTGCACCCGTTGTCGGATCTTCGACAATGTTGGACATGAGACAGAGCGCTCTGTCAGAGTGATCGTATTGTTCTTAAGCGATTTTCTTCTTTGGCACGACGCATGCAGGGCTATCCGCAACGCGCTGCGATAAGAAAACTGAGGAGAAATGATCGCCAAACGTATAGCAGGGGCATAGCATGAGAGTCTTGGCCAAACTGCCATCCAATCGACGCTTCGGCCTCGCATTTTGCGCCTTATTTCTTGCGTTGAGCGCATACGCGGCCATCAAGGGACACATCGCTGCCGCTTACGTGTCGCTCTTTGGTATCAGCGTCGCATTCGCCAGCATAGCATTGACCGTTCCGCGAATTCTCGCGCCGCTCAACCTGCTCTGGTTCTACTTTGGCGAGTTACTGGGACGGCTAATCAGCCCGCTGGTTCTGGGGATCATTTTTTTCGGGCTTCTAGTACCGATCGCCTTCATCGCTCGTTTACTTGGGCGCGATGAACTTCATTTGAAACGACGACCGGTAGCAAGTTACTGGATCAGTCGTAACCCGCCAGGTCCGACAGGTCAGTCCTTCACACGACAGTTCTGAGACGCATATGTATCTCTTCATCACAGAACTCTGGGCTTTCATGCGCGTTCGCAAAAAGATGTGGCTCGCACCTCTGGTTGTTCTCATGGTTGTCATAGCTGCTCTGCTCGTTCTGGCAGAAGGCTCTGTCATTTCACCCTTCGTTTACGTGCTGTTCTGACCAATGCATATCCTGGGTATCTCAGCTTACTACCATGACTCTGCCGCCTGTCTCGTCTCAGACGGCGAACTGGTAGCTGCTGCGCAAGAAGAGCGCTTTACGCGGAGAAAACACGATCCAGGCTTTCCTGCCTATGCGGCTCGTTACTGTCTTCGCGCGGGAAGGTTATGTCCAGCCGACGTCGATTATGTAGTGTTCTACGACAAACCCTTTAGCAAGTTCGAGCGGATATTTGAAACCTACCTAGCTTTCGCGCCAAGGGGATTTAAAAGCTTCGCAATGTCGATGCCGATTTGGCTAAAGGACAAGCTGTTTCAAAGAACGCTGATCTCGGAGACGCTGAACGAACAGCTAGGAAATGATATTGATTGGTCGAGTCGACTCCGTTTTTCAGAGCACCATCTCAGTCATGCCGCGTCGGCGTTCTTCCCATCGCCATTTCACGAAGCTGCGGTGTTGACGATGGATGGCGTCGGAGAGTGGACGACAACCTCGCTTGCGATCGGTAGGGGAAAGGAACTATCGGTCTTCCGGGAAATCCATTTTCCGCATTCTCTTGGTCTGCTGTACTCAGCGTTCACCTACTACAGCGGCTTCAAGGTGAACTCCGGCGAGTACAAGGTTATGGGACTGGCACCCTACGGCGAGCCAAAGTATTTGGATCTGATCAAAGAGCATTTGATCAACATCAAGGAGGACGGGTCATTCCACCTGAACATGAGCTTCTTTGATTACTGCACCGGACTAACGATGACCAATGGTCGGTTCGACGCGCTATTTGGTGGTCCGGCGAGACGACCAGAAAGTCGGTTGACGCAGAGGGAGATGGATCTGGCGGCCTCCATTCAGGCCGTTACTGAGGAGGTCGTCCTAAAGCTTGCTAGAGAAATTCGGACCACAACCGGGCAGAGAAATCTCTGCCTCGCGGGAGGAGTAGCGCTTAATTGTGTTGCAAACGGAAAGCTCCTGCGTGAAGAGCTCTTTGATAACATCTGGATTCAGCCGGCCGCCGGCGACGCCGGCGGCGCAGTGGGCGCAGCACTCGGCGCCTACCATCTCATGCTTGAAAAGCCCAGGAGCATCCATTCGGGCGACAGCATGAAGGGCGCGTATCTTGGGCCAGAGTTCAGTCAGCGCGAAATCGAGAAGAGTCTAAGAACGGCCGGCGCGGTATTCACAACCGAATCGGATGAAGTACTGATCAGCAATGTCGTACATGCGCTCGTCGACGGTAAGGCGATTGGGTGGATGCAGGGGCGGATGGAATTTGGCCCGCGAGCGCTTGGCGGCCGTTCCATCATTGCCGATCCCCGCTCACCGACTATCCAGAAGCAGCTAAATCTCAAGGTGAAGTATCGCGAGTCTTTTCGTCCATTTGCGCCGAGTGTTCTACGAGAGGACGTGTCGCAATGGTTTCAGCTGGATTTCGACAGCCCATATATGCTCCTTGTTGCGGACGTGATAAGCACGAAGCAGTTGCCCATGTCAGAAAAGCAAACGCAGCTCTTTGGCATCGATAAGTTGAACGTCGCGCGGTCGGAAATTCCAGCCGTCACACACGTAGACTACTCCGCGCGAGTGCAGACTGTGCATCACACGACTAATCCGCGGTTTCATAGATTGATATCGAAGTTCAAGGAGCTGACCGGGTGCCCCGTTCTCGTGAATACCTCGTTCAACGTGCGAGGTGAGCCGATCGTTTGCACCCCAGAGGATGCCTTCCGCTGCTTCATGGGAACAGAAATTGAACTGCTGGCTATCGGCAATTCGCTCTTACGGAAGGAAGACCAGAGTAGAGCGTCGCTGAAGGACTATCGTAGTTGCTATGAATTCGATTAAACGAGGCGTTTCTTTAGTAACCCAATTTCCTGAAGCTTTTCGACTGTCTGTAAATTGAGCAAATCCTCCTTCGGAAAACACCTATGGAAGCAAATGATGCGTTACTTAGAACGACCCGAGCGAGGAAGAGGGTTATTCGGGTGGCCGCCCTGTTAAACGGAATATGGGTGGTTCTTGGTGTTGCTCTTCTTTTATTGATGAGTCTGGAAGTATTGTTGACCTCCTACTACGAGAGAGCTGACAAAGAAGAAATTGTAAGTGCCGCTAAGGCTGCGGCCAATGCTGACGTATATGCAAATGCCGACTTAGCGGAAGGGTACTTCAAGGAATTCAAGGACGCTGCACACTGGCCGCTCCCGTGGGCTTCATATACGCAATCACGCGCGCCAGACTATACGGGTAAATTCATAAATGTAAACGAAGGCATCAGAAGAACGTGGAATTCCGGGACAATCAACGATGATAGGAGCGCCAGGTTAAGAATATTTTTTTTTGGCGGGTCGACCTTATGGGGGTATGGATCTAGGGACGACTTCACCATTCCCTCTCTTGTCGCCAAAAAGTTAGCTGAAAAGGGAACTGGCGCTAAAGTCACAAATTATGCAGTTGGTGCGGATGTAACTACTCAAAGCTTGATTCGGTTCGTTCTCGAATTAAGAAAGCGGAATGCCCCCGATTTGGTGGTCTTTTACGGCGGACGGATGGACGCGTTCTCCGCATGTTATGAAGGAAAACCGGGCGTTCCGATTGGCAGCTCAAACCTCGAGAGAATATCTTCTGACAAAGAGGCAAAAGCGCGTGTAACCATAAAACTAGAAAATTTTGCGCTCACAAGACTGCTCACTGGCAAAAGGAAGTTCGTAGGATGCTTGGAAAAATTAGATGCGCTATCCGACGGAGCTCTAGAGGTCTATCTGGGAAATGTTCGGTTTGTAAAGGCTATTTCAGAGAGCTTATCCTTTAAAACATTGTTTTACCTTGAGCCCCAGTTGTCCGATAAAACACACAGGACAAAATATGAGGAGGATCACCTTCTAAAATCGGAGAAACGGCTTCCAGGAAGAAACGATATTTACTCTCTGATGAGAAGCAAGTTGGTCAAAGAATATGAGAGTTCGGGGCAAAACGTGATTCATGATTTACATGATATGTTTTCCGATGTTGCTAGCCCAATTTACATCGACGGCTCGCATTATGGCGAGGATGGAAACGAGCTGATATCGCGGAAAATTACAGCCGACATACTAGCACTGTATGCGCCCGCGAAGTGAACAGCACCGGTCGCGTAGGGGGACGCAGGTTACCTCACGTTACCGCGTTGCGGGAGGCTGTCGCCTGCTCCCGCAGACCGTACCGTGCGGATTTTCCTGGAAACTGTATCGCTTTGGTCGAAACAAGTCGATAGCGCAGTCCTAGAGCGTGCTGTTTTTGTACGGAAAACATATCCTGAATTTCAGAAATAGCTGGCGCACTCGCGGGTGGAGAAGAGATCCAGGAGATCGCCGACCTTTCGCCAGGTCGCCTCGACGTCGCGCTCTGCGGCTCTCAACCAGGTGTTTGAATTTGGCGAAGACCTGATCGAGCGGATCGAGGTCGGGACTGTAGGGCGGCAGGAAGAGCAAATGCGCTCCCGTGGCGCCGATGGCGTTGCGGGCCGGCTTGCCCCAATGACTGCCGAGGTTATAAAGGATGACGATCTCGCCCTTTACGAGAGTTGGCGCTAACGCCTTCTCGACATACAGGGTGAAGAGTTCCCCCTTGATGGGGCCGTCGATGATCCACGGCCCGCTGATCCGGTCGTAGCGCAACACCGCGATGAAGGTCATGGTCTTCCAATGGTCGAAGGCGCCGAGGCTTCGAGGCGCTGACAAGGACCCAAGCGCGGAGCCGCGTTCTGCTTCGCGCATGCGCGGCGGAAGTTCTGGGACGTCCACGTCGCGACGAAATCGCCGATTGCCGCGGAAGCGCTGCAGCGGATCGCGACGTTCTACGCCGTTGAGGATCGCATTCGCGGTTTGCCAGCGACGCAGCGAGCGGCGGCGCGACAATCCGACACCAGACCGCTGATCGAGGACTTCAAGCACTGGCTCGAGGCGCGACTGCTGGAAGTCTCGAAGAAATCCGGCCTTGGCAAGGCGATCCGCTACACCCTCAACCATTGGGAAGGCCTGACGCGCTTCATCAATGATGGGCGCATCGAGATCGACAGTAATACGGTCGAACGCAGCATCAAGCCGATCGGGTTGGGAAAGAAAAACTATCTGTTCGCAGGCAGCGACGTTGGCGCTTCATACTGCTCATCTGGTGATGCCCTTATAAAGGAAGGAGATTTTGCTGCGGATCTCGAGATATCGGGCGACGTGATCGTCTGGCATCGGCTTCGCGGCACACAGCGTCTCGCTGCAGGTCGGCATGCTGGATAATCCAGGGCGCTCCGCTGCACAGCTGCCGGGCCGGAAGAGTGCCACTGCTGACCATCCGATACGCCGTCGTGCGGCTCACCTTCAAAATGTCGGCGGCTTCATCCAACGTAACTTCGGCGCGCTCGGCTCGTTCACCCTCGCGGTAGACAGGAATGCCGTTGATGTTCCGGAGACTGCAGACGTGGGATCGTGTCCAACTCGCACCATGTGCAGTTAGCTTGCCGGCCCGATTGAGGATCGCAGCGATTGCCGTGTCCGATAATTGCCTTGCCAATACGCGAATGAGATCGAGGACATCGGCTTCGACCGTCCAGCGGGTTTGTCCGATCTTGTTCTTTTTGACCATCAACTGGGTGTGGTCGCCGCCTTGCCAGTGAATGATGAGCGCCAATGTATCGCCCACGACATCGACGATGATCTCTTTGACAAGTAGCCTGATGATCTTCTTGCGTGTCTCGATGGATGCGCCGGGACTATTCCACGCCTTGGTCAAATCCTTGCCGAGAGTCATCAGCCTCGCGTGATCCGCGGCGGAAAGCGCTGGCGTGTGCTGCGTCTGTTCGAGGGTCTCGAGCTGGACCTCCAAGTCGCGCAGTTGAACCAACTTCTCGTTCCAGCGCCGCTCCAACTCACTGGCGACCAGCCGGTTATCCGGATCTACGGCATCGTACTGCCTCCGTGCCCGGGCGGCTTCGTATTGAGCCTGCTGGATTGCATTCTCGATGTGCTTACGCTTGTCGCAATGATGCACGCTCTGGGCCTCCATTGCAGCTAGCGCCGCTTCAATCCCAAGAGGCTGTAGTCGATCGAGCACCTCTTGGGCGACAGCGCGATCGACCCGCATGCCGCCGAAGCCGATACAGTTGTCGGCCGCTTTGGTGCCGAACGCGCCGCGGCAGGCATATCGCTGTGTATTCCCGCCCTTTCCAGTGTACTGGATATGCAGGCGTCGGCCACAGCGCGCGCAACGGAATAGCCCTGGCAGCAAGGCCTCGCCGCGCCTTATGGATCCGCGACCTATATAGCTCTTCCCATTGGCGTTGTCGGCGATCAGGTGCTGATTCCTCTCGAACTCAGTCCAGGCAATGTAGCCTTCATGATGGTCGTGGATCAAAACCTCCCAATCCTTCCAATTGCGCCGGAGCGTGTCGCGCATGATCCGCTTGCGGCCATCCTTGATCGTCACGCGTGTGCCTCGCCGACCATAGGCGTAAGAGCCGGCGTACACTGGATTCGTCAGCATGTGGTGCAGTGTGTGATAGACAGGTGCCTTCCATTCGACTGGGCGTTTACCGCGACCTTGCACAATCGCTGGAACGAGAACGTTCTCCTGCCTGAACCAAATCAGCACCTGCCGGATTGACTGGAGCTCGGCGAATTTGCGGAAGACGAGCAAGATGCCGTCCTGGACGCGTCGATCAGGATCCTTCTCGATACGGTCGTCATCCGTCTTCACGTAGCCGACGGCGACGGTCAAATGGAGTTCGCCCCGTCGCGCCTTTTGGCGCATGGCCTCGACGGACCGTTGCCGGAAGATCGACAACTCCATCTCACTCATGGTGCCCTTCATACCAAGCAACAGCCGGTCATTGGGTGAGCGTGGATCATAGATTGCTTCCTCATCGACAATCAGGGTGCCGACCAGGCCGCAGAACTCCAGCAAAGTGTGCCAGTCTCTGCCGTTCCGGGCAAGGCGTGCGGATTCCAATGATCGCGCGCAGGTATTCCAATCTGATGCCGCGCAACGTTCCAATCTGATCGCGCGCAGGTGAAGCACCCGATCGTTAAGGTAA